>JAUVNS010000018.1 GCA_030599585.1 Promethearchaeota archaeon | reverse complement strand
TTTAGAATCTACCCATAAAGAATCTCAAATTGGATGCAATGGAGCAAGGCATTATTGTACTCTCACCTCTACTGGAGAAATATTACCATGTAATTATTTCATTGGTGTTAAAACCGATAACATTAGAGAGCATAGTTTTAGTTGGATATGGAAAAATTCTAATTTCCTCAATTACTTTAGAAGTTTAAACACCTCTGATATTCAAGGAAAGTGTCAAAAATGTTCATGGCTTTCTAATTGTAGGGGAGGCTGCATAGCTGCTAATTTTGCTCATAAGAACATATTTCAATCAAATTACCAATGTTGGCTAAATAATAGTGAACAATCATGAAAAATAAATTTTAAATAACTTTTTTTTTTTAAAACCAAAGTTTTAAGTTAGCTCGTTTTTAAAAAATCTAGGAAAAAATGTTCGTATTTGTTAGTTAGATTTTTTATGATATAAAAAGTAAACTTTTGTAAAGACGAGTAAAGATTCGTAAAGAAAAACTGCGAAGAGTGAGTAGAGTAGTTTGGAATTTTACTACTATTACTTTCAAGTTTACTAGTGTAAAGTTTACCTAACTTTTAAATAGGACCAAATTAGTGGACATAGTAGATCTGGTAGCTCACAAGGATGGAAACTCTTTGAAATGTCAAAATTATCAAGTATAATAATAACGGATGAGACTTTTAATAAAATTAGATCGAAATATAATCCCAAAGATCCTCAAATGTCTAAGATAATAATCAAGTTTATCTATATCAATAATTCCATCTATAATTGAAGATTGAGTCTTTTTACCCACGTTTTCAGAACCTAGAACTGCGATGCGAATTATATATTTAATCATGTTATTTTAGTACTCCTATTGGACTCTTCTTGTTAGCATTATTATTTTTCTTCACATAATGAAGACAAAACACCAGTTTCAGTATTTTTTCCTTGGACAGAATATTCTGAAGATGTTGATTTATCTGATTGTCCTATATGTCATCACATTTATAAAATTACATATGAAGTGCATGGAAGGTTTACTTATCCTTCCACACCTTATCTTATATCCGCACGAATATATAACTTTTTTAGATAAATACAAGAAGTTAAATAAAGGAATATTAGTAAAGCTTCACGGATCATTTGAGGCTTTAGATGGAACCGATACTAGAGATACAATAGTGGTAGTGTTAGAGCATGTACAAAAGGAATTTCCCTCGCTTCATCAAAATCATCTGCAAATCCTCCCGAATAACAAGATTCGATCAAAATTCCCTTTCTTCCCGCTTCCATTTTATCTAATTCCGTTCTTAAAGTTTGAGAAGAAATTGCTAGATTTGGTCTATAGTACCAGTAGGAATTATCGTATAATTCATTATAAGTACCATGTCCATAAAAGTAAAAGAAAATCGTATCCCCACTTTTTTCATATACATCTATCGCACTAAGAACAGTATAAATATTTGGATCCTCAAAACAGAAGAATATATCGTAACCTTCGTCTTCCAAAACATCCTTATATCCATCAATAATCGATTGTGTACATACATCACTACTCCATATAAACACACCTATTTTTTGTGCAGGTTTTCCCCCACCGGGTGGTGGTGGTATATGTTGTGCCATAACTAATGTAGAAGACATTGAGAAAGTAATAGTAAAAAAGATAAAGAATAAAAAGTTTTTTTTTTTTCTTATTTTCATAAAAACCTCCCTTTTGTATGATTATGTTTAAATATTTAAAATAAATTTTTGGATAGATTATCTTAATATTATTAAAAGGGTTAGTACTAATGTTTAAATCACCTTTAATTAATTTTTTTGCTTCCATTTGCTTTCCTACAGCGTCTTCAATTCTTCTTTGAATCTTCCTGTATTTTTTTTCCAGACTTAATTTATTATAAATTTCTCGTAAGATGTTTAGATAAAACTCTTTTTTCTTGGGGTGGTATGCCTTAAATTCACTACTTTCGGTTATTCCTTCAAGTAAATCTTTTTTTTCTTCAAGAGATTTATCGCGAATCTCGTCTCTAAAACCTCTTATTTCTTCAATGCTTTCAGAATACCTTCCTCCAATTTGATAAATCTTGTGTTCAGATACACCATTCTTGACCTTAGTAAAAAAGAATATTATATCCACTTTTTCAACTTCGTCATTGATTTTATAACCAATTTTTTTTAAAAATTTAAAGCAGTTTATTCAGATTTATCCATAGTAATTCCTGATATTAAAAGTAAAAAGCCTGTTTGTGAAGCGATTGAGATTTATTTTAAAAAAAATAATTTCAATAAACAATTTGATAAACAATTGGTTAATAAGGCTTTATTCGAGGAATTATATCATTCTAATGATCCCATGCTGAAAAAGAATGCTGAATCATTAATCAATACCATTAACGAGAGATTTTCTAAGTCTTAACAGAGTAAAAATCATTCGAGCTTTATCAATTCATTTTTCAGTTTTCATTTTTCAGAAACTAGAATTATATTAAGAATAAATAAGTCAAATCATATTTCTATGAAATCGCTATATCTCAATTAATATTTGTTATATGTCTAAATTTTCGTTTGATTATTATCAAACTTTAGACAAAAATATAAAACTATATATTTAGAGTTTGTAATACTTTAATTAAAATAAATTATTGAAAATAAGTGATGTGAAAGAAATGGCAAAATGTACTGCAAGCGTTCAAGCATGGGCTGTTAAAATTGAGAATGGGGAGATAATTGACAGGAATACCTGGTGGACTAATGGAGAAGGTGAAACTGCTTCCGAAGCTATAGATCAAGCAAATATTAAAATGAATCAGAAATTTATACAGGATGTGGAATGGGAGGAACAAGAAGGAGTTGGACGCAACAAATATTCACATTGTGGAAATATTAAAACAGATCCAAAATCATTTCGAGATTTATTTTCAAAAACTAAAAAATAAATAATCAAATCAATTGAGTAAATTTTAAATTTCAAACTTTTTATTTTTTAAACTTATTCTTATATTAATTACTTCCTTTATAATGGTTCTATACCTATTAGATTTATGTCGTGCGATTTGAGACCTCCATTACAAGAGAAGCGAGCGTAAAAATTGGGATAAAAATGATAATATTTTTATTAATAAAAGTCGTAATAATAATGAATTTCTAAATAAAAATTCATATCAATATTAGAAATTTGGAATAGTGAAAAAGTAAATCCAATTTTAAGAAGTAAGACACCTTATTGTCGGTTGTAATAAAACATCTAAACTAATATAATAACTAATATAACTTTTTTGTAATAAAAAGAGCAAAATAAAAAATGGAGTTAAAACTCCGGAACACACTCCCACGTTCAATTTCGAAAAAGAACATATTTTTAAAATGTAAAAGGATTTAATACAAAAATTCTTCCTCAACTTCATTATATTTTGTTGGAAGAGAGATTTTACATAAATGTTAAATACACTTAGGTAATTTTTAATTCTATCCAATGAAAACAACACATATTTTAATAAAATAAAAAAAAAGGATGTAAAATGTCTGATAGTGATAAAAAAGAAAAATCCGAAGAAATAATCCATGCGAATCTTACTCTTCGCTCTCAAACCGGAAAGTCTATATTTGAACGAAAAAAAGGAAAAAAAACGGAAATGCAGGAATTTGATCCTCCTAAGGGTGCATTTGAATCAACAGAAAAACTATTAAATGAAATGGGATTTAAAACAATTGTAAAAGGACGGTTCACTCTTGTTATATCTTCTACTAGAAAACATTTCGAAGAAATCTTCAAAACTCAGTTAAAAAAAAGACGATACTCATTATTTAGAGGAACAACACAACCAAGAGCTAGATATTTTTCACCTATTTCAGATATTACAATCCCAGAAAAATTAATTGCTTTCGTAGAAAAAGTAACTTTTTCTCCTCCATTTAAATATTCACAATCGCCGAACCCTCCAGTTCCAAATTATCACCATTTATTAATCCCAGACCATGTAACTGAGCTCATGAATGCCTCAGAATGTCATCGTTGGGGTTATACAGGAAGAGGAGTACATGTTGTCATGGTCGATTCGGGATTTTATAATCATCCCTACTATAGCACTAGAGGCTACTCAACAGACGTCTATTCAGTGATAGGAGATACTGCTAATGATAGTATAGGACATGGTACTGCAATCGCAGCTAATCTCTTCGCAGTAGCTCCAGATGTAGAGTTAACAATGATTAAAGCATTGCAAGAAGAGCCAGAAATTCATGACATTTGGACCGCATTTCTTGCTACTTACTTTTTAAATGCTAGTAAAAAAGTAGATATTGTTTCCTGTAGTTGGGGGATAGCAGAAGGTTGGATGCTTTTAGTAGAGGAATTTATTGAATCTAGAGCCTCTATAGAGGCTGAAATTGAAGGATTAATTGACAGGGGTATAACTGTTATTTTTGCAGCTGGTAATCGGAAAGCATTGATTCAATGTTGTGTCTGTTGGCCAAGTACAATGTTAGATGTAATATCTGTAGGGGGTGCATACATAGAGGATATAAAAAATTGGGAAAATTTAGAAAATTGGGAAGCATCCAGCTACTCTAGTAGCGGGCAATCCGTTCTATATTCAGATTCGTCTGGTCCAAGAAAAGTTCCAGATGTCTGTGGAATTGTCGGTAAAGCACCAAATGGGATTTTAATAACACTACCAACTCAACCTAATAGTGAAGTGGATCAAAGTTTTTCTGCCGGTGATGGAACGGCTCCCGACGATGGTTGGCTTGTTGGAAGCGGAACTTCTAGTGCAGCTCCCCAAGTAGCGGGTGTGGCTGCACTCATGATAGAACGGTATCGAGGAGATGGTGTCGACTATACTCCCGCGTTGATCAAACTTAATCTCAGGAGGACCGCAAGAGATATCACAAGAGGAACATCTGCTTGTGGCGATCTTGCATCTACCGGGAAAGATGATGCTACAGGTCTAGGTTTAGTAGACGCTGTAGAAGCAGTTACTGGAGGAGATTGTTTTATAGCTTCAGCAGCCTATGAATCTCCATTAGCACCCCAAGTGAGATTTTTACGACAGATCCGAGAGGTCAGATTGAGAAAAATGAGAATTGGAGCATTATTTATAGAAGCTTATGAGTGGGTTTACTACAAGTTCAGTCCAAGCGTGGCAAGAGCTATGCTTCACAATCGCCGTTTCAGAAATTTTATAAAAATATTAATAGTTTCTCCCATTGTTTATTTTCTAATGGGTGTTTTTAGACCTATTAGCAGACTGAAAAATAAATGAGTATTAATTACTACTCTTTTTGTAATATATTCTAAAGCTTCTTTCTTCTCTTTTTGAAACAATAGTACCCTCCTGTAAATGACGGATGATGAAAAGAAATGTAGATGGTGATAATTTAATGGTTCATGATAAAAAGAAAGATTTTTGGAGTAAAAACTCTGGAACACACTCCCACCATTCTTAACTTGTAACAATGGAACTTTAAGTCTAATCATAAGTCCTAAGGAAAAACAGCAAGGGGAAATCGTACAACAAAAAAATGGCATTATTATACTCTCTTCTTGTAACTATTAGTAACTCTCTGACAAATGAAGCAGAGAGAAATCTCTGAAATTATGGATTAAGATATATATGCATCAATTAGGATCCAGAATAAATTGAATTAAATTTCACTTGCGTTATTTATGGCGTAAATATCTCTCAATATTTTTAATTAGCTTAAAGAGTATTGTAATATATGGCAAAGGATTATGTCACAGTTTCACTTCCAAGAAAATTGATTAAAAAAATAGAAAACATAATTGATTCTGGAGAAACGGGTTACACTTCGAAAGCAGATTTTATAAAAGATTCTATAAGAATTAGATTGAGAGAATTAGGTGAAACTATTTAACGACAGTTTATCGAACAGTCAAAGTACCCGAATAATTAGTTGAAAATGTAAGAAGTTTTATTGAGGAGAATAAAAAACTAGGTTATAGATCGGCCTCTGAACTTGTCATTGATGCTACAAGAAGAAGATTAGAGGATCTTCATAAATCCAAGGAGTAATTTTTTTTCAGAAATATATTAAAATATTGTTTTAGTATTTCCTAGAATTTAAATATAAATTCTATGACTGTATTTTTGTTCCAAAATCAAAAATTAACAAATTTCTAAATAGTTATGGATCTAATTTTAAGTTTTCAAAGTTATTTTCTGAGAATGAATAGAGATTTAGTAAAATAGAAGATTTCGTACAATATTTGGAAGGTTTTCAAAATATTGTAAATTTGATTGCTGAATCAAAGAATCCTTCCATGAATATAAAGGATTTCAGATTTTTAATAAAAAAGATTTCACCTGGTTCTGCGAACTGTTCAATTGAGTCTTATTATAAATCTAAAAGTCCGAAAAAAGAAGATACAGAGATATTAATGACTAACAAAGTTATGTAGCTAACGCAACAGTAAAAAAGAACCTTTTCTAACTTCTTTAAAGGGAATTTGACTTGGTTTTTTTTGACAACTCCGAAACTTTCTACCTTTTGCTTAGTTATCATGATCTTTAAAAAATTAAAAATATTTTACGATTAAAAAAGAACAATATATTTAAACAAAAAAGAGTTAACTGAAAAGAGAAAAATAGAAGCAATCCGGTAGAAGGTTATTTATACTTGAAAAATGCAATATTTAATTCGTTCGTAATTAGGTTTATTAAATATTTTCCATCCCAAAACTCGACTTCGATGGCTCTTTCTTTTTGCTCTTTGTAACAATCTTTAGTAAAGGAGCTAGTGGTAATAAATATCCCTTTTTGGGCTTTTTTTTTACCTAATGCATCAGCTAAACGGCTAATCGCTTCCACACGGATTTTATTCTTTGGACCGTCTCTCTTGCATTCTCCTAAAACCAATAAACCTTTTTTTTTAGCACTAATATCAAATCCCCCGTCTTTAGTAAAATTTGTTAGTTTTACCTCAGTATAACCAAGATCCTTAAAAACATAGTAAATAAACACTTCAAATTCTCTAGGTTTTAACTTATGTAAGCTTTTTAAAGTTATCAATTTTTTATGTATTTCAATCAGAAAATAATAAAGATATAAGTAGTTAATCTCTTCTTGTTCTGTCCATGGTTTACTCGCCCCGATTGTAGAGCATAGATGTTCCACTTTCCTATCATCAAATAAAGATTGAAGTTGGTTTATAATATGTTTTTTGGAATCTGCTGGAAAATCACGGTTTAAAAATTCGAAACCATATAAGATTGTCATAACAATATTTTTTTTATAGAAAAAATGCCAAAAAAGTCCTTGAATCTCAGTTGGTTTTAACCCTCGGCACTTTAAACAGAAGTCGCTGCACTTCATAATACATTCTCTATTTTTATATTTAAAAATAACGATAAACTTATTTTCCAAATTTCTTCCTAGAGCAATAACACGCTCGAATTCTTCGTAAACGAAAGCTCTTTTTCTAACGAGTATTCGTTCTCTTTTACCGCTAAGTTAGTTATTGAAACGAAATCTCCGTCGTTTATTACTTTTAAACATTCTACCGCTTTCATGCCCCACGCTTTTACTCGAATCGTAGTACCTTCCGACTCTAAGAGGATTGTGAGCAAAAACGATTTATCGCCCGATTTCAGCTTTAACTCTTTAAATTCTTCTATTAGGACGGTTCCCTTTACGACGCTGATGTATTTATTTTGCTCGAGGGCTTGACTTAGCGGTTTTAGGGTGTTTTTAGGAGAATAAACTTCCGATTCTTTAATCGATACCGCTTCTAATTGTTTTAGCTTCTTGCCGGACACATCAGGAGAGAGAATTAAGGTACCTTTCTTTCCGAGGTGAACTTCTATGGTTTCATTCTGCCCTAATTTTGCGTACCCTCCAACAATTCTTACGAGCTCGTTCTGTTTGAAATATTCTTGATTAACGATTTCTGCCCGCTCGTCCCACAGAATAATTTTTACGGTTTCCATCGAGTCGCCGAGCAAAAAAGAGCACACTTTTCCCACGGACTGGTCTTTTCTCACGAACTCGCGAACTTTTTGGAGAGATAAAATTTTACCTAAAAGCACTATGTTGGTCATACCCTCTTTGAGGTCCGAAATATCTATGGTAAACTCGTCGTAGTCAATTTCTTCTTCTAACTCGTCGTAAAGATAATAGTCAATCTCGGGAGACTTCAACTTAAGTCCGTTTTCTCTGGCAATTATAAACAATACGCCCTGTTTGGACATAAAACTGTCGTATTCTTCTACTTTGTTCTTAACTTTTTTTTCCAGCTCTTCTTCTGACATGCCAAGGGCTAATAATTGTTGATATAATTCGTCTACTGAGTCGCTCACAATAAAACCTCTAACTATTTTACTATTAAGTAAAAAAATAGGGGTATATATTTAAAGGAAAAATCTAATTGTCGAATGTTTTTATGTTTTAAAATCTCTCATTTAATGCATAATATTCCATGAGATTTCATCGAATCTGTCATCTTCTTCAATTTCTCTTAAACCTCACTATTATTATTTAAAAATAATAACTCGAATTACAGCTCATGAAAGAATTTGTCAAATAACCACCTATATATCCAAGTAAGGTATTTATTTGTGGACATAATGCAAAATCTTATATAATAATAATGATATAAGGATAAGAATACATAATTTAATAAAAGGTGATTATGATGGCGGAAAAAAAAGAAAAATCAAATCCTAAAGAAAATAAAGTTATTTTTAGTCAAGATATGATCGTTAATCTGTTAGAGGATCTTGATACTGTCTCAAAGCGTTTAACGCAAATCGATCATTATTATTCACGAATTACCGTGTTAAATTCGGAAATTTCAAAAAAAGAATATTTTGAGCGGTTACAAAAACGAAAGAAAGAACTGATAGAAAAAATATTAAGTATTAGAAAGAAAGGGTTTAGTTTAAATTCAAAAGATTTTAGATCAACCACACATATAGTGAAAATAAAACTTGAAGATCAAAGAAATATTGGAGATTATAGATTTAGTAACGGAAAATTAATATATCCTGATTCAGGTGTTCAAGCTATTACATTAGGATTATTGCAAGCAGATCAATCACCTGGTCCATGTGAATTGCTTCAAGATTATGTTTTATATGATACGGAAGGTAAAGCAAGAATTAGTGGTTTTAATAGTATAAACCACGGTTCGCAAACAGGTTTTGACATAGAACCTTATAATGATAGTGGAGTAACTCTCTTTAGTATATATCTTAATGATCACGCTGCAATATGGCGGGATGATAATCCTGATAAATACACAGGAGGTTATGAGTTAATTTGGAAACTTCCTGTAGCACCATGTGATATGTGGGTATGTTGGTTTATCGATGCTCAGCAAAGAATAGAATTTACAAATGGTGCAGATGACGGTGGTTCATGTAAGTCCCTTATCGCATGGGCCACTACTGATGAGAATGGCGACTTTCATTCTGTAAACATAAGGTCAAATTCAATTAGAACTTCCTTTGGGAATTCTTCATACAATAAGACTACAGATCGTTATTATTTTTACTCAGCCTTTCCGATTAAACAAGGAAAAATACCTCAGATAGCATTGGCACACATTATACAATTAACTGCACAAGATGGTCTAGTGGAAGCTGTTGGACAATTTAGAACACATCAAAGAAATGTTGATCATGGGGCTCCAAAAATATGGTATATGATGGTTCCACGTAATACAGGATGTTTTGTGACTTCTGCTATCTGTGATGTTTTAGGCAAACCAGATGATTGCTACGAATTAAATGTTATGCGCGAATTTAGAGACACTTACGTGAAATTCCTCCCAGAAGGGGGGAAACTTATTGATGAATATTATCTAAAAGCCCCAAAATACGTTGCAATAATTAATTCTCATCTTGAGAAAAAACAATTTTTGACTCAACTCTATCAAGATTATCTCCAACCAGGCATTGCAGCAATTGAAAACAGAGAAAAAGAGAAGGTACTAAATATCTATAGAGATATGCTTGATACAGTTGAAAAATGGTGTAAAGAAAAAATGCCGAAATAATAACAGAATTATTCTACCATAAAATTGAACCAAGACCGTTATAATTGAGTATATTTTTAATTGTTCCAGAATTATTACGATATTTTACTATTATAAGATGGTCTAGGAGCCATAACAACCTGTTTTTCCGATATTAAGCTTCTTTCGAGCCATGTGAAAAGCGTAAGCTGAACACGCACAAAAGGCTCTTAAGTTTTTTTGGAGAATGTATTCTTGTTTCGCTATAGTCGGGTCGTTCCTGTCGGTGACGAAAATAGTTAAGGCAAGCTGAGTGGTGATGCGAGGCCAATAAAAATGTTTCTTCAAGATTTTGCGCAAAATTCCCAAATTAACAATCGCTCGAGAATAATTGAACACCGGAGCGATTTTATGAGCCCTCCGCAAGTAGAACCTTGCCTGTCTTAGTTTACTCTTTTCATCCGAACCCCACGATACGAGCCCTAAGCTTAACAATTGACTAAAGTTAGAAGCCTCTGAAATGAACCCTAAAGCAGTACGCAATACCACCGAATCGGGTAAGTTCGTATCCTTTACAACGGTCCCAATGAACATAGGGCTCAAATCTCTGTATTCGTTGCTGTCGTTTGCAAAGCTTTCGAACCTAAAAAAGTAGTTAAGCACTTGTGCTTTGCTAATGTTGCTAACAGAAGCATTTCTATACGCTCCTAAGTGGTTTTGGAGAACGATCGAATCGTCCGTTGATCCTGGCATGCCTTGCTCAATAATTTATTTTTTTTTGTATGACGAGATATAATATTTACTAAATGCATAGTTTACCATACGGTTATTTATAAACAAAAAAGAGATTTTGGCGAGACGTAAAGTTAGGAAATTACTTGTTGCAAAGTGTTTTGAACCGTTCTACGGTTGCTTTTGCGAGCGTCGAAATACTTTTGACACTTTTCAAAATTTGTAGAAAACACACCTAAATTTTTTTGCACTCTTTTCGCGTTGAGGTGGTGGTCTTCGCATAGCAAAAGAAACGTTTTTTGTTCGTTCGGATAGTTCCACCTGATGTCTTGGTAGCGATTTATTACTTCAGGCAACAAAAAAATTTTCCTCACTTTTGAGATAATACCGGGGGTGAGTAAAGAAAAATCGTACGCGTTTTTTTCTTCATGAATAACTCTTTCTAAACTTTTATGTTTGAGCAAGAATTTGTGCGCGTGTTTTGGTCCAATATTTTTTATACCCTTAAAATAATCGTTTCCGATGAAGATTGCCATGTCTACCAACTGAAATTGGTTTACATTTAATTTTTTTAGGCTCTCCTTGAGATTTATTTGAACCAAAGCGATTTTTTGATACGTCCATCGACCGTGTAACTTTCTCTTACGCGACTTTGAGAGGTTTTGTATCGTTCTTGGACTTCCGAACAACAACGAATCAAAATCTTGCGAGTTAGAATAGTGAGACACCTTATCTTTGACTAACTGAGCACATTGTGATTCCGCTGAGGCGGGAGAATTAATACAAGGTACGCCCAACGATCCTAAAAGTTGTTTAGATTCTCTGGAATGAAAAATGGAGTAGAAAAACATTTTCGTAATAAGAAACTTAATGAATTTTTATAATATGGAAAATAAAGTAGTAAAATTTGTTTTATATTATTTTCGCAAAAATCTCTTTTGCTTCTTGATAGGTCGAGTTTTCTTCAGGTAAATCAATTAAATTACCTCCAATTATATTGATCTTACTGATCTCATCGTTATTGGATAAGAAGCCAAGCAATTTAACTCGATCATTATTTAGATTTTTAACTTCTTCTACTAAAATGTTTTTTAAATCTTCTGGGAAACGATTTCCTAATATCCATATACGCTCAAATTTTAGCGTTAACTTGGCTATAATTTCTAAAATTCGTTTCTGGGTATGAATCCCCATTTTTGAAGCGTCCGACACGATTACAAGGTCAGTGACATCACGACCAGTTTTACGAGCAAAATGTTACAATCCCGCTGGTGAGTCTAAAAGGGTTAAGTCGTAGTTTTGAGAAAGAGTATCAATTACCCTTTTAAGAACATCGTTAATAAAGCAATACGCTATATTTAATTAGGATTTAATTTCTCTCTTTAATTTTTTAATTTTTTTTATAAGGTCGGTTTGTAACGATTCGTTTATTTCAAGCTCCATTAAAATTTCCAGCGTCTCTTCATAATATTTCAGAGATTTGTTAGGTTCTCCTCGATCTTGGAATATAACACCAATATTATTTAATAAAACGGATTTTACTTCGAGATATCCTAGCTTTTCCACAATTTCCAATGCTTCCTCATAATATTTTAGGGCTTTGTCAAGCTCTCCTCGATCATAGAATATTAAACCGATATTATTTAATATCGTTAGTTTTCCTTCGATAATTCCTAATTGTGTGTCAATTTCCAGTGCTTCATTAAATTTTTTCAGAGCTATGTCAAACTCTCCACGAATTTTTAGTAGAAAACCGATATTATTTAATTGAATGGATTTTCCTTTGAGATTTCCAAACTCTTCGTCAATTTCCAGTGCTTCCTCATAATATTCAAGAGCTTTGTCAAACTCTCTTCGATCTTCGAATATTGTACCAATATTATTTAACAGAGTGGATTTTCCTTCGAGATTTCCTAATTCTTCGTCAATTTCCAGTGCTTCCTCATAATATTCCAGAGCATTGTCAAGCTCTCCTCGATCTTGGAATATATCACCAATATTATTTAAAATAATGGATTTTCCATCGAGTTTTCCCAACTCTTCGTTAATTTCCAGTGCTTCATTAAAATTTTTCAGAGCTTTGTCAAGGTCTCCTCGAATTTTAAATAAACTACCAATATTATTTAATAGAATGGATTTTCCTTTAAGATTTCCTAACTTTTCCACAATTTCCAGTGCTTCCTCATAATATTCAAGAGCTTTGTCAAGCTCTCCGTGAGTTTTTAATAGAAAACCGATCTTATTCAAATCACCAGCTTTTTCTGCGAGATTTCCTAGCTCTTCGTCAAGATCCAGCGCATCCTCGAATTTTTTCAGCGTACAACTTCTTATTTTTTTTAAACTCTCATTTAAAACATTTCTAATACTTACTGGGGAATTCGATTCAAAGTAAGCTATGTGCTTTCCCGAAAAATCTGAAAGATGCATAGAAATATTTATGTTTGGTTCTTTTAAATTATCAAATTTGGCTTTTGTTAATAGTGAGTCTCTTATTTCTGGAGTGAATGCTTGTTTATAATAATTTTTTAATGATACTTTAGCATTATTGCTCATCATTACTATTAGGCATTTTTCTAATCCTGCTAAAATTCCAAATTCAAAAATAACATTAGGTCTAAAACCATCCAGTATAACAATACCCAAAGTTGAACTATCAATTAGATCAATAAATTTCTCTAAATAATCCTCACTAGGTTTTATTTCATCCCTTAATAATATTGGTTTGTATCCTTCACTTACCACACATTCTTTAACAATATATAAAACATGTTCAATAAAACTTACATGTTTTTTCGAAGAATACACAATAATGCAATCCAATTGCTTTTTTTTGACAATCTTAATCAAAAAGGATTTTTTTTAATATTTCGATAGCGCCTTTAAAATGTTATTTAATAATTTACTTTATGATTAGATTGTTAAAAATAATTTGTATAATCTTCAAGTGTTATCATTGTAGTTTCTCAAATAAAATTATACGAAAGTAATGAATATCTCTTACCCGTATCCATTCGCTTCTTTTTGTATCGTTCGAGTATATTTAAGCCTATCGCGTTCGTACCTTCTTTTGTTTTCCCTCACGATTTCTCTTAGTTCGGCGACGCCATTGATTCGATAGCTTCTTAGAACGCGTTTATATAGTATATTTGTGCCTACTTCGATGTCGGATTCAGAAAATTCTACATTAAAACCATTTTGAACGCGCAATTCTTTTGTTCCGCAGTCCCGCAATGGTGTTATATGAAGGGATGGCAGGTTTAAGCTTAAACGCGCTTTTCTCGGCTCAAGAACAAGAAGAAATCGCGTTGTCTCAATTTTGTCCTGATCCCGAAAACGGTCCTACGGTAGAGCTACTAGTAAAACAAAATTGCGCGAGGAAGAAGCTTCCTATGCTCGATTTTAACGCTGCTTACCACGCTCATGTCGACGGTTGGGACAAAAAAACGGTTAGAAGATACATTAAAAGCTTTGAACTGTGGGACTCAAAGAGTCTCGATAGGAAGATACAGCTGATTTACAGCCCAGTGCATAAAATGTCCGTGCTCACCCCCCATATAGGAAGACAAATTATCGTCGACAAGTTCGGCGAGTATCCTAATCCTAAAGATTTCCGTTACTTGCTCGAAAATCCGATTCTCCCTTCTGATCTGATTTTAGTTAATTGAAATTCAAAAAAAAAAAAAAAGAAGTTTATATTTAAAAAAACGGTCTAAAAGCTATTCCGCCTACGGTTAGCACAACCGCTACAAAACTTGCAACTACCAATATTGTAACTGTAGCCACCGCGCTTTTCCAAGTTATTTGGTTCACGTTATTTATTCCTCTTAAGTATCTTTTTTTAGTTGTTGTATCGATCTACCGATAGTTATATTTAAAGAAAAAAAGAGGGAAACTCTTTTTTAAAAAAATTCTTTCCTGACCTCTCACTATACAATACCAAAAAATAGTTTACTATTGCTTACATTTGCTCTTAGAATTTCTCCCGGAGTATTATTGAGTGTTTTAAAACCTGTTTAAATTTGTCTATGAGCCCTTTTATAAAAAGAGTAACCAATTCCTAATCCAAGGCAAATCATTATTCCTAATATTGCATAAATTCCATAAAAAGGAATGAGAATAAACAATGAGAAAAGTAACCCAATAGAAGCTCCAAAAACTCCTCCAAGAATTAAACTAACTATAAATTCAACTTGAGTTGAATCACATCCTTCATCATAATAATCCCTGCAAGTGTAATATAAAGGAACTTCAATTTTATCTCGAATATTTTTCAGGAATTCAGCCATTTCTATAATTTCATTAGTACTTGGAATTCGATTATCATCATATAAATTAGAAAGCGCATGTTGAGAAAAAGTTTTGTAGTTCTCCTTTAAACTCTCTTGTTCCTTAGTAAATTCTGGTTCTTCAGATTTTTTACTCAAATCTAAATCAAATCCATAGCGATCTTCATATCATTTTGAGTGATTTTCTTCCTACCAGAATGTTTGGCAAGCTCCTGTGCTTTAGAGGAAATTTGTTTCCCAACTTCCTCCAAATATTTAATGAGTTCATCAACAGCATTTTTTGCTACCAGTTCAGCACCATTATTCTTCATTAAATATATTAGGTTATGTTATTTTGTTTAATCCTATTTTTAACAGATAAAATTTTCTCTTAATTAAGTTTTCTTTAAAAAAGTTTTTTCCTGACTTATCAATCTTCTCTACATATCGCTATTGAGATTTTTAGCTGTAAAGAAAGATATTCCCTCTTGAGCGTTAAAAATAGTAAGGTCAGGAATGAGTTCATGAAGGACTAGCTTAAATTGGGAATACATTTTATCTCCTAAAGAGAAAAAAACAAAAACACATAGGAGAATTAAAAAAATAAAACTGCTATAAGATACGATAAACGGATCGAGCCCTGAATTGTTATTTATTAGTTGGTAAGGATCTCCTATTCCACGGATTGCTCCTATAATCCAATAACATGCATCTTCAAACAATTCAATCCATATTATTATAGTGAGTGAGATGTTCAATGTTAATGACATCTCTTTATTTTGATGGAGCGCGATTAAAAAGATCATTCCAACTACGAATAAACATAATGTACCTGAAACTATTATTAGGTTATTTTGTTCCAAAGATGGAGGGCTCATATAGCTTACGGAGCCACTTGTAACTGAGATGAATACCTCTACAATTTGACAGTTAAAACTAAGTGCAACTATTAGGTGACCGATTTCATGAAAGAAAACTCTTAGATTTACAATAAATTGCCTTAAAAGTAAGTGTGATAATATAAAGAGAACTACTAACATGAATTTCCCAAGCGCTATATCTTCATATTTAAGTATTTTTTTATATTCATCCCCTTCCCAAAGATTCAGCTTTTTATTCGTTCGATAAAAATTGCGTTTCTCAAAATGAAACGAAAGGGTATCAGATAGATATGTAATCAAAAAATATATTAAGGTTAATACAGATAAAGTAAATATAACTTTTAGCAAGGTAAGCGTTCCAATATAACTAAAAGTGAATGCGAAGATAAAAATTAATATCCCTATACAGGCCCCAAGAAAATATTGCCTTAACTCCATTGGCTTATCATTTAAAGATTTTTATTTTTATTTAATTTAATCTACTCTCTTGTTAATAATAAAAAACTATATTCTCGATTTATCCGACTTAAAATCGACAATTTTTTCCCTGATTCAAGCGAGGTAAATAGGGAAAAATTTCTAATCCTAAATGGTCGTTTCGCTTAATAGTTTGAAATAAATTTTATTTTGTATGGAAAAACCTGCGTCGTATTTTGATTGGGAGCAGACTTTTAAAAAAAGGAAAGTCAAGAAGGTAAACGAACCAAAAGAGGTCAATCTAATTAATTCCATCGGTCTCCCACACGATTTTTTTAAAAGCTACCTAAAGCTCTGGAAAACGCACAACATGATAGAAAGTAAATCATGATAACCTTAAATTTTATACTCCTTTTTAAATGTCTTTTAAAATAAGGTTCATTCAAAACAACAAGGATTAAATAATTTTATTACCTATTATTACGTGAAATATGCCGAAAGACAACTGGAAAACTATTTTTAAGAACCAAGTGAAGCTACGAGAGGAATTGATTGATCGTATTAAAAAGGGAAAATCAAACTTAAAATTTGATCGCCCATACTTGATTGTGTCAGATATAGCGTCCCAATTTTATTCTGAGGCCAAATTAGAATTAGATAACGTTTTTGGGAAAATTGAAACTGAAGCGCAAAAGGAAGGAGCAAGACTGCACAAGAGAATGGCTGAAGATGCAGGAATCGTAAAGTTTAAAGAGCTGATGAAAAAGATTCCACAAGAAGAGGAAATAGTAATTATGGAAACCTCCTTTCTTATGAAATTTAACGAAGATATTATCGTAGGAAAGCCTGATATTATTATATTCAAGAGAGGAATTCCTATTTTTCTGTTTGAGTATAAATTTAGCAAATATTCCATTACATTTCGTAATCAACGAGTACAAGCAGAGATTTATTGCCAAATCTTAAAAGAACTGGGGTATAATACAAATTTACTCTGCTATGGGATTATTCTAGCTCCAAGGGATATGACAAAAAAAAGCAATAATGTGAAAAATATCCCTCGAGAAGTTCTTCAGAGAATAGACCTAAGTTCTCTTATACAAGAACAAGAAAAAAAGATCCAGTTTGATCAAATTAAAGTTTTTCTCTATAAGTTTGATTCTGAAAAAGCAGAAATAGATTTAAAATGGGCGCTTGAGTATTGGAAGGGAGAAAGAGAAGTTAAACTCTCGGAATTATTACATGAATGTAAGCGGCACGAGCATAAAGAAAAATGTAGGATTACTTACTCGATAGTGCAAGATCTTGCAGAAAAATTCTCAGAAAATATCATCAGTATTTATGGAATAGGGAGCTTTTTTGATAGAAAACTTCCTGATGATTGGATTAAAAACGATATTGACATCATCTGTATTGTGAAAAATATTGAAAAAATCCCTAAAACTCAGGATTGGACGGAGGTGAGAAGATTAAATTATAAAAGAAATCGTTACATGGCAAATGTATTCTTTAATTCGTTAGACGGGCTTAAGCGTAAGGAAGTCCATGAAAAAGAATCGTGGGCAAATTACAAGTGGGCTTTATTGGATTTTAAAATACCGCAGAATTCAGTAATTCTATATGGAAAATTTTTATTTGATGAGCTTCCCGAACTCGATTCGATCCCCTATGATTACGAGGATCTTCTGAGTCATGCGTGTTATCACCTTAACGCTTGTTTAAAATTAAAGAATGTAGAAGAGTCTATGAATAGATTCACCAAGGGTGTATTCAAATTTGCTTTTTTATTATGTGTTTATTTTGATAAGTTTTTCAAATATACTTCTATATTTGATATCAGTTCAAAAATTATTGAATTGGTTAAAGATGAAAAAATAAACGCATTTTTATACGAAACAATCCTAACTTGTACTAAATACAGGCGCGGTATTCAATTTCCAGAAGATTATTCATCGCTGAGAAAGAATTTTACCGTTTGCTGTTTTTATTTACTATTTGAGGGGAAGCTATGGAAGAAATATGAATGGGAAGAAATTATACAGTTATGCAGCACCACCTATAACGGTTTGAACGCACTAGAAAATGTTGCTAAACGAGAGAGAAACAGGTATTATTCAAGAAAAAGCAATGAATAAACTCGTTAAATCTCGTACGCATGACTAGCGATCATATCTGCCACATGGATTAATTCGCTGAGTTTGGTAGGCTCAAAAGGTCTATATTTTGACCATTTACCGTGATGAAAGATAATAGCTTGAAATATTTCATCATCAAACGGAAGGTTGTAGCGTTTTAATACTGCGATACATTCATCTATGTGATAATCAACCCCTACATAGTTAAATTTCTCAGCTATATCTAAAGATGCTTCTCGCATTTGATTCTTATTCGTGTAAATTCTGCGATCTTGTAAGTCTAATTTAAAAGCGTAATAAGGAACTTTACCAAAGTCGTGATAAATTGCCGTCTGTATAGCCTTGGGAAAGTTAATCTCGTTATAATTCTCTGATATTTCTATACGTTCTTCTCTTAACCAATCTATATGTTCTTTCAAAAAATCAGCGTTTTTACGTATTTGGTAAACAAAATTGGTAACTAATAAGATATGGTCATATAAACCACCCTTATAATCCCCATGATACCCTCCTAATGCTGCAGGCATTCTTTTTGCCTCAGCTAAAATAATTCTTATTTGCTCTTTAGAAACAATTCCCGTATTAATTTGTTTGAGAAAAAATTCAAAATCCATCGGTTTAAAATTGAATACGTCAATGAGGGCTTCATTTACAAACAACATGAGATAATTATTTTTACAATTTATCAAATCTACTAAAGAATTAATGAAGACTCAATACTTATAAATCCAATAGGACCATAAGTTTTTATTATAATATGAGTGCAAAGCATTAGTATTAGAATATAATGAAAAAAAAAGAGTAAATTTATGCGCCCAACAGGGTTTTTGCGTTTGCTTGCCATTCGTTGATCATTTTCGAAGAGATTCCGCTTATCTTAGTGGCGAGTTGTTCGGGATCGGATTTTAATAGACCATCAACCGAGTTAACGCCATTTTTAGCGAGGTTTTTTGCGGTTCCGCTTCCGATTCCTTTTACATCAATCAACGAATAAATTTTAATTCGTTCACGCTTATAGTAAGCGATTGGAGGAACTCCGGGTACCGATACATTCCCCACTCTACATTACGCAGTTTTTTCATTTTTTAAACCTCCTTTTTGAATAAGCCAGAACCATCTCGTCCCAATTCTCGGGGTGAAAACAACCTGACGGTATAACTCCCTCTGAGGAGAGTCCGGTTTTATGGGTGGAGAGAGTTCAACCGTGAACCGTGAAACGTAAATATCTACGGAATTTTGATTTATTTAAAGTCTTCAAGTAAATTAGAAATACGGTTTATGTTCTCGAGAATAAGATCAGCTAATTCCACTTTTATCCTTTGCTTAATTAAAAGGTAATTTATTTTTTTTTCGACTGAAGATAATTTATAGAGAACACAATTTAACAAAATTGAGTAACATTTACCTTCCGTTATTCTAAATAAAGAATTTTCAATGATTTGAGCCGCAGTTTTAAGTTTAAAAGCTAAATATACCCCAAAGCAATGCTTTACGCTACTTCTAACGAGTTTGCTTAGCTTAATCAAATCTACTTCAATGTATCCAAATTCATATCCTTCAGCTTTTCCTGTGGATGTTCCCATTAAAATAATCATATTTTCCTTAATCATAAATAATTCATAAATAAGGATTGTGGCGATTTCGTCAGTAATCCAACCACAACACTGATACATTTTAATTTTACATATTAAAAATCCGATGATATACTTTGCTTTTATAATATAATCTAAATTTCTTGTTAAATCTCCGTTTTCTGTGTAATTGTATGCTTTTTGAATAAAATTTTGCGCCAACTGGAGTTTGACGTTAAATTGATTACTTAAGCATTGATTCATATTATCTTCGATATATTTGATTAGTTCTCGCATTTGCCAATCGATGTAATCATACATTTGAAATAAAGTATTTTTAAAAGAACCGTACAAAACAGCGCTTAAAGAATCAAATGGTCTATCATAATCATTATCGCCTACAATAACTTCTACATCTGATAATCCTCTTATAGATGCCCACCGATTCTTTAAGACAAAATTGAAACTATTGTTTAATTGCCCCGAAGAAATGGGCTCGATGAGTTCTTTATTAACGAAAATCTTAATATTTCCTATTCCACTATCGTTATCAAACGCAGAAAATGATATATTAATATTAAAAATATCGGGTACAATTACCAGATTAGACACTTCAGGTTGGTTAATATCATCGTCATATATATTTTGACTCATGCCAATTTCTGAGGATAGGAAGTCTAACATTAATGCGCGATCGTTATCGTTATCAGTGGCAAAAATAGATAATGTATATTCCCCTAGTGATGGTGGAAGGTTCCATAATCCGCTTGAACTACTTGGAAGCATTAGCGTATAATCCTCTAATCCTTCTATTGATGAATAATCGACTGTAATATTTAACTGACTGAATCCAACATCATTATCTCCTCCTATTCCGTTATCTATATCAATAATATTCCATTCAAAATACCCTGGACGTTCGTCTATGTTTCCTCCAATATAAGAAATTGAGATCACTGGAGAATTGGTATCATCATCCAAAATATTTAAGGAGTAATTTTTTAAAACAGACTCCTCATCATTTGCTCTGTCGGTATCCCAATTAGTAGCAAAAACATCGATCTTATGCAGACCAAGTTCGTTAGGAAGGGGAATTTCAAAGTACTTTGTGGGAATTCCTTGAAGATCTTGGAGATGGATTAATTTTTCTCCCTCAAAATATATTTGAATCTCTTCAATTCCGGATTCTTCATCAGTTATGTTAATTTTCCATAGACCACTATTACCATCTGTGTAATCACCTGTATAATTTACCACAATATTTGGGGGAGATGAATCATCATCAACTACGGATACAATAAATTTAGAATCAACATATATCTCATATTCTACATTTCTCAGCTGGAAGTTTACATCATAATTCCGACATTTTAGATTTTCTATATTTGATGTGTTTATATTCAAGCTTATGATTGTTCTCTGATCATCGAGAATTTCAATGAAACCTTGAGAAGGCTGAACCCAAGAAGAATTAGTAATTAATTGATATGTTTCGGAATGTAAACCATGGGCTTCAGCGATGATATTGATTTGGATATCCTCATTTTCTCTGAGAGTTAGTCGCTCAAGGTGAAATATATTAATATTGATATAACTCTTAGCTTCATCTCTAATTTTTTGGGAAAATAAAATATATTCCTCGATATATGTATGATTATTCATCTCTAAAGCTGCTTTTTCTACAATTTTTATAAGATCATCCGAAGCTTCTATAACTTTATGCCATCTTTTTGATGCATTATAATCTAATATTTCTCCTTTTAAGGATTCTATGAGGAAAAGAATTTCTCCATCTTCTGTTTGTATACTCTGATTTTGTTTCGTTATCTGCAAATGTATTGTGTCGTTAATTAGCCTGTGAGTATAGTTTTCAAGCTGTCCAATTTCTCTAACTATTTCAATACCAGCCATATCAATGAAAGGATGTATATTGTTAACACTATTTGAAAAGTTACCCGAAAATTCTCCTCTTTTTGCGTATTCGATTGATGTTCGGTTTAGAATATCTATTTCAGTCTCGTTAAAACCAATTTGTCTCATCCTTTCAATCTCTTCTTGCGGAAGACCGTTTTGGGCTATAATTGATTCTATTTCTGTTAATGATTTATTAGTTACTTCAAAAAATTTTTCTAGAAAATGTTTCTGCAGCTGGAAGCTATTTGATAATTTTTTGAAATCATCTTTTATTAATATGGTAAAATTAATTAGAGCTCTTTTTTGCTTTATAGTTGCATTATAATCTCCTGATTTTAGAGCAGCTTCAATTTTTAATTCTGTTTCATTTATAGCTCGTAAATGTTCAATAAACCGAATATTTAAGCCGATATTATTTAAGAGTAGTTGTTCATATTCATTTTTTGGAACGAAATTGGGGATCTTAGGTGTAGTATAATTTGGTTTATAAAGTTCTTCATAATACAATGGTTTGAGAGGATCATCATTTGCTCCTCTCCATCTAATGTTACTAATTAAAGCATTAAGATCTGCTAATAAAGCAAATGCTAATCCAGCAGCGGGATTACCTGCATAATATGCTGCTGCTGCAACAGCGTAATAAGATACTGCAAAATATCTAAAACTAATACCTTCTAAATGTAAACCCTCCTGGGCTCTTGATGGCTTTAGTTTTAATTCATCGGTGCTCTCAATTATTTGCGAGTAGTATAAATTTTCATTTGGAATTGAAATTTCCTTGACTTCACGATCCATGTGAATATAACTCCAATCGCATAATGATTTAAATGAGAAATTCCTCTCAGCATCCATCGAGGTTATAGAACCTTCCAAAATAAACCCATTATATAATGCTAAAAAAGAGTCTATAAATACTCCGGCCCATTTTTGATATTTAAGAAGCTTAGCTTTAAGAACCTCTTTTGTTAAATCTTTAGCTTTAATTGAAGTATCTAAAATTCTTTTGATCCATTTTGGTACTGGAAGAGCAAATGTTTGAAATATGAATGATAACCATAAATCTTCATCTGTAAAGAAAATTGTATCAGGTCGTATCAAGAAAGTTAATTGATGTGTTTCAAAAGAATTTACCCTTTTCTGCTTGATATAATCTTCGATCTCTCTTATCTTGCTTATTTCATATTCATTAGTACCAGAGATGAAATCAAAATCTTGTGAGATGTTAATAGGTATTCTAGCATTGTTGCATATCTCAAATGTCGAGTAAATACTGGTTGATGTTTTTCTAGTTTTATATGTGAATCTCTCTCCTTCTATGGATTCATCAAATGGAGTTTTAAATCCAATGAATTTAAAGGTTGGTTCAGGTGCTTTTATGATTTGAAATTCAGCTATTTCTTTATAAGATGTTACAACACTTGGATTCGATTCCATTGAAAATTGAAACGAAAAATTTAGTTTCATTGTAGGTGAATCCCAATTTCCCATATCTAAATCATCTGGATCAAATTTAACTCTTACTGAATTTGAAAAAATCTCACCAGGCTGAATAGGTTTGTTTACATCTATGGGAAAATAATATCGAAAAGGTTGATCAAATAAAGGACAAGTGAAGTTTATACTCGCCTTCAGAATAATCAAATTCTCTCCAGCGGGATTCAAGATAGAAATCGTAAAGTAATTATTATCGTATAAATATATGGATTGAAAGTGTGTATTAGAAGAAGTAGGTGATAAAGAAACCAGTTTCCAACCGTCTATGTATGCGTAGGCTTGAACACTATCAATGCTTCCTCCCACTCTCGATAAAATTTTATTAGCATTTTGCCAATCTTCCCATTCTGACTGCTCACGGTCGTGAGTTCTACCACCATCCATATCTTTATCAATAGCTCGAGTTCTAAAAACAATTCTTGAATCTGGATACAGAAACCAAGTTGATTTGGGGATTTGAAAGTTACAAATATTTTCATCATTAGGTTGGAGTTTATCTATCGTATTATATGTTCCCCTTAAATTGTTGGTGGCTAAATCTCTAAATTCACACTCGATTTCACCTTCCCATGGATGATCATCTCTATATTCAAATGTAATTTCATAGGGCCCAATCGATTGCATAATTTTAGATAAGTCGTAATTTGCATATTGAAATTTTGGGGCTTTTATATCGTCGTCTGTTAAATCTATGTATGTATCTATATAATTTGAATCCCAAACAGGAATAACTATGAAGTTTAATTGTCTATGAACATGAACTCTAATTCTAATATTTTCATAACCTAAATCTAAGAGATGACCTAGTGAAATACCTTTAATACGATCAACTTCTAAAGTTTCGCCTAATAAAAATGATCCATATGCAAAATCATTACTAAAGACATCAAATATTTCAACCCCTCCATAAGTAGCGTATATATATACATCAATACGATAGATACCGTGACCCCAATATTCAACTAAACCTGTCAGATCTAAATTTGCAGAATAAGTAAATTTTAATTTTTCATCAGTGGCTTCATATATAGTAATTGTTATATCCGCATCAGGTGTCCAGATCCAGGGTGAGATTTGGGGTTTTTCAACAATATCTTCGTCTCTTTTTTCACTATTATCTTTTTTAATATAATCCAGCTCTAGTAAGTTAAAACTTGATGTTAAAATCATTAATATAATTAGTAAAGGTAAAATTTTTTCACGGGACATAATTCTCACTGGTTTCTATTTAAAATCTTATTTTTATTTAGCTAGTTATGCAATTGGATATAGTATAAATTTACAGTAAGATATTTAATTCTATTTACTAAAGTGTCAAATCGTCTGATCTTTAAATCCACCTTAAATGAAGTTATTTTTTTTAAATAAGATTTATACCGTTTCCTTTTGATTTTAAAAAATATTGTAATTTAAATAGACGGTCGTACGCAATTTAAAAGCCGGTAAAAAAGACATTTACGCGCAATTCCCGCCCGAAATTACCAAAAAACATATAATGTATATGTTGCGACCCGACAAACTATTGCCTTACTTATTCCTTTAATTACACCCAGTAAGCTAAATTTTTTATTTACAATTATATAATTAATATTTGTTCGAGGAAAGATAGTTGAAAAAAGAAGAGAATTCGATTTTTAATCTTCTCTTGTGGAATTCCAAAATTTTTGAGATAATGGTAACTTTGTTTCACAACTTGCTCGTTAACTATTAATGTAGTAAACTTGCATCTGAGGTGTTAGCTGTCGATGCCAAGCGAACGCAAAAACGCGTAATTGTCTTTAAATTTTTCTTTTGAAAAGGCAAGCAGGTTAAGTTTATTACTTATTTTCAAGGGAGGTATGCCCAATTCAATCGAAAATGATATATTTTCGATCAAATGACTAGTCTCTTCCAACCTATTTAGCTTTGGAATTAGGGAGTTGTTAACGTTCGCAAAATCTTTTCCAAGAAAAGGAGTATAAAGCAAAAATGTTTTCCAATCTCTCAAAATAGTACTGTTTGGAAGTCTCTTTTTTCAACATCGTGAAAGAGAGCTTTCTCCAAGTGTTTTAATTTCCATAGTTTTTTAAAAACTTTAACCCAAACTTCTTTTTTTATATAGCTACACCCGTTAAATACCACCCCCGTTATTTTATTACGCTTTATAACGAACCACAGTTTATTATCATTTCTAAAGTCTCGAGTCGAGGACTTTGGGAAAAATACATGAAAGTGGTAATTTTCATCGCTAGCTTCGCTTATAAGCACTTCAATATCGTGTAAAATTGCTATTTCAAAGGGAAATAAACTCATAAATTCTTTTCTCGTTAGCTCAAATTGTAGTTTATGAAACGGGGTATAAGATTTATCTTCATCTTCCCCCGTATATTCTTTAATTGTTTTTTTAATAGTTCGCAAGTCATACATCGACATATTTATTCTCTAACCAAATTAATTCCAGTATAGTTAACCATATTATTTACTTAATAGAACGACTCCTGCCACCAAGACCTAATAAGAAGGTCAGAAATAAAATAGGGGGAGGAGGGCGAAATGAGTGTGTATTACACACTACCAAAAGACAAAAATCCAGGGCGGGGCAGAAGTCATGGTTGATATACATCCTATTTTATTTCTTATATTTGTTCAGTCTGATCAAATCTTTCCAGAACCAGACGAAATTTTATTACTATTTTTATCTTTCCTTACAAACTATCTTATTTACATCTATAAAAACCTTTTCACTTTCCCAAATTAGTCTTACGCCAAAGCTTTGTATTTATTCAAAGAATTAGTATTAAAAGGTTTTTATAAACAAAACTAATTACTATATTCTTTAATAGAAATATTATTTTTTTTCAGTAAATGAATAAATTTCTTTTCTTCTAGTAGGTCAATATTTTCATTAATTAACCGCTTTTTCGATAGATTAGGCTTCCAATATTTGTTAAGTATTTCATATATTATTGTTTTTTCAGGAAATCCATGGTAAGAAACGATTAATAAATGAAATTTTGGTATAGACATCTTCTCTCTGCTATGAGTATATAAATAGAACTTAGCGATAATAACCGCTTTAATAATAAAGCATTTTATTTCTTTCAAAGTAATTTTTTTTCTTCTATCTTTACATTCCCCAATTAAGTATGTGAGATCATTTACATTTTTGATTTTTTTTCCAAATACATCAATTTCTATATCTTTTGTGCTATGTTTTTTTATACATTTGTTATCGTATAGAACTTCAATTTCATTCTCTTCGCACATAAAATTTTTTCCAGTAAAATCCATTTCGTAACCATATTCTCTCTCATAGAGTAAGCGTACATTCATTTCTAGTAATTTACCTTTCATAGAATTGACTCGCATTTCTTGTTTTTCAATATGCTGTTCTAATTGCTCAAATTGAGGCAGGAGTTTATTAACAGTTGGCTCTTGAATTATTTCTTTAATGTTAGTTAAGAGTTCTTTGTAAATAAAATGGAAATTTGTCATAGATATAGGTCCTTCTTCTAATTGAGTTACTTCTTCATTAGAGATTTTAAAAGCTTTATTTGTATAATTATCTGATATTATGTCAAGTCTGGCAAGAATAGAATCAGGAATTTGGAAGTCAAATATTATACAAGAAAGATATTTTAAAATATTAAGAATATCTAATTCAGTTTTTATTGGATTTTTAATAAGTATTACATTTTGTTCACGGCTTAATTCATTTAGTAAATGAGAGTGGACATTTTCTTCATTTAACGAAAATAATATTAGTAAAACAGGTTTGTTTATATTTTTTTTCTTAATTATAGACAACCAATAAATTGCCTTTTTGTAAGCAGGTATCATTGATATATCAAGAAGGAGAATAAAACCATCGGTATTCTTACCGAAATACATTGGGATCAAAAACCGAAAACGATCTTCATAAGACATTCACTTTAGAGAAACTGATAAAGAAGTGGGAACGTTTAACGAGCCTACCTTTAGCGACGTGCTTTTTGACATAAGTAAAATGGTGTTTACGCAAGAAAGCAGCGATCTGATCGAGATGGCAGAAGAGATGGCGACAAATCAGTTCGAAGAGCAGACCGATTTAGGTACTCTAGTGTTAGACGTATTCCAACAATTCCTTGCGACAACAGCAGGATTGTTGGGCTCTGCTCTCTTAGATAAAGGACCATTCGGTTTTATGTTAGGATATCTTGGAGTGTCAATTCTTTTCCAAACAGCAAAAATTCTAGAACAAGAGAATTACTTTGCTCACCGAACTTTCCGCTTAGACGGTTCTTCTGGCGAGAAAGTGTTAGGAGATAAGTTCTGGTTCGACGACATGTACGGAGATGTTATGCCAATAACTATATTTGGTTCGTTTGGTGGAGTGTACGCCCCCGTGTATGGAGACACAAAAGAATTTTCCTATAGCGCCGATATTATCGTTCGAGAGTTTAATTTCGAAGAATCTAAAGCGTCCTCGCTTACAACATCTTACTCGTATCCAAAATTAGATTATTGGCTATCCACTCGGAACTTGGCGGGATACTCCGATTTTGACGACTATCTCGTTGTAGGATACCTCCAATCGACTGGAGCAATTAACCCGCTTGTGGACAATATTGGAATTCCCGAATTTAACCACGCAAAGAGTTCCGTGTATTACATAGAGAACCAGATCCAAGAAGATACGGCAGATAACAGAGACACATACCTCGACACCATCATCCCTACAATAGACTACGACTCCGAACGCGATAGGTTTGCTCCAAGGTATAGCTTTATCGATTCCATGGGCGGAATCCCCGCTCCTGAATTTTACACCGAGTATCCCGTTTTTGTATCGGACGACTCCTCGGCAGCGGACCAATACGGTTCTATTTACAAGATAATGGAAATTGAAAATCCCGAAGAAATTACTTCCATCGAAATCCAGCTATTTGACACGGAATCAAACCTCCAAGCGGATATCGTATCGATCGACGCCTACGTGGTTTGGAGCGTGACGCCCAATACATTCGGGGCTGGTACGCAAACCGCTAACTCCCATCTGGTCACTTTAGAAAATGGAGAATTTGATGTCGATTTGAGCACTGGAATTATTACTATTGGTTCGGTTCAAACGCTTTCTACCATACTAAATTCGTACGCTACAAAAGAAGAAGAATTAGACGAAGATAAATTAACTTATTCAGTTTCTCAACCAAAAATACTTTTCGAGATAAAAGTGGAGAAATACCGCTCGATCTCGGACGTTCGAGACCTCACTTCAGAGCAAGTAAATAAAATTGCGACTGCTCAAGCCATCGAAGCTGCCATCCTCGAATACAACTACCAATTTAACCTTGCAACACAAACTCAGATGGGATTCCACGAATTAATTTACACGGCAATAGTTACCGCGATTTCTACCGCGCTCACTATGGGCTTTTCTGCTGGTATGGGATCCATCGTAAATTCTCTTAAAGACTCAGCGAGCGAAGTATCGAGCAAAGTGCTTGGAAGGTTATTGGAGACGTTTTTAGGTGCGGCTAAGAGTTTTAGCGTTGCTACCGTTATCGGAGCCGTGACGAAGGAAATGGGACAAGAACTCCTTTTAGACCCTTGGATCGAAAGCACGGTCTCGGGATTAGTGCGACGAGCAGGCGGAGACGCTATCATGCAGATGGTCCTTAGTTCCATCGCAGAGAGCGGTAGAGAGGCGATCAGCGGACCGCTTTCGACAATGTTTAGCTCTGAACAGACTCAACAGCAGTCGTTATCAGAAATTCTCGATACGAATTACTTCTCTAAAGATAAGAGACCGACGATTCAAGAATTTATTAACGAATTTAACGATTACTCTAGCAATTTCGACTCTCAGCAAACGGCTAAAGAAAGCCAAATGGCGATCCTTAGAGGGGCAAACAAAATTCTTAGTTTTGTCTCGTTGGCAACAGGTTTTGCTGCCTCGTTCCTCCTCGGACCTTTTGGCGCTCTAGCATTTACAACGATTGCAACGTATTGTCTCACTGAAGATATTTCGGTTAAAAAAGTGTTTAGCAAAATATTTAACCCCGTTAAAGTTGCTATCTCTGGAATTGCTGGAAAAGTTGGAGATGGTATCCAAAACACTAAAGAATTTATCGTTAAAAATCTTGGGATTGGCGTTGGGATAGCAACTTTTGGAACTATGACGACTTTCCTTACGCTTTCTTTAGGTCCGCTCGGTTTCTTCTGTGGATTAACATTTTCCGGGTTGTCGATGTTTGGAATGGTTCGTACAAAACCGTCAAGTCTTTTAAAACAACCATCAAAGAGAGTAAGCCATTACTATGCTGAGATAGGAGCTTGTAGATATGATAACAAAGAACATAAACAATTCGTAAGACACAATTTCGAGTTTGAAGGTAAGACTAAGTCTTTAGTTCGATTGATTAATGACAAAGATACCATTCGTTACAAATGTAAGCATTGTGGGCATATAATTGATCATAATTTAGAAAATACAATATTGCTAAAGAAGATGAAAGCCATTCGGAATTTGCACGAAGATTATTCCGCAGGCACAAGATATATTTATAGAATCTATTGGAATAAGTACAATAAGAAACTTACAGATACACAAGGTTCAGATTTCATTCCTTTTCCAGATCTGATGTATGTTGGGGAGACTGGAAGAGTTTCTCCAATACTAAGATACGAGGAACACTTAGAACGGGCTTTTACGAATCCACGTTCTTATATTGAGCAGCTAATTAGTGAATATACTGAGAACATTGAAGAAGCTAAAAAGGTGTTTAGATTTGAGATACTGCAAGTTATTACTTTTCAAGGGGACATGAACGAGATTAATAGAATTGTTGATAGTGTGGAACGTAAAGAGGCACTTAGAATAGCTGAAGCAAGAACTCGTGAATTAGCTGATTTTGCTGAGATAGCTTGGATAGGTTTGTTTCATTCGCAATACCAAGAATTTGGTGCCAACATCCATATGGGAGGAAGGATTGGATCTAAATCAGGTACCATAATTCCATTTATAGACTTACATAATAATTTTAAAAAGATTGCTTGTTTAGCCTTTGGAAAGCAATTATACATAGAGTTAGTTCAAGAATCGTTCAAGTCAAAATTTTCACGCACTTTACTGGATCGAAACTTAGAAGAACAATACCCAGAACAGAAGACATTTAAGAAAATACTAAGAGGTTATCAAAAAGAGCTAATCTATAACTACTTTGAGAAAGGATACCAATTATACGAGATAGTGAGAATTTTAGACCTTTCAGCAAAAAAGATCGATCCAGGTTTGTCTGGAATAAATAAAAAATTAGTCTCTCAACTATTAAAGGAGAAAGTAGAAGAAGAATTTGAAATTGATATCCCATTAGCTCACATTGGAGATTATAGAGGTTTGGTTATTAAAGCACGAGTTGAAAGATTTATATCTAGTATTAACCATAGAGTCCACAATCGAGATCTGCTTCCAATTCTTCCGGGGTTTACAGATGTTAAAACTTTGACAAAATTCAATGTTAGACAAGGTATTTCTCTCAATGAACTTAATGATAGATATTATCCTGATTCTATTTACTGGGGAAGAGCTGTTGACATTCTTAGAAAAGAAGGGTATTCTATCACTTGCTATGACTTCCTCATTAAGCTAGGATTTGGAGAGGAGTATAGTGATTTATCCCTTAGAAGGGATTATAGTGGTGTTATTAAGACGAGATTTAGAGGATTAACTTTTACTGAATTAAAGGATTTAATTATTGAAAATATTCTGCCAACTAGGTTCGAAGAAGATCGTGAGACTTTTAAGGCATTGGTCTCTTCCCGACCAGATAAGCATTATTATTTAACATTGGCATTATCATTAATAAGAAGTTCTCCATATGAATATAATGCATATTCTTTGTTAGTTGCATTGGGAGGTTTAGGTTATTCTGAGTCGACAATCAAGAAGCTTTCAGATAAATGTTTACTTCGTACTTTAGGGTATAATTTTAATAGATTGCGAGCTTTAGCATTATCAAACAATCTAAATCTTTAAATAATCTTTTTTTTATTATTTTTTTAAGAAAAATGGATGAATATAAGATAAATAAATTAATTTCTTTACGGTTAGAAAACAAAAGAACTAATATTTACTTGAACAATGTTCTTTTTTCACAGTGCAAGAAGTTAGTTATAAATTTATCTTCAGATCAGATCAAAACCTTAGATAATCTTGACTATATCGAGAGTTTAGGGGAAATTGTGCAAGATTCTCGTTTTTATATCTCCGCCCGTGATGAGTTTTGGGGGCATTGTTCGAATCTTCAAGCGTGGGTCGAAAGTGGATATGATTCTCGGTTACTTCATTACTCTCTAGCCTTTCCTTTACTGAAGGATTTAATGCTTTTGGGGGATAAAACGGCAAGAAAGGTATTTAGAGAAGAGATTTTTAAAAAGGTTGAAGAGACTCAAAACATTTCAGTTATTATTTTTTTGGTGTTTAACCAATATTTTTCGTTTTTAAATTATGAACAAATTTCATTGTTGCTTGAAACCATTAAAGAAAATTTATTAGATAAAGAAATTAATGAATCCGTTCTGGATGAAATTTTAACATATGATAGAGAGAAATACGATCTTTGTGATGATGATATTTTTTTTCTCATAGAACACCCAAAAATAAGGTTATTCGATCTATTGGTCTTGTTTGGAGATTCATTTAATAAGAAATACCTTGATATTAGTTATTGGACGACTATTCTCATTGATAAATTATATTATAATAAGAATGAGTATTTTAAAAATAAAGTCCATGAAATTTTTAAAGTATATAAGCACAGATTAGGGGAAAGCAGTTTTTTGTTTAAGATATCTGGTTATTATAAGTGACCAGATTTAAATTCCCTTAGGTGAATTTAATAATTTTTCTCACTTCGTTATTTCTCAGACAATCCTTTTATTTGTAGAGATTCTAAATAATCCTCTCTTTATCTTGTAAACAGCTCAACACCTTCTTTTCCTAACCTTAAAAATAATTAATGAAATTATAACATCGAAATATGTTATAATATAGTAAAAGATATAAATTCAACAACATTTGAAATAAATATCTATTTAAAATAATAAATTAATTTATAGGGGTATAAAAACAATTTATTATGAATAGCAAACCAAAGTCTCATCTAAATCTTATAAGAATGTTAGATATCACAATTAAATTGAGCTGGTGTAATTATTTCAGAAAAAGGATTCGAACCTCTTAGTAGTCAACTAGGAATTTCTGGAACTTCGTATAGAATTCAATTAGGACTTATAAACGATAAATGGGCCATCCGTTTACTGAAAGGCAGAAATGATATTATTGATTCCTATGTTTTCAAAGAGGAAGATATGAGCGCTTCTGGTTTTCCTAACCAAAATATCATGGTTGGATGGGTGCTGAGAACAGTAGCAATTCCTAATATAAATCCTCACCAAATTATGAAGACTGTGCACGCATTAACTAAGCAAGCTATTACCAGGAGCGAAGAAAAAAAAGTTGCAGCTCCGATTTCTGAAGCTAAAGAAGTTGAATTAGATAAAGTTCCAGAAAGCGAAATAAAGAGACCAGCAGCTACGGGATGGGTAAAAGAAGAGGGTATGAAATCAAATCAAGAATTAGAAGACGAAAAACGCCAGGCATTTCAAGAGAGAATGAAGTATATTAAGGAGGAAAAAAAAGCCAAGGAGGGTCAACAAGAACCATCGACTCTAAAAACTGCAAGAAGTTTACCTTCAATCCCAAAAGGAGCGGGCGGAGGTCCTACCTCACCTGATAGCCCTAGTACCGGGACTTCCACTTTTTGTCCTAGTTGTGGGAAAGATATTGGCTGGAAATTCTGTCCTTATTGCGGGAAACCACTACCCCATTAAACTAAATCTTTTCTTCTATAAAATCCTTTCAACCGTTCTTACAAAAAGATGTAGTATTCTTATTTTTAATTAGGTGTTGACTAAGATTGTTTTAAAAATTAAGTATCTAAAAAAAGATATAAATGAAAAAGAAGAATAAATTATCATCCACTATACATTTATATTAACTGCTCAAAATTATAATTGTTAAAAACAAATATATTGTAGAATAAATTCATTAAGTTCTTAAAAGCTGAAGTGATAAAAATTGGGAAAAGATGTAGATAGTAGTGTTGTAAAGATAAAACCACTTGCTTATTACAAAATGGTGCTACACGTATTACGCTTTGGGAACAAAGCGAGAAATCATAATCAGTGTATCGAAGTGATGGGAGTACTCATTGGACATCACGAAGAGGGCGAAGATAAGAAGTTTAAAAACGTCGTAATTGAAGATTCCGTACCTATCTCTCACGGAAGTAGTGTAGAAGTCGAATTTTCAATAAATGATTATATTTTCTTTGAAAAAGCTAATTCGATGTATTTAGAAAAAAACTGGTTTATGGTAGGATGGTATCATAGTCATCCTAATCTTTTCCAGCACAAAATATTCTTTTCTCCTACGGATGTAAAAAATCAATTCGGCTGGCAAAATGAATTGAATCCAAGTGGTATAGCACTAGTTTTTGACCACGCATATTTGGAAAGCTCTGATGACCCGGGATTTAGAGCACTTAGATTAACGAATCCTACAGACATTAGGAGTTCGAATGTTCACGAAGTGAAAGCAATTGTTGAACCACCTAATGATGTGGATTATTATTTTAAGCTTGTAGAACTGATTAATGGTGTGTATACAAATAAACCCCCGATTATGGAAGAAAACGAAACAGCGGATATTTTTGGCGATGTTCAAGTCCCTGAATTGAGTCAATTAAGGTTTAAGCAACCTGAAATAGATCAACAAAAAATTATTGAATCCGTTCAAATTGGTCTTGCTAACTTTGTAGATTTATCTTTATCACCCTTAATTTCCTATTTAAATTCGATAGCTAAAAACATTTCAGGAGAAATTGAGAATAACAACATCGAAATGAGGAATAATTTATCTCAATTAAAAAATTTAGTGAACGCTGGAATTAATAAAATCCAGAGGAAATACAAGGACGATTTAAATTCTGAATTATTTAGCGCAGAAGGCTATGTTGACGACTTTTTAGACCAAATCGATGAATACCATGACGAAATAGGAAAAATCTTGAGAGAGATAAAGGAATTTGTTCAAGAGAAACTAAAAATTTCTTTTAAAGAGAAATTTGAAGCATTGAAAAATGATTTCTCAAAAGATTACGACGAATGGAACAGTAAAATAATGAACCTCAATGGGAATTTAACTAAAAATCTCGAGAATCTCGAAATATTAGAGAATTCATTAAATACATTATCGGATAAAATAGCCTCGATAAAAGATTCGACACTCGACAAGATAAAAAATATGCAAAAAGAAACTTCAGATATTACTTCGAAGAAGTATGGTTTAATGAAAAATTCAATTAGCGACCTACAAAAAAATTCTCAAAAGTTTGTGACAAACTTAAAAGCTGCAGTTTTAATTTTAGAAGGAACAAAAGCACCTATCTTTGAAAAAATTGAAAAATTGGAATCTGAAAAAAAAGAATTACTATTAAAAATCAAAGAACTCGAACAAGGAGGTAATGAATAGAGATGAATGAGAGCACAGTTGAAACCAGAGAAAATGGTAAAGTGTTCATACGAATGAGTGTGTATAAAGATATTCTTACTCATGCGTTACGATTTGCAAACGTTATGTTTGATAATGAACAGGTTATAGGATTTTGTTTGGGTATCAAAAAACCTGACAGCGATGACATTGACGTGATCAAAGCCATTCCTATTACGCACGGAGACCAAGTTGAATTAGGATTTTCAGAAAAGATTCATAAATCACTTGAGCAGCTAAAAGAAGAAGTTAAAGAGGAGACCTATTCCGTTGTGGGTTGGTATCATTCACACCCTAACAGCGATTCATTTTTCTTTTCAGATGTTGATAAAAAGAACCATTTATATTTTCAAAATGAACAGAACCCCTTAGCATTTGGAATTGTATTTGATCCCTCTCAACTTAAAAAAGCCGATCATTTAGGATTAGAAGTATTCCAATTAAAAAATCACAAATTAGGAGAAAAAAGTGGAATAGTTAGAGTAAAAAACGAAATCGAGCCACCAAAATCCCTAGATTTCTTCAATTGGGTTCGAGAGCTTGTGGAATATGGTCAAGCGAAGGATCCAAATATAATACCCGAGAAATTTGAGATGATTGAAGGAATTCCAGGTGATCTTCAAGAAATTCCAACATCAATAGGTCAAACTGATACGAAAATCGACATAAAATACCCTAACATTAATCCGGTTATAGACGGGTTTAAAAAAGGACTACAGAATTTATCTAGCTTAGTCTTAACCAATTACAAATCTGAATTAGAATTATGGTCTACAGATTTTAATGATGGAGCTTTAATAGGTCTTCATAAAATAAATGACTCCCTTTCAGAAATGGATTCTGCGATTAATAGTGGTTTCGAAAAAGTAGAACAATGGATTGATCTAAAATTTAAAGAAAGGATAGATGAATATAAGGAAAAAGTTGAGGGATACATAAGAAAACGTCTTGAGGGGCAAGAAGAATTAAAATCGAATACACAAGAGATCAGTGAAATCTTAAAAAGTGAAATTAATGAGTCTTTAGAGCGTAGTATCAGTGATATCGCTAATTCTATAAAAAATAATCTCGATGAATCCATCAATAAACTATACGAATTAACCAAATTAGATACAAACACAAGAGAGAAAATTGAATCATCAGGAAACCAAATCTCAAATTTAACGAATCTAATAGAAAGTCTCTCTATCGACATGTTAAAAGGAATAAGTGCTATCAATCATCCCTTTGAAATAACCATTACTACCAATTTCGATAATTTAATTTCAGAATTAGATAGCTTTAATAGCGATTTTGTCGAACTTGAAAAGTTAATTGATAGATTACAAAAAATAATTCCTGACTTCCGAAATATTAAGAAATAGTAGGATTTTTACTTTTTTTATAAATTTCAAGCAGATAGATTATATAAATAGATTTTGTGAAATATTTATCTCACTTTACGAAGACAACAATTCGGGATACCGAAGTCTTCCAACTTTCGATATTTGCAATTGGTATTTTGGGATCTGAGTTCCTAGCCTCTTGAGTTTATTATTTTTAGCTACGCTTGAGAGAATTCTTCCAATTCTATCAACCTTAATATTCACGCCATAGTTATCCTTTAACACTGAATTTATTTTATATGATGATAGGACTAGAATGCTACTAATGTTCCTTTCTGCTAACATTTCAATGCCTTGTTTAACCAGTTTTATCAAAGTTTCCTTATCTGGTTCCAGATAAACTCTCCCCAATTACAATGATAATTAAATAATGTCTTAACAATATAATAAAGTATATAGTATAATAATTTTTAAATCTCATCAAAAATTCTTTAATTCTTCTAAAATTCCCAAACCTATTTGATTATGATATTGATTTAAAACCAAGCTTTTCTTCAAGTTTTACTTGTGTCAAAAAGAAAAAAATAACAATAAAAATTGTTTTTTATCGTGAATTTATCAACAAAGGATACCAATTTTCAACGCGTTACCCTTCTAACCTTTCCTTTATTAAGCAGAATTAATCAAACAACAAAATAGTAAGAAAAAAGTGAAATACATTTCTTTTTAATTAATGGGGAGTCATTATCTAATTGGTTTAAAAATTTGTTTATCTCTAAAAGTTTATATAAGCCCGTTTTCGTTAAATTAATAGGATATAAAATTGAGACTTAAAGTTTTATGAAAGAATTTCAAATAAATGAATTTTTAAAATTACGACTAGAAAACGGTAAGACCAATATTTATATAAAAGACAAACTGTTTAGACACTGTAAATTTCTATTAATTTATATAGACGAGAATAATATTGAAAATTTTGAAGATATTATGTCTATTGACGAGGCAGAAAGACTATTGGATCAATCGTTAGAAGAAAGAGCTTTAGAAGAATTTGAAATACTACCAGAAGAAGAGTTTTGGGCACACTGTTCTAACCTTCAAGCGTGGTACGAGTTTAATTACGATACGCGACTATTGCATAGAACTTTAGCGTTTCCTATGTTAAAGGCTTTAACTGACGTTGGAGATCAAGTAGCAAAAGCAGTATTTGAAGAAGAAATCGTAAAAAGGTTTGAAAGCGGTCATCCAATTATTGTCCGATATCTAATTGGAAATGGTTATGTAAGAAAATATGTAAAAGAAAAGTTAATTGAAACATTTTTAGAAAATGAGGAAGTCTTAATTTTAAATAAATTGCAAATACTTTCCAAAGCTGAAGTAAAAATCGAAGAAGAATTATGGTTCGATAACCAATACGGCAATCCGCAATTTGCGATTGAATTTGAAAAAAATAAGTTAATTGGATTGGAGTTAAGGCATTGCCATTTAACACGTTTTCCTTTAGAAATAACAAGATTAACATCTTTAAGGAAGCTCTATTTAGACGAGAATGTATTTTTGTATGTCCCAAAAGAGATTGGGCAGCTAAAAAACCTTCGAGAGTTAAACCTAAGCGGTAACCAGTTGGAAACTCTTCCTCGCGAAATATCTTCTTTAAAATCTCTCGAATTACTTTATTTAGGCGTCAACAATTTTAAAATCTTCCCTGAGATCGTAACGGAATTATTTAACCTTAAGCGACTAGGGCTAAGCATAAACAAGCTTACATGTATTCCTGAATCAATAAAAAAGTTAAAGAACTTAGAAGTTCTAGCATTAAATAATAACCATCTAACTAGATTACCGAAATCTATAAAAGAAATGAAATCGCTAAAAGTCTTAGCACTGGAAAACAACAAGTTAGATTGTTCTTAAACTTCTATAATGACGAAAGGGTTATTTACAATAAATACAAATGAAATATAAATAAAGTCTGGAAAATAGAAAAAAAAATTATCGAGACCACCAGTTTTGCCAATCGCGGAACACCACAGCTGTCGGAAGAGTTAAAAATCTGTTTGCTTTATTCCATCGTTTAATTATTTCGGGATTAATTGTCATTCCAGATTCGAAACCAGTAATTTCTAAAGGTGCGAAAAATTTTGTCTTTGAACCAGTGGAGAGAATCTCGTCTGGACTATAAAATTGATGTCGATCAAAAGCTCCAATCATGCGATTGTATTCGTAAGCTGGTTTACTTTCTCCATTCATTTTTAAATCATCTTTTAGAATTAAAAACATAAAATCTCTTGTGAAAGAGGCACTACGAGAAGATTTTATATAACTAAGCGAAAGTTTTGCAATGTGCTCTAATTTATATTGAAGGTTGGGATCTTCTAAATCGATGTCAAAACATCTGGCGTCTTTCTTTGTACTATCAGAAATAGTATGTCTTTCAGTTGGAATGACATCTGGTAAAATTGTATTTTTTAACAAAAATTGATAGCCTACTTTTTGATTCGGCCTGTAAAGAGGATAAACCTTCACTTTCCCGATCTCTCCTCCTAAAGCGCTTACGATTGCTTCCCTAAGAATTTGTGCTTTCTCTTTGATAATCCTATAATTATATCCTTCGTAATCAAAATCTTGAGAACTAAAACGAACTCTTGACTTTTTAATGAAAGTTTTGAAAATTATTATGTTTTTCCCGTTGAAATCGTCTTTTGATAACTTTAATACAAACGGATTTCCATTAAATTCAACTTGGTAAAAATTAATATTTTCTTTGAACTTGTCTCCGATAATTAGATTCTCTATCTGGTAACGAATGTTCCAATAATCTACAGAATCATGAGTTATTGTAGGTCTTGTATAATCTAGAATCTCCCTTTCGGCTGCGATAACAAGTCTATTGTAAAGTTCTACTTTTTCGGCTTTAGTTAAACCTAAAGTGTCAACCTTTATCTTTAATACTGGTTTTAAAACTTTTAATATTTCTTGCCCTGAATCAACAAATAGTCGTATCTTTCTGTTTGCAAGCGATCCTTGAAATCGACTTGTTATGTAATTTTCATAAATACTTCTAAATTGCGAAGAAATTGTTCTATCAAAATCCTTTAAACTATTGACGGTAAACGATTCGTCCACAAATGATATAGGAGAATATCCAAAACGCACAACTGCATCCTCCTTATTGATATCTTCGGTGACGGGTAGGCTTATATACGAATCTAAAAAGAATAGCGAAAGTTTGTAAAATTTATCGAACTTTGTGTGCGTTGAAAGCGTTATTGAGAAATGTCTGAGATATGTGTCAATATCATCCTTGCTAGGGCTACTTATTATATCAATCTTGTAAGACTTGGGACTTCCATAGAAGTTGATCATTCGCATGAAAAGTAGTCTTAAGGTGAAATGACCTACGAGCTGAGAAATAGTATCAAAAGCTATTTTACCAGCTTTTAACTCCGTAGAAGTTGAAAATAATTTTTCTTTTCCTGCATTAATGTCAAAAGGATTGTTAGCATATTTGTCTGTAAAAGAAGTTTTTGCTTCTTCGATGAGCGTGTTAATCCTATCCGCTCCTGAAACTTCTTTGTAAGCCTCTATTTTTTCATATATAAAGGAAAACCATTGTTTTACCGTGAGGACACTCTCGTGCATAGGAATTATATTATTGCTGGCATCTTTTTTGAGGAATAGAAATTTTAAGACGTCTGCTTCGGTTTTAAACAAGCCGTTAAGCGTACCTTCAAAATCGTTTTTGCTTCTTAGAGTCGATGGGTTAGGGGATTCACCGATAAGCGGATCAAATTTTAAGTTGTATAGTTGTAATTTGTCGGCTATGAATGTATTAGCATAAGCCCCTCTAGAGGAAGAACCAAAGAAATTTCTTAAGCCTAATAAACTTATGTAAGTCTTAACAAAAGTTTCAGTTGTAATTAGTTTTCCTGAAATTAATGGGTTGAAAATTAAATTATTTTCTTGAGAAATAGTTGAAATTCCACTACTCGCAGACAATTTAGCGTTAATTGGAGGAATATATGCTTCTATAGCGTTTACCGTCGCAAAAGTTTTCTGTAAAAAGCAAGTCATACTGTTTCCGGTAATTTTAGTTTCGGACCTCCAATAGGTAAGCTGGTTGCTTTCAATTGCTCCAGAAATCGCGTTTCCTGCTTTGTACCATTCCTCGTCGCGGATAAAGAATTCTTGATTGTCATATCCAACGCGCGAAAGGAAGAAAGTTCCTTCTTCGTCGCAAATGTAAACTCCATCAATAACTTCGGAAGTAATAGTATCTCGATATCCTTCTAAAATCCCATCGGGCAATAGATTATCTTCGAGAGTTACTGCCATAATACCGTTATTCCCAGCTTTATCGTGAACAAAAACGAAGTTTACTCCGGGATTTATAAAGAAATTGTAGTCTAGTTCTGGATCTCCTTTGTAATGTCTATTACCGTTTTTATCGATTACGAAAAAACCTGTACTTCTAGAAGGGAGCATATTGGGTCTTAAAATTATTCCAGAATCAAGGAAACATCGTAAGGTCTCGCGCCATATTAATCGAATTCCATTATCCGAGTCTTGAACTAGTTTATCAAGATTATCTGAAAATTTAGATAACGCTTCCTCGTAGAATTCTGTTGTTAGTTTGGAAGCTTTATTAGAACCGAAGACGCTGGAAGCTATCACTCTAATCTTGTTGTGGAGCGCTTCAAGCTCATCAAGGGCGAAATCCAAAAAGTTTCCGAAAATTGGTAAACTAGGCGATGTTAAAGGTTCTTCTAAAGAAAGAAAGTCGAAAACTTCTTTAAGATTTGATTTTAAAGCGTTTTTATCTAGTCCCGAGAATTGTGTGCTAATAAAATTATTAAGAGCTTTAGTTACTTGTAGAAAGAATAATGATTCGCTATCTCCTTTTCGATCACCCGTTTTAGTGATAGTTCCATCAGCATTAAAACCGAGATGCCTCATGTTATTTGGATCGCGGGTACCAAAAATATTATAAAATATTGAAGGTATCATCGCAGAAGAAACAGGTAAATAAAAGTCCTCGTATCTAACAGGAACTTTATCAAGACCGAACGAGAAATATTTATCGATGTCGATCGTTCTAAAAACATCTATTCCTATATCGTATATGGCATGTATACTATCAATTCTTCGTGAATTTTTGACTTCTAAACTAGAGATAAAATTAGGGGACAGAGTATAAAGAACGTCTTGGTGGTTTACTAATAATGGGGTAAAACTGGTGGTTATATCTATTCCAAAGTTATCAATCTCTTTTTTCGCTTTTAAATCGCTTATGATATCGTTGATATCTTCCTTAGGACCTAGAGCTGTGTATTGCATATCGTGACCAATGTCAAAATCTTGAAATCCGTGCGTAGCATACCTTCTTGCAAGCTTGATAATAGCATGTCTAACAGCTCCAGTTTCGGGAATTTCACCAATAAAGGTTTTTGCATTAGTATAATGAGAGGGTTTACCTTTTAGCGCAGTAGAGTAAAAGGTTTGTAAGAAATTTTGCATAAATAGGTTCAAGCCAGCTGGATTAGTGAGATCGTAAGTTACAGAGTGCAAATCCCTTACTATTGAGTCGAATTCGTAATAGAATTCTTTAAACTTGGAATATAAACCTTCAGGAGTTGTGTCCTCGGTATCCATTTCGTTTAGTAGGAATAATAATATCGTCTCATCCATTCTATGTTCTATTAAAACGTCAAAATCTCCCTTTTTGAAACCATCTTCCTTTATGTAACTTAGAAACCTGTCTTCAATATATTCTTTTATTTTTTTGTTGAATCGAGCTTTATCGTCAGTCGTTGCTCCTGATTCTTCCCAAATTGCTTTCACTTCGTCACCATGCAAATCTTGTGTTACATAACCCCTTATCAAACCGCTTGACTCGCTGAATAAATTTTGTTCAGATATACCGAATTTGTCCATCATAGCCGTTTTTAGGTAACCAATAACTTCTTGGTAAAATTTGGAAAGAAACGCTACTTTTTCTGGAGTTCCGAACGCTTTAATGACGTTATCACGACCTTCAAAATTCCTGCTTAAAACATCTTTAAATAATGTATAAGCTGGAGAATCTACCATTTGTTCTAGATTTTCCCTATTTTCGGTGCTCTCAGTATTAGGCACTACGAAGAAATGTTCTAGAGGGTTCTCTGGATCAATGTTTAATTCTTCTAATATCTCTCCCATTGTAGTATCACTGTAGATATCTAAAGAGCCGACTTTTCTGCCGATTTCGATATCGTAAGTCGTTGGATCCACGTAGCTAATCGGACCGTAGAATATATCTATCGCATATTGAACGTCGTATTCTTGCATTACAAGAAGTTTAAACTCAGGAACTGTCATCTTAAGTAGACCGGGTAAAAGAATTCTTTTGTAAGTGTCCCCTTCGTAATCTGCATCTAGAAGCCATGTGATTGGGTCTTCGATGGGTATTGGACTCTTTATAGCTGATGTATCTAAATTTATGCTTGAAATTTCTGATGAAGTCTCTACCTTTTCTTCTATATCGGAAATAGTCTGTTTAATTAGTCCTAAAGACTCGATTGCTTTTGCTATGTATTTAGTCGTTTCTATTTGAGCTTCTAAGTTTTTAACTATCAAAGATGGTTCGTAGAAAGTTTGGGCTTGAGATTGTAATGCATAGTAGGTGTTTGGGTCAAAGTCTTTGGCTTTGGTGTCTACCAAGTATTCGACCGCTCTTCCCGTGTGGCTAATACTCCCTATTGATTTAACAGTTGCCGCTTGATCTGACTTACTCCTAAATATTGCGTCGATGGGCCCGCTTTTTGCTTCCATCTGTTTAATTATTTTCGCATCAATATCTTGCGATATCTCGCTCTTTCTAGCGTTCTGTAGGGCTGCGCGCATCGTAGTTGTAGACCCAGTTCCTTGTCCGCCGATTTTTCCTCCTAGATGTTTAATCATGGGACTAAACCCGTACAAACTAAAGCCCGCAAAACTTAGTCCCGGAACTAACATTGAAAGCCCGGCAAAAATGCCTGAACTTATGATGCCTGCCATCTTCAGTATGGTCTCGTGCCTGCTCGGAACTAAGCCGAATTCGGACATAATTGACCTTACGCCTTCTTTGTTCTCTTTTAGAAATTCTTCTAAGGTAAACGACTGGTCGTTCTCTCGTTCCGCGATAAGTTGGGATAGCTCTGCGGTTAACGAGGAGTGTTGTAGTTCTTGCTCGGTCTGGGCGTTTAAATTAACGTCGAGCGAGTTGGCTCCTTGCGAGCTGGTGTCTTGCCCTCCTAGATTGAAAATACCAAACATGTTGGTTTCTCGAATCGTGGTCATAAGCGTGGAAATCAAATTCCCGACCCCTTCGGTCCAGCCTAACATTCGAGCAGAGTTTTGGAAGTAAGTCTCGATGAAACCGTCAACTATGATTTCTTCGAACATCTCTGCTACGGTCTGGGCAACGATTCTCGTGGCTCCTGAAGCAATTTGGATTATAGTACTATAAAATATCGACGATGGAGCAGTGGATACTGCAGTGGACCATACCGAAGACCCTACTTGAGCGATCATCCCTACCGCTTCTTCAGATAACTTTTTTTGAGTTGCGGCAGCAGCTCCTGCCATCGCTACGATAATTGCTGAACGCGACGTAGATTGAACCGTTATAATTTCGGTGTAAGCAATCTCTCCGATCATTTTAGCTGTCGTAGCGGCAAAGGTATACTGATCGAAATAATCTAAGATAGGATACATGGTGGTTTGAGCCAATAAATTTCTCTGATTTTCTTCTGAAAGGTTGCCGTCGTCAGGTATAATTTTAGCAAATTTGATCTCGCATATGTAATGCACTTCGGTTTCTTCGCTATAGGTTTTTGTCATTGAGTGTGCGAGGTAGTCTTCATCACCCATAAGGTCTTTTATTGGGTGGGTGAAGTAAAGGTTTTGCACTTTTTCGGGAACTTCGTAATCAGAGGGGTTAAGAGTTCTGGAAGTTATTTCTTTATCTACCACTTTGTGTAATATTACGCTTTCGATTGGGTAATTAAACGCCCCATACATGTCGGCTAACGGTATTTTTGCGGAATAAAACGCTCTTTCTTCGTCTAGAAGGTCGGTTGAATCGATACCTTTCGTGTTGGCCGTCTCAGAAGAGGCAATATCTACAAAAATATAACCAAACTTTCGAGAATCGCTCAGTTGATCGTATCTCGCGGAACTTATTATAAGAGGGCTAAAAAGCGGTGATAAAGGCGAAGTTCCGTCTTCTTGAGCAAAAACATATTGAGGTGCTTCGTCCGAAATTATTGGTCTTATTGAATTGAGAGAGCCGTTAGTTGCTTCGGTAATTTCGTGTTCTAAGTAGCCGAGAGTGTTTTGCCGTAACTTGTACGAATCGTAGTTTTGAATGATTCTTAAGACAATTTCAGGACCAGTTAGATAAAGTTTTACAAAATCTTCAAGCTCGTAGTCCTCGTAGGACAGGAGTTGTTCAAAATCGTAGTCCTCGTAAACTGGTTCTAATACCAACATTGTATCGGCTAATTCTTGACCTTCCAAGTAGGTGTAATGTTCTTGGTCGTTGTAAGAGTAAAGCTCGCTGGCAACCATTAAAAAGTCTAAGTTGTGATAATCGAAGTCTAACCCAGTCATAATGTCGGGATTAACGTCTTGCGGTAAGGTATCTGTCCAAGCTAGGTCGAAATTAGATCCGATAAAATCTAAGAAGTTATTAGAACCTCCCCAACACCGATCGTCATTTGGGGGTGCAGCAACAACGTATCCTAAGTATTCGTTTCCCGTTTGACCTCCTCTAACTTCAGCGTAATACGTTCCAGGGTGTCCACTCAGAGCAGCAGGCATGCTATCGCCCCAAATATCGTCTTTAGGATATTTATTATTGAGAAATCTAGGTTGGTTGCTATCGGCGTCTTCTGAGTAAAAGGTTTGAGATCTGATTTTCGCCTCCGCCTCGCGTGCTTTCACGTCGTTAGAAATCAAACTAAGAGATGTGTATATGCCAAAATATACGGCCATAGCTCCCAAATCTGAAGTAAAAACTCTCGCAATAGCTGCTGCTATTCCAGCAGTTATAGAAATCGCTACTTGTTCGCTTAAATCGCGCTCAAATTTTTCACCAAATACTTCCCAAAGGCTATTAAATTCTCTATGGCGGGTTTCGTAGAAAAGCTCGGAAAATCTGGCGTTTTGGGCGCTCTGCGTAATTAATTTTCTTATCTCAAATATGTTATCTTTAACTTCGTATCCGTCTCTATCTTCTGGTGGGAACAAGCGATCGGTATCACTTGCTAATTTAGAGAACACAAAGATATTGCCTCCCGTCTGATAGACTTCGTGGGAAAGAACATCTTTAAATTCGTTTAAATTTTCGATAGGCGAACCAATTTCAGTCTTAGAATACGGCACGAAATCGTGCTTGCCGTCGTAATTAAAGCCAATAGCCACCACCTCGTAATAAGCGTCGTCCCCAGCGCCCTTTACAGGAGATAGGACGTAAACTGTTTCCATGAACCCGTTCTGATCGCTATCGTAGTAGAAATAACTTCCTTCGGTTTTGGCTGCATCTCCACCATTAAGTTTGAAAGATTCCTTATCAGAACTATAATAAACTTTACCGTCAGCGGGCGTTATATGTATTCCTGTTATGTTTAGTCTCATGTCGGAAGTGCCAGATGTTTTTAACGAGACGCTTTTTTTATAGTCGTTGTAAGGGTTAATTCTACTAGGAATAACTATGCGTATATCTCGCTCGAATAAATTACTACTATCGCTAGATGAAGATTCTAAATCTACTGAGGTTAAAGACTCAAACTTACCCGGCACGTTAGAATCATCGTCCCATATGGCGTAAGAATTTTGTTCGGTCTGGATTGCGGGAATGAAATCGAGAGGAATGTCTTGTTGTTGCCCAGTTTCTAAGTTTGTTACGGTCTGGCTAAGGTCGATACCCAAATCTATAGAATCGTCTTTGAACAAATCTTGGTATATTCTAGTTTCTAATAGGGTTCCGTTCTCCCAATTATTAACGGTTATTTTTTCGCTTACGGAATTTTCTATATAGAGTCTGGTTGACACGATCGAATATTTCTTATATGTCTGAGTTAAGGTTTCCCTTATGTCTGGGGCGAGCCAATGGAAGTCGCCCGGGTAAGAGCCGCTTTCTATCATCTCCGGAGTGAGTTGTTCGTTAAAGATCGGATCGACTCTCCCTCCGGTAACTAAAGTCCCAATCCATTCTGCCATGCTAGCGTATATGTATGTGAACATGTTCTGAGGTTTCGCTGCCAAAATAGTCGTTTCGTTGTTGATTACGTATGTATATTGAACAAAATTCGATTTTTCGTAAGTATATTGGGTGTTGGCGGTTCCATCGTAATCGTCGTCAACCATTATAGAATAAAACGATGACTCAACAGATTGATCTGTTGCGTAAGTCTGTTCCACGTATTTTTTACCCCAATAATCTAACTCGGCAAAAAAGATGGTAAACAACGAAGTAGAGGTGGTGAACATTGCGTCGTCCAGGTCGAACCACTTTGTGGTCTCTCTTGGTCTTGACTTTAGATCGTATTCAGTTTCGTCTCCTAAAAAGTCGTTGATTGCGGTGTGCCAGATAATCTCATTAGAATCGGTCTCGCTCTCCACTCCAAATTTAATAACGTCAACCCTTCCGTTTTTATCTATATCGATCTCGTGTTTAAAGTCTCTTCTACCATCCATGTCTGCGTCTGCTTCGTATATTACGTTATATGGGTCTAAATACAATTCGAAATTGTCAAATAACGCCGATGTATTGTATTTATCTAAGTTTAGGTTTATGCTAAGATCAGAATTTCTGGTGTAATCAATTGAAACAAACGAGGTGCTATCAGAAGCGATAGTTTCCGCTCTCTCTACAAATAAATAATCGCCTGATTTGGTAGCGTATTCAAACGATCCTGAAACAAAATCGTAAAAAGTAGCATCCATATCGTCTAAATAGGTCTGGTTAAAGGAATCAGAAAATTTTAATTTGGTCTTAGTAGAGTCGAGCCCGTGAGTAAAGTTTAAAACAACCGTAATGGCGTCAAATTCGTTTAATAATCCATCTCCTGAAATTAAATCAGTAATTGTAATGTTTTTAGCTGGTATGTCAAAGACTACATCGTAATTCACGTTATCGTCGTCTATTATCTTTTCCGTAAAGTTGGCGTATAATCCTACTATGCTATACAAAGTAAGGTTTAAGAAATCATCTTCGAAATCGTACTCGGTCTCAAAAGCGTGCGAATACTCGTTAGTTTCGGTGTAAACAACAAAAGTTTCTGAATAGAATTGTTCGATCTCGTAATCGAAACCGTCGTTACTATTATCTATTAGTTCTCCGTACCAGTCTTCGAACCGAGGCGTGAGTAAATAATCGTAATTGTATATCAATTCGAAAGAGTCGAAATGAATGTTCTCGTAATCTAAATCGATTTCGTTGCTCCAAGAAACATTCGCGCAGTATTCAAAGTATAAAGTTGTATTTGATTGGATCAGTTGCGGAAGTTCTATCTGCATGCCCCAATATTCTTGGAATCTATCGAATGAAGGGTTCCAAGTGAAATTCTTGGTTGCCGGGGACCAAAGAAGTTGATATTCGTCTCCTGAAATTCCGGCGGAATAATAGTTGTAATTCTCGTCGTAAATCTTTATGAATTCTAACCACTTGCCTTCATCCGCGTCTCGATAATAAATGGGATCGTTTGGTAGTTCGAGACTATAATTATCCTTTTCAGGTACGGGGCTAGAAGTAACTTTCTCGAACTCAGTAAATTGCCAAACTCGGCTATCGAAAAATTCCACAAAATCGGAAAGTCCTTCTAATTCTTGAACGATAACTACTTGGCTGACAGTTAATTCGTAATTAGGATTTGGAGCTGAAAATAATATGTGTGAAAAGTCAACGAATCCGTCGATAGCAAATGCTTCTAAACTTGAAATGTTCAAATCAATTGCCACGCTCTTGTAGGAAGAAGTAAACTCGTCGTCAAAAGGAGTTAACCGTAAACTCGCGTTGTAGTTGTAAGGAGCGGTAAATTCGTCGTAATTATAAGAGTCAGAATCCGTTTCGTTTGCGTTTACTAATACAAATTCGGAAAGAACGGATAACTGATCGTAATTATATGGTTTTTTGTTAAAGTAAATCTCTTTTATTCCTATCTTTACCAATTTTTGAGCGGGAATGTTGTATCTAAACAAAATAACATCTCCATCTTCGAAAGTGGCGTTTTGAGAAGTATCGTCTGGGTTAACAAAAATTTCTGGAATGTTAAGCGTGTAGTGACCTTCGCCTAAAAAGTCGTCGTCTACGCTCCAGTTAAACTCTACTCCTTCAGGTAAAGCTAAATATTGCAGATTTTCGTTGAACAAGTAGGCAATTTCTAAAGAAGGAGAATCGGTAATCAATTCGGTCTCCAACTGAATAGGAATGTAGCGGTCTATATCCCCTTCCACTAGGTCTTCGTCCCATTCTAATAGTTCAAAATGTGGAATACCTAGAATATTATCTTCAGAATATTCGTCAGAATCTGCAAATATTGGGGTGATCGCTATCGTTTGCAAGTCGTTATTTGGTTCAAAGGGGAGATCGATTTTAATGTCAAAATCCCACATTACGAGTTCTTCGATAGTGATGAATTGCGTGAAACCGGGTATTACGCCTGTCGAATCGTTAAGTTCTACGGATATCCCTTCCAAGCAATAGTAATTCTCAAACGACGCGTGGAAATAGATCGATAGATACTCTCCGTTCTGTATGCCGTCTAGGAGCGCGTCGTTGTACCACCCAATTTCGCCCGCTAAATCGAACACTAAAGTCTCTTCTTCTTCTAAGAAAGCCGCTACTTGAGTTGCGTGAGAGACAAAATTGGTAAATGTGGTTCTGGGCTCGTTTATATAATTGTAAGCGTTTAAGTTAGGAATCACGTCAAACCTTTCGCCGTGCGTAACGTTCCAATAAGTTAATTCTAGAGTATCGTTCATACCAAGAGAAGGATTGTAGGTATATTCGTACGCGTTAAACCTCTCGTCGCTAACTGCGGGGCTAAATCCAACGTAAAATTCTACAATGGGATTGATAGAAACTATAGGGTTTCCATCCGCTTTTAACGTAATTTTGTGAGTAACATTATCGACAATGAAAGAAGCTCTATCTAAGAATTGCATTTGATTGTTTTCGTCAAAATAATATACTACTACTTCCTCTTTCGAATATTCGGATACGTAGTTATCAAAAGCGTTGCTTAAATAATAAAAGTCTAATTCACCAGATCGGTAGTCAATTTCAAACTTTTCTTCGAAGTATTCTCTTTGATTCAAGCGATAGCTTAAATACAATCTATAAGTATCGTTAATCGACAAGCTATATTCGAACGGAGAAATAATAGAAGAGCCAGACAATTTTCTATATTTCTCTCTATAAGTTATGTCAGAATCGCCCGATATGGCGTCGTCTACTATGGAATTAAACGCGTTGCTCCACGGATAGATTACAGATAGAAAGTGTTTTCGTTCCAACAAGCCTGGTTGCAACTTGTATTTATATTCCAACTTAATGTTGGTATTATTTGCAATATATCCATCGTCGACAAATCTGCTATCGTTAAAGTATACGAAATTATTTTCTATCTTTAGAATGTAATCGTTGAACGCCGATTGGTAACTATAGATTGGAGCGTCTTCTCCTATCGTGAGCACTATGTGATATGTAGTATGCTCGGACCCGACGTAATCGTAATTAAACGGAGTGTTGCTCATTGTATACCTTAACTGAGTCGATTCATACCCTAATTGAATATACGTGTAAGAGTCGTCCAAAAGAACGTGATCAGGATAATATTGTTGGAAGAATTCCTCAATTGCGGTGTAATTTATAGTGAAATAGAAACTAACGTTGACATCTTGGATAATATAACCGTGTCCTAATGGCTGATACAAGTATTCGTAAGTAAAAATCGTATCTTCGTTTTCTCCGTCCCATATATCCACATAAATATTTGTAAATAAGTCGGTTTCGTTGAATTGGTTGTCAGGGACAATGTTCAATACAGAGAAATCTTCGGTCACATCTCCACTATAAAGCACGGTGGTATTAGTGTCTATATGAGGTTGGAAAGTAAATTCGTCAGATCCATCGTGAATGTAATTATTGTCGATCTCCTCCCATTCGAGTGCGGAAAAGTCAACGCTAAAACTGGAGTTAATAATAAAATCTGGATGCATGGTATAGGAGTCTATTGCACTAATCTGGTAAGCCCAATCAATTACTGAAGTGTATGGGTCGAGAGGGTCTTCCACGATCTCGTAATCAAACCCTTCTACAAAAGTATAATACGCCCAATAATCGACCATAATTTTATCGTTTACTGCGAAATTTGAAACATCGTTGATCGATTTAGTAAAAACTATGTATTTTGATCCATTTGACGCAAATTCGAGCGAATAATAAGTAGTTCTGTTCATAATTTCGCTATCTTCTCTAAGGTCAAAATCTTGAGTCGTGCCTGAAGTTTTTACTTTGCAATATGTGCCATCGATATAACTACCAATTGGGAAGCCTTGAACCGATAGGTCGTAAGTGTATGGAGAACCGATAGTGCGTAAGTATGAAATTGAAACATCGTCTGGAAGTTTTACTCCAAAGTAGGCTCCAGTGATATTGCCCAAAATCTCGTTAAGATCGTCCAGTTCTATGATATCAGAGGTTAGGTCGAATAATTGATGGTATAATACCGTATCTGATACCGCAATCTCGTCCGTTGTTAAAAATTGATCGGTTATATTGTAATAATCTTCCCATGAGGTTACTACTCCGCCACTAATAGTAGCTTCGTAATCGTCAACTGTTAATGAATCGTATTCCATGTTAATAGCCAAGTCAAAATCGTATGCTCCGCTTACTTCAATGCCATTTCCGTAGAATAGATCGACGTAACCATCTTGATAAACTACTTCGTCTAAGTTGTAGGCGTCCGTAAATAGTCCTAAGTTAGGAATCTGGTAGTAATTCTCAGCGTTAATTGGAAGAGTTTCTTGAGAACCTAAGTATTCAAACGCATACCCGCCGACTCCGTCTGTTTGAAGAGATACTAAACTTGAGTAGACCATATCATCCAAACCAACGGTTATTTGAGAGTTATCAAGTAAGTCAAACGGAGATCCGCCATAAATATCGTCAACAAAAGGTTTTGAAAATAATTGAACGTAATGTGGAGTGTTAATCACCGCTTTCACGTCTAAATCGCCGTCTCCGTCTAAAGGCATACGATCGTACATCTCCAGAAGATGTTCGTCGCATAAATAGTCGAATTCTTCCAAGATTACGTAAGGTATGTAATTAGAACCGTTCCCTACTTGCGATATAGCCACGTAGACATCTAAATTACCGGTGCCAAACGCTTCGTATATCCCTTGTAAGTCTTTGTTGTAATTTAGGAAGTAGCTTCCAGATTGTAAATCTAACGAAAGCTCCGTATAGTTTAAAGGTAACAAAATTGTATCGGTGTAATAAGAACCGTAACCTCCACTTGCCACGTAATAGAAGGTAATCTCAAGCGAGTTTACAATCTCAGTAGTGAACGTATCAACTAAGTCCATAACAATTGGATCTAGCGCAAAGGTGAAATTAACTTCGGGAGAATACAACAAAGGTACGTTGTAAAGCTCTAATATTGTCTCTTTAGAAGAGTCGTCTAACGAGATGTACAAAGAAGGATCGCTTAAAGAAAGAGTGTTTTTAGGACCAGCGCTATCTATTATTGGAGAGGATGACTCGTTGTTATACATTAACCTAACAGAGTCGCTATAGACTTCACCTACTTTCTGGAACCCGTATCCTAACAGGTATTCCGATCGAATACCATATTTAACGTTAAACACCTCGTCTAAAGGTTTGTTAATTTCGACCCTAGGCCTTCCACTTGGGGCGTCTCTGCTGAGTAATCCTAATTCACCCTCGTTATAGATAATAAAGAGATCGTCGTCCCATTCAGTAGCTCCTTGAACTCCGTATTCGAGCGTGTATTGCGTTGCCGACCCTGTTCCAACGAAAGTTTGGTTAAATCGAGTGTACATGAACGATAAACTATCTTCGCTAGGAGGTAAGAAACCATCTGGGAGAGAAAACAATATCCAACTCTCGTTTGCGTTATTTCCACCTCTTGGACCTAATGTAATATTTGCAAAATTGTTTGCTCCAAAATCAAAATCAAACTTATATACTACTATGAAATCAGAATAATTATCAGGGAGCGAATTGTCTAAAAATTCAATTTCAGATAAACTCGATCCAATTTGCCAATCGGTATCTTTTGTAAGCGTAATCTCTTCAGAACCGTTTAACCAACTCACTTCTAAAGGTGTTATGTCGTCTAACTTAAATAGGTCAAATAACTCGCTTTCAGAGTCGATTGTGTAAATACTCTCTTCGGGGTTGTAAGTGAACTCAACTTCTAGACCGTAATCTACCTCGTTCTCAGTACCACCTAAAGACACAACTCCTGTCTCGGTCTGAATCGAGTTGTCTTTGGATAATCCGAATCCAGTACCATCGGAATTAAATTCGTCGTTATACACAGACCAAAGAGTTTTATTGCTGCTGCTCGAAGGGTTTTCTTCTAATCGTAAATCTAGTAGGTATATGTCAACTTGTCTATCGTCTTCATAGATATCGAAATTATTGTAATTTATATTAAAAGTTAAGTTTAATTCGCATTCGAGACCCATTATGAAAGCATCTTCTGGGCCTAATCCTACATCGAACATCATAACACCTTCTCTGTTGCCGGGTCTTAGCATAATATTTTCTCTTAATGGGAACGATTCTTTAATAATCGCCATGTGAGTGTTGATTGGGTCTACTTTAAATGATACTCCCTCCGGAACTTCGTCAATTGGAACGCTGCTTTCAGTAATGCAATCTAATCCGATTTCAACATAGTCTTGAATCGATTGTTCTTTTTCTTCTCCTGTTCCTTCAAAGTTTGGCTCAATCCAAATAGTTCCGATCAAATGAGGATAATTGCTTTCAAAAGGCATAAATCCTTCTCCGTTAAATGCGTTTCCCCAAGCATTAATATAGGGATCGATCAAATCGATAATGGTGTTCTTCTGACCGTATTTTATCCAGTTGGAAGGTCGTACTTCAAGAGGTACGGTTATTGATGGAGATGGCTTGTAATACTCGGATTCTGCCACTTGGATTTTAATTGTTGATATACCAGGACCTAACTTGGATAAAATTTGTATTACCGTTTCGTTATCGATGGTAATTACTCCGCTATTAAACTCGGGATTAATCTCCATAAACATCGTTTCGGCTAAAGAGCCAGATGGTGTATAGAATTCGATATTTGCGTAAAACGAGTAATCGTCGTTTAATATATTATGCGCTGTTGGCTCTAATTGTGAACTTGTATAAATGTTCGTCAACGATTCTACAGTTGTTCCGATCATAGAAGGTATTGGGGTTGCTTCAGCTACATATAAGTGGATCGTAAGTGGATCGTAGCTTCCACCTACACCTGCGTCGGGTAAGTTGTAAGAGAAATAGTCGTTGATTCCTAACGCTATGTCCTTTTTGTGAAGAGTTATAAGCCCCTCTACGTAAGTGCTATCTTGTAAAGCAAGGTTAGTAAAGTCGTAATTATCTAAAGCCGTGCTTCCGTCGAAAATATTACCGCTTTCGGAACACAAATATTGGTTAGGCGTGTTTATAGCGAACTCGCTCCAATTAAAGTAGCTGCTAAATGCTCTTATGTAAAGCACTACGTCGTCAATAGAGTCAAATCCTTCGATACTGCCAAAAACATCACTAAAGTCGCTCAGATAATCTTGATCGAACGAAACATCAAATTTAGCTTCTCCAAACTCGTTTGTCTTCGCAAAAGACCAAATATGAGGCCCATAAGAGCTAAAATTAGTGTTATACCAATCGAGCTCGTAAGTTAAAGGTTTACCAAACATTTTTTCTGTTCCTGTTCCCGGTCCTAAGAAAGTTATTTCTTCGGTTCCAAGAGACTCAAAATACGGTGAAATACCGAGATCATCGATCGTAGCTCGTTCGTTTACGAATTTAGTTTTTGTTTTTGGAACAAATCCCACTTGAAGCCACACAATTGAATTGTTTATCGGTTTATCTTCTAATAAATCAGATAATCTAAAAGTAAACTCGTAATCTTCTTTAACCAAGGCGTCTATCATAACTTTGGTGTATTCCTCGCCTTTTTCTAAGGCTTCGACGGGGTTTAAGTTGAAATAATATTCTCTTTCTTCGTAGAATTTTTGGTTAATAACTATGTTTTCAAGAGGATTTTCTACCAAACTTAATTTAACTTTTTCAGGTATAGTTATAACAGTTATAGGTTTTGCCCAAGCATTGCTTTCTTTAACCGCGTAAATATTACCAATATCACCATCAAGATAATCTATGTTTTTAAGGATATCCGAGGATTTATTATAAATGTTAAGCGGTAGATATGCTAACTCCATGTGAACTATTTTTTTACCACCGCCCACGGGAATAGAGAACGGAGAGTCAATTTTTAAGGTTTCTTCGTAATCAAACATACCCAAACTGTCTATAGGGATGCCGTCAATAGGAATATTATTTCCTTCAGAGTCTTGAAGCAAGAGCAAAATGTTTTGGGATAGGTCGATTTTTTTCGCTAAGGAAGAGTGATATCCAATCTCAAAAGTATCGTAAATGGTAAAATTATTACTCTTTAGGATTGTATTGTATAAATCAACGAAAAATATAGAATAACCGTCTTCAGAAAGCTTATAATCGATATTTTCAACAAATAAATATTCGTGCCCAGTTCCGTTTCTCACCTTAACATAATCTACGTTTGAAACGTCTTTAGTCAACGAGTGAGGAATTTCCGTTGGATAACACGCGTAATAATTAACATCGAATACATCGCCAGTAGTAGTATAGTTTAGCCCTGAAACAACAAGTTTGCCTGTACTATCGATAGACCAATCATATTCAGAAGAATCGAGTAGTCTAAATTCGCTCGAGTAACTCTTGTTTACGTATATGTTTTCAAGACCAATTACTCCTGTGGTGATCTCTTCTCCTTCGTAGAAAGTAAGACCTTCCAAGGTAGCACCGGTGCTCTCAACGTCTTCTGATAACAAAAGTTTATTAATTGGGAAACGGTTAACAAAATCTCCTTCAGTCTTCCACGATCTTGTGATTATGTCGTATTTAGCAAACGGAATCTCAATTAAGTTTTGCTGTTTATTGTTGCCATAAGAATCGGAAGAAGTAAAACTAATCGGAGAAAGCGGTTGACCTATTAACACCTTATAAGATATTAAAAGATTTGTGTCGTATCGAATAAAACTGGTAGAACTCTTTTCCCAATAAATGTTTAGTATAAAGGCATTATCAACGTAGCTAATAACGGGATCTTTTCCGTACGCTAAAATTGTATCATTTAAAAATCTCTTGTTGTGAAGCGTGGTATATAAAGGTAAAACTTCCAGTTTATCGTTGATATAATAGATAGAAAAGTTATTTGTATCGATAAAATCGCTATCTCCAAATGGAGAGACGAGCTTTAGAGTGTGGGAAGTCTCCCCGTCTAAAGCTTCTTGATATTTGTAGCTATATACCTCGTCTTCTATGATGTATTCGTCGTTATCTAATATCGCTCCGCTAAGGATTATCGGATCCCCGTATTCAACCTCAAATTGATCGTTTTCAAGGTAAATTGGTGTAGTAGAAGATAAAGATTCTTGAGTTACGTTGAGAGTAAAGGAGGGAGCACTTAAGAAAGTAATGTTAAATAATGGAGTCCCTCTAGAACTAAAACTTACGTTGTATTCCCCGAGACCTTTTGGAACTTCAAATCTCGAATAATAGTATTTAATATAACCAGAAAGCGAATCCATCTCGTACTTTGTGATCCAATAAGCACCTCCAATTGACAATGTATCCCCGGAACTACCGTTAATCAGCTCAACCGGAAGCGTATATATGTCGTTTAACAAAACTTGGGAAATTGTATCACCCCAATGGTAATTAATTTCGATAAGGTCGGAATGTTCAACATCTACGACCGAGCCAGCTTCAACTAACTCTCTGTAAGCAAAAATCTGTAAATCGGTAAACTCAATGTTAAGCCTTTTTATATTGAATTCGGTTTCTCCAAAACAATTGTAATAGTCAGGAGCGACAAATTTAACCGTTGAAGAAACGAAACCGTCGTTGTTAGCGTCTAAGGAATCGCTAATTGAATTATACAACCTAATGTCTGAAATACTTATTCTTTGATATGGGAGGTTCATAATAGTATAATTTCCAATATCTTGAATAAAAGACCCTGGCCAACGTGGAGAATCTTTAATCTCAAACGAGATCGACTCCAAAAAGCTTAGAGTGAATGGTTTATTAGGGTTTGACAGCCTAATGTCGTTCATATCGATATAAAGAGGTATTGTCATCATCTTACCAAGTCCAAATATGTCAACTTCGTATTGATCTTTTACATTCTCTAGGAAATATTCTCGTAAATCTAAATCAAAATAGACTTTTGAAAAGGAGTTACCCATCAAATCGTTAAAATTAATGGTCAATTTCTCAATTGTAGTGTGATCGTAATACACAGATGGCATGGTAAAGTTAACAAAGAACCCATCAGCGTTAGTTAGACTTAACTGATCGCCTATTAAAGATACGTCGTGTTCGAAATAAATTAGCCCGTTCTTAACTTCAGAAGGATTAGCGTATAACAAATGAAGTTTAGAAGTTTCTGGAAAACTTATCTCGCCGCTTTTTTCGATCCAATAATCTATTCCAAAAGACATGGTACAAACAGCGTCATTTGAAGAATTGATGTAATACGCTCTTCTTATCCGAAGAAGGTTTTCTAACCCAAATCCTCGATCGTATAAGTGGTTAATATCAAGCTGAGTAGTTCGATTATAGGAGAGCGGATTAATAATTACGATCTCACCGTCGACTAACACGTGCTTAACCACAGCAAAATAGTCGTCTTCTCTTACTTCCCAGCTCACGTGGTTAAGAGGGTTCACGTTGCTATAAATGTAATCGGTCATTAAAGAGTCCGAGTAGGCGAGTAAAGTCTCTTTAGAATTTCCTGTGCCAAAGTTAAGCTTGTAATACCCAGTATCGAGACTTGCAGTACCATATCTAAACCCGTTGATGTATACGTCTAATAGGTTCACGTTGTTGAATTGTCCGGTGTTTTCGAACGAAATTTCGCGATTGTTAGGGTTATTAAGATCGATCTCGTTATCGCTCAAAGAAATGGATTTTTCGAGGGAATACATAACATTTTTGTAGTTAGTGTTGTAAATAGTAGCGGTGCCTACGTTTCCGGCAAAATCGATCACTTTGTATTCGACAGAAAAGTTAGCCGGTAATTCGCCGAAATCGTCGAGCTTGGTGTAAGCGCTGGAATTAAAGGATATCCAATTAGATATTTGTCCCATTACGTTGTAGGTAATTCTGTAATATTCTTGGATGTACTTTGCGGCAGTAGAGCAATTTAAGGTAAGGTAATTTATGGTTAAATCGGAGTTGTTTCCAGTAAGGAGGTATTCTACCTCGAAATCTTGGAATTGTATTAACAAATTGTCTACCATAAATTGCGATACGTTAAACTTTTTCGCTCCTGATTCAGCAAGGGAAGTGGAATAAATCGAGGTATACCATTGGTCGTCGGCTTTGATCTTATAAATAATTTCTAACTTGTCGGTTCTACCGTTGGTGTTGTAATAGGTGAATCCGTCGCTATTGGTGGTAAAGCTGTAGGAATTGTATATCACGAAATTAGCGTCTTGGAAGTTTTTAAAGACTTCGAGCTCGTTTTCGTCGGTGAATTCTACGGTAAAGTCTTGTTGCAAGAGGATATGGTCGCTGGTGTCGAGAGACTTAAACCGGAAATTGTATTCCATGTTTTCGATCTCCAACAATCCGTTTGACACGTTAAACATGAGGTCGAACCCGCTTCTGCTGGCTGAATCGTACTCAAAATAGTCCGAGAAGTGATGCGAATATCCGTCTTTAGACAAAGCAAAGTCAGAACCGTCTAAAGTAAATTGGGCGAAATCGTCGTACAAAGTCGAATCTTTAGTAAATATATAATCGAAATCTATGGTGATCTCGTATAATTTTTGGTAATTTGAAAAGCCCGAGTCGTATCTATCTAAGAAGCTATCAGTAATGGTTTTTGATACGTCGGCGTAAGGACTACCTTGAGGTAGATAACTATATTCAAGAGCTAATCGATCGATTTGTATCTGATAAGTTGAGCTTTGATTCCAATATCCTTGATATCGAATTCTTACGTCATTTGTAGCGTTTACATACGGACTACTTTGCCCTAGAGAAAAGGAATCGTTGTCGAAAGAAGCGTAATTATTTACGCTCTCAATCTCGTACCACTGTTCGGTGTTCCAATTCCAAATATCCAAATCTATGGTTTGAGATACGTTAGATTTGTGCGAATATTTTAGAAAATCAACTGATGTGTCCTCGGGACCTTGTATTTCAACTTGAACGGTAACTTCTTCAATAATTTCTTCGATCTTTAAATAATAAAGGTTAATGTATTCGTTTCCAGATCCGTCTCCAATTCTTAATTCAAGCGAATTGACGTCGCTATATACCATACCATCGAAAGTTATATATTCCGAAGTAGTTGCAGAAGCTTGTAAAATATTATTTACGTAAAAACCGTAACTTAAGCTATTGTACGCAACAGTTCCGAGACAATCTAAAGAAACGTTAAAATCTCTTCCGCCTAAGCTAGGATCAAACAATAAGTTCATGTCGATACCTACTGAACCCCAACTTTTATAATTACTCCCTCTACTATCCGTTTGTGTATCTGAATATGACCCGCTCTGATAAGCTCCATTATCGTAGGTGACAGAATCGAGGTATTCAGGAGCTGCTTCTACATAGACTTTTTCAGTTATTTTCTCCACGAGTTTAAAATAATATAAGGCGTGATACGTTGCTCCTGTTCTATCTATAGTATATGCTCTAATAGAATTTACACCTTCTATTAAAAAATTATCTTGATCTATAACATCGTTTGCATCGCTTGTGAGAACGGTTTGCCCGTTAACTTGTATATAATTGGTTACAGGATCTGAAAAACCGTACCACGCTTCACAATGTATATCCATATAAAAATCTCTACCGCCAACAACGGGGTCGAAAAAGAGATTTAGTTTTATTGTGTTCAGGGAAACAGATCGGTAATAATTAGAGTCGTCTGTTTCAGTATCGGATAAAGCACCCAGACTATATTCCCCGGTAGTATAAGTGACGCTGTCGATATATTGTGTATCGCCATAACTAGTTGCCACATCAGCAGAATCAATTATAGAATAATTAGCGTCAATAGTTTCTAAGTTACCGTATTGCGTAAGACCTGCTCCAGTTACGTTAAAATCACTGGGCTGATCTGGAGAGTATAACTCAGTTGCTTCAATTAGATTTGACGATAAATCCCCATTACTAAACGAAGAAGTCGTTACTTGCGAGTCGTAATCTAAAGTCCACCCGCTCCATAACTCCGAAATAGTAGCAGTTGGGAACGCATTATTCATGTTTAGCGAATCCATAGTCCAAGTACTATTGTAATCGTCGGGATAATAACTATGGTCCATATATCCAGAATCGTAAGACTCAAAATCTTCTGCCCACGAGTAATGTTCCGAAACCACGCCATCCTCTTCGTTGGAAGTAAATGTAATAGCGGTATCTGGAGTTGCGATTAGATCGCTTTCGAAATTTTGTGCTCCGTCCCCTAAGCTTATAGAAACTTGAGGCGGATAGAAATCTGCTAACAAGCTATATTCGTATTGCCCGTTGTTTCCTAAAATATCGGTTAAATTAAACATGATTTTTACGCTATCGCCTGTTATTGCGCCCGTATCTCCCTGAGCGTCGTCCCAAAGGAAGGTAAACTTTGTTGCGTCTATTGAATCTTTTTCCATATCTCCTTTTTTCGCGTAATTTACGCCGTTGTGATAGTAAAATTCGATGGAGGTGACTTCTGAATCGCTTATAAATTCGAAGTAAGTTTGATTTATCAAATAATCTACAGGAGAGTGTAAGTATCCGTAAGGAGAGACAAACCTTAGAACGCAATCGGTATATTCTTGATCTAATACGATGTTGTAATTACTTATCTGAGAATCAGTAAAATTGTAATACAATTTTTGGCGGAGCATTAACCTCTGCCGGGTGTCCACGTTTCTCAAGAACCCTCTGAAAATACCCACATCTATCTCTTCGTCGTCCTCCAAATTGGTAATTCCGTCAGTTGTATTAATATAATTTGGGGCGTAAATTGCCGCTAATTTGAACGGTACGGAAATTTCGGAAGCAGATATTCTTCTGACTTCGTAGGAAGTGTAGGATACGGATAGATCGTAGTTAATTAAGTTTAACGCCGCAAGAATTTCTAGCTTTGAATTACTACCGAGGTTCATCTCGATAATACAATTCCAATCGTACTCTAAAGCACCTCTGACGACGTATTTCTCGTTCTCTACGTCGTAAAAGAGCAGTCGGTCTAAATCAGACCTCGAAACTGTGAGTTTATTATCTTCCAATTCAAACAATTCGTATTCTAAGTATTCGTTTCTTAAGTAAAAGTTGTAATTTTCTTCCAATAAAGCATATTGAGAAAAGATAAAGGCGTCGTCGAGTTCTATCTCGCCGTCAAAGTTCAAATCTAAAGTAATTTCTTCCAGATAGATAGAAGAATCTGCGTAGTATTCTGTGAGATCGACGTCAAACTCTACCTGTGGATTTACTTTGTGGCTGGTGCTTGGGGTGGAATAATAAATATTCGCGTTAAGAGAATTAACGTCAAAACTAATTTTGGAAACGAAACAATCTCCAACGTCTTCTTCTATTGTAAATATAATTTTTGCTTCAAATTGACCCGAAATTGTGTCGTTAAAGTAATTTTCAAAGGTAATAAAGTTTCTATCTACCACGTAGGAAAAAGTGTTTGTGCCGCTATAATCGTCGTAGGTGACAAAATTTACGTGATCCCACTTATCTTCTATAAAATTATACATATACACCTTGAGTAAGGAAGCGTCTTTTGCCTCTTCGCTTAACACGAGCCTTCCGGAAGTCTCGCTTATTTTTTCCATATCATATCCTGGTATAGCGTTGTACTGGACTATTAATTCCAAAAATTTCGTTATATTCTCGGTGTAATCGTTGGCAAAAGTGAAAGTTATCGGTTCTAAAGTAGATATGTAATCAATATCCCATTTAAACGCTTTATAGGTTATATCGGCAAATAATATACCAGAATAATCCGAATAAGAGCCGCTTAAGGTTAAGGCTAAAGATTCGAAGGAGAACTCGTAGTTAGCTTCGTTAATTACGGCGGACTCCGTGCGTAATTCGTCCACCGTAAACTCGAATCCGTATTTTAAGGAGTTAGAATCGAAAGCGTAGGTTGCAGTGTCTAATTTGTTTAAAATAACGCTCTCTTGAGGAATTTCAACGAAGGTTTGATCAACTTGCTCGCCGTTATACCTAAGTTCTGAGTCTTGGGCGTCAATCTGAAGGTCTGCCGATAGCAATTCGTGAGCGTATAATCCTTTAAACAAGTTTCCGTCCACAAAACAGTTGTATATGGTTGAATTAACGGTAACATATAGGTCATAGTGGCTTCCACGCGCAATCGTTTCTGCAAGAATCGATCTACCGTTGGTTTCGTAATTTGTTTCTTCTAAGTCGAGATCAATTTTGTAATAATGGTAATATAAAAGGTTTTGATCCAGCGATGTAGTTATTTGTCCTATTTTTTTAAGAGTATTTGTGGTAGTATCGAGTTGATGTAAATCTACTACTAACTTGTAATCGGAGCAGGTGACTTGGGATAGTTCGGAGTAAACCACGTCCGAGAACCCGGCGTTTAATTCTAATTGAAGCGTTCCTCCAATTAAGTCCGAAGCGTTATTTAACAAGTTATATTTGTAAATTAATTCGTCCGATAACGAAAATTGGTAGAAGTAAGTGTCGTTGCTTTTAGCGAACCTGACCGATCCTCTCGGGATTCCGTCGAAATTAGAGGAGTTCACGACAAAAGTGCCGTACTGGTCCACTTGTAAGTAGTATCCAACGTCTACGTCGGGATGGATGTAAGTACCGTAGACCGTGCTATCGTCTTTTAAGTTAGTCACCAAGAACGGTTGGGTAAAGTTTTGATGGTTAATTATAGAGCTATTAGGAAGGTAATACTTGTCGTTAGTAAACACTAATTCGATTTCAGGGATATATTCTACTTCTAAGCTCGAGAATAGATACTTCATAGGAGAATTAAAAGCGAGCTCGTTGCTTGAGGTTATCCAGTAAGAAAATATAGGATATTCGTAGGCAACGCTATCTCTATCTATGTATTTACCGATGACTGCCGTAATTTCTCCTAAATTATCGATTAGCGTTAGGTTCGCGCGGAAATTTTGGTCTAAGGGTAAATTGGTTTTAATTGCCGAGTCAGGATACATTATCTCGACAGATTCTCCAATGAATAAGCACTCTAATACGTCTACTTGCTGATTAATTTCTATTGGAACTTGAGGATCTGCCCGCTCGTAAGTAAAGTAATTGTCTCCACTTTCGATGGAAAAATTACTTGGAATCACGTAGGACATTAAGGCCAGTTTCATTTTTCCGTTTGAAATGGTGTTGTTCGAAACGCTTTTTATCAATATTGGATTTTTGATGGTAATATCGTTTTCGTTTGAAACGGGAATAAAATTATTAGATTGAGGATTTTGCAAGTAATCAACGAAGTTATCCGATGTCGAACCCCACACAGACCTTTCTACTCCTTTGTTCTCGGCTCTCAACATGCCTTTAAAGTCTTCCCATACTCCAGAAGAATAATTGTAATACATTAACCTAAACCTAAGGCTCCAAATAAAATCGGAAGCGGTGTAGTATCGGTTAAAGTTTAAGCTCAAGGCAATCTCTAAATCCATGTCTTTTAGGACGTCTAAATCGGCAGAACCGAAATCTAACTCGATAGGAGTCATAAGTGGAATTTGTATCTCATCCATTGCAGAATTTCTAAATCTGTTTGCTGAATAAATATCGTAATCTTTAAGCACTTCAGCGTTGTATTTAGTTTCGTTGTTTCCCTCCACGTTAATATGTTCAAGGGGGAAATTGATATACGAACTATTCGGATATACGGTAAAATCTAAGCTAATATCGCTCAATATCGAATCGGCGTAAACGCTACCGTTTTCTCTCCCGAATTTAGGAGTGGTTATAGAGTTTTTGATGGAAAATTTAAGCGAATTCTTCCCAAAATACGGATCGTTGTAAAAACCGGAATCGATTGGGGTAGATGTAGTGTGAGTACGAGAATACGACTGGGTTACGTTAATTGAGTTTGCGTTTTTAACCGAGATGTTGACCGGTTGGTTTACCCAGAGCACTTTAAGGAAATCTAAGAAAACTTCCTTGTCTTCAGGGTTAAATCCTCCGTCGCTGGCGAGCCATACTTTAATGGTATTGATGTCTGTAAAGAATTTTCCGTCGAACTCAGAACCAGGACTACTTCCAAAAGATTGAACGTTCGTGCCGTCAACCCACAATTCCGAGGTAAAACCGTTTGTGTAGCCTTCAAACCACACTAGATAGTCGTAGTTATCGTTAAACACTGCGTTGTTAAAGTTAAACCCTACTGCTGAGGTGGATGCGTCGTCGTCTTTAATGTCTACGAATAGGTAATCGATATCCACATCAAGAGAAGAACTTGATACGCTCCATTCAATTTTAACTGAAATTTCATCGTCGTGATTTGGAAAATTTGGAGGGATCGGTTTCATAATATGCTCAAGTCTGAGCGAAATAGAATTTTCTTGCCAAGAACCAAAAGGAACATTTGCCCACATTAAATCCCACTCAGGTGCTGGAGTCTCCCACGTGCCCCCTCCAATCCAATCTCTAAAGTAAACGTTAATTGAACCCGTACCCGATTTAGTAGATATCAGTTTAAGTTCAAGTTCTACGCTTTCCGCATCGTTTGTTAACTCAGGCAAAGTAGCGTCAAAATCGTAGGTTTCCGCAACGAATGTAGTACCAGCAAAAAAAGTAAATTCTCTATAACTTGCGTCGTCGTCGGTGCTCCATCCGGAGGGGGCGGTATCTTTGATGTTAGCGCCGTTCGTAGTGACCGACCAAGATTTGGAATCCATTTCTTGGGTGATCCAAGCCGATTGGAAGTCGTAAGTGTTGCCATCGTCGGTGTGTATATCTGAAAGAGAGCCTCCAGACGCTTGAACGTCTCCGTAAGTGCTCGATACTAACGAATCCGAGGTGGAAGAGAAACTGTTAGGGAACAATCCGGTTTCGTTGTATAAATAACCTTCTAAGCTATCGTAATTATCGATAGAATAAGTAGGGTTAAGACCGTAGCTGAATATGTTATCGGTCGATAAATCGTCGTTAAAACTGTAAATAACGTCTATATCAGCGCAAATTTGAGAGAAAGTATTTAAGGGCGTTATTATGCTATCTTCTACGCCTAACTCCATAGAGTCTGAGTGTCCTTCCTTCGCTTCGTAGCTTAATATAAGAGATTTATATCTTTCAAAATCTACGTTATCTACTATTCTCTTGTAATATTGCGACTCGAGAGATTTTACGATTATACCGTCGTTTGTAGAAGCAAAACGAGATTCAATTCTCGGTTGCATAGTAGGTTCGGTATCGGTAACGTTAAGCAAATCGGTCAATTGATTGTTAATAAATCCGCTCCATTTTTGTTGTGCGCAATCGTAATAAATAGATAATACGTTGTCGTTGCCCGGAGCATATAGATCGGGGTTGTCTCCTTCGATATTTAGGTAGATATCGTCGTTTACTGCTACTGTAATGTTTCCAGCTCCCGTACCTACGCGCTCAAAAGTAAATGCGGCTCGATAGAGATCGTGTTCGGCACTCCATCCTTTAAGCGTGATTAATTTTAGCTCGTCTATGTGAACTTCAAAATAGCTAGACGCGTTAATGTTTAATCTAAACAAGAAAGGATTTCCAGCGTATTTATATAGTTGACTTTCCGAAATTGAAAACACCATGGTATTATCTTTTATAGCGTAATTGACGATTTCGTACTGGCTTGTATTCCAATTTTTCAGCTTAAACGTTGCTCCTTCTAACGAGGCGCCAGTAGAGTGTCCTGTTAAGTGAATTTCCACTCCTGTTATCTCGTTCAAGTCAGATTCGTCAAGGTCAAACTCAAATTTCGTCATATATCTGTGGTCAAATTCAGAAATTTCGCTCGAGCTGGCGTTGTAAAATTGACCGTCTTGAGCGTGGGCATAGATAGGAGTAGATGATTCGTTACCTTGAATTACGTCTGGTTTGTTTGTTCCTTCGGTAAAATCGTAGTCAGATACTTTTGTGTCGATAATACTTGCTCCTTCCATTACGGTAATTGAATTTGCAACGAAATATTGACCGTCGGCTAACGTGCCAGAAATCTCTAATTGGTCGAATTGTAAACTTTCTGAAAGGTCTAATATTAAAATTTGAGAGGTATAGTCGGTGTTCCCTTGAGGAACTACGTTAAACGAGTGTTGAGCTTGTCCACCGCTGTAAAGCGTTAAATTAATCTCGTTTCCAGTGCTTGCTTTAAACTCTATTACTATTTGGTCGTTGGTGGTCATCGTAACATTATTTGCGTACGCTTGACTCTTCAAGCTGAGGCTTTCGGTCTCGTCGGTTTGCATGTAAAGTAAGCCGCCTTCTTGGTATTTTTTAGCGGTCTCGTACACAATCGCAGGGTTGGCAAAATCTAACCCCCCGTAAGAAGTCATTAGACTAAAATAGGTGTTTAAAGTTTCCAATCTTCCTAAGTCAAAACTAACTTGGGTAGGACCACTGACGAACTTGTTCTCTTGCGAAATAAATAAAAGAGAGCTTGGTTTATCGCTCCATTTTACTAAGTTTTCAGAAAAACTTTCTGTTGCGTGTACTTGAACACTTGTAGGGTTAAACTCGGGATTAGTTGCTAACACGCTGAAACTGGCGCGGTCGTCTTCGCCAAATGCGAGGTAATCAAACGAACCAATTTGAAGGAGCGTCTCAATTTGTTCTGATTCGCTAAACGATTCGAGATAGTCAATTTTTAAATCATGAAATACACTACCGGAAGAGATAACAAAGACTTCCGTTGAATCGGGATTTTCTAAGGACACCGAACCTGTAAGCGATGTGCCGCTTCCAGAAGCAACGATGGTATCCCCTACCTTAATTTGAATCGTATCAACAGATTGCGTTGTGGATACATCGTAATAAAGATCAAACGTTTTTCCGAGGGTTAAAAGATCCCAATATTTTACTTCTGCCGTAGCTGAGGAAGGAGCGGTTGAGGAAAATACGTGATAGGAGCTATCGTCCACCCAAGTGGCTGAAGTAGTTCCACTTTGATGAGAACCCTCGATAACTTGACTCGAACTGGCGTGTTTACTAACAACTTCTAATACGTTAAAAATTCCTAAATCTTCTCCGTCAAAATTAGTAGTAGGATAGAGCGAGCGAACAATCGTGTCGCCTACTGGGCTTTCCGAAACAGTTATTTTGGTAGTAGCAGTCCCAAACAATTCCCAAGGAGTAGTCTGAAAATTATCTCTAAATTTTACCGTTTTAGGTGGTTCTTTCGCGTTAAATCCGCTATATCCGTAAAGTTCCAGTCCGTTCTGGGTGAAATCGATCTTATCGCTGACGTGCGTTCCGCCAATTGCGTTCGATTCGAAATCGTCGTAATTTAAATAGTCTGTAGTGGTATACGCGTAGGTATTAAAACTCGATACGCATAGATACGGAGTTGAGCCGGCGCTTTGGTGTGCTGATTCTTTTTCCGTTAAGATTCTCGCTTTAAACTCGTGTAAATCGTTAAGGAAATCGTCGTAAAAATTAGCCGAAGAAAAGGAAGTGCTGTCCTGATATGCAGGAAAATTAGTAGTAGTAGTATAGAAATTATCAGGATCAATAACTAAATTTTCCATCTGGAACTTGTTTGCGTTGTAGTCTGAATCGTAAAAGAGTACTTTGTAGTTGTCGTCAGTAAATAAATTGTTAATTTGTCGACCTGTATCGTCGTTTTTCAAAAAGCTTCCTCCATTTACAATTGAATTGTTAAATACGATGTTTCCGTTACTATCTACTGTATTTGGGAAACAATCGCCGAAACCAACCGTGTTAATGGTGTTTAAGTCTAAAGTACCCCATTTAGGTCTGAATTTATCGGTGTCGTAGGATGAAGCGTCGGGATCCCAAGCCCAGAAATCTGCATCCAAATCGTCGGGATCGTACTCGTGTGAAATGTCTAATGGAGCTATTGGAATTGATTCCCATCTGTTTTGATCGTAGTTCCACAATTGGATCGACAAGGGGTATTCTTTGCCAAACGAAGTGGCAGAAATTGAGGCGTCAAACGATATTTGTATGGATTGTAAATCGTCCTCGCTCACAACCGGTAACTTATACGAGTATTCTAACCCGAACGCGCCAAAATCTTCTTTGAAAGTAGAAATATACTGGCTCCAGTTTCCAAAAACAATTTCAAGCTCTTCGGTTGAGGCTCCTTGAATTGCGGGATTGTCTTGAGCTACCCGTTCTAACTTAAGGTAGTAAATTCTAGCCGTAAAAGCAGTTGAAGACTCGTCTCCAGAAGTGAAACTAATTGAATTAACGTTTTCTATAAAGGCGTTATCAAAATCGATATCGTCGCTTATCAAATAATTTTGCCCGTTTATTTTTAATGTGCCTTCTTCTCCCTCTAAGGTTTCAATGTGACAGCTTAAATAGAAGTCGTCGCCACCATAAGCAGGATTTGTGTTGAGATTTGCTACAAGACCATGAGGGCCGTTGAAGTATAATTCTTCAGACTTCATCTCGTAGTAGTTTGTATCGTCGGTCTGAGAATTTGAGAGAGGTTCGGTTCCAGGGTCTCCCGTTGGATAGGTGACGCTACTTAGATATTGTGGAGTGATCGAAACGGGTAGACTTCCAGAATCAAAAATAAGAGAGATCGAGGTATTAAACAGCTCTAGATCGGTTAATTCGTTTTTCACAAGCACTTTCTGAGAGCTATCGTAGTAGTTATAAAGCCCAGTTTGAGTCGAATCGTGAATGTCGGAGTAATACATTTGAGAAAAGTTGTAGTTGTCTGAAACGTAAGGGTTTGAAACCCACACGCCGTCAATGTAGTTATTTTCAAAATTTCCTCCGAACTGAGAGTCTCCTAAATAACTATCTTGCCCGTTTAATTCTTCGGATAGAACTCCAGAATCGTAGGAGTCGCCGTAAAATATAAGAGAATTCTCAAGTCCGGGTATCGTCGTGTATTCAGAACCCCAACTATATTTAGTCCATCCACTTCGAATGGAAGGATATACCACGGTATTTCCCAATCCAGAAATAACAGGGGTGTTCTGATAGGTCATTCCATTAGGTAACAAGTTCCAATTTGGGTAGGGATCGGAATATTTTGTCGTGGGGTTCAACCATAGGAACGGAAGGGCTGAATCGCTAAAGAACATGCCGGAAGCAGAAGTGGTCTGAACGTTAGAAGAACCTTTATACGACTTAAAAGAGGGATCGACCGAGGTTCTTTCTTCTCGCCTATACGATTCGAAAGAGTAGGCAATTTTTACGAGCGATACACCGCTCCAGATAGCTGCTAAATCTATTTGGATTTCGGTTCGAGAGTATCTTATTTTATTAGAGTCAAGTTCGTACCATTGCGAATCTCCGGTGTTTTTATACGACACTTTTGATATTGATCGGATTGGATAGTTTTTTAACGAAATGATAGGGTAATAATCAGGAGATAAATCTTGTTTTGCGAAAACTTCGTGAGTATAAATTAACGGACTTGTGATCGATTCGGTATTTTCTAAATATTCTATTTTGGTTTGATATAACCCCGTTTTTGAGGCAATTAATAACTTTTTTGCGTTATTTTCTTGGATAGTAAGTAAGTCCAATATTTCAAACTTAGTATCGTCAAAGCCGGAAAGTTCAAACTCCGCCCAATCTTCGGTTCCAGAAGTTCTTTTAAGCGCAACCACGGCGTCCATCTTACCGATCGTGAGCCGTTCTACGCCTAAGATTGTGGTGTCTTTTCCGTTGATGCTTTCGTATTCGATAATAGAAATTTTTCCTAAGATGGATTCTGCTAGCACGCTTTCAAAGTCCAATTCTGAATCGTACTCGAGTAATTGGGAGTAATAAGAATTGTCCATTAATCCTCCAACTAGTATCGCTTTTCTATCGCTCGCCGAGAAGTGATTTACTATTTTAATCGCAGTTGGTTCAAAGTTAAGCGGGCTTTCAGTATCGCACAAGTAAGTAAGGTTAAATTCGGAATCAAATACGTATTTCCAAAGGGAGAACTCTTCTTGAGCGTTCTTTTGAACTACTGCAAAATGTGTATCTAAAGAGCTAGAATCGTATTCGAGATCGAAAGATAAATAATTGTATCCTGCTAAATTGGTAATGTTTTCTTTTACCACCCAATTTGACCCAGAATCGAGGTAGATTACATCAATTTGATTAGGAGTAATTCTTATAATTTCGTAGTTGTTATCTCTGTCAACGTCAAACAGGGTAAACACTTGATCCGTTGCTGATAGTATTGCGTCTTCGCTACTTACCGACGTATCTAACTCCCATCCAGTAACTTCGTTAAATTCAAACACCGAAACGTCTAAATACCCGCTCGATTCGCTGATGACTATCGGTTGCCAGTCGTTGTAAGCTCCAAAAGTTCCCCAAGAGCCCCATAAATCTGAACTCGTAGCTTCGTTAATTCTTAGCGGTAAATATTCGTAATTATTTTTGTAGATCGACTGCACGAAAGATTTATCTTTACTGATGTCCCAAGTAATGGTGTAATCCGCCGTATCTCCTGCGGATACGATGGTCGAGGCGTTAAAAGCCAGTGGAACCCACTCTCTTTTGTTGGGATCGTACCATTCTGCGATGACGTCCCATAAGGCTTCGGAAGAACCTTGGAAGTAGTTATCGATCGTCCCCTCTATTGTCTGGGGGTTAGATATTAGCGAAGCGTTGTATTCAAACACGTGGCCAAACACTACATCGGTAAGCAAAACAACTTGAGTGTAGTCGTAAAGGTTAACCTCTTCCGTCTGGGTAATATAATTTCCGGCTCGATCGAACGCGTAGATTTTAAGGTTATAGCTCTCAGGAAGCATGGGATCTATTGCGTCTCCGTCCCAATAAAAGTTCCATAAGTTTTCTTCTCCGCTAAAGTAAGCTCTTCCTACAAATCCCCACGAACTACCGGTCTCTGAACCGTAAATTACAATTCGTTGGACGTCAGTAAGTCCCGATAACAAGGGTAAGATAGAAGAGACATTTACTACAATTGTGCTATCTGAATATTCGTCAGATCCAAAAATAATTATTCCTGCACCAGTCGAGTTAGTTCCTAAGTTCCAATTGAACAGCGATTGAGCAGGTGGAGAATTTTCTAAGGAATTATCGTACACACACTTATATTTGTGAGTCTGTAATAGGTTTCCTAACCCATCTTCTGCTTCAAACCAGGCTAGAAATTGTTGTTCTTGGGATAAATCGAGGTATTCTGATACGTTAAAATAATTTTGTCCCGAAGAGAGAAGTTCCCACTTTTTTGAGGTATTATCGAAAGATAAGGTAACTTTATTGTTTGCTAATTCGTAAAATTGAGCGGTAATATTGTCAGTTAAGTATGGAGATAACAGATACCTGTATTGTTCGTCGATTTTTAGGGTGATTGAAGTTCCGTCCAATAGTACCGTAAATTTATCGATCACGTAATCTCCGATTTTTAAGCTTTGAATATTTTTTACGTTTGTTATTGTGGTATTTATTGGGTTCCCGTATCCAGTTATTTTGTAGTGAAGGGTTTCGTAATCTAAACTCCCTAAAATAGAAATATCGTACCAACTAAGAGGGTTTGTGTAGTAGAAAGAAATATTTTTAACCCCTAACTGATCGGCGATGGTAGGATCGATGGAGCTCCAATCAAACCCGTCGAATAACTCGTCAAAAACAGTTATTTCGAGGTATTTTTCTTCGCTAAAGTAAATGTAATCGGTTAAAGTGTTGTTATACATGTTTTCGCTTTCGGCAAAAATTTGTTCTTCGATGGACTCTATTTCGGTAAATTGAGTATCTAAGTAGACGTCGCCTACCACGTATACTCCAATATTTCCCGCGTTATCGGTCGCAATAAGGCTTAAATTGTAATATCCGTTCTCTAAACTTTCTGAAGACACTAAAATCGACCATACATTACTCTTTCTTACTATTGTGTAATCCAAATTATACGCAATAACGTCCGAACTTACGTGTAATGCTTCAACACCCAGCGAGAATCCAGAAAAGTCGGTTATAGTGGCGTTTATCTCGTATAAATCGGTCCAATAAGAAGATAAGGTGTTTACGTTGGAAAAAGTAGGGTTGGACTTATCTACGGTAATTAAAAAGGTGAAAATCGTTTCTAACCCTTGGGTATCGTTGCAAGTAAATTTTACGTGCGTAGTGCCTTCCGATAGGCTACTATCGTTAAACATAAAAGTATAGAGTTCTCCTACAATAGACCAATATCCCTCGATGGAGGCGTTAAGGTAATAATCGGACACTCCCGATAGATCGCGTACTACAAACGCTATCGAGCTCGATTCGGGGTCAATTGAACAATTACTTTGGAATTGGCTATATATTTGTGGTCCGTGGAAATCTATGGCAATCGAAGAATTAATTATAAATTGAGAAATTGTTCCTGAAATATCGAAAAATTCTCCCATAAAAGTGTAATTATCTTGAGGTAATTGGGTTAGATCGTAACTAGTTATAAACTGATCGCTTTCCTTGAGGGCGGTAGAAACGCCATACTCAACTGAAATGGGAGCTGAAGCGCCGTAAGTACCGCTCAAATCTTTGTTGGTGAGGAGTATTATTAGTAACTTGCTCCCGCTAACGAAATACGAAAATTCGTAATAGGTTCCGTTTACATTTACTTTATCGATCGAACTCACCTCTCCCGAAGGAGGAATTGGCATAGATACCGAGAAGCGATTGTCTGTTATATATATTTGACCGCTATCGTACAGTTCTGAGTCGTAAGTGTCGTTATGCGGTAAAAGGTTAATTGTAGCATAAAGGTTGCCGTTTGAATCGTACACCTTAACTACAGGAGGTTCGTTATTTACTACGAACGGAATAGAATGAGAATTATTATACGCGTTATTACTGTTGACGAAGCTCATCTTTAGATTATCAATAGAGCTCGTGATATTTATCGCTAAATCTGAAATTTCTACTATGTCGTTAAATATTTGGTTAATAACCGTAATAGTAATAGTCTTATCGGTTATGCGATCTTCTCCCTGAAATAAAACGATCGAGACTTCGATAAAGGTGAAATCGCTTCCAAAAATCGGATATAGGGAGGAATTAAGCTTTATGTCTACGTCAATTACTCCATCGTCAGTGAAATAGATGTTACTACCTTCAGATTCTACGTTGCTTAGTTCAAACGATTCGTATCCCGTGCTCAACTTAACTTTGGTGATGTCGTTATCCACAGGTATAACTTTCACGCTTAAATCAACCATACCGTCTTGATCTAAACCGTAAAGAGAGCCGCTTTCTAAGCCTTCAACGACGAAATTTTCGTGGTTGTTATAATCTTTTACTATCCAATAATTCCCTTCATATAATGTAATACTGTTAAACAAATCGTCAAACCCAATAAACCTGATTGTGATGTTATCGTCTCGTAGGTTTATGAGATCGAATATAATTTCTGCCAAAGATTCAACGGGATCGAAATCACCGTATTTTATCCATTCTGTAGTGGTAGGAGTATCGTATTTATATTCAAGGGTTACTTTATCAAAATCGGTATCAGTCGAGTTAATAGCCATTGTAATTAGATTATTTTCCACCAGATCGTAAGTTGATCCTAATACCAAAGAATATTCCTGTCCCGTGATTAGTTCAAGATCGGGACCTTTAATATCTAAAATAATTGGTTCGATGGAATAATTATACAAGTAAAACGATTCTCCGAAACTGTAAGACAAGTTAGCTTGAATAACGAAATTTACATCGTAATTGTCCGGAGATAGTCCTTTATTTGAAACCCAGTCTGACAGTTCCGATAATTCGATCAACCAGTAATTAGAATACAAGTCGTTGTAAGTAGCATTTTTTAAGAAGTCTATATCGTTAGAATAGTTAATGTATACATTTAATGACGATAAATGCCATTCTAGCCCGTCTATGGGAACGACTCCGAGGTAAGAATTGTGGTTTATCCTTCCGTTTTTATCTAGATAGGTATAATTAACCAAATCGTGAAAATGTTCAATAGCAAAATAGGTGCTGTAATACTCGTAGACCGTATTATTATCGATATCGGTCGCTTTACTAATAAAATACCAACTATTGTTATCGGGAAGGTCTCTTGAGTCCAATAAATAAGAATAGTAAGGCGAATCGTGGCTATAACTGGCGAGAAAGTCCCAATTGTTTTCGGATTGGGTCTGGAAATCGGGCTGCGTTCTCGATAGATAAAATTCTATCGAATCTACCTCGTTGCCTGTAGCGTTTACCTCAAAGTTAAGGTAGCCGTCAACTATTTCTCCTACGGAAGTAATTAGTGTCCACCCCCCTTCTCCGTTTTCCTCTGAAACTCCCAGAGATATTGAAACGGTTAGCGATCCCGTGTGAGCTTCGATTTGAGCGTCCGTAAGGCTTGCGTTGAACAAAGATATTTCGTCTATCTTCCCCGCAAAACATGAGTAACTAGTAGTTTCGGCTCCGATGGTTAAATTACCTCCCGCTTGTAAGTTGCCTCCTCCGTTCCATGGTTCGCTTGTTCCTCCCAGAGCGTCTCTGCACCACATTTCTCCTATTAATACGTCAACATCGCTCTGATTGTAGCGAATTGCTACGTAAGTCCATTGATCTAAAGGAATTGCGTTAGTAAATCCGTAAGTTCCCACCGCTTCTATGTTAGTCGAGTTTAAATAAAGCCGGAGAAAACCGCTTTCGTTAACTCCAATTTCAATGTTTCCATTTTTTGCAAAAAATATGTTTTCTATTCCATTCCCGCTTTGATTTGAAGCAAAACTTGTGGGATATAACCACCCCGTAACGACAAAAATATCGTTGGAATTACCTAAAGTAGTATCTAGAACGTCTCCAAATTGCACAAAGTCAAAATTAGAATATATTGGATCACCTTGAGCAGGAATCGGTCTTTCGGATTCGAACTTTATTATTATGTTATCTACATCGGTCTGAGACGCAGAAAGTCCAGAATAAGCGTAGGTGTTCCATCCAGGTGTTGATCCCATGTTTAATTGTTTTACTCCGAGCCAAGTTCCACAAAACACGTTAATCGTAGATTCTATCGAAGATCCGTTTCCGTAAACTTTAATTTCAATTTGATCCACGGTTCCGCTCTGCACGTCGAGATAATCCATGTTAAACTCGTCAGTTACGTTTCCGCTTCCGGTGCTGATCGTGTAAATGAAATCGCCCGATGTTGAAGGCGTGCTCGGTTCAGTTACTATGTCGTTTATTAAATCGTAATGATCGGTTCCAGTCGTGATTTCCCACTCGGTTGTTGCGTTATCCCCGTCAGGTCTAATTATTCCACTATCTTGAACTTGGGTTTCACCGCCTTCTGAAGGAAATTGAACTACCGAAAGCGAATAAAGTTTTTCTTGCCCGTTGTCGCTTTCTGTAAAAGTGACAGTGTCGGTGGCAGTGAGCCTGTAATCAATACTACCTCGCGGTAATGCTGTCCCCGTACCGTCCATCGACGATTGAGCGTACACGCTCGCAATGTCTGTGGTGCTAACAGCAGTAACAGTTTCAGTCCATATATTTTCTTCTGAACCTCCAGCCGTCTTGTAAAATGAATAATGATCCACTTTCATAACTGTTCCTGTGGACTGAGTATTTTCTATTATCCAACAAACTTTATTTCTCGTGCCACTAGTCGCAGAATTTCTTATCCTTAACTGGGTGTTGCTGATAATTTCAACGTTGTCTCCTGCGTCATCGAGTCCCGTAGCATCGTTATCTGTTCGAAATTGTTGGAGCATAAACGCTCTCGAAAAGTTAAGCAAATTAACTCCGCCTTCGCTCGTTAGCGTCACGTCAGAGTATGCGGTGTTATAATTCGATGTAGTCCAAGCAGTCGAGCATTCAGTTGATATATCTAACCTTTGGACATCGCGCCAATTAGAGCCCGTAAACTCAACTACTGCGTAAGAAATACCGTCTGTGCTTGAATCCGATTTACCTCTAGTAAATCTCGGGGTATATGGACCAGAGCCGGTGAGTTCAGCAGTAAATAAAGATTCCCACCAATTACCTCTTCCCGTATCCGCCGCTTTTTGACCCGTAATATATACAACTACTCTGTTCGGATCTGATATAGTTGATATCGAAGCTCCGTCGCAATAATTCGTTGTTCCAGATATTGTTGCGGTGCCAACGCCTCTTACTTTCATTTCGTTGTTGCCGTTAGCCGCTCCTATATACTGCAATATTTCCCAAGATACTCTATCGTTGTTAGTAGTCCCTGTTCGCTCGAAAGTAATAGAAGTTCCAATGTTGCTAGGATTTTGAATCCGAACTCCAAAATCGTCGTTGTTTTGGCTCGCTCCTCCGCTCGTTCTTCCCATCCCTGTTAATCTGGTATTAGTTATTCTAATAAAACTTGTTGTTGAATCTTGTCCCGATTCTAAAACGTAATCGGTTCCTTCGGTGATAGTTGCGGTTGCTGAGCTAGTGCTTATAACCGTTGTCCCTCTAAGTACTTTAAAGTCTTGACCACCGCCTTGAGAGGTGTATTCGTACGAAACATTAGCGTACGCAGCGTAAATATTTGAGCCTATAATTTCGATCTCTTCGTTACCAACAGTTCCATTACCGTCAAAAGTAAGTCCGTAATCGTTTTTGCCAACGGTCCAATTTGTGTTTCCTTCTAAAGTTCCTTGTAGGTTGTGTATTTCGTCGTAGGTATTGTATCCTAGGTTTTCGTCGAACTTAGCCCAAAAATCTAAAGAACTAGGAGGGGTATAACTACTGGTGTGAATTTGCAATAAATCGTATATGGAAAAAGGCCAATCGGGATAGTAGTCCATGTCATTGTCCAGAAAATACCTACCCCTACTTGAGTCGAATTCTAAGCCGGCATATTCGACGTAATCCATTTGGTTATAAAATCCATCGCCTAAATACGATATTTTAACGAGCATATTTTGCTCGATTGACCCGTATACCTTGTGAGCGTAATAAAAACTACCGTCTGATCGAGTTTTGACCGTAGCAATTTTTTCAAACCTATCGTTTGTTTCGATAAATAGTTCCAGATTGTCAACCGGGTAAGGTTCGTGAACGCTATTAACTATTTTTCCATCGTATACCACAGTCCACGAGCCATCGTCTGGATGTTCAAAAGTGTATACAGCACCGTAATACTTGGAATCTAATTCTTCTTCAAAAAACTCGTTTGATATTACCGTCAGATCGTCTTTACTTATCTCAATTTGATATACTTCCGGTTCAGAATTTTTGAACGAAAATCCAGACAAAACTGAATAACTCACTTTGGCTTCGTAAGAGCCTGGTTGTAAGTCTAACTCGTTAAGGTTAATTTCTGCTATCAATACAGAATCGTCTAAAGGTCCGTTTAGATAAGGAGATAGCACGGTATACGATTTTTTGGCGTAAAAACCGTCAATAGCCGGGACGTCTATGGGTATTAAATCGACTCGAATTCGAGAAGCTTGTCCAAACTTTGGAGAGACTCTTGTTTTTATCACGAATTTGTCGTTAATTGTAAGCTCGTCTAACGAATCTAAACTTGGATGATAATCCAAGCTATCAAAATCGATCGAACTTGTCGATATTCTCTGTTCTTTAGACACAGACGCAAACTCGTAAAAAGGATTGTCCACAGACCACATAGATTGAATCCCGAACGTTACTGGAAAAATGACGAGAAAAGCTAATATGATGGTAGCCGATCTCATTTTTTTATCAAAAACTACCATATGGAATTTGTTTGGCGTCTTTATTCCTTTAGCCCTTAGTTTCCTTCGCTTTAATTCTCTAATTAGCCTACGGGTAACAGATTTACTTTTAAACGTAAACGCCAAAATTGTTACTATTAACAAGGTGGGAGCAATTGGGAGAGCGTATGGTTCGAAAAAATACGCCCAGAAAAAAGCAGCTCCTAGCGCTAGACCTAATATTATCAACATTGGGAACTTTACTTTGTGATATAACACGCTTATTGTCCCGTATCTGAGTTTTCCTCTCGATTGGAGAGAAATTTGGTTCAGGTTAGCTTTTAGTCGTTTCCTTACCAAGAAATAGGTGCCGATTGCAAACGCTGGCGTGCATAAAGTTGCGATAACGAGTAAATCTAAAACTAAAAAGAGCGAAACGGACAAGATAAGTAAAACTGGGGATAAAAATAAAAAGACCAGTTTTCTCAAGGGAAGGATGTAATTTTCGATAGAATGAAACATCAAAATAACGAAAACAACTACTTGTAAGTAGAGGAATCCTGAAATGACCTCAACGGGGAAAGCAAAAGTCTGGTTAGAAAATACTACCATTAAAGACAAAATAGCAATTCCAAAAATCCCCAAAAGCTTAACGAGGTTGGGTAATAAAATGGTCTTAACATTCTTCTTAACCCTCTTCTTCTTTTTTTCAGGTTTTTCTTTCTGTTTTCGATATTTTTGCGATAAAGAAATAATAGATTTCCTTTCTCTTTTAGGATTTTTGTTGTGTTTTAAATGATTAATTGATTTGAATTCACGTAAACTTTTTCTTACGTTTTTTTTAAGAGTTCTCTGTCCAAAAATCAAATCTAAAACGTTATCACCGCTATCGTAACCGACTTCGTTTTGAATAAACCTCCTAACTACTTGTTGTTCGTGGGATATAAGACTTCTACTTCCAGCAAAGTAAGATTCGAATATTTGTCTAACGAGGACTGAATTATCTTTGTCTACGCGCGTGTTAAGGCGAGGTTCTTCCCGTTGCCCGTTTTTTATATTTTCTTGGTATTTATCTATAATTCTGGCCTCGTGTTCGCTTTTCGATTTAAGATCGTGATAGGGGGGTTGAACTTTTAACGGATCCAAAGAAAATTCTTTGTTTAATTTAGAAATCTCGCCCTTAACTTGAGAATCGGTCTTAGCAGGTTGGGATTCGTAAGGAATTCTTGAAAACTCTAAAACGGCACTTCTTAAGGTATTATTGAAACTTTTCCGTTCCGTTTTAGTCGCGTTTAACAATTTTTGCTTGGAACTTAACTTATCGTACTGTTTCTGTCGGAATTTTATTTGAGTTGCTCTATTAGCTTGTTTGTCGCTGCGTTTTTTTACTTTCTTGTCCGATGGAGTGGTTAAACGGTTGAAAAAACGAGTCTTTTTCTTAATAGCGTTGTGAATAATCTGTTTTTTAGGTATGGAAGGAGAGTCTACTTCTTTTTTGAGGTTAACTTCGCTGGTATTTTCAGGAATTAAAACTTCTTCTGAGATAAAATTAGTATTCGGAATGTCCTTAGTTACTTCAGTAAGTTCTTCTGGTTTAATTACGGTCCCTAATGAAATTAAGTCGGGGTTAGGGCAAATAACTTCTGCTACGGCATCTTCGATCGATTGATACGTAAAAGACTTAGTTGAGTATTCAATTGGAACGAAATAATCGCGTTGAGAACTGCACTGGGCGCAATTCTGCTCAGTACAGCTTTTTACTTGGCGTAAAAATTCTGCGCGTCCTTCTGCAATAATATCTTTTGCGTGTTTTTTACTAGGATAGCGATTTTCAAGTTCTACCTGGTATTGTTCTTTCGATTTCTTTTTCTTTTTTATCATATTTTTCTTACCACTTAGTAGTTTTTGGTGATATAGATCGGATTTTTGGTTAGATGTGGATATACCATAATTAGGCTGACTAGCGCCTATTTTACTGTCTTGAGGCTTTAAATTCCGAACCTCGTTATCTTGATATTCTTTATTTTTACAATCTTGAGTTCTTTTTTTTAACGCGTTGAGAAAGTCTCTTTGAGCGATATCCAAAGGTTCTTTGGTTAAAATAGCGTTTCGAATAAGATTAATCTGTAAAAACTCGTTGTCTTCCTTCGATGAGGAAACAAGAGTAATTTTAAAGTTTTTAAGAAAAACTCTAAAAGATTTTAACTCTCTAATTTTACTTTCCAGATTTTTTTTGTTATTTTTTCGGGTAGTGGCTTCTTGTAACTCGTTAATAAACGTAAGCTGATTCTTAGTTAACTTAATGTTGTTGACATTCGCAAGAAATATCGTTAAAATCCGCTCGATCTCTTCTGAAGTCAACTTAATGAGTTTTAAATCTACCTTAAACTCAGAAAAAAGATTTTCGATGAGTTTTAGGCATTTTTGAGGGTTGCTATAGGTATTCTTGTAAGTATTTTGGTTTTTATTTTTTCTATATTTAACGAAAATCGAATCGCTGTACTGACTTGAGATTTTTTCTCCGTATTTATCGTTTAAGGCTTCTTCAAACAATCGCTTGTTGTTCATTGAGATTAGTTCGTTAATCAATCTCTTCACCTCTTTGTCTTCTTAAAATTCGATCTTGCTCGTCCAATAGGACTTTCTTAATTTCTTCTAGATAAAACGAACGCCTCCCTGAAGCTTCCATTCTTCTAAATAAAGATTCGATCTGTCTTTTCGCGGTAGGCCTAAGGGATTCAAAAGTAAATCTGTGGTTGCCTTTCCAGTGATTCTTGGCTTGAAGGGAAATCGACATTTTTATTTTTTTTCTTTCTTTTTTTTTTTCTTAATTCTACTTTTTAGTTTTTTTAAACAAAATAAAAAAAAATGGGATTTAGGATATTTTTTTGTTCTTTTTGGTTTTCGCTACTTTTATCGCAAAGACAACGCTACTGACGGCAACTACGAGCACCGCGTTAAATCCAGGGATCACAGTTGGAGTCGGTGTTGTCGGAGGTTCTTGTTCCTCTTCTTGGGGGTCGAAATATATCGTAGTTGTGGGATCGTGAAGTAATTTTTCTCCTGACCATAGGGGATAATTCTGCGTTTCTAAGTGATACAAGCTATCTACCTTCAAAAAATCAGCATCTGCAGCGACCATATCCTCGAGCGTGTAGATTAGGTTAAAGATTGGCGTTTCTGAATACGAGCTTAACGCCAACATGTCTAAGATTCCCTTGTGGATGCTTCCACCGTACGATTCTAACTCCGTATCTACTCCCGTTGTTGGGTAATCGAACAAAGTGTAATTAGTTTTTTTCGGATTAACCAAATTAATCTGAGCGACGGTCGATTCGTTCGATTCAAAAGTGAACAAGCTCGAAGGAACCGTAAGCTGTTTAAAATCTATTTCAGCAATGTCGAACGAGGAAATAAACAAATTATAGTGCGGAACAGAAAGACCCAAACCTTGAACCGTGTCGTATAAATCAGGGTCAGATATTTTGGACATTCCGAAGGTGAGATCAAGGTTAGCCTCGCTGTTTGAAATGTTGTATTCGTATTTATAAGATAAATCGGTAGGGGACATTGAAGCGTAGGAGTTTCCAGAAAGAAAAGTATCAACTCCGGGACCGTGAACGAAAGCAGCGATAGGATGTTGAGGGTATAATATTTCCCAAGAAATTATCTCTTTTTCGTCTATAGTTGGAGGCGTAAACACTATGTTTGAGGCTATTTCTTCTATTGTGGTGTCGTTAGGGCGTAATTTGGTAATTGAGGCGTTCCAACTGGATAAGGGTTCGTCGGGATAAATTCGTTCAATGTAATAATCGAGTTCTTCTGCTATTGGTACTAAAGTTCCGTAATGCTCGTCCGCCCAATTCATGCTTGGAAAGTCGGTCGAGCCCGTTTTCTCTCCTGCGTTGTAAATACCGTTAAAATCCGCGTCTTTGTAAACGATAAAATCAGAGAACAATTCTGCCCAGGCAAATTTATCTTTATTTTCAGTAGTAAATAATTGTGCAACGAGGATCATTGGTTTGCAAAATTTTGAACTGGAACTCTTATATTCCCTGTATTCAAGAATATTGGCAGGTTGAGAAATGTTTTTAACGCCGGAATTGCTCGAATACTCCAGCCAAGTGTCTAACACGTTGCTAGAAGCATCAAACTTTGTATAGTTGGTTACTATGTCTTGCGTGTAATTTTCGAGTAAGGTAAAATCGTGCGTAAAATGGTCGAGATAATATTCCATATCGATAGTTCCGTTTTTTAGGGCGAACCAATACATGTCAAGCACTTTTTTATACTGCGCGTTTACTTGGTAAACGTCTACGTTTAAATCGACGGTAATATTGCCTGTGGTGGTAAAGTTTGAGAAATAACTAAAGTTCGCTTTGTAATTAGTCGTACTAATCCCTCGCGTATAGGTATTTTCCGTCATGTTGAAGGAAAGACTACTGGTGGTAAATAAGTCTTCGTAGGAGTCGGAATAGTTAAAAATATTTGAACTGCCGTCCCAGATTCTTACAAACGATGTGGAAAAGGTAGTTTCTTGCCACGAAAACGACGGGGCGCTAGTCTTAAGTGGTAGGAACCCTCGACTCATGAGAGAGAACGGTAAGAGCCACGCCATAGATAAAAACGCAAGTAGTAGCGTTATTTTAAGTTTTTTATCGATTTTAATCACCGTATACATTTATTCTTTTTTTTTTTGTTTAAGTTGTGTTTTTTTATTACAATTTTTTGTTAAACAAGGTCTTGTGATCTATTTTATTTAAAGAACAAAGACTTTGAATGCAATTTTTTGTCTGGAATTACGTTACTAATCCTTTTGATAATGATTTTGTTTTCGTTCATTTATAAATGTTTGTGATTGAATGAACCAAAGCTGATTACAAACAATCTAACTCTGATTTTTCTATGCTCTACTATCATTTAAATCAACTTAAACCAAAATCTGTAACCAAAATAAAAAAGATCATGAAATGATCTATGGTCATTATCAACGCGTACATAATTCCTCCTAATTTACAAGTTAGATGATTCTTAACTCAATACGAAGAAAACTTTTTTTTTTGTCAGAGAATGTTCAAATTTGACTCTATATAAATGTAATTCTAGCTCAAGAAAAATCTTGAACTGTTTGTGCTCAAAAATCAATTTGTGTATAAAAAAAGGGTTGTTGGAAATAATTTTAAAACGCTAAATTATGTTGCCACTATTAGAATAAGCAAGCTATCGTTAAGTGAAGTTTATATAGGTTAAGAATTACGATCTATTTGACAAAAAATTATAATATTTTAATTTTTTTGGAAATTTTTTCTTTATATAGAAAGGGGATAAGGTACTGGTAAACAGTTATAGAAGTGAATTTACGAAATGACTTTAATTGAAAATCGTGAAGACCAAAAGAAAAGCATATTTAAGAAGCCCACACAAATTCAACTAGCTATTGTAGAACTGATGAACGGAGATTCGACTATTACCGTGAAGAAAATTAGTCAAAAAGCTAATATATCAATAAATTCAGTTCGCAACTATGTCCAAGACTTCGAACAGGCGGGGGAATTGGTTACTAGACGGTTAGGGAAAAGTAGAGAAAGCAAAATTTTAGACATGTGGTTAACTGAAAAGGCAATTCGCGCAACTTACGATCAAATTTTTACTAGTTTCCCTGAGAACGATAAAGAAAGGTTGCTCGCTCTTTTAGAAGAAAAACTTAACAAGAATAATAACAAAATTACTTAAGTCCCGTTGTAAAAATAATTAAGTTTTGTTTTTAGGTTTGCTACAGAGAGCTTCTTTCAACCAAGGAAGTCTTCTTCTTCCGGAGGAAAAATTCTAAATTTTATGAAATTTTTAAAAATTGAGATCCAAGGGGTTGAAATATTATTGTTTATATAAAAAAAGACCTTTGTGTCCATCAACCACTTCGATAGTTAACATTAATTCGTCCCCGTTTACCCATTTTAACGCTTCTGCAATAGACATTGGGATGTAAACCTCCCCCGAACCTTTAGTATCGTATTTTTTATATTTTACAGCTCGACCTGACACTTTTCTTCACTCGTTCATATTGAAGTAATTACGCTTGTAATAATTAGTATGATAATATTTGTAATAATATTTAAATATTAATATTTCTTTCTAACATTTATAATTACAAATATGAGCATAAGTGTTATCATATCTATAATTACAAATGAGTAGTAAACAAAAAATAAAAGTGGTTATATGAGTCAAATATTATGTAGCGAATCTGAATGCATCGACAAAATTTTAGAGGATTACGAGGAAAACGTTACTTCCAGAAAAGATTACTATTTATGGGCCAACAAGAAATACCAAGACTTAACGAAAAGGCTAAGTAATCCGAAAAATTCTCAGCTCGTCTATAAGGCACTTAACTTTATTACATACTTGGATTCGGTTTCTATTGCGGATAAAAAACTGAAACACGAAGTACGGTGGAGCAAATTTTTTAAATGGGATCAAGACGACATCAAGAAAAGCCTAAAAGAAGAGTTTGATCCGGAGGGAAAGGAACAAGTATCTATTGCAACCCAATTGTTAGAAATTGGACGCGTAAAAAGAGAGGAGTTGGAAAAAAATGTATTATAAACCAGGTCCAATGCTCCAAAAATTTATCGATTCGATTACGGTTGACTACGACTTTCATCCCGTTTCATGCGAATACCCTTATCTAAAATGGTTTAGTTTAGAACTAAAGGGTGGGAAATTGAAGTTAAAAAAAAAATGTGTCCCGACCCCTGCCTTGATTTTAACAACGATTAGAGAGGTAAAATAAAGAAGAATTATGAGCGTATATCAAAACAATACGATGGAGTGGTTGCAGATGAAAGATAGAACGTTCAAATACTTACAAGAAGAATGGTCTATTGAGTATTATCCCAATTTAGACCAGATAGAATATATCCTACACGTGTCCTCTATTCGCGACAAAAGTATTTTTTACAGCGTGTTGGCATATCTCGAAGAATATATGGTTATTCTTCCTCTCAAGTGCGAAAATGGGATCGAACGGATTTTCCCCCATCCAAGTTTGGAAATGAACGAAATTTTTTCTTTAAATTATTTGACTCGAAAAGCTTTAAAAAAGAGTTTGCAGGGGGATTATTCGGAAAATTTGCCGAATTGAAAAAATCTCCCTCCTTCCAGAGTAGTAATTAAAATTAACGATAAAAAAAAAAAAGAAATGACCAAATTAAAAATTAAAGACGCAATACAGGACGACTTAGGCGAGATTAAAATCGAGCTGATCGAGAACCCAGGGGTATTCATTCAAAAAGTAGTTAATTCTTTAAAATCAAAGAAATCTGAACCTTTTTCGGCTTACAAAGTTGATTTATCGCTCAGTTATTTAAAAAAAATCTACGAAAAGGCTTATCCTCATAAAAGACGTGGAGGTACCCATGTTCCTAAGGAGGACGAAGGCAAAAAAATTGATGAAAAATCATCGCTTGACCAAAAAACACTTAGTGTTGTTTGGGATAAAAGCGTCCCTCTCGTAGAGAGAGCTATCGTCATCAATTAAATTAAAGGAGTTAGGCTTTTTGGAGATGTTCCAAGTTTCGTTATGCTGATTGGAATGCGTTCTAAGCTAGCAAGTACGGCAATTCGGAATAAAATCCGCGCGGGCAACTATATCGTTAATTGTACGGAAGCCAGTAAGAGTATCGCACTATTTCGAAATAATAAAATTTCGCACACCAAATTTCTTAATTTTATAATTAGGAAAGAAAAAAAAGAAAGAAATTCTACCGGATGAATTTCACATTGAAAAATTTATATTACATTTATTATATTAAAATAAATACTGTGGTTGAGTTGAGAACATGAGACCAAAATTCTTAGATAGAACGATAGAAGCCATCTCCCAACTAATTTCTAAAAATAAAAATCTTGAGATTAGCGTTAAGATCGTTAGACGGTTTAAGGGAGTTGACAGTTCCGATAGAAGCGCCGTGAACTTCTATAGTAGGGCGTTGGCTTTTTTAGAACGGGAGGGCGTATTAAGAATAATTAACCATAGCTCGCCGAAAAAATACGCCGTAATAGACGAAAAAAAGCTAAAAAGTCTTGTCGAAGTAAAGTTCCAATCTAAATAATCTGTTTTTTATATCGATCTTTGTTCGCATTTGTTAATAAAAGTTAACAAAAAGCGACAATTGTAGTTTTTAGAGCGTATTTGTTTACTTTCTTGTGCGATTGTTGACAAAAGCACGATTTTGTATACAAAGGTTATTTTACTGGTTTTAGGCTCGAGAAGGGCGTTTACGGGGAAATTTGACGATGAGAGTGCTTTTTTTTACGATTTCGTTTCTTATTTCAAAAGGATGTTCGAAGTTTTTCGCGCTTAAGAGCTGTCCTGTGCTAGAAAAGTGGTATATCCTTAAAACATCAGAAAATTCTACGCACACAACGAACTTAACCGGGGCTCTAGTCAATAACACCACCGGGGGGAAACCAAATTCTAAAGTCTTTTTGTCCTTTACTCTCCTCACTTCTACGGTTTTTGGCTTCGTTTGTTTCCATTGCGTTTTAGCAAATAACGCGATTTCTTTGACAACTTTTCTATTTTGCATGTCAGTTTCCCATAAACAAGTTGTAGATAAATAATCGAAGGGATAATTAAAATTTATGTTCTTCCAAGTGTCTTACCTTGAAGTTTAGAAGTTAGTTTATTATTGGGAATACTACAATAGAAATATAAGAATAAGAAAAAAAAATAAAATATAAATAAAACACGCTCTTTGTGTAGTGGTATTTACCTCTAATTAAAGTTTTCACATGCTATTGAGTCAATCCTTCGTAAGTAAGGGTTCTTGTAGTACTGACAGGAAATTATTGCGTCTTTGCAACTTGGACAGGTCAGTTGAAGCCCGTCCTTACAATCTTTACAGTATTTCGCGTCGTTATAGTCGAGTTCTACGATAATTTCTGGTTTTCTTTTGAGTTCCGAAGGAATCTTAACTTTTTTTTGTTTGTCCGTAGTTTTGGGAGAGATGCTTTCTGAAGACGGTTTTTTGTCTGCGTTATCTTGTTCTAAAGCTTTGATCTCCTCGATTACTTTTCGCTGGGAGAGTTTTCTCTTGCTGTATTGATCGATCGTTTTATCGTCTAACTTCTCGTCGAGGATATATTCGCCAATCTTCGTTTTTGTTATTATAGTTCTTTCTGACGTATCGAATTTTTCTGCCTGAGTTCTTGCAAATCCAAGTGATGCAATTGCAGTTTGATTTTTCTTTCCGTCTTTAAACTTATCAGACCTGCGATCGCCACCACGCTTGTATTCTGGATGTATTTTGAGAAAAGCTCTTTTTTTCAAGGCCAAAGCTTTTGCTTCTTCGGCGGGGTTTAAGTTCTTCCTCCGCAAGTTTTCGTCGATTTCTATCGTAATTTTCTGATACTCCGAAAGACCGATTCGTCTGTCGCATGTAATTTTACTCCACCCGAGGTTTTTAGCGGAGTAATACCTTCGCGTGCCTTCTATTACGTTATAGTCGTCGTCTATTGTAAGCGGGTTGAGTAATCCGACTTCGCTCATAGATTTCATAAGCTCGGCTAAATCCCCGATTACCTCCCGGACTCGATTATCGCGTATTTTTAACTTTTCTAAAGGCACTTCTTCTATCATGGTGTTTTTACTCTTGTTGTTTTGTTCTTTTTTTTTACCTCAAAGGAAATGTAATTTTAAATATCTTTTTTGAACAATTTTTAATGTAGAGAGCAAACAGGACTTGTTGTGCTCCATAATTAGGTAGTAATCCCCGTTTTTGAAGTGGAGCTCGATATTTTTTGAATTTCTCAGCAACGGATCGTGGTAGGAGCGCTCGTTTAAGCTGTATAGCGCCGGAACTAACCCTTCGAAGTTTCTTTTTTGCACGTTTACGATCTTTAAGACTTGGAAGAATAGTTTATCGTTTGCTTCTTTTAGCTTAAACGGTAAAATCTTCTTAAAAAACCGGGCTTCGTGGTTAGAAAACGTGAACAAGTAAAAATTGATTAACAAGTTCAATATTTTCCAGACGGTTTCGTAGAAGTCCAGCAAGTACTTTGTTTTCGTTACGAAAATTTGGTAGACCTGGTTCGATACGACGAGTCCAAAGAACTTAGGAGGGTCTCCTTCTAAGTCTATAATAGCGTATTTGTAAGGGGGGAACTTTCCTTTTAGCTCGAATTGCCTCGTCTTGACCGTGTCGCCTTCTTTCGCCCTCAAAACGACCTCGTTGATGGCGTTTATTAAATATTTAATCTCTTTTTGGTCGGATCGGAGCCCGAAATTCATTCCAAGCGTTCCGTAGTTGAGAATTTGTCCAATTTTTGATTCTACTTCTGTTTTTATCGTACTAGTTATACTTTTCGTGATATTCACCTTTTTTTCTTTATTGTTTATTTTATTATTATCGAAGCGTTCCAAATTCGATCACCTCTTTTATAAATTTTGAGAGCTCGTTAAAAACGCAACAAATCTGCACGAACTGTTTTTTTACTCTTAGCGCTCTGTCGTCTTTATCGCCGAGCGTTAAATTTCCTAATTCTATCGATAAACCTTTAGTTCTACTCCATAACGTAATTAAAGATTCTTTTATTCCAAGGTTGGAATTGGAACGATCCTTAGAATAGTATGTTAGTACAACCGTTGCGATGTTGAAATACGAAGCGAATTTACGAAAGAATGTAGTCCGAGCCCTGATATTTTCGTAAATAAGGTCGATTCTTTCTGGTGTTAAGACCGTAACTTCGGTAAACTTAAAGCTGGCGTAAAAATTTAAGTCGTGATACGCGTCTAAACGAGCTTTTAGCGTTTTAAAGCTCAAGTTTCTGAAGAAATATTCGTCTAACGCTTCCCGCACGAAATATTTCGTGGAAAAGTTAGACTCTTCTACTAACCCGATAACTTCTTGGTAGGACTTTCCTATTTTTTTATCAGATCGCTCGATCGAAAGCATTTTAGCAGCGAGGTAGTGATAAAAATTGTTCAGTTGATACATCTCGAGCCAGAATTTCATAGACCAAGGGCTTCTCTCCGTTGCGTATCGGTCGGAAAATCGCACTATTACCGATAGATACGGAAGTAGTTTGTCGGGACGCAATAGATACTTAATCTGTCGTTTAGTAATTTCGGGTGGAAATTGTTCGTATAAAGCTTTTTTCCCAGCTTTTAAATTGCTTACGACCGTTTCTGGTTTGCTCGCTTCTTTTAGAGCAGAATACGTCTTTAGTTCGTCACTAATCTTTTTCGTTTTAGGATCGAGCAAAGGGATAGAAACTAACCCCGTTCCAGGATGAATAGAGAACACGCGATACACGGAGCTGTTGTTGCTGCTAGTGTCGAGTAAAACTCCTATTTTATTCCGAGAAAAAACCGATAACGTAAACAAATCCATGATTCTTGCAATTCCTAACCGATCTCGTATTGCTTTAGGTATGCTTTCCCGAGGTATGTTTTGTGCGGTATGTAGTAAAATTGCTTGCATTAAACTTCGGATAAAAGTAAATTTGCTGTGAAGAAGCGACTTACTATTTTTTACTAACGATTTTTGAGAAGGTAATAGATAAAGCTCCGAAAAGTCTACGTAATTAAAATCGGCGTTTACGCACTCGGGGGCGAGTTTATAGGTAATGTGAACCCCTCTACTCCCCGAGAACGCTACCATAGGGTTAGGAAGACCTAAAAAATCGGTTAAGTTCTTCACGATCTCCTCAGTAAGCGATATAATCAAGTTCCAGATTATAGAAGGGGAAAAAGACGCTCTTAAGAAGCCAGATACGTCGAGATCGATCATTGCGGTTACTATTTCGTTGGTTTTAGTGGTTCTTACCGAAGGATAAAACCCAAGCACGTCGTTTATTTCGATAATCTGTAAAAATTCCTCGTGTGT
>JAUVNS010000008.1 GCA_030599585.1 Promethearchaeota archaeon | reverse complement strand
GTCAAAGCATACTATGTTGAAAGAATAACCCATATTGAAGGACTTGTTAGATGTCGAGAAAAAAACAAAGCAATGACTACCAAAGTAGTTCATACTTTGATGAATTTACTTGATAACGAAAATAATTTGATGAAATTATCTTATTTTGAAAAAACGATAGATGAACAATTTCGCAAGATTCCTATTGACAAGGAAATGGAACCTTTGAGGGTTTGTTATACTGGGGAAATCCAAGTCATGTTGGAGAAATGGGTTAATTATGATATGATGGGAGAATTAGGCGTCATGGGCATCGAGGTTCACAAGCAGTATGATGTCTTTGATTGGGTTATGTATAAACTTGACGCCAGCAAACGAAGAAGACGGCTTGCACATAGTGCAAGAAATTATATTCCAATGGATGTGGGAGGAGAAGCCCAGTGGAACATGGGATCTTATCTTGAGTGTCAAGAAAAAGGTTTTGATGGATTTGTTCACGTTTTTCCCTTCACCTGTCTCCCCGAAATATCCTTCATGGGAATGTTAGAAGCTGAGAAAAACATGGACAAGTTTTATATGCCCCACATTCATTTTAGTCTTGATGGAAGTTCTGGTTTTGAAGGACTTAGAACAAGAATCGAAGCATTTCATGATTTAATGGTTGGCAACAAGAAAAATAATCCCTTGTTTAGAGATGCCAAGTATGTGGTCCCGGATGAAGTAAAAAATATATATTTTAAGCCGAAATCCAATTTTGAATATTTCGTGTCTAGTATTGAAACACCAATGTCAAAGGTTTTAACAATGCTGAATCCATCAAAGAAATTAGATGTAGGATTCGCCGTTAGGAATGGACTCGAGTTTTTTTCAAGAAATTCGTTTTTTGATATCGGATCTCTTTTTAACCTTTGAGAGTAATGAGAAAATCGGGGCTTTTATTCGATTCCTGTGTTGAAATAGATTTTCTTTTATATATTCAAGATGGTTCGGCTATTTTAGCTAAAGAGAAGAGAGGCATTGAAGATCCAATTTTATTTACAGAAGACTTGAAAATGGAAATACAAAGAAGAGTTAAAAGGTATTTGGAGTAATCTAAAATTTGTATTTTTGTATCTTATATTATTAAAATTACTCCCATTTTTTATTAAGAATAACATACGATTGAGAATCTGTTTGTAATGGGTAAATTTTTATTTTAAATTGTGTTATTTGATCAAATACATTGCTAAGTAAAAAATTGAAATTAATCTATTAAACTGTTATGTTAATATCCTTCCCTAACATGGGTCCGAACTGGGTGGCTTTCAAAACACTATTTACAAGCTTAGGATTAGATGTGGTCATTCCAGATCCAACTAATCGAGAAGCAATTAAAATCGGTGTTAAACATAGTCCAGAATTTGTTTGCTTTCCGTTTAAAGCAACGATAGGAGACTTCGTGAACGCTATTAAGAAGGGAGCAGATACATTGGTAATGGCTATTGATTGTGGACCTTGTCGATTCGGTTTTTATGCATCGGTTCAAGAACGAATCTTAAGGGATATGGGATATAAAGATATTACGGTTGTTCCGCTAGATCAGGCTGATTTACTTGAGTTTAATTGGGTTAAAACGCTTCAAGAGTTAAGCGGCCGAAGAGATTTATTTATTTACTCTAAATTCGTTAAGGCTATTATCTTTTTCTTAAAAAAAGCTAAACTTTTAAATGACATTCAAACCGCTGAGGGCGTTTTCCGGGCTTACGAGCGAAATCAAGGAGACACAACTAATATCGTTAATGATTTGTTAACAAAACTTGATGAAGCCAATACGCTCCCTGTGTTAAGGAAATTCAAGAATGTAATTAAAGAAGACTTTAATAGTCTCGATATCGATAAATCTCTAAGTCCCTTAAAGGTGGGACTTTCAGGAGAAATTCACATTAGCTTAGAGCCTTATGTGAATCTTGATATCAGACGCAAGTTAGGTGAAATGGGAATCGAAATTCACCAATCCCTAAGTCTTTACGATTGGGTAGTTCACAAATTTCACCTAAACTATCATAGAAAATGGTTAGAGCATCTTTCACATCCCTACATGCCTATGGATATAGGGGGCGAGGCGAGATGGGTGCTTGGGGAGTATATTGACAAAGCTAAAGCGGGTTTTGATGGTTTCGTTCACGAATATCCGTTTCTTTGCATGCCAGAAGTGACTGCTCGAACAATTATAACCAACAAGCTTAAGAAGATGTACGACCTCCCGATTATATATTTCTCATTTGACGAGCAAAGTGGCATGGAGGGGTTTCGGACGCGACTCGAGGCCTTCTCCGACCTAATGCATGGTCGTAGGAATAAAGAAATTAAAAATAATGCTAAATTCGTATCAAATGGTAATAAAAAGATATATCCTCATTTTGGAGATATATTTTACAACCAATGTTATCAATTAATTCAAAATTCAATTTAGTGGTAAGTATAAATGGAAGATGTTACTGAAAAAGTAGTTGAAGAAGAACAAAAAAAGGATGCTTTCCTTGGAATAGACATAGGGAGCGTGAGTTGCAAATTTGTGCTAATGGATTCCGATGGAAATATACTTTCCAGCGTATTTTTACGAAATCGAGGTTCTCCTATTGAATCAGCAAAAGCAGGGATGGCTGAATTACGTGAAAACATAGAAAAAAGCGAAAATTTACACGAGTATGCAATACGATGTTGCGGAACGACTGGTTCTGCAAGGTATTTAACTAAAGCTATAGTTGGCGCTGATCTCGCAAAAACAGAGATTATCGCTCACGCTGTTGCTGCTCAAACTATATACCCAGATGTAAGAACAATTTTAGAAATTGGAGGTCAAGACTCGAAGATAATACTCTTACGAGATGGGATAATTATAGATTTTGCTATGAATTCTATTTGTGCAGCTGGAACGGGTTCATTCTTGGATCATCAAGCAGCACGACTTGGGATTGCAATAGAAGAGTTTGGTGATTATGCTATAAAATCGAAAAATCCCGTGAGCATTGCTGGAAGATGCACGGTTTTTGCGGAGTCTGACATGATTCACAAACAAAACGCAGGTTATACCAAAGATGATATTATCGCAGGATTATGCGATTCGCTTGTTAGAAATTACATGAACAATGTTGGAAAGGGAAAAGATTTAGAAGAACCGATTGTCTTTCAAGGAGGAGTTTCATATAATCAAGGAATTATAGAAGCTTTCGAAAGGCATTTAGGCTGCAAAGTTATTGTTCCTAAATATAATGTACTGATGGGAGCTCTGGGTATGGCTATCCTCGTGCGAGATTACTATATTGAACACGAACACGAGACAGAATTCAGAGGTCTTGAAGTATCTGAAATAGAATTCACAACATCCGCATTTAATTGCGGTGATTGCCCAAATAATTGCGAAATAGTCCAAGTTAAAATGCCTGAATATGGAAATAAAGTGATTGCTCGTTGGGGTTCCAGATGTGGGAAATGGGATCAATTAACTTAATTAAAGTTTAGAGGAAAAAGAGAAATGGCAGAATTTTTTAATCAATTGAAGCACTTAGGAGAGGAATTTCTTGAGTCTCTTCAACATAAAACTAAATTATCAACAATTTTTGATATTTATTTAGAAAAAGTAATTCCTTCGTTTGTTTCCGAGAAAGAGTTAAAGGAATATTACGAGAGACGGATGGAGGAAGTTAGCAATTTTATAGACAAATTATAAAGGAGAGGATATAAATGGTTGAAACATCAACAGAAGAAAAGGAAACGAAAGGAGAAAATAAACTTAATAGTAAGAATCTGATGAAAGATATTTTATACGCAGCTGTAAAAGGTATTGGAGGCTTTGGTTTAGAAGCATTTGCCGATTTAAAGATAGAAGGCAAAGAAAACGTACCCATTATAGGGAAAGCTATTTTAACGACAGTAAGCGAAAACGCTATGAGAGATATGGCAATTATTAGCCAGGTTTCTGGACGAAGAATTCATTTTATGGTTTATCATAAATTAATGAAACACCAATTGTACGGACCCGTTCTTAAAACGTTAGGTATGTTCCGTAGCACGCTTGATAAAGACGATACAATACCAATAGATAAAGTATTCCATTATCTCAACGAGACCGGAGATCTTGTAGCAATGACCCCAGAATCTAAACTTACTCCTGAGGTTCAAGTGAAAGCGATGGCGGGTATTATTAAATTCGCTGTTGCTGCGATGGCACCTATAATTCCAATAGCAATATACACGGAAAAGGCAAAAATTCTAAATTTAATTGACACGACAGGGATAAGAGTAAAAATTGGAACCCCGCTTAAAGTAGAAAAACGATTATCTCGTCCAAAATACCGAGATGAGAGATACGAACTTGCTGCGGATATAATTAAGATTATCGATTCTCTTAGGGTACACCCTGAAACAGAACAAGAATAAAAATGAGGTAAAAAAAAATGGAAAATAACAAAAATCCTGAAAGGGATGATATCGAAAATAATTTTGAGAGTCTTACTAAGGAACTCAAGGAAAAAAAAGTAGATCTTATAAAAGAATTGAATGAACTTGGAGATTCTGAAGCTAACATGGAACCAGATAAAAAGTTGAGCGAATTTATTGGTGATATCTTTTATAAATCTATGAAGGGTCTTTTTGATACGAGCGCTAAGCTTGCTAAAAGTTTAACCGGTGAAGTCTTTACTAATAATCTGGACAAGTAAAATTAATCAACAGGTTAGCATTTAGGGTAACCTAAATTCAATAAGGTCTCGTAACTTTCAAGTTACCTTATTCCAATTTATATAAATCAGAAATTTAAATGTTTTTCCCTTATATTCCCCATCACTGATGGCTTCGAGTATAAATCCATTACGTTCGTGCCAATAAATGGACGCTTTATTTTTTAAGGGTACTTCTACGATAAAAGCAACGATTGGTGTTTTTAATTCTGATAGAGCCTTATTAAAAATAATGGTTCCAATTCCTTTACGTTGATATTCTGGTAAGATGCTGATTTGATCTAAATAAGCAAATTCTTTAACATCATCGAGGAGTAATTCTCGTGCCTTTTCATTCTTGGCATCTAAGTTTCCTAATACATCGCGTACTTTCCGGACATCACCTATGTTTTTATGGATACTCGCAAAGCCGATAATATCCCCATTCTCTGTTTTTGCTACATAGATATCGATATGAGGATTTTTGATAAGGTTACTATAGTAATTCTTATCTACTTCCTTTCTCAAAAAGCCTTTTTCTTCCAATACTACTCTTTGTTCTTTAGTAATTTTATTAAAATCGCGAATTTCAATAAGATTTTGCTTAAGTGCGTTGTGAATACCTGAAACATCGTTAATATTTGCTATTTGAACTATAATGTTGGTTTTCTGTAAGTCAAGTTTTTTATCTCCCATTTTAAGCTCACCTTAGGCTACCTAAATGTTTAATAGATTAAAAGGTAAATCTATACTAATCTAATAAAAAGAATATTTTAAATTTCTAATATAATTAGAATAAGATAAAACTTTTCATAGAAAAATTATGACAATCTCAACTGAGGAAGAATATACATTTAAGGTTACTTTAGTATTTTGGAAATTTTATGAGCTAGGACTCTATTTCGAGCTGCCAGAAGTGAGGAGATTTTTAGATCAAGAAGGTTCGCTAAAGTTATACAAAGATTATAGATGGAAAGTCGCTGTTCCAGGGCAAGAAAAAAGTTGCAATCAACCATTAAAGTGGACTTCAAGTCAATCTAAGAATTATGCTCCTGTTTGTTTTAAAATTGGTAGATCAGATAGATTTTCTTGCGCTACCGCTCCAAATATAGTTGGAAAAATTAGATTAGAAGGGCACATCCATTACGGTTCAGTTTTAGTTATTCACTGCGAATTAGTTTTTGAGAACTACCATACGATTGAAGATTTTATACAAATATCTCAGCCTTCAAACATGATATTGGAAAGCACCGGAAGACCAATAACTGAAAAATTTATAGAAATAAGAGAGAATGTTATAGCATTATTGAAAAAAGCGAATTATCCGGAAAAGGCAAAATTAGAATCAGCTTTAGAACCATGGCATCATACTTGGCTTATTTGGGACGCAAAACCAGATTTTAAAAGAGCAGATTATCGTTTTATTGGAAACCAGATCGGAAAAAACGCACGATATTCAATAGGATTAACATTAAGAACGGATAAGTACAGAGAATTAGATCCTGTTGCGTATAGAGATCAAATTAATCTTAAAAATTTATGTCCTTACACAGACGAATTTGTAATGATAACTCACGCGGGTAATGTAATTATTCCGGGGCCGGGGCTTTTAGACCCAAATTCAATGAAAAATTTATTAATTGATACACTTTATGGTCCCGAGGTAGGGAACGTTCAAAGATTTCTCATTCTAATGCACATGGAAAATATTCTAATTGTAGCAGAAAAATTTGATACAGTTATTTCAGAGACGCGAGCGATTGAAGAAAACTTAACTTTAATGGACAAGATAGATAGGTTAGAAAAATTAGAAACAGAACTCAATAGAATAATTCTCGAATTAAATAAGGATATAATTATCTCTAAAATTACGCGGTTACTGTTTACCAGTACCTTTAAAACTAGCATGTTTAACGAAATGATTGAAAAATTGGATGGATTTAAGTTTTCAAAACAAACCGACGATGTAATCGGAAGAATTAGAAAAACTCTTAACAGACAAAGAAACACGTTGAATACTAAATCGTCAGCAATAGAAAACAAATTTTTAGCAATTCTAAACTACCTTGCTGTTTTTGAAATAGCAATTTTGGTTATATCTTTAGCTTTAGACGATCTGTTCGGAGGAACGTTCTGGGGTATTGTTCAAATTGTGATAGCTATCAGTTTCGTTATTGGAGCATTTGTAATCTATAGATCACAAGAAAAAAGGCTTTAAATACCAACATTCTATAAACTTAACACTATTTCTTCTATTTTTTTCTATAAATCCTAATTAATAAAAAAGAAAAAGGAGAAAATAAAAATTACATTTAATATCTTGTTCTTGAAGCTTGAATTCGTAGTTTTGCTTTAGTCTCTTCTTTATCGTCCTGTAAGATAACATACTGGGTTTTGGAAGGAAGATTTATTACATATTCTTCTTCTGCAATTGTGGTATCCTTCTTTAAATGGTCTTGCTCTCTCAATATTATTGTAATTCTTTCTACGGCTTCTCTTCCAACCTTAACTGTTTTAAATTGACTCCATATGTTCATGTCTGCTTTAGATGTAAAGTTTTGATTCCTCTGTAATTTTATTGTTCCTTTATTTGGAAATCTCGATTTAAAGACTTTCGGACCGTCTGCTTTGAAGTAAAATTCGCCCCGCCATCCCAGAAGATCGTAATCTTTAAGAGTTTTTAAGCTCATTAAATCTATGCTTATGAGATAACGTTCTTTTTCTTTTCCGAGTTGATCTTGCTCAAAGCTTTGGTCTTTTGCATAGGTCTTCTTCCCTTTTGCGTAATACCTTCTCGACATTTTAATACACTTTCAATTTTACGGTTTAAAATTCATATAGTGTTGAAATATATAATTTTTTGGATTAAATATACAACTAATAACGGAATAATAATCTCGGCTTTACCATGGTAAAAATTAAGTTACCTCTTTTTAAATCCGAAATTTTAATTAAATAACTAAGACTTTGTAAAAATTATATATAAAAAGTTTTTAGGAGATATTGAAATGGCTCAAGAACAATTTTATGGTGAAATTTCTGACGCAATTGTGAATTTAGATGAGGAGAAAGCAATTGAACTTGCAAAAAGGGCGATTACTGAAAAATGGAACTTGTTAGAGGTCATCGAAAAAGGATATGGTGACGGAATCCGAAGAATTGGTGATCTCTGGGAAGAAGGGGAATTTTTCTTGCCAGAATTAATGCTTGGTGGAAACATTATGCAAGAATCAATGGATATTCTTTTACCAAGTTTGAAAGAGAGTGGAGCTTCTGCATCTCAAGGCGTTGTAGTAATTGCAACGATTGAGGGAGATATTCATTCAATTGGAAAAACAATTGTAGGTACTATGCTTAGTGCTAATGGTTTTGATGTTTACGATCTGGGGGCTGATGTTCCAGCGGAAAAAATCATCGAAACAGCAGTAGAGAAAAATGCGGACATAATAGGGGTTTCTGCTTTGCTTACTACAACAATGTTCGGTCAAAAAAAGATCATCGATATTTTAGAGGATAAAGGGATTCGAGATAATTTTAAAGTAATAATTGGTGGAGCTCCAGTTACAAAAGAGTGGACAGAACAATGTAATGCCGACGGATTTGCTGGTAGTGCTGTAGGAGCTGTTAAATTAGTTAAAAATCTCTTAAACAAATAATATTAAAATGGATTTATAGGTAGGACTACTATGTTATTTCATGATTGGCTGAATGATAGTTCTAAAATTATACTATTTGATGGAGGAATGGGGTCAGAAGTTTTTAAACGCGGCATTATGCCGGGAAAACTCCCTGATACGCTCAATATCGACCATCCAGATGTGATTTTCGAAATCCATAAAGCCTATTATGATGCAGGGGCAGACATGTGTCAATCAAACACTTTTGGGTCGAGCTTCATAAACCTAAAGAATTATAAAATAGAAGATCGAATCAAAGAAATAAACCTAGGCGGCTTAGAAAACATAAAAAAAGCACGCCCTCCAAATCGTTTAATTGTTGCTGATATAGGGCCCTCTGGTGAATTTAGACCTCCAGTTGGAAAAGCATCACCAGATCAATGGACTTCTAGCTTTGAGAAGCAAGTTGGTTTCTTAGAAGATGGAGTAGATTTATGGCATATAGAAACAATGTCAGATATTGAAGAGATGAAAGCAGCTTTGGAAGCGGTGAAAACCATTTCAAAAAAACCGATCATTAGCTCTATGACTTATAAAAAGACGAAAAGAGGTTTTTATACGATAATGGGAGATTCATTAGAAAAATGCGTCCGATTTCAGGAAGATCAAAAAGTAGATGTCATTGGAGCAAATTGCACATTAGGAAGTGATGAAATGGTTGATTTAATGAAAGATTTGAAGCTTCTCACTGATAAACCGATATCTATAAAACCTAACGCAGGACAACCAAGAATGAACAGTAATAATATAGCAGTTTACGATCAACCTATTAAAGATTTTGTAAATGATATTGGAGAAATGATTCAACTGGGCGCTAAAATTGTAGGAGGTTGCTGTGGAACGTCTCCAGATACTATAAAAGAAATAAGAAAACTTATAGATTCACTAGGGAATTAACTAAAATGAGAGTGTGTATGTTAGGATGGGAATATTAAGACCAAGAATTAACGTTTTAGATGAAGATCATAAAGTAAAGATATTCAAGGAGGCTAAAGATATTTTAGAAAATCTAGGAATATTTTTAGAAAATGATGACGCTAAAGAATTATTTAACAGCGAGGGAGTTAATCACGAGGGTTCTCGATACTTCATTCCTTCTGATTTAGTCGATAAATGTCTCAAATCTGTTCCAAGTGAGATCAAACTTTTTGATAGAGAGGGTAAAGAGCATATTACCTTAGCGAACGATAATGTTCATTACGATCCTGGCTCAGCAGCGATATTGTTTCTGGATGAGAATACAGGGACAATTAGAAACGCGTTCGAAAAAGATTTCGTACGTTTTTCAAAAGTAGTAGAACATTTAAAGTATATCGAAGCTCAAAGCACTGCTATAGTTTATCAAGATGTCCCCACCCAGGCACAAGATTGGCATAGGTTATATATCGCATTATCTAATTGTTATAAACCAGTTATAACCGGGACATTTCGAAAAGAAAGTTTTCCAATAATGAAAGAATTATTGTTAAGTTGTCGATTATCAGAGGATGATCTAGCAAGGAAACCTTTAGCTATCTTCGATGCTTGTCCTAGTCCTCCGCTAAAGTGGTCTGACTTAACATCTCAGTCCCTTATCGATGCCGCCAAGAGTATGATTCCATCTGAGTTTGTTTCTATGCCGTTAGCAGGGGCTAGCGCTCCAATTAGTTTGATTGGGTGCATAACTCAACACTCTGCGGAATGTTTAGCAGGCGTTGTAATTGGACAGCTAGCAAAAACAGGAGCTCCATTGATTTGGGGCGGATCACCAGCAATATTAGATATGAAGCAAGGTACAACTCCAATGGGCGCAATTGAGACAATGATGATAAACTTGGGTGATGTCGAAATGGGAAAATTTATGAAAATGCCCACTCATGCTTACATGAGCCTCAGTGATTCCAAAGTTCCAGATGCTCAAGCGGGTTTCGAAGGAGGTATGGGAGCTCTTTTAGCGGGACTTGCTGGTGTTAATATGGTTTCGGGACCTGGCATGCTAGATTTTGAATCCACTCAAAGCATTGAAAAATTAGTAATTGACAACGAAGTAGTAGGAATGGTGAAACGACTTCTAAGAGGAGTAGAAGATCACGGTACTCCATTCGCTTCAGAAATTTTAAAGGACTACAGTGAAAAAGAAGAATTGCTTTCGCATCCAACGACTTTAAAGCTTTTTAGAAAAGAGCTTTTTATAGTTAGTCCGGTAATAGATCGCATGTCTCGAGACGCTTGGAAAGAGAATGGCTCTAAGTCTACACGAAAAAGAGCAAAGGAGCAGGCGACTAAACTCGCTGAGAAAAGTTCTTTAAAACCTATTGATGACACGCTTTCTAATGAATTAAAATCTATTACTTCAAGGAATTTGTAATCTCTCTATTTTAATCTTCAAACTATTTTCCTTTAATCAATTTTTTGATGGTTAGAGCATATTTAATATTCGGGATAGTTCTTTGGCATATATTATCGCACCTTTACTATTGAGGTGTCCGCCGTCTATAGTCAACATCAACCCTCTTTTCCTGCTAATTTTTTCTACCCAATTCATTCTTTTTGATCTAAAATAATCTAAAACTAAGTTTAAAGGATGCTCCATTAGATTATAACCAGATATGCTTTTTCTTAAAATCTTATCAAAAAATGGACTTACGTCTGCTATATATGCTCCATGTTTAGAACCAACTTTCTTTATCTGATCGTTTACTAATCTTCTTTTTTGGTTTATCGGAGAATTTAAGACTTCTCCTAAGCAACTTAAAGTAGTTATGATTATCTTAGCTTTGCTATATAAACCTACCATTCGTAATCCATTATCATAAAAGTCTTCTATCTTGTTTAATGGAGTTACTTTTCTAATGCTTGTGACTTTCCACTTACTTTTGACATAAGGTAAGAAAAGATCGTTATGGCCAGCTTCAATTACTATAACGTCATAGTATTCTGTTTCTGTTTTCAAAATTTTAAAAAGTCTCGTAAAAATTCCAGATAGAGTATCACCCCCGCGTCCATAATTTTGACACTGAAATTCAGGGAAATTGCGTTGAATTATATTAACATATCCTATTCCTATTTTTCCCTCAGTGATGCTATCACCAATAAAAAGTATTCTTTTGTTCATATTTGCTCATTTTTTATTACTTATAATTTATTACTAACACAGCTACCAAGACAATGATACCTCCGATGATGTTCCATATCAGTATTGTCTCAGATCGGTTCAGGATAATTGAAAAGATGAGAGTTAGAAAAGGCTCAATATAGAGAAATGAAGCCCCTTTTGAAGATTTTAACTCATTTTGTGATTTCTGCCAAATAAAATAACCAAAAACATAACATCCGATACCTAAATAAATCCCAGAAATTAAAACAAATGGATTTAGTATGTTTAAAGCGAAAATTAGAAATTCACCCTTGAAGAATACAAAAATAAACAACTCTAAAGTTCCAAAATACGCGATGTATTTAAGAGAAGTTATTTTTGACTTTGATTTCGAAATTTTTTTAGTGGATATTGTGTATATAGCCCACAACAAGGGTGTTATAAGAGCAAATAAGTATCCTAAAAAGTTAGGTGTTTCTGGTGTCAGGGTTCGTAAATCTCCTCCTGTGACTAACAAAAAACCTCCTACGGTAGCTATAATATAACCCATTATTTTCAACTTAGTTAATCTCTCGTTAAAAAAAAACACAGCTAAAACAGTAATTAATACGGGCGCTAATAGGCACACGAATAAGGCAGGCAAAGAAGGCCCGATCAACTCAATAGCTGCATATTGGAGGGCGAAGAATAAAGATGTACCACTAAAGCTTGCAATTAATAAATATATCCAATCTAGTTTCATATATGAGCGTTTCTCAATTGTTTTAGAAGTTTCCTCATCTCTCTGATTTCGTCGTATAAAAAGATAAAGATCGACAATTAAAAATGAGAGAGAAGCTAATAAGAATCGGGTCAAGGCAAGAGATGTTGGAGGTATAAATTCGACAGCTATATCCACAAGAACGAAGGAGAAGCTCCAGAGAAATACCATTAACACTAGTAAACCGTAAATAAATAGCATTCTAAAATGAAAGTTCAATCAATAATTTATATGTATGATATTTTATTATAATATTAAATTAAGAGCTTTAATTATTTTTATTTGATTGAAAAGTATTGAAGGACTTCCATTTTTCTTTAAATCTAGGTTTAATCGGTACTGATGATTCAAGAATCGATATTATATTAGAGTACTTAAAAGAAAAAACAAAATTAATTAGTTCTAAAGATTCCATAAGTGAGTTTCAATTTATCTACGAGAACGTACCACTAAAAATGAAGATTTTTCAGTTTAAAAATTTCGAAGATCTTACCGATAATATTAATCATCTTAAAAAAATCGATGCAATTATTATTGCCGTAAATCTCTATAATGATCAAGACATTTTAAGGCTATCCTTGGAGATTTATAAAGAATTTTGCGATAAATTTATGTTTAATGGGATTGCAGTATTAGTTGGAATCGATACTTATTTAATTGAACAAGCTAATCCTCCAACATATAGAAAAATAAATGAATTTGCTTTAATTCAAAAAACTAAAGAGTTAAAATTTCACTATTGTTGTAAAATTCAAAACTCGCAAAGGGATATTACCGAGATTTTCATTAAAGTTCTAAATTATGTGACTTTAAAGCTAGAATTTATCAATCCCGAATTGTTCGAGCGTGTGAAAATAAGTAGTAAAGATTTCGTAGGAAAATACCCATAAATTAAAAACAATGCAAAAAATCGTCAATCCTACCACTTAAGATAGTTCTGAAACAAAATTTTTTGTATTTGAGTCTATAACTCTATATTATTATAAATTGAGATTTTTTTAGGTTCTAACGATTCTATTTTCGTTCAAATAATTGTACAACCGTTTAAAAAATAAATTATTAAATAGAGACAGAATTTATGACAATAATAGGCAAAATGTTTATACACTCTATTATAAAGTAGTTGGGGATATGATATGATGCTTCTGGCGCAAACTATGGATATTGCACGATTTATTCAAATCTTTTTAGTACAAGGTTTAGCAGGGCTATTTTATTTGGTTATAGCGTACAAAATTTTAAAAAGGGAAAGAAAAGGTTTAAATCTTATTCTCAGCAGTTTTTATGTATGCGTAGCGTTCGCAGTAATCCTAAATGTCGCCTATGCCTTCATTTTTGTAGAAGAAGTAGTTTATATTTTGCATGTTACGACTTACTATTTATTATGTTTTCCTTTGGTTTTTTTGTTAGTTTTTGTCTTAATCTTGCTTAAATCAGAGGAAGTTTTCACTCCCAAACTTCAATTAATACTAATTGTTGTTTTTGGTGTTCTTTTAGTAGGTCTATGGTTGATTCCAAATGGAGTGACAATTAACGAAAGCACTAACTGGAAGCCTGATTGGAGTTGGATTTATTTATTGTATAGTCTAACTGTTTGTAGCCTATTCGCAATCTTTCCCACGTTATATTTATCAATAAAACTATATCGAAAATTTGAGTATAAGGAGTTAAAGAAAAAACTAAAGTATTTTTTAATAGGGATAAGTAGCTATTTTTTCTTATATTTTGGTACTTCGATCTCTAATACATTAAACGATCCAACATTTAGATTAATCTGGTCACTCCTCTCGCTACCTACAATAGTTTCACTCTATTTCGTGTATTTTGGTGTAGCTAAGAATTTGTGAAGTAATTATCGCTATTTATTCAATTTAGATATTTTTTATTAACTCAACTAATATATGTAAAAATTACAGTTAAATAAGAAAACTACAATAATAATTAATAACAAGTAAAAAAAAAATATATAACAAAACAAGTGTGGTTATGCAATGGTGTATTTTCAATTAACGACGGGTCGAATTATAACTGTTTATATAGCCCAAGGGGTAATTATGGTAGCATTTCTTTATTTAGCAATCAAAATCTTGCTAAGAGATAGAAAACGATTAAATGTCATTTTCGCAGGACTTTATATATCTCCTGTTATAGGATTTCTTATTAATTTTTTATACGCGCCTCTGACTGATGAATTTATTGTATCAATACTCAACTTCTTTACAAATTTTGGAATCTTTTATGCTCCTATATTTATCGTGGTCTTTGACTTAATACTCTTAAAATCTGAAAAGGTAATTTCAACGAGTAAACAATTGATAATCCTTATTATTTACGGAATTGCGATGTTTGGTATGTTTTTCTTCCTTTTTATACCTGGGTTAGGAGTTACTATCAATTCAGGAACAAATTGGAGCCCTGAATGGAGTTTACCATTCTTCCTATATGTTGTCTTAGTCGAAACTATTGGGGCACTCATACCGTCACTATATTTCTCATTTCAGATTTACAAGAAGTTCGAGGATGCAATGTTGAAGAGAAAGTGGAGATTTTTTATATATGGATTCATTGCTCTAATGATATTTATGTATGCTATTTTTATTTCTAATTTCTTAGCCAATGCAACAATTAGATTACTTATAGGGGCTATTGGGATAATTTTAGCCCTTCTCGGTGGCTTTTTAATGTATTTCGGTGTAGGGAAACAAATAGAAAAGTAACTTTTTCAAATTTCATTTCTTTTTTTTTTATCATATAAAATTTTATCTTATAGAATTACCATTATTAATTATAATAAATAGCATAAGTTCACAATAAGTGAAGGTTAAATTTCATTTTAATCCATTCATCAAGTTAAACTTGTCAATCTCATACAGAAACAAATAGTCTAAAGTGCTCCTAATGTCTAATGAACTTGAACGAGTAAGCGGCATTGGTCCCATTTCCTCGATAAACTTAAGTAAAGCAGGAGTTAAAACAATTGAAGACATTGCGAGTTCAAAGCCTGAAGATTTAGCTTGGATTAAAGGTATTGGGATTGTTTCCGCTAAAAATATAATAGAGAACGCGAACGACTTACTCAAACTAGAGAAGAATATCCAGTTTGTCTTAAATTCTATTAAAGAAAATTTTGTAAAAACTTGTCCTAAATGCAGCGGTACTATGAAAAGTAAATATATAATTCTTGGTCCCGAAAGAAGATTGAAAGCACGGCAATGCACCGTATGCAAATTTTATTTACCTGAGTGATCAGATATTATAATACTTACCAATATTGTTGAATGTATATCTTAATCAAATAAAAAAATAAGGTAATAATTGAAAGTATAGAAAAAACTATTCAATTTTTTGGCAGATTTTATCTATTTTTTCAACGGTTTCGTCAACAATTTCATCGGTATGTAGTATGCACATATAAAACCTGCTTCCCGCAACAGAGATAATTTCTTGATCCACCAAAGCCGCTCCTATGTATTCCATAAATTTCTTTCTTTTTGGTAGTTGCCCTACTTGATCGGGTATATCAAAACTTAAACCAAAAAGACAGGATGTATGAAAATGAACCGTTCCACCCAAATTGTATGAAAACCAGGGTAATTCATGTTTTTCAAACACTTGATTTAATCCGCTAGCTAATCGAGCTCCAGCTTTTCCAGCTATTTCCGTTGCGTTAGTCTCTTCGACTAATTTAATTGCATTATATGCAGCAGCACACGTTAACGGATTCGCTGCTAAAGTTCCTCCGCTATAAGCTCTTTTTCCACCACCCACTCCTGCTGCGCAAAATTTCATATATTCTTCTTTACCTCCAATAGCAGCAGCGGAGGGATACCCATGTCCTACAATTTTACCAAACACAGATAAGTCCGGGTCGTATCCATAATACGCTTGACCACCACCCATATGCAATCTAAAAGCACACACAACTTCGTCGGAAATCAAAAGTGCTTTATTTTCATGACATAATTCTTCTACTTCTTTATTAAATCCCGGTCTGACAGGATTAGCTCCTGATTCTCCCCCCATTGGTTCAATTAATACTGCAGCAACTTTTCGCTTTTCTTTAAACATTTGCCGCAATGTTTCAATATCGTTTGGAGGACAAGAATCGGTGAATTTAAACACATTTTTTGGTATTCCATGGGATTCTAATAGCTTTGTTCCAGGAACGTGCATATCGTAAACCAATTGATCTGACCATCCGTGATAACTTCCGCCTATTTTAATTATCCATTTGCGATTTGTAGCAACTCTGGCAATCCTTATGGCAAGCATATCGGCTTCTGTCCCTGTTTGGAGCCATCTTATGATTTCACAAGAAGGGAAATGCTTTTGAAGCTGTTCGGCAGCAAGATATTCGTATTCATTAGTTATTCCATGACATGGTCCAATATTCCGAATAACTTCGATAACCTTTTCCGTTAAAACGGGATGATTATGCCCGAGGATAATCGGTCCTCCATCCATTAAATAATCTGTAAGTATAACATCATCAACAGTTTCCATGTAACAGTCAAAAACACGCTTACTCTCTAGAGGGAATGGATAATTAAAGGCGAGATTATGTTCTACGCCTCCAGGGATTATTTTTCTTGCTCTCTCAAAAGCCTTTTTTGACTTCGCATGATTTTTCTCATACCTTTCTAATATCGCTTTTAATTCGTCTGGTTTGAATTTGCTAATAGGCAAATCAACAATATTTTTAATTTTCGCTATTTTTTCCTCATATTCCATTTAGAATCAACAAAATACTTTAATTATATCTGATTAAGAAAATCTAAATTTGCTCATATAATTATGGAAAAATGTCTGACGCAATAAATCTTTATTTACCTTATTATCATTTATATTAAATATGTCAGATACAGAAAATTCTTCTAAATATATTTTGGCAATTGATCATGGTACAGGCGGACCTAAGGCCGCTATAGTCTCAACCCATGGGGAAGTTGTCGATTGGGCATTTCAAGAAGTTCCTCTATACGTAGAAAAGGGAGGTGGGGTTGAACAAGATCCTAACGATTGGTGGAATGCCATTCTTAAGACAGCTAAACAAGTAATTGAAAACGGAAAAGTTTCGGTTAATGACATAGTGGGTGTTTGTAATTCGAGTCAATGGAGTGGTACTGTGGCTCTAGATAAAGATGGAGATCATTTAATGAATTCTATCATATGGATGGACACTCGAGGCGCACCTTATATGAAAAAATTCCACAAAAGTTTAATCCAAGTAAGTGGATATTCTGTGCGCAAAATGTTAAAATTAGTTAAGGTCACAGGTGGAGGCGCCAGTTTATCAGGAAAAGATCCTCTTGCCCATATTTTGTGGATAAAAGATTGCCATCCAGAAATTTACGATAAGACTTTTATGTTTTTGGAACCCCACGATTATGTAAATTTAAAATTTACGGGCAAATTTGCCGCCTCTTACGCTTCCATTCAAATGCATTTTTTTACAGACATTCGAGATATCAACGATATCAAGTATTACAACAAAATAATGAAAATGGTTAAAGTCGACCCAAATAAATTCCCTACAGATTTAAGATGGTCTACAGATGTTCTGGGACCAATTAAAGATGAAATTGCAGATGAGCTTGGTTTAGAAAAGGGGATTAAAATGATCATGGGGGCACCAGATCTACAAACAGCAACTATTGGATCTGGAGCTGTAAAGAATTACGAAGGGCACATATACATTGGAACGTCTGACTGGTTAACATGTCACGTACCATACAAAAAAACAGATATCTTTCATAATATGGCTAGCTTCCCCTCAGCAATAAAAGGTCGGTATTTTGTAGCAAACGAACAAGAAATCGCTGGAGGAGCTTTACAATTTCTAAGAGATAAAATTTTATATCATAAGGATGAATTAATGAAAGAAGAACAGGTTCCGGATGTATACAAAATTTTGGATAGAATTGTTGAGAAAGTTCCTGCGGGGTCTAACAACCTAATTTTTACTCCTTGGCTTATCGGAGAAAGAGCTCCCGTTGACGATCATACTGTTCGTGGTGGTTTTTATAATTTATCGCTTGAGATGTCGCGTGAACACTTAATAAGAGCAATCTTTGAGGGTGTTGCTTACAATGTGAGGTGGCTTCATATGTACGTCGAAAAATTTATCCAAAAAGGGAAGATGAAAGATAATCCAGGAATGACGAAAAAAGACATAGTAATGCCCGAACTTAACATAATAGGTGGTGGCGCAACTAGTAATGTTTGGTGTCAAATTTTTGCTGACGTACTCAATAGGACAATCAAACAAGTTAAAGATCCTATACAAGCAAATGCTCGTGGAGCCGCTTTTATCGCTTCAGTGGGATTAGGTTACCTTACCTGGGATCAAATTCCCGATTTAATCGAATACTCTAACATTTTCACACCAAATCCAGAAAATAGGGCAGTTTACGACAAGCTCTTTTATGAATTCACAAACATATATAAAATTATGAAAAAAACGCACAAACGCCTAAACGAGTAAAATTAAAAAAAAATAATAAAAAAAAATTAACCTTTTATTTCTTTTCCACTTTCCATTTTTGCTATATCTTTTTCTTGGAGTTGTCTTCGTTGTACTTTTCCAGTTATTGACACGGGGAGTTTTCGAGCGACTTCAATTAATCTTGGGCTCTTCCATTTCGCCATATTTTCCATGCACCATTTCTTAATTTCTTCAACTTCAATATTCTTTCCAACTTTAAACCCTTTCTTTAGTACAATCCATGCTTTCACCTTTTCACCACTGCTTTCGTCTGGTAATCCTGCTACAGCAACTTGATCTATCGCAGGATGGTGTCCCATTAAATCTTCAACTTCCTTTGGAAATACTGAATGTCCAGAAACTTTTATTAAAGATTTCTTTCGATCTCTTATTTCACAGAATCCGTGTTCGTCCATAAACCCGATATCTCCAGTAAGCAACCACCTCTTTCCGTTCCACATCTTAAGATTGTCTTCTTGCTCGCTTTGGACTCCTAAATATCCAAGCATAATATGTGGTCCGGCAACACAAATTTCACCGGTATGTTCAACGCCAAAATGATTCATTTCAGGAGTACCGTCACAAATTGGACCTTTGTCAAAGTCAGCTGAATCGAATATCGCCCAATCTACTCCGGATACAGGTAAACCTAACTTCCCCGTTTTATTAGGACCCCAAAATGGTGCTATGCTAGTAACAGGGGACGTTTCAGTTAAACCATAACCAACTCTTATCGGACAGAAGATTTCCTCAAAAGGTACGCGAATATGATCATGAAGTGGACCAGCTCCTTGTGTAGCATATTTTAGCTTCTCTGCAAAAGTGTATTTTTTCTTGTATTCTTCAACACCTACTTCGTTTACATAATCTGTAAGTCTTTTAAACAACATTTCTACTCCCGTATACATTATTCCTTGAGGTGCTTCAAGTTTATCTATTGTTTCTGATAAAACATCGTCTGAAGGAGGTTTAGGGAACAGTAACATCTGCATTCCTAAGGATAGAGCTCCATTCATTACACAAGTCATTCCAAAGCTATGGAAAAATGGAATGCTTCCAATAGTTATCATGCCTGGTTCGAGATTGGTCCAGGGTTTTATCATGAATAAATTTGAAATAAGATTCGCATGGCTTAGCATCGCTACTTTAGGGAGTCCAGTTGTTCCTCCAGTCATAAGATAAACCGCAGGATCTTTCCAGACCTCTATTTCAACTGTAATTTCTTTTGGTTCAGTCCCGTCTATTATGTCCTTCATCCAATGTATTTCATAATCCTCTGTTTCATTCGGGATTTTATCTTTAGCGGTTGGAATTCCGAGTTTTTGGATTGTATCTTCGTCAGCAGTGAAAAAATCAACAAAATTGGAGGGGATTAGAAATTTCACATCAGTTTTTGGAAGAATTGTTGCGGGACCGGCGATGTAAAGCATGTCCATTAAAACTAAGACCTTTGCCTTTGTCATCGTTAATGAGTGCAGTAATTCCATTGGTTTATAAGTAGGATTAATGCCTTGAGCAATTGCCCCAATATACATACAACCCATATAAGCTACTACAAAGTTTATTGAATTAGGGAGATCGATTGCTACTACATCGCCTTTTCTTATTCCTAAGTTTTCATAAAGAAATGTGCCAAATTTCTTAGCATATTCGAAAAGAGTTCTCAATGTAACTTTTTCCATGTATGGACCATACACAAAAATACAAATATCGTTATCCCAGATTCCATAATCGTTAGCAGATTTTATGAATCCTTCCCACATCGGTAACATTTCAATACCGTCTACATCTTTAAGTTGGTGAGGAACACCTTCAGGCCAATAACCTCCAGTAAACCAAACCTTGTTTTCGTCAACCAGAAACTCTGGATCATTTAAACTAGTCATTTTTTATCCTCTAATTTTTTAGTATAATATTTTTGAAAAGTAATATACTATAATATAATAATTTAACTTGATTTTGAATAAGGATTGCATTTTTGATAATTAATGGGATTTAAAGATAAACTTAAGGACGTTCTTATAGGGATTCTAACTGATGAAGAATTGTCTGCTCTTCCTCGAGGATTTCAAACCATTGGGGATGTGGCAATAGTAAAATTTAAACCGCTATTACTTGAAAAAAAAATTCTAATCGCTGAAAAATACTTAGATTTATTACCAAAGTTAAAATCAGTTTATTTAAACTCAGGGCGGGTAAAAGGACAATTTAGAACTCCAGAAAAAATAGAGTTTCTTGTTGGAGTAGATAATCCCATTGCTAAACATAAAGAACATGGGGTAATCTATAGATTTGATTTTACAAAGATAATGTTTAGTATGGGAAATCTAAACGAAAGGAAATTTTTAGCTACTTTAGTAGAAGAGGGTGAGGTTATCGTTGATATGTTTGCAGGGATAGGTTATTTCTCCTTACCCATAGCAAAACACTCAAAACCTAAAAAGATGTTTAGTATAGAGTTGAACCCTGAATCTTTTAAATATTTAACTGAGAATATAAAGCTCAATCATTTTGAGGAAATAATTACTCCAATTTATGGAGATAGTAAGATTGAAGTAATGACTCTGAGCAATTCAGGTCTTAAAGCAGATCGAGTGATTATGGGGGTATTTCCAGCTCCAAAAGATTTCATAAAAGAAGCGTTAACCTTAGCGAAAGTTGAAGGTACGATATATCATTATGAAGGCATTGCCGACAAAGAAAATTATTTAGATTTGTTTAATGAATTTAAAGAAATTGTAGAAAAAAGTGATTTTAAATGCAATCTGTTGGCAAAGAGATTCGTAAAAAGTTACGGTCCGGGTTTATATCATGTAGTTTTAGATATAAATGTTTATAAAAATTGATTTTAAAATTCTTTCTCGTAATCGAAATTAAATGAAATTTCGACGACTTTTTGTCAAATTAATTACCGAGATTCCTCTGATTGTATTTTACTTAACGAAGATGCTCTATTTTTCATAGCCTCATTTATTTCTAAATAATCTTTTTTAGCAGTAAAGAAAAGGGGAATCCATAGGAAAGTAGAAAATATCCCAAATATTAAAAAAGACCAAAAAATCGTCGCAGAAAAGCTTCCCGTTAATGTTACCACGAAACCACCTATAATTGCACCTAAGGCTCGTCCGATAGAATCTATAAAGGCTCCGACTGCAACCATAGTCCCACGATTCTCGGGGAAATTAACATCAATAAGAGAACTATACCAATTGGGACCAATTCCCATAGTTAAAGCGAGACCTACACCTAAAAACGTACAATAGACCAACCACAAAACCCAAAATCCAATATCGTTGACCAACAAAGTACCAAAGAAGAAAGTAGAGTTTGCAACATTAGGTGTCATCGCAAATCCAAATAAAAAGAAGGGTAAATTCAAAATCGAACAAATAACCGCTACTTTCACCCTACCAGAAAGATCTCCACGCTGAACTTTTTTATCCCCCAAATGTGCAAGCCAAAATTGTCCAATTATTAATCCCAAAACAATTAGGAAGAGAAATAGAATAATGACTTTGATATCGACAACACTAACACCAATTTCAAGCTGGATATAGGGGAATATATAAGCTAATACTAATCCTGAAGCGATGACATCAAAAAAGTTAAACATCAGGAAGAAATTTGATTTCCTCTTAAAGACGAATTTTAAATCTGAAAATTTGATCTTATAAGAATACCGGACATTTTCGTCTAAAAAAACTTCTTCTAACTGTTTTTCTTTTGCCGCTCTTTTTGGTTCTACGGTTATGAAATAATTAAGGATGGTAAATATGAGAGCAATAATACCAAGATAAAAATATGGAAGCTTCCAAGTATATAACACATCTGGATAAGTAAGGGCGATAAAGTCGATTTTCTGAAGGAGGGGTAATTCTATAGCTTCGAAATCAATCTCATTAAATGATAAAGCTACTATCCCAGCAACCAAGGTTCCTATATTTGTTATCAAACCCCAAAACGCAAAAGATTTTGAGCGTGAATCAGATGAGATTATATCTGCTAAATATGAAATTACAAGTGGAGTGGTTACACTTACAGCGATTGCTGCTACAATCCTAACAAGCATTAATTGCCAGAATTCTTCTACGAATATATGCAGTATTGCCGTTAAAGACCACAATACTCCAGCAAGGATTAAAATCTTTTTTCTCTCTATCGTATCGGTTAAATATCCGAATACTAGAATTGAAATACCATTTACGATAGTATATATACTTATGATAATGCCTATAGTGTCAAAATATATTCCCAAATCAGCGGCAATTAACACTTCATTGGGTAGAAACAAAGCACTATCCATGACAATGATTAGGATTAACGACAAAAAGAAAAATAACGAAATTAACTCTCTTCTCTTCATATTTAAGATACTCTTTTAATAATTTGTAAAATTAATTTAATTTCGTTGTACTCTTATAATAAGTTTGCTTTTTTTTTTGAAGAGATACCTTTAAATTTAGAAGTATCAAAACTAGTAAATGCCAAATTTACTTTCAGAATTTGAACAATAAAAAGTGATGAGGAAAAAATGACTGAGGAAAAAATTGAAGTAGAACAAGAAAGAAAAACAAAATTACATAAACGGTATGAATGGTTAGATCAATTTCGGGGATTAATTATTATTTTTCTTATAATATCGGTGATTACATGGCCACTTTCAGGCAATTTTCCCGGGACTGAAATTCCTATAGGACCACCCCTTTTAAATCACGGATTCCAGTACTACGACGGGTATCCAGCTTTAATAACAATTATTGATATTGGTCAACAAATTTTCATGTTCATCTTAGGTTATGTAGCATATATTGCTTTTACGAGTAGGATGGAAAAAAAAGGCGTTGGCGCCGCATGGAAGCATGGCATTATCCGTGTAGCAGTTCTATATGGGCTAGCATTCTTAGATGACGGATTAATTGGGGGGTTACTTTTTGGTGACGGAATTCCTTGGGATGAAGTGCTATGGTATGGTACCTTAGCAAATTTAGCGATTGGAACTTTTGCTGCTTATCTCTTGGCGTATTTAATCCCTAAAAGTGCAGATAAAAGGTTATATGTTTGCATCGGAATATTGATCCTTCATGCGATACTCTACGCAACTCCACTATTTGAGCATAAAGGGCTTGGAGGAGTAGGAACTATTCCATTTCCGTTTAATTCATTAAATCATGCTGCAATTGCTATTGCTGGGACATGTTTCTCTCAATGGTACAAAATGGAACCCGAAGATCCAAATGTTGGATTTAAAAAAAGAATTTTACCAGTCGCAACCATTTTTATAATAGCCTTCTACTGTCTTGACTGGATCCAACCTGCAGAACATCACGACGCAACAACATCTCTAGCATTCCTAGCGATCGCGGCCTCTGGCTTCTTAATTGCCGTTTTCTATGGATTCGAAAAAATGAACTTTAGGATTCCTGTACTTTCAGAAATGGGTAAAAATATGCTATTACTCTTTATATTAGCCTTTATTTTTGATGTGGCTATAGGTCTTCTTGATAGAAGTTTTCTTGTGGCTAATCCTCTAATTACTATGCTTTTAGTTGGAGTTTTACCAATAGTAATAGAAGCAGGAATAGCTCTACTACTTGCTAGATATGATATTAAGATTAAAATCTAATCTTTTTTTTTTTTATTTACGAGTAAATGTTATTTTTATAAAACGCCTATATTATACGATTTTATTATCTCTTTTGTGATGTAATGAAATGATAATTTTGCTGTAAATATTTAAAAGCGGAAATTATTATATTTTTAAACACATTAGTTTAGGAATGATTTCATTATGAAAAATGACATTACAGTCGGGCTCGATTACAGCCACAACAACATGCTTACCTTAGAAGCTTCGAGCTATGCCGATTTTACTCAATTCCTCTTCACTTCTGCTTACAAATTAGGGAAAATAGAAGCGGGATTTTATTCGTTGGATAAAGTTAAAAAATATAATGCGATTATAATGTCTATACCTAAAAACATTAATCTTGATCCGAGAGAAATAGAGGTTTTAGAGGAATACGTTAGAAAAGGCGGAAGCTTACTAATCGTTGGCTCGAGGGGTGGAGAACACACAAATAGAACTAATATTAACGAATTAACCAAATTTTTCGGATTTGAATTTATAAATGATGAAATTAATGATTCAGTAAATTATGTTAATTTGCAGAAAAGACCTTTGCTATCTGATTTTAAACCACATTATATCACAGAAAATGCACACAAAATGGTTTTATCTAGTGCTTGCTCTTTAGGAACGCTTAAATTGTCAAAGGAAGAAGAAAAAAATATAACCGTCGAAGTCATAGTAAGAGGAGGTCTGAATTGTTGGAGAAATCGATTCGATGGAAAGCAATGGGTCGAAGAAGATTGCCCTAAAGTTCCATTGATCATCACCTCAGAATACCATCATGGACAGGTGGCAGCGTTCGGGACTTTATCTATTTTCTCGTCTTTAGGAAGAGAATATGGGTTTTCTGCTTTTGATAACGATCTAATAATAGCAAATATTCTAAGGTGGCTTACTTTAGATATAACATATGAAGGTAAAGTAATTACTCTAGATTTACAGAGAGACTTATTTCACTGGGGTCAATCAATAGTTAAACAGAAAAGATGGGGTAATCTCTCAGATGTAATAAATGTAAGTTTGAAGTATTTCAAAGATAATTATAAGACAATAATGAAAGAATTGGAAACTGTGCAACATGATAGGTATCAAAGGAAACAAGAGAAGAAAACAACAATTGAAGAACAAGAAGAAGAAGAAATTATATCTCTGCTTCCGAAAAGGAAAAAAGAAGATCTGGACTCTATCATAAGTGCGATTGAAAATGTCTCGGGCGAAAAATATGAGCGTACTATAACTGGAGATAGTAAAGATTTTAACAAAGAAAAAGGTCAAGTTAATGCTGATTTAGTAGGTGAATTACCTGAGGATTTAAATAGTCTTACCGTTAAGGAACTGAAAAATTATTGCAAAACTAACGATATAAATGTACCTCCTAAGGCTCGTAAAGCGGATATCATTAAAATAATTAAATATGTATTAGGTACTGACTAACTTATTCTTCCTTAACTAAAACTACTAATAATATGCTTGCTTTTTAAACCTATACAACCTATTTTTAATTGACTATGAATCGCTTCTTATTTGTTTTAGGGTCAAACTGGCAATTGTCTTTAGCTGAACTTGATAATGTATTGAAAAATTCACAGTTTAAAGGTCGAATCACAGATTATTCGGCGAATATTGCCATTGTAGAATTTGATGATTTGCATGAAGATAGATTATACGCCAATAAACTAATGGAGCTTCAATACATATTAGGAGGAATCCAGAAGATCGCCGAGATACATGATTTTATTGATATCCAAACCGTCCAATTTGCGTTTCCATTACAAATCGAAAAGTACAAGCAGGTCGATATAAAGAGGAAAGAGATTCTTAAAGTTATCAACTCATCCTTAAAAAAAATTTTTCCTAGTATTAGAAGAGAAAGTTTATTTTTTGCTGTTTCAATTTACCCTAATCTCTATGATGATAATTATTACTCGGATGTGCTCTTAAAACACTTTTTACCATTTTTAAATAAAGAAATCATGGCCCTATTAAAGGAAATTGGTGCTAAGAAATCCTTATATTATAAATACCCTCAAGAAAATATTGATGCTGGTAATTTAAACCCTATTTTCCCTCATCACGTTATTACATACGGATTGTTCAATAGAGACCGAGCTGAAATCATTTTTGGATTCACAGAGGAAGGCTGTTATATTGCAAGAACATTTACTTGTGACGATCCTAACTTCAAAAAAAAAATTGATGAGGAAAGACCATTTAAAGAGTTTAAAAGCGCAATTTCACCAAAATTGTCTCTTATAATGTTAAACTTTTTAAACTTATTTGAACAGAGAGAGAGAAAAACAATTTTAGATCCATTCGTTGGTAATGGGACTATAATATTATTTGCCTTAATTGAAGATTTTCAAATTTTTGGAGCGGACATTGACGAAACTAAAGTTAAAAATACTGAAAGAAACGTTAGCTGGTTATTAAACGAGCTTGAAGAAACAGTACCTTATATGCTAAACGAGAGAATCAAAAAAGCTGACATAAATCAACTCTCTTCTATTTTCAATGAACAAAAATTTGACGGGATTTGTACAGAACCGGAGTTAGGCCCATTTTACAAGCAAAAACCATATTATACTGAAGTTGTTGACTTGATTGAATCGAAATTAAATCCTTTATTTAAAGCTACATTTAGAGAAAGTTTTAAAGTTTTAAATCCAAAAGGTAGGATTAGTATAATAGCACCCGTTATTGGTACTATCGATGGCGGAGATGTACAATTAAATGTTGAACAAATAGCAAATTTTTACAAGTTCAAACTAATCCCAATGTTAGATTTGAATAGGATCGTAAACAAATCAAATAGAAAACTCCAATTTAAACAAGCGCATGTTAGAGCAATCCTTGATGCTAAAAAAAATCAAATTGTCAAAAGAAAACTATATGTGTTCGAAAAAATTGGTGAATCAGACTAAAACATGAATTATGTAGAAATTCTCGACGAAATAGAGAAAGTTATTGAAGGAGAAGCTCATTTAGATCAATTAGCAAAGCAAAGAAATGATCCCTTTAAAATATTAATATCGACAATTCTCTCTGCAAGAACAAGAGATTCGAGTACCGAAGAAGTGACCAAGAAATTATTTTCCAGATTCAAAACTCCTCAAGCCATTTCTAACGCTAATATTGAAATCTTAGAGGAATTAGTACATAAATCAGGATTTTATAAGGTTAAAGCTGCTCGTATCAAGGAGGTCTCTCGAATCATCTCAGAAGATTATATGGGGAAAGTACCAGTTGATTTTGACGAATTAATTTCTTTACCAGGGGTAGGAGCCAAAACAGCGAATTGCGTGTTGGTATATGCTTTTAATATTCCTGCAATCCCAGTGGATACACATGTACATAGGATTCCAAATAGATTAGGATGGATTAAAACAACTAAACCGGAGCAAACTGAGAAAAGATTAAAAGAAATCATACCAAAAAGTCAATGGATTAGGGTGAATCGCTTATTTGTACGATTTGGTCAAGAAATTTGCTTACCCATTCATCCTAAATGTGATTTATGCCCATTAAATACCATATGCCCCAAGGATTTTACAATGGAGTTAGCAAGGAAGAGTAAAAAGAAAAAGAAATAGTGAGCTCAATATATTTGTTCAGTAGGAGGTTTTTTTCTGAGAATATATCCTATTACAAAACCTCCCAATAACCCAAAAATATGAGCAAAATAATTTACTCCTGGTCTGAAAGAAGTGATCACGAAGTAAAAAGCGTAAATCAATCCTAAAATAATTAAGGGATTGTTTCTATCAAATATAATCATCGATAACACAGCCCCTAATAACCCAAAAATTGCACCAGAGGCTCCTAAACTAATTGTGTTTAGAGGTAAAAAAAATACAGTAAACAAACTTCCTAGAAAACCAGATATGAAATATATTAGGACAAATTTAACCTTTGAAAAACTGAGTTCGATATACGATCCAAAAATTAAGAGAGAAAACATATTTGAGAAAAGGTGAAGAAAATCTCCGTGCAAGAACATTGATGTTATTAAACGCCATAGTTCTAAATCATAGACCACTTTACTGTTGATTTGAACTAATAAATAAAAAATATAGTCTAAATCTTCTACGCCAAAAGAGAAAAGAAGGAACAGAAGCGTATTGAACGTTATTAAAAATATCGTTATCCTTGCATTTTTAATGTTTGCTGCATCTAATACGAACATAAAAGTAAAAACCTAAAGTATTGTCATCATTACGATGATTTAATATTTTAATATAAAAAGATATAATAGCTATAAATATTATCATTATCTTGTAATTTAGATGGAGAGTCGCAAATTATTTCGGTCAAAAATTCAGCTATTATTTACCCTAATTTATAATGGGTATTTGAGAGATATCCGATTAGTTAAAGCCTTCTTAGACGTCCCTCTAAAGAATTTTATACCTAACGAATTACATTCCCATTTTAAAATTTATACCGATGCTCCCGTGTTATTTTTTCTGAATAAAGAGAACCCAGAAACGCTTAGAACGATATCTGCTCCACATATGATTTCAATCATGCTACAACAATTATTATTAGAAGATGATGACGATCTTCTTATCCTAGGGGCTAAAAGTGGGTATATTGCCGCACTTGCACATAGGCTAGCCCCTAAAGGGAAAATTGTAATATTAGAAGCAAATCAAGTTATTGCCAAGATTACGCAAGATAATTTAGAGAGAAATGGTCTTCAAGATAAAATAAGTGTGATTGTAGATAATCCATTGAACGGTCAACCTGAATCAGCTCCTTGGCAAAAAATTCTTGTAACTGGTGCTATAAAGCAAGAAAGAATTATTCCATTGTTACTTCAGCTTGATTCTTCAGATGGGGTTTTGTTCGCCCCCATTGGTGAAAATTTAATACAAGACTACACCCAAATAATAAGGATAGGAAACGAGTTTTATGGAAAAAAGCACCTTCGGGTACGATTTACTCCATTGATTACACAAATTGAATTGGACGAACTCAAACTTGTGACAGAAATCACTGAAATCAATGCAAAAGATGCTGCTATTGAACATCAATTATCTATCGGAAACATTTTAATTAACTACAGTTCCGATATTTTAGATGAAGTGAGATTAGAACCTTTTTCAAAAAGTCAGACCCATGAAATTAACGCTGAAAATGTATTTTTAGTGGCTTTAGAATTTATCGATCAAACGATTGACTCTTTAAGAGAGAACGAAAATTTAAGCTATTGGACGACTTCTATTGATAATATTAAAATAATTTTAGAAACGCTACAGAGAATAAAAACAAACAGGGATGACGCGACAGAGTATTTCATGAATAATATAAACCAGATAAAGTCGTATAATTTAATCAGAAAGGAATTAGAGAAAGAAAAACGATCAGAAACTGCTCCTTTAAAGAGAGAAATAGATGTAATTGGTAAACAAATGCGTGACGTTATGATTCTTCAAAAAAATATAAAAGAAGAAATAAAGAAAATAAAGAAAAAATAAGACTATTCTCCATAAAGTTCTTTCTACACATTAATCTCGTTGTATAAACAAAGGTTTTTCAGTCTTGATAGATCAGAAAAATAGCTACTTTTGGCAAATTATCGAAGAATTTAATAAATTAATGAAATCGGCAATACAGGGTCCTAATTGCACTGACTCTGCAATCTGTAAAGGTGAATGCTGCTCCATTAAGATTGATATTCCAAAGGTTCTGGCTAAAGAATATATTAAAAGGGGATATGCTGAAAAGTCTGATTTTACGAGAAGTAATATTTTCTCTTTTCAGTTGAGGTTTAACGAAGACTCAGGTAAATGCTTTTTATTCAATAAAGATTTAAATGGATGCTCAGTTCACAAATCTGGGATTAAACCACCTCAATGTTGGATATATCCTACTGATTTTTCAAATCCAAGCAAGAATGAAATTAGTTGTAAAAAGTTATCAGGATGGGAAATAATCGACTATCAGAGGGCAAAAAAGGCAGAGAACCTTTTGAAGCAGTACGTTTTCTTATGTCAAGTTGAAGCGAAAAAAGAAGCAAAAGGAATTTCTCAGAGATTAGGAAATTTAGTTGATGGCATTTCAAACAAAAAAATTGAATTATTGCAAGAAAAACTCAGAAATATTGCTCCGAGAAATTTAGGAGGCTTTATAGATCGATGGGATCATTTAGATCTTCTTTCTGCAGAAGGATTATCTTTACAAATGAAAAAATTCTGTGTTAAACATAATAGCAAGTGTCATTATCTCGTCGATGATTTTATTAATTGCGACATGATTTGTAATGAGATTGCCTTTAAACTCGTTGAATTTTTGCAGTCAAATCTTTACACATACATAAAGATGGAAGGTCCCGATGTAGAGGGGCACTATCCTCTGTATAAATTACTCAATTATAAGATTTTTAATTCGTAATAACTAAAGTGTGTGAGTATAGATTTTTGTCGGCTTCGTATGAAGTTAAGAAATCTTTAAACTTGCACATATTCTGACGATAATATCTGCGTATTACTTATTTTTAAGATTATTTTCTTTATCTATCTAAATAACACTTATATATTACTTACAATCTATATTTATATAAAAAATGAGTGATTTTATGTCATTAGGAGATAAGTCATTAACAGAGTTAACTGAAAAGGTCTTTTCTGAGAAATATGAATTCATTAATGGTCCTACAAAATTAAAGGGTCAATCCGGAAAAACATGGACATTTAACGCTGTTATTAAAAATGGTAAATTTGGAAATTATGGCGTTTTTGTTCGAGATTGGAAAAGAGAAATTTCGATAACACAACTACGGCAACTTCATAAAGCATGCGTTGATATACCTGAAATAGAAGGTGGCATTATGGTTTGTAACATCACCACAGATTTCTCGCGCGACTATAGTTCGCAATTTGGAATACAACTCCTCTCGAGAGGGCATTTAGTTTCAAAATTGCGTAATAGGGAATTTCAGTTCTAACTTTTTTTATTTCAATTACTCTCATTCTGCAGAAAGATAAGCTATTTAATTCTTCTTTCTATAAACTTAATTGTATTATATTAATTAAAATTTGAATTATAATGGATAATTAGTATGCTCACTAATAGAGTAAAAGGTGTAGAGTACGCGATTCGAGAGATCGCAGCTGTAGCTCAAGAAGTTGCTAAAAGTGGTAAAACAATCTACCATTTAAACATAGGCGATCCAGTTTCCTACGATTTTCATACTCCAAAATTTATTTCGGATGCACTTTCCGTCTATAGTCGTAAAGGCAAGAATTACTACGTAAATTCATTGGGAGTAGTTGAATTAAGAGAAGAATTAAGTAAACTCCTTAAGGGACAAAATCTCAATGTTAGTACTGAGGATATTATTGTAACATCAGGCGTTACAGAGGGAATAAACTTTATTATTTCAAGTTTAATCGAAAATGGTAAAGAACTTCTCATACCCGGCCCATCTTATCCCCTATATATCAATTATACTAAGTTTTATGATGGTAAACCAGTTGAATATGAACTTGATGAACAACAAGATTGGGAGCCCAATATTGAAGATTTAAGGAAAAAAATTACTACTAAAACTCAAGCAATATTAATCTGTTCCCCTAATAATCCAACGGGAGTCTTATATGGAGAAAAAAAAATCAAAGAGATAATTGATCTTGCCGGAGAGTATAACCTACCAATTTTATCGGATGAAATTTACGATCAGATTACCTATGATAAGCCATATGTATGCCCTGCGTCGTTAGCTAAAGATGTTCCCATAATTGGATTAAATGGATTCTCAAAAACTCACTTGGTAACAGGATGGAGGCTTGGATACTTATACTATCACGATCCAGAAAACAAACTAGAAGAAATAAAAAATGGCATCGCTAAAATGGCTCGTGCGCGTCTATCTGCTAGTTCCATTGCACAATTTGCAGCACTTGACATTTTAAGAACTTCAAGTAGCCATACAATTGATATGGTCAGAAAACTTAAAGAAAGGCGTGATTATTCATATAATAGGTTGCGTAAGATTGAAGGAATTACGTGCGTTAAGCCTAATGGTGCTTTCTATCTTTTCCCTAAGTTAGATTTAGAAGAATTAAATAAATGGAAAGACGATAAAGAATTAGTTGTTGATTTACTTAAAAAAACAGGCGTATGTTTAGTCTACGGTTCAGGTTTTGGTGACTATGGAAAAGGACATATGAGATTAACCTTCTTACCAGAACAAAAAATACTCGAAAAAGTATATAACTTAATTGAGGAGTTCCTAAAGTAATCGACAGAACTAAGTGAAATCATAACCCATCGTTTTTTTTCTTTATATTAGTCTCATAATAGTTATTTTAAAAACTATTAAATTTCTAAAGTCCATGAGATTTATAAAATGTAAAAACTATTAACTTTAAAAGAACATAAAATCTTTTAGCTATAAAAGAAAGTAGTGATCACTGAAAAAAGAGTCAATTATCATGATTATTAGAATAAATTCTGTTGAAAGTACAATTGAAATTTTTTACAAGGACTACATCCATCTTCATGGTTTTTTAAAATTGTCTGCTGAAGATCAGAGGAATAATAAGCTATATACCATAATAGTTCAGGTCCTTAGCGAACAAACAATATCAGACTACATATTTACACGCCAAAAATTAAGAAATGTTAAAATAACAGATTACATCAAAGCAGAATTAGAATCAGAGCTACAATATGTTATTCAAGGCCGTCCTATCCTCTGTATAGAAAAAGATAAGAATACAAAAGAAATAAAGAGTCATGTAACCAATGTATTCTTTTTAATTGAAGATTTGATGGAAAACAAAACACTTCAACCCCATTTAATGGAAATCTTAGAAGATCAAAGCGACATCCATGAAGATTTGAGATATATTTTCCCTCCTGATGGAATCTTTATGGGTAATTTAGCATCTGAAAAAAAAGTTGAGGTCTATTTTCCCTTCAAATATTTAATGTACCATTTTTTTATTGCAGGTGCTACAGGAATGGGGAAATCAAATTTAAATCAAGTTTTTATAGACGGTTTGTTACAGCATAACGCTCAGATAATTCTCGGAGAGAAAGGGACTAAAATCTCCATGCTTGCTATTGACATGCATGATGAGTATGCCTTGGGATGTATTAAATATGGAGTTATTGATATATGCAAAACATCAGGATACAACAAAGAGCTATTTGGTTCCTGGTTTTATCTCTATCCTAATAAAGGTATACCACCAGCAGAATTAAAGAGTCTAGCCACTCCTTGTCTGGTAAATTATCAAGAGATAACACCAGAAGACCTATTTACGACAGGTTCTTTTAACGATCTTCAAGCTGGAGCTATTTATTCAGCATATAGAAGTGATCAAGAAAATTATATCGAAAATTTATTAACTGATGGCTATCGTCCTCCAGGAGGGCATGACGAAAAAACTATGGCTGCGATACGACGAAGAATGCACTGGTTGGAGTATTCTGAAATGTTTCAATCTAATGCTGCAAGCAAACTTCCAGAAATCGTGCTAAAGTTGGAAAAAGGGAATGTAATTATATTCAATGCATCCATGATATCCGATTTAGAACAATTCCTTTTTAATAGCATCTTGGCTAGAACATTATTTGATATTCGTAAATCGCTAAAATCATCTTCGGATATCACTACTTTTGAAAAAAAGCTAATCCAGAATTTACCTAAAAACTTTTATGATAATTATAAAGCTAATTTGAAAAATGTATATATTAAAACCGGAACAACAGTTAAAGATCCATCAGAATTACCAATTATTATCTTTACAATTGAAGAAGCTCCAAGTATCTTACGGCCTGAAATGATGAGACATAATAATGTCTTTAAAGATATTTCACGCCAAGGAAGAAAATTTAACCTAGGATTAGAAGTGATTTCACAGCAATATTCACCCATAGATGAGAGCATTTTAAGTAATATGAATACCGTTATTAATTTACCCTTAAGATCAGAAAAAGAAAAAGCTGTTGCAGCCCAAATGCTAGGAGGAGGCATTCAGCGTAGCGATTTAGAATCCTTAACAGGGACTAGGGGGATAGCGTTAATTTCGGGAATATGGCTTACAAATTTTCAAAAATTAAAAATTCCACTCTATGATGAATACTTTGAACAACACTCTAAAAGGTTTTATGAAAATTTTAGAAAAAAAGTCGCGTCTTCAGCGCCCCCACCTACTTCGCTTCCATAAATATAAGAGATAAAAAAAACTAAGGTGATAAAAAATTTCTTTTAATTTCGAATTGATCTCATTAGAGAAGTCATTTGAAAAAAGACCTGAAATATCTATTGACGAAGATGTTCAAAAATTCAAAGAATATATTCAGGAAAGAAGAGCTAAGTGGACTGAAGAAGAGAAGATCGAGCTCGAGACTGATAAATTTGACAATGATGAGAGTTTGAAAAACACTAATTTACTCTTTAGTGAAATGCCACATCTCGCAGTTGGGAAGGAGTCTATGAATTATGTACGCGATAATTACGAAATTATAGGTTTTGATGAGAGCTCAAATACTTTTAGCGGAACTTATGCAAAACTTGCATCATTTAAGTTTGGAGAATGCCATCTCACTTTTAAGAACGGAGAATATCAAAAAGAAAAAATAATGTATAAACCTATTACCACATACATAGAAGATAACGAGCATAAACTTATTATTTATAAAACAGTAATCGAAAATTTTGTAAAAACCATTAAACGAGAATTCTATGTAGGTAAATTAAAAGATAAAGTTGATAAACTCGAAGAATGGTTCGAATCAACTTATAAAAAAAAAATAGATGATCACATTAACTCTCACGCTTTCTATTATCCAACATTAGGACATGTTGTTGATAGAATAAGAACTGCTGATGAGATACTAAAATCACTAATCAGAATTAAGGAAATAAGCAACTGGGGCAAAAACGAAAATGTAGTCTTCCTTGGAGATGGAATTCAAATGTTTCGCCAGCATATTTTCCCTCCAACCGCTTTTACTGAATTTTTTTATAGATTTATTCAATTATACAAGATAAAATACTATAGTTTTTCAAAGACTTGCCGGTTAAGAGATGCTCAGGGGAATTTTTTGCTGCCAATTTGGTCAGAAATATATGAGAATAAGAATTTTCTTGTGGATATGCCAGATCTTTCAATGTACACAAAAAGTAGAGCGTATTTAACGAGACTGCAACAGGATAGTTCTGCTTTGAGGTTTGACATTTGCGACGATTTAGACACGAAGGATGCTTTATATATTATCAAAAATCTAATTCCATTTGCCCCTCGTGGTTATCCCCTTTGTCTTGTAGGAGCTCATGAAGCAAGTACTTTATTAACGTCAGAATTTAATAAGTTAGAAGCTGCGTTCTTAGAATTACAATACGACCCAAAAACAAAAAAGTATTCTCAAAAATGGAGACATAAAGTATTAGGGGTATAATGTTTATTTATTTTACATGAAAAAAAGATAAGGATTGCATATGGTAAAAATTGTACAAATATCAGATTCTCATTTAGGTTATCGAACGAGAAGAGGCGTTATAAACAAGTGGGCGATTCAAAACTACTCAAAACCTTACGAACAAGAGATTTACGATTTATTTTTAAAAGTCATGACAGACATATCCCTAATCAAGAATTTAGATTATGTTGTTCATTGTGGCGATATGTTTCACCATCCGTCTAAATATAGTTCGTATCCCCCACCAGAACCTGCGAGGAGAGCATTTAAAGAAGGTTTAGATATCTTCTTTGATAACACACATAATCAAATCCCTTTCATATATGTTGAAGGGAATCACGGGATCTTCAGAGGATATGAATATACACCTTTTGAATCACACATTCAAGTCGAAAGATATTCAAATCTTCATTATTATAAACAAAGAGACCTATTGACGGCGATCAAAAATAATGAGCCATTAAAGTTGGATTTTCCAGCAAAAAATGTGCGCTTCTATTTATTTCCATATTTTGAATTTCAAGATTACGAAGTCTATGAAGCGGCTTATGATAATTGGATAGAAAATCAACACCCTATTGGAAACGAGGGAAAAATTAATATTGCAGTTGCACACGGTTCTGCTGGTGATTACACATTACATCGCAAAATTAATTCTAATGATTTTGATTACGATTATGTTGCTTTAGGGCACGAACATGGATTAAAAAAATTATCGAAAAATCATTATTACTCAGGAAGCTTGCTTCCAATGAATTTTAAAGAAATTAATGAAAACCAAGGTTATTTAATAGTAGATGTAAATACCGACACTAAATTGTTAAATGTAGAGCGAGTCTTTACAGATAAACTGTTACAAAGATCCTTCAAACTCTTACAAATTACAGCTAATCCGGATCAATCCCCCTCCGATTTAGAACACCTAATCAACAATGAATTGAAGCTATTTATCTCAGATGAAGGTTTTAACCCAAAAACTGCAGCGAGATTAAAATTCAATTTTACTGGAGAAATAACAACAGAAAAAAATTGGCAAATAAACGAAATGATGTCCCGAATACGGAGAGATTGCTTTTCTCAATCTGATAAATTCAATATCTTGCAGATAATTTGGAAGATTGTTGATATGTCTGAATCTTTTGAGGATGATATAAGTGCTGGGATAATTCAAGATTATATATTAGAACATCCGGATGAAGAATTTAAATCTTTTGTTCTAGAGAAGTTAACTGAAGATAAATCCCATTTTAATGTGGATAAACTTAGCCAATTGGGGATGAGAGCTCTTAAAAATGCATTAAAATACATGGAAAAGGAGAAGGAGGTATAAAGATGCATATTACGAATCTCATTTTTAAAAACTTCATGGGATATAAGCAATTAACTCTTCCAAAAAAGATGAAGCAATTTCCAAAAGGATTAATATTAATTAGTGGAAAGAACTCATATGGTAAATCTACTATTTTAGAAGGGGTTTTATTCGCTTTTTTTGGATCTAAAATATTTCGCGGAAGGAATGCAGCCTCATTTATCACATATGGAGAAGAGAAAGCCGAACTAACTATTTATCTTACTATTGATAACATAAAATATAATATTTATCGTAAATGGGGTAGAACTGGAGCCACTACTACGAAATTGTTTGAATGGGTTAAAACTTCTTATCGTGAAATTAAGTCCTTTAATATTGAAAACTTTTTCGAAATTTCTACAGAGCAAGCTTTAAATACAGTATTCGTAAGACAAGGAGAGGTGGAAGAGTTAGCAAACAAAAAAGGTGCTGAGCTAAGAGAAATGATAATTGATCTTTTCAGGCTCAATATAATCGATGATGCGCTCGCTTTCCTTGATAGAGAATCCAAAAATGCTAAATTTAATAAAGAAAAGTTGGAAAGGAAAAGAGTTCCACTAGACCGAATCGAAAAGGATATCACTGATGTAGAGCTCGAAAATGTAGAATTGGAAAAAAAACTTACTGAAAATATTAGGTTACAAAAAGAACACGAACAACAAATTTCTGATTTTCCATCAGATGACTTGATTTCTAAGTTAGGAGGTCTTTATGACCAGCAAAAAATACTTGAAGAAAATTCACTCGCTTACAAGAACGATTTTCAACGAAAAATCAAAAATACTAAGTTAAATATCAAAGACTTTGAACCCTTATCTAAAATTAATGAAAAAATATCGCTTTTAATTAATGAAGAAAACGATATCAAAACGCTAAAAGAAACTTTGGATAAAAGAAGAGAAGCAACCTATAAAGGTTTAGGGAAAACCAAAGGCAGAATTGATGATAGTAAAAAAAAAATAAAGAAAATGGAAGAGAGCTTGCTGTTTACTACGAACGAGAATAATGCAGAGGTAGCACAATGCCCTACTTGCCAAAATGAGCTTACAAAAGAGCATTATAATGAAATGGTGGATAATTTTAACAAGGAAATTGAAGTAAGTCAAGAAAAAGTTAAATCCATTTCGAAAATTATTGAAAATCTCGATTTAGATATAAATGGAAAACAAAACAAACTTGATTACGTTAAAAAACAGATTACCGTGATTCAGGGATTAAGGAACGATTATCAGAATTACCAAAAAAAAGCATTGGATTTTAATAAGGCTAAGGAAGAAACTAATCTTTTTCTAGCAGAACACAAGACTAAATTTGCAAATACAAATCCTGCCAACATAAAAACTCTTTCAATTGAGAAGAAAAAACTCAGTACTGAATTAACTGCAATTATTAAAGAATCAAAAGAAAATCGAAGGAAAATCGAAGGAAATCTTAATAAAATTGTAGAATTGCGCAGTGAGGTTAACCAAATGAAGAAATTGGAAAAAGAAATCGGAGAATTCGAAATTGATATCGATCACATCAGTAAATCAAAAGAATTAGTTAGGAGGTTTGTCACAGAATATATGGTTGTAAAGCGGTTAGTCAAAAATATCGCATTAACAACTAACAGATATATTAAAGATTTTACTTCAGGTCAATATAGCGATTTAACTATTGACTTGTCTGGAACAAAAAAGACGGGCCTGTCGCTAAAAATCAGGGATAATTTCAACGGTGTTCTTGAGTCAATAGAAGTTCTTTCTGGAGGAGATAAAACTGCCTTGGGAATTGCCTTACGATTAGCTATATCCGAATTAATGAGTAAAATACGCCCCACAAAAGATTCGCCTAAAAAAAATCCTAAAATTGATATTCTTCTTTTAGATGAGCCACTAGCAGCACTTGATGAGACTCGACGAGAACGAATACTCAAGCATTTGATAAAATCAAAAACATTTTCACAGATTTTCTTAATTACTCACACATCTATCCCGACAGATATTAATACGCATAAAATAATCGTAAGTAAAGACCACACCACAGGAATAAGCACAGCAGTATTTAAACGTGAGAATATAGCAATAGACTCATTACTGACCCCATAGTATCCTACTCTGAGCTCAAGTTAATTCGGTAAAAAATAAAAAAAAGAAAGGTAGTTTATATTATAATTTTGTTTATAGATCCCGTGCTTTTACGGTTTTTCGACCGTTCGCTTTAGAGCGTCTACAGGCATTATCAAGAATCGCAATTATCAAATTATTCAGCGTATCACCATCAAGCACACCCGAGGATGTATTGAGGTTGTTAGATTTTATGTGCTCTCGAACTTTAGATTTTACAAATAAAGTGTCAACCTTAGCCATAATTTTTTCTTCCTCTTCTTATACTTTGATTAAATTTTAGTAAAGTCCTAAAAAATCGGATTAAAATTGATTTTTTATTAATATAAAGTATTACAATATGAGTTTTTAAATGTTTTGACATTCCTTAATAATTCTCCAAATTCTACCATCATTTGACCATATTGAATCACAAAATAAGAGTATTAATTTGATTCTAAAATTACTCTTGAACCATAAAATTCAGTGATCTTAACCAATTAAATTATCTTATGAAAAAATTAATGTAAAATAAATAAAAAAAAGAGAGTTTTTTTGTTTTAGCGAAGTGAGTTTAGATTATAAACCCACTATTTACTTTGGTGGAGCAAGTACAATTTCAATGCTAGAAACGTTGTTTGATTGACCATTCTCTCCTTCCAATTGTTCTGTGGAAAGCCTAATGTCTTTGTATTCAGTTCCTTTTAAGAATCGGTTCCTTAAAATTTCGCACACATCAACCGCGTGGGAAATAGCTCTACCTCTGGCCTTCACGGTACAATCTTCACCCGTATTAAGGATCATCATTGTAGCCATTACATAATTCATGGTAGGTCTGCGCCCGACAAATACAGAATTTTGTTCACGTTCTCTAGGTTTTGCTTCTTTTGACATATTATTTACCTCTAAGTTTTGTTTTGTATTGTTTTAATTTTGTATTTTTTGTATACTGTATTATTGTTCTCTCGTAAGATTTTTATTACGAATTTTATTACGAATTTTATTACATTTGTTTTTAATTGTTTTTTTCATAAAAATCTTATTGTCTTATTAATATATATTCATTCGAATAATATCATCTATAACCTTACTTCTAACAACTGAATTCTCAGAGTCTTAATAATACGACCAGTGCTGAAACCTAACATTGGTTAATAAAGAATTTTTAAAAAAAAAAGTTGATTTTAATTATAAACCTTTTAATCTTACTCCTAGAAACATCAGGAACCAAGCGAGAAAAACTAATCCCATCCCAAAAATGCCCCACCACTGATCAGAAGTGAATGTTCCGAAAGTTAAGGGCGGTAGGATGCCGCCAGCAAGCGCAAAGTATTGTTCAACTAATATGAACAATCCCCCTGCTAAGAGTAAAAAGCTGAAGAGCACTGTAAATTTCGTAGGTGGTGTCCATGCCATTTATATCATCAATTTATCAAAATTTTATTGATGTTTACTATTAACTTTAAATCAATATTAAAGTTTAATTTATAAGACAAAAGTTTGAGATTTCAGTCCAAAGATTGTGATAATTCAACATTAAAAATGAGAGTGTTTTTTCACTTAACTCAGATATTAACGCTCTTCTTCAGCATTTTCGAGCTCATCTTTATTATTTTCATCCTGTTCATCGTCATCGCCTTTATATATATCTCTCACTATGCTGACAATAAGAAGCACCGATATAATAACTAATAAAGGGATTAATAAGCCAGATTCTGTAAGGAATATTTTCACCCAGCCTATGTAGGGAATACCTCCGACTACAACACCGATAACACGAGATTCGGGAATTGGGGCTGCGTCAGGAATCGAGTTAGCGTCACCTTTAGTTCTGAAGTACCATGTGTCGCCTACTTGGTATTTATCAATCACTCGGTGGACTATTGGTTCGATAGGAGCTGAGGGCCACAATCCCTGAGCGTTGAATACAATTATATCTCCATCTTTATCTATAATAGTTCCGTTTTTAATATTTTCTGGTTCGCGTCCCATTACAAACAACAAGTCACCTTTATGTATTTGAGGTTCCATTGAGCCACTGACTACGACTACTATAGGGGATTCTGTGTTGAATGAAACTTGAAGGATAAAATACACTAAGAAAGATCCAAAGAACGCAATACTAATCATTACAACCGCAATGATAATTTTCTTTCTAGAAACGGGCTTTTTTTCTTTCTCTGTTGCGTTCTTCATTTTTTTTTTTATATTTTTAACATTTCCTCTTGCTCTTGTCTAATTAAATAAAGATGTTAATATAAATTTTGTTCTAAGCCCCTTAAAGATTTAGCATATTCTGATAAAAGAAGGTGTCTACAGTTGAGATATTTAAATGCCAGTCCCTTTTGAGATAGTATTTTATATCATAAAATCTTAATCTAGAATTACTGATTTAATGAGGTCATCATATTTGAAGTGATCTCATCAGGGTGAGGCGTTCGTAAATGATTATGGAAGATCCGATCTTAAAAGATTATATCATTGGAGACATTATTAAAGAAGTTGAAGAAAAAGGTTTAAGCATTGAAAAAGATTATGTCGAAAGTTTTATAGACAATTTCATTAGCGAATATGAAAGATTACCTAAAAAGAGTGAAATTAATCCGATAGTTTCAAGTTACATAAAAATTCTCGAAACAAAAAAATTTGGATCCAAAATTATTGAAACACCTCACAAATCTTCAGAAACGGACTATTCTGAAGCTCCTCAAATAAGTTTCATTAAAAAAAATATCATGCTTAATTCTATAAAAAATGAAGGTCTTTTTGGACGATCCGAAGAAATCTTAACGATCCCAAAACCTCAAGGCCGTCGGCTGTGTCCCATATGCGATGATAAAAATTGGTATAAAATACACGAATTAATTGATAAGAACGATATCATCTGCGACTATCCAAGGATTTATGGAAAGAAATATATTTGTTCTGGCTGTTCATGCGTTTGGAAAGAGAAATAATATCAGAATATTAACAATCCTCTTAATAACTCAATGTTAAATCTCGATTTTTAACAAAATGCTATTCTATTTTTAGATTATCTCAAAACTATAATTTTTATATAGTTGTAGATTTAAAATTATACTATAGAATTTTAATGAATATAATGTATCAAAGATTAATTGCGTGAATAAATTATGGAAAAAGAATTAGCGATTATCTATAATCCCATTGCTGGGGGGTCGAAACAGGCAGCACAGGATATAGAATACGCAAAAAAATGTTTAGACGATCTTAAGCAGTCATATGAATTATTCAAGTCGGAGTATGCTGGACACGCTATTGAATTAGCGAGTAAATTAGCTAAAGAAGGACATAAAGTTATCGGTGCGGGAGGTGATGGCACATGTAATGAAGTTTTACACGGCGTCATTAGTTCAAAATCTGGAGCTTTATGTGGGTTCATTCCTATGGGTTCAGGAAATGACATTCCCGCAGTTATCGGGATAACTCCTGACATAAAAAGAGCTTGCGAAATTATCGCAGAAGGTTATTCAGGTAAATCAGATATAGGATTTGCTAAAACAGATCAAGGTGTTGAACGATACTTTTTGGGTATTGGATCACAAGGCTTCGATGCAGAGGTTGCGAAAAGGGCAAACGAGAACCAAGAAAAAAACTACAATTCTATCGTTATTAAGACACTGTTCAAATGGAAAAGCAGAGAAATAAGAGTTGTAATGGATAATGAAACTTACGAAGGAAGGGCTAATTTAACCGCGGTAGGAAATGGAGGGGCATACGGAGGAGGAATGTACGTGTGTCAAAAGGCAAGTGTAGAAGATGGATTATTTGATATTAGCGTTGTTGATATTGGTAAGTTTAAATTGCTATTTCAATTTAAAAGAATGTATAGTGCCTCGTTATTACCACATCCTGATGTTTTTGAGTATCAGAGTAAAAAAGTACGAATTGAAATGCTGAAATCAGAAGATGATCCTTATCTTTGCCAAGTTGACGGTGAAGTGTTAGGTTCATTACCCGTTACCTATGAAACAATTAAAGATGGTTACGCATTTATTCGTCCAAAAACCAATGAAGTCGCAGAAGCCTTTAAAGAGAAATTCGGTCATTATTTCTACGAATGTGATCATTGAATTGAGTTTATTGACTTAAATAGTATTATGCCTGACTGGGACGATGTTTTTGCTGAAAAGGGTAAATATTTTACTACCCCACACCCAGATATGGAGAGGTTAGCGAACTTATTCAGTGAAAAAGGGGTTCGGCGAATTTTAGACCTAGGCTGCGGAACTGGAAGGCATCTTTTGTTTTTTTTGAAAAAAAGATTCGAAGTTTATGGTCTTGACGGGTCTCCGAATGGTTTGGAAATCGCAAAAAATTGGTTAAATGAAGAGAAATTAGCTTCAGAATTAACTTGTCAAAAAATTGAGCAAAATTTTCCCTATAAAGATGGTTTTTTTGATGCTATTATCTCAATTCAAGTAATTCACCACAATTTAATGAAAGATATTGTGTTTACTGTTAATGAAATAAGACGCACCTTAAAACCAGAAGGCTTCATATTTCTTACATTCCCTTTACTTCAAGGTTTTTACCTTAAGATGAAAAATATGCGAAAAGTTGAGAAAAGAACATATATTCCTTTAGTAGGTCAAGAGAAGGGACTTCCCCATCATTTTTTTACTGTCGCAGAAGTTAAAAGGGTTTTTAGCGCTTTTGATTTATCGGAATTATACATCGATGAAACTAACCATCGTGCAATATTAGGCCAGAAAATTTAAAATTAAAATTTATACTCGAAATACTATTTAGGAATTAATTATTATCCTTTTTTGATCGCGAACGCCAGACTAATACAACAACAGCAATACCTATTATTGGCAAAACAATCAAAATCAACAGGAATAACTCACTATCCAGAAGGTTAAAATCATCGCTCCACGGAAAATTTCCTTGGTATTGATCGGTTATATCATAATAATTATTATAGATGAATTGTTCTACAGTTTTTCCAGTGATTTCTAGACTATTATTTGAAATGTGAGATATATCATCGCCAGTAGTATGGTGATAAGGCCATTCAGCAGGTTGATTCCAAAATTTAATTATTAAGTCAGCAGATGGTATACCAAAATTTAGAAATGGTACATGATCATCGGATATAGAAGTAACAATTGGGTCAGAAGGAAACGCGCTTGTATATCCCAATTGTCTTCCAGTTTCAAAGAGTTCATTCAATAGCGAGGATGTTGAGTGCTGTTCGTTAATAAAACGCAAATTTGTTCCTCCAACCATATCTAACAGAATCATGGCGTCAAAATCTTCTTTTGATGAATTGTAAAAATTGTCAATTTCAAGCACAAATTGCTTAGAACCTTCAATCCAATCCCACCCTGAAATTCCAACTCCCAAATCGGTTCCTTGATCTTCAGCGTCAAAGAATAGAAACCAAATTTGAACAGACAAGTTATTCATTCGACTATACAAAACTTCAGCAAGTTCTATAAGAACAGCGGATCCACTAGCACCGTCGTTTGCTCCAGGGACAGGTAAATCCGGATTTGTCGAATCTTTTGTAGCCCTAGCTCTAGAGTCGTAGTGAGCCCCTAAAATTAAGATATTAGTAAAGTTTTCGTTCATCTTAAAGAGAACGTTCTGACATTCTACTGATTGAATTGTAAAATTATGAAGAGTATAGCCAATTAGAGGATTTATTTGTTGAAATTTAGTTATAAAATATTGTGCGCAATCTTCTCTCCCTTGAGTACCAGGTATTCTATAGTGTGTGGTATTTATGCTCATTTGGTCAGCTACATAAGTGTAGGCAGTATCGCCATTGAAGTGCAATTCGATTTCAATGTTTGTAAACTCACTATCATTGAATAAAAGGAAAATTGGAATAACGATAGGAATAACTACTATTAACATAATAAAAGCGATTATAGTAAGCTTAGACGGTTTTTTTATTAAAAACACCATTCTTATGTTGCTTGAAATTACTAAATATTATCAAATAAAATTAAAATAAAAAATAAATAATTTGTGTTTAAGCGGGTTCAAAACCTAAATCTATTCTTGTTTCACCTTTCAGTTCAGTTTCTAAAAATTTGACCTTTACTGGAGATCCAATTTTAATAGTTTCAGGATGTTTTTCGTCAACTCCCGTCAATTGACCCGAAATCTTTGGTCCCTCGTCAAGTTTAATAACCGAGAAGCAATAAGGATTTTTGATAGAATATCCTTTTTCAGCCATAAATGATGTTCCTACTCCAATACAAGAAAACGCTGCTATTTTTCCTTTTCCTGACATCTCAATCCATTCAAGATTTGTTGAATTGCATTTTATGCATAATTTTCTTGAAGGTACATATGTTTCACCACAATCTTTACATTTTGATCCCATGAGTTTTTTACTTTGTAAAAATTCCAGATAACTTTCCATCGTAAATTCTTTTTCATTTTCTGACACTTTTTTCACCTCATTTTTGATAAATTGTAACTACACATGTAGCTCCGCTACCACCTAGATTGTGTGAGAGTGCTTTCTCTACATCAAATTTAACTTGTCGATTCCTCTCAGCAATTCCCCTCATTTGTTTGAAAATTTCTACAGCTTGAGCAGCTCCCGTAGCCCCTACCGGATGTCCTTTAGATTTAAGCCCACCAGATGTGTTCAAAGGTAAGCGCCCGTCTAGCTTTGATTCTCCATCGCGTATAGCATCAACAGCTTTACCTTTTTCATAAAAATCTAAGTCTTCCATTGCTACTAATTCAGCAATAGTAAAACAATCGTGTAATTCCGCTATTTGAATGTCCTTTGGAGTAAGGTTTGCCATCTGATAAGCTTGTCTTGCTGCTTCTTTTGTTGCTACAAAACTTGTTAATGAATCTCGATCGTGTAAAGATAATGCGGCACTACCTTGACCTGTTCCGGTAATCCAAATTGGCGTGTCAGTAAATTGTTTGGCGACATCTTCTGCAGCTAAAAACACACAGGCGGCTCCATCAGTTACAAGAGAGCAATCAAAAAGGCGAAGAGGACTCGCAATCATAGGGTTAGAGGAACTCTTAAGAAAATCGAATTCATCTTTCCAATCTGGAATATCTTTACCTTGTTTTTCCAATTTAGACAATTTTTTATCCATTAGATCTTTTATTGAAAGTTGCATTTGCGCGAATGGATTTTGTGTTCCATTTTCATGGTTTTTAATTCCAATTCTCATTAAATCTTCAGCATTAGTTCCGTATTTGTGGAAATGTGCCGAAGCAACAGCAGCATATAATCCCGGAAATGTTGCGCCAGCAGGGTACTCAAATAAATTATCTGATGCCGTAGCTAAAGTATCTGTTACCAAAGTTGTCGATACTTCATTCATCGTTTCACATCCACCAACAGCGATCACATCGTGTATACCTGAAGCTATCGCAATAACACCCTGTCTCAGAGCAACACCACTACTGGCACAGGCACCTTCAAATCGAGATGCTGGTTTTGGAGATAATCCTACGAAGTTTGCCATTTGGGGTGCGAGATGACCTTGATGATTAAAAAGATCCGAAGAATAATTTCCAATATAACAAGCGTCAACATCTTTAGGTTCAATACCATTATCTACTCTTTTTACTGCGTCTAGCCAAGCATCTACCCATAAATCTGGGTTTCGCTTCAAAGGGAATAATCTTCCAAATTGTGACATTCCCGCTCCAACAATCGCAACGCGTCGTGCTAATTTTCCCATTTTTTCTACCTTTAGTTAATTATTATTTATTATTTTAAAAACTATTAAATTGAATTTTCGAATTATTTTATTTCTTATTCTTTCTCTTTTTAATAGTTTTTTTACACTTCTACGATAAGCAATAAGAAAAGCAGAAACACTAATCGTGGAAGAATTTGAACAAAAACCAGATTTCCACTAGAATCCCTATTGATGTTATAATAAAGGGGGCTAAATAATGGACATTTTCTATTAAAAGAGCCCCTATTATACCCGTTGGAATAAATCCTACACCTCTAATAAATGATACAATTCCATACGATTCCGCTTTCTTATTTTTTCCTAAATCTGTAAGGATAATCTGCTCTGATGGAATAAACGTAATTATTGAAAAAGCAAATATTATATGGGCAACCACTAGAGACGGAATCAGAACAAACGTCATTCCATTAGACCACAATATCGAGGCTATAATATTTATGATGAAAAAAATTAAACCCGTTATTGCGCTTAAAATTAAAGATTTCTTTTTACCGAGCTTATCAGTGATACGTCCAGCGGGAATCTGGAATAACATATTTGTAATATTCATCCAAATAACTATGAAAGATATTTCCACAGTTGTTAAATGGTAATAGTCGCGTAATCCCCCGTTGTAAATGGAAAAAGAGATTCCATAAATAAAAATATCTAGAGTAAAAAAAATAAGGATCGATCTCATCCTCGGATTCTTAAAAAATTGCAGCCATAGCTTCTCCTTTTTACTGTGAAGATCCTCATTTATGAGTTCGTCAGCTTTTTGTTTTTTCCATTTAGTTGATAGGAAAAATGTGAATATTACGCCTTCTACTATTAATATTCCCATAAATATTAAAAAGAAGACGCGCGTACTAATCGATTTACTAAAAATCACAAAAGCATTTCCACCGATGCTTCCAAGAAAGAACGAAAAAAATATCAGACTATACATCAATCCCTTCGACGATCCACTATTTTCGGCTACTAGGAATTGACCATTCATGTTATTTAGGGTAAATCCCAAGAAGAACATGACGATTCCAAAAATTAGGTAAAGGATATTATTTGAATCTGAAATGAAAATTAACACTAATCCTAAAATATATATTGGAATGCTTGCGATAATTGTAGTTTTATGCCCTATCCTATCAGATAACTTACCTACTAAAGGCATGGGCAGAAATTGCATAACACTGCCTAAAGTAACTAAAACTCCAGTAATAAATAGTGAATTTGTAATGTCTAAAAGAAATGGTTGATATACAACGTTAAACATACTTGCTCCAAATCCATGGATTAGTTTAGCGATGCATAAAGCTAAGATATTTCTACTTTTAACTCTTGAATTTCCTTTAGAAGTACTCAAATCATTCAAAGATAATCGTTAATCCCTGTAATTAAATTTCTATAATACTTTGTATCTCAAGAATGTTTTGGTTTATGTTTAAGCGGTTTCATTTACCTATTTTCAATACTAGTATTTTAATCATCAAAATTTTTATCTGTCTATTCATTATTTGAATTTATGTTAGAACCCGTAAAATTTGATGATTATAAGGTTGGAGACTCTGCAAAATTCACAAAAACTATTACAGAAGAAGATGTGATGAAATTTGCTGAAGTTTCTGGAGATTATAACCCAATTCATGTGAATCCAGAGTATGCTAAGACTCAAATGTTTGGAAAGCAAGTTGCTCACGGAGTTATTAGTGTAGGCCTAATATCAGCATCTTTAGGTGTGCATTTGTTTGGACCAGGGATACTTTACGGCGAACAAAGCGTACGGTTTATTAAACCCGTTTTTTTTGGAGATGATCTTACGGCTGTCGCAACAGTTAAAGAGAAGTTCACCAAAAAGGATGGTAAATTAAAATTTATAAGATGCGATACCAAGGTTTATAATCAAAACGAAGAACTTGTCACTGATGGCGAAGCAGTCGTTTTATTATTGAATTAAATATAGAAATTTACTTTCTTCTAACTTTATCTATTTTTTTTTATATTTTTGAGGGTTTGTAAAGCGTTGGCATATTTTTCACTCTCTTTCGACCATTCTATTAATTTATTACATGGAAATTCGTTACATTCAAAACAAAAATCTAATTTTTTATTCTCTATGCAGCATTCTCGAATCCAACATTCTTCAGTCCAACATTCTGATCGATCTCCTCTGCAAGTACCGCAATGAAAATCAGAAGTTTTTACGTTATCCCACATACCATAAAAATGTGTTACTAATTTTTCAGCGATTTCTACATTTTTAGGAGCATTATAAATCTCACATTCGCCACAGTTTAAACCGCATACACTTATCAAATTGGTTTCTTTTTTCATCGCTTTAGGCTGAATAGTTTTATTTATTCTATGTTTTAAATTAAAGGATAATGAGTTTGTATTTAAAATTATACGAAAATATATGTAATCTCTTTTCTTTTTTTTTTACTTAAATATTTTAAAATCATTTTGGTTCATATCTTTTTATAGTTACACAAAAGTAAACAAAAATAAGTTTAAATTTGTAGAATTTGATTTTATTAATAGTTAAAGTGGTTGAAAAAGAGAATAGAAAATGGAACATGAAGATAAAATTTATAATATGTTAAAATGCGAACATTGTGGATATACTTTTGTAGCGCCTTATCAAAAAGATTGTATCTGTAGAAATTGTAATCTTTTTTCGATAAAAATGTTTCGATTCATGTACGGAAAGTATAATTTATTTACTGAAGTAGGACCTAAAGATCTTAAAATTGAATCGAAAAAAAATATTAATAGAACAAAAAAGAAAAAGATTCCAAAAATAGAACCTAAAGCTCTTAAAGTCTTATCAAAGAAAAAGAAAAAGATTCCCAAAAACCTTTTTTTTTACGGAATTGTTTCAAAAGAGAGAATTCCCATATATTATAACAATAAAAAATCTAAGTATATTTTAGAGTTAACAAATAATTTAGATTATATTTCTACGAGTATTTTATCTGGAACGCTTGACAAAATGTTGATAATTTTTGGAAACAAGGAGAATGTAGGAGAAAAAAAGTTAATCGCTCGTTTTTTTGAGAAAAATGGAGTTATACACATTCTCATAGGAAATTTTTCAGATAAAGATAGCGATTGGATATTCAATCAGATTTCATGGTTTTTTAATGATATGATACATAAGGATAAAATTAATATTAAAAAATTGGCTGAAATTGATAAACGCCAGATTTCTATTAAAATAAATATATTTTTAAATTATATAGAAGAAGCAGTCGAATTAAAAGTCAAATTCGAGAAACCAAATTTTAATTATATAGATAATTGGCTCAGATTAGATTATTTTGGAATATCATCTGAAACGGTTGGTGTTATTTCGCTTTTGTTAGATAAAGAGGATGTTTTAAAATTTGGAAAGCAAAAACAATTTGAACTTGATTCTGAAAACAATAATTCTAAAGAAGAACGAGAGAAAAAAGAATTTGAAATTAATGATTTTAGAGAATCAGTCTTGACTGCAAAAATTGAAGCGATTATAGCAATAATTCTTGGAAACATGAAAGGTTATCCAAGATGGATTTCAGTAAAATCAGGTTTCCAAAAATATCGTTTTTTATCATTTAAAAAACTCGAAAATCAGTTCTTTTTATATTGTATTACAGAAGGAAATATTGAAAAACTAAAATCATTGGAATCTTTTCTTGATAAGCATCTAGTAGACGTAGTATCGAATAAATTTACTAGTTCACTAAAGATTTTTAATGAAATGAAAAGTAAAATTCGAGATGTTATAGAAACTATTCCAGAAAGAAAGTACTATTAAAATGCTCCAAGTAAAATATCATCCTTTTATTCTTCGCCAATAGGAACTGATTTTAATATCTTTGATATCTTGAATATATATTTTTGAAATCCATTTATAAGTTTTTAACCATAATTTTCCAGGAAATGGTTGCCATCCTTTGTTTGGTGTAATTCTAAACTCAATAGCCTCCCCAATACGAACTAAATGATATTTCCCTGCAAAAATCCCCTTTTTTTTATCAATTATTACGGAAAATCTTCCATTTATTTTCGAATTGCTTCCTAGAGATAATAAATTAGGTATTGCTGGAGAAAAATCGAAGGAAAGAGTATGACCCTCATCGTCGTTTCCAGAGATTTTTTTTATCTCGTAGTAATCAGAGTTCTTTACAAGGTTAAATGTTATATTACCATCAGATACATTTAGGGTTGGTGGATATAAAATTATAGGGTTTATGTTACCATTAAAATTATTATTCCAGTTACAGATTAATGGTTCTAAAGAATAGTGAGCTGAATAAAAACTCATTTTATTCATTGGAACAGGCATTTCTGTTATATTTCTTGAAAAGCCGTGAATTTTGACAAAGATTTCTGTGTTTTCTTTGATTACCATACCGAACTTGTTGAGGAAAACGATGGTGAAGTACTCAGGTTTCTTACTGACTGTACCAATAGGGGTTAAAATTGAAGTCAATTCTCTCCCAGAAATTTTTTCTTTAATTTTGAACTCAATTTCTTTTTCTAACTTATCTTTTAAAAAGAGGTAAGCATCCAAGCCCATCTCATCAAATTGGAATTTGTATTCGATATTGTCAAGTTGATTGAACGACACTTTTCCAAATAAATCACTGATCATCTTTTTTCTATTTTTTATAACAATCTCATTAGTGTAATAAATATCTTTCATGTTATCCTTTCGATACATGATTACAAGCGGGAATTCTTTGTCAATTTTATTGAAAATTTGAAGCTCTATACTGTAGTAAATAGAATCCTCTTCAAAATTTACGATAAGCAATCGATCTGTAGGATTAAAAGTCAAATTAAAGGGTGATAAAATCATGTTTCTAGGTGGGCGGTCGTAAATTTTGAGCGAATTTTCGCGTTTTCCAAGATATTTGTGGTGATCTATAAGAATATTATCTAGCTTTACTTTAGAGAATTTTAAGACAAGTGAAAATATAAAATTCCTAATTCCCATATTATAGCTCACTATACCTCGTTAATGTTCTATACCAAAACGAGCTTTAATACCCTTTGAAGAATAGTAATGTTTGATCATCCTCATTTCAGTAAGCAAATCTGCTCGTTCCTTGATTTTTGGATGCATCTTAGGGCCGCCTGTTATAATTAGTTCGACAAATTCGGGTTTATTTTCAATTAATTTTAATACATCTTCGATCTTTACAATCCCATACTCAACGGCTACCCCAATTTCATCAAGAATTACAATGTCATATTCATCGCTCATAATTATTTTCTCTGCAAACTCCATACCTTTCCTTCCCTCTTCGAAATCAATTTCTCCGGGAGTTGCTATTAAGTCTGGCGTGCCAAACTGTTTTAAATCGAAATTCTGAGTGTTTTCTATGGCTTTTACTTCTCCATATTGAGGATATCCTTTCATGAATTGAATCATATATACCTTAAATCCATGCCCCGTAGCTCGAAAACCTTGTCCTAAGGCTGCAGTGGTTTTACCCTTACCCCTACCAAAATAAACTTGCACTAGCCCTTGTTTTAATCTTTTTCTAATGATGCATTACCTCTAAGCTTAATATATTATGATGTAATACTCAATCAATTAAAAATCATCATAATAAAATTATCTGAGAAAAAATATTTAAAAGAAGTTAATGTTAATTAATATTAGAATTTGTAATGGTAAAAATGGTAGAGTAAATATGGGTAAATACGAAAAAACAGATGAAAAACTTAATAAATATCTTAGGTTAGCTACATTCCCCGTTGCCGTAAAATTACTACAGAATCCCGAAGAATTAAATAATATTAAATTTTTAAAGAAAACAGAAAAAAAAATCGCACTTTGTCAAATATTCAGTTATGCGAGGTATTACGGATGGACAATGGGGTGTGTAAAGGAGGATAATTTGTGTCCCTTAGCCGAAATATCTCTTGGATTTGAAGAATCTTATAAACTTTTCGAAGAGGGCGCTTTTTTCGTGGGACGCTACAATGAAACAAAAGAAGCGGCTAAAAAAACTACAAATTCGATGCCAAAACTACCATTCGGACAATATTCTGCTATAGTTTCGGGTGCTTTAAGCCGAATTGATTTTCAACCCGATTTGATCCTAATTTGGGGTAATTCTGCTCAGATTATGAGAATAATCCAGGGTTCTTTATGGAAAAAAGGAGGGAGAATTTCAATGTCAACGTTTTGTGATGGAGTTTGCGCCGATACTATCTCAAATGCCATTCTTACAGGTGAACTACAGATTGCGTTTCCATGTCTTGGCGATCGTCGTTTTGCTATGGCAACTGATACGGATTTAATTGCCTCAATACCTATGGGAATTATTGACGAAATAATAGAAGGTATGGAAAAAACCCACAGAGCAGGAACTAGATACCCAACACCATATCAAATGTCGCCCCCAGAATTCTTTGTAAAATTAAAGAAACAATTAGAAAAAGCAAAAAAATAAGGCAATATATTAATAATTTTGAATTATTTTTCATTTTTTTTCTGCATTCAAAAGAGTGCAACATATCATATTTTTAACATAACAAAAATTGTTTCTAAATATCGTTTTAATATCTAAAATTCAATATTCTATAATGTGAGGAGATCGAAAATTCAAAAAAGTAAACTAATGACCTTAGATGAGGCAATTTCTACTTATGTTCAAGATGGTGATTTAGTTGGAATTGGAGGGCTTTCTTTTTGGAGAAAACCAATAAGTGCTTGTAAAGAAATGATTAAGCAAAATAAAAAAGGTTTATCGCTATGTACTTTTGTTGGTGGGATAGATATTGATATGCTTATTGGTGCGGGCTGCGTGTCAGAAGTAAGAAGCTGTTTTGTTGGTATGGAAATATTTGGCATGGCCCCGAATTATAGAAAGGCTGTGGAATCAGGTTCAGTAAGTATTTCCGAGGAAAGTGAAGCATCAATTGCTCTTGGATTGAAAAGCTCGTATTTAAAAGTTCCATTTATGCCATTAAAAGGGATGATAGGTACTGATTTTCCTAAAGTCAGGAACGATATAAAACAGTTCGAAGATCCTTTGGGTTCAGGCACTCAACTTATGGCCATCCCTAAAATAGACTTAGATGTTGCAATTTTACATGTCCCTTTTGCGGATGAATATGGCAATGGAAATATAGCGGGAGCAGTTTGGATGGATGACGATATGGCTAAGACTGCAAAAAAAACAATTATTACCTGCGAAAGGTTACTTGAAACAGAAGATATTAGATATCTACAAGGAAAAGCGCAATTACCAATGCAAACTACCAATGCCGTCGTAAAAGTGCCTTTTGGAGCTCATCCCACTTCGTGCTACGATCGTTATACATTCGATGCACTTCACATTCAAGAATATCTTAAAACGCCTTTTAACGAATATAAGCGTAAATTCATTGATGTAAAATCGAACGCTGAATATCTGGATAATGCTGGCGGCGCAGAAATGATATTAAATATATTATTGTAACGACATAGCCCAGCTTTAAGTTTGTAATTATAGTTTAAAAAGAGATTGATCATTTTTTCAAGTATTTCAATTACAATTAATTAGTAGAAAAATTAAAAAGTGTCCTTTGATACGGTAGTTGTAAACCAGATACATTTTTATCTATGAAATTGGTTGTTAAATATATTTCTAAAAAAAAAAAGGACTTATTTCAAAAATGATTTACTTAGAAGTTAAATTACCGGATATTCCGGGAAGCTTAATTGAATTAATAAAACCAATCTCCCAAAATGGGGGAAATATCCATGGTGTATTACACCATCATGATAAAAAACTTAATAACATGATTCCAGTTGATATTTGGTTTGAATTAAGTGAAGAACTAATTGAAATATCGCTAGAAAACATAAAAAAAAATTTAACCGAAAATAATATACAACTCACCAAGATTTCTGTTAACTCTAAAAATAAAATCTTGACTTTCATTTTAACTGGGCACGTTTTCGACTCAGATATAACAGAAACCATTAAACGATTGGATTCCAAGAGCATTAAAGTTCTTGAATTACACGCTAAGTTTACTGAAGTTGATGAAATAAGTAGCGTTATGATGAAAGCAGAATTTCCTGAAGTTATGACAAAATTTGAACTAACAACTGAAATTGAAAAAATATGTAAAGAGAAAAATCTCTTTTTGATACGATCATAATAAATCAGTTATGTGTAAAGATATGGAAGTGAAAATCTGTTTAATTGGAATGGGAAATGTTGGAACACGCTTTCTTCAGTTATTAAAAGAAAAACGAGATTATATTAGAGCTAACTTTAATTTCAATTTCAAATTAGTTGCCATTTTCGAACACGACGGCGCTCTGATTAATAACGCTGGAATAAATTTAGATAATGTATTGGAGGATTACAATAATTTAAGAAAAAATCAATATTGGACAAGTAATGTGAAAGCTCAGGATTTAATTTCTACTTTAGATATAGAAATATGTATTGAAACTACACCAACTAACCCAAATACTGGAGAACCCGCATTATCGCACATTATAGAAGCATTAAAGAATAGTATCAATGTAATTTCATCAAATAAAGCACCGTTTTATTTACAGTACACTAATATACAAAATTTAGCTGAAAAGATGAATTGTTTAGTTAAATTTGAAGCAACGGTTGCAAGTTGCGTTCCTGCTTTATCAATTAAAGAAAGTCTTATAGGAAATACAATCTCTCGAATTAGAGCAATATTAAATGGGACAAATAACTATATTCTAAGTCGAATGACAGCTGAAGGGATTTCTTTTTCAGTAGCTTTAAAAGAGGCGCAAGAATTAGGATATGCAGAAACGGATCCAAGTTTAGATATTAATGGTTATGACGCAGCTGGGAAACTAGTAATTCTATCAAACGAGTTACTTGGATGGTCAAAATCTATTGAAGATGTAAGGATTAAAGGAATTACTAAAATCACGCCACATGCATTGGAACTAGCAAAATTAGATGGTTATGTAATAAAACATCTAGCTATTGCTAAAGATAATAATTTAACTGTAGAGCCAAGGTTGGTTAAAAGAGATTCACCTCTAAATGTTCAAGGAACATTGAACCTAATTGAACTTCAAACCAAGTACGCGGGATCCATAATTTTAATAGGGAAGGGAGCTGGCGGTTTTGAAGCAGCATCTGCTATATTAAACGATCTTATTAGTATAGTCAAAAAAAGAAGAGGTTTTTGAGACGAGTTTTCACTCAACAAATTATAATTCAGACGATGTAGATTTCAAAACTGCTGTTTTACAAGGCCAAGCTATAGACAATGGATTATATATGCTAAATAAAATTCCAAGACTGACTAATGATACGATTGATTCGTTCAAAAACATGGATTTTGTTGATATTGCTAATATTATAATTGCAAAATTCATTGGAAAAATCATATCGCAAGAGAAGCTTCAGCAAATCGTAAATAATGCCTTAAATTTTGAAATAGCTATAGAAAATATTGTTAATAATGATTATATATGCTATTTAGATCGTGGTCCTACATGTAGCTTCAAAGATTTTGGAGCAAGAACGTTAGCAAGAATAATGGAACATTTTCTCGAAGTAGATGATAAGAATATCACAATCTTAACGGCGACCTCAGGAGATACAGGAGGTGCTGTCGCTCAAGCATTTTATAAAATGTATAGAATTAAAGTTGTAGTATTATTTCCAAAAAACGAAGTCAGTAACTTACAAAGAAAACAAATGACGACACTGGGTGAAAATATAACTGCCATTGGAATAAAGGGTAAATTTGATGATTGTCAAAAGTTAGTAAAAAGTGCTTTCGGCGATAAAGAGTTAAACCATATAAATTTGTCATCAGCGAATTCTATAAATTTTGGTCGTTTGATACCTCAAACGCTTTATTATTTCTGGGGATACTCCAGAATTGTAGATAAAAAGAACGAAAAGGTCATATTTTCTGTTCCTTCAGGGAATTTTGGAAATCTTACCGGAGGTCTAATTGCTAAAAAAATGGGGCTTCCTATAAAGAGATTTATCTCAGCTGTAAATGAAAACAACGAATTTCCAAAATTTCTAAAAACGGGAGTTTATACTAAAGTCGATCCATCAATAAACTGCATATCTAATGCTATGAATGTTGGTCATCCTTCAAATTTAGCAAGAATCTTTGATCTTTATGGAGGTAAAATAGACGAGAAAGGAGTAATACATAAAATACCAAACATGGAAGAGCTTCGTAATGAAGTTGTTTCATATTCTATAAGCGATGGAGCAACTAAAGATGCAATAGTTAATTTTTATAATAAATATAAAAAAATAATTGAACCTCACGGAGCTGTTGGGTGGGCTGCGCTCCAGCTATATCGTGATAGTTATCCGAAGAATAATGATATTAAATCATTAACTTTTGAAACTGCTAATCCTTCAAAATTTCCTGAAGAAATAATCAAATTAATCGACATCGTTCCAAAAATGCCATATTCGTTAAAAGTAATACAAGATAAATCCGAATTTCCAAACCCAAAAGAAATTATCAATTATACGGATTTTAAAGAATATTTATTAGAAGATTTTCAAGATTAGAGCGCGATTTATAACCTAATCGGAAAACCCTAAATATTTAGAAATCAAATCTTTTAATTCATCGTATTCATTAACAACCGGGAGTTCTGGAAATTGTTCGACCACATTTTTTGGTGGTCTAAACAGAATACCATGTTTTGCTTCTAATAACATGGATACATCATTATACGAATCCCCTGCCGCAATCACTTCGTAATTTAACTTTTTGAGAGCTAAAACTGTCTTTTTTTTCATCTCACTAATACGAATTTTATAATCAGTAATAATACCTTCTTTATTTATTTCAAGATTGTGGCAAAAACACATAGGAAAACCCAGTTTTTTCATAAAAGGTATTACAAAATCAATAAAACTATCAGTTACAATAACTACTTGGGCTACAGAACGAATATAATCCAAAAATTCCTTTGCACCAGGTAATAAATCCATTTTCGAAATAATCTCTTGTATTTCTTTAAGAGTGATATTGTTTTTTTTTAATATTGCGATGCGATTTTTCATAAGGATATCATAATCAGAAATATCTCGTGTAGTTAATTTAAGTTCATCAATTCCAGTAGCTTTACTTACCGCAATCCATACTTCAGGAGTGAAAACGCCTTCTAAATCAAAACAGACAATGTACATAATTACAAAGAAAAATATCGAATAACTTTTCAATTTTTACTTTTTTCAACACCTTTATGATTATTTTCAGATTAGACTCTTAGAAAATCTTAAATGTTTTCTTATTACCAAATAAATATAACACTAGAATTCTCGATTAAAAAAATATAATACTCTAAGAAAAGTGGAAAGAAATGGGTGAGACTTCTAAAGATTATACCGTAGACGAAATGATTACAGTTTTAATGGCTAGAGAAGTTCAAGATGATGACGTTATGATCGTTGGAGTTGCAACTCCCTGCGTATGGGCAGCATTTACTTTAGCAAAAATGACACACGCACCAAACGCCATTTATCATTATATTATGGGGAATACTTTTGTGTTCGAACCTCGCCAAGTCTCTCTGCTCTATTTAGAAATGAATACCGCTAGAGCTTATCGCTTTCAAAATTCCGGGGAATGTACGTTAGAGTCTCTTCCTTCGGATAAACTTACTACGATTGAGTTCTTTAGACCGGCACAAATAGATCAATACGGCAATACGAATAATATTTGTATTGGAGATTGGAATAAACCAAAAATAAGATTACCGGGTTGTGCTGGGATAGCTGACTTTAGTATGTTCTACGCCCGAGGATCATTTCTGTACACTCCTCGTCACGATTCACGAACATTTGTTCCAACCGAAAAATTAGATTTTATTTCCGGCGTTGGCTTCCCTGATGGTAATCCTTCTATTTGTGGTGGAGCGGGACCGCAATGTATGATTTCTAATTTAGCCTATTTGGATTTTGATGAAAAAACCAAGCGTATGAGGTTAGCATCAACTCATCCTGGCGTTGATATCGAGGATGTTAAAGAATCAACTGGGTTTGATTTGGTCATCCCTAAGAATATTCAAGAGACAAATCCTCCAACAATAAAAGAGATTAGTGTATTGAGAGAAAAAGTTGATCCCTTAAAAATTAGAAAATTGGAAATACTTGCTGGTAAAGAGAGAGAAGAATTACTAAATGAAATCATCCAGAAAGAATTATCAATGAAGCAAAGATTTCCAAAATTACTCTCATAGGATTAAGATTTAAAAATACCCAAATATCAGCAAGTAGAAATATATAACCATTAAAGCAAACCAAATGTGGTTAAACATCAGTTATTAAAAAAATTAAAAAAAAAAAATAGAAGTTATAAATTTTAATACCCTTTATTCAGATGATTCAGATGAACGAGCATACGATAGAACTTGAGCAATAATCGCTATTTGTGAGGCTCCTTTTGTTTTCTTTCCTCCCATTTTAAGTATCCATTTCCCAGATTTCCAGTTTTTTGCATCTACCATTGTTTCGGTTGATGGAATTTCCCACCAAGCCCATGCTCTAAGATTTTTACCCACTTTTTTTATATCGAAATCTGGACCCTTTTCTATCCCTTCAACTGTAACACAATCGTTAATAACCGAGACCAATGCAGCCCATTTTTTATCTTGTAGATTACTTAAAAGAACCCGGGTCTTTTGTGCTTGAACGAAATCTTGGCATTCTTGTTTTCCCATGGATATATTAACTAAACTTCCTATGAACTTGGCAAAACCCTTGAGTCTTGGTTTTTTAGGAGTGTCTATCGACATTTTTTATCACGCATCGTTTTAATTTTGCAATCTATGAATTTAGTATAAACCAGCTTCTTTAAGAGCTTTGATCATGTCGTCTTTTTCTTTTCCTTCAAGAGTATAGTATTTTCTAAATATCTGGGACATCACAATGAATAAAATACTCGGAATCAATGCCCCCATTACCATAATTCCCACTTTAGTTGGCTCAGATTGAGTTAGGGCGGCGGGAACATAACCCGTAGAAGTTAATACTATAAAGAACACTAGTGCCTGTACGAGAAACGCTATACGGAAGAAAAAGCTCCGAATCCCCACGAATGTGGCATCAGCTCGTTTTCCTAATTTAATTGCTACTTCGTCATATGTGTCTGCTGCCACCGGCATCAACATAGTGACCTCGCCTGCGAAAAATATATTATTGATAAATAAAAATACTGTATGCATTATAGTTAATGTTCCTGATCCGTAAGGTATAGCTAACATAGCCATAAAAGGTAGATACGCAATACCATGTAACAAAAATGCAACCCAATAAGTTCTCTTGAAATTACCTTTTCTAGTAAAATTAGACCAGAACGGGATCGAAGCAATAGCAGCTATAATACTAAGCAATAGTGGTATTCTTTGTGCACCGATACCTATTCCATAGACATCATTAAAGAAGTAAAGTTGAGCTGCATTCCATAAAGTTGTCGCTGTTACTTGAATAGTGTACCCAAGGAGCGAAATCCGGAAGTTCTTTGTTTTAAGAGCTGTTTTTACCACTTCCATGAAACTGGCTTTTTCAGCAGATTCATATTTTTCAATGAACATCGATTTCATTTCTTCTGATTCACCAATTCCAAACTTTATAGTAGGGACAGTGAAAATGGCCAATATTATCACCATTACTATTGAATTAGTGATATACGGTTGCTGCTCTATCTCCCCTGCTTCTAAAATAAGTGATTGCACAACCTGCAAAACAATAAGCGTTATAAACAACATCACTGTCATTAACATAAACGATTTCCTACGCTCGAACTTTGAAGGAAATTGGTTAGTGTATCCGCCATATAGATGGCCATTGTAAATTGAGAAAAATGAATCGAATAGGCTTACAATAACAAGCAAGTATATGAGACTATTCATTCCATCCCCAGTTGCTACTGGTGCCGTCCAGATAAGTATGAAAAATATCAACATTGGAGCAGTCATAAGTACAACCCAAGGTGCTCGTAATCCCCTTTTTTTAGTCCATTTCATTGGTCTATCAGTTAAAAAGCCTAATAATGGATCATTGATCATATTCCATATTGCAAATATAATCATCGCCGCTAGAATTAGTTCAGCACTAAGACCAATTACATTTCGGTAAAAAAAGTCCATTGAAGATAATCCATACAGTAATAAATAATTCACAATGATATAACCGAAGCCATAGCCAGCCATCTTCTTTGTAGGTGCGATTTTCCACTCGGAAAGTTCTTCTTTTTTTGACATATTTTAAACCAATTTTTTTATTTTTAAATTCTAATATTAATTGTTAAAAAGTATTATTTTTATTCATATAAATATCCTTAGGTTTCATAGTTTCTTTCACAGTTTTAATCACTAATCATTCATAATCCACATTGTTATCATAGTATATTACTCCCCCTTGGTTCATCTTGTCTTTAATTTTGGGTTCCAATTTTTTTCGCTTTTCTGCTGATATTTGTATTGGAGAATATATTAAACCCATTAAATATAAGAAAATTGGAAATACTATTTGGAAAAGAATGAGAATATCTATTGCCGAAATCAACCAACAAGAATTAAAAATGATGCTGAGATTTCTTAAATTACTATCTTAAGGATTGGATTCATATAATTCGAAGGTATGTCCTTTTTTTTCTAACTTGATTAGTTGCTTTTCAATTAACTTATCAACATGGTATTTAATGGAATTACGGGAAAGGTTTAACACACGAGAGATTTCAGCGGAATTTATCCCCGGATTTTTTATAATTATATCAAACACATTTTTAGTAGTCTTTGATTTATTTAATCGATTTTTATACGTGTTAATTGCTTCTGAAGAGGATGTTATTGGAAAATAGATAGTATATTGCCCATGTTTTTCCTTTTTTATTATGTTATTTTTTAATAATGTTTCTAAATGCCACTGTAATTGACCTTTCTGCAAATCACAGGATCTTTGCAATTCATTGTGATGGATTCCGGGATTATTGAGGATTTGGGTCAAAATTTTCAACCGATTTTCGTTTTCAAAGATGTCAGCGAGAGATAGATACGACCTTCCTTGTTTTACATAATTTTTTCTAGTAAAATATATCCTATAATCGTTAACTGTAAGAACTGTAAAAACAGTAACAAAAATTAGAGTTATTATTAGAAGGGTGATTACAACTTGGCTTATGAAGTAAATGCTAGGATCGAATATAGGCTCTAAAAAAAGGATTAACAAAGTGAAGATAATTATGAGTAGAGCAAGAGAGCAAAGAGTTAAACCTAATTTGAAAAAAAAAGATATTTTAAATTTATGAAATTTCATATTCCTACTTATTTCTTATTGAGGTTTATCTTATTAATTTTAAGGAAAGGAATCATAAATGATACTTCGTTTGCATATTCTAAGAATTTATCTCCATATTTAGATTTTAAGGCTAGTTCTTCGATCTTGCCTAAAACAATATAAGCCAGTACCTCACCAATCCAGATTAAAAAGAGGATTGTATGGCCCTCAACATTATAAAGTATAAAATCGAATATGGGAGATGTTTGAAAAGCTACTAATGTCATACCTAGAGTCATGATAATGAAAGATATATACTGCGGATGTCTAATGTATTTATAAGGTCCAGTTCGCATTAATTGTTTCCTATGTGTTAATTGATAAACAACAGTATAAATAAAAAATATTAAGCCAAATATTACCACATAAAACCCATAAGATCGCGTTAAGAATTGAATGTCATTAAAAAGAATGTTTGGATCCTGGAAAAAGAAGATTATGTAGGTAACCAATGGAATACTCATGATACCAAACCATATACCCGTTGCAGGAACATATTGGACTAGGAGGATTAGATATGAGGAAAGGCTGGTAAATGCCGAACTTAGCTTAGCTTTAATTTTATAATTTCTTGATTTCATTCAATACACCTTTTTATTGTCAGTATTTATATCTAGAATATTTATGTCCCTTTTTAAAGAATGAGGTACAGTTATCTAACAATCAGAGAGCTATAATTCTTCTTTACCTAATTTTTAGATTTACGAATTAAAGATGTTTGAGGATACAGTTGAACAAAAAAAAATAAATTTTTAAATATTAAATAATGTGAAATTAACTATGGATGAGAAAAGTCAAAAAAATCACACATTAGACTTAATAAAAAATAGAAGAACGATTCGTGCGTACAATCCTAAAACTCTCTCTCAAGATGAAATAGACGCTATCATCCAAGGAGCAATGAGAGCCCCTACAGCTGGAAACTTAATGATGTATTCGATGATTCAAGTTAGTGATCAAAAACTAAAAGATAAATTAGTAAAAACTTGCGATAATCAACCTCATATTGCTAAAGCACCGTTAGTTTTATTGTTTTTAGCTGACATGCAGCGATGGTGGGATTACTTTGAAGTAAGTAAAGTCAAGGAAAAATGTGATGAAATAGGTAAAGAGTTCCAAACACCTCAAGAATCTGATTTACTTCTTGCTTGTTGTGATGCTTTAATTGCTGCTCAAAATTCCGTAGTCGCCGCTGAAGCTTTAGGTATTGGCTCATGTTATATTGGAGATATTATGGAAAACTACGAAATTCACCGTGAGATGTTTGACCTTCCTAAATGGGTATTTCCTATAACAATGATCTGTTATGGTTATCCTAAAGGAGATAAAAACAAAATCCCCCTCACAACACGCTTTCCTCAAAAATTTATTCTCTTCACAAATAAATACTCAAAATTAAGCGAAAAAGATTTTAAGGACATGTTAAAGGATGACAAGAGAAAAATCGTAGTGAAAGGAGCAGAAAATATGGGGCAACAACTCTATCTTGGTAAACTAGGGGCCGAATATTCAGTAGAAATGCGTCGCTCTGTTAAAGCAGCACTTAAAGAATGGCTTAAAAAAGATTAAAAAAATTTAAAAAAAATTTGAGTTTTACTAAATATCGTCCCAAGCAACTCGTTCTTTATCAAGAAACTTTTCAACGACTTTAAACTCGTGATCTATTAACATAGTCGGCCTCTTTTCAACATCATATGGCAACCACTTAGGTATACCTTCGTGGTTTGGGTTTCCAGTACGAGCAAAGGCAATCCATGCATCCATAACTCTATGACTAATAGCATCTAAATCGGGACTTTTGCCCATAAAAACTTTAAAAGCAGGATTAGTGAGTGTGTTAAAAACGAAAGGAATCTCAAGAGCGTGACAAGCACCTAATTCTCCATTGAAACCTGGAGATGGTCAAGTAAACAGGTAGTTATATGTGTTGGATTGATGTTTACTCTGAGCTTCAAGTAAGTGTATTGTAGAAATACGAAAAATGTAATCGGTGAGAAGTGCGTTCATAATTTCTAAGGGTTCGATAGAAAAAATGCCTTCTCTTGCTTGCTTGTATGCATCAATTATCGCTTTACTTTTAGCAAGATCTATACCTAATCTGCCTAGAAAACCGATAAGGTGTTTTTCTCCATCGACATTATTCATTTTACTCATTTCAGGATCAAGAGCAGTAAACAACTTAGCTTCATCCAGATTAGTGCCAATCATAAATTCAATATCCTTACAAGCACCATTTTGAAAAGCTTTTAAAGGATGCATTGGTAATGTCTCTCCGTCTATAAGAGGTCGAAAAGCAAGAAGATTTGTAGGATCCTCGGCTATAAGCTTATTCTGCGCTTCTATGATTTTTTCGGGAGATATCTTACGCAATGCGTCAAGATCCCCCTTTTCAACATCTAGCATACGCATTAATTTTTTAGAGGGTTTCTTTGTTACCTTTGGATCAATAGCAGGAGCGCTCTGTGCAATTATACGATGAAACAATCCCTTAGCAGCAGGCATAGCAGCTAAAGCAACTACTGAATAACCCCCCGCAGATTCACCAAAAATCGTTACATTACTTGAATCCCCTCCAAATAGTCCAATATTATCGCAAACCCATTTAAGCGCTAAGATTTGATCGAGGTGCCCGACATTAGCCGTAACACCGGGAAGATGTAAGTAACCTAAAGCCCCTAATCGATAATTGATTGTAACTACCACAACATCGCCACGCCGGGCTAAAGCTGAACCATCATACACGGTATCAATCCCACCTCCAAAAATAAAACTACCCCCGTGAATCCAGAACATCACTGGGCGCTTCTTATTATCTATACTAGGTGTCCAAATATTAAGATTTAAACAGTCTTCACTTTCGGGTTGAAGTTTACCCATAAAATCTTCGAGTTGAGTGTGTCCTTGGTGCGCACAGTGCCCATATTCAGTAGCTTCTAATATATCGTCCCAGTATTTTTTCAAAACGGGAGGAGAAAATCGTAAATCATCTATTGGAGGTTCTCCATAAGGAATTCCTTTAAATATTTCTATTCCGTTTTCCTTAAAGCCCTGTATTTTTCCCGACTTAGTTTCAATAATGACCGTTTTATTCATATTTTTTCATTTCTTTTACTTTAATTATTTGATCTTAGTTGTTAAACTATAAAAACGTTTTTTTTCATAAAAAAGCAAGGAGATTGTCTTTTACAACTAGATTGAAGTATTAAAAAAGGTGAAAAAAAAAAATATATTAGATTGGTTTAATTATAGACGCATTTCTTTTAGTTTCTCTTTATTTTCTTTAACTTTGTCAGGTGTCAACTTGAAAAATTTCCAGAGGATTATTGTTGAGATAACCATGAAAATCATGGGGAGTAAAGCAAAATGTATTTGAACACCTAATATCGCTGAGGGAGTTTGAGTGTCGGATGTTTCCACGAACCCAGTAATAGTATGGACTATAGAAAAGCTAAGAGCTTGAGCAACTAAAGCTACTCTGCTGACAAATGTTTGAAAGCCTTGATAGATTCCTTCTGTTCTCCTACCTGACATAACCACAGCTTCATCTATCACAGTCGATCTAACTGGGGAGAGCATAACCCAATAGCCACCTTCACCGATTCCCCAGATAAACATTGCCAAGATCATGATGAAATAATTATTGATAAAGAAAAGCGGTATTGTAGCAATTGTTAAGAATGTGGCAGCAATTAACATTGTTTTTCTGTCGTTATTCGTTTTATCGGCTATCTTACTCCAAATGGGCATCGATATAAACAATCCTATAAGAAGAGCAGCCATTATTAGCATAATATCCTTAGCTTCCACATTTAATACAAATTGTGCCACATATGGAATGGATCCTACCATTGTTGCCACTAAGCACGTGTAAAACATAAAGGAAATCACATATGCCATATAGTTCTTGTGTTTTATGATAGCTTTAAATTCTTTCAAAAATGGCCTTCTTTCCACTTCTTCTTCACAATTCTCAAGATAACAATCAATTCGCACTTGATCTTCACGGCTGCCAGGAATTACAGCTACTAGAGCTAGTAAACATACAATTACAGCAACTCCTGCCTGTAGGGTATATGTGCTTCTTTCTCCAAATACAATAAAAAGACTTGGAATTAGCGATCCTGAGGCTAATCCAAGAGCTGCCACCTGAGTACTTAAAGTAGAAGCTAATCTTCGTTCGCTATCTCCTCGAAATTTATCTGGAAAAATAGAATAATAATTTACTTGAAAGAGTGAAGCAAATGTGTCATACAAACATGTCATAACCACGAGCCAAATAAATAAAATGATAGCCCCACTATTTGGATCGACGTCTGGTGGAGTAAATAGCAGTAGGTAACTAAGTATCCAAGGAACCCCTCCAATTATAACCCATGGAAGTCGCCTTCCCCATTTTTTTGTAAATTTAAAGGGACGATCTGTTAAAAAACCAATTAAGGGGTCATTCACTGCGTTCCAGAGTGCGAAAATGATGAAGCCTATACTAGTTAACCAGACATCTAATCCAATCACGGTCTCATAATAAAAGAATACATACGCTCCGAAGGCCATACCAAAAAATTCGCTAATATAAGCCCCAAAACCATATGAAACCATGTTCTTTTTAGAGTGTTTAATTTCAATTGTTTCAATTTCTTTTTCCATTTGCAAAACCTTATTTTAAATTATAGTAGGTTACTTATTGTTAAATTTTTTTAGTAAATGAATTTACGTTTAGATTTAATTTAAAGTTATATCTAAAGATTTATTGGTATATGAAGGGAATTCAAAAAAAATTCAGTATAAATGATCCTACCTATCAATAAAAGAAGAAATTAATTACTCAAAATTATTTCAGAATAATATTCAACTAACAAATTTATAACCAATTCCCCTAATTCTTTAAAAATTTTTACTTTACCATTATCAAGTGTGCGTAGTCGCTTCAAACAATTCCATAATCCAAATTTATCTTTATCCTTTGTCCCTAAAGCTTCTGTATATTCTCCACCTGCTATTAAAAAACCACTTAAGCCTCCAATTGGAGGCCATTTATTAAGAGCAGATTCAAAATCTCTTTCCAATTCAGCATTCATAATTTTAAGCTTTTCTTCGTCCAAAACTCCTAAAGCTGCTCCAAGTGAATGTTCAAAATGCCCCGCATGCGCAGCACTTAATAATATTTTAAGTAAAGTCCTTTTTATCTGCCTTGGATTTCCATCCTTAATTGCGAGTTCAATAGATAGTTTGTCTAATTCTATCATTATCCTGTCGATATTATCATCAGCGATTCCTTCCGTTGTAGATATAATTAGTTTCTCTAAGTGCATTGCATCTTGTATTTTTTTAGCATGATGAACAAGGGGATTGTTTCCTCCATGTCCCGAATAAATAAAAACTCTCGAAACCGGTAAATCCATTTTCTTATAAATTTCAGTGTGGAATTTTATAAAATATATGATATTTTTTACTATTTCTTTTACTGGAATTGATTTTGGTGCCCAATCCTTGGCGATTGAAGTGAAATTGTCTGTTGCCCATGGTATATGACCAACATATCGTCCTCCAGTTCTGCACGAGATAAGATGAGCAATTCGTTGTGAGTGTAGATCGTCAATGTTTCTTGGTAGCGCATATCCATGACCTTCTACAGGGTTTCCAATTGAAAAAATCAACCATTTCCCCTCATCTTTGCCAAAGGGCCCCCAATCATCCATTTTCCCTTCGAGAGAGATTCTTTTATTTTTATAGAGCATAGTCACGAGTTAGATAAAAAGTGTTATAAGTTTTACCTTCTAAATTTGAAAGACGGTTATTTAATTCTTGAGAGAATAAGGTAGTTACAATGGGACCTTTCTAAATAAAATGAGCCAAATGAGGAAGATGTGTTATTCTCCTTCAATTTTAAACTTCAGTTTCTCGAAAAGATTGTGGACTTTGTCATAAATTCTAAAGCTGCTATTATTCAAAGCGTCATTTACTATTTCCTTAATTTTATTCTTATTGAGAACTTCTTCTGAGATTAATTTTTCTACTTTGGTGAAAACCAGTTCTTTTATCTTATAATTAAACCGATTTTTTTGCTTTTCTTTAATTGTACCAGATAACTCAATATGTTCTTTATGTTCCCAAATGTATTGGAGCAAATCATCTACACCTTCACCTTTAATAGCATCAGTTAATACAACCGGTGGTCTGTATCCACTCTGAAATATAGTATCGTCGAGCATCATTTCAATTTGTACGGCTATATCTTCTCCCCCTAAATCTTTTTTGTTTACATCGTAGATATCTCCAATCTCGATAATACCAGCTTTTTGCATCTGAATAACATCACCGTAACCAGGAACTAAGATAACTACAACTGTGTAAACTAAATTGTAGACATCAAACTCAGCTTGTCCAACTCCCACCGTTTCAATAATGATTATATCGATTCCAAAAGCTTCATATAGCATTGTGATGTCGAAAACTGCTCTTGATATCCCACCTTTATAACCTCTTGAAGCAAGACTACGCATAAAAACATTAGGGTGTAAGGATATATTAGTCATTCTAACTCTATCTCCTAAAAAAGCCCCTCCACTAAAAGGACTCGTTGGATCTACGGAGATAATACCTACAGATTTTCCTTCATCCAAAATTTTTTGAGCTATGGCACCCGTTAACGTACTTTTTCCCACTCCAGGAGATCCAGTAAGTCCAATTATATAAGATTCGTGTTTTATTCCTTCAAAATGCTTAAAAACCTCGTGTGCCCGTTCAGGTTCGTTCTCGATAATGGTAATTAATCTAGCTAAAGCAATTTTGTCCTTTTTCTTAAAATTAGCTATTAATGTTCCTAAATCATAACTCCTCATGAAAAATTGACTTCCTTAGATTCTTAGTTATAGAAATAAATTACTTAGATAGAAAAATACTAGATTGGTTTTTTAGTTTTTGACATAATCTTAGGATTTCGCTTGAAAATGTTTTTAAGAAAAAAAAAGTATTATGATAAGTTCTGATCTTTACATAATTATAAATTAATAAGGACAACAACAACAATTGCGACTATCAAAATCATGAGGAATGAAACACAAATCATTGTATTTTTCTTCTTACTAACCGATCCACCCCTCCCAGATGAGTGCGAACTTTGGATACCATCTTGTATCGCTGATATATCTCTGCGCATGCGCTCATCGTCCCTATCTCTTTGTTCACCGTAAGAACTCATTTTTTATTACCTCCAAAAAAGCGTATATCGTTTTCTTGATATAAGGTAAAAATATGCGAAATTGGTTTATAAAGATTTACTTACAAATTCTTTAGAGAGGACCGCATAAAATGAAGAATGCGATATCAATCTATTTTGAGATCTTTAAGAAAGAAGGAGAGAAGAAATGAAACTAAGGAAAGGATGGACAATGCGATCAAAGCAGGGAAATAATCTCCTGAAGGAGTAGTAAATCCTTCAAAACCTAAGATAAATATAATTCCACTGATAGAACCTATCACCATAAGCAACCCGTTTGAAGTTGCTTCCGGAACGGGTGCCGTAATATCAACGGCATATTCTATTAAAACAGGACCAACAGAAAATAATCCGAATCCTAATAATATACCAGAAACATATAACATAATGGTAGTGTTAGCAAATGATAATAGAAAAAAAGAAGTGACTGTAATTATTAGCGAGATTTTTATTAATAATACTCTTTTCCGTAATTTATCTGCTAATGTTGACAACACTTGTGCTCCTATTATACCTCCTAAAAGCATTAATCCACCAAGATTTCCAGCTTCGATAGAAGTTAATCCTCTGGGAGCAACAATAAGCTCGATATAAGTTGTTACCATATTAAATGCTCCAAAACCTACGAAGATAATAATAATTAGTATCCAGAACTGCTTATTAGAAAAAAGTAGATTTAGTCCTCCTTTTATTTTATCATCTTTTTTAAGAACCTTTATTGATGGTGGTGTAGGAGGTTTATCTCGAGCTAGTATGACAAACACTATACCAATTATTAAAGCATATAACCCATAAATAAGTATCATCGCTTCAAAACTGTACAATACTACTAAAATTGGTGTTAGAACCATACCAAGAGCGATACCTAAAAACTGAGAAATTATTGAAAGACCGGTTGCTTTAGTGCGTTCCGACTCCGGAAACCAATTAGCGGATAGTAATGAAACGCTGTTTAAGAAAAACGGTTGGCTTACAGAAATCATGATCTGAAAGAATAAAACTAGAAGATAATTTGGTCCAGCTAAAGCTTTTAAAAAGCCAAAAACGCCATTAATTATAGCTCCTAATCCTACACCCATTTTAAAACCAAACTTATTAATAAACCAAGTCGCGATAAACGAAACAGGGATGTAGGTAATCATGAAAATTGTCGATAAAAAAAGAATCTCAAATTCACCTACACTATAATATACAGCCGCTTCTAGTGTTACAGTCGCATAAGAAATCCACAAAATCTGAAGTGATACATTACCTAACATAAAGATGAATAAGAGAATCCATCGATAAGAATAAACTTGCAATCTGTCTTCAGTCATGATAAATTTATGTTAATAATATCATAACATAAATTAATTCTACTCAAAAAAATTTATGAATTCAGCGTATTTCGTCTTGCTAATTCAAAATCTTCAACAATTTTATATTTGATCATTAGATACTCTAGCATCCTCAATTGATTTCATGAATCTCTCCTTAATCTCTATAACGGAAAATGGCAGAATAGGAACGCTTTCATACTCATCTGTAATAATAACATGAAATAAAAAAGGACCATCGTTTTTTAGTGCTTTTCTCAAGTTTTCTGCTAAATTTTCTTCTTTTGATATAATTTTTATATTAGATTTTGGAAATCCAAATGCTTGTGCTACACCGCTTAAATTCACGTCATTTAAAGCATATGTTTCAGTATTTCCGGTGGATCCCAAAACACCATTATCCAGAAGTATTACAATTAAATTCTTTGGTTTTTTATGAGCTAGGATCGATAAAGACCCAGCATTCATCAATAATCCTCCATCACCTTCAAGACATATAATCTTCTGATCTAAATCCTCTGTACTTAACGCTAATCCTAGCGATAAGGTATAGGAATGACCTAAACAAGATGTCAAATAGAAATTTCTCTTTCTATCTTTTATCCTATGTAATTCTCTGCTTGGATGACCTAAATTAGAAACTACAAATTCATCCTCTATTTGAAATATTATTTCAGAAATCGCTTTATGTCTAGTCATAGTGGTTTGGATTTTATTCATTGGAATTGTGTTTCCTTTGAAATCCCTTGTTATATTTTTCTCACTTTCAATTCTATAAAGAGGTTTAGAATGATCAGGTTCTACTAATAATGCTATATTTTGACCTTTATCATATTCTTCTAATAATTCTTGAAACTTTGTAAGATCTGATATATATTTAACAGAACAATGTTTAAATCCAACTAAATCAAGAATATTTTTTGATTTTGAGCCAACGGGCTTTTGAGCATTGATTTTTTCGTTCGCTAATCCACGGTGACTTATTATTAATAAATTAGGAATTCTGTATGAACCATTAAGATGGCTATTTAATGAAAGCAACAGGGTAATCATGTTCCCTAAGCCTTGGTTTTGAATTACCATAGCGGTTTTTCTACCCCCAAGATAAGCTCCGGCGCTCAATGACACACCACTTTCTTCCCTTACAAGGGGAATGTGAATTAAAGGTTTATCTGCATTTTGTAAGATTTCTCCATTAAGTCCTTCAAGTTTTTGTATAAATTTTAAATTATGCGAACAAGGTAAAGTAGAATAGAACGTTATACCATGCGCAGAACACATTTTAAAAATTTCATCATAAATATCCATTATTGCATCATCTTTTTCATAAAAAAGGTATTAATTATTTATAGATAAAAGTAATAATGATTAATCAAATAAACAAATTTATCAAAGCGTAAAAAGAGGTATAAAAATGAGAACAAAAGAAGAATATATGAACGATTTAAGTAAAATGAAAAGCAATCTCTACTACAACGGCGAAAAGATTGATAGATTAGACGAACGACAAATGAATTGCATTAACACGATCGGGACAACCTTCGATATGTTTGAGGAATACGGCGATTTAATGAAAGTTAAATCTCATCTAACCGGTGAAATAATTAATCGATTTACACACATCCACCAAAGTACGGACGATCTTCATAAAAAACAAGACATGACCCGGAGATTATGTCAAAAGGTTGGCGGTTGCATTCAACGGTGTATGGGCTGTGACGCAGCTAACGCAATATATAATGTTAGCTTTGAAGCGGATAAATTAAACAAAGGAGAGACTAATTACCACGAAAACTTTAAAAAATGGATGATACGGTTTCAAAAGGAAGATTTAATTGCTGCGTGTGCTCAAACAGACGTTAAAGGTAATCGAATAAAACGACCCGCTGATCAAGAAGACCCAGATATGTATGTTCATGTGGTAGAAAAAAGAAGCGACGGAATTATTGTGAATGGATGTAAAGTTCACATTTCTGAAGCTTCAGTCTCCGATGAAATACTAGTTGTTCCTACAAGAGCGCTAAGACCAGAAGATAAAGATTATGCCGTTGCATTTGCAGTCCCTGGTGATTATGAAGGCGTAAAACAAGTTGTTACAATTCACAACCTAAGAGAAAGAGAACATTTCAAAAGAGGATTTATGCCAGGGGCTACGGATTCTTACATAATTTTTGACAATGTTTTTGTTCCCTGGGAGAGAGTTTTTCTTTGTGGGGAACATCAACACGGTGGTGTTCTTGCCTTGTTATTTGGTTTATTTCATCGACACAGCTATTCAGGGTGTAAGCCTGCTATTGGAGATTTGATAGTAGGTACGGCCGCTTTAGCCGCAGAATACAATAATATTCAAAGAGCTTCCCATGTGAGACATAAATTAGCGGAATTAATTATGGTTACGGAACTAGGCTACGCTGCGGGATATACAGCTTCGGATCTAGGTAAACCCGAAGTATTCGTGCCAGGTATGGGCTTTGTTCCTTATGGACCGGGGAGTTATATTCCAAATTCAATTTATTGTAATGTAGGAAGATGCTTAACGGGAGAAAATGTATACCGAGAGGCAGAAATAATATGTGATATCTCAGGTGGTATACCAGCTACTTTCCCTCATGAAAGAGATTTTCTGAATCCAGAAGTTAAGGATCATCTTTATAAATACATTACGAGAAATCCAAAGATCGCACCTGAAAATGCTGCACAATTCTGGAGATTTGTTGGAGATATGCTTTGTTCCGCAACAGGAGGAATATCTCAAATGGGAGGTTATCATGGTGGGGGTTCCCCAGTAATGGAACAAATTGCCATCACATCACAATACGATCTTGAATTTAGAAAAAAAATTGTAAAAGACATTGCGGGAATCAACGACAAATTGAATGTTAAGCGATAGAAGAACACAAAATTAGTATTAGAACCAAAAATCGTAAGATTATTTTTTTATTTTTTTATTAATCAATTCTCCAAAAAGAGAATAATTAATGTTATTTTTCAGCTAATTGTATGCTACACGGAAAGAGTGCTGCTTTTGGAGTTTCTCCATGGACTTTGGTTAATTCGTCTAGTAAATTGTTCCAATCGTGATATAGTTTCACGGACTTTGGATAAAAATGATACAATTCAGGTTCACTAATATTTGGTGAAAAGAAATATACTTTTCTTTTTTTAACAAATGCTTTCCATACGATACTATCACCAATATTTTTATATAGTTTAGCTCCTGTTTCGGCAATCAGACTATGATATCCTCGACCTTCGTATGAAGACGACATTAGAACAATACTACCTCTTCTTTCGAGCATGTTATTTGGAGCGTTCATTAAAAAATTAAATCCCTTAATTGATTGGTTTAGTTCAGAATCCTCAGGAAATAGATTGAAGAAGCAAATTTGGTTGTTAATAGTGATTTTAGTACAGTAATTCCTTTTCCCTATTTCCATTGCTTTTCTATGGGCGTCTCTGAAATGTCCTGAACTCATGGCCGCAATTTCTCCTGATTCGGTTAAGATTGCATTGATAGAAAAGTCTAATCCAACCTTATCGGCAATATCCTCGATATCCTTTCTAATATCCGTCATTCGCCCTATCCCCGCACCAATCCCTCGCATACCAGCAGAATGATTGGCCTCAAGTGTTCGAATTCCACATACTCCAGGTAATACATTTTTAGCACCTCCCCCAAATCCGGCTAATGGATGAGGAATCACACCCCCAATAGAAATTTTTAAATCAGATTTCAAATAAGTCGAATTAACGTCTATTGGCGTGCCTATCTTGGATTCCCCAAAGTTTGTTAAGTTTTCGTAGGGATGATGATTTTCTATGTTAATTGTATTTACTACATCTTTTCCGAGTTTAAGAATGCAGTCTTGTCTATTCATTGGCTTGTGGGCACCTAAAGCCAGTAATATTGTGATTTGATCAAGATTTATACTTGCTTTATCTAATTCTTCAAGGACATGAGGAATGATTCTTGATACGGGAGTAGTTCTTGTCATATCATCAACTACAATAACTATAGTTTCCTTACATCTTGCTAACTCCGATATCCTTTGAGTCCCAATCGGATTTAAAATCGAATGTTTGATTTCATCATCATTTAAAACAGGTCCATCAGCACCATTCATCCTACAAGCAGATACATCCCAGGAATCGGGAAAGGATAATTCCAAATAATCAGGCTCTCTCCATGCTGCCCAAGGGATTTGAAAAGATTTTACCATTTTTTTACAGCTCAGATTATTATTACAATGTGCTGATTTATTTTTTAAGAATTAATAAAAAGAATATGAATATGAGATTATTTCTTTACATTATCTCGTATAAATTCTACAATATCGCTTGTCATTGAACCAGGACCATAAACATTAGCTACGCCTATTTCTTTTAATTTTGGAAAGTCTTGTGCAGGTATAACCCCACCTACTAAAATGAGAATGTCCTTGAAAACACCTTTTTCTTTTAATAAATCGATCACCTGTTTTGTATACGCAAAATGAGCCCCACTATGTATGGATAAGCCAAGAACATCGATATCTTCTTGAATTGCTGCTTCAACTATCTGATTGACATTCTGAAATCCTCCGAAAATAAGTTCCATTCCAGCATCTCTTAATGCTCTGGACACTACGATACCGCCTCGCCAATGACCATCAATACCCGGTTTTGACATTAAAACTCTAATTTTTCTATCACTCATAGTTAACACCTCAATTATATAGCTAATGGTGGTTCCCATATGCCCCATATTTCTCTATAAATATCACATATCTCGCCAACAGTGGCTCCTTCTTTTGTAGCTTCCATTATTATGGGCATAACATTCTCCTCCTTCTCGCATACAGTTCTTAACTTGTCTAAAATTTTCTCTAGTTTTGCGTTGTCTCTCCTTGCTTTTAATTTATTAATCCTATTTACTTCGATATCGATAGCTTTTTTTGATGTTCTGAAAACATCGGTAACCGTATCGTAAGGTACGTTATATTTATTGACACCAAGCATGATTTCTTCCCCTTTCTCCATACGGGTTCTTCTCTTATGGAAAGCGTCTCGCATTTCTTTATAGAGCCAGCCCGTAGACAATGCTTTATCGATGGACCCTACTTTTTGAATTTTATCCATGTAGTTCCATACTCTTTCCTCGACTTCATCAGTTAACCATTCGACATAATAGCTCCCCGCCAAGGGATCTATCGTATTGGTAATTCGAGTTTCATCTGCGATCACTTGTTGAGTTCTTAACGCAACAAGAGCCGCCTGTTCCGATGGTAAGCATATTGCTTCATCGTAAGAGTTAGTATGAAGAGATTGACACCCCCCTAAATTAGCCTCTAACCCTTGTATCGCTGTGCGAACGATATTAATCATAGGTAACTGGGCAGTTAAAGAGCTTCCTGCAGTTTGTACGTGGAATCTAAAACCAAGATTTTTGGGGTTTTTCACTTCGTATTTATCCTTCATGAGCTTAGACCAAATTCGTCTAGCTGCGCGGTATTTGGCTATTTCTTCAAAGAAATCTTTATGAGCGGCTAAATGAAAAGCTAGTCTACCTACAAAGTCATCAGCTTTCCAACCTCTCTCGATTAAATTATCAATGTGAGAACAAGCGCTCGCAAATACGAAACCTAATTCTTGAACCGCGTCTATGCCTCCCTCTCTGTAGTTATATCCCGTAAAATTGATAGGATGCCAAAGAGGAACGTTTTTCTGAGCTACTGTCCATTCAATAAAATCACACGCAACCCTTAACAAATGGTTTGGTGGACTGTTCTTGTACGGGATGTACCCGACCGTCATCGTTAAAATATCGTTTTGAGTTGTTCCCATCAAATTTTTTAAATCATAGCCACGCATTTTAGCCATGTTAAAATACATTGCACAGACGGGAGCGCACGTAAAGGGCTCAACGACTAAAGCTACACTAATTTTATCTATAGGTATATCTTCAGTTAGAGCAAAAAGACTATCAATGCAATATAGAGGTACACCAGACGTACCGACCTCTGGAGCACCATCAGGATTCGTTGGATCGATACCGTTAAATGTGAGGGCATCTACAGCAGCACTGAAACCTGTTTCACCATTTTCATACAAGTACTTCCATCGCAAGTTAGTTTCTTCAGGAGTTCCATGCCCGGAGAATAACCTCATCGTCCATAATCGCCCTCGGTACATACTAGGATAAACTCCTCGTGTAAAGGGTTCTTGTCCTGGAAAATTTACCGTATCTAAATAATCCCCCTTAACATCTAATGGAGTATAAATCCTTTTTATAGGAATTTCAGAATCAGTTACGAACTTAACATCGCGCTCTTTTGATTCTTTTAATTTTTCTTCCCACTTTTCCTTTTCTATTTTGATTTTTTCTAAATAATCTTTGTCAAACATGGTTAAAATCACATTATATTTAGCTATGTAATGTTAAATTTTCATTCAATTTAAAATAATTTTATGGCTGCTTGAAAAATTTTGATTATAAAATAATTGTATTATTGATTGATTTTGTTCTGCATTTTATACAATAGGCTTTATCTGTAAAGCAGTAATTATAATGCTCAAAGAAAATTATTTTTAAGTGCTATTGTTTTATTTTGTAGGATGTTATTCACATGGCAACAAAAATCCAAAATCCGAATAAAGAAGATAAATGTGCGATTAGAGCCTTCAATCTTAGAAAAGAATTTGAAGATCTTATTGCTGTAGACAATGTTTCCTTTACTATTAATAAGGGAGAAATTGTAGGTATCCTTGGTCCTAATGGTGCGGGAAAGACCACCACAATTCGATTATTGACGGGTATTTTTAAATTAGATGACCAGGCAAGAATTGAAATATTTGAAAAGGATATGACAGAAAATCCAAATAAATATAAAATGAATTTTGGAATTGTTCCAGAAATTAGTAATGCGTTTTCAGATTATACCGTTTGGCAAAATTTGAATTTTTCAGGTGGAATCTATGGTATATCAAAGGAAGACATCGAAATCCGAGCTAAAAAATTATTGAACCAGTTTGAATTAATTGAAAAAAGGCATTTTAAAACAAAAACACTATCGAAAGGGCTCAAACAACGTCTTAATTTTTGTTTAGCATTACTTCACGAACCACCAATCCTTATTCTTGACGAACCTACAAGCGGTTTGGATCCAATTTCCGCTAAGATGATGAGGACCTATATTCTTCAATTAAAAAAAGAAGGGAAAACAATCTTAATCACTACTCACGACTTACGAGAAGCGCAAACTATCTGCGATAGAATTCTAATTATGAATAGAGGCAAAATAATTGCTGATGAGAGTCCTAATAACCTGCGCGAACGATTTAAATCTACAGATTCTATTATATTTAAAATTGATGGCGTTTTATCCGATGATCTAAAAAATAAGATGAAGAAAATGTTTAAGAATTTGAAGGAAAAGAACGATTATCTTGTTTTTTCGAGTTCTAACGCTCTAAAGGATATAACTAAACTAAATAAATTTTCTGAAGAAAATAATTTAAAGATTTCTGATTTAAAAATAGAAGAGACGTCGTTAGAAGAGGTATTTATCCATCTAATTAATAAAGATTCTAGAGGGGAGGGGAAATAAATGATAAAAGATAGTTTACAGAGGATTTGGATATTAAGTAAAAAAAATATCTCTCTCTATATCAAAAAAGGTCCAGTGTTAATTTTTGGTCTCATGTTTCCTTTCTTTATGACACTTTCTTGGGTTATTGGCAGAGAAATTTCGTTCAATCAAGTATTTATTGGAATTATATCTATGACTTCGTTCTTTACTGCTACAGCAATTAGTCCTGTGGTGCTGCCTATTGAAACTCGTGAAAAATCATTGGAACGAATTTTAGTCTCTCCCATATCGTTAAAGGAAATATTATTAGGGATAATAATTGCCTCATCTCTATATTCATTGATAATTACATCAATAATAGCGCTTATTTTTGCTCTACTATTTTCCATTGTATTTACCTCGTTTTTTGGGATATTTTTAATATTTTTGGGTATAGTCCTTATGTCAATCTTAGGTTCTTCGCTTGGTCTGTTAATTGCAGCGAACCCTACAGATATGACTTCAGATGTAATGATAATCATGAATTTAATTAAGTTCCCTCTACTTTTTATAAGTGGAATTTTTATTCCTCTTCAAACCATGCCTTCCCACTTATTGTTTTTAGCATTTCTTTCTCCAATAACATTTTTAACGGATTTGTTAAGATATTCCGTAGGTGGGAGTAATTACTTTACGTATCAATTTGATATTGGTATGTTATTCATTTGGATCGTTGGTATGATTATTTTAGGTTATATTCTACATAAAAGAACAATGCCAAAAAGATTAGCAGAAACAGGCAAAAAGAAAAAGATGATGATGATGAAAAAAAAAATGGAAGTGATGAAAAAATGAAAGATTTTCTCTCAGATGTAAAATTTTTATCAGGTGAACCTCTGTTAAAGACGATTATTAAATCTAAAATGTTTAATATTAATCGTGTCACCTTAGAAACAGGATTTGAAATAGAACCACACCCAGAACCTTACGCCGTATTTTTTTTAGTGTTAGAGGGCTCTGGAATATTTACAAGTGAAGCTGGAGAGGTCACCCTTAATAAAAATGGCTTTCAATTTATTAAAGCCGATGAGATAAGAGGAATTAAATGTATTGAAAACTTAGTGTTTTTAGCTGTGCAAGACGGACACTAAAACTATTAAAAAAAATATAGGAGCACCTAAAGTGACGTAATTATGGCAGATTTTTTAAAAAATTTAGAATTTTTATCAGGAAAGCCGGCGTTAAAGAGGATCGTTAAATCAAAAAAGAAGTTTAACATAGTTCGCGTTTGTTTAGAAAAAGGACTGGAAATAAAGCCCCACCCGGAACCTTACGCTGTTTTCTTTCTAGTTTTAAGTGGTTCGGGAATTTTTACAAAAAATGTAGAAGAAGTTAATCTGAAAAAGAACGATTTTATCTTTATAAAAGCTGATGAAATAAGAGGTATAAAATGTCTCGAAAACTTAGTCGTACTAGGAGTCCAAGATGGGCACTAAAACACCCTTTTTTTTATTATAATATACCAAACATTCAAGATATCCTTTAAATTCAATATCTGTTAAAAAAAAGAAGAAAACAAAAGAAATATTTAGTTTTGAAATTCATTACGGAATTTTACTAATCTTCCTGGTTGATTTGACATTATTGCGTCTATGTATTCACCTTTGTAGTTCATAGTAAGAAAATTTTTCATTGATCTTTTAAAAAGAACGCCCCATACACAAAATTTGAACCCATGTTCTTTAACTCTTTTAAATAGTTCGAAATTTGCTAAATTGTAGTTTACATTAAAACCTTTGATGTTTAGTTTTCTCATATCTTCGAGTTCTAGATGTTTATCTTCAATTACTGAATGTTTTAAGAAGACAGAATTGATCAAAGTTACATTTTTATCGAAATTTCTAATTTCAGTAAAAAAATTGCTGAGAGAATCTGGGCGTGTTGAAGGTTTAGCGAGTTCTATATGATCTACTAATCCATACTCCTTAGCGGTTCTGATGATTCCTATTCCCTCTTCAGGATTTGCAATGTCAAAATTATATTTAGTATCATAACTTTCAAACGCTTCAAGAACTTCGCGTAAAGTAGGGATTGTTTCATTATTTTCGAGTTCAAATTTTTTGATTTCTTCTATAGTTAATTCTTGGATTGGAACATCTTCCCCGTTTATTTTAAGAGTATTAAAATAACTTAATACGACTTCACCTTCTTTTGATAACTTTGTTTCCGTTTTTATTCCATCGACTCTCATATCATGAATTGCATTCCGAAAAGAAGACATAGTATTTTGTGTACCTGTGAATCCAGTTCCACGATGACCCCATATAAATGTCCTATTCAAATTACACACCTCCTATTTCGTTAGTAATTTCTAATGCTAACTTTACGATATCAAAGAAAACTAATGTATATTGAAGATCGCCTTCAACTTTGAGATTTCCATTGAAAAACTCACCAAACCATACAAGTTTTCCTTCAAGAATTAAAGTCAAGTTTTTCTCAGGAATAGTGAACGTAATCGGTGGATTATCTTTTACTCCCTTTTCAGTTAAGTATACTCCGTTTCCAAATTCAATCCAGAAATTGAAATCAGAGTCAGGCATATTTACTTGGATGACATTTTTTTTGAAAAAAGTTAATTCTTCCTTGAATTCCTCATTTTCTAAAGATAGGCGTTCGAATGTTTTGTTTAATTTCATGATTGTACTCAATTTTTTAACACCTTTTTATTTAAATTATTACTTATTACAATTATATTGCAAGTATTAGAAATTTTAAAGATAGGGGCTCAGAAATATAATATTCTTAACATTCTAGTTTATACAATTAACATAAAATTCGAAAAAAATTTTTAAAAAGTAAATTTCATCTCAAATTTAGGATTAAAATAGTTGTAGAATTAACCTCATATGAATGCCTAAATTATCTCTTTTTTTTAATTCCTTCACTGTTAAAGGTCTACTGAATTTAAGTAAAAAATTATTAAATTACGAAAAAATATAATTATAATCATGGCAGATTATAAATACTGGTTAATTAAACTCGAAAATAAAATTTTTTGGCTCTATTTAAACCGACCGGATAAGAAAAACGCCTTTGATCTTAATGTTTTTGACGAATTGGAACGAATTTTAGAAGAAGACATTAAACAGAATTTAGGAGAAGTTCGCGTTTTAGTAATTACTACGTCACTCGATGAAATCTTCACGGTAGGTCTTGATATTAAGTGGCTTGTAACTTTAGAAGAATCAGAAGCGGGAGATATGACAAGACATCTCCAGAAGATCTATAAAATGGTAGAAAATTTACCTATTCCCGTTATTTCAGCAATTAAAGGGTTAAATCTTACTGCCGGATTTGAGCTCATGTTGTGTACTGACATCATTATTGCCGCCGACAATGCGAAATTTGGGCAAGTTGAGACGAAATGGGGAATGACTCCTGCTGCTGGATCTACTCAAAGATTACTCCGCTTAATAGGACCTTCAAAAGCTAAAGACCTCATATTTACTTCAAGAATCATAAATGCAGAAGAGGCTCTAAAGATTGGTTTGATTAATGAACTCGTCCCTTTAAGAGATCTTGAAACTAAAGTAAAAGAAGTAGCAAACATGATGATTAAAAATTCAGGGAAAGCAATCACACTAAGTAAGCAATTGATAAAAATGGGGATTTACAGCAACGAGGAAGGATTTCAAATGGAATGTAATGCGTTCCATGAGCGGTTTTCCTCTGGAGAACCTAAAAAAAAGTTAACAAACTTCTTAAAAAGATCAGAAACATAGATAGGAATACTATTTACTACGACTCTTAAGCGGTAAGATTACATCTTTTAAGGTAATTTAAATTATAGTATGCATTTAAAATATAAAAGTAAAAAAACTTAGTTGATGAATTTATGGATTTTTCGTTAAGTGAAAAACAAAAAATGTTAAAAAATGTCACAAGGAAGTTTACAGAAGAATTTATCGTACCTGTTGCTCGTGAAAGCGATGAAAAACAAGAGTTAGACGATAATGTTCTTCAAAGAATGAAAGGAATGAATTTTTTTGGGAGTTGTATACCTGAAGAATACGGAGGAGCTGGACTCCACAACGATTCAATCGGATTTTGTATTGTTATTGAGGAAATTTCTAGAGGAGACGCAGCATGGGGTATTACAACAGCAGTACACAATGGTGTCGCCGCTTATCCGATTTATAAGTTTGGAACTGAAGAGCAAAAACAAAAATTTCTGATTGATCTTGCTAAGGGAAATAAGATTGGAGCATTCTGTTTGACCGAAGCGAATGCGGGTTCAGACGCAGGTGGCGTTCAATTAACAGCTGTTAAGGATGGAAACGATTACATTCTAAATGGAACTAAAATCTTTGCAACATCCGGTGGAATTGCGAAAACGCTTTTAGTCGTAGCTAAAACTGGAGAAAAAGATAGTAGAAAAAAACTGACCGTTTTTATAGTAGATGCTAACACCCCCGGTTATTCTGTGGGCGTGAAAGAGGATAAAATGGGAGTTCGAGCCTCAAACACATCTGAACTTGTGTTTCAAGACGTTAGAGTGCCCCAAGAGAACATTTTAGGTAATCCTGGTGAGGGGTTCAAAATGGCTATGAAAATTTTAGACTTTGGTAGAATAGGTATTGCCGCTCAATGTGTAGGATTAGGACAAGCAGCATTAGAAGCTTCAATTAAATATGCAAACGAAAGAGTCCAGTTCAACAAACCTATTGGAAGGTTTCAAGCTATCCAATGGAAAATCGCCGATATGTCTTGTGCTATTGAATCAGCGCGGTTATTTACGTATAAAGCTGCTTATCTGCATGATACTGGTGCGGATTTTGGTATGGCAAGTGCTATGGCGAAATTAGTTGCATCTGAAGCAGCTATGCTAGCAGCTCATGGTGCTGTTCAAATTCACGGCGGTTATGGGTTGATGAAAGCATACCCTGTAGAACGGTATTTCAGAGATGCTAAAATGGGCGAAATTTACGAGGGAACCAGTGAAATACAAAGATTAGTAATTGCTGCTAATTTACTTAGAAAAGGAGCGTAAGTGGTTTAAATGAAATTCATTATTATTAAATAACTAATTTTTCTTTCACATTTTTGGTTCAATATCGAAAAATTTATTTCTCTTAAATAAATTATTCGTTTTAACAAAAAATAGTATGCATTAAATTAAAATAGGTTATAGAAGTTGTGATTTCGATTTGAAGATATTTGTTTGCGTAAAACAAGTTCCGGGTGTATCAGAGGTAAAAATTGACCCTAAAACCAATACGCTCGTAAGAGAGGGAATTTTATCTATACTTAATCCCAACGATCGAAATGCAATTGAAATAGCTCTTTCATTAAAAGAAAAATATACTGCTGAGGTTATAGCTTTAAGTATGGGGCCTCCTCAAGCAGAAGAAATTTTACGAGAAGTTTTAGCGATGGGGGCAGATCAAGCTTATTTATTAACTGATAGAGCTTTTGCTGGAGCAGATACGCTAGCTACTTCATATACACTAGCTTTAGCTATCAAAAAAATATTAAAAGAATCAGATTCTGAAGAAAAGTATCTTGTTATATGCGGTGCTCAAGCTATTGATGGAGATACTGGTCAAGTTCCTCCCGAATTAGCTGAAGAGTTAGAAATACCGCAAATTGCATATGTGCTTAATGTGGAATTAAAGGGAAATAAATTAATTGCTGAGAGAAAATTTAGAGCAATAGAAATTGTTGTAATTGAAACAAATTTACCGGCTTTAATTTCTGTTTTGAACGACATCAACGAACCTAGATATCCTAGCATGGCTGGAATTATGAAGGCACACAATAAAGAAATTGTGCATTTAGATAGTGTTGCTTTAAACGCTGATCCGTCGAAAATTGGGTTAAATGGTTCAAGTACCGAAGTTTGGAAAATCTTCGTGCCCAAACGGAAGGGAGATCGAGTTATTTTAAGGGGGACAATTGAAGAAGTTGTTCAAAAATTATGTCAAAATTTAAAGGATGATAAAGTTTTATAAGAGGAATTATAGTTGAGCATTATCATTGACGAAGATCAATGCACTGGTTGCGGGAACTGTGTTGATAGTTGCCCGTATGGAGCAATTGAATTAGAAAACGATAAAGCAATAGTGTTACCAAATTGTAATCTTTGTGGAATATGCGTAGAAAACTGTCCTGTTGAGGCAATAACTCTAGAGCGAGATAAAGCGTCAGAAGATAAAATAGATTTATCTCAATATAAAGGTGTTTGGGTTATAGCCGAGCACTACAAAGAGGTAGTTCACAAAGTAGCATACCAACTGTTAGGAAAAGGACGAGAATTGTCAAATCTATTAGATTCAAAGTTAACATTCGTAATTTTAGGCGCTAATTTCGACGAAGATATTGGAGATTTTAGCGAATATGGAATGGATGAGATAATTTACGTCAAATCACCTCTTTTAAAAGATTATTATTCAGATTTATATGTAAAAGTAATTTCAGAGCTTATCGAAGAACATAAACCGGAGATAGTACTTATTGGAGCTACTCCAACCGGAAGGGACTTTGCGCCTAGAGTAGCCAAAAGACTACACGCAGGGTTGACAGCAGATTGTACGGGTTTGGACATAAATCCCGAGACTAAAAATCTTTTACAAACTCGCCCAACATTTGGCGGAAATATCATGGCAACTATTAGAACTCCTTTTAGTAGACCTCAAATGGCTACAGTAAGGCCGGGAATTTTTAAAGCACCCAAAAAGATTAAAAAAGAGGTACCCGTTAAAGTAATTGATTACAATTTTACAGAAGCAGATTCTGTTTCCAAAATAATAAAAGTCATAAATACGAGTAAAACTCCAGTAAACCTCGAAGACGCAAAAATCATAGTGGCAGGTGGACGAGGAGTTGGTTCAAAAGAAAACTTTAAACTCATCGAAGATTTAGCAACTGTATTGGGGGCAGAATTAGGTGGCTCAAGAATAACCATTGAGTTAAATTGGCTTGATCCGGACAGGCAAATTGGCCAAACAGGTGTAACAGTTTCTCCAAAATTATATATTGCCTGCGGTATTTCCGGAGCTATCCAACATATCGTTGGTATGGAAAATTCAAATATTATCGTAGCAATCAATAAGGATCCAGATGCTCCTATCTTCAATTTTGCTCATTATGGGATTGTAGGAAATCTTCATGAAATAATTCCTATATTGATTGAAGAAATAAAGAAAATGACCCTAAATAAAGAATAAGAAAAATGAAAAATAATTTTTTATTTATTAATTAGCTTTTATCTAAACCTTATCTAAACGACCGCCGTTTATACCTATAATCTCTCCGTTCATAAACCATGCGGCTTCGCTGCATAAAAATAATATGACTTCAGATACATATTTGGATTCTCCTATTCCTAAGGGAATCCTTCCAGAATAGTATTTTCTCCATTTACCCTCTTGTTTGCTTAATAATTCACCGAGGATTGGAGTTTCGATTAAAGTAGGCATGATTGCGTGCGTTCTAATATTATAACGAATCAATTCTAACCCTGCTGTTTTAACCATCCCTAACATACCAGATTTAGCTGCTGCATAGTTCAATTGCCCAATATTTCCTTCAGCTGCTTGACTACTAATTGTGATCACTCTCTTATCGGGGTAATCGGCAATTTTTTCTTTCGGATTTTCCTTGCAAGAGGCGATCCATCGTTTAGCACAAGCTTGTAAAGATAGATAAAAACCTTTAAGGTGTGTGTTAATCACATCGTCCCAATATTCCTCCGACAATTTATGTATCATTCCATCTTTTAAGATACCAGCAGAGTAAATTAAAAAATCAACAGTTCCGTACTTTTCAAACGCTTGATTAACTCCAGCATCAACAGAATCGGATTTTCTTACATCTCCCTCAAAATAAAAAACTTCGCCACCAGCGTCTTTTATTTCTTTTTCTACACGTTCTCCGTTTTCCTTATCAATATCAAAAATTACAATTTTTGATCCTTCAGCAGCAAAATCTTTAGCAGCCTGTTCTGCCAGTCCAGATGCACCACCTGTTAGAAATGCTACTTTTCCATCAAATTTTCCCATTATATTCAACCTTGAGATTTATTTTTTTTATAAACTGATTGAAATTTAAACTTCAGTTCAATATGAATTTGAATAATAACAACGATTTAAAATTTATATAATTAAATCTACACTTTTTTGACATAGTTAACATTTAAAACCTTTGAATTTCTCTTGCTGATGTTGAATAATATCTTCTAGAAATAGCACTAAAATATGATTGACGAATAAAAATTCAAACAATCTTGCCTGAAATGGAATGTCAGGTAGGTAAAAATAAAAAAAACGTAATGGAATGCAAATACTTTTAGCGGGAAAAACTCATTCGTGGAGGAATAAATTACGGGCTAAAATCGAAACATTCCACTACAAGATAGAAAATCGAAATTTTCTAACATAATAATGATTTTAAACCTATAAAAATATTACGATTCATTCGTTAATTTTACAATCGTTCTATTTGAATATTCAATAAATTAAAATGATATTAGCACATTTGAAATATATTCTCATTTACTTTATCTATTTAATGTTAGATTTAAATATAAATGTGAAGATAATTCATAGATTTAATTTAAAAAAAAAAAAATTCTCGAATTTCTTCAGACCTAAACCAGTTTATTCAACTAAAATTAACCAAATTTGTGTGCAAAATTTTTGATCGACAAGCTATTACAAATTCAAAATCAAAATTTATTAAGAACTTAATAGGCATAAATCCTTCATTAAAAGAGCGATTAACAACTCATCTTTAATTTAATTAATTATGATTTTAGATTTGATACTTAAGAATAAATCTGATTGGTGAAACCATTTAATAGATAATTATTTTTTGGCTTAACGACTACTTTTCATTTTTTTCAATTATATATATCTCGCAATGTCTAAAGTTGCATAATACAAATCTTATTTTGCTAAACGCAAACTTAGTTTCAGATTAAAATTTTCTTTTTTAATTCTCTTAATCCATATTTAAAAATGAATAGGTGCTCCCCATTATCTTCCCATTATCTTCCCATTATCTATTTTAAGGAATAATTTAATTAAATTTAAGAGATTAAGAAAAACTAAAGAGGATAGTAAAAAGCTTAATTTTTGATGATACTTAATCATGGAAATCAAAAGTTATAATTTATTGAATGTAGGAGTGGGTGGCCAAGGAGTAATTCGGGCAGCACAAATTCTCTCATATGCTGCTTTATTAGATGATTATAAAATTAGAACTGCAGAAACTCATGGTATGGCCCAGAGAGGTGGTTCAGTTACGTCTTTTCTACGTTTTGGCACCGAAGTAGAAGGTCCACTTATTCCAAGAGGAAAAACTGATACCATCTTAGCATTTGAGGCGAGTGAGGCTGTTAGGATTTTTAATTATGCTGGACCAGAAACCGTTTTTTTGATTAATGAGAACATTATCATTCCTCCAATGATTCACCAGATGGGAATGGACTATCCAAACATAACAGAAATTCGCGATTTTTTGAAAAGTGTATCGCCGCATATATTTTTTATAGACGCCGTAAAAATTGCCACGGATTTGGGGAATCCAAGAACAATGAATGTTGTAATGGTAGGAACTCTAATTGGTTTACAAGTATTACCACTTAAAAAAGAAACGCTCCAGAAAGCTATCTTAAGTTATCTACCTTCAAAGTTTCATGATATAAACAAGAAAGCATTTGAAATTGGAATTGAAAAGGGAATAGATTTAAAGGGTGGTTCTAATGATTAGACCCGAATTTGCTGAGGAGAATCCAGGAAAAAAAATAATACTGTTGGGAAACGAAGCAATTGCCAGAGGAATTCTAGAAGCAGGAGTTGTAATTGGTGCTGGTTACCCCGGTACTCCCTCATCAGAAATATTACCAACTTTAGCGGTTATGCAAAAGTTCTATCCTCATCTCAAATTAGAATGGAGTGTAAATGAAAAAGTAGGCTTTGAGGTAGCGTACGGTGGTTCGATGTCGAATGTACGTTCAGTTGCTGTTATGAAACATGTTGGAGTCAATGTTGCATCAGATGCCTTCATGACAGCATGTTATGCAGGAGCAAGAGGTGGAATGGTATTGATCTCGGCAGATGATCCTAACTGTTATTCCTCTCAAAATGAACAAGATAACAGATATTTTGGATTACATGCTCTTGTGCCTGTGTTTGAGCCTTCAACCCCACAAGAAGCAAAAGACATGATAAAGTACGCATTTGATTTTTCAGAAGAATATCAATCCTTGGTATTGTTTCGTACTACTACTAGATTAAACCACGGTAGAGGTGATGTGATTCTTGGAGATGTGGATCTAATAGATCGTGATTACGGTTTTGATTGGGACCGCTCAAGATGGGTTTGTTTACCTTCTCACTCCCGAATATTGCGTTTGAGGTTGTTAGAAAGGTTAGAAGAAATCTCCAAATTTGCTGATTATTTTCCCTTTAATTCGCTACAATTATCGGGAGAAAAAATTAACGGTGTTAGATATGGGTTTGTAGCTGCAGGAGTACCATATTCTCAATTGTTAGATGCCCTTAATCACTACGGTATTACTGATAAGGTTTCAATTTTAAAACTTGGATTAGTTTATCCACCACCTAAGGAGTTAATAAAGAAATTATTTACTCACTCAGACGAAATCGTGGTAGTTGAAGAACTCGAACCTTTCCTTGAAAATATCATGAAGCAAATTGCGTTTGAAGAAGGCTACTCAAAAGAGTTAATTATTCATGGTAAAGACATTTTTCCACAAAACGGAGAATTTTCTGGGGAGATATATCTCGAAAATATTGCTCGATTGATTGGTTTATCATATAAGAAAGTATCTGTTCCTGAAAATATATTAATCATCCCTCCAAGGCTTCCGATCTTATGTCCAGGCTGTGGACATCGATCCACATTCTATGCGATTAAACAAGTAGAAAAGACGATGAAGACGAAATTTGTGAACTCATCTGACATTGGTTGCTATACTCTCGCAGTTTACAAACCGTTAGAGGGAATAGACACAGAAGTGTGTATGGGAGGCTCAATAGGCTTAGCAAACGGAATTGCAAAGGTTCAAAGTTCAGATAATCCAGTCTTGGCAATTTTAGGTGATTCTACATTTTTCCATTCAGGGATTCCAGCTTTAATCAATGCTGTATTTAACAAAAATAATATGTTGGTCGTTATTTTAGATAACAGATCAACAAGTATGACAGGATTTCAAGATAATCCGGGTACAGGCGTTACCATCACTAAAGAACCCGGCATTCGCGTTGTCTTAGAAGATCTTGTGAAAGGTTGTGGCGTCCCTCCCGAAAAGATCTGGGTTGAAGATGCTTATAAATTGAACGCGACAATTAAAAAGCTTGAAGAAGCAGTCAAGGCAGATGGGGTTCGAGTTTTCATTTCTCGACATCTGTGTTCCTTGGTAGAGTCTAACCAATTTCGGGTTCAACAAATAACACCTCCCTCCATAGTGGTAGATCAAGAAAAATGTATAGGTTGTATGATATGCATTAATAAATTTGGGTGTCAAGCGTTAAATTTTAATGAAGCTGATAAAAAAGTTTCGATTGAGAGTTCTGTTTGTAGGTGGTGCAAAGTCTGCATAGATGTTTGTCCTCAAGATGCGATATATGAGGAGATTGAATGAAAATATGATTTCTCTTTTTTTTTCTCCCAAAACGATTGCAATCATCGGAGCGACTGCTAATCCAAAAAAGTTTGGAAATGCTGTTACCATAAATATCCTTCAAAACAAAGATCTTGCTTGTGAATTATATCTTATAACTCAAAATACTAAGGAAATTCTTGGAATTAAATGTTATAAGAGCATATTAAATGTTCAGAAAAAAATCGATCTTGCAATAATTTTAGTTCCTGCTAGAGCTGTAGACAGTGTAATTGATGAGTGTATTGAAAAGCATGTAAAATGTGTAATAATTATAACTGCTGGATTTGGAGAAATTAATCAAGAAGGAAAAAAAGCTGAAGATTTAATTGCAAAAAAATGTAAAAAAGCGGGAATTCGAGTTATGGGGCCAAATTGCGTTGGAATACAAAATCTTGATATCGGACTCAACGCTTCTTTTATACAGGCAGCTCCAAGGGGGAATATTAGCATGATTAGTCAATCAGGTTCATTTAGCTGTGCTAGTTTTTACGCTATGGACCGAGAAAATATTGGATGCTCTAAATTTGCAAATATCGGAAATAACATTGATGTTTCATTTGATGAAATTCTTGATTTTTATAAAGAAGATGCGAACACAAAAATTATATGTATCTACATGGAAACAGTTGAGGAAGGAAGGAAACTATTAAATACATTAAAAACAATTGTTCCTATTAAACCAATTATCATTTTAAAGGGAGGAAGAACTTCAACGGGGATGAAAGCTGCAAGTAGTCACACTGGTTCAATAGCCACAAACTATAAAATGTTGAAAACTTCTATACAACAAGCAGGAGCAACATTGTGTGAAAATGCCACTGACTTTATTACAGCATTAAAAGCGTTTTCATTTTTACCAAACGCTAAGGGTAAGAGAATAGGAGTTTTGACGAATAGTGGGGGAAGCTCTGTTTTATTTAGTGATAAGGTAGAAGAGTTTAATTTGACATTAGCTGAGTTTTCCGATGCTCTCAAACAAAAAATTCAACCGTTTTTGATTTCACTTGTTAAAATTCAGAATCCTCTTGACATGATTGGTGTAGCCGCTGAAAAACAATTTTACGAGATAACAAAAGCCATGTTGGAAGATTCAAAGATAGATATAGTCGTTCCATGCTTGGTTATCCCCCCATTCTTAGAAATGAAATCTGATGAGCATTATAGGGGTATGATTAGAGCTTGGAATGACACAAAGAGATTAAAACCGCTCGTACCTTTTGTTTTTTTTGGAGAAAATTTCAAAGATCTAAGAGATTTTGCTAAAAAAGAAGAAGCACCAGTGTTTTTTACGCCAACAGAGGCAGCTTATGCGATAAAAGTATTGTTGGATCGCATGAAATTGAATACATAGAATTTATATTTAAAAAATGGGGAATATTAGCTTCCATAACTATTCTAAATTTTCCACTACTTCAAAACCGTGCTCTTTTAAAACATTTATTCCTTTTTCGTTATCATCTAACCTCAGAACTGTCATTGTACTTATTTCTGAGGTCTTTTCGGCAAATGTATATATATATTCGATGTTTATATTGTGATTCCCTAGCGTTTTAGCTATATTATACAATTGAGTGATGTTGTCAGATAACTTTACAGCAACAACTTCCGTTACTGAATGTAAATAATCATTATCTTCTAATAATGCTATGCATTTTTCAAAAGGGTTAACAAGAAGTAATAATAATCCATAGTCTTCTGTTTCAGCAACAGTTAAAGATCTTATGTATATTTTGTTGTTCATCAAAAATTCAAAGAAATTAGCTAGTTGTCCTGGTTTATTTGGGAGAAATAGAGATATTTGTTTTAATGGCATTTTCTGTTCACGGGAAATGTATTTTATTTAATATTTTAATCTTTAAATGATATTTCTACTTAAATAATTTGAAATTTAGATTGTTTAAAAATGATTCTGAATGAAAATATAAAAGAAGAAGAAAGTATTGCTTATTATTTATCTGCATAGTCTTTTTTCATTTCTTCAAACAACTTCTTATATTCTTCAATATAATTCTCATCGTTAGTTTCTTCTATCTTTTTAAGAAGATCGACAGAGTTATTTAATGTGTTAGAAGTTTTCTTAATCTTATCGAAGTATATTTGTTTTATTTGTTGAGATTTAGCAACTCGCAACGAATTTTTATATCCCCTTATAGAACTTTCAATTTCTTTTTGAGATTCTTTAACTGAGTCTGTAAGCTGTTTTTTTCGCTGTTCTAACCTAAGACAGTTATCACATACCAAATCATCGGTTTTTTTTTGTCCCTTTTTTATCATGAAAGCATTTCCACACTTAGAACAAGCAACGAGAGCAACAACCAGCTTATCTTCGTTAGAATCGGGCATAAATGATAACTATTTGAATTCAAAATTATATATTTACTATCTAATAACTCTTTTATAATTTAATTCTTGATTTTTCTTTCAATTTTCGATTAAGATTCTCTTTCTAATTATTAAAAAGATTTATGATGAATATACCATTTTATCGCCCATGGAATTATCTTTCTATCTTGTCTCCTTATTAATTTTACTGGGTCTATTATCCGGTATTGTCTCTGTTATTGCCGGAATAGGCGGAGGAGTGTTCTTTGTATCCATCATGACGCTCCTTTTTCTTTTCCCTATTAATGTTGCAGTAGATACAAGCACCTTCATAATTCTTTTTTCTTCTTTAGCAGGTTTTATAACCTATTTGCGACAAAAAAGAACAAAGGTTCGTCTATCCTTAATATTCGCTGCTTTTTCAATTTTGGGGAGTATTTTATCGTCGATTTTATTTTCATTTGTTCATGTTGAAAGTAATGTGTTAAAAATAATCTTTGCGGGCACCTTATTAATTGCTGGAATAAATATGATTTATAAGACTTTAAAAACAAATAAAAGAACAAAAAATCAAACTGAAGAAGTAATTGTATTTTCTTTAGATTCTCATGACTATAAATCTAATTTTAAGAAATCAATTCCATATTTTATTTTAGCAGGATTTGCAGCTAACCTTTTAGGAATTGGAGGAGGAATTATTAACTCTCCCTCACTTAATATTATTTTAGACTTTCCAATTCATAATTCTACTGCCATATCAACTTCAATAGTTTTTTTCACAGCAATTTATAATACGTTAGTAAAACTTATTACAGGACAAATTGATGTTATTGTTGGAATTATAATATCAATAGGATCTATTTTTGGATCTATAATTGGAGCGAAAATTTCAAAAAAAATGCCGAAATTCTATTTAAAACTTTTTGTGGCAGTAGTTTTAATAGGTTTGGCAATAACCATGTTTTTCTAGATGATTTTTATCTATGAAGATAAATTATTGTCTTTGTATGGAAATCTTCAATTATAATAGTTAATAATTTATTCATAACATTATTAAGCATGATATATATAAGAAAAGTGAAATAGGAGATGGTAAGACCACTAGAAAGCATTACAGTTTTGGATTTGTCAAGAGCTCTTGCGGGTCCCTATTGTACAATGATGTTAGGAGATATGGGGGCTGAAATTATTAAAATAGAGATGCCTGGTAGGGGAGATGATTCTAGATCATGGGGACCTCCTTTCGTAGAAGGAGAAAGTGCGTATTTTATGAGCGTTAATCGAAATAAAAAGAGTATAACTTTGAACTTGAAAAGTGAGAAATCGAAAGAGATCATTGAAAAATTAATAAAAAAAGCAGATGTTGTTGTTGAAAATTTTAGGCCCGGAACGATGGAAAAACTTGGTTTAGGCTATAAGAGCGTTGTAGAGTTAAATCCAAAAATTATATATGCGAGTATTTCTGGATTTGGGCAGGATGGACCATACAAGTTATTACCTGGTTTTGATCAAGTATTACAAGGAATGGGCGGGCTTATGAGTATTACCGGTGAACCAGGAGGTCCTCCAATTAAAGTGGGGATAGCGGTGGCTGATATTGCCGGAGGTATGTTTGCAGCTTATGGTATTATGATTGCTCTCTTTAATCGTGAAAGAACTGGCAAAGGTCAACTGATTGATGTATCTTTATTAGATAGCCAAGTTGCTTGGTTAACTTATAGGGCAGGATCCTTTTTTGCATCTGGTGAAATACCGCAACCTTTAGGCTCTGGACACCCAAATATTGTACCATATCAAGCTTTCAAAGCTAATGACACATATGTTAATATTGCAGCGGGTAACGATCAATTATGGCAAAAATTCTGTCATGCTGTTGGATTAGAAAACATAATAGATAACCCTAAATATTCTACAAATGCAAAACGTGTCGAAAATAGGGATGATTTAGTAACTACCATTAGTAAAATAATTAGTTCGAAATCTGCGCAAGAGTGGCTGGATATTCTAACAAAGGCTGGAGTTCCCTGTGGTCCGATCTATACTATGGATAAGATTTTTACTGATCCGCAGGTGCTCCATAGAAACATGGTCAAAGATCTCGATCATTTGAAAGCAGGAAAAATCAGGGTAACAGGAATTCCTGTTAAACTCTCTGCCACACCAGGGGAGGTTTTAACATCTCCACCCATATTAGGACAACATACTAAAGAAATCCTTTTAGAATTAGGGTATGATGATAACGAAATAGAAAAATTTCACCATGAAAATGTAGTTTAATAATTAGATCAATCCTGCCATATCCTTGCACCTTTCTTTTTCTAATTTAATGAATCCAGATTTCTACTCCTTAATTGATTTTTAGGAGTATTTGTTCTAAAATCCTAAATTTTTTTACTTATTTAATTATTAATTCATTATACGATATCTTAAAGTGATTTTTTCAGTGAGTAATGGATTTAAATTATTAAGAATTGAATACTTATTTTCAGTTCTTGTCCCTTGTTTATTAAGCGTTTATTTAAATGGGTATGAGATCACCGCACACATTTGGATATTAACAGGGTTTGCTTTTTATGCTATTACAGGAAATACCTTAAATGACATAATAGATATGAAGGATCCAGACGAAAGCGAAACCCTCAAAAGAATCCAAGGTTATAGTCGTAAAGAAATTTTTACAATCTCGTTAGCATGTTTCTTAATAGGAACCATGTGTTTTATGAATAGAATTGTTGTGTATCCAATCTTAGGAATTTATTTAGTTATCATAGTTATTTTAGTAATTTTTTATTGTCTGTTCAAATCACTAGTAATCATTAACCATATCATTTTAGGAATCTCACATATCGTATTGCCATGGATGATGATAAAAATTAATGCTGGTGATATTATCTTAGGTTTTTTTCCCGATCTATCTGTTTTTGAGTTATTAATACTACTTTCAGTAGCATCCGTAGGTTTTACGGGTCAAATGCTACATGAGTTAATTGATGGAGACTCCTTATCTAAGTTATCTCCAAAGGCTTCTCAAGTAGTGATTTGGATTGCTTCCTTAGTATCGCTAACCATAGCAATAATCTCACTAATCATTACACAATTCATTATATTTCTCCCTATAATTTTCTTTCCTTTTGGAATCATGTATATATTCAGGAAACCTCGTCAAGATTTATTAGGTAGAACCGCACTAAAGGATGTTGGTATAATTTTAGGAAATCTGATACTTGTTTATACCATCGTTTTAATTATAGCACCATAAAAGATTGAGGGTTAAAAAATAAGAGAAACATTCTTATTATGAAGTAAACGCAAAATTAAATGAGTTTCTATCCCTTAGAATCATATTAAATAATTCACTTTTTCTTTATTCTCTGGATTTATATATAGATTTTGAAAGTTAATAATAGTGATGTTTATTACTAAACATCAGACATAAATTCAAAAATTTAACTGTAAAGGTTTTCTATATGGCAAAGAAACCCGTAACTAAAAATAATCAGATTAAAAAAACTCAAAAAAGCCCAAATAAAACTCCAACTAAAACAATTCTTAAAACTAATACCAAAACGACGGCAAAAACTAGTATCACAGCAAAAAAACCTACTGCTAAAAAAACACCTCCGAAAGAGCCTAAAGAAAAAATATTAGATAACATTTCAATTTTAAAGAGTTCTCCGTATTTCAGAGGGAATGATAAAAGTCAGCTGAATCAGAAACAAGCAAGCTTAAAAGATTTGTTTGAAAGAAATCTACTTCTTCAGAAAAAAGAAAAGCTAGACATCGTTTTAACAGGTCAGTATGAGAAAGCTCTTGATTTAATGTTTGAAGCAGACGCTTCCAACTTATACCCAATTTTAGTAGGGCCACCAGGAATAGGCAAGACGACACTATGTAGGTATTACGCTCAATCACGAGCAGAAATCACTGGAAATGATTCGTTTGAGTGGATAACATTTGACGAATCAACTAAACCCTCTCACTTAATAGGTTCATTTAATCCAGCAACAACGATTCAAAAGGGTTTTTCGTTCGAAGCGTTCAATCCAGGGCCACTCATAAAAGCGATGTTAAACGGTGGATTGTTTTTAGCGAATGAAATAAATCGTGCTACTGAATACACACAGAATTCATTATTAGAACCTTTAGAAGAAAGGACTTTATCCATTCCGCACATAGGGCGCGTCAAATCGTCCCCTGGTTTTTTCTTTATTGGCGCTATGAATCCATCAGAATTAGTAGGAACACATAGATTAGGTGAAGCCCTAAAAGATCGATTTAACGTCTGGATTGAGCTTGACTACCCTGATAAAAAGACCGAAATGAAAATAATAGAGCATAACAACCCATATTATAAAGTCGATGAGAGCATTTTAGAGAAAATCTACTTAATTATTAATAGAACTCGCACCCATCACCAAGTCCAAACACCAGCCAGTTTAAGAAGTGGGATTGCGTTGGCCAGGTTAACGGGTGTAGCTCAGAAAAGAAATAAGAAAGCAGATACACATAAAATTCTAAGGAATCTTGCAAGCAATGTTTTATTTGGAGCTATCCAGGCTAAGCCTGGCGTTAAAGCTAAGGATGTTATTACCAACATAATCTCTCAAGTTCTAGGGTCAGCATAATTTAAATTAATTAATATATTGGTATTGATCTGGATGATAATCTTCCCCCAAAGCCCAGTTTGGTTTTCTCTTAAGTTCATAAATGCATTAAGGAACCATGAGAAAAGTATGTATAAGCCATCGATTCGCCAGGCAATTGCAATTTGTAAATTAATAATAGCGAGATTTATGAATAAAGGTGTTTGTGAAATCAACGACTTTATTGAAATTGCAGTTGTTACTAGTCCTCTTGAAAATCAAGCTTTAGCCCGCAAAATTGCCACAGAGTTATTAACATATAATGAACCCATGAAGAATCGTATGTCTTCTGACATGGCAAAATCTGATATGTTTGGGAGCGAAACGGCCCAAGACTTACTCGATGATTTAGGATTAGATTTGAGTGAATTAGATGAGATGTTTGACGATTTTGAATTATTAAATAATTTTTTTAAAGAGTTAGAAGATCTTGATTTAGATCAGTTAATGGACGAGAGTTTAAACGATTTTTTTGACCAATTTAGCAAAGAGCTGGAAGAAGATCCATATAAAACAGCTTTAGATGTTATTGACAATAACGCTATAGCAAACTTCAATCAATTTAAGGATTTAAAAGCTTTGCTCGATTACGCAAAAGAATTATTAAAAAATAAAATAAACCATTTAGAACCTGAGGATATAGATGCGGCAGAAAAATTAAATTTGCTGGACGATATTATTTCGAAATCTGACTCGTTAAAAGAAAAAATAATGTCTCAACTCGCAAAAGACCAAAATTTGGACAAATTTAAGGAAAGTCTTAAAAAAGCTTTAAAGGATAATTCCTTTGAAGGATTGAACATTGCTGAATTTGCCTTGAAATCTAATATATTAACCCAACAAGGTCAAAACATATTAAAAAGTCTTTTGAAACAAAATCTCTCTAATTCTAACAAAAATTTAAACGATATCTTTAACACTTCAAGAGTCTTGGGGTCAAATCCCAATATAGCGAAGAAAAAAATGGTTAATATCTTAAATACTAGTTTGAAGCTCCCATTTAAAGACGCTTATAATAATGCAAAGAACTTTGATCAATATTTTGGAGATAATTTGAGCGAACAATATTTAGATCAAATTATCGCCAATTTTGATAATTTTAGTAAAGGAAAAAATTCAACTGACATTAAAAAAGATTTAATTAATAACCCTATTAAGTCTCCTGCATGGCGAAAATTAATGTCAAAGATTATTGATAAAGATGTTCAATCAATAAACGACGATTACAGCGATAAGCAAATGGTCGATGCCCAGATAAAGAATTACATCGATAACTTAGTTAGATCTAAAGAAAATTGTAGCGATTTCTCTTGCCAAGCGCAACTGACCAATAAAATTTCTGATTTAGTTAATAACGCAGTCGAAGGTGCAGCAAATAAAAGCTCATTAAGTAATATGGTTAAAGATTTTAACAAGAAAGGCTTTTCTCCGAACATTAACTCAATCAAAAACGCAGGCAAAAGGCTAAATATGACAGAAATAGAAATTCTTAACTTAATCGAGAAAAGTTATAAAGTTTTTAAACAAATTGTTAAGGAGAATCAATCAAATTACCAAACATATAAGGATTATCTCGAGCAGATGGAAATATCTCCCCAACAGATTGATGAGATTGTTAAGTTAGCGTTAGGAGGTGTTCCACCAAAACAGCCGAATTTAGATGTTCTAAGCGCATTAAGCGAAAAAAATTTATCTCAAGTATTAAGATCAGCTGAACAAATGGGCAACGATGCTCTAGATATGGCATTTTCCTCTTTGGGTGCAGGTAGTGGTTTGGATTTATTGGAGCAGTGGTTTTATTCAAGGCACAATGTTTCAGCCAAAATCAAGAAGAAGTTGAAAGAGATCATAAAACAAATTATGATTGATTTAGGTATTAATGCGGCAAACTCCCTAATTGGTACCGCCAAATCTGGACCCCTCGTAGAAAACATTGTAATCCCTTACACTTTAGGAGACGATTTTGAATTAATTGATCTAGAAGAGACTATAAGTAATTTACTGGAAGGCGGGAAAACCGTTGAAACAATTTCTAACGACGATTTTTTAGTGTCAAAAACTACTGATGGGCTTCGATGCATGGTTCTTGAATTGGATATAAGCGGGAGTATGAGTGGAAACAAGTTAGCTCAAATGGCGTTATGCACAACAATGTTAGTATATGCATTTAAACCAGAAGAAATCGCACTCACTTTTTTTGAGTCTAACACGCATAAATTAAAGAATCTTGATGAGGATGTTGAATTGGAAAAAGTTGTTGACGAATTACTTGATATAACCGCAAGGGGAGGCACATGTATAAACCACGCTCTTAAATGGGCAAATCTTCAATTTGAAAAAAAAGCTCGCTCGAAATACAAACTGAATATATTATTCACAGACGCAGATGTTTTTGACTTCAAAAATAGCTTAAGAGAATTAAAAAAAATGAAGGATAAAGATATAAAATTCGTTATGGTTGTTCCAAAATTTGGATTTTCTCCGGTAATGGCAAAGAAAATGGTAAAAGAGGCAAATGGAGTACTTTTAACACTAAACCAGTGGCGAGACTTTCCAAAATTAATATCTGAAATCATTACCAGCCAATAAATTAATTCCACTCATGTTTTAAAGGTGAACAATATAAGTCTTAAAAATTATTTTCAGAATGGCGATTTATTCAGAAGACATGTAATGGGAGCTAGATTTAATCGAGGAAAAAACATTCCAAATAAAAACATAATTAATTTCAATGTGGTAAAGAATCCAAAAATTAAAATTTTAGTTAATCTTCAAGGCTCCGGTAACTCAAAATATGTAGTAAACATATTTCAAGACGAGCGACGAGTAAATATCGTCCACGACTGCCCTGATTTTAAAAAAAATACGAAATTCTGTAAACACATTGTCAAAGTTTTACTCTTACTTGAACCAGATATATGCAAAAGCGTGTGTAAAGATATAAGAACTATAAATTTCTCTGCGAATTTTAATCTGATTAAGCAAAGTAAAACTGAGAATTTCATAGTTAAAGCAGAGGAGTTAATTAAAGACTCAAAATATTATGAAGCAATAAATTTTTTAGAACAAGCTCATAAAGAATCTAATAATTTAGATTACGTTAAGAAAATCGCAGACATTTCTCTGAAATACAATTTAAATGACCAATTCATAAAATACGCTGTCAAATTTAAGGAAATAAGAGATTTTATTACGGATTATCCTAAGTTTATAAGCTCGCTTTTTAGTAGCATTGTGGAATATGAATTATACAGAAAGATTGACACAATTCTCAACTTACAAAATCTTTTCTTCGATTTCCCTAAAAAACTTGTTGTTGAAACCATTAAAAAAATGAATGTAACTGCTCTGGGAAATCCAATCCTTAGATATCTATTACTTCATAAGTTTGCTCCTGGAATTTATTTAGATGATTTTTTTAAAAATCTTCCCAAGAGTTCAAAGATAGATTTAAAAACGCAGATCGCAGAATTAACTTTAGAAAGCGTTAAAGAAGCAATTTTGAATATGGAATCAGAAGATAACATGGATGGTTATTTAAAAATTGCCAAAAATTGCAATTTCAATAATAATACCGAAATCTATTCACAAATAGGTACCTACAAGGAAAAGTTGAGCGATCTATATTTAGAGGGGCTTAAGCAGAAACATGGATTTCTTAGGTCATTAGTAATTGCGAACACTCAATCAGATAAACTCAAACAAATGAAATTTAATTATAGATACAACTATCCTACACTAATCTGGGTGTCTTCCTCCCGGTCAGAAATACCATTGTATTATTACGTTTTAGAAAAGTGCGGCCTCGAAAAACACCACTTAGAATATCTTGAACAAAGTTATTTTATAGAAAACTATCCCGTATTTAATGAAATATTTGATGGAAATAACCCAGTTAGAAATCCAGTAAAACAATTCTGGGGAAGTGAGAATCCAAAAATTAAAAATACCGTTTATACCGACAACGTAATTGACTTAGATTTTGATGTGAACTTTAAAGAATTAGAGAATTTTATGATACTTGAGTGGGACTTAGCCCAAAAGCCCATATTAGGGAGTTATATATGCCAATTTTCTGATGGATTCTTGATCCCAGATAATAATCATCCCTTAACACATGAAATTAAACCTTTTGATCTAATTTTGTGTAAAACGACCCCAATCGCAATTAAAGCGGGTAATATTAAAATTATAAGGCCTTTAAGAAGGATTAACATAAAGACAGCAATAGAACTCATATGGGAAGGAATAGAATTCGTCTCAACATATATCCCTTTCGAGATTATAACCCAATTAAAAGAATACCAAATTGACGAACTAGATGCTTATGATAAAATAGATGAAAGGTTCAAACAAAGTTTTTTACCAAAAAAAGAAAGCGTCAGGAAATATTTTAGTAATTTTATTCAAAGTAAAATTCTAAAAGAATTAAATAAAACGTACTTAAAGATAATACAGAAACCAAATTATAAAAAAAAAGTTTTAAGAATAATTGGTTTTGAACGACATTCAAAGATTTTCACAGATCCATCGTATCTAACCGGATTTAAAAGTAATTCCTTAAAAAAGCAATCGTTACAGGAGCTAAAGTTAGATTTTAAGAAATTCGTATCGTTAAAACTAAGCGAATTAATTAAAAGCAATCAATTGGAGCTAATTAACTTAAAATCGCTGAAAAAATTCCCTACTTTCAAAAAATGGTCTGTTAAAGTAATTTACATGTTGAGACAAGAACTTTTAAAATGCAAAATATACAAAATTAACGATACATCGTATGATATTCATGACCTTTCTAATAACTACTATGGAACAATGATACTTAACCACATTGAAAAAGCCTCCAACTCTCAGATTCTATCCAAATCTCAGGGTAAATTTATTATTTCTAATAAAGGATTTGAGGACTTATTAGATAATTTTAAAATATTAAAATTAGACCCTCCAAGAGTAATAAAGAGCAAAAGTAATAAATAATTTTTTTTATAAATAGCTTTTCAACCAACTTACTGTTTCCTTAATAAATTCTTGTAAGTGTTTTTCGTTAAAATCGTGAGTTGCGTCTTGAACTTCTACTAACTTATGATTGTTATCTTGAGGCATCATACTGAATGCTTTCTTAGTCAATTCCAAAGGAACTTTATCGTCATTAGTGCCTTGAACTATAAGAGTAGGCGGATATAATTTCTTTAAAGCAGGTTTTACTCGGAATTGTCCCATATCTGTCACAAAACTCATGTCAATTATTATGGGGTCAAATTCTCCTGATGAGGGAATTTCTACAGGTCCTTTAGCTATATCCTTAAACCAATCAGCCTGGTCTCCTGTTGTGTGGAGTAATAGAAGTGGTGCCCAAAATATGTAAGTTATTATTTCAGGCAAACTTGCTTTTAATACCGTCTGACCGCCAAAAGAGAGGCCCAATACAGCGATTTTTGAATATCCCTGAATTTTTACCCATTCATAGACATTTTCTAGATCAGTGGCTTGTTTTGATAAATTAACTACTTCTCTCTTATTTTCTCCTGAACCAGAAAAGTCAAATATGAGCACATCATAACCTTCTTTATTTAAAACTTTTGCTGTTTTAGGAAAGCGCCCCCACTCGTATTTATCTCCCGTGAAACCATGACACATAATTAAAATTGGCGTTGTCAGAGGAATGTTTTTTTCAGACGCAATGTATAAAACTCCATGAAGTTTATTACCAGTAGCAGAAGGGATTAAAACTCTTTTTTCTTCCATTTTTCTCACTCTCTTATGTATATAACAAATTAGAAGTAAAGTTTCTAAATAGAATTGTTTTTATAATTTTTTTATCGAGATTAAGTAAACTATGTTTCTTTATTTTAGTGAAGAAGAAATCTTAAATAAAACTGAATCCTTGTTAAACTAAATAATTAATAAGTAAAATGTGTTTAGAAATGACAGAACAATATGCAGATGTTAATGGTGTTAAGCTATGTTATGAAGTCTTTGGAGATGGCTACCCTTTATTTTTAATTCACGGATTTGGAGCGAAAAAGGAATCGTGGATTGCTCAAATACCCGATTTATCAAAACATTTTAAGGTTATAAGATTAGATAATCGTGGAGCAGGAAAATCTGATAGACCTGATACTGAATATACAATGGAAGTTTTCGCAGATGATATCAACGGTCTTATGGATCATCTTGGAATTGAAAAAGCAAATATTGCGGGTTGGAGCCTTGGTGGAATGATCGTGCAGAATTTCGTTTTGAAGTATCCAGAGAGAGTAAATAAAATAATATTAATTAACACCAATTATGGTTTCCCTGACGAGGGGGGACCTACAGTTTATAAAAATATGCGGTTAAGTGAGTTAGAAATGAAAAAAGAAGACCCAGTTAAAGCATGGTGGTCTGGAACTCGATCTAGTTACTATATAAAATTCAGAAAGCAATTAGAAGCTGAACCTTCTAAAAAATGGTATGGTCTTTGGTCTGCAGAAGATTTGATAGAAATGAGTACAATAGATCCTCCAACAGCTAAGGACATTACCATGCAAGCTGAAGCTTTAAAGACTCACGATACTTTTGATAGATTAGATACTATAAAAAATCCAACCCTAATACTTGTTGCTTCTCACGATAGGTTAATGTCAAAATCATCAATGGAACAGATTCACGAAAAATTACCTAATAGTAAACTTGTAGTAATTGATAAAGCGGGTCATAGTAGCCCTCTCTCAAAAGCCCCTGAAGTAAATCAGACAATAATAGATTTCTTAAACGAGTAAAATTCCTACTTTTTCTATTTTTGTTTAAGATTAAAGTAATGCGTTCTTTGAGAGATCATATTTTTTTTTCTCTATTTTCCTCGTGGACATTAGAAGTGCTGGTAATGCGATTAATGAAACAACTATCCCTAACCAATACGGTGGTAGTGTGTCAAGTATAAAAGGTCCAATTAAGGGCCCCAATATCTGGGCGACGCTATCCAATGCGGAAGAAAGTCCATTTATTTTGCCTTGTTCCTGAGGAGATGCTGTTTGACTAATTTTACTATTCAAAGGCCCCCGGGTTAAGGAGGCAGCAAAACTGATAAACATAAAAAGTATTATGACAGCGATAACATTTGTAGAAAAACCTAATAAAAAAAAGCTTACAACAAACATAGCTAATCCTAATCGTATTGCATTACTCTCCCCAAGTTTTCTTATCGTGGGTTTAAAAAGTGTAAATCTCACTCCAGCTCTAAAAATGCCAGAGATCATAAATAGAAAAGACATTTCAAGTGGTTCGAGATGCAAAACGCTAGCACTAAAAAAGGATATAGAAGTCATAACTGTGGTGAATGAAATCGTATGAAAAGCCCAGAGAACTAACATGAACAGAGCGTTTTTATTATTCCTTATTTTAAGCGAAGTTTCAAGTTTCTCTCGATGGTTCTGAGCTCTATCTTCTTTTGTCCAGGTTTCCTCCAACATAACTATAGTAACTATAATCGTAATAACTGTAAATCCCGCTGCAAATAATCCAGGTCCTAAAAGCCCAAAATATGTGAAGAAAAATCCACCTATGGCTGGGCCAATTAATGAAGCTAAAACATGCGCAATTCCCACATTAGCCATTTGAATACCCCGATCTTTTGGTGGGACTCTATCGCTAATAATAGCTTTTGCAATAGGGAAATTTCCTCCAAACATGCCGTCAATCATACGCGCTATTACTAACATCATTAAATTGCCTGAAAAAGCGGTTAATATAAAAGCCAAAAGTGTTCCAAATTGAGAAATTAATAATAGCGGCTTTCTTCCGTATTTATCACTGAGTTTTGCTAAAATAGGTCCAAAAACAAAACCAAACATAGCATTAACAGAAAAAATTAAACCAATCATCGTTTGCGAAGTATTGAAAAGCTCGCTAAAATAACCTACCATTGGAAAAAGAATTGTGAAGCCTAAAACATCTATAAAGATCGCAATCCATAAAGGTGTTAACATTTTATATTTGAAGAGTTTTCGGTTGTTGTTCTCATTCATAAATTAATAACCTTAAACAATTTTCGAGAGGAATTAGATAAGAATAAACTAAATATCCCTAAACTTAACGATTAAAATAGATAATGACTAATAAACTATACTAAAAAGCAGATTGAGCATGATTTGTGCAGAATTAATTTACTTTACGTGTTTATATATGTGCGAAATTTTCTATTTCAATAATTTTAAATGTTAATACAAGATGTTGTATTTAGCAATTTTAAATTTATTACAATATTAATTTGAGTACAAAGAGAATGGATTTTCAAAATTCGTAAGAGTTGTCTCATTTTTAAATTTTAAAAAAAAATCGTATTTAATGATGTCTGAAATTTATGAGAACTTTATGATCTTTGGACTAGAAAGTACCGGAGAAAAAGTCAAGTTAGATATTTCTGAAGATACCTTTCTGTTGAATAATGGTCAAGATGTATTAGATCCGAACCAAGTGTTAATAATTGTCAAGGAGGGGTTAAGGAGAATCTATATCTGGAAAGGCGTCAATTCACATGTCAGGAAAAAATTTATAGCATCTCGGATTGCCGCTGAATTACAAAACGATTTAGTTGTTAACAGCCACTTCCATCGATGTAAGATTATTTCAGTAGATCAAGGAGATGAACCCAACGAATTTATGAGAGCCTTTAATTTTAAAACAGCCGAAGTTCCTGAAATCTTAGAAAGAAACTCTATAGAGTTTAAACATTTACACCAGTCTTCTCTCAAGGAATCTGCAGAAACTAAAGATAAAAAGGTTCACGGATGGCAAGGTCCACCTCCGACTCTTAATGGTGACGTTAAATCCACATTAATTGGAAAAAAGAAGGATTATGTCATTGCCCCTAAACCTCAACAGACAATCAAACCACCTAAGTTAGATAATAAAAAATTGATTAATAAAATTGTGAAAAACAAAGTTCCCGCTACTTTTAAAAGACAAAATTTGATTTTAGGGAATTTTCAAATTTACGGAGCAGCAGTCAAAAAAGCAAAAGTTTTCGGGAAAGAGATAGAGGAAACCGAATGGGAACCTGTTAGTTCAATACCAGAAGGACCAATTGAACTTAAAGATCGAACTATAAGACTCTATGTTGATTCCAATTCTGGTAGTATTGAGGGAATAGAAATTCTCCAAAAACTTGATACTTCCAAAATTGAAGAAAAAATTATAGAAGAGAAAGACGAAATAGACTACAATTCCTGGACAGTAAAGAAATTGAAACTATACTGCAAAGAAAACAACATTTCAGTTCCAACATCCTATAGAAAAGCGCAAATTATTAACCTCATCCGAGGTGGACCCCTTCAAGAAATCACTGAACAACCGCTTGATTATAACAAGTGGACGGTAAAAAAACTAAAAGAATATTGTATTGAAAACGATCTTAAAGTGCTCGCTTCTTATAGGAAAGCAGACTTGGTAAAACTCGTAAAAGAACATAAAAAATAAAAAATAGAAAAAATATATTAAGTAAAGTTGATTTACTTTTCAGAAGTGGTTAAATCTTCAAAACTCGCTTCTAATTGATCTAAATATACCTTTCTTTTTCCAGGTATAACTTTTTCCGTTAAAATTTTTGCTTTATCGTGGCAGGTTGTAGCTTCCTCAAGCATTCCTAGACTTTGATAACATTTCGAGAGTTTTAAGAATGTATGAAACCTAAACCATCCCGTTGGACTCATCTCTAACGCTTGATAAAATTTTTCTATAGCTGATTTGTAATCCTTACCAAACATTAATATTTCTCCGTATGTATCGTATAGATTTGCTTCGAGTGGGTCAATTTCAATAGCTTTTTCAATTGTCTCCAAAGCTTCTTCAAATTTTCCTGTATCACTTAAGAATACGGCGAGGTTGTTTAACATTCCTATCGCATCAGGGTAAACTTTAAGACCTTCTTTAAGAATTTTAATTCCTTCTGTTACATTTCCCATCGCAAAATAAGAGAATGATTTCATCTGGCGAATGCTTTTATCTTCAGTAGGGAATTTCTCTAATAATTCATCGTAAAATGCTAAAACTTCTTCTCCTTTATCGCTATAGGCTAAATATAGATGGGCTTTTGTGCTATGAATATCGTAGTGCTCCGGACTTAATTTAATTGCTTTATCGATTACTTTTATTGCCTCTTCAAGACCATCTATCTCATTCAAAATATAACTTTCCAGTTGATAATACCTAGACAACTTCTTCTTACTCTGTTCATTTGCTTCTGCTTTCTGAAATTCTTCTCTAAATAGCTCTTTGTTTGCTTTACTTGGATCGAATTTGTAGACTATGTTGAATCCGTGAACTAAACCAGTAATAATATGTGAAAGTGGGTGATTTGGATAGTGAAATCTGACTTTGCTGACAATATCTAAAGCCTTTTCAAATTTACCCCTAGCTAAATATGAATATGATAGTATTAAGTACGCAGCAGTATCAACTCTCGGACTACCTTTAAGTAAATTGAATTCTACGGTCTGTTTAATCCAGTTTTTTGCTTCCTTATACTTATTGGTCACAATGTATAATATCGCTTTTAGTATTGAGAGTTCTGAATCGTCAGGATTCGAGCTTATAAGTGAATTTATCAAATTCAAAGGTTCGTCAATATTTCGTATGCAGCATTCTTTATCCGTCATTTCAATTAGAAATTTCGTGCGTGCTAAAGCGAAATTATCTGGATAATCTTCAATAACTTCATCTACGACTTCAAGTGCTTTTTTGTGATCGGAATTAATGAGAATTTGCGCTTTTTGAGAGATCAACAAGACATTATAGGACATGTTCAAACCTAATTCGATAATATCCAACGCTTCCTTGAATCTTCCCATAAAAAAATATGAAATGGCTTGAAAAAGATACCCTACATATTCGTTAGGATGAGCTTCTATGATTTCTTTTGTTAGGTTTAGTGACTCTTCTAATTCTCCGTTATATGTGTAAATTAAATCCTTCAGGATCATCAATTCTATTTCGCTTAGATTCTTAAGATTAGCAGTAAGCAGTTCGTTTACTTTCAATACTCTTCCTTTCGCCAATTTACGCTCAATCTTCGTTAAAAATTCTCCATTTTTCGGAAAATATGTCTCTTTGAACTCAGCGGTTCGAATATAATCTATTTTCGATAAATACAGTATGTCCAATGTGTCAAAAATTCTATTGTGCAAAAAGTAAAAGGATTCATTATCAGGAGGGGTGCTTATCGTATTCACCGTCTCCGATGTTCCAAAGCTTTGTATTACTTCAAACACATTTTGAAACGCAATCCCCTTTATTTTATCTGTATGGTTAATTAAACTCTTCTCTGTTTCAAATTTATATGCTAAATGTTCAATATATTCGATTAAAAATTTCCTGAGTGGCTGTTTCAATCCTTCATTGAATAGATTATTACATAAATCTTCTAGGACATTGTAGAGTAATTGGTTGATATCAGGCGTTTGATATTGATCTCCATTTTTTTTCTGAAACTTACTCAAATATGTGAACTTCCTAATATAGTCTTCAATGATTACGCCTAACATTTTTTCTAATCTTTCTTCAGCTTGGATGTAATATGTAATTTTACTGTCAACATTTAATTTAAAGAATTTAATCGCGTAAAGTTTATCTTCCACGATTTTTTCTATAAAAAAGTCCAATGTTGTTAGCTTTATATCATACTCTAACGCAAAATCTTTTGCTGTAATATAATTAGGATAATTGTTAGGGTGATTTATCGATAAAAATAACAAAATTTTATCAAAATCTACCTCGTCTGACAAAGTAGCCTCAACCTTAGTATAATCTAACCTTAAGACCATGTTCAAGAAACGATATCTAATCTCATCATCTTCTATCTTGTATTCGTCAAAGAATTTGCCAACCTTATCTGTAATGACTTCAACTCTTTTGCTTTCTTCGTCCAATATTGATTGGCGATCTAAATCATATGTTTTTAACACTTTGAAGTACTCTATTTCACCGTCCCTTGTAACTCTATACTCACGATTATTTTTTTCAATGAGATCTTTATCTAATAAAAGATTCAGGTTTTTTGATAATGAAGATTGATTGATTGAAAGAGGGGGTTCAATAAAATCGGACCACTTACAATACGCATTATTATAAAGCATCCAGAGAATCCAATGATCATATTCCCTAGTTTTTGTTATAATCTCAGGAGGATAATTCAGAGATTTCTCCAATGAGCCTTTAACCTGTAACTCCGCATATTGTATCCGACCTTCAGGGGTAATCCTATACTCTCCTTTCTTTTCCTTCTCAATAAGACCGTTACTTATCAAAATATTCAAGTATTTTGATAATGTCGCTGGACTAATGTTTACAGGTTTTGACTTAAATTCAGACCAAGTGCAGTGATCGTTGTTATAGAGCATCCAGAGTATAATATATTCAAAATCTTTGTTGATTTTCATAGGTGTAATTATACCTTCAGGTGGATATTTTGTTATACTCATAGTTATATTATGGTCTTGTAGGTATTTAAGGTTTGCGATTCGCACCGAAGTTCGAAGTTCGTTCGAACTTCAAGAAGTCAAACTATATTAAACTTCGGAACTAAATAAAATTAGAAACAAAAAAAAGAAAACTGAAAAAAAAAAAAAAGGATGTGATAAGAAAAATGGCTCAAGCAACAATAAAAAAACAAGCAGAGGAAAAAAGCGCCAGCATCGATAGCCAGGTTCCTTTCCAACTCCAAGCACCTGAGGTGCTACGGCCTCAGGTGCTGGTCAGGAAGGCTACGACTGAAAAACTTGAATCACAATCGATTAAAAAGAAACTTAGGAAAGTGTTCAATAAAGTTAAATTAAATGCGAAAATTAACGAGGAAGTCAAATGCATAAACGCTGTGAATGCGAACCTTGATACGAGAATTTTGGCATATAGAAATAATCTAATCAATTTTTAATTAAAAAATTTTAAAAATAAAACACCAGGAATTAAAAAAAAAAAAAAAACCAAAAAAAGGAGGTAAAAAAATCATGGAAAGAACCGAAATAAAAGAAGTTAGATTTGCGAAAAACTTCAATCCTGAAAATTTAGTTTTAAGATTTTAGAAATAATTTTTTTTAATAATTTTTCCACCAATAACCAAAAAAGAAAATAAACAAAACCCAAAAAAAAAGCGAGGTAAAAAAAAATGAAAAATAGCGAGAAAAGAACGATAATCATCAGAAACGGCGGATATTTTCCTGACCGTTTTGATATGTAAATGTAATTAACACATTTTTTCTATAATAATAACCTAATAACAATAAAAAATTGCGATTTAACGACAAATACTACACATAATTAAAAAACCATATTAAAAAACCAAGGTAAAAGCATATGAAAAGAAAAGAAATGGATACCCAAACAATCCTAAACCCGACGAGATATCATATTACAACATTAAGATATTAATTATTTTTTTTAACTATTTTTAAACCACTTTATTTTTAGAATTACAACCAATTTTTTAATAAGAGATTCAGATGGGGAAATAAAATCTCTTCTAAAATGATAAACCAATCGCGAACGAATGCAAAAGCAGAGATTTTGTTTTGATTTTGTTTTGTTTTGTTTTTTTGTTTTGTTTTGTTTTGTTTTGGTTAAAAGTTGGAACCAATATTTATGTTTTACTTTACTTACGCTGCGTATTATTTAGATACGCTCCGTACATTACCCAAAAAGTTTAAATATGCGATTTCAAATTGTAACTTATTACTAAAAAATTATCTTTAATACATCTCAAACTAATAGTGTGAAAGAAATCGTGATAAGAGACGACGATTTATCTTTAGAAAATGACCATCCACTGTTTAACTCGTTTACTTTTGTAAAAGGGATTGGCGTTAAGGCAGAAACGACACTCAGAGAATTAGGGATATGCTGTTGGAACGATGTGATAAAAAAGCAGTGTCCTGAACTGTTTCCAAAACAAAAATGGAACGCAATATGGAATGGTGTCAATTCAGCAATAGAAGCGCTAAAAATCCTCGATATTTCCCAATTAACAAGCCTTATACCCAAAATACAACATTGGAAGATGATTCCAAACTTAATTGACAGTATTGCTTACCTTGATATTGAAACCACGGGTTTAAGCCCTCACTATAGCCATATAACGACTATTGCCGTTTACGATGGAGTGAGCGTTCACGATTTTGTCCGAGGTGATAACTTAGACGAATTTCCCGCGTTTATTTCGAAATTTCCAGCAATAACAACTTTTTACGGTAAATCTTTTGATATTCCATTCATCCAACACGAAATGGGAATCGATTTTAACCAGATCCATTATGATGTGTGTTTTTTACTCAGGAGATTACAGATAAAGGGGGGGTTAAAAAAAATTGAAAAAAGGTTTGGGATTTCGCGCGGAGCTCTTGAAGACTTGGACGGCTATTCTGCTGTGCTCTTGTGGAAAAAATATAAACAAACTAAAGAGAAAGAATATCTTGATACATTGCTTGCCTATAACAACGAAGACGTTATCAATCTCGAGTTTCTCTTACATCAAGCCTATAATTTACTGATCGAAAAAGAACAAGTCTTTACACCTCCTTTAGAATTTCCAAAAAAGAAGATTATAAATCCTTTTCAGGCAAACAAACGAGTTGTGAAAGAAATATTAGGAAGAGGGACCAATTTATACCGTTAATACTCTGGAATTTTGGTTATTTCTCACTTAGTTTATCTGTCGATGTAAATAACGATCCTTTATTGTTTTTTTGAATTCTTAATTTCTGCTATTTTTGATGTCGTTTACCCTGCCAAATCGATTTCTTCCTAATACAGTTCAATAAATATTTAAAAGTCCATTCAGAGTTTTGATCTGAAAACTAAATATGGATTTTATGGATATTATAATTTAATAACAAAAATAAAAAATAAAAAAAAAAAAAAGGAGGTAAAAGCTTATGAGTAAAACCAGAGTAAAAGAAGTTAAATTTACGAAAAACTTCAATCCAGAGAATTTAGTTTTTAGATTTTAATATAAATTTTTTTTAATATTTTTTAAACCAATAAAAAAAAGAATAAAAAGCGAGGTAAAAAAAGATGGAAGAAAAAGAGAAAAGAACGATAATAATCAGAAACGCAGGATATATTCCTGACCGTTTTGATATATTTTAGTAATTATAATTTTTTTTAGAATAATTAAAAATTCACAATTTAACGACAAATACTACACAAAACAAAACCAAATTAAAAAAACGAGGTAAAAGAATATGAAAAGAAAAGAAAAGGGAGCCAAATCAATCCTAAACCCAACGGGATATCATATTGCCGCAGTAAGGTATTAAATTATTTTTTTTTTAACCTTTATTTTTAAAATGTTATTTTCGAACCTTTTTTCTCTAAAGCTTTTTATATTTTAAAAAATCAATAAAAACTCCGGAACACATTCTCACTTCAGTTTTTTATATCAAATAGAAGGGTAACAAAATGGTTAAATAACAAAGAATGAAATTATAAAATAACACACAAGGGTGAAAATAAAACTATGGAAAAAAACAAAAATAATGAAATAAGATGGCTCGGTATAAGGTTAACGAAAAAACGGGCAATTTATTTAAGTGTTCTGAGTAGTACTGGTTCCTCATTTTTCGCAGTAGCAATATTCTTTGCAGTTCCTGTTTTAATTTATGCCAGGACTAATATTTTTCCATACGATAAACTTACATATTCCTATACTTTATCATTGTCCATCTCTAACTTTCTTGCCAGTGCTATATGTATTGGTATATTTTCTTATACATTTAGTAAGGTTCGAGCATTCAGAAAATCTTTAAAGAATCAATAAATTACAGAATCTTTAATAAGGAAAAGCATACCAAAAGAGAAATGAGTGAAAATGAGAAGAAATTACTATTTATTCCAACAATACTAATTGGAATTGGATTAATTTTATATTTTTACATGATTAATATTACTTTAGAGATGGCTATTCTGGGTTTCAAATGAAGATAAAAAGAAGAAATCTAAAGGTAGAAGAGGTTCTTACATCATTTAGTTTAGCAAAATATGCAAGTAAAGAATTGCTTGTTGAAGAATTAGTATTATCGAAGGGAGGAGCTAAATCTTACTATTTAGAAAAATATATCCGCCATCCGTTTAGACTAAAATTTAAAGTTATTTTAACAAAATTATTTTTTGCGATCACATTTGGAATAATACCTGTACTTCCTTTATTAACCTATTTCGAAATTGTCAGACTTATTTCGCAGGGTTCGACATCAATTGAAGGTGTTTATTTTATAGGAGGTTTACTTTTTTCCTTTTATTTTTCTTTACAGTTTCTAAGTTTTTTTGTAATGGGGATGTTGGATACAGCAATGATAACCTCAGGGAAAATTTTTGAGTGGTTCGAGACATTACCCATTTCAAAAAGAAAATATTTGAGAATAGTTTATTTTACTTTATTTCGAAGTTATGATTTACCAATAATTGTTTTAGTTTTTGCCTTTCCGATTACTATGTTAATTGGAAGTCAAAATATAGTAATTTTTTTGGTATGCCTTGGAATTTCTTTTGTGAATATGATATTATCATTTAGCATTTTATTATTATTTGGAGAAAGAATAAATAGAATTTTAGATATAAATGATAAGAGCTCAAAAAGAACTTTATTTATTCGCTTAATCAATATTCTGAGTTACATTTTTATCATCATCAGTAGTTATGTTTTGATTCAATGGTTCCTTAGCTCAATAGAGACGTTTTACATTATATTTACAGCTTCCGAATACCAATCCATAATTAATATTATTTTGAGTTTTATTCCTTTCCCATTTAATTCTAGTTTTTTAATTTCTTTATTAATCGCGCCTAATCATGCATCTCTCCAACTTTGGATAAGTACTCTAATTGGATTTGCACTATTAGTTATAATAACATATGGGATATCTAGAAAAGCGTTTAAAGCAATTGAGAGAATTAGCGTTTCAAAGCTTAAAGCTATCAACATAATAAAAACTACTAAACCATCTCATTTAGAAGTGAAAGTGAATGTAAAACCTAGTGTACCGTTTATTGCTTATATTCGCAAGGATCTTCGCATAATTACAAGAGATCTTAAAGTTTTTATGTCAATTATTATGCCGATAATGCTTTCTTTTATTTTTATCGTAGCATTTGGGATTAAAGATATCGGAACAATAAATCTACTTGATAGAGGGTTCTTCCAAAATTGGATTGGTATATTAACTTTTAGCCCTATTCTTTCAGGATTAATAGTTTATGGTTTAACTAATTTTGATAATCGGGGAGAATCGATTATAGCCGCTTTACCACTAATTCCACGAAACCAAGCAAAACCTAAATTATTATTAATCTATTTTATCCAAACATGCGCAACTCTCTTACCATCTTTACTTTACCTTAGCTCTCCAAATTTTGTATCTATCTTCATTAATTTCCTTTTCACATTACCCTTTGCTTGGTTATTTTTATTAATCATTTTTATTTTAAAAATCAACTTCTTCGGAAAAAAGAGAGCAAAATTTTACGTGTTAGAAGATTATAATCCAAAAAACCGAATGTATAAATGGACATTGATTATCTCTGTGCCATACATCCTTTTTTTTTGGATAACATCGTTTGGGATAAATTTTTTATACCACCAGGATAGCAATAGTATGTTGGTTCTATTTTGGGCAGTAATAGTATTAGGATTCTTAATTTCAGTCTTAATTTTTAACATAATGTTGCCAGTTTATCAAGGAGGGCTCATAACTAAATGGACTGATTTTAATAAGGACTTTTTTTCAAGGGAAAAAACGCTTAAAAAAAATATTGTCCCAACAATATTCTCTAAACATATTTGGTTATCAATAGTAATCCTACTTATCATCAATTTCTTATTGTTTTTTCTTATAAGTTTAGTTATGGCAATCCTTTCTTCCATGATAGACCCATATCCCTTTTTTCTCCCGCGTTCCTTTAGTGAAGATCTGAAATTGTTAATTCAAAATTTATTAATTATCTTAGTACCAAATCTTCTTTATGGTTTTATATGGTTATATGTCATTCCTAAGTATGTTGGACTTCCATATGGGAAACAACCGTTTAAACAATATTTAGATTGCATAGGGTTAAGTTGGGTGAAAAGTAATTTTTTTAAAAAGCATATTAAAGCAATATTATTTACTATTCCTTCGATCTTCATTATCTACTTCATAACTCAAGCAATATTAGACTTACCTTCACTGAATTTAAGTTACTTACAGATAATAGTTATCTTATTAACTCTTTTTACTTTTTGTTATTGGCAGGAGATACTACATCGCGGTATCATTCTAACAATGTTAGTAGGTAAATACTCCCAATTATGGGCGCTATTATTGCAAACTTTCATCACTATCATCGTAAAAGCCTTCGTCTACATCATTCCCATTTTTTCATATATATCTCCCGGTGTTTCATCTTCCTATATTATATCATTAGTTATTTTAGATTTTATATGTTCAAGCTTTATTAGCTTAATCTTAGGATATATTTATTTAAAAACCGGAAGCCTCCTACCTGGATTAATCTCTATATTTATACTAACGATTTTTTTACCTATTAGTTTTTTTATTCCATTTTTTCCTATTTCTTTATTTATAATGCCATCGTATTAGCACTTGATCTGAAATAAATCTTAAAATATTGATTTTATGAGAATTAACAAAGCTAAGTAGAAAAAGTAAATATAAATGAACAATTCTAATAAAAAACGCTGAAGGAGTTTAAAAATGCCAGCCACACCACTACATTACCCCGTTGCATGGGGACTCTCAAAACTAAACAAAAGATTGAATCTACCGGGCTTAATCGTTGGATCGTTTATACCCGATATTGAGGTGCCAATATTATTCCTTTTTTTTAACATAGGTATCGACAACCATTTCATTTTACACAGCTTGGTTGGCGCGCTCACTATAGGAACTCTAATCTCAACTTTAGCTACTGTTCTACTATATCCTATTTTAGCTTCGTTACTATTTCAGCTCGATAAGGCTAAGGTGAAAGAGGTATGTAAGTTAACCCCGGCTCTTGTGTTATCCTGTCTGCTTGGAAATGTTTTCCACATCCTTTTAGACCTTCCAATGCATCCATATAGTTTAATTCTGTGGCCCTTCGTAGACCCTAATAGCATTGTTGGAGTATTAGTTCTTGTTTTCGCAGTCGATGGTGATATAAAACGGGGATTTTTAATTGCTAATATTCTAACTAATCTGATAATGGGATTATTTATGGTTGCCATAGTTATTAAAAGTAGGAGAAATCTGTGGGAGCAGGTTATAGTAGGAAAATAAATCTGTAATTTAATATTTGTAAAAAATTAAAAAAAAAGAATTTTATTATTAGATTTTTAACTAAATACACTGGTTCCTTCCTGCTCTAAGAGATTCCGAATCTTTACGAGATAACTTCTTTTGTAAGGTTCTATTTTTGATTCAGAAAAGGGTAATAGGCTCCAATAATAGGCCAGGATCTCTTCTGGATGTAATCTGTGCTGGTTGTTGTAGGGATCGATTTCTTTGCACATCTCAAACAATTTATGTGGAGGACTAATGAATTTTGGTCGGTTGTTTTCATATATCGGCACGCATTTATCTTGTTCCAATTCAGACTCAAGAAATGTAAAGCGGAAATATTCAAAGAAATAACCACCGCTATACGGAGTTTTAGAGTAGAGAAAAGGCACTGCTTTTATCTGAGCCCCGTTGTTTTCAAATTCCACATAGGAATTCTTCCCAATAGTATCCGGATTTGACACATATAGATGGTTATATTCGTTTGGGACATCTAATTCGGGACAAGCTGTAAATCCTAGTTTAAGATATAAATCATTCCTGAATTTTGGGTTGGTAGTACTGATTACATGAAAAAGCTCGTGGGCGATTAGTTCTTTTAATTCGTCGTATGGCCATTGAACCATAGAATTTGGGACATATATACACTTATTCCTGGTGTAAGCGGCGTCGCATTCTTCTTGACCTGTTGTTTTGATAATCTTTATGCTGTCCAATAGATATTCTTTATACGGCTTATAGCAAATGTCCAATTCACTAAAAATTCTATTAACGACAATTTCCTCAGAATTAGTCCAATCAACTGTCTGTCGTGAAAGAAATTCCAATAAATCTTCTTTTGATACCGATTTAGAGGTTCTTAAGCGAGATTGTAAGTCAAACTCGCTAAAATTAGAAATATAATCGTCTTTTATGGCGATTACAGAGGATGCTGTTTGAGCATCTACAAGTTTAGCTTTCAAATACATTTCACCCTAGTAAAAAATGCAAATGGATTTAATGATGAAAATTATTCGATGGCATTTAATAGATCAGAGAGTAAAAAATTAGTATTTAATTGGAAAAAACTTATAATGGGTAATTAGAGGAAAAAGAAGCTCCTTTTTTACCTTCGATTAAATCTTTTACGTCTTGTTTAATCAATCTAAAATCGTTTTCCCCTTCTACTTCTACCTCATAAACTTTTTTTAATTCTCCATTGCCAGAATTTTGTATTTGTTTATTAAACAAATGAATTGAATACGAGCATGGATTTTCGGATATTTCCATTAATATACATCTTGTAATGCTTAGTTTACGATTAACTGTTGACTCATATAATGTAATTTTGTATCTATCTTTACAGTATTCAACTTTTATTTTGAAATCTTCTTTAAATTCTTTTAACTCCGTTAAAAGATTAGAAATATTATCGGGAACATCACTTAAAGATTTAATATGATCAACTTCATACATGTCAATTACAATTATTCTTATACATTTCCATTATGAAAGAATTCCTATTTAAATGCTCTTTTTGGATGTTGTATAAAAAAAGTCGGTAAAAACAAAATAGTAATTAGAAGTTCAATAAAAAAAGAGTTTTTTATAATTCTCTCCCAATTCCAAGATAGATGAGAATAGCTGAGGGGATCATTAGAAAAAAAGTAACTACACTCCAAATCGTAGTAAAAAGAGGGTTTTGCCATGTAAGATAAAGAGTTGCTCCATAAACAACAAAATACATCCCAAATACACCAATTAAAAAGGTCGTGAGCTTCTTCTTCAATATCCTATCTTGAAATGTTTTTATTAATCGTCTCGAATACCAAATTGTTGGTATAGTAACAAATATTGTAAATGAAATGTAAATCGCTGTAAAGAAGCCCCAACTATAAATCGGTCGCCATTGCTCAGTGAAAGTTATTCCCTCAGGTATAAAAAATATCAATAAGGTTACAAAACCGTAAATCAAAGTGATTATCAATTGTTTTTTTATTGTAAATACATCTCCTAGTTTCAGTATACTTATTATGAATGTTAGAAGAAAAATCGGAGAAAACAAAAGTGGATAAAAAGAAAAAAAATAAATAACTCTCAACAATACTACATTCTCAGGTTGGATTGCTGCTATAAGAACATGTAATACGTTAAATATAAAACCAGCAGGGGATAAAATATATAATATACTTAAAGTAATTATAGGGCGTGGTCGGGTGCGTATAAGTAGTTTAATTGCGATAAATAGGAAGATACTTGCTAAGATCAATTGACCTGTAAAAATTATTAATATCCTTGATTGGTCGATAGATTGTAATAGCATTTCATACCACAAAAATGTGTTTATTCAGTATGTTCTAATAAGAACTAGTTAATTAATCTTATAATAGAATATAACAGTCTATAAATATAAATAAGTGGGTGAATTAGGCTAAATTAAGTACTCCAAGATCAAATGAGTTCTTTTATGTTTGAAACCAAATTTTTTCGCTAGCGTTATACTATGTATTGAACTAATCTCAAAAGGAGACACATTATACCGAATATTGTTCTTCCAACCTTCATTTACCGCATAGAGCATTAATATTCCACCTAAACCTTGATTTTGCAGCTTTTTATTAATTAATATTATAAAGGCTTCTGCTGAGTCAAAATTTCCTCTCTCATTTTTCCTCAAGGGATTCGGTAAACAAAAAAAGCAACCAACTATCTGATTATTTGGTTTATATCTGAGAAGATTAATCAGAAAAAGATCTCCATATTGTTTTATAAATTTAATATAATTTTCGTAAAGATTTTCTGTCCCGGGAGTAATAACGGATTCAGGAGGAAGATTCTCATTCAATTTGAAAAAAGTCTCCTTAAATTTTAATACTTCTTCCCAATTGTTTGGATGAAACATTTCATAGTTTTCAGAATCATACGCTCTCATAATTTTACTATCAACTTCAAATATTGGTCCCTCAAGCGAGATTTCTTTTGTTTTAACTTTAAATCCTTTTTGAAAAAACATCTCTTGATAAATAGGAAGGTTAGTAGGCTTTCCAACATATAAATTTGCAATACTATCTTTTTCCAAGAATCCCCATCCATAAATTGGAATTGGAATATTTATCGGTCCGATAATTTTATGAAAATTATGTTGTTTACCGTAATCTATTAATTTGCTTAACAAAAACTCAATTTTCTCTTTTACGTTGTTAAAAACGCCAAAAAAACCAAAATAAAGAATCTCAGTATCCTCATGAAAGACCAATACATGACCAGCAATATTACCTTCTTCTTTAAGAAGTAACGATTTCGTTCGAAATGCTTTAAGATCGTGCAATATATATGGGTAGAACTCGGGCCAAACGGGTAAGTTTGTGCCAATGTATAGCCATTTTAGGATTTCGTTGGGTTGTTCTTCAACTTCAATGCTAAACATAGAAGTTGTTTGTTTATTTTTTAATCCATCCTTATTTGAAATTTGCTTCACCCTAAAAATAGTAAGTGTCCAATATGTAGACTCTAAATCTTTTGTAGTTCTTTATAATATTTTATAGACTTAAGAAACTCTTCCGTTTCGGGAATTAAATAAACGTACTTATCTAATTCTTTTTCGTGATGTACAAACACCACTTGGTCCTCAAAATCATTCCTAGTTCTGTTGTATTTAAAAGCGGGGATGTATCCCGTTGGTTTAAATCCGGCATTAAAAAAGAGAGCTTGATGTTCCGAATTATAAGCAGAGAGATAAGCTTCAAAATACCGTAGTTTAGATGTAATAATAAATGCCTTAATCTCTCTTAAAAATAATTGTAATTCTTCTACTTTAGAAACTTTAAAAATAGTTTTTTCTGCAATTTTTATATTTTTATAGTATTGAAATTGGATGTAAGAATCTGTTCCTTTTATCGAAAAAGTGATTAACTCGTTTCCAAACTCATCTCTTTCAATTCTTTTTCGCAATTGGTTTTTATTGTGGGCAATTTCACTATTGTTCAATTCTGATTCTATTTTTTCGTAATTTTTTATGGTAGGTAATTCTAAACTATATTTTTGAAATGTATGGAAGTAACAAAAAATTGCTTGAGAGATTAATTCTGGTTTTTTAGAGCTTCGGTATTTGAATAAAACATCCCTTCCGTAAATAGTAAACAAGATTTCTGATTCAGGATGGTTAAAAAATATATCTTTATTAGGGAGAAACGCTATCGGAAGGAGTCCTGCTGTTTTTGCTAAATATTGAATGCTAGAAAAGCTTGAACGAATTTCGGCATACCAAATTAAAATTCTGTCTCTAAATTTGTATACAGGAGCAACCATACAAGCTAAGCTCGCTGTAGCTATATCAACTTTTTGTCGAAATCCCTCCCTAAAAGCGAAACCGAAGAAATTTGCTACTTTAAGTTCAAAATTTAAGTGAATCCCAATACAGCCAACTGTAATATCTGGTTTAAGCGTAAAAACGATCCAATAATAATTAGGATCACTTATCATTCTCTGAACTTCTGACACGGATTCCATTTTTTTATAAGGGTAAGTATTATCGTAAACTTCTTTGAATATTTGAGTTATTTCCTCAGCATCCTCTTCAGTGGCAAACTTTAGTGATGGTACTTTTTTGCCATTCCTCACAGAATTTACGAATTCATGCCCTCGTTCCAAATCAATCTCTGTTAAATGTGGATAAGTGTTAAAAATATCTTCAAGTGTAACAATCTCTTCTTTAGATTTTGAAACCGTATTAGAAAATATAGTTAAATGGTCATCCATACGCTACATAACATTATTATTATTTTATTTTTAAATTTATGGAATATCTGGAAGATAATATGCTACGATGATTTATAAAGGAAAAATTTTGCAGTTGATTTTGGAAGAAAGTTGAGCAAAATTGTAGATTTATTAAATTAGCTTCTTTTCCCGTAGTTCGAACTATGCGTAAACTTCACGATTCGAAACTATTAATTGAATCTTTGGTATCAAGTATTAAAGAAAAAGGTTTTAAGTTGTAAGAAAATAGAATTGAAGGTTTGATAAAAAAATGGAAGAATTACGAACAAAAAAATCGTTTAGACATTACCTTTATTTTATGGCTGGACAGCAATTTTCGCTATTGGGTTCAGGAATTATTGGTTTTGTTATCACTTGGTGGATCACAATTGAGACGCAGAGTGTTTTTTATCTATCGTTAGCGACATTCTTGATTTTTCTACCTCAAGTTATTGTTACTCCATTTGCAGGCGTACTTTCCGATCGACTAAATCGTAAAACCATCATTTTTACCGTGGATTCCTTACAAGCAATCTTGACTTTTGGTTTATTTCTAATTTTTTTTACTGGATTCACGCATATTTGGATGATATTGATTATACATACATTGCGAAATACGCTCTATGCTTTTCAAGTCCCTACTTTCCACGCGATACTTCCTTCAATGGTTCCCAAAGATAAAATAAGCAGAGTTAACGGAGCAAATTTTTTGTTTTCTGGCTTAATTTTCATGGTCGGCCCGATTTTATCAGCTTTACTGTTAGAGTTATTCCCAATTACTTATATATTTCTCATTGACGGTGTAACTTTCCTAATAGCCTTAGTACCCTTGTTCTTGATAAGAATTCCTTTCAATGCTAAAGAAACTAGAGCTACTGAGAATACATCATTTATGGGGGAATTTAAAGACGGGTTTATGATTGTAAAGGCGATTCCGGGTCTTTTAAGTATGATCATTTTTGCGATGATATTCAACTTCATTTTTAGGCCCTTCGGAGTGCTGTGGCCCTACTTCATAAATATTATACACGATGGATCTGTGTTTCATCTAGCTTTCCTTTTTGGTTCAATCCAAGTAGGGAATGTGATTGGCTCTTTAATTACATCGATAAAGAAAGAATGGAAAAACAAGATTAAGATCAATTTAATCGGAGAGATGGTTTTTTTCACGTTTTATTTACTGATCATCCTAGCACCATATCAAAATTTCTACTTTATGATGATAGGTGGGTTTCTCGGAGCAATTATCTTTCCCATTACTGTTGCTACTTACTTAACGATTTTGCAGACCGTTGTCCCATCCGATAAAATAGGGCGCGTTATGTCAATTGATCACACAGTATCTATGGCAATTGCACCTATTGGTGCGTTATTAGTTGGACCGCTCGCGGGTGTAATGGGTGTTGTGAATCTCTTACTCGTTAGTGCTATAATAGGAATCATAAATCCAATTTTTTTATGGTTTTTCACTAAGATAAGATATTTAGATCGTCCACAAGAACCAGAGATAGAAGTTGTGTCGACACAAGAGGTAATAGAAGTAGAAACGCAAGAAATCTAATTTTTGAATTTTTTTTTTTAATTTGTTGAGCAAATTCCTTTCTGTTTTATTTAACGTAAATAATTTTTTATAAGATTTTAGTAATAATTATAATATGAACGATGAGAAAGGAGTAGGAAAAACAAATTCTGAATTTGAACAGAAAAAGGATAAAGTAGTAGAGCTTCCCGTTCTGGACTTTTTTAAAATAAATTTCATAAGTTTTTTAGTTCCTCTCTACATCTGTTTAGGGCTTTTTTTGTTATTTGAGTATTGTTTTATAATTCCACTCTCAATTCCTTTAGATATTCATTTATTAATACTCCCGGGATTTCTTTTTTTTCTTTATTTCGTTTACCTTATTCTTTTAATTGAGTTTACAGCGTTATGGGTGCGAAGATGGAATAAAAAATCTCCTCCTGCTGAAGGTGTGTTTAAAAGAGTCTTAGAAGATGAAAATAGTAAGGAGGGTAAAATGATGAAATACTATCATAAGCGAGGATTTATCATTAAATTTCCGATGTGGTTGACTTCGAAATCTCCCTTCCCATGGCTCGTTAATAGAGTTTTGCGTAGAGTAAGCCACAATAACCTAGGGAAGAATGTTATTTATTGCGACTCTTACGTAGGATTAGAATTTACAGAATTAGGAGATAATGTGTTCGTATACCCTACATCTGCTCTCTCAAGTCACGCTGTAAATACAATATTTGGGAAAATTAGCATGATGAAAATAACAATGGGAAAAAACACGACTTTGTATCCCGGAATTATAATGGGTCCAAATGCTGTAACCACTGATAACAATGTAATTTTTCCAAACACAGTATTGCATAAAAATTGGCGAGGTAAACCGGGAAAATTCTATTACCAAGGAAGTCCCGGTCGTCCTATAGAAACGAGCCACATTGATAAATGAAAAGATTCCTGAAAGGAAATTTAAAAAACGGTTAAATTAATAGTATGCGTGATAAAACTTTAATATACGATTTTAATCTTTGCTTTTTGGATATTTTTTATGCTTTTGTAAGAATTCTCGATACGAATTTAGTTTATCCAAAACAGTTCCTGCGAGATCTAAGGATTCAAATACTGGAACATTTCGATTAAGTAATTTTAGCTTGAATTTGTATCTACTTTTATACTCTTCAAATCCCTCGTTGATTTTCAGCATGACGCAATACATAGGTTTTGTACATACACTCTTCGCTTTTGATATGTATCGGATAAATTCTTTATTTAGATCTAATGCTCCGTAGCCTAATTCTTCCATTAAGTCAGAAAATCCTCCAAATCTCTCGGGATCTTTAATAAAAATAATAGAAGAAATGTTAGGATCTTTATCAAGCGCTAATATCGTACGATAGTAGATATTGGGTTGAATTCCCATCCCACCTAGATCTATGGGATTTGATAAGTTAGTGTTTACATCAGGGACGAATCTTTTCATTTTACTAATACTTTTCTCTGATAATTGAGGAATTGTTAGGTTGTACTTTTCTAGAATATCTATCGCTTCTATTGTTGAACCCCCACCAATACCAATCACGCCAACATTTCGTGAATTAGGTAAACGAGTTAAATTAAAAGCAGATGCTAACGCAGCAAGTTCATTTGAGTTATTTACTATGCAACTCCCAGTTTGTTTTCCTACAGCCTTCCAAATTTCGTTGTTACCCGCCAAACCTCCTGTGTGAGATAATATCGCTTTTTTAGTTGCTTCTCCGTATCCTGCCCGCCAAAGAATAATAGGTTTACGGTTTAAATTACACTCTTTAACAATATCCATAAATTTTCTTCCTTGTTCAATATTCCTTAGACTCTCAATGTATAAGCCAATAATTTTTGTATACTCGTCTTTTAAGAAATATTCTAAAAATTCAACTGGAGATAAGTCGAGGGAATTCCCTATAGAGACGAATTTAGATGCATACAAGCCATAAGATACTATGAGTTGGGATATATTTTGAGCAATTCCTCCTGATTGAAAAATTCCTCCGAAATTTCCATACTTACGGGATTGTTCGTAAGCAAAAAATAATCCACCTTTCGGATTATATACACCAATACAATTTGGGCCAATGATACGTATTTTATGTTTACGAGCTGTTTCAAGAGTTATTTTTTCTAAATCCTCGTTACCAACTTCGCGGAATCCTGAAGAGAAAATTGTGCAAAAGGGAACGGACTTTTGACCTACTTCATCTAAAACTTTTGGAACCAGGCGTGCAGGAACCGCAATAATAACATAATCTATTGGTTCAGAAATTTCCAGGATTGATGAGTAAACTTTCTGACCATGTAATGTTTTTCCAGCTAATCTTGGATTAAATAAATAGGTTGTTCCTTTGAATTTACCTTTCAATGATCGAACAAAAAAACCACCACCTGCAGGATGATGACTTGCTCCAATAATACCGATAGCTCTTGGAAAGAATAATCGTTTAAAATCTATAGATGATTTTTGTAATGAAGACATTGTTAAACTAAGAAAAATTCGTAATAATTATTAACAAATATAATAGAACTTGACTAAAATATTTTATTGTGTTTACTTCAGTTGTTAATATAATTTTATGAACTGATTGTTTTAAGAGCGAGCGAAATATCATCAGTAATTATCCCATCAACGCCCATTTGGATTAATTTTTTCATAGAATTACGATCGTTTACAGTCCATACATTAACTTTAAGACCGTTTGTATGAGCAAAATCAACAATCTCTTTATCAACTGTATTAAAATGTGGATGGATGGCATAAAAACCCTCTTTTTCACATTTTAAAATTTTTCTTTTTATTATTCGTGATCGCACTAATTCAGCTGGTAGTAAGAAACCTATTTTTAATTTCGGCTCGATTTCCTTTAATTTTAAAAGTTCATCAAACATAAAACAGCTAACAATAGAATTTTGAATTAAATTTTCTTTTCTTAAAATTTTTACCATCCTTTCAAGGAGTCCTGTAGATTTTATTTCCAATTGGAGCCCAATTTTGCCTTTAGCAATAGCTACGAGTTCCTGTAACGTGGGTATTCGCTCGCCTTCACCCGCATTTAACTTCTTTACTTCTTTTAAGGTTTTATCCCTAATCAAACCATGGACTCCAGTTAAACTAAACGTATCCGCATCATGAATGATGACAATTTCACCATCTTTAGTTAAATGTGAGTCAAATTCCACATAATCCGCATGTAATTCAATAGCTTTCTGAAATGCTTTTAATGTGTTTTCTGGAGCTATTGAGCTCGCGCCCTTGTGTCCGATTACAAGCACATCAACATTTTTTTCTTTCGTGAGTATTACCTCTTCTAATCTTAATTTTTAAGAAAATGATTTAATAATATCTTTTACTTTAGTGATATCATTAGTTATTATCCCATCAGCACCCAGTCTTATGAGTTTTTTTATAGATATTCTCGAATCAACTGTCCAAGGAAAGACCTTAATATCATTCGCATGGGCATAATCAATGAACTGCTGATCTACCATCATAACAATTGGATTTATTGCGTAAAATTTATTGTTAATACAGTATTCGATCATCTCCTTCTTTCTAACCCAATCGATTTTTATTGTCCCGGGAGTTGGTTCAAGTGACGCTAATCTTACCGAAGGTGCTAATTTTTGAATAGCCAAGAGTTCTTCATGGATAAAAGAACTCACTATAGTTGTGTTGAGAATATCCCATTTTCGAAAAATTTTTATCACCTTTTCAGTTATTCCTTTAACCTTGATTTCACAATTTAATTTAATCCTATTTTTTGTTAATTTAACTAATTCTTCCAATGTAGGAATCTTTTCACCTTCACCAAAATCCAACATTTTTAATTCATTGAGAGTCATTTTAGAGATTATTCCATCCTGACCAGTTATTCTTTTAATATCTTCGTCGTGAGTTATCACCAACTCTCCATCAAGGGTTTCTTGAACATCAAACTCAATAAAATCCGCTTTAAGATCAATAGCTTTTTCAAAAGCTTTTAAAGTATTTTCGGGAACAATTATACTTGCTCCACGATGTCCCATAATTAAAATTTGATTTTTCGAATGGCTCATTGTATAAAACTCACTTAAAAATTACATTTGCTGAGAAAATTTAATATTACTTTTTAATTAAATATGTATTTTTGCTAAATTTAAATCGATTGAATATAAACATATAACTTCTCATACCCTTCACTTGTATAAATTAAACTATCCTAACCTTTTCATTTGTTATACAATAATAACGTAATAGAAATGTTTAAATATCTGAACTCAACTTTTCTCATTGGACGCCATTAAATTTATAAATGTTAACTATTTTACATATTAATTGACGATAGAAGATTATACAAGACACTTAAGGATTAAAAAAGTAAAAAACGAAAAATTAGTGATAATCGAAACCATGAAGTTCTGCCCAGATTGTGATAATTTCATCATTCCGACAAAAAACAATAAATTATATTGCAAAGCTTGCGATAAAGAATTCGATTTAGAAGCCGAACCAGATGATTTTAAGATAGTTAAAAAAATCAGACACGACGAGAAGGAGTCGGCTCCTATAGTTGTAAAAGAAACTATGGGTAATACCAAAATTTCTGCCCAGGATAGAAAAGCTTTTGAAGAATTCTTTGATGCTGGTGGTGCTGAGAGTTATTAACCTCACGGAGCGATAACATCTCTCCGAATGAGAATCATTCTTCTTCTTAGATTTAAACATTAAAAAAGACAATTTTATAGATATTTTACTATTATTAGACTTATTAGGATAGGAAATTAAGGTATCGCTATTTTACATTAATGTAAAAATGATTAGCTATGAATGAAGAAGAAAAAAAGAAGCGGTTAAAAGGAATAGCTAAGGTTGTGGCTAAAGAAGTAGAAGTTCTTAACACAATCGAGCAATTTAAAGAAGATTATAAGGATTCTTTAATCAAAATTCTTTTAAACCCCAAAGATGGAAAACAAGCTGCCCTTCTAGTGATAGAAAAGGGTAAAATCTATGTTGAGGGCATTGAAAACAACCCAAAATCGAGCATATCGAAAAAAGCTCTCGGTTGGGATGGTTTTATAGAAACAAAAACCAATGTGTTTGCAGACATCTTGGGAGGGGATGATATTTCAATAGGATCAATTATTTGGAAAGTCATCACTTTCCGGATCAAAATAAAAAGTATTAAAAATGTTCTAATTTTAATGAAACTGTTTGAATATGAAGTTGAACCTGCATAGGATAAGACAAGTTCAAACAGGGTATAGTAATTAAAATCGATAACATATAAAATCTATTTTTTTCTATTCATCCTTCCAATTTGAATACTTTTAAAATAGATAATATTTTTTCTTTTAAACCTTTAGAATCTTCATCTTTTATAGACTGAATAACAACATTTTTATCTTGATCAGAAATATCTTTAAATTTATCAAGGAATAACCTTAAATAGAGCACTTTCTTGGAAGGGTTTTTTTGAATAGTTGAAACGAGATTATCAATTAATATATTTATTGATGAGACCTCTTGATTTGACGATTCGGGATCACAGATATTTTCCTTAGGAAATCCATGTTCTTTAATAATACTATTCTGTTCAATAATATCTCGAGTGATCTCCTGAAGAAGTTCAATACGAGAGAATATCGGCAAGTTTGAAAGAATTTCATCTATTTCTACATTTTTTTGCTCGAAGTCTTCTATAAGTGAAAGAGCTTTTAATATGTTTTCTCGCTCCATATACTAACTAACTTTATTTAAATTTTTAAATTTATCCCTTCATTTTATATAAGTATGAATAAGATTACAGAAAAGATACTAAATCAATTTCAAGATTTTATAAATTATCGTTTTAATAAACCAGAAATACTGCTTCAAGCCTTAACTACATCCCAATTTGCTAACGAAAATAACACTTCTTCTTATCAGATCCTCGAAACACTTGGAGATGCTGTAATCAAATTACTCTTTAGTTTGAAGCTCTATAGTAAAGGTGAAATTGACCCTGGCAACTTAACTAAAACTAAACTACGCTTAGAGGATAATCAAACTTTTCATAAAATAGCGATGGGAATGGAATTGTGGAAATACATTTTTTCCTCAAAAAAGCAAAGAGTAAAAGACAGTTCGATACTTGCAGACATATTCGAAGCGATATGTGGAGCGATTTTTATCGATTCAGGGAATAATTTACAAGTTGTTGAAAAAATAATTATTGATAGATTTATAACTGATTGGGAATTGTTAATAAAGGAATCACCACACTTATACAAAAACCAGCTTCTAGAATATTTACAGAATAAATTCAAGATAACACCTACGATAAAGTTTGATTATGAAAAGCTAGGTCCAGATAATGATACTCATTGGGTCGCGAAAAACCCAGAAATAGTTGATAATAACCAGAAAGAGCTGATTAAACTACCTAATAACTTAAAATCAGAAATATTTAGAACACATAAAGATGCTGAGAAAAATATTAGTCTAAAAATTTTAAAATACCTAGAAGGAAAATGAATTTCACTCCTATTTCAATCATCATATATCTAAAATTATATTTATTAGATGTTCGAATATAATAGAATCTTAAGGTTTAAAACATTCCTAATACTTCTAATTCTACTGCAGTTATGATTATATTAGTATTTGTTCTATAATTTATATTTCTATACTCAAAAAGGGGTTAAACTTAATGTCTGAAAGAAGAATTGTTAAAAAGTCTCCGGAAATGGATGAATACGAAAACGAAACTGGAAAACTTGCGATATGGAAGGGAAACGAAAGTAAAGATTTTCGAAAATGGCAAATGAAAAAACAAAAAAATACATTAAAAAAGCAGAAAATGGAATCACTTACCCTCTCTCGTGAAGAAAGAAAGAAAATCAAATTAGAATTAAAACAAGAAAAAGAAGTAGGCAGAGATTATGACCATTTAATTGTTGTTGAGAACTTGCACAAGACATATTTACTTGGAACCACAGCCGTGGCGGCCCTACGCGGCGTTGATTTAACGATTGATAAAGGAAATTTTATAGATATAATGGGTCCTTCAGGAAGTGGCAAAACAACACTTTTGAACCTAGTAGGCGGATTGGATACACCTACGAGGGGAAAAATTTACTTGGAAGGGCGTAATATATCTATGCTTAATGACAACGATTTAGCAGAAATAAGAAGAGAAAGTATTGGCTTTGTATTTCAATTCTATAATTTACTACCACAGATGACAGCTTTAGAAAATGTGATGGTCCCTTTACATTTTTCTGGGAAGTTAAGTAAAAGAGGTAAGAGAAAAAAAGCTATGGATTTACTAAGCCTCGTAGGATTGGATGAACGTTCTCACCATACGCCATCAGAATTAAGTGGTGGAGAACAACAAAGGGTAGCGATTGCAAGAGCATTTGCAAACGATCCAGCCATAGTAATTCTCGACGAACCGACGGGTGACTTAGACTCCAAGACCGGTATTATGATTTTGAATCTTATTAGAGATTTAAATAAAAAAGGAGCAACATTTATATCGGTTTCTCACGATGCTGCGGTTTCTGAATTCGCTAGTAAAGTTTATCACATGAGAGATGGTAAATTAACTCACGAGGGGAAAATTGGAGGCCTAAAAGAAACAGAAATTATGCAGTATAAAAGGAAAACGGACGCCGAAATTAATAAGGAAAAATGCAAGAGTCTGATATTTAAATACTTGTATGCGTCTCAAGGTAAAACCAATATAAAAGTTAGTGATATTAAAAATAGCATCCCAATTCCGATCGTTTCAAACCTTCCAGAGCATTTTAACGATATTTTGGATGAACTTATAGAAGAAAATAATATTAGTGGACAAATTTCGGGAGACGAATTAATTTTAGATTGATATAATTCATCTATTTTATTATAAAAGTACGTTTTATCGCAATAATTCGAATGACTAACATAAAAATAGTATTTAAATACGCCTTAAAAGATTTCGTCCGTCACAAGACCAGGACCTTTGTTGGGGTATTAGGAATTACAGTTTCTATTGGACTTCTAGCGTTAATTCTATTTTTATCAGATTCTATAGCAGTCACTTTCATTGATTATCTTAGTATTGATGCAGGTCAACAAGATTTTAATGTTTCCGTAAGACATTATAACGGCGAACCTTATAATCGGTCGAATTATTTCAGTTATCAGCCAGTAATAGAAACAATTGGAAATAATATAGAAGAAGTTGAATCCTTTATTCCTAGGATGAGTCTATGGGGAAATGTTAACTATTCTAAGGGTTTTGAAACCCAAGAATTAGAAAATAAAAGGAGAAATGTTATTATATCGGGTATCGATTTTGAATTAGAAAACCAACTTCAATTTGGGAGTTTTTTAAAGCCTGATACTAACGATTTGTTAGCGATTTCCAATTTAGCTTTGGATCAATGTGCTATATATTATGGCTTAAACGACGAAATTAAATACGCTGAGAACGATACAATTGAAATTAGAATGGGAATATGGCACGGAAATACATCCTATTACAGAGTGAAAAATTTTACCATACATAGGATTTTTGATTTTCAATTGAAATGGCCAATAGTATTTGCGAACCGACCCTTGATTGTTGTTGATATAGATACAATTTATGATACCTTTGGCAACACAACATTCAATGGAAAATGTAACGAATTAATTTTAACTTTAAAAGACGAGGAAAGTTTGTATGACGCAAGGGATATCGATGGTTCGGAAAAACGGGTCAAGAAATTAGCGGGGAAAGTTCAACTACTAATCGGATTAAACGAGTATACTATAAACTTACCCAAATTAGACATCTTAGGTTATTCTGAAATGTTTAGCGTCGGGTTGACGATAATTTTTGTATTTGTCACAATGATCTCTATGTTAATATCTGGTGTTTTAATCAACGGAATTTTAAAAACTTCTGTTGAGGAACGTATAAGAGAATTTGGAATCTTTAGAACACTGGGAGCAACCAAGCGTTATAATTTAATAATAGTTTTAGTACAAGGATTGTTGCTATGTAATATTGGAACGATATTAGGTTTGATTCTGGCTCAATTAGGAACTCAATATATCGTACTTCCGATAGCAGGGAGTGTTGTAGCGGAATCGATTCCCGGTTTAGCAGGAAATATAACTTTCTCGTCGACAATTTGGTCTTTTTTAATTGCTTATATCATTGGAATAAGTGTAGGGCTTATTGTTAGTATCTCCCCTGCTGTTAAAGTTATGCAACTCCAATTAATAGAATCTATCCATCCATATCGTAAGGAGGATGTGTTATATAAACTTAAAAAAAAGGCTTCTGTAAACTATAAGCTTTTAATAGTTGGTATTATATTGGCCGCCAATGGAGCATTTGTAATGTTTGTTATCCCTAGGATATTAAATACGGGAGACGCTGCTTTGATGTCCGGAACACTAATAGCTTTGTTATTAGTATTTTTGATCGGAATGACATTGGCAGGATTGGGCCTTTTACCTTTAATTTTAAGAATGTTCATTAGTTTTTTTCAAGTATTTACCAAAAAAATAGCACCAGTATATAAAATCTTTATATTTAGATATGTCAGAAGGAACTCAAGCACGATAATAACTTTTGCATTTACTTTTTCATTTGTAATATTTACTGCGAGTGTATTTAACTTCTTAGCGAACGAGAGCGTAGTAAGTGCTAACCTGAATTTTGGCTCAGATTTAGTAATAGAAACAGAAGGATGGCTTGAACCTGAAGAAGTAGAAAGTTTTAACTTATTTGGGGGTGGGGGTGAGGGTGGTGATTTTCTTAGCACCTCTGTCAATGGACTTAAAACAAGTCAAGATAATGGCTTTCCTGTAAATCCAAATAGAATCCTCACGAGCAGTTTCGAGGAAGAATTATTAAAAATTGATGGTATCGAGAGGATATCCTCAGTTATTGCCAGCCCTTACCATTTAACACAAATTTATTCTGAAGAAGGTAAAGAATTTACAGCGGAGATTGGGGATTACGCGGGTTTAACTACACAAGAAATAAGCCTAATAGGCGTCGATGAAATTTATCCGTCTACGGTCAACAATAAATACATGGAATTTACACAGGGAGAAATCAAACTATCTTTCGAACAATTGTTCAATGAACAACCGCTCTATACCTGTATCATATCAGAGAGTATTTCTTTAAGTATGGATATGTATCTTGGAGACATTATTCGGATGGCAATACAGAGGGGGGATGAGTCTGAAATTTATACATTTAAAATAGTTGGAGTAGCAGCATCTATGCCAGGCTTTTCTGGAAAATTTGGAAGATCGGCCGCAACGGCTAATATGGGTGGAGTTATGATTTCTCAAGAAACTTATATGATTATTATGGATATTCCCCCAATTCCATACTTAGATAAGATTTTTATTAAACTCAATCTGAATGCCCAAAGTTCATTACAGATTATCATGAATAAACTGACAAGGGAAAATGAGAACTCTTTTGATTTTGAGATAACTAGTTTACAACAAATGATTGCACAACAACAATTATTTTTCACAATTATTACCGTGTTTTTCTCTATGACTTTGAATGCGACTGTAATTATCTGTTTATTTGGATTACTATCGTCTTCTTATTCAACAATTATTGAAAGAAAAAAAGAAATAGGCATCATTAGAACCTTAGGTTTAAAAGGGAAAGAAATCGGAAGAATGTTTATTATAGAGTCGTTAATTATTATGTTAAGTAGTGGAACAGTAGGTGTCCTCGTAGGTTGGGCTACTAGTCTACTTCTAAGTGTGTCTATGAATCTAACTAGCGGCTTACCAAATATACCCGTATTTCCATTAACAGATATGTTAGTAATTTTTACCATATCGATAATTTTTACTCTAGTAGGAATGAAAGTATTACTAAATAAATCTCGAAAAGAGAAAATTGTAGATATTTATAGGGAAACGATGTAGGAGGAGATGAAAAACTATGAAATACTCTAAAGAAATTTTAATAACTTTATTCTTCCTTAGTTTTATTTTTTCCCCATTAGATGACAATTTTATCAGTCAAGAGTTTATACTTGATTACGAAGAACAATCCAATTTTCAAGAAAAATTACTAAAAATTTCTGATATTGCAGGAACAGATCTATATGCAGAAAAAATTAAAGCCTTGGTGGCAGGAAATAAATCGGTTATTAAGCAATCACTTTTCACTAATGATACAAATATTCTTCCTAAGTTTGATACGAGGGATCCAGCGTTTTATAAATGTAATGTCCTTTTCAGTGCATCAAACGGGATAACTCCAGAATTATTCCCTCGCGTTCTTAATGAGAATCCATATAGTAAGCAATATGAAATGAGTTTTAACAGTTTTTCGGGATTTCTTTATTATAATGAAGAAATGAGCGAAGAAGACGTGTCATTTAGGGCAAGTCGGGCTCTAGATATTATAAAAAATAAATTTGAAATAGATTTAATAATGATAAATTCCTCGAACGCTTATTTCTTTCCATTTATAGGATATCATCCAAATTGGGAGATTTATTTTGATGAGATTACAAAAAACATACCTATGGATGGATACTGGAAAGCTTTAGATGTTGACCGTTTAACCTCCGAAGAATACATTAATACACAACATTTATCTTCAACATTTCTATTGGTAAACTCCTTGGATTTCTTAGACTATGATGTTTATAAGTCCATGGATCAGGTAAACTTTAATATTGATTCATTGGATTTAGGCTATTTAGAAAATCTTGAAATCGATAATATATTTGAACAATTTTCGGATATTAGTTCCCTATTCGGAAATTTTTCAGATGTGGTTAATCAAACATCGACTCAGAACGATTTTGGTGATTTTGGTGATTCCTTTGGTTCCCTCACGCTTTCTAATGAATCACATTACACGAGTTTAATGATACAATATGAAGGTTCAGCTCGTGGAATTACTGAAATCAGCGAAGACGAATATCGTTTTAATTTATGGGATGCTATGGGATATCAAGGAGAGTCGCTCAAACCTAGTGAAAAGATATTTATTTCTTTAATAGGCGCTTTTATGAGTGAAATTAATGTTAATATTTTTTGTACTGATGTAATCGATGCAACACCCTCCTATTTCACACTTTATGACTTTCTTTTAGAGCAAATCGGCTTATTACTTTACTACGCTGAAATAGAGTTTGATATCCAAGCGCTAAAAGATTATTCGTTTGAATTATTCTGGGTTAACGACAATGGGTTTAAGCAAAGTTATGTTAAACCTGTAAACCTAAACGATCAAGCAGATGTTATAAATTTTCTACACGCGATCGGAATTCAAGGGTTGCCAGGAATACCTACAGGAATTTTTAATCCAATTGAAGAGCTAGTTATTACATATAAAATTTCAAATTCAGAACCAAATTTAGTAATTACAAAAGACTTAATTGGTGGTAATGCCTCAAATGGAGTTTATAAAGACTTTTCATTTAATATTACTGCCATAAATGTAGGGAACGAAACTGCTTGGGGGGTTCCTACTTCAATACCTATAGAACTTGATGATATTTTTCCTATAATTGTGGGACCAATCGGAGTTCTTTTAGGACTTGATGAAGATCTTAAAGAATCTATATGGGAGGTTGTCAGAATTGAGTATGCTGGTCAATACACTTCTTTGGAGGATTTTTTTAACTTTGATAAGAATCCACGCATTTTTTATTTTGATACAACAGGAACAGGAATAGTAGATATTTATTTTCCAGATATTAACAATCTCACTAATTTTTTACCCTATAATGAAAATATGGATCATGTGATAGATTTAATTGCAATAGGTAACCCACAATTAATTTCTTCATTAGACGCAATAGGTCAATCTTCAGAATCGCTAAAAGATACTTTCACGAATGAACAGAGTATTTGGAATAGTGAAAATTGGAAGTTAGAACCAAATGAAGCGTTTTCTTATACAAATGATAATTTTTCAATTGAGGGTTTTGATACATTTTCTTCTTTTTACAGATATAATTTTACTCTTAAAGAAAATTTTCCACAGATACCTTCGATTATTTCGGGGTTATCAATTGAAGGAACTTCACCTCAAATGGCGTTAAACAACGATAACCAAGAATGGATACTCGAATCAGAACAGAAATATGTTGATCAATACGAAATCGAGGTACACTTTCTTTTTATGAACGAAACTGTGATAGATCTAACGAACAATTCTTTAGATCGCATTTCAATTGTTGTTAATTACACAGACACTACCGATGTTTTGAATTTTGAAGTTTTTAATTTTTCTTCGGAGGTTTTTGAAGATATATCCCCGTATTTGACTACAACAATTAATAACACAGCAACCTACACATTTATTAAAAACCAAGGGACACTTGAATGGATTTTTGATCCTGCCAATAGAAACAACCATTCAATTATTTTAAAAGTAAAGGGAATCAATTCTAACAAATTTAATATTTCTATTAATGATTTAGATATAGAATTTTATTACAGAGATGTTAACGAATATACCGTTTTAGGCTCTAGAGTTATTTATACTTCTTTAAGCGGTAAAGTTGAATACATTAAAATATCAAATACCATCTCTTTAAGTACTTACAATATGGCGTCTATTACCTCATATGCTTACTTATCTAGCTATAGTTCAAGTACGGGAGTGATAAATAACTACACATTAGTTTTTAGCAATGTAGGATCAAATATCGCAAGAAATATTAATATATCAATTATGGTCCCCGGAATTATTCATAACCCTTTCAACTTTACAATCGAAAAAGACTATCTAAAGTATTCTATTTTTGAACTTGCACCCTCTGAGAAAAAACAAATTTCTTTTTCTTTTTACATTCCAAATACGGCTACAATTAGCAATACAACAATTAGCTATAACAATTTAGAATTTATTCAAAATTTAAATTCTACAACATTAGAGTCTCATCCAAACGATGTGTATTTTTCTGCTCCAATCGATTATTTATCCCGTAATCCTTATATTAGGACGATTGAGATTTATTGTAATTCCACAACTCTAGCTCCTGATATCGATGAAAAATTTAACTTGTCAATTTATATTAGAAATACTGGATTTGCGGGATTAATGATTCCAAATATATCACTTGCATTTAACGATCAATACGGAGACTTAGCACCTATTGGAAAGTTGAATGTGGTTACGCCAGAAATTATGTACAATGAGTTAATAAATTCTACTATTTCTGTAAAAAAAATTGGATGGAAAGGGTACTACTATCCTTCAGTCAATTATTTCAGTTGCCTAGAGGAGAACACGATTCAAATTGCCTCTTCAAGGCCATTAATTCTTGGTTTTATCAATTTTTCAATAATAAAATCGGTTAATCAAGATCAAATAGAAATTGGGGATATTATTACCGTAAACATAACGGTTACTAACACCGGGAATATTTGTGCGAAAAATATTACCATTAGTGACGCAATTGGCTTTACAAATATTGAGTTTGAATTAATAAGCGGAAGTCTTATTTTTACTGCTCCGAGTTTGCAACCAGGTGAGGAAATTACATTTTCCTATAAAATTCAAGCGACTAAACAAGTTTTAATCTGGCTGAAACCTGCGAGTATTGAATACTTCTACTTACAAAAAGTAATAGAAAGATCGAATTCTATTGAAGTTAAAGTGATAATCCCAGAAGAAGTTAATATTTTATTTGTACTAGGTCCAGCTTTTGTAGCTCTTACTATTTTAACGATTTTCATTTGGAAAACTAAGAAATATAAGGCTAATAAGTATGAACTTCAAAGGAACGAATTATTGCTCTTTAAAGTATCACACAGCGATTCGGTTCTAAAAGTTGAAAATACCTTAAGAGACCGACTAGTTTCACTATCCAAAGAGCAGAGTTATAATAAAAAAGGAATCAAAGATGGAGGTGAATTTTGAATTTGAAAAAAGTATCAAAATATCTTGTTGTTTTACTTCTTATCCTCGGATTAAATATTGGTGTTAGTCTTCTTTTAGAATTTCAAACTATAGATTTATACGGTGCGAACCTTGTGAAGCAAAAAGACTTCTCAGATACGCTACGTACATCAAACAATGGTAACAGAAACGTAATAGTTTTTTTTAATAATTCAAATTACAATGTAAGCGCAAAAAATAGTTTTGTATCTTATGGTGGTATTTTAAAAGAGAATGAAGATTGGAATGGACTATTTAATGAATTCTCGGGATTTGCTGGGACAATCCCTTTAACAAATCTATCTTTATATAAGAGTGAATTTCCCGATATTAATATCGATACCGATGAAATAATTGAAGTTCAGATGAATTATGCTAGCGCTCAAACACAATCAGTTAATGCTACATGGTATAACAATGGTTATAACGGTGACACTGATTCCTCTATCGCAGTTTTAGATAGCGGTATTAATCCTAATCAAGCCTATTTACAGAATAAAATTGTAGGTTGGCAAAATTTTGTCGACGATGATTTGATATCCGATAAAAATGGTCACGGAACATTCATATCCTCTGTTATTGCAGGCACTGGCATCCTCACCAATAAATCTAGTAGCCCTTCTATAATTAAAATGTATGGAAATTACACACATTTGGAGCTATTTGAAGATTATTTACCATCAAAAAATTATACTCTTAAAATTCTCGCTGTAAATATATCAAAAAGTAGCGCAAATATTGGGATAAATTCCAGCTTCGACTATCCGATGAATGAAATAGATACTTTTTGGCTGGAATTGTATTATAATTCTACATTAGTTAATTCGAGCACCATCCAAAATCCTAATCAAATTTATTCAATTATTCATAATGTCGCCCCTAATAAAAGAGGGATTTATGATGTTTATATTAAATATCATAAAAAAAGTAATACTGCTCCAGCCTTTTCTTTCAACATATCTATGTCATTTTTTCCCGAATCTTATTATGAGAACTATAATCATTTTAATGGAATCGCTAACGCTACCAAAATTCTGAGTTATAGAATAGTAAATAGTTCAGGACAAGGGTATGTGTCTGATTTAATATCGGCAATGGCAAGCGTAATCCAAAATAGAACTACCCATCATATAATTTCAGTGTGCTTAAGCATTGGAACTATAGGAGAAGATGTGACTGCAATTAATGCTGTAATTGATGAAGTCATTGACAATCATGTTTTAGTTGTGATTGCTGCGGGAAATAATGGCATCGAAGGTACGAAGCCTTTTAACAGCTTAGGCGTAAATAAAAATGCAATTGTTGTTGGTGCGATCAACGATGAAGACATGATAACTTCTTATAGCAGTATGGGAAGAAATGTCGGAGAAAACGTTCTGAAACCTGATATAGTTGCACCAGGAGGTAGTATAATCCCAGGTCATCGCTCAATTGTAAGTGCAGATGGAAAATCTAATGATACAACCGCTTTGATCGGCACTTCAATATCAACCGCTATCGTTTCTGCGGTAATAAACATTTTAATAGATGCGAAATGGGGGAGTTGGGCTGAATGGAATAACCAGAATCTTACGAAATGGGTAAAAATGTTAAAAGCTATATTACTCATGACTGCATCAGAAACAAATCTCGAAAGAGAGGACGATCCTAAAACAGAAATAGATGAAAGTGATTACTCACCAAATCTTTTTAATGGTTTATTAACTAACCTGAAAGATGTCCATGAAGGATATGGAAGGATGAATGTTCAAGCTGCGATTGATGCCTTAACTAAACAAATTGAGATAAATGAATCCATTAATTACGAATTGACAAGCTCAGAATTAAATCCCTTGGAAAATCATGTGTTTGCAAGAAAGGTGCATTTAATTGAAGATGTTCAATACATTTTCAATCTATCAAATGTAGATGGTAGTGCAGATTTAGATTTATTTCTATATGCAAATGAATCAAACCGGTTTGGAGAACCACTGTTATTGCAAGCAGCACAAAAGTGGTATGGGGACTCAGATTTCTTCTACTTCACACCAAAATATAACCAAACAGAATGTATAGTAATAGTTAAAGCTATTTCAGGGAAGAGTAACTTTACTTTGAATGTTTCTAGCGTGATTAATAATTTCACTCCAGAATTAAAAATGACCGAGATAAATTATTTCGGAGGGGCAAAAAATGATACGGTTATCAGTCTACAACAATTTTATGGAAATGAGCCCGCTAAGAATTATACTATTGATAATTATTGGTTTTACATAGAATATTTTGATAACGATACTTCAAATGTACCTCCTCAAGAAGTATATTTGTATATTGTAAATACTTCAAAAAAGTATGCAATGACTCAAGTTTTCGCTTTTGATGATAATTACACTGATGGAGCCGTTTTTCGAAGTGATTTTGTTAAATTTTCTACACCGGGAAAATATTACTACTATTTTAACGCAAGTGATGGATCTCACCATGCAAAATATCCACTATCTGAGTTATTAAATATCAATATCGAATTTCCGGATGATAGTGAGGCATTTCCATATCTCCAGGATTTTAACGATGGTTTTAATGGATGGACATATAATGGAACAGGTTGGGGATTGTTGAATCAGAGTAATCAGAATGACAATCGTTCCACCTTATATTCTGAAAATTGGTCAGCATTATATTTCGGGAGAGATCATAATTTTCCATTAAATTATACCTACCAACCATATATAATAACAAATCCCTTTCCTAACGGGACATTAAGAAGTCCCTTGTTTAATATAACCCACATCAATAAGAACAATACGCAAGTCGTTGCTAAAATAGGGCTAAGAACGAGCTTAAATTCGGGTGATTTCATGTATTTACAGATAAATCCTAATTGGACGGGATGGATTACATTGAGAACATATTCAAATGAAGAAAGGGACTGGTTTCTAGATGAAATAAATATAACTCAATATATTGGAAATTACGTCCAATTCAGGCTTATAGCCGAATTAGATGAAGATTACGATCCTATTAATTATAAAGGATTTACGTTGGCTTATTTCTCGCTAGAGAACTATACGAACTTTCAAGCTCCTGAAATAGATTTTAATGTAGATGAAAATATATCTGATATCCAAGGATTTAAATACGACAGAATCGCATTTTCGGTATATTACTTCGATTCCGACAACAATTATCCCGAATATGTATTTATTGAAATTAATAATCAGAATTACTCTATGATTAATGTTTTTGGTGCTTGGAACTCGAGTTTTAACTCCTTCCACCCTCGCGGAATTAAATTCGTAAAATCAATCGTATTAAACGATCTTACTAATCTGACTTTTAGGTTTCATGTATACGATGGTAAGTTTTTAACATCTACTAATTTCTTTAATCAAGATAATAATTTATTTAATTTCCAAAATCCTATTGCTTACGAATTTAACATAAATCAAAGTGGTAAATTAATTGGATTCGATTATACGCTTGCGTCTTTATCAGATTATTTTATCACTGGAAATCCGATGCAAAAAGAGCTAACGCAATGGTTAAAAGGAGACAATAGTTGGCATCTATATTATCGCTTTGGAAATCCCTTCATATATGGGGGTTTAGGCCAAAGCTACGGTAGTCTCTCACAAGGATATGGACCCGATTGGGAAGCTAATTTAATCACATACCCCTTACATGTTAGAGATGAATACGATGTCTTTTTGAACTTTGCTTATGAAATTTCTTTACAGAATGAATTCTTTTTGGAACAGGACGAACTTGACAAGTGTACAATTTCGATCTCAAGTAATTACGGGGAAAGTTGGGATATATTGAAAGAATACTACTTTGATTCTGAAAATCTTGCAGGAAACGAATCATTGGATATTTCGCAATACTCTAATGAAATTGTGATAATCAAATTTACTTTACATTCCAACGACATTACAACAGGATTGGGTTATGGGTGGTTACTATCAAATATCTATTTAGGTTATGATGAATCAACAGATTTCATCGCCCCTACGATCGAAATTAGTGCACCACTAAGTGATGAAATCGTTAACTCAATTACTAAAATTGAGGCAAATATCAGCGATAATATTGGAATAGATGAAAATCGTATTAATATCTATATCAACGACAAAATTGTTGATAGAAGTTTGCTGAAATTCAATCACGGTACCGGGGTTTTAAGCTTTGATTGGGATACTACTCAATATAACGATGGGACGTATGTAGTAATGGTCGTTGCTTATGATGCAGAAGGAAATAAAGCTGAATCAGTAGTTCACGTCGATGTAGAAAACGGGTTAATGAATTTTCAAACTTGGGGAATTTGGTTCCTAGTAATTGTGAGTGTTATCATAATAGGTATTATATCTTATTTTTTAGCAGAAAAATATGGTAAATTTAGTTTCAGACACCGTAGAAACATTTTTGCGGAGAAACTAAGGTTAAAAGAACTTGATAAAGAGAAAGTCATTAAAAGAATAGAGGTCATAGAAACTCCAGAAGAACACAAGAATCCCTTCATCCTCCACTGCAAGTATTGTCAATCTTGGTTTGAATCAAGTAAATTTAACTATATGTGTCCGAAGTGCGATCACGATCAAATCTATATTGCATATAATTGCATAAATTGCGGTAAATGGTATTTTAAAGATAAACCGGGAGAGAATTTTTACTGTAAGAACAAAAAATGTCGAGGAGTTAGATTAGTTAGGCGAGAAATTGAAGAAATAAAAGAATTATTAAAAGAAAAGGGTATTTTTCTAAGAAAATTCGAATATAAGGGTAAAAAATTTAGTATATTAGATAGGTAATTAAAACAATCGTAAGTAAAGCGTGATATAGTGAGTATACAAAACATATTATATAAACTAAGATTAAAACTCAGAATCCAATTTTTACAACAATCTTGGTTAAACATAAAAAAAGATCGGGCAAAAGTTTTGTTTGGTTTGAGTGGTATTACAATTTCAATAATTCTTCTCACCGCAATCGGTATGATCAACGATTCGATGTCTTATAATTATATGGGGATTATAACGAGTACCACTGGAAGCTCCGACATACTAATATCTAAAGCCGTAAATACAGATTTAACGTTTGATCCTTTTTTTGATGAAACACTAATAGATAATGAATTAACAAATATTGAAGGTGTAGATGAGTTATTTCCGCGAATTATGATGCTTGTGAAAGTATCTTCTGATAATACTGATGCGAATGGTTCGTTACAAGTTTATGGCATTAATTTCTTAAAAGAAGTTAGTAATGGACAAATGGGAGATTTAAACTTGGTAGATCAGAATGGTACTGAAACAGGAAGTTCTTATATTGGAAAACCAAATATGGGAGAATGTGTTATACTATGGAAGGTTGCAGAGCTCTTAAATGTAAGTATCGGAGATACAATCCACATGAATTATCAGCAATATACTTTAGATGTTGAGGTTGTGGCTATTTGTAATCAAGACTTAAAATTTACCGAATTAGAAAACGCTCTGGTTATTATAAATCTAGAACAAGCTCAATCATTTTTGCAGCGGGAAGGAGAAATTAACTTAATAATGGGTACTGTTGAAAATCCACAATCAATTTACGTTGTTAGCGACATTGATTTCACTAAGCGAAAAGTTAGGGAAATAGGTACGCGAATTCAACAAAGACTAGATCCTAATGAATATACTGTAGCAATGCCAAAATTAGGAGAAATAAGTGCCCAACAGTTTATGCTAATAGGTATGACAATCATTTTTTGGTTTATTACGATAATTTCTATGCTTATTACAGGTATTTTAATAAATTCTATTCTTTCCACATCTACAGAAGAAAGAATTAGAGAATATGGGATCTTAAGAGTTGTAGGAGGAAAAAAAAATTTTCCTGTAAAAATGGTAATTTTTGAAGGAGTAATGATTGGAGTTGTAGGATCTATTATTGGAATAATCTTAGGTCTTATTGGAACACCGCCAGTCGTAGACACACTGTTCACTTTAACAGACTTTCCCCTGCAGAATATGGATTTTGTTATTCAACCTCAAACGGTTATTTTAGCGTTTTGCATGGGATCTATAGTTTCTTTAGTAATATCTTTATTTCCTGCATTGAAAACTGCCAAAATTGATATTATTAAGTCAATTACGCCATTTCACAAGAAAGAAGAAGGGTGGGAAGTAAAAAAAGAGGGAAGCATGAATGTTAGGATTTTTTTAATTGGTTCAGCACTTGCGACGATCGGTATGTTAGTATTTATATTATTACCAAGCGTATTTGTGTCGGGTGATATGATGCTGATTGCCGGTCTATTTATTGGTCTTATTGCTGCTATATTAATTGGGATGGTCTTCGCATCAGTGGGTATTACACCAATCATACAAAGCCTGTTAATTGGAGCTTTCACTCCTTTTATTAAGAAATATGCTCATATTATTAAAATATCGCTAAAAAGAAACAGAAGACGGAATACAAGTACTATTGTAATGTTTGCGATTAGTTTTTCTTTCATTTTCTTTATTACTAGCGTCACAGAAATGGAATCACAGAATTTGTCAACAAATTTAAAATTCCAATATGGTTCCGATTTAGTTTTAATCAATCAGGGAATAGATCCCGAAACTAACGCAATTACTCTCGATACGATTCAAGAATTCAATTCTATTGACGGAATAGACGAAATCGCTATATCCTTGTATAATATGTTTGACATAACTTCCGTTTTATCGATTTTATTCGACTTTAGCGAGAGCGGAGGTGGCTTTGATGAGGACTCTATTAATGATGCTTTTATTAACATACTTGAGTTTTACACTGAACAAGCGGAAGAGAAATATCAAGTAAAAGCGGCAGATCTAGCAGATTTTGATAGTCTAGAAGTAGGATTTATTGGTATTGAGAAAAATTATTATAAATTAATGGATAATGATTTGATGATTTGGAGTAGTCCGGGAAGTGGATTTAATTATTCATTTAGTCAAATCTTTAGGGAAAATAATACTTGTATCATCGCTAAGTCTCTTGCGACTGTTTTTGGTATTGATGATGTCGGAGAATATATTCGATTGACATTATACAACCCTCAAACTCCAAACGACCCTGGAAATATTACATTATTCCGTGTTGTTGGAATTTCTGGTGGCATGCCAGGATTTTATAACTTTAGAACTACAGAAGCGACTGCTGAAGGTGGAGGGATTATGGTTTCTTTAGATAACTATATGAGATTAATGAATGTTAAGGATCAATGGAACGCAAATATGGTAGTTGACAAAGCTTTTATCAAGCTTAAAGATGATTCTGAAGTCATAATTGAAGATACTAAAGAGGAAATACGTGATATAACCACAGGGAAAGATTATTTTCTTGACGATGCGATAACAAAAGTAAAAATGATGGAATCAATGTTTGAACGACAAAGCAGTTTAATGGAAGTTGTACTCTGGTTTGCCATAGTTATTGCAATTTTTGGTTTAGTAAGCACAATGTACGCAGTAATGTTAGAAAGAAAGTTTGAAATTGGTATTTTAAGGTCTATGGGTATGAAAACAAGAAACGTAAGGAATCTCTTCTTGGTTGAAAGTTTGATTATTATGTTGAGTAGCGGAACGATGGGAACATTAATCGGCACTTTTTGTGCATATTTAATGGAAACAAATTTAGGACTTATGACTGAAATGCCTATTGTATTCTCAATCCCTGTGGATGTTTTAATTAGAGTATTCTCTCTATCCATATTTTTCGGGATATTGGGGATGTATTTGATCCTCATTAAATTGAGTAGGCAATCTGTAATGGATATATTTCGTCAAACGTTCTAAAATAATTACTGATACTTCTTGAGAAAAATTAACAGTTTTTGCCAAGCTTTCGCTCTGTGCGAAATAGAATTTTTTTCTTCCGTAGATAATTCACCAAAAGTATTGTTAGGCAATTCATTAGGAATAAAAATAGGATCATATCCAAAGCCACTTGTACCTTTAATTTCTTTTGAAACTTTTCCCTCAACTGATCCCTCAAAGGTAAAAATTTTATCTAATGGTTGAAAATAAAGCGCTATTACAGCTTCAAAATGAGCAGCAGTGTTTCCATAATTATTAATGAGTTTTAATATACCATTATTACCTATGGTGTTAAATACAAACTTGGAATATACTCCTGGGAATCCTTTGAGAGGATCATCAATAAAAAACCCCGCATCCTCAACAAAATAAGAGTTATTAAAATTTGTTTTTATACTATTAAGTTTAAAGAGAGCAACTTCTTTAATACTAGATGCTTGAACTTCAATAGTTGCAGCGATTTTCTGCTTTAAATCGTAATCTATTTCTTCCTTTTGGAACAATTTTTTAATTTCCTTAAACTTATGATTATTCCCAGTAATAAAATAAATTATTTCTTTTTCTTGTTTCATAAGTACAATAATTTCCTATGATATATTTAGATTAATAAGGTTTTAATTATTAAATTCAAAAATTTTAATTTACATGATTCTTTATATTGTTCATCAATAAAATTACTATTATTAAATTATTCATAAACTAGGACGCAAAAAATGGCTCGAATGCACTCAAGAAAGAAAGGGAAGTCTGGAAGTACACGCCCAGCTAGATTAGAAAAACCTGTGTGGGTAGAACTTTCGTCTGAAGAAGTATCAAACGAAGTCATTAAACTAGCTAGAAAGGGGGTTTCTCAATCCCTAATAGGCGTAATATTAAGAGATTCTTATGGCATCCCTTTAGTGAAAGTAGTCACCGGTAAATCAATTTCACAAATAATTAAAGAAAATGACATTGAAACTCCTCTACCAGAAGACTTAACTAATTTAGTAAAAAAAGCTCTTAATTTAAGAAAACATTTGGAATCAAACCATAAAGATTTGCATTCAAAACTGGGTTTACAACGTACAGAAAGCAAGATTTATAGACTTATCAAGTATTACAAGGGTAAAAAATTACTAGCTAGTGATTTTAAGTACGACCCGGATAAAATTAGGACAATAGTGATGAGGTAGCATAAGGTATGAGTCAGAAAGTAAAAAAGAAGAAGTCAAAATTAAGGAGAGTTTCATTTAAAGATAAAGAATGGTATACTGTCATCGCCCCGAAAAGCTTCAATTTTAAGCCAATTGGCGAAATAATTGGAATGGAAAATAACATTAACGGTAGAACCATTGAAACCTTATTATATGATTTTACGAACCGTTACGACGATATAAGTTTAAAATTGAAATTTAAAGTAGTCCAAGTTAATCAAGAAGCAAAGCAAGCACAATCTGTGTTTTTAGGGCATTCCTATACAAACGATTATGTTAGATCATTAATCGGAAGAGGAAGCTCTAAAATTCAAACAATAATCAATCTAACTACTAAAGATGAATATGTCTATAGATTAACAATTATATGCACTACCATAAATCGAGCCCGAAGTTCGCAACAGATTGTAATTCGTAAAATCATGAGAGAAATTTTAAAAGAGTTCGCAAAAACATTAAACCATGAAAAGTTCATTACTGGAATGATTCATAAAGAATTTACCAATCAAATCATAAGAATAGCTAAAACTATTTATCCCCTATCTAACTGTGCTATCATTAAATGTAAATTGGTAAGCGTTCCAGAGGGTGGAGAAGATACAGAATACATAGCTAGAGATGAAGACTTTGAGGTAGTCGAAGTTGATGTCAAGCGATCTCGAAAAAGCGACATAAAAAGAACAGAACGAATAAGTGTTAGGAAGCTTTCTAAAACTTAACTTAGGATTATTAAATCCAATTATATCATGTTTTTCTATGCTTTTTTATTATCCCGTTTTCATCTTTGTAATATATTGTATTTGATGGAATATCTTCATTTACAAGCGTATTAGCACCTATTATCGAATCTCGTCCTATTATTTTACCACACATTATGCTGGAATTAATTCCCGTTTGTGAGTTTGGTCCGATAATAGCACCTAATTTTCTCCTCCCTGAATCGATTGATTTTTCCTTGATAATCATTGAAATACTTTTACCATCAAATCTTAGGTTAGAAATTTTCGTACCAGCACCGAGATTAACATTTTCACATATTATTGAATCACCAATATAATTAAAATGAGGAATAGAGGTATTTGAGAAAATTAACGAATTCTTAACCTCAGACATTCCGATGTGACAATCATTACCGATATATGTGTATGGTCGTATATACGCATTTGGACCAATTAATGATTTTTCGCCGATATGACAAGGTCCTTGGATGTAAGAACCTGATTTAACTAAAGTATTTTTTCCGATGAAAACATTGCCTGACACAATTACATTTTCTTCAAGTTTTCCTTCCACACAGGGTTTTATTCTTTTTAAAATGAATTCATTTGCTTCTAACAGGTGCCAAGGTAATCCGATATCACTCCAGAATAAATCTTTTATAACATACCCTTTAATCTTTCCTTTTAACTGGTCAATCAAGATTTGCATTGAATCAGTAAACTCATATTCATTCCGTATTGATAATTCTGTCAATTCTATAGCTTTGAATATTAAAGGGTTAAAGATGAATATTCCAGCATTTGCTAGATTCCCGAGATCTAATTCTACGGAAGGTTTTTCAGTTATTTTTTCAACAAAGGCTTCTTTGTTTAAGGAGATAATCCCATATTCTTGTGGATTATCGACTTCAAATAATGAAATCAATCCTTCGCAGCTACTTTTCTTATAAATCTCTAGAACTTCTTTAAATACTTGTGGATCTGCTAATAAATCACCATACATTAGAAAGAAATCATCGTCTCCTACGAAATCTTTAGCAAAACCAAAAGCGTGAGCAGTCCCTAGGTGTTCTAATTGTGTAGCATAATCGATCTTAACATTGAATTTAGATAACCCATTACCAAAATAATTCTTAATAATTTCTTCTTTATATCCAACGATTATTAAAATTTCCTGAACTCCTATATCTCTTAAGTTTAATATAGTATGTTCTAATAATGGCTTACCTCCAATAGGAATCATTGGTTTTGGCCTAAGAGATGTGATGGGAGTAAGCCGTGTACCCTTTCCTGCTGCTAAAATAACAGCTTTCATAAGAATAAGAAAGAAACATTTTATTTAGAAATTTAGGAATTATTGATCAAATTGAAGGATCATATCATCGAGATGAGTTTTTAAAAATCTATAAGGTTTTAAATCACCCATAAATTCGTTCTTTAGAACTTGTTCCTTGGAGAAGCTCTCTTCCAATTGTTTGAAAATTTCCTTAATTTTAACAAAATCCCCTGAAGCAATGAAATCTAAGGAGTAATCGTTAATATTACTATAAAGAATTAGTTTTTTGCATCCGTTGTCCCCTAAATCATCAAAGTGAACTTCCTTAATGTTAGTTTTAGCTCTGATTTGAGTATTCATAGCTATCGTGGCTAATTTAGCAGAAATATTTGAGCTAAGCAATTCTATATTTTCATTTGTGATTTCTCTGTGAAAGTTGTGTAGAAGTGTTTTATCGTATAATTGTGAAATAATTGGTAATCCTTGAGAAGAAATTCCACAATAAATTATTTTATTTTCCACATTAGAACATTGTAACTCTATATCTTCATCTTCCAATGGCTCTCGATATTTATCCCAAAGATAAGCAGTAATGAGTTTGATGATTTTGGAAAATTCAGAATTTTTTGAGGCTTTTTGAATAAATTCTACCGTATTATAGTTCAATGTAACTTTTTCGTAATATTCTGCCATGAGCTTGGAAACTTCTTCAGAATTAGAAAGGAAATCACCTGTAATACAAAAAAAAAGGTTTTGATCATTCTCAGTGACAATGTGTTTTATTATCATTCGTTCTTTACCAGTCTCTCCTTCGAAATAGAGGTTAGTTAAACGCCAAAAATTTTTGGGATTAAGACTACTTATTAATTTCTTTACAAATAATACTATTTCAAATGCTGGATACTTGTTTTCATTTGAAATGTATAACACATCATCATCTAAGATTATAGAGAACCCAGTAATCATATTCTAAAAAGACAATCGTTAAATACTTAAAATATCCCTTTAAGAACTTAAATTTAAATAAAATTTAATTCTTTTTGTTCGAATTAAGTTTAAATAGAAGAAATTTAAGACGTATTTTAATTTTAGGAATTTTATAGTTTTTCTGTACGTCTATAACAAGTAACTTTTAATAATTTCTAAAAATATAATAAAAATAATCGAGCCATTAGAGTATTGTATCGATATTCAATTCCTAATCTAGCAATTTTAACCAAAGTATATGAAAATTATTAATTTACTTGAAAAAAAGAAAATTCAGCAAGCAGCAAATTTGCTTCTTAATTCAAAAGAAGCAATAGCGTTAACTGGGGCGGGAATCTCTACAGAATCTGGAATTCCTGATTTTAGGAGCGAAGGAGGTCTTTGGGAAAAATACAAACCGGAAATTTATGGAAACATCAAATCTTTTCTTAGAAATCCCAAGAAATTTTGGGAAATGGCTCAAAAGATTGCTCCGAATATATTCAAAGCTAAACCAAATTTAGGACATTACGCTCTTGCGGAACTCGAAGATATGGGCATATTGAAAGCGATAATCACTCAAAATATCGATGAACTTCACCAACAGGCTGGTTCTGTAATAGTTTATGAAGTCCACGGAAGTGTCAATAGGTTTAGCTGCTTAGGATGTAGAGCATCTTATACGAAAGAACAAATATATCGAAAATTAAAAAGAGAGAAGAAAACAGGACCTATCTGTGACTTTTGCGCTGCTCCCCTCAAACCTTCGGTTGTATTGTTCGGTGAAGGTCTACCCCGGTTCGAGATGTACCAATCTCAAGCTTTAGCTCAGAAGGCAGATGTAATGCTAATTACGGGGTCCTCTCTTTCAGTCGCTCCTGTGTGTGACTTACCGTTATATACTTTAAGAGAAAAGGGAAAGTTAATAATTGTAAACGATCAGCCAACAGATTTAGATGAGAAAGCAGAGGTTGTGATTAATCATAAAATTGGGAGAGTATTACCTTTAATTGTTGAAGAAATTAAGAAATTATTAAAAGAACTAAAGTGAGATTCATGATCGTACAAAGTTCTAACAAATTATGGTAATTTCTGTATGTTTGAAGAAAATCTAATTATTAAAGATTGGAGAAAAATTGATTTATCGTTTGGATTAATATATCCGAACATTTATCAGCTGGGTATGTCTTCTTATTCTATTAGATTGCTCTATTTTATGATTAATTCAAATCCAAATTATGTGTGTGAACGATTTTTCCTTCCAGAGAATATAAAATATCCCGCTTCTGACGATTATTCCCCTATCAATCGCATTCGAAGCATTGAAACTAAGTTATTACCTACAGCTTTTGATATCTTAGGATTTTCCGTTCATTATGAAAACAATTTCAAAAACATCCTCTGGATGTTGGAGAAAGCACACATTCCTTTGGAATCTGAAAAACGATTAAACCATTTATCTCAAAAATCAGAACCTTATCCTCTAGTAATAGGCGGTGGTCCCGCTATAACATCTAATCCCTTACCAATGAGCAAAGTATTTGATCTTTTTTTTATTGGAGATGCAGAACCAAACCTGAAATTCTTTTTCGATGAATTCTTAGATTTCAAATCTAAAAATTATCCCATTGAAGATTTTTTTAACTTAGTTTCAAAAATTGAAGGTATCTATATCCCAAGTATCGATAATCCTACAAATCGTGCAGTATTGGAAAATTTGAATCAATCACCAACTCCAACATACCAACTATTATCGAAAAGTGATAAAATCAAAAAAATTTTTGAAGAAAACTATTTTGTTGAAATAAATAGAGGGTGCCCTTTTTGCTGTAAGTTCTGTTTATCTTCTTTTCATAACTATCCATTCAGAAATAAAAGTTTCAAGGAAATTATTACATCAATTAAAAATGGGTTGAAATATTCAAATTTTGAAAAATTTAGCCTTATAGGCTCATGTGTCTCTTCACATCCAAAATTTTCTGAAATTTGTGAGTTTATTCTTAATTCTGGTAAAAAATTTAGTATACCTTCTATTAGAATCGAACATCTTACACCCCAAATTATTCAAATCCTTGAGCGAAGCGGTGTAAAAACTATTACAATAGCTCCTGAGACAGGAAATGATTCGCTAAGATATGAATTAAACAAAAAAATTTCAAACAACTCAATTTTGAACGCTATAGAAATGATTCGCAAGTCCAAAATTAGAAATATAAAATTTTATTTTCTAATCGGTTTGCCCGGGGAAACTGATGACGACATTTTAGGAATAGTCACTCTCTTAAAGTCTATTGAAAAGCTAGGATTTACTGGAAATCAACTAAAAGTAAATATTAACCCATTCATTCCTAAATTAAACACTCCCTATGAAAATAAGTGTCATTATTATCTATCTGAAAATCTAAATGTTCTAATACAGAGATTTAAAACTTTAGAAGAAGAATTAAAAAGTCTCTCTTCCATTAAAATTAAATTTAAACATACAAAAAGAACAATCAATGCTGCGAGATTACAAACACTTATTTCCTTGGGTGATTCTTCTATTTCCAAATTGCTCTTACGGTATTACGCTAATGGGGCAACCATGGGAGCTTTGCGAAGGGTTGAAAAGGAATTGGGATTCTCTTTTGATGATTATTTCCGTAAAATACAGGATGGTTATAAACCTTGGATAATTTAAAAAAAAATAAGTTTCTAAACGATTTTATTAAAAACTTTTTTAGGAGAATTACAAACGGGGCATGTATCTGGAGGGTCTCCTTCATGGGTATATCCACAAACAGCGCAGACATACATAGGTTTGTCATCTAAATCTTTCCCATTTTCTAGTAATTCTAATGCTTTTTTGAATAATTCATGGTGTACTTTTTCGACATCATTAGCGTAATTAAAAGAACGCTCAGCGCTTTCATTTCCATCAGTTTTTGCATATTCTATGAATTCCGGATACATTTTTGTAAACTCATAAAATTCCCCTTCAATTGCTTCTTTTAAATTTTCAGCGGTTGATTTGATGCCTTTTAAGACTCGCAGGTGATTATGTGCATGCACCGTTTCCGCAGCAGCAGCAGCGTGGAATAAGCGTGCTACACCGGGAAAACCTTCTTGCTCAGCTTTTTTCGAAAAAGCCAAGTACTTCCGATTGGCTTGGGATTCACCAGCAAATGCTGTTTTTAATCCCTCTTCTGATTTAGTCATGTTAAATTTCACTTTAGGTTTTTACATTTTATTATTTATTAAGATATTTTAATTTGTATTTTATAAATAATAAAGAATCATTGTTTACAGTTTCTCCATTTCAAGTGCGAAGGTTTTAGATTTTATAGTATTACCTTAACACTATCATAAGTTAAATTCCAATTAAGTTCTTGATTTTTCTTACTACTTTTTGTAAATAAAACTCAGCTATTCCAAATCTAATTTTACTTTCAAAAATAAGAATAACTATAAACAAATCGTTCACATTTTCAGAAAAAATTAACTCCTTATTTTTAGAGGTATAAAATAATTTTAAAATAGAATTATTCGATATTTTCACCCTAAAATCCACTTCTTTTAAGAATGGCTTCAATATATTGTCATTCATTGATGAGTAAATTACATTTCCTCTATGAGTTAGAAGAATAACACCTTTGATATCGTCATTTGATTTAAAATCGATTAGAAAATTTATTACTTCTTTTTGTTTACCGATATCTAATTTGTTGGTAAAAGGCTCCTTGATAATATCCTCTATAAGATAGTTTAAATGCTCATCGTAAACATATTCTAAATCCGTTCTAATGTTATTTTTTTTAACATAATTCAAAAATTGCGATTCAATTTTGGAAATTAACTCTTCAAGAAACTCTAAATTTTCAATTGTACTACAAAGAATACTGTAAAATAGCGTTTTTTTTTCAAACACGACGAGCTTTATTTCACCCCCCATCTCCACTGTTTTGATTTTATCTCCAATCAATTCCTTGGTAAACGACATTAGGGCGGTAAAGTAAGAAGAAATAAGCTGTTCCTGCTCTATAGGGTAAAGATTTGTAAGGTTTAATCCGTAAATGCATATACCTGATTTATTGAAAATAAATAAATTGTGAATTTTTAATTTTTCAGGCGTTTGTTTTATCCTCGATACTATTGCCGAGTGATCGGGAATTCCCATGATAGATTTTTATATTAAAACTATAAAAAGCTCAAACTTTTGCATCCTCTCTGATATAAATTAAAGATCAACAAATAGAAATGAAAGTAGAATTAGTTTCTTTATATAATGAAACCCTACTTATCATAGCTTCTAACGCCAGTAAAACTGAATTTACATGGCAATATTGTATAACCGTTTTCAATTAATTTTTTTTTAATCTGATATTCGTGACCACATTCAGCTAGAATGGTAGCTGAACCACCTCCGCCTGCACCATTACATTTAAACCCTATAGCACCGTTACTCTTAGCAATTTTTTCTGCTTTACTTACTATGGGATTTATCATTAAGGGGTGGAGAGATTTCTGAGCTTCCCAATTTCTATTGATAAGATCTCCAATGACATCTATATCGGAATTAATCGAAGCTTTCATTTCATAAGCACACTGTCTTATGGTTTCAAAAGCATTGATTGTAGCCTCATCTCGGTTTTGATAATTACTTATAACAGCATTATGCATCTGACTAGAACTTCTTGATCCAAAATAAACTAAGATAAACTGATTTTCAAGTTCTAGAATACGATTCTCATCAAGTTCTATTTTGGTTAGCGTTACTTCTGGATAATCAATTTCCATGAAATTAATTCCCCCAAATGCAGCGGAATACTGATCTTGAACTCCACTTTCAAGTCCAAGTTCTTCAGTTTCGAGTTTGTGCGCTAAAGCAGCAATACTGTTTTGATCCATATTTAATCGTTTATAAGTGGCGAGGGCAGAAATTAAAGTAACTGCAACACTCGCACTAGTACCTGTTCCACATCCCGGTGGTGCATCTGCTCTCACAAAGATATCTAATCCATTTTCTATATTCATTCTTTTAATCGCTGATTTTAATAAATCCAAAACACCATTGTATTCAATTTTCTTTAAATTAAGAATTTCAGCACTTTGTTTAAGGTTTTCAGCAAAAATATTTATCGTCTTACTTCTATTTTCAACAAGTCTTACATAGCTATAGAGATCCACGCAAAAACTAAATACAGCTCCTTTTGGATAAAACCACGTATCTGTCCATCCTCCAATGTCGCAAATTCTTGTAGGTGCTCTTGTGAGAACAGAATTTTTAAAATTCATACTAAAGCTTGATAATAATTTTTCCTACTTTTTGATTCGTTATTCATAGTTAAAACTGTTAATTTTTAAAATTAGAAAAATCCATCTAATCAAAATTAGGTGAGTAAGTTCATATGATCTAATTCTAATTTAAAATAGCTTGAACATCCCTCATACTTTCAAGTTAGAAGATACTCCATAAGTAGCAACTCTAGCATATGATTTACATTGATTATGCACAAATCCTAAAGATCATTGAGTACACCATGTTAAATTTCAATTTAATTTAGATCGCTGGTACACCCAAAATATTAACCTCCTATGATGTTTTTTCAACTAACTTTAAATATGAGCAGAACTCATATATATAACATTAAACACAAATTTATTTTTAAAACATATTTAAATAATTAACGGAGGAATAAAAAATGGCAAAGAAACCAAGCGTAGATGTCCTTTTTGTTAAGTCCAAAGTTCGAGAATACATCAAATCAAAAGATTGTAACACATCTGGAGATGTAATTGATGGTCCAGCACTCAATGATGCTTTAATTGATATTCTTGATAAAGCGATTAAACGAGCAAAAGCGAACGGTAGAAAGACAGTCCAAGAAAAGGATTTATAAAGAAAATCCTCTCTCGGTCTATAAATTTATTGTTCATAAGCATCTACAAGGTAAAATTTTTTTATTAATTAAATAATTCTTTTTTTTTATTTCTGAAAAATTACTAATTTCCCAATGTATGTTTATTCTTATTGAAATTCTGTTATTGTAGTTATAACACACACAATAAACACGACCAAATAGAATAAAAAAAACTTCATAAATCGCCTTATCTTTATTCTTTTCTTGTTTGAAGAAAAATTTTTATTCTTTTCTCTTCCTTTTAAGCAAGATTATCATTCTATATGGTGCTACTTAATTTTAAATCAAAATTCTTTATCAGTGATAAAAAATTGTATCGATACGACGCTCCTTAATCTTTGTAAAGCTTCTTTAAGTTTTTTTACTCTTTCAAAGGGTCCAGACACTGCAATAATTTCTAAACATTTTTCAAATTCAAGATGTACATGTAAAGTTGATGTAATAACATCATAGAAATGATGTTGTATATCATTTTTCAGGATTTCATCCGTTTGTTGAACAGAGGCGTAAATTGGTCTAGAATCGTATTCGTGATCATGGTGTTTATCGTCATGATTAATTTCATGAGAATGTTCTGATGAATCTTCCTTTTCATGCTTATCTGTAAAATGTTCATGAAGCATAATTATTGGAATGCAACCAACAACAGTTCCAGAAGCTTTCGTAATATTCTCTTCACTAGCCATTAAAGAATACATTGCCTTCCTTATACTATCTGATCTCGAAATACCAATATTATTCCTGAAAGCTTCAAATTTGTCGTATAATTCTTTAGGAAGTGAAACTGTAAAACGCTTATATTCTTCCATTTTAGACATCTTAGTTTTTATAAAAATAGGATATACTTATTTCCTAATTATAATAGCTATCGGTACGCTAGCTTCCCGCCATTGAGCTATCTTGCCAGAATACTCTAAATTTAATTTAACTCTCCCATGATCGCCTAAAATTACCATTAGAGAGTTATTTCTAAGTTGTTTGTAATTTCCTAAAATCCACTTATCAGTGCGAAGTATTAATTTATCAATCAAGTCCTCAGGAGTTCTTTGTTTTAATGCTTGTTGTTGTTTGTGAAGATTTTCAAAATCTAAATAATGCATCCAAGACATTTCAAAATTATTAATAACCTTCGCAGATTCAACCCATGTAGCCATATCCGTTTCTTTCGGAATCGAATGAGTTCCTCCATCATATCTAGCGATGTCTTTTTTTCTTCCAACAAAGCATGATTTCTTTCCATGTTCGTTTAAGTATCTTAATAAATGAAATCCATTGGGTTCAAACTCGAATCCTCCATACATCATTTGATGTAACACGCCTAAAGTATAAGGGTTTTTGGTGGAGAGAAGCAACATTACCTGAGAATTTGTTATCATAAATTCGGGTTTATTAAATGTGAGTTCAAATAAACCAAAATTATCAATTATACTTACACTTATTCGTTCAATACCATGATAGAGATCAACAACCTCTTTGACGGGCTCTGGAATCATTCCAGTTGGTGGATCTATACCTAACAACTTTATAAAAGTTGCTGGTATTTGATCTAAGTAACATTTGATAGTCTGAAGTTCACTCATAACTAACCATTTTTTTAATCTTAAATTTATAACTATTAAATTGAAATTAAGTACAATTTATTATAAAATAACAACGGTTTATTATTTTTAGTATTGTTATTTTATTTATATTACTAGGTATAAATTCACCTATTTTAATCATGAGAGTGAGCATGTGATGAAATCTATATATTTTGATTTAACTAACTCAGGAATCTCGGGGGATATGTTATTAGCATCGTTATTAGGTTTAATACCTGATCCAACTCAAATTATCACAAATTTGAAAGATTTAAAGAATAGGTTAAAAGGTGTATCTGAATTAGAACTTGATCTAAAGATCGTTAAAAGGATGGGTATAGAAACTAATAGACTTGAGATAATAATAGAGGAATCTAGGATTCATAGAACTCCGGATGATCTTTCGAACGCTCTCAATGAGTATCTTAATAATAACTATTTTTCGAATCCAGCTAAAGAGTTTGCAGGGAATGTTTTAAGCACCTTATTTAAAGCCGAAGCTGAAGTTCATGGAAAATCAATTGAAAATATACACCTTCACGAATTAAGTTCAGTTGACACACTAATTGATATTTTGGGAGTGACAAAAGTAATTGATACTCTAGGAGGATTTGACACAGATTTCTCATATTATTGTAGCGAAGTACCTCTTGGTGGTGGAAAAATAAAAAGTGCTCACGGAATCTTGCCTATCCCTGCTCCAGCTACAGTAAAAATATTAGAAAACTCTAATTTGTCTATAAAGGGAGGACCTATTGAAGCGGAACTAGTAACTCCTACTGGAGCAGCGTTATTGGTAAATTTAAATCCTACTCATTCAGAATTTGTTCCTTCTATGAATTTGCTAAAGATGTCCTGTGGGACCGGCCAAAAGGAGTTTAACGCTTTTTCGAATACACTTCGTTTATTTTACGGAGAGAGAAAGCATTTGATGCGTTCTAATGAGTTGCATCCTATAAGTGATTATATTGAGGAAGTTAACATTCTAGAAACAGCTGTAGACGATGTATCAGGAGAAATATTAGGCAATTTTGTAAATATTTTAGGAAATGAAGATATTCTAGACATTCAAATAATCCCAAGTATTACTAAGAAAAATCGCCCAGGTCACGTCATCAAAATCATTTGTGAACCTTCTCACAGTTATGATCTTATTCTTAAAACTTTAAGAGAGTTGGGTACGCTTGGTGTAAGATTCTATTCAAGTAAGCGTGTTTGCGTCGATCGTAAGATTGTGAATGAAAAAATAGAAATTAATGGTAAATGGTATGAACTGAATTTTAAAATCTCGTTTATTAAAAAAGGAGAAAAAACGGAAGTCATCAATGTAAAACCTGAATTTGAAGATTTAAGAGTAATCAGCAAAGATACATCTCTACCTGTTAAAGAAATACTGTTTTATTGTCAAAATGTGATAGAAATGCTTTACAAGACTAATTCATAGCCGCAGCTTACTCATTTTATATAAAATTAAAAAAAAAAAGGATTTTTTTAAATTTAGTGGCCATACTTGGATTGATTTAGTAGTTATCTATATTGAATTTTTTTAAGTTAAATTCATCTTTAACTATTTGTTCAGAAAAAACTTCCAACCGGTTAATTTCGTTTTTGATTTCTATTTCTTTATCTAGTTTCCCTAAATCATGAAATATTTCTGCAGCTTCAGTAAAAGATTTTATGCATTCGTCAGAATTACCTGAAATTTCGAGGTCTTCAGCAATAAAAACTAAACTCTCAGCAATATCTAACTTTCTCCCTATTTTCTTTTGAATTTTTAATGCCTGATACGAATATTTTAACCCTTCTACATGATTTCTAAATTTAGAATGAGTTCTTCCTAGAGCTCTTAAAACCATAGCTTCTTCGTTTCTAAGATTGTTATCCTTGCTATATTGTAACAGATTTTCCAAAAACATAATTAACTCTTCTTTTTTAGCGTCTTTCGAAGTATCTAAATGATCTAATGATTTAATAAAACTCTCTAAGGCATTAAGAATATCGCCACTTTTAAAAAATTCTTTAGACTTTTCAAAATTATCAATTGTTGCGACCATCGGTCTCAACTTTATAGTATGTTAGTTTTTTTTATATTTAGAATTAGTAATTTCAATATTAATTATGTTAATCTAAATATATATACTTTCACATTCAATTTAAAAGGTGTAAAATGGTCAAAATCGGTGTCAGTTCTGAATTATCTTCATTTGGATACCGCAAAAAATAGTTCAAATAGTTATTTGAGAAAAAAAATAAAAAAAAAAAGGATTTTTATTAGCTAAAAGATACCAAGAGGCATCAATAAGGGACCAAAGATACATAAAAGAACGATAGCTATTCCGTAGATAAGTCCTACTACCTTAATTTTTTCTTTTCTTTCGGGAAGGTCATACACATAAAATGCTCCCACAAAAAAGTGAAAGTAACCTATAAGAAAGATTAAAATGGGGTTGTACCAGTTCCACCACACATACTCCCATATTAAATAATTGCCCCAATTCAATAGAATCTCAACAAACACTGAAAACAGTGTAAAGCCGATTGCCATAGCCCAGCGATTTGGAAGTCCTAAAATTTTCTTTTTTTTGTCATTTGGTAGAAATTTTGCGAAGACAATACCTCCGATCGAAAACATAAATGCTATTTCTATGTTCCAACCAATTAAAATTATATAAGCACTTGATCCTGGTGTAGTCCAAAACGCAGAATAATTTGAAAAGGCAAATACTAAGCCATTCCAAATTTCATTAATAAGGTCAAGACCTAATAATGTTAATCCAGCAAAGACAGTGCTCCAATTGTTAGTCTCCCTTGCTTTTTTGATTTCTACACCGTAGATATATAAAACAATGACTAAAAGAGTAACAACATACCATCCTGTTACAGGATTTAATTGTCTCAATTTCGATAACGCTTCAAGAGACGCAGCTGTAGGTGCCATAACGTACACATTTTTTATAATAGTTTTTTTAATTTTTATTTTAAGAATATAATAATCTTAAATTAACTTATTATAAAAATATACAAAATTTGTAATCTCTTACAAATAGTAAGAAGAAACTCTTAAATGAAAAATTTATTTTGCGATGCTATTAGCTATTAAAGCAGCAGAAGCACCTGCTCCAAACCCATTATCAATGTTGACTACTAATAATCCTGGTGAGCATGATTGAAGCATGGTTGTTAAAGCACCAATACCTTTTTCTCCTAATCCGTATCCACTAGATATGGGAACTCCTATTACCGGAATGTCAACGAGGGCAGCAACAATTCCAGGCAAGGTTCCTTCCATCCCTGCGCATACAATTACTACGTGAATATCTTCTTTAATCATTTCACTGAGAGGTTTAAAAAGACGATGAATACCAGCAATTCCTAAATCGTAGCTGGTAAATACTTTACAGCCCATTGAATCTGCAATTACTTTCGCTTCCTCAGCAATAGGGATATCTGAACTTCCGGCTGAAATTATCCCAATCCTTCCACCCTTCTTTTTAAATTTGAAGTCTTTTTCTTTTACGATTACAATTTTAGCCAATTCGTTAACATCTAATGATATTTCTTCTTTACCACCAAATTCTTTAAAAATTAAAGCCTTCTGTTCGTCTTTATACCTTGATACGATTGCAAATTTATTTCTTTTTAAGAATGTAGAAATTATTTCTATAATCATCTGAGGGGTTTTATTTTCCGCGTAAATAACCTCAACAACGCCAGTGCGTAATTTTCGAAAAATATCTAATTTGGCAAAATCTCCAACCTCTTCAATAGCATTTGCCTTTAACAATTTTTCTGCTTCTTCGACTGAGCACTCTTTTTTTAACAAACGATTTAATATTTCTCTGATATCATCCAATCTCATTCACCGAACTAAATTTCATAAGACTTAATGTTCAAATCTCTATATTCATTGAAATCTTTTAGCCTTAATAAATTAAGAAAGATGTTCCAACATATTATTTTTAACATTTTCATATAAATAGGTTTAAAACGCTAAATTTTAAGACATTTTTTAGAATTATTTGAAATTCAAGATGGTGTGAGTTTTTAAATACATTAGTGTACCCATTATAAATTACCTTAAATTCAAAAATCAATATTCAGCAACATCATTCTAGTGTTATTTTCCTAAATTTCAATTTAATTAGGATTCATATTAGTAGGAGGAGATCGATTTGTCAGACATAGCAATAAGTAAAAATATTGAATACATTCAGCAAAGAAATGAATTTGACTATTTGAAGGCTTTAATTAATTCCTTAGGGAATGGCAGATGTATTGGTATCTTATTACACGGTCCTCCTGGAACGGGTAAAACCCTTTTAGCAACATCTCTCGCTAAAGATTTCAATTCTTCATATTTTATAATTGATGGTTCACCAGATCTTGATAGAAGAGATATCGAAGGGAATTGGGAGTTATTTAACGGCGATACGAAGTTCAATCATGGACCATTGACAAGAGCTATAGAAGATGCAAATAAAAACGGTATATCTTTTATTGTTATAAATGAAATAAATGCAATTAGAGAAAGTGAACAAATCTCGTTAAATTCCCTTCTCTCAGAAAGCCATATTAACTTGATTTCGAAAGGATTTGAAAGATGTAGTTTAAAAGAAACGAGTAAACTTGTTATAATTGGGACAATGAACAAAAGTGTATTAGGAATTAATAAACTTCAAGAAGCATTTGAAGATCGTTTCTTAGTTTGCCCTGAAATAACATATCCCACAAAACAAAAAGAGATCGAAATTGCTGTTAAACTATCAGGATGTAAAAAAATAGTCGCTGAAACTGTTGTAGACGCTGCTAGACAGATCAGAAAGCAAGCAATAAAAGATTTTTCGATAACTAAAATTTTCTCTACTAGGTTAATTGTTAACTTCTGCTTAATTGTATCAAATATGTCTCCAGATTATTTAAGATATAATATTGAGAATGTTATCATTAATAAATTAGGTGAGAACCAAGAAGAAAAGAAAAGTATCGCGATGATATTGGATGGAAAATTATTTGAAGACAATTTAAAGAAATATTTGTTTCCAATTTCTAAGGCTAAATCAAGTATAAAAGCGGGTTTAATTTTTCCAAGAGCTCCAGAAGCCAAAATTATTAGCAATTTTAAAAGTAAAGTGGAAGCGTATGTGTTTGAATTAGGAAATGGTAAATATAAAAATGAAGACGGAAGTCTTATGTGGAAATTTTTCGAGTGGTTTTGGCAACGACATAGAACATCTTTAAAAGATTACATCCAATTAACTGAAAAACTTGGATATCATAAGGTTTATAAGGAAAGTATAAGACAAAACCACCTTTGCAATGGAGAAATAACATTTCGCTATATAAAGTGGCTATATAGAAATAAGAATAAAGATTTAATGGATTTTATGCGGCGAATCTGTCCGGTGTTAGATTAGATTAATAAACCATTCTTATGTGTAAGTGGGGTGATCAATTTATTGACTTTGTATGATATTTTTGAAAAAGATTTCTTCTCAGATTTATTTGCTCTAATTAATATTGGAAAACGAATAAGCGGAAAGAAGGATATTTACATTGAATTTAACCAGAATTCATTGCTTACTTTTACTGATGGAAGGTTTATATATTTACCAAAAAAGTTAAAGGATGATATTACTACTGCCCAGGGTTTAGTTGCTCATGAAAGCGGACATATAGGTTATGGCTCATTCGAGTTATCTTTTATAAAACTCATTGACATTTTTTCAAAAAAATACAACTTACCACAATACTTCATAAAACAAGTTATCAATGTTGTAGAAGATGTAAGAGTTAATTCTTTAAATAATATTAAATTCCCAGGATTCTACAATAATTTGCGAACCTTCACATTACAATTACTTCCTGAATTAATCCTTAAAATGAAGTGCTCAGGAAATTTGCTCATTTATATTAATTTATACATGGAAAACTATAAAGAATTTCAAAAAAAGCCAAAATTTAGAACGCGAAATATGAGCAAAGAAGATTGGCGTGCGATTTCCACGGCAAAAAAATTCCTATTGAAGTCGCTAACACCCGCTTCATCGATAATTACGATTGATCAATTGTGTAAGGTTTTAAAGAAGTTTTACATGAAAAGAAAAATAAATAGGGTTAGGGTTTCTCCACAAAATGTAAACAATAAAGCATTTCATGAGCCGAATTACGATGATTACTATGAAACAGACGAAAATGGTGATTATAATGAATTATCTGAAATTATGGAAGAGGGAAATTCTGAAACATATTTAAAAGAGCTTCAAAATTCAGATTTCATGGAAGATCCTTGCCTTTACGATAATATTGAAGAGAGAGAGTACCATCATAATTCGTCCGTAGATCTCGAACCTCTAATAAATCATTTTGAAGAATTTATTGAACGGGATAAGAAAATAGAATCATCAGAATTAAGTTCAGCTAGTGAAAAAGTAATTGAGAAAATTAAGGACTTAAATCTAAACACGGCGGACATTGAGAAATTAATAGAAGAAGTTGAACGAGATTCAAAAACTGAATCTATAAAAGACTACCTCAAAGAAGTTCTTAATTCTAATGAATTTGATTTATCCAAGGATGATTTTAAGCAATTAGACTCTTATGAAAAATTAAAACAATTATGTAAAGATAACGAAAATCTGAAAGCTGTTGAAATTGAGAAATTAATTGCGATTTTGAATAAAGAGAATCAAAATAACAATGTCCTCCTAAAAGATGTTGATTTCATTAATGAAATTAGTAAATTGGTGTCTGATTCTCAAACTGCAATGGAAGGAAGGCTCTTGTTAATTGAGAATCAAGACCAATTTAATGAGACCGAAAGAAAGGTAAATGATGTCTACATTGAAAATGAAGATATGAGATCAATAGAATTATCTTACAATGAAATCGTGAAGACACATAACAACATAATAACTAAGTTAAAGTATTTATTTCGAGATTTGAGAAATGAAAATGATGTTGACAACTCACAAAAAAGAGGACGATTAAACAATAAATTTATTAAAGCAGTTACAAGCGATTTTAAATATAATAAGTGTTTCACGAGAAAATTAACACAAAAAGAATTAAAAATCTTAATGATGGTAGATATCAGTGGAAGCATGGCAGGAATCAAATTAGAAGCAGCTAAAGTTGCTATGGTAATGTTATGTGAATCTCTCTATGAAATTGCTCAATTGCGCATCGTACTCTTTACTGGCGAATATGACGCCTTAAATATTCTATTAAAGGATTTTGAAGAATACCCAGATGTCAAAAAATTTGATAAATTTGGACGCCATCAACGCATTGGGAGCAATTTAGATGGTATATCTCTAAAACATGAAGCAGCTAAACTGGAAAAGAATGTATTAATCCTAATGATTTCAGATGGTCAACCTGCAGGTACTCAATATGGATTGAATGACGCAATAAAGGAAATTCAAGATGTTAAAAAAAAATTTAAAGTTTATGCTTTTTCTATTGATGCTAAAGGAGATTATCTCAACAAACTATATGGTAACAACTGGATTTTAACAAAATCGTCTGATAGAACAGATTTAGCAGAAAAATTGACACAGTTCTGTAAATTTGTTGTAAAAGAATTTTTTAGGTAGAATCGATAATTAAACTATATTAAAATTGCTACTTCTACCTTATCATAAGATTATAATAGAGTTGCAAATTTCCAATTTAACATTTGAAACCTTTTTTTGATATAATATATTACCATTTATTATAACCAAAATCAAATAGAGTGAGATTAAATGTTTGATTATAAATCTTATAAAGATGTTGATTTAAAAGGAAAGAAAATTTTGATGAGAGTCGATATTAACTCTAATATCGATGTTGAAAATAATAGAATTCGCGAATCACCTCGAATTCACGCTCTAATCCCTTCATTAGAAGAACTTAAAGAGAGTGCTGTAGTAATTATGGCTCATCAATCAAGACCAGGCAAGAAAGATTTTATCTCTTTAGAATTACACGCTGAAGAAATAAGGAAATTGTTAGATCGCCCTGTTAAATACGTAGAGGATGTATTCGGAGAAATAGCCACTAATGCAATAAAAGATCTTAAAGTAGGCGAAGTGTTAGTCCTCAATAATGTACGAACTTGGGAACCTGAAACTAAACAATTTAAGGACTTTTCTGAAGCAGCAAACTTGGAGATGATTAAAACCCTATCGCCATTATTCGACTATTTCATCGCAGATGCATTTGGAGCAGCCCATAGAGCACAACCCTCGATAATTGGGTGGCCAACATTAATCGCAGGACCCACAACCGTTAAAGAGTTCGAATACATGACTAAAATCTTAGAGTCCCCCGAAAAACCAATGATTATGCTTATTGGAGGAGCTAAAGCTATAGATAAATTTAAAGCCATGAAGTTCAATTTTGAAAACGAAAAATTAGATTACGCACTCTGCTCTGGTTTAACAGCTATATTAATCTTGGAGGCTATAGGAGTTGATACTGGAGAAGCAAACCGAGGAGCAATAGTAAAAGATTTAGAGAAGGCAAAAGATGACATTAAGGAGACCTACGAAAAATTTAAAGACAAGATCATTTTGCCAAAGGACTTAATAATTGAAGAAAATGGGAAACGCAAAGCAATCGTTATCAGTGAATTAAAGGATTACAACGCTGTAACTGGTGATATAGGTCCTAAAACTACAGAGGAATTCACAGAAATTATAATGAATGCAAAAACTATTATTGCGAACGGACCCCCTGGTATTTTTGAAAAAGAAGTATTTAGAAAAGGTACTTTCGACATGGTTAAAGCAATGGCTGACGCTGCTAAAAATAATGGAGCTCTTTCTGTAATTGGCGGTGGAGAAATGGGAACTGCAGCCGAAATGTCCGGTTATGCTCAGGATGTTTCCTTCATTTCTACAGGTGGGGGAGCTATGCTAGAAATATTATCAGGAAAAGACGTTCCAATGGTTAGAGCTTTAAGAGAAAAAAAACCTTAAATATATCGTTAATTATTTTTTTATATTTTTTTTAGTAATAGTAGTCGTGTTTAACTAGATTTGTGATCTTTCAGAAAAAACTAATAAATTATTTATTTTTTAATTATATACATTAGTTATCTCAAATTTTAGTATTTTTTAAACTTAAATTAGGGAAATCAATCTCGGGCCCGTGGTCTAGCTCGGTATGACGTCTCCTTGACGTGGAGAAGGTCGTGCGTTCAAATCGCACCGGGCCCATTATAAAACAAAAAACAATCTATAAAAATGCCAATAAGATTTCGCTGGACATCAAAGGAATACATGCCAATTGCTTTAATGCTATTCGGTGCATGTGGAATTTTCCAAATATTGTTTATATTCTTAGCTCAATTCATACTGGGGGTAGGGAATTATTTAGTAGTAATATTAATACCGATTGGCGCAACCATAGCTCTGTTTTTTGGAGTAGTTATTATATTTGAGTCCTTTGTCCAAGTTGAAAAAAGGAAGAAAATGAGAAGCCAATTTCAAAAATCAAGGTCAGGGGCATCTAAGTTTCGAACAATACTATATTTTCCCATTATTAGACCGATATTAATAGTCTTTCCTGTTTTTGCTGTTATATTTTTTAGTACTTATGGGATAAGCTTGATCTTTTTAAATAGTGTAATGGCATTTTTGATATCTGAAAATTTAGCAGTAGTAATCTCCTTACTTATAGCTAACCTGATTGAAAAGAAATATGCAAAGATAAATCGGTATTAACCTTTCACAGACTATACAATCTTGAAAGAATTATATATTCAATGTTAATTTTTATTTATTTACTCAGTTAACCTTTATATAATTGATTGTTTAAAATTTAATTGTAACTGCTAGAAAAACTCCAATATTGATTTGATAACAATAGTGAGATTTTTATAAATGAAAAAGCTCGAAGTTCGATGTCCATCTTGTTCAAGAATAGGATACATTGAAGTATCAGAGGAAGAAGTGGAAAAAGCCGTTAGAGGCGTTTTTGCAGTAAATGTATCGGAAGGAATTGCTTGTGAACATTCTTTCGTCGCTTACATCGACAAAAATCTTACTGTAAGAGACACTTTTATAGCAGATTTTCAATTAGAGCTTCCTGAAATAACTTCCCGACCAGTTAAGGACCCTGAAACGTCTCCTCAATTAGAATCAATTGATGTGAGCCTTATCAAACTTAATTTGACAGCCACTTTATTAGTAAACATCATTCGAGCGATTTTTTTTAAGAAAAATGTATTGATACTTACTGATCAAGCATTCATGGTTGATCAGATCTACAATTTTTTTAACTACATAACGAAAAATTCCTATAAAACGTCTATACGGGTAAAATCAGAAGAACAATACCAACTCGAGAGTTTTAAAGAGGATATTATACTGAAAAACAACAAAATCCTTCAAGATTACGACGATATTCTTAATCCAAAGAAGATCAGTATAGAAAGATTATTAGTAAGAAAATTTTTAGAAGAATACGAACCTATACCAAGTTTAATTTATTTGCATAATGCAATCCAAAAATCTTACGAACTTTCTGAAACAATTGTTGAAAGAGTCAACAGTTTGAAAAAGAAAGAGAAACTTATTTCTAAAAAGGTAATTGAAGAGATAGCAAAAGTTCATAGCATAAAAATCCAATTACCATATCTCGACTTTCTTTACGAAATCGTTGAGCATTATTTCGAGGTTAAAATCCCAAAACCTTCGAACGTTTCTAATTTTCTCAGTACTCTCTAACAAAATCTAATATTATTTGGGATAAATTAAGTAATAACACGATTCTGCTATATTTATATAAGTAAATATCTTAATGAAACATACTACCAAAATTAATTTAAAAAAAAAGGCAAAACGAAATGACCAGTGTTCTTAAAAAAAACATAATTTATACTTTTTTACTCCCTATCGTGGCATTATTTTTCGGATTGACCTTGAGTTTTCTTTTGATTCGACTATTACCCGGTGACCCGGTTCTTGCATATCTACCTCCGTCCTTTACACAAGAACAATATAATATGATGTTCCACATGTTTGGATTCGATAAACCTTTGATCGAGCAGTTCTTTAGGTATCTTGGAGATTTTTTTACAGGAAATCTAGGATTTTCTGCTTCTATTGCTTCAGGCCAACCCGTATTTGATCTTTTGGCTAGCAGGATTCCAGAAAGTTTAGGTTTTACAATACTACCTATTGTTTTAGGTTTAATCGCGGGTATTTTACTAGGAATCTTGTCAGTAAGAGTTAGGTATAAATTAGTTAAAGGATTGATTCAAATTCTAATTATTTTAGGTATTTCGACGCCTGTGTTTGTCGTAGGGATGTGGTTCCAATACACTTTCGCATTTCAGTTGGAACTTTTTCCAGCGGTCGGCGATCCATTTTTACCGGCTTCCGTACTATTTCCGTTAACATTATTTCTTACAACAAGACAGGTTCGTTCTAATTATTTAAAAGAATCGGAAGAAAAACATATTTTGTCAAATAGCCTACAGATCATTATGAACGCAAGCGTCTTAATTGCAAGTTTTTTCCTACTCGAAATTACGTTCGGAATAAATGGATTTTTTAACCTTTTTATAGTAGCGATCCACAATGCTGATTATTGGGTAACTCATGCAATAATCTTTAGTATTATCCTATTGATTGTTATTATACTATTCCTATCTAATAGCGTTTACACAGCTTACAATCACCTCTTAGGAGAAAGGGAATCGAGAATATTTACTAACATTTTCGGTAGAACTGAACAAATGGCTGAAGAAAGCGCTAGTTATGACCTCGACTCAGGACAAAACTTTAAGGGTTTTACATTTAATCGCCTGAAATCTCCATTAACAATAATAGGATTAGCGATCGTAGTGTTTACGATAATAGTTGCTATATTTCCGCAGGTATTGACGCCATTTACTTTCGAAGAAGCTACGGGTATTTATGTTGGTTCTTGGGATCCGCCATCTGCGACTCATCCCTTGGGACAAACTATGTTCGGACGCGACGTACTCGCACGATTGGCATATGGTGTATCAACATCGATAATAGTGTGCGTCTTTTCCGTTCTCATAGGAATTGCAATAGGATCGTTATTTGGTTATTTATCGAAAGTTCATAGGTGGCTAAAAGGGTTAGTCTTGGGACTCACGGTAATTCTTTTCATTATACCTAGTATTATCGGAATCTTACTATTCACAGGTATTTTAGGACAGAATGTTTCAGTAGCAATGAGCATTATGGCACTGTATACGATCCCCGGGGTCGCATTATTAATCAGTAGGGGAAATTACAGCTTGAAATTAACAGCCAAAAAACTAATTGCGTACTTCCCGTTATTCATGGCACTCAATATTTTGTTATTCGAAGCAATAAGTTTCCTTGGATTTTCCGATCCGACGCTTATACAATTAGGAAACGATATTAGTAGAGCTAGACAACATTTATACGACGCCCCATGGGCTTCTCTTTGGCCAGGCTTGGCACTCTTTGTTTTAGTTGTAGGATTTGTAACTCTCCATTACGGTTTGAAAGAACCAATACCAATACCAATTTAGTAAATCATAAAAATTTTAACTATTTTTTTTTTATTCTTTGAACATCTGTAAACAGATCGTGAAACACACCTTTCACGAAGTTTTTCGTAAAAGACTATATTTTTGGTTTCCGACAGCGTGTAATCAAAAAATAGGGACATCGATCATATCCCAACTTTGCTAGTTTAATCCAGTTTTCTGCATTTTCGTCCCAATATCTACCGACTTCTTTATCATCCAAGTAAAACCACCTTTTAGTTTCCCATAGTCTAATAAAATTGAATTATATTTAATAAATTCTATAAAATAAAAAAAGTATGCGCCGCCCGGGACTCGAACCCGGGTCACCAAGTTGGCAACCTGTTATACCCAAATTAGTTTACCAAATGAGGAGTATACTGACCACTATACTAGCAGCGCTTTTTGTTTAAGTCGTATAATGATATGAAAAATACACTAAGAAATTAAAATTTAATCTTTTACCATAAAACTCAGAACGTAATTAGAATTGTATGTTATACAATTTTAGATACAATCTGTTTTATCTGATTATTGTTAATAAAATCTTCTAATTCTTTTAAGCTGTTAGGTAGACCCTCTCGAACTCCAATCTCCTTACTTTCTAAATAGGACATAGCTGTTGCCATTTTAGAGGACTTTTCTAAAGAAAATCCATTTAGACGAGATATTAATAGACCAGTTAGAAATGCGTCTCCAGCACCCGTTGTGTCTTCAACTGGTCCTTCGTAAATCGAACTATTTACTATATTTTGACCGTCTGAAATTATGGATCCATTTGGTCCATCTGTAATAGATATTAAGTTTACGCCCATATCTAAAAATTTATGAATCATAGGCACGGTATCTTGTTCTTCAGTAAATTCTTGTGCTTCTTCTTTATTCAGGGAAACTACATCCGAGTTAGAAATTAAAATTTTTGCCCATTTTGGACTATTTTTAATGATTGACATGCTAGGAGCAGCAAATACTTTACCATTATTTTCTAATGTAAATGTAAGTGCTTTTTCGATTGCTCTACATCCATTTTCTGTAGTCAAGGAAGTCCAAGCAAAAGCTTTGATATCTTTAAAAAATTCTTCTTTGACATCCTCGGGCTTTAACATATTATTTGCACCTTTATATGCTAAAATACTTCGATCTTTTCCCCATTCTGTTTTTAAAATTACTGAAAAAGCAGTACAATCCTCATCAGTTTGAATGACATTCGATAAATCAACGCCCCTCTTTTTCATATCATCTAAACATATATCAGCAGAAAAGTCATGTCCAAGTACGCCAATATAAGCACTTTTTAAGCCTAACATTGCGCAATTTGAAGCAATATTAGCAGCAGAACCTCCTGGAACGAATAAAACGCCATCTACATTCAATTTGTGACTATATTCAATTGCTGTATATTTTTTAATAATATCCTTATCTAAAAGCTCAAATCTAAGAATATCCTTAACTTGTAGCATACAATCAAGCGTACAACTACCAATTGCGATTACTTCTGGATTCATTTTTAACACTCGTTCAAATTGAGTTTAAGAATAAATTAAAAATAGAGTTTAACCTTAAATAATTTTGGTAGGTAGGAAGGAAGAGGAACTAAATATTGCTAGTACTCAATCTCGTGATTTTAATTTATTTAACTCTTCTTCTAATTCTTTAACTTTTCCATCAGGATCTATTGATGGTAATGCTCCACCAACTTCAACTTGAATCTCTGCATCGATTTCGCCTAATATATCTTTTACTTGACTATCTGAAACAGCAGTATCTAACGTCATACTATCGATTCCATCCGAAGTTATTTCTTGCGTTACTTCAAAGTCTTCCATATCAATTCCGATTTCGGTCATCATTTCGGTTAGTTGTGGGACTGACAATTGACTCTTTAAAGCACCTAGACTAGCAGCGATGCCAGTCATTATGTTAGAAATGTCTTTAACTGCGTTAGCCTGTTCAAGTTTGAACACCATTCCTTCTAAATTTGTTCTAAAATGGTCTATCGCCCTAGCTTGTTTTTTAACTTGAAGATAATTTCGTGCGTGGAATGCGGACCCATCCATATCACCAGCTTTTCGCAATCTAACGGCTTTATCTCTAGCTTGTTTTGCTGTGATTTCCATGCGTTTCGTTTGCCTCATAAGTCTTTTGTTAAACACTTTAAGCTTGACGGTTGCAGAACGAACAGTATCTTTTTTCTTGCCTCCTGAGAGCCAATTACTCATATCTTTGAGAAAACCCATCTTAATTCATCAATTATTATTATTTTTATATAATATAAGAAAACTCAAGATTATATAATTTTTTGTTGTAGACCAATGTTTACAATACCTTTTTAAAAAGAAAATTTGATATATGTGGAAGAATTAATTAATAAAATAAACATTGAACTAGCTTACCTATATATATTAAGAATATTTTAACATAGATAAGATAAATAATTACTTTTAAAAGGTTATAGCCGTTGAGTAGTGTTGATAGTAAACTTTACCTATATGCCGTTCAAGAAGCGCAAGCTGCCGTTGATTTGGATGAAAAGGGGCATTATAGACAAGCTCTAAATAAGTATCAAAGAGCAGCAGAAATCCTAATACAATTCGTAAAATTTAATAAAAATCCGATAATGATTCGGAAATGCCATGAACAAATCGAGCAATACTTAGATCGCGCTACCGTACTTAAAGCCCACTTAAGTGGTCCCCGCGTTAAGAGAGGAAGACCTTCTAGTAAACCAGGTGAACCAAAAGAAGGCGAGACAAAAGAAGAGGAAGGGTTATATTCTGCTGAAGAACAAGAAATCATAGATTCAATATCGGGGACTATTTTAACTGAATCACCTAACGTAAAATGGATAGACATAGCAGGTCTAGAAGGAAGCAAACAAGCCTTAAGAGAAGCTATAGTCTTGCCAATTATGAGACCTGAATTATTCACAGGAGCAAGAAAGCCATGGTCAGGTATTTTATTATTTGGACCTCCAGGATGTGGTAAAACATTATTAGCAAGAGCTGCAGCAACAGAATGTGAAGCAACTTTTTTTAGTGTCTCATCAGCCGATTTATTAAGTAAATGGTTAGGAGAAAGTGAGAAGCTAATCAGTTCACTTTTTAAAGTTGCTCGAATAAAAGCCCCTAGTCTGATTTTTATGGATGAAATTGACTCTGTAGCTACTAAGAGAGGTGAAGGTCACGAAGGCGGTGGAGAAAGGAGAGTAAAAACTCAATTGTTAGCTGAAATTCAAGGAGTTAAATCAGGCTCTAAAAAACCTCTGTTAGTTTTAGGGGCAACTAATCGACCATGGGATATTGACACAGCCATGCTTAGTAGATTTGAAAAAAAAGTGTATGTTCCTCTTCCAGATCTACCAGCCAGAGTTGGAATATTTAAAATTCACACCGCAGGTATTAATATGGCTATGACCGAGGAAGATTTTATTGAGTTAGGAGTTAGATCTGATGGATATTCTGGAAGAGATATATCTAATGTATGTCGCGAAGTTATAATGCTTCCAATTAGAGAACTAGATATGGGTGGGCTTCTGGAAAATAACGATCAAGAAGTTGTTATAAGGGATATTGAATTAAAAGACTTTACTAAAACTTTAAAAAAAGTAAAGCCTATGACTACAGGATCTTCTTTACACCAATACGAACAATGGGCTACAGAATTCGGAGAATACTAAAAACATATTAAGATGTAGATTATGGAACGGCAAAAAGAAAAAACTGAAGATACAGTAAAGGACTTAAAAGAAAAACCTGAAAGAGAATTAGATGGTTTAAGGAAGGAATTAACTCGATTAAAAGAGCTAAAGAAACAAAAGGATTTAAAAGAAATCGAAGATGAAACAGTAAAAATCGCTTCAGAAGCGATCCAAGAAGGGCTTCCAAGTGAAGAAATTGAAGAGCGATTAAATAAACTTGAAGATCTCCTCACATCAAAACTAGGTGAAATAGACCAAAAAACATACGAACAAAACGCCGCTCAAATTGAAATAGAACTTCGCGAGATTGAGCTAGAAATAGTAAAGGAAAGAGAAGCTGTTACTAAAGAAATATCAACTTATGAATTGTTACTTAACGATTACCCGTGGCTTGAAGAGAAAAGATATATATTTATGTATTCAATTCCAAATAAAAAAACTGACTTGAAAGACTATGAATCTTGGAAGAGCGAATGGTCTAAAGTTCTTTTCGATTACGCACGGTATGCAATACTTCATATTTTATATCTTCGACAATCTGAATCTGAAAAACCCTTTTCTAATTTTGAAGACCGTAAACAAGCCTTAGAGGAAATTGCTGAAGAATTAGTTAAAAAAGAACAAGCTGAATGGTTATCAAAAAGTAAAGAGAAATTAAGAGTTTATTGGAAGAGCTTAGATAATTGGGCTGAGGAAATATATGATTGGGCTATGGAGATTTCTCCATTGGAACCAATATTAATATTTGAAATTAGAGAATCTAACAAAGCGTTTAGTAAACTTCCCAATGATGATATTATTAAAATTTTTAAAATGTTAGAGAAAGAAAAGAGGGGGAAGATTATTAGATTAGAGGATGATCAAGTTTCATTTAAAATAAAAATAGAATAAATCATTTATAAAGAAGGGAAGTACCATTGCTTTCCCTTAAGGAGAGATTCTCTTAACTTCGCCATTCCTGTGTCTTCTAATGACTTTAAAGTCTCTAAAGCTCGATCTTGAGACCAGCTTAGAGCAATACATACGTCTTCAAGAGAAATAAAACCCTTATCTTTAGCAACTCCTACAACTTTCACTTGATCAGTAGTATATTGAACTGGAAAAAATCTTACCATTACAATACCTGAGCTAAATTCTTGCAAATCGTCGATGACATGATTCTTCTTGAGTAGTTTTAAAGCTTTTAACAAATCTTTAACATCTAATATCCCATTTAAAATTCCCGTATTTACTAATTCGTACACTCTAGAAATAGGCAATAATCCTACTCCAATTTCTTCTTTCTGCATCAAAATTCTTTGGTAAGCAAGCATTCCTAACTTTTCATGATCTATTTTAGAAAATTTCTTCAAAACATCGTTTTCTGTAATCTGTTCAGTAATTATTTTGGACGAGGGAATATTAAACTTCTTTTGTAACGCTTTAACTTCAGCCTTTAATTCGGGAGTTAACGCCAAAATGACTCCATGGGCCTTAGCTAATTCTGTAAGCCTTTCTTTTGTGAAGTTTTCTGTTGCAGCTTTTGCTTCCATGTCTTTAAGCTTCAACTCAGCTGCCTTTTTCTTCATGGCTTCTCTTAAATCTATTTCGTCCTCAATTTTACGAATGCCCATTTTTTGACAACAGTATTTTTTAATAACTTTATTGATTAATAATTATAAAACTACTTATTTCTTTTTATTTTAACGGAGAATAAGAGAATTGAATACTTTTAGATTAATTAATAAAATTGAAAACTCATTTATTACTAATTCTCTTCAAAAATTATCAACCGAAGTACTATCGTATTTTAAGAAAAAAGATCATAGGTTCTATATTTTTATTAACGATGAGCAAACAGAAAGCAAATTCCCTTTAATCTATTTAGTTCCATACGAAAATAGTAATATTTTGGAAGAAAAATTACGAAATGAGAATATAAATGCAGCGGGTATTTATTTTGGTTTCATTAAGAAAGGAATTTTTCACTTAAGCTTAGAAGGAGCTGAATTTTTGCGTAATCAGCATATTCTTCCAAATAGTAATAAAATTACTATAAATGAAGAAGGAGAAAAATCAATTCTCTATGGAAACGATATCCTAAAGAGCGTAATAACTATGATCCCACCCAAGTTAAAAAAAAATAATCTTATCGCAGTTTTTAATCAGAAGAACGAAATTATAGCTATAGCAAGAGCCACGATTGATTCTAGTTCGTTTCAAAATCTCAAATCAAATCAAAGAGTAGCTCAAAATCTTGTAGATAAGGGTTATTACTTAAGAAAAAGACAATAAAGAATCTCGGATTCAATTTATTCGTGAATTTTACTTGACTTTTTGAATTAAACTAATAAAAAAACCAATTGTATTATGTAAGTGCGGATATAATCTCTGAGAATATTTTATATCTTCTCTGAGCGTTTTATTGTAAACATCTATTATTCCTTTCACGCCGTAATTACCGGGTATCTTAACAATGGCGAAATCTGAATTATCTTTTAACACATCATCTATAACTAATTCGTTTTCTTCTGGCGCGATCGAACAGGTACTGTATAATAGTTGTCCTCCTGGATTTAAGGAATTTAAACCATTTTTCAGTAATTTTTTTTGAATACTACTTAATTTATTGATATCTTTCATGGTTTTACTCCGTTTTCTACTAGAATCTTGCCTGATCAGTCCCTCTCCGGTGCACGGTGCGTCTAATAAAATCTTGTCTGCCTTCAAATTCATTTTTGACAGATTCACAGCATCCTTATTGATAATAATCGAGTTGGAAACCCCCAATCTTCTAAGATTAATCTCTAGAGCAGGTATCCTATTTCTATTTCTTTCTATTAATATTAAGTTTCCCTCGTTGTTCATAATTTGTGCCAAGTGAGTTGCTTTTCCGCCTGGAGCAGCACACATATCAATCACAACCTCATTTGGTTTAGGGTTAAGAATTAAAGATGGTAACATTGGAGCAACACTCTGCAAATAATAAAATCCTTGAAGATATTCGTGAGTCGATCCTAAATTTATAGGAGAGTTTCTAATTTTGAATCCGTAATTTATCCAATCAATCGATTCTAACTTAATTCCTTTGCTTTCCAGTCTATTTCTTAAAGTTTCTTTGTCTATTTTAAGCGCGTTAACTCTTATTGAAGGTGTTAATGGCTTTTCATTTGCTTCTAATAATTGTTTAGTTTGATCTTCTCCTAAGAATTGAAAATACCTTTCAATCATATAGGGTAGATATCCAAATTGTTCTGCGAGTTTTTGAATAGATTTAGAATTCAGAGATATAAAAATCAACTCTAAGTGAAACTATTATTACTAATAAAAATTAATTTTATATATTTGTTATTAATCGAAAAAAGATTAGCATTATGATTGAAGTTGAGATTAAAGTCAAAATCTCCGATCCAAACCTTCTACTGAAAAAGTTTGAGGATTTAAATGGTGTATACAAACTCTCTTTACATCATGAGGATACTTATTTTAACATGCCAAAAGGGTTAAGGGATTTTAAACAGACTGATGAAGCATTAAGATTAAGAAAGTCTATTGAATTTAATAGAGATAATAATTTGATTGCTCAAAAAATCAATTATTTTATAACTTATAAAGGTAAAAAGATTGATAAAACAACCAAAACAAGAGAAGAAATCGAAGTAAAATTAAATGAAACTGAAAATATAGCAAATCTTCTCAAATTATTAGGATTTCAAGAAGTATTCACCGTCATTAAAGAAAGAGAACTATATGATTTCAAATTTCAAGATACAAGGATAGAAGCTCTAATCGATTATTTGCCAATATTGGAACAATATTTCATAGAAGTCGAAATTTTAGCTGAATCAATTAATAAAGTGGAGAAAGCTAAAGACATTCTCTTTCAATTCTTAGAAAGTTTTGACTTTAAAAGGGAAGAATCGATTAGAACATCATATTTAGAGTTAGTGATGAATAAATTAAAGAAGGTATAAATTGAAAGCTAAATTTAAAAAGTAGGAATTTAGAAGAGGAGTATGATTTCTACTAACAATTTTATTGAAGTAAAAAAAATTTAGAGTTAACTAAATTTAAATAATTATTAATAAAAGAAAAAATAGTAGTAATTTGATTGAAGTCGAGACTATCTTAAATTTTAAATTGCACATGTAACAATATATTGTTACTAAATCAAAAAACACAGAGATTAGCAAAAAAAGGAAAAAATTGAAGAAAAAGCTATTTTAAAAGAAGAAGTAATTGGTATAATTAAAAATGATTTAGGGGATGATTATCTAATTGAAACCTCTAAGGTTTTTAATGAAAAAATCAAATTTGAAATATTAAAGGGCTTGAAATGATTATAATACATTTAGTTGGAGAAGTAGGTGCTGGAAAGACCTTCTTAAGAACAAATTTCATGAATATTACAAATATATTTGATATAAAACAGATATATAAGCGTTTAAATTTTAACCCATTAAATCAAGATGAGGGATATCAAGAATTTTTTGATTACATACAACTCGAAGTAGATAGATTTCTAAAAATTGCTACAAAAAATCAAGTTAAAGTTGTAATTTTTGAATCTTCGGGAACTAATCAAGCATTAAACTATGCTTTGCGAAATAATCCAAATTATTATAGAATATGGGTAAACAGTGGTTATAATCCAAAATTAAGTGAATATATTGAAGAATGTGATTTTGATGTACTAGAATTGAATGAATATGTTATGGAAATGAAAAAAAAAAATGTGATTGTATATGATTATGAATATTTTCCCGATAAACGACAATTTTCAATTGATACCCCTGATATAGTAAAAAATTTATTTGATTTAAAAAAGAATGATAAGGATTTGGTCAATACGAGTCCTTTACTTCAAAAAAATGAAAAAAAAAAACAAAAACTTACATCGAAGAATTCCGTGCTCCGCTCTGCTGAAGTGTCACAACTGGATCTGAGAAATGCTATTTTCTTGGATGCTGATACTACCCAAAATAAACTAAAAATGAAAAATCATATACAAGGACATAAACACGCCTATATTCGAAAATCTTCACTTGGAAATATTCATGTAATTGTGTTTGATTCATGTGAAAATTGTTCAAGATATTCTGATAAGCATTTTCAAGGAAAAATTTTATTTAATAATAAAGGTGAGAATTGGGCAGAAAGAAAATGGAAAAATGTTCATACAGAAAAAACGATAGTATTTCCATCACATACATTAATTCGTCTGATAAGATATGAATATGATTCATATCATGAATATGATAAGCCAATCAAATATTATTTGTTGAATCCATTAAAAATTGATGAATATTGGTCAAAGATTAACAGACGTCATTTAGAATATTCATTTCATTGTGTAATAAGTCATGATTTAAATATGGAATTTGTTCCATTGAATGACATTCAATCTGATATTAGTGGAAAAATAAGTAGAATAAGAAAAAAAAAAATCGGAATGCAGACATTTCGCTCTTGGGATGATTTAAAGAGAAAATATTTTGAATGGGTTAATAAAAATTACAATTATTTAAAAAATTTTAATTGTCAATCAATAATAGACTCTCAAGTATTAAAAATAATCCTAAAGATAAAGACTCTCAAGAATTAAAAATAATTCAATTATTATCTATGATTAAAACGGGAATAAATTGGAACTGTTAGATACCCTCAACTAATCTAATTAGTAACTCTAATTGTTTTTTATTTGATTAGGGTTATAATAAAAAAAGGATTTTAAATTAATAGGTAATTTATTTAACAAGTAATTTGTCGAGTTCTGCTATTTCTTTCTCTAATTTTAATCGATATAGCTTTGAATCATAATTCTGATAAACTTTTCTGATACTATCTTTCTGTATCGCAATAATATGTGATTTTTTCGATATTTCGTGAATGACACTCAAGAATTTATAATATTCAACATTATTTTCTACCAATTCATTCATGATTTTTCAATTCTCCATTTTGATTTATTTTTATGTTCTTACAATTATAAAATAGCAATTTACAATTAAAAATAAACTGGAGTCCAGTATTTACAGGTTCAGATATCGGAGTATTACTAATTGATGTGATTCTGTATCAACTTAGTCCCTGAAATGGGAACGGTATCCCATTATTAGGGTGATTTATTTCTTTAGTTCTTCATCTATTCTTCTTTTTTTTCTTAAGTGAAGTCGATGAAGTTATGTCCGTATCAGATTTGATTGAGTTAATTCCTATAAATAATTACTTTAACTATTTCAGAGATTGTATAAAAGAGCGATTTCCTTTCAAAATAGAGATAAGTTTAGGATAATTTTTTCTTTAAATCAGAATATTTCCCGTCTAATATTTGAGAAAGATATCTCCTTCCTTTAATTATCCACATTATTTTATGCCCCTCTCGGACTTTTCACTTCTTAGCACTTCTATTTTCAAGACTTAGAGAATTCTATAGCATCCTTAGGGCATACGTCAATGCATCGATTGCAATAATAACATTCATTCTTTTTACTGTTAGTAGATCCTTCTTGAGTTGGACAAATCTTTTCACACAATCCACAATCATCACAATCTTTTGTACGCCGATATTTACGTCTAGTAACTCGACTACAAAGAGAAGTAACTGCTCCAGCGGGACATATATACCTACAGAAAGGGCGATATATAAAAATACTAATAATTGATACTACAACCAACCCGATTAAAGGGAAAATGGATGTGAATGTAAAAAAGTTAATAAAATACCAAAATCCTAAATTAGGATTGAATATCTGTAGAATTTGTATACTCCAAATACTCGCTAAGAGTATTAAAATAAGGAGGAAAAACCTTCGTACCAAACTTGCTTTTTGTGAAGAAGTTTCAATATGAAATTTGTTTTTTTCTTGAGCTTTTACATCAGATTTGAAATTTATTTGTGAGATTAATTCCTGTAGTGTTCCTAAAGGGCATACAAAACCACAGAGAACTCTACCAAAGAAAATTGTCGTAATTATTAAACCTACAAATACTGCGAAAACTTCAGGAAAGAGTTTGGTGAGGTCACCTCTCACTGCAATAGTAGATAAAACTTGTTGAAAAGGCATGATAAGATTAGGAAAACCTCCAAAAATTATGCCAGCATAAATCGTGGCTACAACAAGAATCGCAATTCTCACATTTCGACTTAACTTTTTTTTACGTATTAATAAAATAACGAATAATGAAAAGATTATCCAGAAAATAAACATTGGTACTGCGAAATAATGATTAATGGGGGGTGTATCTGTCTGAAAAAACATTTATTACAACTCAGGTTGGATTTTTTCTTTTTCCACTTGTAGATTATATTTTATAAGAGATAATCATTAACAAACTTTCACTTATTTTAGAAGGTTAGTAAGAAATATATAAAATCGAACTTTGATTCGATTATTTTCAAGGGCTTTAATGGTCATCATAGCCCTAATTAAGACACTGAAAATTATTAGGAATTAATTATAATTTTAGATTGAAGAAGTTATTTTCGAATCAGGTTTACTAAAGATAATCACTATAAATAATTTCTTTAATTATTTCAGGGATTGACTAGAAGAGCGATTTTACTTAAGATTATCCTAGGCTCAGGATGATTTTTTCTTTAAATCAGAATATTTTCCGTCTAAAATCTGAGAAAGATATCTCCTACCTTTAATTATCCACATGATTTTGTGTCCTTCTCGAGCTTTTTTCCCCCATTCTGATTTTTTTCGGTAATTTTGTTCTATAAAGCGATACCCAAATAAATCAACATATTTAATACCGCTTGAAAATTTCTTTATAGGGTAGCGTATCTCGTCAATTTCGACCTCTTTTTCTCCTTGAAACATTGCGTTATATATTTTTAAACCTTTTTCTTTTAAATCTTCCATTTTACATGCTCCATAAGAATTTTAATTATTTTTTCGAATCCAACTAGGAACTTTATCTATTGTGTTATTTTTGAATATAATCCGTTTTAGTGACAAGAGTTTTGGACATTTTTCAGGATATTTTTCTATTTTACAATTGGAGATTTCTAATTCCTGCAAATTTCTTAAGTTACATATTGAGGAAGGAATTTCATTAAGATCCGTAAGAACCAAACTTATTATAAAACCTCCCTCAGCTTTCTTAACTCTCCCCAAGCCTTTATTTCCAATTTCAGTGTTTTCTTTAAGCAAAGTAAGTTTATCTGCATCAGATAATTCAAATTTCTCGAGAAAATTATTAAAATCGGCTTGAAATTTCATGAAATCAAGATACTCAATATCTAGGATAAATTTCGAGTCGAATGAATTTAAATTATATTTAGTTGTTATTTTTTTATAAATTCTTTTCCGAATTTGTTCAAATTGAGGATATTCTTGAGTTTCCAATAAGTTGATCAAATTTTTAAGAAAGTATATTGAATTTTCGTTATCTATTGCCCATATTAACGGTTTTATTTCACGTCCAGTAAAGTAATGGATCAAAGTTTTCGCAGCACCGAATTTAACAATAGGCGATTCATCAGAAATTAGGCAATTTTCAATAATGCTGAAGGCTAATTCGTCATCAACTGTTAATTTACCGATGTACTCTAACACATTTACTCTGATTTCTTCATTGTCGCTCTTGTTAATAATGGATTCAAATAATTTTAGAGCCTGTTTCGTTCCTATCTTTTTATCAACATATTTAGAGTAAATACTCTCTGGTGTTGGATGGTCTTTCATAACTTATTTCATACTTTCCTTCAAAACCTCGTGGTGACACACTGTTAACGAAATTGTTTTAGGTGCTAAAATTTCGAGATTTTTTAACACTTCAACATATGACGCTAAAATTACGAGGTTCTCATTATTTCCCTTTAGCGTTACATTTTCTTGAATGTGACAATTATCGGCGATAATTGCCTTTTCGATCTTAACATTCTTTGATACATATGAATCGTTATAGATTACGCTATCTCTGAGTTCGACATTGCTATCAATAAATACATTATCTCCTATTATTACATTCGGACCGATTGTACTATTACCTCGAATTACCACATTTTCACCTACGGTACACGGTGAATAAATTTTTGAGCTAGGGTGGATGTCAGCAGATTGATCTATTAAATTTTTAACATTAGTTTCTAAATTTTTCATTAAATCCACCATTAAAATCATATTACCTTCGAGTAAATCGTATGGTTTTCCAATATCTTTCCATACACCACTTATTTGGTGATAGTATAGTTGTTCTTTTTTTACTACATCGGGAAATACTTGTCTCTCTATTGATACTTTTTTATGTGGTTCAATATAAGTAAAAATTTCGGGTTCTAATAGATAGACTCCTGCATTGATTGGCATGGGGATAATCTTGCCGTTAGGAGGAGAATATTCGTCTTTTTCTAGGAATTCCAATATCTGGTGAGTATTCTCATTTTCTATTAATACACCATATCGTGAAGGATCGTCAACAACCTTTCCAGCAATAGTTCCAATACCTTTTTTAGCTATATGAAAATTCAGCATTCTATTTAAATCGCAGTTTAAGATCACATCCCCGTTTATCATGAAGAAATTTTCCTTTTCCAAATAGGGCTCAGCTATTTTAACTGCCCCCGCGGTTCCTAAAGGATGTTTTTCTTCTGTATAATGTATTCTAACTCCTAGTTGGGAACCATCTTTAAAATAATTTTTAACAATTTCATCCATCACGCTCACAGCCAGAACGATTTCTTTAACCCCTGCTGATTTTAAAAGGAGAATCTGTCGCTCCATAACAGGCTTGTTGACTATTGGCATTAAAGATTTTGGTACTGTGCATGATAATGGCCGTAAGCGGGTTCCATATCCTCCCGATAGTATAATTGCTTTTGTCATCTTTTTTCAAAAAAAGTTAATATTGGAATGTATAAAATAATTAAAAAGACTTTTTTTAAAAACTATTTTAATTATTATTATTCTCATCTAATTCATATACTCTATCGTAATCTGTGTTTTTGATATTAGAAAACAACCAAACAATTGCGATAAATAGGATATTTAAAGACGAACTTAACATAAAAAGAGTCGTGATGCCTATTACCTCTGCTAGCGGCCCTGAAATTATCATCGCTAACGGTGATACTAACGTAACTATAGTAATCACATTTGACATGACCCGACCTTGCTTATCTGGAGGGATTACTGTCTGCAGAATCGTTAAAAACATGGTGTTAACAAAAGGAACAATAAACGCAAAGATAAAACCACCAATACTTATAACGAGGAAATTTTGTGGCGGAGCGAAGGATAATATCAAATGACCGATTTCCCCTACAAAAATGCCCAGAAATATGATTAATATCTTTCTCTTCCAGACTTTTTTGATAACGACGATGATAGCCCCAACGAACATTCCTGCTTGGATTGAAGCAAGGACGATAGCTGTGTTCTCAACAGTCCCAAAATGTGTCACTTCTACATAATATACCATTAAAGTACCATAAGGGTTTCCGAGAAAATTCAAAATTGTTGCTACAAAAAGGAGAGTAAGCAAACCTGGAACAATTTTGATTGCTTTCAATCCGTTCTTAAATTCTCCGATATAAGACTTTTCTTTTTTGATATTTTCTTTTTTAGGGAGTGGAGGTATTTTTATTAATAAAAGAGGTACAATAGCAAAAAGAAAAGTCAAAATGTCAACCCATAAAATTTGATCTATTGGTAAGATTAATAGGAAAGTACCTGCAATAACAGGTCCCATAGTATTAACTAAACCTGTGAAAATATAATTAATAGCGTTCATCCTGCTTAAATGTTCCTTTGGTATCATTAAAGGAATTATAGCGTTTACTGCAGGCCAATGAAATCCTTGAAATAATCCTCTGAAACTGTTTATTAAAATAATCATCCAGACTTCTTGAATATCAAAAAAAAACAATAATACTAAGCTAAAAGTCGTGATAGCTTGAAAGAAATCAGAGAGCCCTATCATGATTTTTCTATTCCAGCGATCTGCAAACACACCTGCTAATGGCCCAAAAACGAATTGTGGGAGAAATGAGAAGAAGGCTGCCACTGAGATAATTGTAAGATCCTGAGTTTCAACGGTAATCCACCAAATTATTACAAATTGAACAATAGTAGAACCTAGCAACGAAAAAAGCTGACCTGACCAAAAGAAAAGATAATTTTTAAATGATTGTGATGAAGCGGTTGATTGCATATTTCCTAATGACTGAGAAGAATTAATTGATATTTACTCATAATTTATGATAATATCTTAATTTTTCTAATCAATTCCCTTTTTTTCTGCAATCTTGTAAAAAATTAGTTGGAGAACAATTATTTCCATAATAGGTGCGAGGTGTGGATCTTTAATTCCATGCTTGTATGTAAAAATTTTGGAGTTATCGTGTAATTTTTTTACTCTCTCATCAAAATCTTGATTGGTAATATGTAGTAATTTCCCAAATGCCCATTTTTTTACTAGATTTTCAATAAATTGAACATTCAAATCAAAATTGTCTTTATCAGACGAGAGAATTACTAAATTCGTATTTTCGTTTAAGCATTCTATACTCCCATGTTCAAAAGTTGATATAGAATTTGCTTCCGAATAAGATTTAACAATTTCCTTAAAATTTAAAGCCGCTTGATGAGCAGTCGTAAGTGAAGAACCTCTCGAGAGAAATTCTAAAAAATCAATCTTTTCTCCAAAAACAGGTACAAAGTCTTTCCAAAGTTTGTTAATTTGTTTTTGGTTCTGCAATAAACCTCTAATTTCCCTTAAAACCTCTTCTACGCCTTGTTTTTCTTCTTCAGAGGTAAAAAATTCTCCTATAATAGTTTTGGCCATTATGTAAAGCATTAGCAGAGTACACACATAACTCTTTGAAGTGACCGAAACTTCTTCGTCAAAATTCATTAAAATTTGCAATTCGGTCATGTAAGCAAGATAACTTTCCGGATTATTAGTGATACCAATCGTTAATGGTTTATTCTCTATAGATATAGTATTAATATCTCTTAGGAGCTCCCGGATTACTTCAGAATCACCAGACGGAGAGATTATTATGATTCCTGTATCCTTAAAGCAGGTTTGCTTAACTCGTGGAAAAGTATTAAACAAGAATTCTCCTGCCTCTCGCATTTCAACAGCAATTCCGTATTGGTTCAATATATAATATGGCAGGTATGAACTGATGTAATTTGAACCCATACCTGTAAAAATTAATTTAGTTATCCCTCCTTTTTTTATAAAATCTCTAATCTTTAAAAATTGAGGTCTACCATCGCCTATGATATATTTTAAGGTATCTTCTAACGCTTGAGGTTGAGATTTAATTTCTTTAAGAAAATTATTAGTCATAACTATCCCCATAAAATTAATTCATGTTTTATTATATATTATAAAAAAAAATATAAGATAAAATTAATTTAAACAATTCAGTAGTCAAATTAAAAATAGTGATATAAAATGTCATGTATACACGGTTTGGATAATAATAACTGCCCTATTTGCCGAATATCGAAATCTACTATCCCTAACACTCCAATAGCTAAAAATTCTGTCAAAATCGAAAATTTAAGGCCCGGAAATCCATTCTTTAAAAATTATATTGAAAAAAAAAAACAAAGTGAAGAATACCTCACAAAAAATAATACAATATTAAGGCCAAATATCATAAATCCATTACCTGTGCCAAACCTTATAACTAAAATTCCTACTTTTGAAAATAAAGATTTTATGAAAAAATTAGATGCTTTAGATCTTAAAGGATTGGATCCTCACGGAATTTCAAAGAAAATTAAACTTGAAAGTCCAACGGTAAAACTTGATGAAGATTAGCTATGATTTAAATACTCTTTTTATTTTACTGACAATCCCTAACTTTAAGCCTAAAATAATACTTACTAGATTAAAACTTACATACTATTCTTTTTAACATAAGATTTTAAAACAAGAGTGTTAAAAATAATATAGATAGTATTAAATAGGAGAAATCGCAATTCTAAATTAAAAACCATAAGAGAAATGATGAATTATGGAAGTTGACAAAGATTTAAAAAGTAGTACTAAAGTTGCATATATTTCTATGGAAATCGCTGTAGATTCAAACATTCCAACTTATAGTGGCGGATTGGGAGTATTATCTGGTGATACTGTTCGAGCTGCAGCAGATTTAGAGCTGCCCATGGTAGGTTTGTGCTTATGCTACAGCTCAGGTTATTTTTATCAGTTCTTTAATGAAAATGGTGAGCAAAAAGAAAAAGAAATTGAGTGGAACTTTTTTTACGAGTTTGAAAAAATTGAAAACCCAATAAAGATAAAAATTGAAGATAAAGAAGTTTTAGTATCTGCTTGGCTATACCGAGTAATAGGTCAATCAGGTCACATACTACCGATTTACTTATTAACAACAGATATAGAAGGCAACGAAGATTGGATGAAAAAAATGACGGGTTCCTTATACGATTCCACATCTCGCTGGAATAGAATTGTACAGGAAATGATACTCGGAATTGGGGGCGTGAAACTTCTAAATTCTCAAGGATATAACAACATAGAAACCTACCATCTAAACGAAGGACACGGTTCTTTTTCTATAGTGGAACTATATGACATGTTAAACGGAGATCTTGACAAAGTTCGGGATAAGGTTGTATTCACAACTCACACTCCTGTACCAGCAGGACACGATAGATTCGATAAAGATTTGGTAAATAAGGTATTTGAACATAGGATGCCTTCTGAAATAAGCAAAATTGCTGAAGATAATGGCCAATTTAACATGACATATCTAGGGATGGGGCTTTCTCGATATAGGAATGGGGTCGCAAAAAAACACGGTGATATTTCCAGAAAAATGTTTCCTCAGTATGAAGTCGATTCTATTACAAACGGGATTCATTTAGGATATTGGGTTAGTCGACCATTTCGTCAAATCTTTGATAAAAAATGGCCTAATTGGAAAGCAAATCCGTCGATTCTTCAAAATGCAATTGAACTTGATGACTTGGACATATTTGACGCACATATCGAAAATAAATTTAATCTAATAAGTTATCAGAAGGGACATAGTTGGAATCTTTTAGACGAGGAACGCATTACTATAGGATTTGCTCGACGATTCGCTACCTATAAAAGAGCTACTTTAATATTTGAGGATATTGATAGACTTGGGAGTATTTGCAAAGACAAAATTCAATTCATATTTGCTGGAAAAGCACACCCCCAGGACACAATGGGAAAGGATTATATTAAGGAAATCTATAAATCTGGTGAATACCTTTATGATAATTACGGAGTAAAGGTTGTGATGATGGAAAATTATAATATGGATCTATCTCATATGTTAGTATCTGGATGTGACATCTGGCTAAATACTCCTGAGAGATATCGCGAAGCAAGTGGCACCAGTGGTATGAAGGCAGCATTAAATGGTGTTTTAAACTTTAGCGTTCAAGATGGTTGGTGGTTAGAAGGATACCATAAGAATCCTATGGCGGGTTGGGCAATTGGTCCTGACGACTCAAAACCAAATGATCCGGGAGTTTCTAATGATTGGGATATTGATTCGAAGGCAATATATGAGATTCTCGAAAACGAAATTATTCCAACTTATTTAAACCACGAAGATTGGTTGTTTAGAAGTAAGAATGCTATAGCTTTAACAGCTTTTTTCAACACTAATCGGATGATGAAAGAATACGCTAAAAAAGCGTATAACCTCAGAAAACAAAAACCGTGGCAATTTGTAAAATAATTACTTCTTTATATTAAATTTCTTAGATTTAGTAAGCAAATTATTCAATACAATTGAAAAGCTTAAACGATCTAATTTTTACATAATCATCATTATTTTTCTGAGCGAAATAATCTTCAAAAGTTTGATGAAAAATGTCTTCCAATGTAATTACTCCAGATTTAATCCCAGCAAGATCTTTTGCAAGCAAAAGAATATACTCAGGTGTCGATTCTAGATAATAACATCCTTTATTTAATTCGATATGACTATGAGGTCCAATAATTTCATTTGTTTTTCTTACCACATCGTGCGTAGTAAAAACAATGATATAGAAGGCTTCTGAAAACTCTTCCTTTAAATATGAATCGCGTATTCCAGAAGCTTGAAGCGCAATTTTTGTATAATTATTGAATAGATTTTGTAATTGAGTAATTTCCTTCCTAAATTTTATTTTATTGTGAAAGAAAATAAAATCTTTGTTTAATTTTAATGGATCTTTATCCAAATATGTAATTTCAGTTGGTTTTAACTTGAAAACGTACTCCTTTAAGTTAGTTGACATTTTAAGCAATTTTTCGATAATGTGATATAGTTCTTTAGTAATATAGATTAAACTTATTCTTACTATTTTAGTAAAATTGAAGTTTCTTAAAAAATTCTTGTTTATGAAAAGTAAAAGATAAGAAAATAATACTTTACAAATAAAATGAAATTAGGAACGCTCTTTTTAGAAAATAACTTAATTTTAGCCCCAATGCTACAAGTATCTACAGCGCCATTTAGACTGTTTTGTAGGAAATTCGGTAATATTGGGCTAGTTAGCGTTCCAATGCTTTATACTAAAAGGATTGAAACTCATTCCCGAACTGTCTTGAGATTTTTACACAAAATTGAGGAAGAAAGACCGGTAAGTGTACAATTAATTGGTTCAGATTTAGACGCGTTAAAAAGTTCCATCGACTTTCTGGAAAGCTATAGTTTTGATGTTTTAGATATCAATGCGGGTTGTCCTTCCAGAAGAGCGATAAAAGCTAAAGAAGGTGGCTATCTCCTCAAGAATCTCGATGAATTGGAAACTTTGCTCAAAACTTCGATAAAATATTCTTCGCGACCAGTTTCGCTTAAAATGAGAACTGGTTTTAATAATACAAATAATATCGAAAGAATAGCTGATATTGTAAATCGTTCAGGTATTGACTTCCTAACAATTCATGGAAGAACAGTAAAAGGCCGATACCTTGACTCAACCCTTGACCTTAATACTATAAAGAAAATAAAATCTTTAGTCAAGATTCCTGTGGTTGGAAATGGAAATATTGAGGGAGGGTTAACAGCGGAAAAATTTTTAGAAATTACAAATGTTGACGCCCTTATGGTTGGAAGAGCTTCAATGGGAAATCCCGAAATCTTTCAACAAATTAATCAATATCTTACAAAGGGAATAGAGTCTAATCTCGAAAATAGTTTCTTCAAAGTGAGAAAATATTTCAAGTTGTACGAGGAATGTGTGGATGAGTATTTAGACGATATAATCGATATGCCTTTTTCACACGAGAAATTTAAGTTTATGGAATTGAGAAGAAATGCAATATGGTTTATAAAAAACATTCAAGACTCAATTAGCTTAAGAACACAAATTTCAAAAACAAAAAGCTTAGAGGAATTACATCAAATAATCAATAGTTTGAATTAACCCGCTATAAACATTATGATAAAGGCAAGAAAATACAAAAACATAACTATTCCATCAACGACTATAATAAGATTGACTATCTGTATGACCATTCCCATTGGAGTGGTAGTTAATTGTTCAATTGTCCAAGAGAAATGACCTGCGAGTCCAGAAATTGTAATAAAGACAACAAAACAAATGAATTCAATTATACCAAAAAGAAATACCTTAAAGAGAGTATCTTTTTGTTTTTCACTAAGCGCCATTATGTTAACCTTTTAAGTTTTTAAATAACTATTTAAAGTAAATTAATGTCAATCTTTATACTTTTTTAATAACTCTTCTGGTGTAAAAACTCCGTCTTCCGTAATAACGCCAGATACTAATCTAAAGGGAGTTATATCGAACGCATAATTTAAGCATTCAACACCATTAGGGATGATTTGCACTTTTCCAAGTATGTTTCCTACTTCACTACTATCTCTTTGCTCTATAGTAACATCTTCAATCGTTTCGTGAAGAGATAAGGTAGATGTTGGAGCGGCAACATAAAATGGAATTCCATTATCAAATGCAGCTAAGGCAACTAAGTAGGTTCCAATTTTATTAAAAACTGCGTCTGATGTGACTCTGTCGGTGCCAACAATTACTTTATTTACTTTTCCAAGCCTCATCAAGAGTCCAGAAGAAGTATCGGATATGACTTTTACGGGAATGTTATCGTATTGAAGTTCATATGCAGTTAATCTTGCACCTTGTAATCTTGGTCTCGTCTCGTCAGCAATAACGCTTATTTCCTTTCCCATTTCGATAGCAGCTCTAATTGGTGCTAAAGCCGTACCGTATTGAACTGTAGCTAAAGATCCCGCGTTACAATGTGTTAGAACCACATCTCCATCTTGCAACAAAGCAGCACCATTTTTACCGATGTTTTTATTAACATTGATATCTTCTTGTGCCATTAATTTTACTTCTTCAATAACAAGATCAGATATGTTTAATGGGTTATCAGGGAATTCTTTAATTATCTTCCAGATTCTATTTACTGCCCAAAAAAGGTTAGATGCTGTAGGTCTTGTACTGCGTATCACATCAGCAGCGTCCTCCATTTTAATAAGGAATTTCTCTTTTACTAATTCTTTATATTCTATCGTAGCTAACGCCATTCCCATTGCAGCTGCTACTCCTATTGCTGGAGCACCTCTGATATTCATGACTTTTATAGATTTTGCGACAGATCTAAAATCGTTAAACTCTAAAAACTCAAGTTTATGCGGTAGGAGAGTTTGATCAATCATCTTAACTTTGTTATCGATGGTCCATTCAATTGAAGGAATCATACTAATATTAAATATTGCAAGGTTTAAAAAATTAAATTAAGTATTAATTTTTCCTTCGTTCAGCACGCAGTTGTTTAAGAAATTGAGGAATAATTTCAAAAATGTCACCTACTATTCCAAAATCAGCTACTTTAAATATTGGGGCTTCAGGATCGGTATTTATTGCAATTAATATATCGCTGCTTTTCATTCCAACTAAATGTTGTATCGCTCCACTAATTCCTAAAGCGATATATAATTTTGGGCTTACTGTTTTTCCTGATTGACCAACTTGTATAGGATGAGATGTCCAACCTAGGTCAACTAAAGCACGGGAGCTTGACATTATTCCTTTTATTTCTCGTGCTAATTCTTTTACTAATTTTAGATTTTCTTTATTTCCGATTCCCTTTCCTGCAGAAACGAGAATATCGGCTTCTTCAATGTTTATTGTATCAACTTTGGAAATTGTTTCTTCTATAATTTTCGTTCTAATGGTTTGTTTTTCAATTTTAACTTCAAATTTTTTAAGATCTCCCTTCCGGGAAGTATCTTTTATAGGTATTTGGAAATTATTAGGTCGTGCGGTTGCCATTTGAGGTCTTGTAAATGGAGATATAATTGAAGCCATAATATTCCCCCCGAATGCAGGTCGTGTTTGAACAAGCTGCTTTTCTTTATTTATGTCAAATGCAGTACAATCTGCGGTTAAGCCAGCTGCAATTCTTGCTGCAATTCTTGGTGCTAAATCACGCCCGTTAACGGTAGCACCGTAGAAAAATATTGACGGTTTCTCATTAATAATTAACGTTGTAATAACGGTTGTAAAACCATCGGTTGAGTAATTTTCAAGTAGTTCGTGCTCACATAAAAAAACTTCATCGGCTCCATAGTGATATAATATATCGATCGGTGGTATTTTTCCCGGAGGTCCGAGAATAACAACCGATATTGTTTCATTAAGAGTTTTATTTAATTCTTGAGCTTTTCCTAAGAGTTCAAAAACCACATTTTTTATTTGTAGATTCTTGAGCTCATCTTTCTCCAATTCACCCCAAATCATAATTCCGCTATATTTTTCTAAATCTTCCTCTGAAACTGTTTTACGTTTGATAGTGATTGCATCATATCTACATGCATTCACGCATGCTCCGCAGAGAGTACAGGTATCCAAAACTTTGGCTTTCTTATCTTCCGGATCAACAAATATTGCACCAAATGGGCAGACTTTTTCGCAGATTGTACAGCCAATGCAGTTTTCTTCATTGATTTCTAGCATTTTATATTAGACTACCTCAATTTTATCAATTTATTTTCCTTTAGAAATGCCATCATTTGTTCGGCTGCTTTACCAGGATCGCTACCGTCGATAATTTTTCCTGTTTCTTTTACGGGTGGTGCAAAGATACTAATTACTTGTGTATAAGAACCATTTAATCCTAATTTTTCCATCTCAATGTCCAACTCATCTGCAGTAATGATCTCTAAAGGCTTATTTCGTGCTTCAATTATATTTTTTATTGATGGAAGTCTGCGAATATTAGATGGCCCTTTACTAATTGTTATTAAGGCTGGCGTTCGGGTTTCAATGATTTGAAAACCATTTTCGGTTTCTTTTTTAACTCTAATCTTTTTCTTTTCGACTTTTGCATCAATTCCATAAAAAATTTGAGGAATACCTAAATTTTCGGCTAATTCCGCTGGAACTTGTGCCGTATCTCCGTCAATAGCATGCTTTCCGCATAATATCAAATCAAAATTAGGTACAAATTTCCGTATACCTTCTTTTAAGGTTAAAGCAGTTGCCCAAACATCTGAACCCGCAAATGCCATGTCAGACAGTAGAAATGCCCTATCAGCCCCCAGTTCTAAACAACGCAATAACGCCATTTTTGCTTGAGGAGGTCCCATTGAGATTGCTATTATTTCAACAACAATGTCCGGATTATCATCTCGGATTTTAACAGCCGTATCTAAGGCATACTCACAAAATGGATTGAGAATTGATTCAACTCCCTCTCTTATTAAAGTCCCCGTTTCAGGGTTTACCGCAACTTTATCTGCCTCAGGAACCTGCTTGATTGAAACGATAATTTTCACTTCTTACACCCCCTTAATCTCAAAGATATTTCCACAATTGAACATTAATAGAGAATCGAGAGCTCTTTTAACAGCCCGCATCTGTTCAATTTCTTTCTCATCATACATGAATTTTAAAAAATCCACTTTTATTCTTCCAATTCCGTGCTCAGCAGAAACGCTTCCACCGTACTCGACCGCTTTTTTTGCAAATTGTTCGTAAATTTTAAGACCGAGTTCTAGTTCTTCAGTATTTTTTGGGAGAATATTAAGATGAACATGATTATCACCTATATGACCAAAAATCACATACTCTAATGCTGCTTCCCGTAAAACAGAATGATAAAATTTCATCATCTCTCCAAATTTCTCTTCCGGAACACACATATCTGTGCCTAATTTGTGTAAATCGGGATATTGCCTTTTACGTTCTACAATAATGGAATTTACAGTTTCAGGTAAAGCATGTCTAAAATGCTTGAATCGTGCAAATTCTCTATTGTCATAACCCGACCAACTTGTTTCCAATGTTGTATGGCATAGTTTGGCCATTTTATCGATCTTTTTAAAGTAGGAGACTAAATTATCCTCGGAATATGGAAGATCGAAAAATAATGCTGATCTTGCTTTAAAAGGGATTTGTGGCATGTTAATTACAGCGGGGGTTTTAATTTGAACATTTCTGAGAAGATCCAAAGATTCACCTGAAAAATATTCTATGAATTCTGGATTGACCGCTTGATTATTCCGGATTTTTTTTACAAAATCAAGAGCATCATCCTCTGAATTAAAAAATAAAACATTAGAGATTAATGGACGTTTCTCTATAATCCATACCTCAACTTCTGTAATAACACCGAATATTCCTTCACTTCCAATAAATAAATCAATAAGATCCATATTCGGTTTGGCATATATCCCTGCTGTGTTTTTCACATTAGTATTGAATTCGTAGGAGGGGATTTTAAAAACTAAATCGGTTCCATCAGTTAGTTTTACAATAAATGTTCCATCATTTGAAGCGAAATATTTCCCTCTCTGAATTTCTAGAATTTCTCCAATTGATAACGCAACCCGAATTTTTTTAACCCATTTCCTTGTCGCACCATATTTATATGTTCCTGCCCCTGAAGCATTTGTTGCTACGGTACCGCTTATTGAAGCAGACATTTCCGTTGGATCCATGGGATAATAATAAGATTTTTTTTCTTCAATAAATCGTGAAATAGTGTTTGGAGTAAGCTCCTTAACTCTTTCGACTTCTTTCTTAAGGATTATATCGTTAATTGCTTTTAAGGTAATGCCCGGTTCGAATCGGCAAAAATAGTTCCCTTTATTTTCATCAAATCCAAATCCCAGCATTTTATCCATTTTTTCAATAGAAAAAATTGAACCACATTTAGGAACACTGGAGCCTACAATTCCTGTCCGAGCGGCACTAATATATGCAGGTATCTTTTTCTCTCTTAAATAATCAATAATTGAGATTATCTCTGCTTCTGATTTTGGAAAAAATAGCCAATCTGCAGTTCCTTCCAATTTACTTTCATCAACAAGATAAGCAGGATAATCTGTTGAAATGATTTGAGAACCATGAATTTTACGAATTTTATTAAAAGGAACAAATTCAACCTTTTTTGAATAAATAATATTAGAAGCCACGATATTCATTTTTATAATAGAATTATTATTATATTCAAATTATAATTTGTTAATCTTCTTACAAAACTGTATTTTAAGATTACATATCTGAAATGCTCCAAATCTTCACTTATAAAAAATTATATAAAGGTTTATTTCGCTAGTAAAAATTTCTAGATTACTACATATCTACGACCCTTAATGAGTGATTAATATGTTTAAAGAAAAAATAATCGGATTTTTAAAATTAATTAGAATAGAATTATGTGTATTTGGGACAATTGGTTTTTTTGTTTCCGGAATACTTGCGGGAGATCTAATAGGATTTCAATTTGAATATATTGTAGGGTTTCTAATTATCTTCGTATCTGAAGCGGGAGCATTTGCGATAAACGATTACATTGATTATGAAATTGATATTAAAAATAATAGAAGTGATCGACCTTTGGTATTAGGTTTACTTAGTAGAAAATCAGCTTTGATAATTGTGATAATATTAATGATATTCAATCTTCTACTGATTCTATTTCTAAATGGAGTAGCGTTATTTCTTGCTTTAATCAGTATCCCGGCTTTTTATATCTACAGTTTGGGACTAAAGAAATTGGTAATAGTAAAGAATGCTTTAATTGCTTATTCTTATGCTGGAACTATTCTATTTGGTTCTCTTGTTACGGATGCAGTTTTAGAACCGATAATCATATACTTTGCTTTCATGGGTTTTATTGTTGGTTTAGGTTCAGAAATCATGTTTGATATAGCTGATATTGAAGGTGATAAAGAATTAGGTATTAATTCCATACCAAACAAATTTGGGATTAAAACTGCAGCAAAGGTTTCGGTTGTCTTTTATTTCATAATAATAATTATGGATCCATTACCCTTTTTTGTTCTAATTGATTCTCGCTTGTATTTGGATCCGCTATTTCTTATACTTATTCTTATACCAGTGATTTCCTATGTATTCTTATCAATCTCATTATTGAAAAATCAAACAAAAGAAAATACCTTAAAGTTACGAAAACTTATCTTTGTGATAATGCAGGTAGGAGTATTGTCTTACCTTATAGGAGTATTAGTCTAATAAAGAAAGTTTAAGTGAAGAATGGAAACTAAATCAAATAATTTCAGTAAAATTATACAAGCTCCAATAATATCATGCTCTCGTAGAACAGATATACCAGCGTTCCTGATGGATTGGGTAATGGAAAAAATTCACATCGGCTATGTGGATGTAATTAATCCGTTCAATCGAAAGCAAGTATCCAGAGTATTATTATCACCAGAAAATGTAAAATGTTGGGTGTGGTGGAGTAAGAACTTTAAAGAATGGATAAAAACCTATAAAAAAAACACTCAAATCTTCAGAGCGTATAAGGGGCACTATTTTCAATTTACAATTAACTCGCCTTCTGAATTAGAGCAAAATCTTAAGATTTCCTTAGAAGAGAGATTTTCTCAATTAAATTGGTTGATCAAGGAGTTTGGATCAAATGCTATCAGTTTTCGATTTGACCCTATCATTTTATACAAAAGGAAAGATGAAAAAAGTATAAGAAGTAATCTAGATAAATTCGAATATATTATAGAAAGGGTTTCTGCTCTTGGATTGAAGGAAATGATATTTTCTTTTGCGACATTCTATTCAAAAGTAAATAATCGCTTGCAAAAGAGAGGTTTTATCCCCGTTGATCCCCCTTTAAATAAGAAAAAAGAAATTCTCGACTCTCTACTAGAAATTTGTGATAAATACAATATGCAAATGGAAGCTTGTTGTCAACCAGATTTAATTGACACTGCGGGAATAAAACAAGCTCATTGTATAGACGCCAATAAAATTGAGAAATTAATAGGAGAGAAAATTCAAAAAATAAAAGATACAGGACAAAGAAAAGGTTGCGGATGCTCTAAATCTAAAGATATAGGTGGATATATAGGTATATTTCGATGTAGACATAACTGTGGTTATTGCTATGCTTCTCCTGCTAAAAAGTGATTTAAACTCAGAATTTTTATATCTTTGAGCTCATCATAATCACGAGGAAAACCTATAAATAACATGTAGATGGAACTTAGTATAATCAAATAAAAGCAAAAATTAGTTAAAAAAATCGCAAAAATTTTAAGAATAGATTTAGAAACAAAAAACATTGAACATGAAGATTACATTAATGAAGATGAAATATCTTTAATCGGAGGAATGGGTTTAGCAACTGCGATCTTCACGCGAGAAATAGATGGGACGCTCAAGGTAAACCGATTTAAAAATATTAAAAAATATGGTCTAATTCATTCAATTTGCTTAAAAATAAAGGTGAAATTATAATCATAACTTTAAATGAAGAACTTGAACAAAAATTAAAAGAATTAGGGGCTTTCAGAGTTGGTTTTGTGACTCTTGAAACATTAGCGGGTGGTCCAGAAGGAGCTAACTTGAAATATTTGCTTCCGAGTGCTGAAAGTGCAGTTTGTTGGGCAATTCCAATGCAGATGGATTTAATCCGACCTTATTTAGGAAAGACACATTCTAATGCGAGGGGAGATCATGAAAAGGATAACATCGAAGTAAATATTAAGTCAAGTAGTATGTCTAGAACAATAGCTAAATTCTTAGTGGAAAAGGGATATGAAGCAGCAAGCGTTATAGCAAATAATAAGTATAGAGAGGATGATCCGAGTTGGAGTGTAACCTTACCTCCGGAGATTTCATTAAGATATCTTGCTGTACGATCTGGAGTTGCCTCATTTGGTTGGTCAGGTAATGTAGGAATAAAAGGATATGGTACAGTAATAATTTTAGGAGGAACAATAACTAATGCGAAACTTGAACCTACAGATCCTATACCAGAATCAGATTCATTTTGTGATGAGTGTAAAATCTGCACAAAAGTTTGTGCATTTCAGATGTTTTCTCCTGATGAAAAAGTAGAAGTTACTCTTGGAGGTCAGACATTTTCTTATTCGAAGCGTATAAATAAATTACGATGTGTTCTAACATGTGGTGGATTTAATGGATTACATAAATCCGGAAAATTTTCAACATTCTCTCCAGGACGATACGACTATCCAGAAAATCCGATGGAAGTAACAAGAGTTTTAACCGCAGCTATGGCTGGTCAGAGGAAAAGACCTTTAATTAAAGATTCTTCAAAAGGATACATTCCAGCCTCATTTTCTGGAGGTAAAGGCGCGTCTTCACTACCAACAGAAGAGACTAAGAACGATGTAGTTCAGCTTTCATGTGGTAATTGCCAAATAATATGTTGGGGAGATCCTAAAGAGACTGCAAAAAACTATAAAACACTTGTTAATTCTGGTTGTGTTATTCAGAGAGAAGATGGCACTTTAGAAGTATTCCCTCCAGATAAAGCAAAGGAAGAGTTTGAAAAAATGCCACTGAAGAGACAAAGATGGTATAGAAAAGATTATAAGAATAGAATAAGGAGAAAATCTAGCTCAACTGGAATGATGCCCTAAAAAACAAGAGAGTGGATAAAAATAACTAAAAACATGAATGTCTTATTTATTATGACAGATCAGCATCGAGCTGATCATATGAGCTGTTCAGGGAATCCTGTTGTGAAAACCCCTAACCTTGATAGACTGGCTAAAGAAGGGATTAGATTTACAAATGCTTTTTGCGCTAATCCAATGTGTATGCCAAATAGATCGTCTATTTTTACGGGAGTTTATCCTAACGTTCATGGTTGCCGAAGCAATGGCATAAATTTACCAGATACCGTTGAAACCTTTGTTGAAGCTATGCGAAAGAGTGGATATATTACTCATAATGTTGGTAAAATGCATCTACAATTTTATATCCCCCCTTTTAAGCGAAAAACAAAATCTGTCGAAATGATAGCAGACTGGATGAGTAAAAAAACATCAAAGGGCGCAAAAGAAAACTTTCCTAAACCATATTATGGATTTGAAGAATGTGAAATTACTTTAGGTCATGGTGACTTATGTGGTGGACATTATTTAGATTGGTTAGAAGAATTACGTCCAGGAGCAACAGGGTGGATGCGTAAAAGACTAACATTGAAATTCTTTGACCAAGTCTATTATGATAGCGATATGGCTGTTGAGCATTATCCAACTACATATTGTCAAGAGAGAACCATAAAATTTTTAGAAAAACATTCAAAAGGAGAATTTGGAGAAAAACCATTCTTTCTCTGTTGTTCCATCCCAGATCCTCATCATCCCGTCTGTCCTCCAGGTAAATATAAGGATATGTACAAATCTGATGAGATTAATCTCCCTTCTACCTTTTCTGATATTAAAAATATATATAACCATAAGTTTTTAGGCCCATTAATAAAAAATCCACTTTTTCGTGGAGCTATGATTCGAGAATCTGATGAAAATGAAGTAAAGGAATTTATCCGCTTAACCTATGGTTCAATTTCATTAATTGATAATGCTATTGGAAAAATTCTCGCAAGTTTAGAAAAATTAGGATATGCAGAAAACACAATAGTAATTTATACTAGTGATCATGGGGATTTAATGGGAGATCACGGAATGATTTATAAAGGACCTTCGCCCTTTACTGGGGTTTTAAATGTTCCTTTGATTATGAGAGTTCCAGGAATAACTAGACCTGGAAGTATCTCAAATTCTTTAGCTAGCTCGATTGATTTTGCAAAAACAATCTTACATTTAACAAACATTCGTGGCCGACTTCATTCTCCATTTATTCAAGGAGTTGATCTTACACCGGTACTGAAAAATCCCGAGGAAAAAGTAAGAGATAGCTGCTTAGTAGAGGAAGATGAAGAATTTGGATCATTAACGATACGCCTAAGGCATTTAATTACAGAAACTCATAAAATTACAGTATACGCAGGTTTAGAAGATGCTGGCGATATTTATGATCGTATAAATGACCCCGATGAATTAAATAATTTGTGGGATAAGGATAGAGATTTAAAGGAAAGACTAGTAACTAAGCTTTTACATGAAAATTTAAAAGCTCAATCAAAAATTCCAAGAAGGCAAGCAAGTAGCTAATTTATTAAAATGGGGTAATATTATTATTATTTTATATCGTTTGTTTAATTACATTATGTGAGTTATAATGATTGAAGATGAAATTAAAAAGCTAGCTTTAGAAGCTGGTGCGGATTTGGTAGGTATTTGCTCTGCCGATAGTATTAAAGATAAAGATTTTTCTGACCCGAACTTTTTATTACCCGGAGCTCAATCTGTAATAAGTATTGCTATGAAATTTAGTGATGAGGCAGTAAAAAAATATCTTTCTAAAGAAGAACATAAGCCCCTAATGCTTGAAGAAGGTCTTATTACTAAGAAGCTGAAAAAAATAGCTGAAAAAATTAAACTATTTCTCGAGGAAAAAGGTTTTGAAGCGTATAATTGCGATTGTAATTACGATTATAGAAATATTGGTACTAAAGGTAAAATTATAGTTTCTACTCTAAGAACATTGATTGATCTAATAAACAAAGAGAGAGATGAGAGCGTGGAACTAACAGAAAGAGAAAAGAAAACACTTTCTTCATTAAAAAAATTGATGTTGGGTGGCTTAAGAAAAACGCCTATGAATCTTGTGCCATCGCTATCGCATAGATGTGTCGCTGTAGCTGCGGGAGTGGGAAGGATTGGATGGAGTGGAAATTTAATCACTGAAAATTATGGAGCAAGGGTATTATTAAATTCGATTATTACGACTGTTAAATTAAAAACAGATACCCCTTTGGAAGAAAATCCATGTTCCAATTGTAAACTCTGCGAAAAATCGTGTCAAGGAGGGCTTTTTGCAAAAGATGATGAAGAAATCATTAATATTGCAGGAATTGAAGAAACTATAGCTAAACGAAATAATTATGCCTATTGTATTGCTGTTTGTAGCGGTATGTCCGGACAAAATAAGTTTAAAGAATGGTCAACATGGTCACCCTTTCGCTTCGACGATATAGAGCGACTTCCTCTTGATGATACTGTTGCAAGTTACGTTCAAAATATGTTTGCTAAAGCTGTTGAGAAGGGTGGCGATGAAGCTGAAAATGTATATAGACTGGTTGAAAATTCTTTTTTAGGTCGTAATGATAAAGCCGCAGAAGATTTTAGAGCGAGTTGTGGTTTTTGTCAAATGGTTTGTTCAGGGCATAATTCAAAGAAAACTAAAGAAAATTATAATTCAATAGTAAATTCTGGTTGTATTGAATGAACCTATTAAAGAGAGCCGTATATAACTGATAATTTTCTTTAATTTTTCTGAAATCGCAACAATATTTTTATATAGATAAAACACATATAAAAATTGTCATTTTTGTCAAAAAATGATGCGATTCCAATTAAATAAAAATTAATCAAGGTGATATAGATGGTAATAGTTATGACTACAGTATGGATCCCTCATGCTAAAGCCTCTGAGGCGGGAAAACTGTTCCTTGAAGCTTCAAAAAAGTTTCCAGAAGATAAATCACTTTCTAAACAACTCCTAAATAATGCTATTTCTGCAACTAAAGAGGGATACAAAAGTGTTAGTGCATCTGAAATTAAAGAAGGGAAACTTAATGAATATCTTGCCCAACTCAATAATACCGTAATTTTTATAGCGAAAGGTATTGAAGGTTATAAATATCAGATCGAAATCATGTCCTCAATTGTAGAAGCATTGGATGTGCTAGGGCTCAAGCCACCAGAATAAATTAAAAAATAAACTTATCTTTTTTTTTTTTGACAAGTAGGAACCTATTAAAATGCTTAGAAAAAGCGTAATATAAAGATGTTAAGAGACTTTTTGAGATTTTTTAACTTGTTTTATTTCAATTAACTTTTCTTTATTGTTTATGACATAACCTCCAACGGATAAGGCTAGTTCTTCTACTTCTTCCTTGTGAGCGAAAAGAGCACAGGGTACACCTTCGGTTTCTAATAAATGCTCATTTTCCCTAATTACTTTAAACAATCGGCTCTTTAAGCCTTCTTCTAGTGTGGAGGTTTTGAGATTATGAGAGGCAATATTAGAAACGGGACATGGCGTTAAATCTCCTGATGGCGTAATATGAGCAAAACCTCGACCAGCGGACACACAACCACCTAGAAGTTCTTCATCTCCAGGAGAATGGATTAAATAAATTCGTTTATTTGATCGATATTCCAAGATTTTTGCTCGAAATGCTTTTCTTTCTTGTTCAGTCAGCATAAGAGAAGAGGTTATATCCTTTTTTGAGGGAATGTATTCTAAAAAGAACCCAATGCGGATCCCTTTTTTAATCAATGAATCGATGAGTTGCGGATTCATCCAGTGTTCGTAGTTTAAACCATTTATGGTAACGGATATCCCATTTAATACTCCAATTTTGTTTAAACGCTTTAAAGTAGTAAGTGCTTTCTCATACACACCTTTACCTCTCCTAAAGTCCGTTGCTTCGCGATCTCCTTCTAAACTCACTATTACTGCAGTGTTCTTCAGCTTTTTTAAAACTTTGAAATCGTCTTCCTTGATAGCAGTCCCATTTGTGAATATAATAAATAGTCTTTCACTAAATTCTTTACTTAGCTCTAATAATCCTGGAAATAGGAAAGGTTCTCCTCCCCCGATAATATAAGCAAATACTCCCAAATCATTTGCTTCTTTGATAATACTTCTCCACTCATCGATTTTTAACTGCGAACTCGATTCGATATCTAACGTGCCAACCTCAGCCGCGTAACATCCAACACAATGGAGATTACATTGCTTAGTAATGCTTAGAATCATAAAGGGTGGAACTAAATAGCCTTCTTCTTTAGCTTTGTTTCTCAATACTAACGATTTCTTAAAAGATTTTACTAATTTCTTGAATACTAAAAAGTACTTAGGATGGCGCAGTATCCAAGGTGCAAATACTTTTGCCATATTCATATCGACAAGCTTAAGAGTTGTTTTTATTCCCATTTTCTTTTAATTGTTCCATTCTAAAAAGATTTTAATTATTAATATTGAAAAGAATCTTAAAAAATATAATTTTTTAATAGACCAATTTTTTTTTATAATTATTAGAATAAATAAGCACCTAGAGAATTTAACAATGAATTTTGAACCTACTAAAACATCAATTAGGAAACACAAAGTGCCTGACTGGTTTCACAACGCAAAATTCGGGATTTTCATTCATTGGGGATTGTATTCTGTACCAGCATTCGCAGTTACAGGTTTAAATTTCATAGAGTCATCAAAAGAAGGGGAGGAATATCACAATAAAAATAACCCCTATGCAGAATGGTATCTTAATACATTAAGAATTGATGGAAGCCCTACTCAAAAATATCACGATGAGACTTATGGTGAAAATGTTTCTTATGACGATTTTATTAAAGATTTTAACAAGGAGATAAAGAATTGGAAACCCGATAATTGGGCCGCTCTTTTTAAAAAAGCTGGAGCTCGGTATGTTGTTTTAGTCACTAAACATCATGATGGCTTTCTTCTATGGCCAAGTAAACATAAACATCCACAAAAAAAAGGTTATTATGCCAGTAGAAATATCGTTGGAGAATTAACAGAAGAAGTAAAAAAATTGGGTCTACAGATGGGTTTTTATTATTCAAGCTCTCTTGATTGGTCTTTCAATCGTGAACCAATTAAAGATCGTTTAAGCTTTATGGTAAATGGAGTTACAACTCCAGAATATACAGAATATGTAAAAAATCATTGGTATGAATTAATTGATGAATATAACCCTACGATATTATGGAGTGACATCGGAGCACCTCCACTTCTCGGCCTCTTTGAACTTTTTGCTTATTATTATAATAAATTCCCAGAAGGAGTAATTAATGATCGTTGGGAAAAATTTTATCATGAAGACGGTAAGCTCATCAAGTTAAGAAGAACACCTTTTTATGATTTTACTACTCCTGAATATGAGTCCTATAACACCATAAAAAAGAAGAAATGGGAATCAAATCGGGGTATTGGAAATTCGTATGGATATAATAAAATGGAAAAAGAAGGGGATTACTTAACATCCGATGAGATTATCAAGATGCTTGTAGATATTGTAAGTAAAAATGGTAATTTGTTATTGAATGTTGGACCTTTACCAGATGGATCAATACCCGAAATTCAGAAAAAAGTATTACTAGGGATAGGTCAATGGTTAGAGATTAACGGAGAAGGAATTTATGGCACTCGCCCTTGGGAAAGAGCTGAGGGCAACACTTTGGATAATCTCGAAATTAGATTTACGCATAAAAATGAATTACTGTACATCCATCTCTTAAATAACCCAATAGGAAAAACATTAAAGATAATGGCATTAAAAATCGCTCAGAATTCAAAAATTATGTTGCTTGGTTACGATAATCAACTAAAATGGGAACAGGATCAAGAAGATTTGATTATCAACATTCCTGAAAATTTGATAGAATCTCCAGTCTATGTGTTCAAGGTAATTCCAAATGAATTATAATAAGTTATTATACTCTTTAAAATAAATCAAGAACTATGAAATACTAATAATTAAAAAATAAAAAAAAGAGAAAGAGATTATGAGTAAAAGTGAAGAACAAAGAATTGAGGACTCATATGATGTTGTAGTTATTGGAGCTGGTAATGGTGGATTGTCGGCAACTGCATTTTTAGCACAGAGAGACGTGAAGGTTCTATGTTTAGAACAGCATAATTTACCTGGGGGCGTGGCTACAAGTTTTGTTAGGGGACGGTTCGAATTTGAAACATCACTTCATGAGCTTGCTAGTTATGGTCCTGAATCGAATAGGGGAAGCATTAGAACAATGTTCGAAGACAAACTTAAATTAGATGCCGAGTTTGTCCAGGTTCCAGAAGCATTTAGGCTAATTGTTACTAAACCGGGAGAAGAAATGGATGTTTCCATGCCTTTTGGAGTAGATAACTTTATTGATACTATTGAAAAAGAAGTACCAGGCAGTAAAGAATCAGTCGAAAAGTTCTTTAAAGTAGCTAAAGAGATTAGAGACGCTTTTTCCTATATAGGAAAAACGAAAGGAAAGCCGGATCAGGGAGTATTATTCAAGGAGTATTCAAATTTTCTTAAAACAGCCGCTTATTCAGTTACTGAGGTAGAAAACGCATTAGGGATTCCGGAAAAAGCACAGAAAATCCTAAATGGACTCTGGGCTTATCTCGGATTACCTATGTCACGCATGAACTTTACACTTTATGCATCTATGGTGTTAGTTTATGCTGAAAAGGGAGGATGGATTCCCACAAATCGATCTCATGGATATACAACCGCTTTTGATGCCAAAATACGAGAGTATGGAGGAAGGATTGAATACAATACTAGGGTAGATAAAATTTTGGTGGAAGGGGGAAAAGTGGTTGGCGTCGAAACTACTAACGGGGATAAAATAAAAACAAATTACGTTATAAGTAACGCTTCTCCAATCCTCACATATAACAAACTAATTTACCCCCAGTCTGAAGTACCGGAAATCGCGTACAAAGATATTAATGCTCGAATCCACGGACTGACGGGATTTGTTGTGTATGTGGGATTAGACGCTACAGCCGAGGAATTAGGATTGCACGAATATGGGTATTTTATTATGGATACTATGGATACTGACGAAGCCTATGACTCATGGACAAAACTTCAAGCCCCAAAAGGTTTGGCTTGTGTCGTTCTTAATAATGCTGTTCCTGGTTGTTCCCCCCCTGGAACATGTATGTTGGATATCACGACCTTATACCGACCTGAAGCTTGGAAAGATGTTAAGCCTGAAGAATATGTGGATCTTAAGAACAAAATTGCTGAAGAATTATTGATAAAGTTTGAAAAAGGTACTGGAACATCTCTTAGAGATCATATCGAAGAAATAGAGATTGCGACTCCTGCTACTTTTGCTAGATATGCGAAGTTATATAACGGGATATTTTATGGCTACGAGCCTGAATCTTGGGATTCTATAGTACCGAGATTAAGTATGATGGGAAAAGATGTATACATTGAAGGGCTTGAATTTGCAGGAGGGTTTAACAGACGAGCGCATGGATATAGTAGTTGTCTATCTGATGGTTTGATTTCGGCGCAGATAATATTAGGAAAACTATTACAAGAGGGTGGGAAAGCATGAGCAAAGAAAAGGAAGAGAAGCTAAATGTAGTAGTCAGATCCAACACAAAGGATTTATTCGCATTTACTAAATTAGTTCCAAATCGGAAAAAGAGAATCGAAAGAGCTTCAAGTGAACCAATTAGAGAAGATCCAATTATGGATCTATCGTGGAAATTGCACCCTGATAGGCAATTCTTAATAATTGACGAGATTAAAGAAGAAACTAAGTCTACAAGGACATTTAAACTAACTCCAAACCCCGAATCTGTAACCAAGGAATTAGCATATTTTCGACCGGGCCAATACATTAGTTTAAAGGTTGATTTAGAGGGAGTGCGGATAACACGCCCTTATTCGATAGCCTCTTCACCTAAGGACGCATTAAAAGGATTTTACGATTTAACTATTCGAAAAGAAGAACATGGATTTTTAACTGATTTCATCTGGGATAACTGGAAGGTAGGTACAAAAATTGAGAGTTCTGGACCCGAAGGGTTCTTCTATTACGAAAAGCTAAGAGATTTGAACCAAATAGTTGGAATTGCAGGAGGTTCCGGTATCACACCCTTTCGATCGATGGCTAAAGCGATAATCAATGGGACAATTGATGCAAAATTAACATTGTTATACGGTAGTTCCGAGGAAGACGACATCATTTTCTACGAAGAATTCAAAGAAATGGAAAAGAATAATCCCGCGAAAATTAAAATTGTTCATGTTTTAAGTTGCGATGTTGTTACATTAGAAGGATGTGAAAAGGGCTTCATTACCAAAGAGATAATTGAAAAATACTGTGATGTGAATTCCAGCACATTTTTTATCTGTGGACCACAAGTCATGTATAATTTCATTGAAGAAGAGTTTGAAAAGTTTAACTTGCCTGTTAAAAGAATTCGCAGAGAAGCCTTCGGTGAAGTGAAGGATATCCTAACTCATCCAGATTTCCCCAAAGAAGTTGCTGAAAAAATATTTAAGATAAAAGTTCATATTGGTGATTTAACAAAGGAAATACCTGCAATAGCAACCGAGTCTGTTTTAATAGCTTTAGAAAGGGCAAACTTAAATCCACCCTCAAAATGCCGTTCTGGTGAATGTGGATTCTGTCGATCGCTTCTTATGGATGGTAAAGTATATATAAATCCGGTTTCTGATTGGAGAAAAGGTGCAGATAAAAAATTCAACTATTTTCATCCTTGTGCTTCTTATCCCATTACAGATCTCGAAATTAACATTCCTAGAGATCTATAATAACTTTTTTTTATTTTTATTGCCAAATATTTAATTCTCAGTATTGCTTAAAATTTTTTATTCATGAATAAAGTAAATCTCCGAAGATTATGGATATTAAAATTAAATATGGAATTATAGCATTTTTTATAATTCTTATTCAATCAAGCATAAAGTTATTAGGGGTAATATTAACTGGTAGTTTAAGCTTTTTAACCGAAACTGTTGATACTTTGACGGATCTTTTTTTTGTTCTTCTTACTATCTATTCTCTTTATGTGAGTCAAAAACCCCCAGATTTCCAACATATGTACGGCCATACTAAAATTGATTCCGTAGGAGGATTGGTTCAGGGTGTTATATTAATCAACATTTATGGCGTTCTTATTTTTATTGCAATTCAAACCATTTTAACCAGCTCATATGGGATTATCAATCCTGATTTGGGATTCGTGATACTAACGATATCTTTTATCATTAATATGGTATTTTCTAGAGTTTTAATAAGGCAAGGAAAGAAGCATAAAAGCTTATTACTTAAAATGCAAGGTATAAATTTATTCCAAGATTCTCTTAGAGCGCTTGTCGTTATAATTAATTTCATGTTTGCTTTATTTTTGAATATCCAATTTTTAGACCCATTTTTTAGTATTGCTCTCGCTATATGGATAATTACAAATTCAATCATTCTATCTAGGGAAGGAATTAAAAACTTACTCGATGAAAACCCAATAAACTCAGTAATTTTAGAGGAAATAAAATTAAGCGTATTTAATCTTGATCATGTAAACAATGTAGAAGATTTAAAAGTTAGATTTAGTGGTAACACCTTGTTTTTAGAAATTAGACTAGCTGTTGAAGATCATATATCTGTTGTGCATGCGAATGAAATTACGAAAGCGATTCGTACTTTGAGCAAGAAATTTTTTCCTTCTTACAATGTTAAGACATTGGTTGAAATGAATCCTTTAAGTGGAGAATCTTCACTCGGAGAAAAGATAGTCAACTTGCTTTATACTATGAAAAGTGAATTTAAAGAAATATCAGATTTTAAAGATTTGAATGTGTTTAGAATTGAAAACAAATACTTCTTATCAGTTGCCATAGTTGTTGATGATAATTTATCTTTAGAAGAGGCTCACGAATTAAGCAGTCTGTTTGAAAGACAGTTACAAGAGCAAGTTCCATTTATCTCGCGAATCATTACGCATATAGAATCCCAATCCACACTGAAAAAATCCTTAACAGATCATCTAGTTTGCACACCTATAAAACCCCAAAAGAAGAGAGAAATTCAAGATACGATAGATAAATTACTAAAAAAGATTCCAGAGGTAAGGGGATATCATGGGTTGGAATTTTGGGCTGCACTTGATTTTTGTGTGCTCGAACTACATGTCTTTTTTGACGGTGCTCTTAACATCTCGCGAGTCCATACTTTGATTACAAGTGTAGAGCAACAAATAAAAAATACTTTAAAGATTGAAAATTTAACTGAGATAATTCTTCATTCCGAACCTTTGGAAAGACGAACTGATGGAGTTATATTCTAGTAATTAAAACGGAAAATTGTACATAAATAATTTCAATTCTTTCTGCATTGTTTTAATATCTTCTTGTAAACTTTTATTGATTGGAATGCCTTGGTTTTTCCGTTTTTTTTCAGAAGAATATTCTTTTTCTCCAGCGGTATATATTCGCGACTTTCCAGGTGCTTTTTTAGAGTTTCTAAGGTTCCTCATAATAGTACCTGTAGTTCGCTTAAACCGTTTTAAATGGGTAAAATGATTTATATTTATCGCTAAAAAGAAATGCCCAACTTTCAAACGTTTTTGATTGTCTTCAATAATCCCCGCCGTATCTTTAAGGAATATTCCATCTTGCAAACCTGAGGATAAAATCTCTACAAATGTCGCATAGCCAAAACCTTTATAACCCGATGTTCCTTCACCTAAACCTCCCAAGGGTAAAAGAGCAGCAGTGCTTTCTTCTAAATTTTTAAGGGTTTCGTGAGGATCATTCTGTGATCTTCCATTTGTGGTAATTATTAGCCCATCTGGGAGCGGTTTGTGAATCCTATCATACACTTCTACTTTACCTCTTTGAATAATCGATGTAGCACAATCAATTAAAAACGGAAAATTTTCATCTGTGGGTGCGCCTGCAGTGAATGGATTTGTTCCCAACATTGGTTCTACGCCAAATGTGGGAGGAACTGCTGGTCTAGCGTTCGTTGTAGTAATCCCAATCATACCCTCATTTATCGCCATAAGCGAATAATATCCAGCAATTCCGAAATGCGTTGAATTTCTCACTGCTACAGCCCCAAGACCATATTTTTTAGCCTTTTGAATAGCTAATTTCATAGCCTTATAACCAATTACAGGTCCTAATCCACACCCACCATCAATAACAGCTGTAGTTGGCCCTTTTTTAACGATCTTTATTTTAGTTTCTGTATTATATATTCCTTCTTTAATCCTATCGTAATACATCTTACATCTTTGAATGCCGTGTGAATCTATTCCTCGTAAATCTGATGTAATTAATACATCAGCAATTATATCAGCATCAGCTCTCTTCACATTAAGACCAATAAATACATCTTTAATGAAATTCTTAAGCGTTCTAAAATCTATGTAGACCACATCTTTGGAACTAGATGCAACATCAGCTTTTGTACTTGTCATTATAACCACTTTGAATGCAATAGAAGTTATTTATCTAGAAGACTATTTAATAAAATTCATATCTAATATAAGGTGAAAGTTCGTATTTACAGCTCTAAACTTATTAATTATTAGCTTTTTTCTTAATAAAAATTAAAAAAGGAACCTTTTATTAAAAAAGAGATTTGTATTTATCCAAATTGAGTTCTTCTCGCATAAATTTAATATCTTCTTGTAAACTTTTATTAAGAGGAATTCCAGTTTTTCCTCTACTTGTCATCGCATCATATTCCTTTTCGCCGGCTGTAAAAATTCGATCTGCTCCGGGTTCTTTGTTAGAAGATCGAAGACCTCTCATGATGTTTCCTGCTGTTTTTTTAAAAACATCGAGAGGAAGAAAACTCTCGATATTAATTGCTAAGAAAAAATGCCCCACTTTTAACCTTTTTTGACCATCTTCTACAATTCCTATTGTGTCTTTAAGATATATTCCATCTTGTAAGGCGGCTGATAATAATTCAACCAATGTGGCATATCCATACCCTTTATACCCTGAAGTTTCTTCTCCCTTACCGCCTAAAGGCAATAAAGCAGCTTTACCTTTACTCATATTTTCCAATATAATAGCGGGGTCAGTTTCCATTTTTCCCTTGTCTGTTATTACAACACCAGCAGGTAAAGGTTTGTTAATTCTATTATATAACTCTACTTTACCCCTTTGAACAATAGTAGTAGCACAATCAATTAAAAAGGGGAAATTTTCGTCTGTTGGTGTACCCACAGTTAAAGGGTTTGTGCCAAGCATTGGTTCGACTCCAAAGGTAGGTGGCATGGAAGGTCGAGCGTTAGTTACTGCCAATCCAATCATCCCTTCTTTAATTGCCATCAGTGAATAGTAGCCCGCAATGCCAAAATGAGTTGAATTTCTGACTGCTACAGAGCCTAATCCATACTTTTTCGCTTTTTCAATTGCAGTTTTCATGGCTTTATAAGCAATAACATGTCCCATTCCACAATTTCCGTCCCAAAGAGCAGTAGTTGGACCATCCTTAATGATATCGATTTTAGTATCTACCTCATAGATACCCGCCTTTATACGATCAAAATACATTTTACAGCGTTGTATTCCATGAGTGTCAATTCCTCTAATATCAGAAGCAATTAACACTTCAGCTATAATTTGGGCATCATCTTTAGGAACCCCAAGCCCAATAAAAACATCTCTCATGAAACTTTCAAGTGTTTCTGCATCTAGATATATTATTTTTTCTGACATTGTAATCACTTAAAATTTACTCATATTTCATTAATTTATGATGATTAAACTATAGTTTAGCTTATTTTTGGTTTTACATAAAGTTTAACTTAATATTACACTTCACAATTACTATATTTAAAGAGATAAATGAGGAATATCTATAATGCCAAAAGCAAACGTAAATAATATAGAAATTGAATATGAAACAATCGGAGATCCGACTTCAAAACCGTTGTTATTGATAGCGGGACTGGGAAGCCAATTACTTGCTTGGTCGGACGAGATGTGCGAAAATTTTGCAAATCATGGTTTTTTTGTCATAAGATTCGACAACAGGGATATAGGCTTGTCAACAAAATTTGAAGATGCAGGTATACCAAACTTTGTGGAGATTAATGCTACCTATACTCGTGGAGAATTACCCGAAGTACCGTACACTTTAGAAGACATGGCAGGGGATGCTGTTGGGGTCTTGGATGCTCTAAATATTGATAAGGCACACATCTGTGGTGCTTCGATGGGTGGAATGATCGCACAGATTATAGCCTATAGACATCCTTCTCGATTATTATCTCTCACAGTAATTATGAGCACAACTGGAAATCCAGAACTTCCACCTTCAAAGCCTGAAATCTTGATGCATTTCTTTGCACCCGTTCCATCCGAGCGTGAAGCATATATTGAAGAGATGGTCAAACGTGATAGTCTGATCAATGGTACATTTCCTTATGATGAGGATAAATCAAGAGAGTATAGAACAAGCGAGTATGATCGAAGTTATTACCCTCAAGGAATAACCCGCCAATTAGCAGCGATGGCAGTTCCGGGTAACATTAAACCTTATATATCTACAATAATGGCACCTACAGTTGTTATTCATGGAAGTGAAGATCCTTTTAACCTTATTGAAGCGGGTAAAGAAATCGCAACAACCATACCTGGGGCAGAATTATTGATTCTAGATGGGATGGGGCATAGTTTTCCTCGTGAAGTCATACCACACATTGTAAACGCTTTTGTCGCGAATAGCAACAAGAATGGTAATTAGAAAGTAATATTACTTCCATGTTATGTGGTTTTTTGAAATTCGATTAATATTCTTTTTGTATGATACTAAACGACATGAAAGTGAAAATTGAAGGTAAATTTTTCAAAGAAGTTACGATTGATGACGATGGAGACAATATTACTTATGTTTTTCCAGATACTGAAGAATTTTTATCTATATTACGCCGTAGGATCAATAAAGAATTAACATTAGATTAATCCCTTAACTTTAACATTTCTTATTCTCAATAGTTCATCAAGTTTTTATTAATACATTCATTTTATTTTTATGGGCCGTTTGGGGTGGCCTAAAGTCCCTTTGTTGGACGGAGCACAAAGTCCTCATTAGTGCAAATTGCTTGGATTCAGGTTTCATGAGGAATATTATCCAATTTTATGTTCCGGCGAAGCGATCCCCATGATGGTGGGTGTCAGAGTAGGGTCTTCCGTAGGGAAGGCATAAACTCGTAATAACAAAACCGATCAGGCCAGGGATGGAGCAATCGTAAGTTTAGATGTTCACGCTTTATGGTAAGGTCGTGGAGGAGCACATTATATGGTCGTAGTATTCGAATTGGAATCGAAATCCAGGTTTTTGCTTTATTATTCCTTTAAAGACATCCGCAATAACCTGTCTTTGTCCTCTTCTGCATAAGCGATCCCAATTCTTTTTCCTAAAATAATATGTTTATCTAAAATCTTTTTTCCTTGAGCAAAATAGAGTTTTGAATTTTCTGCGCAAGAATCTTTACCGTTGTAATTTTCCTTAGTTATATTGAATGCCATACACAATTTGCTTGGTCCATCAACCAAATTCTTATTATTTTTTCCAATTTTTACACTTCGATTTTCCAACATTAAATCAATTCTCTCTATTGGATGAAGTTTTCTTACAAAAATAGCACAGGGGATGTCTATTGGCTCAGTAATGACATTAAAGCAAAAATATATGCCATAAATATAATACACATAAAAAGTACCAGGTTTCATATACATAGCGTTTGTTTTTTCGGTTTTATTGTATTTATAAGCGTGGCACGCTTTATCATTTAGACCTAAATACGCTTCGACTTCTATTATTTTTCCTATAATAGTTCCTTTTTCGGTTTCTTTTATTAGATATCTACCTAACAGATCCTTACCCACTTCAATTGTTCCTCTTGAAAAGAAGTCTGTTGTTAGTCTTTTAAATTCACTCAAATCAGAATCAGCTCTACAAATTTGTAAAATTAAACTTTTAAATATTTTAAAGCCCTTCTTAAGGTAATTAAAGATTTTAATAAAACATTATTAATAGAAGATATAATGAAGGCTCCAGAAAGAGTTTTAACTACTATTGAGCACAAAGAACCGGATCGAGTTCCTGCTTTTGAAAGCGCTTTTACAAACAATACAATTATTAGACATTACGGTATTGATCCACGTACATCAGGAGGTTATAAGGGTGCTTATGCATTCTTTGAGAAAGTTGGAATTGATTTAGTTCTTAGTTATGTAAGCTTATTTCCCCGAAAAATGTTTAGGGGAGGATTTATAGACGAATATGGTAGAATAATGAAATATGAATATGCTGATGATAAAACTATGATCATGGCTTACCACGGAGGGCACTTTAACTCGTTTGAGGACTATGAAAGCTGGGAACTGCCAGATCCGAATTTAAGAGCTAGAATAATGCAATTTAAAAGCGGAAGAAAAATACAAAATGAAATGGATGATACAGTATTTTCAATTCCATCCACGGGGGCACTCATGGAATGTGCTTGGGAGGGCTTTGGAATCGAAACATTTTCAAGAATATTAGGCAACGAAAAGCAAATAAAAAGAATATTTGATGATAGAGGTTCCTTTACTCTGGAATTAGTTAAAATTCTCGCCGAAAATGACGCTCAGATGGTATTATTGTGGGATGATTATGGATTTAAAAACGGATTATTCATGAGACCTAGTTTATATCGCAAATATATATTTCCATGGATAAAAAAAATATGTGATGCCGCTCATAAGCAAGATTGCAAGATTATTTTGCATTCGGATGGAGATTTAATGGAAATTTTTAGCGATATTGTGAATTGTGGAGTTGACGCCATCAATCCTGTAGAGTCTACAACTGCTAATAAGGATTACGATATATTTGAACTAAACAAGAAATATGGTGACAAGATAACTTTTATTGGCAATCTAAGTCCCATCATGTTAGTAATGGGGGAGATTTCAGAGATAGAAGATTATGCTAAAAAGTTAATACGAGAATTAGCACCAGGCGGGGGATACATATTTAGCTCGGGTCACAGTATAAATCCAGCAGTTACAATTGATAGATTTGAAGCGATGCATAATATAAAGAGAAAATACGGCAAATATCCTATCAATATCCCATCTTAATAATTGGAACTTAACTCGTTTTTTAAGAAATGTTCTAGTTTCGCATTACAAGCTACAAAGGGAAATTTTAAGTCTATAGATAGTTTTTGATCAATCTCGATTCCATCAAGAGAGAAAAATTGACCGTTTGCTTCTTTGAGTATTAGAAGGCCAGCAGCAACGTCAACTAACCTATTAGATTCTCGCAAATTAATAAAAGCTTCCATACTACCCTTGGCAACTTGACATAAGGTTAAAGCACTACTCCCGAGTATTCTGATGCGATAGAATCGTTCAATTATTGGTTTTAATCTCTCGATAGATGTAAAAGCGTTATTTTTTGGAAGATTGAGCTCAAAAAAACAATTATCTGAAAGGTCCAAATTTGAAACTCGAATTTTCTTATCGTTTAAATAAGCACCTTCTCCTTTAACAGCCCAATAAATGTCTTTTGAAACTAAATCTAAGACTACAGCTTTTCTTATGTCTTTTATACTCTTACCTATTGCATAGGCTATTGATATAGAACAGTAAGGGATTCCTCTCACTGCGTTATTAGAACCATCAACAGGATCGATAATTAAAACATTTTGGCTTTTAATTGCTTTTTCTCTATTTCCTATATATTGTTCGCCTAATTCTTCGCTAATTAACAATAGATTTACTTTCTCATTTTCCAAAGTGTTAACAATGATCTTTTCCGCAATAAGGTCTATTTGCATTGAAATATCGCCTCCTGCGCCCCTCTGAGCCTTTTCTGCGGCCTTCTTAGAGCCTAAGATCGGATGTATGGCATCATATACGTTTAATGCAATTAATTTTAACAAGTTAATATCCAATTCCATAGAAATCAATTAAAAGTTTAAGTACTTAATAAAATGTTCTTAGGTAAATATTTTTTATTCTAAGACTTAAATTTGTGTTTCTTGTTCGATAATCTCATGTAAACTTTCAAATTTAGTAATTATCATTTGAACTAAACTATTTTCTAAGATCAATTTTGGACCTTTTTTTAAATCACTTTTTAAATAAAGCTTATCAATTTTTTCTTCTAAGAACCACTCAGAAATCAAAATTCCTTTCCTTTTTTCTTCGTCTTTAAACTTATTTGGGACAATGTTATGATTGATTAATTTGAATTGATTATTTTCTTCTTGCAATTCCATTATAGAAAAGAAAGGAGATTCTCCAAAATGCTCAGAAATTTTAGAATCTAATCCATTGTTTTTCAATAAAGGGACAGCAATTTTAATAATTTCTTTTGGTTGAGCCTGAGAAATAATTATAATTTTAAAGATTTCAGGGAACTCTGTTTTTATTTTTGTTGATATTTTATTTTTTAGTAATTCTACTTGATGTAAATGGAGTTCTTTATTTAATTCAATTACAATTTCAACAAAAATATATCTCCCGTAGGAGCGAATTTCAATGTTTTCAATCTCTTTAACATTTGGATAGCTATCTATTATTTTATAGAGTTCATTTCTTTTATCAAAATCGATCACTGCGTCTAATAATGTTTTAGTAGATGTTAAGAAAATATCATATCCCCCTTTAATGATAAGCAAGGCAATAACTAAACTAATAATTGAATCTACAAGGTTTATACTAAATAAAGCACTAATAAACCCGATTATTACTGAAGAAGATATCAGATTATCGTAAAGTTTTTCAGTAGCTTGAGATTGAATAATGGGTGATTTCGTCTGTTTTCCTACTACTTTTAAATAGATAGTTGATAAGAAAGAAATTAGTAAAGATATTATTAGGAAAAGAAAAATTGTAGGGGTAACTATTATCTGTTTTGGAAATCCAGCAATAGTTTCAGAAATTTCAGAGAACGATGTAGTAATTATGTTATAAGCTGTAAAAAATATGACCATTGAAATAATTAGGCTAATTATATTTTCGATTTTGTAATAACCATAGGGAAATTTATTATTAGGTTTTCTTTTAGCATAGTATATTCCAACTATAGCCGCAAAAACCATAATTATATCTGTTAAATTATCAAAAGCATCTGCTTGAAGAGCTAAGCTTCCACTTAAACTAGAAACAATGAGCTTGAAGATAAACAAAAACAGATTTATAATTAATAATAGTAAATTCACAAATAATGGCTTACCATAAAATTTTTCACTTATATCTTTATTTGTCATTGGGGTATTCTTTGTTTTTCTATAATCCATTTATCTACAACAAGAGTTTGGAAGTTCTTTTTGTTTTCCATGTCGTAATTGCTGTGAATTGTGCTTTTTGGAATCCAAAATTCTTTATCCGATTCTAGCGTTATTAAAAGTGCTTTAGGGCTTTCTACTTTAACTTTAGCTTTGATCTCGATCGTATCTTTTAAAACACCAAATTCCGTAGTTTCAACTACTTGTAATCCGTTTCGTGCAATAATGTGTTCTGAAAATACACCATATTCGCCCTCATCCTGAGTAACTCCGTCCGATGATGTCATCTTGGATTTTCCGCTAGTAGCAAATTCAATTTTTTCGCTCAATATATGCTCAAGCATTAATGTGAAAAAATTTAGATTAGGAAAACGGAGTTTCTTTATATATTCACCAATTTTGATCTGAACTACTTCACGAGATTCTTTTTCCCAGCCTACGTATATTTCTGTTTTACGCTCTTTAAAGACGTGAAAACCTCTCCAATTTGCGCTTTTTTTAAGAAGAACTTCTAAAATACAAATGATTTCTTCAGTACTTATTTTAACTGTTTTTCCTTCTCCTTTAGATGTGTTCTCCCATGTACCATCTTTCTTACGATTTATACAACTTAAGAAAACATACGGAGCTGATTTAGAAGGGCTTGTAAGTGTAATGCTTGATTTTTGGCCGTAAAATGTTTTAGTATGATAATCTGTCATGATTTAAAAAGAGCTCAATGTCTTATAAACATAAAATTTAACCATTGATTTAAATTCATCCTAAAAGTTTTAAGGAAATAATTTTCTATTTTTATGTTGAAACAACCTAATTATATAGACAAAAATTGCTCCTATGAAACACCAAGCACAAATTAAATACTCAATTAAGCCAGGCATGAAGGTATTTCTATAAAATGGATTAAATTCAAAAGGGAAAAATGGTTGGATATCCAAATAAAGAGGAGAGTCTAATAATATATGGAGAAAAATCCCACAAATACTCGAAAATAATATTTTTTTAAGCGATATAGATTGTTCTATTTTAAAAAATGTAAGCAAAGGGGTAAAGTACCTTCTAATCTTACTCATAACCATCGATAAAAAAACGGCAGCGATGAAACCTCCTAAAAAACTATGGAAAAAACCATGAAGAGGATAATTTAGGTCAAAAATTAACACTAAAAATGGTTCAATATCAACGATTACACTCGCTATTAAGAAAGTAGGAATATCAATGAATGAAAGAAATGTTAAGCTAATAAGTAAACCCGGACCAAAATGAAATGGTGTAAAGGGCATAAATAATGGAGAAATTCAAACTATATTAATTCTCTTGAAAAATGTTAAAAATCTAAAGAAAGAAGTTTTATTACATTAACTCAATTTCTACTAAGACAGACTCTGGAATTTGAATTTTCATAATAAGGTGCATTGATCGTTCATTGGCAGTTATTTCAAAGAGGCGTTTATGAATTCTCATCTCAAATTTTGCCCAAGTTGAGGTACCTTGCCCAGATGGTGCTTTCATCACTGGAACTCGTAATCTTTTTGTAGGTAAAGGAATAGGGCCTAGTTTTCTAATTCCTTGATTCTTGCATACGCTTTCAATTTGGTCACACACAGCTTTCAAAGCTGGTAATTGAGTGCTACTAAGTCTTATTCGTGCTTGCTGCATTATTTAAACTTTTTTTAATTGAGTAGTTTGAAAAATTATTAAAAAGTAATAAATTTTATCATTAATACATTAAAAGAACTTTATCTTCTATTTTCTATATAAACTGAGAACATTTGAAATTGTTTTTTCAAATCTGCCGCAAAATTTACACATTCCCATATTCAATCACATTTTTTTAGTAATAAGAAAGTCTGACCTGATTTTTGATTAGGATTTTGTTTGACGACAAACCCAGTAAACCCATTGTTGTTAAAAGATGAACTATACATTTCCAGTTCATGATCGTTTTTAGGGTAGAATTCAATTATAATTCTTCCACCTGGTTTTAGTAATTTATACAAATACTTTGCAGTATTATTTGCAATTTTCGTTTTGTCTCTAATCGACTTTGCTCTATGGGTGATGAAATTGTAGGCTGAGATAGAAATTGCGTGATTTATTGAAGAACTTCTTAAGGGTAAATAATTTATGTCTGCCAAAAGTAGTTCGAGATTGTTTTGGTTTTTCATATGATTCTTCTTAGTTTTTACTTTTGAAAGCATGTCGTGTAGGATATCGACTCCGATTACCCTAAAACCACACTCTAATAAAATTTCAGTGGAAAACCCAGTTCCACAGCCTAAATCAAGAATGAAAAAAGGTTCGTCTTTTAAAAAATTCGGTTTCTCTAGTTCATCTAATCTTTCGTCATACAAATATTGTGAACAGAGGAGTGTAGTTTTTTTTTGATTTCTCTCCATCCATATTGATGAATCATAGTCTAAAGATTTATGCCCAAGATATGAGTCAGGGAACTTCGGAGTACTATCGTATTTAGGCATAATAGAATTTTGATTCAGAATAGTAAAAAGTATACATATAAATTAGTTAAATAAGTTGATCTAATATATTAAACGAAATTTAATATAAGTAATCAAAAAAAAGTATCAAGATTTGGTATGTCAGATAAAAATTCTATTCTTATTTGTGATGATGAGCCAGATATAGTTAGTCTCGTTCAAAAATTTTTACAACTCGATAATTACAATACCCTTACATGTAGTAACGGTAAAGAAGCATTAAAGATTCTTGAAGAGAAGTATGATGAAATCTTATTAATATTACTTGATGTGATGATGCCCGCGCTCTCAGGTTTTGAGGTCCTTAGAACCATTAGATCAAAGGATACTTATAAGGATGTTAAAGTAATTCTTTTTACAGTTAAGAGTTTTAAAGAGGATATAGAAAAAGGCACAGAATTAGGTGCTGATGGTTATGTAACTAAGCCATTTTCAGGAAACGAACTTCGATCTTATGTAAAGGAAGTATTAAATAATTAAGTTCTATTAAATATTCAATAAATTATTGGACTTTTATAACATTTCCTAATGCCTACTCGCATTAGGATTAACTCCTTTTTAAATAAATAAATTGATCGAGCCTAGGGATCAAAACATGCAAATCATACATACTTTTTAAACAACTAAAATGACACTATATTAGGTAGTTATTAAATTAAGATTAAAATTTAAGGATTTTATATAATAATTAGACTTATCTGAAAATAGAGTTACAATGTCAGCAGTAAAAAAGATTTTAATAGTCGATGATGAGGAAGATATTACAAATCTGACTGAAAAGTTTTTACAGTTGGAGAAATACGAAACAATTACATGTAATAATGGTTACGATGCGTTAGATATCGTAGAAGAAAAACATGACGATATAGCACTAATTTTGCTTGATATTATGCTTCCTGGAATGAACGGCTATGAAATATTAACGGAGATCAAAGCAAGATATCCAAAAATTCTTGTAGTTTTGTTTTCTGTGAAAAATTTTTTTGAGGACATTCAAAAAGGTAAGGAATTAGGTGCGGATGGTTACTTAGTTAAGGCCATTTCTGGTAATGAAATTATAGCATATGTTAAGAATATCCTAAAAAAAAAAAATAACTAATTATTCATAGATTAAAGAATTGTCAAATCAACTTTTTCTTTTAGTAAAATCATTTCAAAATAGAATATAACTGTAATGTTAATTTGGTTTTATTGATATATCTAATTAGCTAGGTAGATCTTCCTTAGTTGGGTTACCAGTAGTATCCATTTCCTCGATTGCAACTTGATACTTGCTTAAGACTATTGTAGCAAAAACAGTAAAAAGCAAAGCGATAAAAAATAACGGAAAATTCGCAAATGTTTGCTTAAATACGAAAATACCAGCAAAAATGGGAAATAATAAAGCAATTGAATCTAATATTGGATACATTATAAGAATCTTCCCTTTCTGGAACCCACTTTGATAATACGGAAGACTACTAAGGTTGAAAACAGCCATCATCCAAAATCCTAAAAATACCCATAAAACAATGTAATTTCCTGCAAATATAAACCAGAATATACCAAAAGGTAATTGGAATATTGTATACCATTGAAAATCACCTGCTTGAATTAACGCTTGAGCTAATATGTTTGTAGCAGATCCTCCGAGAGCGAAAAGAATAGCACCTCCAAACATTATAAAGAGTCCCTCAGAGCTCTTACCTCTTTTTTTCCTTGCGAGTGTCAAAGATATAACGCTGAGGGAAACCGAGATTGCTAAAAATATAACAAGTGAAGGTACAAATTCGACTAGATCTAATTCAACATCAGATATCCCGGCAACTCCAATGAGAATTGGTGAAACCGTTAGTATTCCTATAGCAATGTACTCGACAATACCTACTCTCTCTTTTAATACTTTCATAGCTGCAAATACAAAAAATATAAAACCTGTCGCCATAACCGGTTCCGTAACTAGAACTCCAACCAGTCCAATAGAAATAATATACGGAAACCAACCTGCGACTCCTAAAATCGCACCAATACCCCATGATCTAACTTTAAATAACTTCAGAAACGTTTTTATTATGCTGACCAAGCCTTCTTCAGTTTTTATCTCAATACCCTTTAATGCAGCTTCTTTCAGACCTTTTTTTTGATAGACAATACCTATATTGAAACAAAAAGTAGTGATTAAAGCAAGAATTATTCCAACAATTGCGTTAATTAAAGTAACTTCTGACATAGATATTAGGTGAAAAGTATTATATCTTATAATTTTCACTTGTTGGTTTTTTCAGCTCATTTTTTAAACAATAAAGTCAAAAAACTAAAGAAAAATCCAAAAATATGCAATTGTAATTATTAAGCCAATACAAAATATTCTTCTAACCATATGTGCATAGTGAAAGCGTGGTTTTCTTCCTTTTTTATCCAATAAGGTAGGGAATAAATTCTGGTCGTGTGGTTCTATCTGATACCAATACGCAGTGGACGACCAATCGTCTCTACGGTGATTATCGTGTCCATGCTCAATGGTAACAAGAATTTTTTTGTTGAAATAGATTGGATCCTCAATGTGGTATCTGTAATAAGAAATTTTTCCCCACCAATTTATTCCCCCCGCTTTGATTGTACCGTGATAGGGAGCATGATATTTCTGAAATTGCGCCCAAGATTGGTTTACATAATCTTCTGTGCCCGTACCATGGAGAGTCGGAATACCTTTATCGATATCCTCGTCAATGTATATCATATCATCGCCTTCACCTGGCCAATTTACATACCATGGGAGAAATGTTATATTATCAATATCTAAATGACATCCTACAAAATGACCTTTTCCAGCGGCTTCGAGAATTTTGTAATTCTGAGATCGAGGGTCTTCGATATTATCTCCACTATAGGCATAGTTTTTAGGTTTGATTTTAGTGAATTTCTTACCCGTGTTACTATCTTTCTTTTTAGGTATCGTTGGATTTTCTCGATGCCAAAGTGCGTGAAAACGCCCATAATCTTTTTCGTTTTCAAATCCTTCTTGATATATTTCGTAATCTATATAGAAAAAGAACCTCATTGTTTTTGAATTATCGTTTTCTACTGTAATTTTGAATCCTTTTGAAAAAGGCATCGGCCACCAACAATTAAATCCTTTTCCCCACTGAGGACTCATTTGGAGCGGTAAAGAAATGTAATTTTTATGTTTGGCATGACCTAATCCGAAAAAATCTCCTATAGGTGCTTCTATACTTGGAGAATCCTCTTGTTCGTTATCCCAATACATTCTAAGTATGATATTCCTTAAATAATAGCGTGATTTGCATAAAATTGTGCACCAAATATGAGTAATACAACCTGGATCATTCACTTCGGCTATTACAACCTTTTCCTCTGGTTCAATATCAACCCAATCATGGTTGCCACCAGAAGCGTCATAACTCGAAATTCTTCTTCTTTTCACGGAATCGGGTTGTATCTTTGCGATATCGTTTAAACTCGATTTACCTAGTTTCATAGTTTAAATAAGCATTAATTAGTATTTATTAATTATTTAAGAAAATTTTAAATAACTCTTAAAATCAATTCAATATATTAAATAATTATTCAAATAATACATAATTGATGATTTAAAATGGTTTTAGAAGCAACTGACGACAAAATTTCTTTTTTTAAGCAATATTTTTCCGTAATAATATTGATTGCGAACATAGCAGTATTTGTGTGGCAAATGATGGATCCTACGGGGCAAATGCACATTGAATACGCTTTTGTGCCTGCTGAATTCTTTGCAGGGGAGAAACTGTGGACTATATTCACTTCAATGTTTATGCATGGAGATTTAATGCATATAATTATGAATATGTGGTTTTTTCTGGTTATTACGGATAATTGCGAACACGCAATGGGGCATGTCTTTTATTTAATAACGTATTTCGTCTCGGGTATATTTGCCACTTTACTCCACGCTTGGAGCACGGTTTTTATTCCAGTTTGGGGAGTCACAATAGCTCAATTTATCCCTTCACTTGGAGCGTCCGGAGCGATTTTTGGTCTTATGGCTGTTTATGCAATACTTTATCCTTCCAATAAGTTTTATCTCCCAACCGGAACTTACATGCGTAAAGTAACTGCTAGTTATTTTATTATTACGTATTTTATCGCGGAATTAACCTACGCATTTTTCTCGTTTGAATTAACTGGAACAGCTCACTTTGCCCACGTGGGAGGTTTTGTTGCGGGAGCTATAATGGCATTTATGTTTAAGGCTGTAAAAGGGACTTCTTATAAGAAAAAGCCGAAGTAATTATGAAAAACAAATAATTAAATTTTTATTTTTTTTTTACTTCCTAACCTATAATTTATTGAATTATGATTAATTTGTTTCAATATTACTTCAATAATTCAAAAATAGACCTCATTTTTAATTTAAGAAAATGACGACAAAAATAGTAGTAATTGGAATGGGATATGTTGGGATTCCTATGGCAGCTTTATTGGCTGATGTTGAGGATTTTTATGTTACAGGAATTCAGAGGAGATCACATAGATCCTCATGGAAAATTGAGTGGCTTAATAACGGTAAGAATCCTTACGAGGGAGAAGAACCAGGTCTAGATGAACTGATTGAGAGAGTAGTAAAAGCCGGAAAATTTAAAGTTACTGATAACTACGATGATGTAAGCGAGGCTGATTTCATATTGATTGATGTTCAAACTCCCGTTGATGACGAAAAAGTTCCAAGATATGCGTCCTTAAAAGAAGTATCCAAAAGAATTGCCAAACATATAAAAAAGGGAGCAACAATAATAGTTGAATCTACGGTAGCCCCTGGAACAACAGATAACATTGTTCAATCTATATTGGAGGAAGAAAGTGGACTAAAAAGAGGTTCTGATTTTTATTTAGTGTTTTCATTTGAGAGAGTTATGCCAGGGAAATTAATTGAATATATTACGGATTTTCCTCGCGTAATAGGAGGTGGATGCGAACAAGCCAATGAAAAAGGTAAATTTTTATATGGTAAGGTCGTTAAAAAAGAACTACAAGTAACGGATACGCTTACAGCAGAACTAACAAAATGCATAGAAAATTCATATAGAGATGTAAATATCGCATTTGCAAATGAAATGGCTTTACTATGTGAAGATTTCAATAGGAATATATTCGAAATTATAACTTTAATCAATCACCGTCATGACAGAATGATGCATTATCCCGGTTCAGGAGTAGGAGGACATTGTCTCACGAAGGATCCTTGGCTCTTACTCTACGGTTTTAACAAATATACCGAAAGAATTAACGAATCAAAAATGAAAATAATTCCTGATGCGAGAAAAATAAACGATTTCATGCCATATCATATGATAGAATTAATGGAAAATGTATTTAGAGATTCGCATCAGTTAGTAGACAACATTAAAATCACTCTTTTAGGCGTTTCTTATAAGGCAAATACTGACGATACCCGAAATACTCCAACTGAAAATATTGTAAAAATCCTAAAAGCACGATACCATTCCCACAATATCGTCTATTTAGCACACGATCCTTATGTAAAAAAGCGAGATTATAACCTTACTGATCTTACAAGCGATTTTAACGAAGCTGTCGATAACGCAGATGTTTTACTTTTCACGACGAATCATACTGAATATTACGATATAGATTTGGATGATCTTAAAAAAAGAGTAAATACTCCAATAATTATTGATGGAAGAAACATATTTGATAAGAAAACTGTTGAAGAAAAAGGCTTCATTTACCGAAAAGTCGGAGAAGGTGCCAAAAGACCTGTTTAATATTTATTTAAATAAAAAAAATTGTTTTATCTCAAGTCCTTGCGAGGACCTTATTGATCAAATCCTACCATTTAACGACTTAACCATCGAGATTTAATTTTGTTTAATTCTTATGGGATTTTTTATTTTCTTCAGTTTTACGTAATTTCAATGCTCTTAAGTACCACATACTGATTAACGATCAACTGGTTGAGTAACAATCATCATCAAAACCGAAATCAAATTCGTTTTCTTCCTCAGACATAAGTTTTAATCACTATTATATTACATATTAAGTAATATAGAAAAAATAAGCCTATTAAGGGTGCGTTTTATAAAAAATAAGGATTTAGAAGGCTATTATTGTTCACGAAACTAATTTATTTTTTTTCTAAAAATTCCTTTTTCCTTCAATTTTGGTAGAATCTCGAGCTCTTGCGGAACTTCAGATAAAATCCTAATATTTTTGATTTAATCTATGAGATTTTTTTTTGATTTTTTTTCTTTCCGTTTTTGTTTTAGTAAATTGATTAATTTTATAAATCCATCGGCCATACTTCAGCCCGTACAGTAATACTCGTTTGAAACTGGTTCTTTAACTCTGCTTTTCCATTCCGACATACTATTCACAAGTTTCTTCTTATTATTGATTTTATATAGTAATGGATTCTTAAAAGAATAGTTGATTATATTTGATAAAGCTATTAGATAGACTCTCGGATAAAAAAAACTTTAAATCAAACTAACTTTAAGAATATTATTAGAATATTTGTTAATGTTGAGTTAAAATGGGACTGAAAGAAGAACTCTCGGAAATGAGAAAGACTATGGAAGCGTTAACTGCTGAATTGCATGAAACTAACTTAGCGATTCGTGAATCTCTAAAACTAACATCAGACTCTATAAAGGAAATGAGCGATACTTTCTCAAAAACTTTAGGTGATACATTAAAAGTAATGCGTGACATGAGAGTTCAAGTCGATATTAGGGATAGTGTATTAAAAAGCTTAGGAATAGAGGGTTTAATACCTGACATGTTTAAAAAAAAAAGCAAATGAATCAAAACATCCCAAAATTTATTTATGCTTATTTCTTGGCTCCAAATGAATGGATTTAAAAATTTTCTCTACGTCTGAAAACTATATATAAAATCATAAGAGAGATCGCATAACTTATAGAGATCAGAAACCAAAGCGTAAATTCTGGAGAATTATTGTCAAACACTGCTGAAATCGTTTTATATATAAAGAATATTATGAGCAGGGAGAGTAATTGAATTCGTGACCTAAGCTTATCCATTATCTTCAGAATGTTGTTAAATTTAATTAATAATAAACATAATACTGTATATTATAAAAGAATTTAAATCGTACTATAGATATGTCCAAAAATCCTCCACCATTTTGTTTTATATGTGGAAAAAACTGTGAAAATATACTAGATAGATGCTATTACTGCATTTGCGACACGTTTGTATGTGACGTGTGCATTAATTCGATAAAAAAAAACGATGCAACTTGGATATGCCCCAATTGTAAAGAAGAACGACAACTAGATAAAAGTATGCTATTTCGGGACCAGTAAATTAAAATCAATCTTATTTTTTAAATAATAGAGATTTGCATAAGAGCCAATGATGACAAATTTAAAATGATTTAATGTCTAAAAAATGAAATAATCAAGGAAGTCTGAGGCTACCATTCTACCTTTTGTATTTATTAACATAAAAGGTTAAAAACTTTCGATTTTTATTAGTAAATCATACTCATTATAAATTAAGGTGAGAATTATGACTAAAATATCGAAAGTTTTAGAAATAGATAACTGTAACGACGGCACACTCCTTAAAGCACTTTATAAAGCAGAATTTTGGGAAGAGATTAACCCCTCCAAAAAAATGGAAGCAAAGTTTACGGCACCAAACGTACTACATACCAAGATATACGATGAAGTAGACTTAATAAAAATTCCAATCGAAATGGAGGGAGAATTGATACTTTCTGATAAGGGTCAAGATCCAGGTAAAGGACATCTCATCGAATTTAATGTGAGAAACAATAAAGATATTCGAGAATTGGAAGGAAGAATACGTATCAAACCTTTATCTCCCAATAAATCAAAAGTTGGAGTATTTGTGGAAACTTTTACGCTTAGTAGCGATGTATTACGCAGTATAGCCGGTGTAGGTGATTTAGTTCTACAAAATAAAATCTCTGAAATGTTAAGAAATATTGAAAAATATTGCAAAATAAAGGATTTAAAAGATTTTTTGTGATATTTTTAAAATTTTATTTAAAAATAATCATTTATTAACGCGTGCTTTTATATATCTAATTGTAATTTCTAAAAACACGTTATATTATGAATATATGGATTCTTGATTCAGAAAGCGGTATTACATTGCTATACAAGGCATATATGGATTTACCAATAGACGAAGATCTTATCAGTGGTTTACTAGCAGCCCTTAATCAGTTTACGACCTATGAATTAAAAGAAGGTATTGAAAGCATCGAAATGGGTGGCCTAAGATGGTCATATTTAGAGGAAAAAGATGCAAACTTATTGTTTGTTGCAACCTCAGAAAAAAATATCAGTTCAAACATGTTAAAAGCTCGACTTAACATTATTATGCAATCCTTCTTAGAACGTTACGTTTCTAAAAATAGAGATGAATGGAAAAGCTTATGGAAAGGCAACACCGAACATTTTAGTGCATTTAAAGATACAATCGATGAGTATTACACCCAGTGGTTAACTGCTGAAAATATTTCAACGATTGCTGAATATTTTGATATTCTAGGAGTCTTTCAACAAATTCTGAATTTACTCATGAATGTAATTGAAGGGCACTTTACGGCTGAGAAAAAAACCGAAATGTACAATCAGATAGAAGACATGTTTACTAATTATTTGAATCACAAATATGTTCAAAATAATCCGGAATTAAGTAAAATATCGTTTAGTCGCACTTCTGGTATAAATATCATAAATATAGATCCTACCAATTGCGATATGCTTGTCGTTGAAAAGCAAATTATTAATCTTATTAGCCGGCTTGTAAGCAAAATAAAGCAAGAAGAAGGTTATTATGTGACCTTGCACTATTTTATTGAAGAGAACATTTTTGAATATCTAATTTCAAATATCAATCTACTAAACGAATTAAACCTATTCAAATTTCTTCTACAACTATTTCTATTTAAATAGATTTATCTATGAAATAGTCGATGTATTCTAAAAACCTTGAAAATGTATTTTAATTAGGTTTATTAAAAACTCTTTATTAACCAATATTAATATAAAACTATCATCTTAATTTAGAGAAATGATTAATCTTCCTCTACTCATTTTTGTTTTTATTGTCTTTGCATTAATTATTGTAAGTTACTCTATGAAAGATGCAGATTTCGTAGCAATCTCCCTCATATGCATGTTCGTAGCAGCGTTTGTTACCGGTTTGGTATTAGAAGTACCATTAAGTTTTGAAAGTTGGTTTGATAATTTCGTATTATCTATTGAATGGCAAGCAATAATCATTATAATGAGCATGAGTATTATATCTAAAATTGCTCAAGATTCAAACGTGTTAGAATATCTAGCCGTAAAGATTTTTAAAATCTCAAAAGGAAATCAACGCTATTTTTTTTATCTAATTTGTGTTATTACTACATTATTAGCGGCGGTTATCAGTGATGTAGTCGTGGTTATTATTTTAGCACCTGTAGTCGTTCGCCTTTGTCATTTTTTAAAAATAAGAGCCGGTACTTACTTATTGGGAATGACGATTTGTATTAACATCGGTTCTATTATTACGCCCTTCTCAAGCGGGGAGAATATCATTATCTCTACTTGGTTTGGACTTGATACAGTCTTTTTTTTCCAATATTTCTGGGTTTTTTCTTTTGCATTATTGTTTTTAACTATATTTTTGATAGATAAATTAATGCTTTCAAAAGAGCCGGAGATTAAAGAGCAACAGAGAGAGTACGTGTTAGAATTAATAAGTACAGATGTTGTGATCAAAAATAAAACAATGTTTTACTTTAATAGCATCGCTATACTCGTTACAATTACTTTATTTGTCGTTTTGCCCTTACTATATCTTACAGCTGCAATTGCAGCAGTAATATTAGTTTTAGCTAATAGAAAATATACTAATAAACCAATGGGGAAAATCTTAAAGGATGTTGAATGGGAAATTATATTCTTCTTTATTTCCATGTATGTGGTTATTAATTGCATGTTGCAAGCTGGGTTTCGAGATATTATTGGGCTGATTCCATTCGAAGCCTTTGGTCCTATATTAACAGTATTTATAATCCTTATTCTTGTTAGCCTACTTTCTGGTTTTATAGCAAATACGCCAATTGCATTGATCTTTTTACCGATTATTGATGTTTTAATGGAGGAATTTTCCTTTCCAGCAATACCTCTACTATTTGCCTTTATCGTTGCTGTAAATATAGGGGGGAATATCTTACCTAGCGGTGCCGCAGCAGATATGATGACGCTTAAAGTTGCTAAAGATAATGGCGTTGAAAACCTAGGTTTTAAAAGGTTACTAAAAACAGGAGCTTTATTTGCGTTTATTCATATTGGAGTTTCATGCCTTTATTTGTTAATCCTTATTCCCCTTACTTTATAAAAAAAAGTGTAATAGAAAAAACGATTTAAGGGAAAATCCCTCTTAACTCAATTGCTTTTGCAATTCTTGAAACGGCTATGATATAAGCTGCAGTTCTAAGAGAGATGTGCCTCTCTTCTGAGATTTTGTATGTTTCTTCGAATGCTTCAAGTATAATTCGTTTAAGTTCTTCATTAATCCGATCTAGTTTCCAGAAGTATGAATTAATACCTTGAACATACTCGAAGTAAGAGACGCATACACCTCCTGCATTAGCTAAGATATCTGGTAAGACGCGTATTTCTTTTTTAAACAGGACTTTATCCGCTTCGGGAGTTGTTGGTCCGTTAGCACCTTCTACTATGATTTTGCATTCTATTTCATTTACATTTGCTTGAGTTATTTGATTTTCAATTGCAGATGGTGCCAACACGTCACATTTCGTAGTTAATAATTCACGATTAGTGATGAGCTTATATTTATCATTTTCATAATCTTTCAAATAATTCCCTTGCTTAACCCATTCGAGTAATTTTTCAATCTCCAAGCCATCTTCATAGTAGATTCCTGTTGACACATCTGAGACAGCAATAACTTTACAACCTTCATTGTAGAGCAATTCTGCAAAAGTTCCTCCTACGTTACCAAAACCTTGAACTACAATTGTTTGAGATTTCAAATCTAAACCTAATTTCTCACAAAAAGCCTGTAACACGAAAAACATTCCCATTCCAGTCGCTGGCTCTCTGCCGACAGATCCACCAATTTCCACGGGTTTTCCAGTGACAACGCCGGGTACTGATCTACCTTTCTGCATTGAATAAACATCCATCATCCAAGCCATCACCTGCGCGTTAGTGCCTATATCAGGAGCAGGTACATCGATATCAGGTCCTATTACGTTAATAATTTCAGCAGTATATCTTCTAGTTAGATGTTCTAATTCTTTCATAGAAAGTTGCTTAGGATCTACTCTAACACCGCCTTTTGCGCCACCTAATGGAAGATTTAATAAACTCGTCTTCCACGTCATCCAAGTCGCAAGAGCTTTAACTTCGTCAAGATTAACGTCCATGGAATATCGTATTCCACCTTTACCGGGTCCACGAACTGTAGAATGGTGTACTCGATATCCCTCAAAAATTTGTAGTGTACCGTCATCCATCACAATTGGGATTGTAACAATTAAAGATCGCTCGATCCTTTTTAGATATTCTGTAATATTTTTATCTAATCCCATTTCTTTAGCAACTATATCAATTTGAGTTTTAGCTACATCAAATGGGTTAATTTCTTCAGTCATGATAATACCTCATTTAGAAAAATATAATATTTGCAAATTTACTTTATTAATAATATTACTTTAATTTTTCTAATTGAACTGGTGTAATTAATATCTTTATGAAACAGTCATACATAGAGAAACGCATAACATTTTCCCAATCCGCTCCCATAGAAAACTTATTAAAACTAAAATATGTTTAATAAAGTAATATTAAATTATTAAAAATTATAAAATATTCATTTTAGAAGAAAACTTCTATAATTTGTTTAAATTATCAATCGAGTTAAGGATGATAAAACATGAGTGAAGAATTAGATCCATTTAAAATCTCTCAAAATCAGCTTTCTGATGCATGTAAGATTATGGGATATGGTAGCGACATATATGACGCATTAAGCGAACCAGAAAGATTCGTCGAAGTAAGACTTACGATGAAAATGGATGATGGTTCAGTAAAGTCATTCCGAGGTTTTAGATCTCAATACAATTCTGCTAGAGGGCCAATGAAGGGGGGAATTCGATGGCACCCAGAAGAAAGTGCATCTCTTGTAAAAGCTCTAAGCGCATGGATGACTTGGAAGACCGCAGTTGTCGATATACCTCTTGGTGGGGCTAAGGGAGGCATTATCTGCAATCCTAAAGGGATGAGTAATAGAGAACTTGAAACTCTTGCAAGATTGTTTATAAGAAAGCTTGCAGATGTTTTAGGACCTAATGTTGACGTACCTGCGCCAGATGTTTATACAACACCACAAATTATGGCTTGGATGATGGACGAATATGAGACAATTGTTCGAAAACACGCTCCTTCCATAATTACAGGGAAACCTCTACAAATAGGAGGCAGTGCGGGTAGATCAATAGCGACAGCTAAGGGGGGCGTTTATACTATTAGAGAAGCAGCAAAAGATATCGGATTAAATTTGAACGGTGCAACTGTAGCAGTTCAAGGTTATGGTAATGCCGGTTCTTGGTCAGCAAAGCTATTACAAAACGACTTTAACTGTAAAATTATTGCTGTATCAGATTCTAAAGGGGGTGTATTAAACAAGGACGGAATTGATTCTTTTAAAGCAGGTCAACACAAAGAGAAAACCAGATCCGTTGTTGGTTTAGAGGGAACGCAAACCATAACGAACGCTGAATTATTAGAATTAGAAGTCGATATTTTAGTACCAGCTGCTTTAGAAAATGTAATCACTAGTAAAAACGTGCAAAATGTTAAATGCAAGATTTTGGCTGAGCAAGCAAATGGTCCTACTACTCCTGATGCAGATAAAGTTTTATTTGATAAAGGAATTTTAGTTATTCCCGATTTCCTCTGCAATGCTGGCGGAGTAACTGTTTCGTATTTTGAGATGGTCCAAGGCTATTATTTATATTTCTGGACTGAAAAGGAAGTATTTGAAGCTTTAGATAGAGTAATGACTAATGCTTACCGATCTACAGTTGACCACGCCAAACAACATGACACCTACAATAGGATGGGAGCATATAGTATTGCCATTGAACGAGTCGTTGACACTATGAAATTGAGAGGCTGGTTATAAGAACCAATAATTTTTCTAAATTCAATTTATTTCTTCTTTTTATTTGTTATTTTTATCTGAATTTGCGTCAAATTTGTACATCATATATATTCTATAGTGAGAAAATTAATTATTGTATCAAATTAATAATTACTTAATTTAGTGAATCATTAAAGATGTTGCCATATGGATAAAATTTGTATATTAGACATGGGGTCTCAATACACTCATTTAATAGCTAGACGCATTAGAGAACTTGGGGTTTACTCAGAGATTTTGCCCAATAATATCTCGATTGATGAATTAAAGCGACATAGACCGATTGGAATTATCCTTTCAGGAGGACCCAGTAGCGTTTATGAAGAAGATAGCCCACAACTTACAAAAGATTTCTTTAAATTGACAAAAATTGACAAAATTCCAGTTTTGGGAATATGTTATGGCTTACATTTGATCATCCATCACTTAGGGGGTAAGATTAAACCATTTACTAAAAAAGAATATGGAAAAACGGAATTGGAAATCATAAAACCTGGGAAATTACTAGAATCGCTAAATAATAGGGAGACTGTGTGGATGTCTCACGGTGATCAAGTAGAAAACATGCCCGAAGGGTTCGAAATAATAGCCAGAACAGCTACGTGTCCAATAGCGGCTTATGCAAATGAAGATTTAAAATTATTTGGTGTACAATTTCACCCTGAAGTGGTCCACACCCAAAGTGGTACGAAGATTTTGAAAAATTTTATTGAGAATATTGTTCACGCTAAAAAAGAATGGAACTTAGAAAATTGGATAGAAAATTCAATTGAAAATATTAAGAAAGAGGTTGGACCGAAAAATAGAGTTATCTTAGGGCTAAGTGGGGGCGTAGATTCTTCTGTTGTCGCAATTCTACTTCAAAAAGCCATTGGAAACAGGTTACACAGTATATTTGTAAATAATGGAGTACTAAGGAAAAACGAGGAGATACAAGTCGTAAGAACATTTGAACAAGATTTAAATTTTGAAAACTTCCATTATGTTAACGCCGAGGATTTATTTTTAGAAAGGTTAGAAAACATTGATGATCCTGAAGAAAAAAGACGAATTATCGGACACACTTTTATTGAAGTCTTTGAAAATAAGACAATCGAATTAGAAAAGGTTTATCCGGATATTAAATATTTAGCTCAGGGAACAATTTATCCCGATCGAGTAGAAACGAGTGCTACAAGCAACGCATCCGTAAAAATAAAATCTCACCATAATTTAACCCTACCAGATGACATGATGCTAAAAATTATAGAGCCACTGAAGGAGCTATATAAAGACGAAGTAAGAAAAATTGGATTACAATTAGGATTACCTGAAAATATTGTATTTCGACATCCATTTCCTGGTCCGGGATTGGCAGTAAGAATAATTGGCCCAATTGAAAAGAAAAAACTAGACATCTTAAGAGATGCTGATGAGATTTTAATTGAAGAGATCAGGAAAGCAAAAATATACGATAATGTTTGGCAAGCTTTTTGCGTATTTTTGCCTCTAAAAACCGTAGGAATAATGGGAGATTATCGTACCTATGAATATATTTGTGCTATACGAGTTGTCGAGTCTTTAGACGCAATGACTGCCAACTTTGCTAAACTTGATTGGGAATTACTAGAAAAAATTAGCACTCGTATTATAAACGAAGTGAAGGGAATTAATCGTGTTGTTTATGATATAAGTCATAAGCCCCCAAGCACGATCGAGTATGAATGATGAAAGATCTGGTGAATATGTTTCTAACTTTTTATCTACTCTTTAAGAAAGGGCCGCATTTTTAAAGTTCTTTCACTTAAAACTAAGATATTAACCTCGAAACCTGTTGCTTGCTAAATATCTAACTCAAATTTCATTTCTTAAAAGATTCAAGTTAGAATATAGGGAAGGAGGGAGCTTTCTAATTTAATTAGTTATGCGGCGCTAATAATTTTTTATAAAGGCTAGATTTTTAAGTCATTTTATGAATTTGATGAGTAATTAATTTTTTTAGACATCGGTATTTTTTTTTTTTTAATCCTCAGAGAGAAAATAATTGATGACTGTTGTAAGGTGATCCCGTGATACAGATGAAATTATTGACTGTACTTATTTTAGTTATTTTTATATGTCACATAATAATAGATTTTCTCCCAGGAAGTGCAAGACTCGAAACCTTCGGATATTGGCAAAAAAAGTTCTTGACTGAAGCTAGGAAGAAAGAGCTTGAAGCGAATCAATCTGAAAAACGGAAGATTAAGATTGCACCTAAATTTTGGGCTTTAATCCACAAGCCAATTATAAGATTCCTACCTTTATTGTTTATTATTGATGGTCTGGTATATAGGATGGGAATCTTATATTCTCCGTACTTATCATTTTTTAATCCAATTGATATCTATCTACAGATTATAGGTCTAATCATAATATTTTTTGGTTTGATTTTATACTTAATATCGGGAAAAACTATTATCAGATATGTCTATTCCATAGCAACCAAGGAGAGGAAGATGATGACGACTGGCTTATATGCATACATAAGACATCCTTATTACCTATCTTTTATCCTCATACCAGTAGGATTTCTCCTTTTAACCCTGAATTACTTGTCCCTTTTCTACTTTTTGGCTTTTACTGTAGGTACAAACCCTGATGAGGAATGTGATCGAGAAGGTAAGTTTACATTCATAACAACAGAAGCCCGATGTTCAGAGGAAGGTCTCAAGAAAATCTATGGCATAGCCTACGAAGAATACATGGAAAAAACTGGTAGGTTCCTTCCCAAGCTTAGAAAATAAATGAATTTAAAATATAGACCTACCCGTCCTCTTTTGTGAAGAATCATTTTCTTTTTAAAAAACATTTTTATTTATTAGATGATTTACATTTTGATTATTATGACTGAAAACGAAATTGCATGGGATTTAACTGAAATCTTTGCGAGCCATGATGATCCTAAAATAGCTGAAACAATGAGTAGACTCTTAAAAGAAACAGAAGATATTATAAACGATTACAAAGGAAAGATTATTTTAGATAATTTTACTCCTCAAAACTTGTTAGATTTATTCAAGAGAGAAGAGAAATTTCGGGCTGATTTTAGCGAACTCGACCTCTATAAGAATAGGTTGTATAGTGCAAAAATGACGATTCCAGAGAGTGAAGCATTAAAAAATAAAGTAGAAGATTATACCACTAAAATATCGAAGGATCTAGCTTTTGTAGAACTTGATGTAGCGAAATATGTCAATAATAACCCAGCTTTAGTAAATGATCCCATTTTATCGAATTATAAACACATTTTAGAAAATATTAAAAGAAAATTCCCTCATAATCTAACTGAAATCGAAGAACAAATAATTCTTGAAAAAGATCAATATGGAGTAAATGCATGGAGCATGTTGCAATCTAAGTGGTTAAATACAAGAAAATTCATAGTAAATGTTGAAGGTGAAGATAAAGAATTATCGTACGGGGAAGCTAATGCATTACTTACTCACCCAGATAGAGGAACCCGAATATCAGCGAATAAGTCTATTTACGGCTTACTAGGGAAAGAGGAAACTGTTTTTTCTTTAGCTCTAAGAAGTATATGTGGAGATTGGGTAAATAATTCTAAAAGGCGCAAATATGATGATCCAATGCACGATAGTCTATTAGTTAATGACACAACGCAAGTGATAATAGATAATTTAATGAAAGCTATTGAGAAGGGTGTAGCTGTCTATCGTAGATATTTAAAACTAAAATCAAATGTTTTGAACCTTCCAAAGTTAAATTGTGCGGATATAAGAGCTCCACTACCTAATGTTCCACACACTAAACATTCCTGGGATGAAGCAAAAGATTTGGTAATCCAAGCTTATGGAAGATTCGATTCAGAATGTGTAGATATTGTAAACGATATGTTTAATCGTAATCATATTGATGCTAGTCCACGGGAGGGGAAAAGAAATGGGGCAAATTGCGCCTCTTGGTTTAAAGGGAAATCAGCCTATATTCTCATGACCTATACTGGAGAATTGACTGAAATTTTTACACTAATACATGAGCTTGGCCACGCAATACACGATTATCTTGTGTATGATAAACAGACATATTTTAACATTCATCCGGGATACACAGTTGCAGAAACAGCCTCCACTTTTGGAGAATTATTAATGACAGATCTCCTCCTCGAAAAGGCTAACTCTAAAGAAGAAAAGTTAGCTATTCTAGCCCATGTTTTAGACGACGCAGGACAAGCAGCATTTCAAGTAAGCGCGAGAGTATGGTTTGAACAAAATTTGTATAAAGCTGTTGAAAAAGGTGAAAATTTAGACGGTAAAACGATTTCAAAATACTGGTGCGCTGGAAGAGATAAAATTTACGGAGATTCTGTTGAATGGTTCGATGAGATGGATTGGGAATGGACAATGAAACCGCATTACTTTATCCCGAATTTTAGATTCTACAATTATCCCTATGTTTACGCTCAACTTTTTGTATATGCATTGTATCAGACTTATAAAAAAGAGGGTAAGGATTTTGTTCCTAAATTTAAAAAATTATTAGCAGCAGGCGGTAGTTTATCTCCAGAAGATTTAGGTGAGATAGTTGGATTAGATATCACAAAACAAGATTTCTGGGAGTTAGGGATAAACCAATATGAAGCATTTGTTAACGAATTTGAAAAAGCAATGAAGTAAATTTTTCCTATTTTTTTTCTTTTCATCTAATTAGTTTATCTTAAAAAAAAATAAAATAAAATTTGTTATTCGTAGTTTCCTGAATATATCTCGTTCTTTACCAATTCAAAATCAAGAGATTCTTGAGACTCAACATGTAAATCCCATTTATCACACACATCTTTAGCTCGTTGAGTAATATACGCGATATCATGACGATCTAAAAGATCCAAATTAAATTTTCTAACCCCTGCTAATAATTGTTTTAAACCTATACCTAGCTTACTTTCAAAATACGTATAAACTCCAACTGCGGAGGGCGGAATTTCTTTTCCTTTGTAAATCCTCAGCAATTTGTCATATTCTACGAATGCTTCTTTAAGGCTTAAACTCGAGGGATCCTTACCCTTAGGAAATCCCAGGTTTTTCAACATCGCTGGTGTAACTGTACCTTTTGAAATCGTTTCACCAATAAACTTAGATTTCATAGCGGCAGTTAGGGGAGCCCTTGCCATGGCAATACATTTAACATAAGGGGCACCCATGGCAAGAGCTTTGAAGATCTGTGTCTCGTTTGCAATTCCACCCGCTATCGCTACGGTTGGAATATTAACATTAGGGTTCTTCTTCTTTATCATGTCTAAGCATCCAACTACAAGAGCTTCTAAATAAACGGTTGGAATTGAACCTTCGTTCATCATACTCACGGGACTCATCCCTGTTCCTCCTCCAGCGCCGTCAAACGTTATTCCATCTATTTTTCCTTCCACTGCTAACCTTAACAACCATGCTGTTGCCGCTGGACGATAAGCTCCAGTTTTGATAAATATGTTTTTTGCTCCTGAAGAACGAACTTGGTCTATTTCGTCTAAAACATCTTCAGTTGTTGACAATCCTACCCTACTATGTCTTTCAAAGTCTGGTATTAACCCTGCTTTCCATTGATCTATAACCATGGGATCTGAGGGATCAGGAAATACTAAATAACCTCGTTTTTGAAGTAATTGTGCTCTTTCTAAAGAGGATAACCTTACTTCCCCGCCGATTGCTTTTGCTCCTTGACCAAATTTTATCTCAAGTGATTCTATATCCAATTTTGACATCACATAATCGAATACTCCTAGCCTTGTGTCTTCAACATTTTTCTGGACAATGATATCACCATGCTTTCCGTCCCAAAACTCTCTATAGGCGTTAACACGAAATTTCATATCATCTGTGTCAGTGACTTGCGGAAAAACGCTGTGATTTGCGAATTGAGCTAAGGGATCCATTCCGACTACGTTTTCTCCAATTGTAAGACTTACACCGGCTAAAGCAGCACCAATTGCTAAACCCTTCCAATTTCGCTTAGCTACATTCGTACTGCCAAGTCCTGCGATCACGATAGGTAATTTTTGTAGTATATTACCCCAACTCATCGTTAGATCCACATTTGGGAAAATCACCTTGTCTGCATGCGCTTCGATACCTTGAGCGCCTCGCACTTCAAATTGAATCTGGAAATCGCCATAGGATAAACCAAAATCTTTTGGTGTTCCTGCCGTTGAATTTCCAAAATATTCTCTTCGAGGGTATAGCGCTTCTCGGCCTCTTAACGCTGATTTCGAGACCTCACAGAACACAGGACAATCAGCAATACATATCGGGCATAATCCAGATTCGCAAGAATCTTCAACCCTTGTCCTTGAACCAATCATGCTTGTTTTATGAGTAATCATAGAAAATTTTGTCATTCTATATCACACCTCCATAATAGTACTCTAATCTACAATTTTCACAATTAATTATCATTTTTCAACCACTTATAATAGATCTTCATATTTATAAAAAAATTGAATAGCTAATTTGTGCGAAATCAAATGTGTGAAACTGTTCCAAAAAGATATATTAGCTTACATACCTTTAATGGGCGTTATAAGGCTTCATAGAGTCGGGGGAACCTGTTATCATAGATTTTAAGCATATCCGGATATCGCTCTGTGATTCTTCGTATGATTTTCGCAAGTGAACTACGATGTGTGTAGCCCATTGCGAAAGACCAATCTCGAGCTGTTGATCTTCCAATTTCCTTTAACTTATCCAAACACATTAGCTCGTATGTCTTAAATACTTCTTCTACTGCAATTATTGCAGCTTCAGGGCTTTTTTCTATTTCTTCTAACATCATTCATAATTCACATCCAATTTTTTTTAATGTTTTTTTTGTGGGAATATTTTCCCTTAAACATTATTTAATAATTATGTATATACCTATATATATTTTACTTTATCACAAAAAAATTGAAATTTATTCATTTTTCACCCGATATCTTATTTTTTTGTTTAAAATTAGCTGTCCTTGCTTATATAGTTATTGTTTTGCGTTAAAAATTGTTTAACCACAAAAAACCGCGTACCGACAGAAATAATACAGATTTTAAAAAAAATGAGTTATTTATTATCCTATGGATAAAAAAAAATTGAAGACCCTACTCTAAGCATGAGAAATATATTTAAGTTGACAAAAAACATTATCTAATAAGAGATTTTTGTACAATTAATAAAACGAGAAGGAGCGTATGCTTTGGAAAATTAAAATATTCTTTTATTTATCGCTTGGTTGTTCGTTGTGTGGGTTTATCTTCCCTACTTTTGTAACTCAGGCTATAGGTTATGATATTGGAGACATGGTTCATTGGATCTATGGTTTTTACATCCTTTTTCCACGCAATCCAGCCTATGAGATAACGATATAT
>JAUVNS010000006.1 GCA_030599585.1 Promethearchaeota archaeon | reverse complement strand
TTCCCCATTACTTAGTGAAGCTTCTAAGTGACAATTTTCAATGATGAAATAGACATCCGTGTTACTAATCTTTATACCTGACGGTCCCATTGCTACGATATAATAGCCTTCTATCCGATAGGGATTACTTTCTGTTCCATTCCCATCCCACCCTTCCGCCAACGCTTGAGCGGCAAAATCTGCATTCCCGTCTATATCGATGGGAGAATGACTTACAAGATCTGCCCTTATGGGACTTAAAACATTAATGTTATTATGAACATTGTCATTTGGTAATAGAATCTCGCTTAAGTTATTACTATCAATGCCTAAAGAAATCAAAAGAATTCCTAAAATTGTTAAATTAATATTACTGTTTCTCATTTTTTTTACTTCCTTTTTAAAAACTGTTTTTATATGAAGTTTTTTCACACACTTCTTTTATAAATCATTTTTTTTAAAAAAAATATGACAAAGGTGTTAAAAATATAATATTAGGATCTATATTTAAAATTTAGTTATACTAAAAGTTGGGTTTAGGGTAAAATATTGGAATTGCTGAATGTAAATATATTTCATCCTCTATAAGATATATTATTTTCTCATCTCATTAACGGATTCAAATGTTAATTTTTGCCCTCTCAACCAATCTAAAGTAAAATTTTGTTTATTTTCTGTGATGTATTTTTTAAACCAATCAATCAGACTTTCTTTATTCATAGACTTATCTTGGGTTATCTTATATCTTTTATTACAAGTTGGGCAAATACCAATAGTATTATCTTCTGAAATTTCAGTTGAAGGTGTATGGTGTATGTTTTCAGTACCGACAAAATTCAATTTTGATATGAATTCTTCTTCTTTAATATTAGCCTATATTTTTGGATTATTATTTATTTTCTTTTTTTTCTATTCTATTCTTTAATTTTGTGAAGTTTCCATAAAAATTTCAATCAATTATTATCTGTCATGAAGTTTTATATAAAAATCAACCAATAATATTAATATATAACATTTATACAAGATTGTATTTTACATTTATCCGATTTATTAACTAAAATAACTGTTGAATTAGCAAATGGAGCCTGAATTCAGATTCGAGTTAGGTGAAATTCAAAATATTGAAAAGGTTATTAGAGACCAAGTAGTAAAATTTCAAAATCTGAGGGATTTAGTAAAGGATTTAGAGTTTATTCCTGTTGAATCTATTGGAACATATAGCTCGGTTACTTACAAATCTATTGACGGAGGTAAAATGGGCATCTCTTTTTATCCGTTTGAATTAGATTATATTGTTATTTCGGATTCGTATGGAAATGAACTAATTAAGTTTTTGGTACCTAAAGGAGCAGATCTTAGCCCGATTGATTTTAATTATATGAACGATTTTCATGAAATTAAAACCCTTCTAAAGCTCTTGGGTTTAAATTCGATAACAGAAAGTTCAGGAATATTACAAAATTCAAAGATTGCGATGGAAATAGCAGAGATCGCTTCAATTTTTACAAAATTAATTAAAGAAAAAAATGAGCCCTTAATAATTATGAAAGATGGATTGTTAAGAACTAAATCCCTTAAAAGGGAGAATATTGAAAAGTTATTAGCAATTTTGAAGGTTTTTAAAAGAAGAAAGTTAATTGGTGTATCAAAAAGTTCCAAAGTCTTAAATCTTATATCTTCAGCTTTATATGTAGAAAATAAAATTCCCGATAATGCAACAGGTTATATAGAAATTCCCTGGGAAATCGAAAAAATTGCTTACAAATGGATGACCAAGAAACGATTAACTCAAGCTTTTGGCAAATTGTATGTAGCAAAACTATCAAAACTAAGCAAGTTACTCGTGACAGTTGAAATTCCATTTGATCTTAAGAATAATGAAGAAATTTATTCTAGAAGAGATACTAACGAAATTTTTGGTCATTTAATAAAAGATTCGATGGGTTCTTATCCAGTATTGGGTTATCCTCAGACTATAATGAGGGCTCATGAGAAAGCTGTGAGAAAGGGATTTACAGCCTCGATTTGGAGCGAGAAAATAATTGATAAAATCTTAGAAAATTTAGGTAGTCAAAGACTCAAGAAATTAATAATAGAAGGAAATTTTTTAAGAGAATATGTGAAAAAAGGTGTTTTAGGAGGAACTTAAAGAATGTCTAAAAATCATGGAGATATTATCGGGGTTTTTATTGGGCTTGATAGCTCTAGATATGAATATATAGCTAGTATAATTGCCCCTTTTCAGTATCGTTTTGCTCCAATTATGGGAGGTTTTCTATTAATTGACAATAGCGATGAATATATCGTTGCAAGAGTTAAGGATTACGTTCCGCAGGGCGAAATGGTTTCTTTTATGGGATTAAAATGGTTATCTGAAGTTGCTTTAACACCTGATCTAATTGGTCAGGACATTAAAACTAGAAAAGTAAGTTATCAAGTTAAAATCAAATTACTTGGTAGATTAAGCAAAGATTTAAAAAATTTTACTCCTGGAATAAAAAATATTCCACATATAACCAGTAAAGTTATTCGACCTAATAGTGAAATAGTTGAAGCAATATGTAATCAAGCTTTAAGGGAAATGGAAAAAGGAATTCATATAGGTAATTATTGGCTTGATGACAATATAAAAATTCATTTTGATATGGAGCAGTTAATTGGAAAACGGACTTTTATTTTCGCACGAGCAGGTTATGGTAAAAGTAATCTTATGAAAGTATTAGCATCTTACTGGAAAAGCGAATACGGAAGTTTGGTTATATTTGATCCTGAAGGTGAGTATTCTATCACTGATAAAAAAGAACGTCCCGGCATCATGGATTTAATCCCTGCTGTTCTTATTACAAATCGAAGAAAAATTAAAGAAGAGATTGATATTAATGTGTACGATAATCTAAAATTCGATTTGAGGAAATTCCATCCTGGGTTTATTATTCCTATTTTAGTAAATCAAGTTAAACATGAATTTATTTTCTTTCAGAAATTAATGGGCTTAGAACAAGATCATTGGATTAAACTCGTAGATTATCTGTACGAAAATAAATGGAGAGCTGATAATAGTGAGATAGCAAGTATAATGGAAATGGATGATATTAGCAGTGCTATTCCCATTATGAACAATCTTATTCCACCTATAAAAAAATTGCATGATCCAGATTCTCATTTATTAAAAATCATTGAACAATCTGTTAAATCGGGTTATCCGTTAATTATTGATATTTCTTTATTAGATTCACATGCGGCATTACAGTTGTCCTCAATTGTAATTAGTCACTTTTTTAACCGAAATCAACGGAAATTTACGGGCGGTAGTGAAGATTTAGACAAAATTACTTTTGTAATGGAAGAGGCTCAATCAGTTATTGGAGGTCAAACAAATGTAGCAAAATTCGTTGAATTGGCAAAAGAAGGGCGTAAATATCAATTAGGAGGAATTTTCATTACTCAACAACCAGGAAGCATTTCAAGAGATATATTAAGTCAAGCAGACAATTTTTTTGTCTTTCATCTATTAAGTAAGGGTGATTTACAAACATTATCGGATTCTAATGCTCATTTTTCTGGCGATATTTTAACCCAAATACTAAATGAGCCAATAAAAGGTAAAGCTTATATGTGGGCATCTAGCCAACCCTTCGTTCTTCCCGTTCAAGTATTAAATTTTGAAAAAATTGCTGAACCAAATAAAGCAAGAGAAATTCAATCTAAAAACAATCTACTCAACAAAATCCTAAATGAAATAACATCATTTGATAAAATTGAAGAAGGTCTTTTTGTTAAATTAAATGAATTTTTAAATGAAAAAGGAATTGATATAAAAGCTAGAGCCCAAATTTTTTCGGATGAATGGAAATCTCAAATTACAAAAGGCTTATACAAAAAATTAAATGATACTGAAAAAGAGTACATAGAAAATGAAGGAGGAATTGCTCACTATGATGGTAAACCATTCGCTCTACAATATAATTACTTTAATTTATTTTACGAAAAAGCACGTTTATATAATGAAAATTTAGATAAAAGTTCAAGGTGATATAAACTTGGTAATGTATAAATGCCCAAAATGCGGAAAACCTTATAAGACAAAAGGAGCCTACTATCAACGGCATATAGATAGTTGTACAGGAAAACCCCCGTTAAAAAAAACTACAAGAACAGTTACAAAATCTATAAAAATCGAGGAATCAGGAGAAATTATAAAACGATTAGATATAATTGAAAATCGTTTAAATAGGTTAGAACGAAATTTTACTGAATTGAAATTGGGGCAAGTAATTAGATCAGAAATACATAATGAAGGTCAATTTTTGGAGATTATTAATCAAAAAGTTCTCGAATTATCTCAAAAGAGTCTCGGTATTCAAAAAGTACTTCTAAGTGATTTATTTAAGGAAATAAAAAAAGACTATGATATTTCAAGAAACACATTTTCTAATTTTTTAATTAAACTAAATAATATTAATAAAGTTCAGTTAGAATCTGGAACGAGTGTGGATGACTTTTCCATTAAAGATAACTATGGTAATGTGTTCAAGCTTATCAGAATTTTAGATTAAATGATTTAGGGGATATGTAAATGGAAAAGGGATTATTTTCAAAAAAGTTATTTCCGGATAAAAAGAGAATTGACGAAATAATATTGAGAAATCCAAGTCCTTTTATTCTTCAAACTACGACCAAGAGTAATATTCCTGAAGTTTTCGTGGGTAGAACAGATGAAATAAAAGTAGTCGTTGAAACAATTAAGCGTGTGGTAGAAAATGAAAGCTGTGTTGCGCTCTATATTGAAGGTGCTGGCGGTAGTGGTAAATCAACCTTATATGCTCATATTTTTAGATCTATTAAACAAAAAAAATATCATTTAATTGATCTATATGAGGATTATAAACTCGATACTGTTTTTTTGGATGCACCTGAAGACACTGAATATTGTAATATCTTATATATTTATAGTGAAGTAATGCAAAATTTAGGAAAATCATCTTTTTTTGATGAATTAGCATTTTACACTTTAAAAAAAGTATTAGAAATAATAGATTCAAAATATCATGCCGATAATCCTATTAAAAATGTGAAAGATATAGAAAATTTTATAGAATTATCTGATAATATTGAGAAATATAAAGAATGTGTTGCTATTGTTAAGAAATATTACAGAGTTCTAAAAACCAAAGAAGATTTCATTTTTGATTGGCAATTTTTAGAAAAGCTATGGCTTGTTTTAAATCCTGATTTTGATATTTCTATTAATGCTGTAAATGAATTAAGTGGAATTGAAATTGGAAAGGGCAAATTAATTAAAAATAAGACTGATGCTTCCAAAATATTTAATACTGTAACAAATCTAATCGGATGGTTATATGGAAGTAAAAAAGTAGGAATTGTAATAGGTATAGATAATATTGAATCTTTATTAGGGACTGAGAAAGAAGAGAAATTTATAAATTTCATAAACATGCTTCTTGATTTTCGAAATAAAGTTACAAGAACTCTTTTAGTAATTATTGGAACATCATCAACATGGATGGAATTTACATCCTTTTTAAAAAATAGCGATTATTATAATCAATTCCAGGGTTTATTTTCATCAAACAATATTTCATTGAAATTTCTAGAACTCATTCAGATAAAAGAGATTATTAAAAAACATTTAAATAGATTATTCAACGAAAATTCTATTAGTTTGCCTGTGGAATATTCATTATATCCTTTTAGCCCCGAAGCAATTGAATATCTTTATAGAATTTCTGCTAAAAATATACGAAATTTGAAAATTTATTTGAATGACTATTGGGAAGAATTTCGTAATAGAAATGAAGTAGAATATATTTCTGATGCCTTTAAAATAATGCACAAATTTAAGAAAGATATTGTTTTAGATGAGTATGAAATAGACATTCTTTATAACAAGTTATGGAGCAGTAAAATTAAAACTGCTGGAAAACGTTCTACTTTAGTAGAAAATGCTTTACAAAAAGCTTTTACAGTTTTAAGAACAGATCCAAGTTATAACATTTACGGAATAGAAAATAACCCTCAAATAAGAATAAAGGACAATTCAAAGTATAAAAATATTAGACCTGATATAGTAATTACGTTAGCCTCTAAGTATAACATTGGAGAAATGAAAAAAATAGAATTTCAGGTAAAAATATACGAAGAAAAGAGTAGTGTTTTAACTGGCCATATAAAAACTTCTAAAAAATTACTAGAACAAAAAAAGATTGATTTTGTCTATTTTGTTACAACTTCAGATTTTTCAAAAACATTACTTTCTGAATTAACAGAAAAATATCCAAACCGAGTTGGTGGAGTTTATCCATTAACAAAATCCCAACAAGCTTATTTATCTATGTTAGTCTTTTATGAAGATATATTTGGTAGGAAGTTAAATCCTTCGTATGTAAAGATATTATTAAAAAGTAGCTTAGGAATAGATATTGGTGAATTTTTTGAAAATGTAAAAAGATTACCAAAAATATCAATTACACCAAAATTTCAACCTACATTAGAAACATTTGAACCACCAAAAATAGAGAAATCCTTAGGTAAGCCACCAGTGAAGGTACCTGAAATTGAACCTATAGAAGAAAGCGTAGTTAAAGTGATTCACGAACAGAAAGTTAAGAAAATATATCCTAATGCTATTGAGGATATCTTGTTATTTATGTATAGAAGATCTGGCCGATTCAAGTGGCAGAGTACTTTTAATTATTTAAAAGGTAAATTAACAAATTTTAGAGATGAAGAAGTTAAAGAAGGATTTAGATGGTTAAAAAAAGAAAGTGATTACATAGAGAATATATCAAGCGCATCTATTAAACTAAACGAAAATGGGATTAGTCTATTAAAGAGTTTAAATAAGATATAAAATAAATCTTAAAGATGATTTATGAAAAATTTGGTTATTTCATGACTCCTCTACATCAACTAATTTATAGAGGATTTCTGTTCTTGAACTAGTTTTAATACATTTTTTTTAATCTATATGTTAAACTCCAATTAGTAGACTTTTTCAAGAAAATTTAATGCTTTTTTTTCCTTAGATTATTCATTGTAATTTTATTTTAGTTTGTTGTTATGCGAATGATTCCATCATTGATTAATTGCTGACTTTTTATTAATTTATTTTCATCTAGTAATTTGATAATGTTAGATTCTAATTTGGGGGGATTGTTGATTTTTTCTTCAAATATCTATCAACAAATTCATTTAAAAACGATGTTTTTTTTAACAATAATAATAAAATTCCAATCAAATAAGATTAATAAGGAATTCAATGACAATAAAAGTTGAGATTTGGCAAATAAAAGAAAAGGAACCATGTCCAATTAAAAAAACACTAGAACAAGAAGGAAGGAAAGAAAAAGATGATCTTGAAGAATGGATCAAAAAAACACCTGAAATTCTTGGAGAAAATTTATTAATAATTGGGAATCAAATAAAAACAAAAAGTGGACCTATAGATTTTCTTGCTATTGACAAGAATGGAAATATTGTTATAATTGAACTTAAGCGAGGTAAGTTATATCGGAAGGTTATAACTCAGGCAATTGATTATGCTTCAGATATAGGATCACGGTGTATTGAAGAATTAGATGAACTTTGTAGGTCATATACAAGAAATAATTTAGTAGAATTTATCATAGAAAACTTCCCAGATAAAGGAATCAATTGGGATAATATATCTATTAATAATACTCAGAGAATCTTGCTAGTGGGTACTTATATAACTGAATCCTTAGAAAGAATGATCTCTTGGTTATCAGAGAAATTTAAAGTGCTTATTAATGCTGTTGTGATCACATATGGTAAGACAGCTAATGGAGAAGAAATTATTGCCTCTACTTCAATAATACCAGAGGAAATTGGAGAAGAAAATTGTAAGAAAAAAAGTAAAAAAATGATTACAACATTAGAAGATCATAGAAATCATATTAAAACTCAAGAATTGAGAAGTTATTTTAATGATACTGAAAAAAAAATAAAACTCCTGTCTAAGGATATAGAGGAAATACCAAAAGTAAACTATATTGTATTCAAATATAAAGGAAATGTAATAGCTAGAATGAGGCCTTGTAAATATTTTTTTGATTTCCATGCATTCGGACATAATAAAGAAGGTCTAAGAGATTCAGAACGGTTAAGAATTGAAAATCTAAATAAAGACCGAGTGGAATTATTTGGAAAAATTAGAAGATATATAACTTATTTAAAAAATTCATAATTTAAAATTTCATTCTTAGACTAGTTTAAAATATGCATCTACAGTAAAATGATCTGAGCCAGAAATGGCATGTATGGTATCTCCCGTGGTCGAGTTGACAAGATAGGAAGCTAATAATTGATTGACATAAATAAAATCGATACGGGAATTATATATGCCGGGATAAGTAATACCCCAATCTGTAGGATTCAAAGTCCTATGTACATCAGTCCAGCTATGAATTGTAGAAGAATAACCACTATAATCACCTCCATTGTCAGGATTAACATAGGGGGAAACCATCATACTTAAAGGACCGTAGCCTAGACCGCTCTGGAAAGTATTTAGACCCCAATCCTCTGGAGAAAAAGAGTTTAAATCACCTAGATAAATCATTGGTATATTTCCTAAGTTATCCATATAATTAATAATTCCTTCTTGTTCCCATTCTCTTTTTTGTTCATATTCAGCTCCAGGAAATGCCTTTAAATGAGACCCAATAATATGTATGAATGTTCCGGTTACATTAACTTCTACATCAAAGAAGTCACTAGTAACATCATAACTAGTAGTATTATCGAGCGGGACATGAGTAATTTGATTATAACCAATAACAGGAAAGCGACTCATAACTGCCGCTCCATCATTTCCATATGTTATTCCTTGAGTGCAATATCCGATATATGGATTTTCGTCTGTAAAATATGTGTTAAACTCATTTAGATATTGATTTAACTTTTGATTGCTATTGTCGTCCCAATATCCAGTTTCTATGAACAAAATTATATCTGCATTCTCTTCTTTTACAACCGTTTTCCAATCAGGGTAAGCAAGGTCTTCCCCGCTCTCTTTTATGTTAAATGTCATTAATTTAAAAATTATTGGAGGAGTAAGACTAATCTGGGAATTATTTACTTTTACGGATATTGTATCAGAACCGTTGTTACCAGATGGATCTGTAGCCTTACAGAGAATGTTATGAAAACCATCACTTTCTTGCGTTGTATTCCAAGAGTAGGAATTTAAACCTGATCTATAAACATCATCAATACAAATTGCGTAAGAACTGATCCCATTAGCATCAGTAGCCTCCATAGTAATTGTTATAGTATCTGAAACAGTTGACCCTGCGTTAGGAGATAATATTATAACATTTGGTGAAATACCATCTGGCTCTGGTTCTTCAATATTATCAATAATTACTGAAACATCCGCAGTACCCCAAACTGTCCTGTCTTTTGCTCGACACGATATTGTATGGGCACCATCCTCTTCCTGCGTTGTATCCCAATCATAGTTATAAGCGGATGTTTGAACAAGGACATCATCAATCCAAATTTGGAGCTCTTGTATAATACCTTGTTGATCGGTTGCAGTAAAAGATATTGGAATTATTCCAGAAAGATGCTCATCTTCACTTGGCGTCGAAATAGTAACCAATGGTGGAATATTATCTGGGCTATTTATTATTATAATGGTAGATGATATAGATAATGCAGAAATTGCTGTTATTATCGTACCAAGAGCAAATAATTTTGTTCTTTTCATCTGTCAATATTTTAAAGGTAATTATGGTTAGCCAAGTAATTACATTTTTTCTTTATTAAGAGATTTCTAGAGATAAAATAATCTATAGTTCTAATTAAATCACAAGCCCTTATAAAAATACTAAATTAAGGTGCTAACAATCTTGCTATGGAATTTAATGAAGTTCGGTATTCATGTATTTAGAATAAAAAAAAAATAAAATAATAAAAATCCTTTTAAAATTTGATCCCAAGAGATTTCATTTCAGCCCATCTAAGGAGGCGCGCCGTCGTTTCATCGTTTGGGTCTAAATCCAGCTTTTTTCTATAGTATTCAACAGCTCTTTTATAATCTCCCTTGAATTTGTCGAGTTCCTTATCCATGGAGAGCGTCATTTCCACCATAGATAAATGGATTTGAGCTTCTTTATTATTTGGGTCTGCCATTAATGCTTTCTTCCAGCAGTTTGCTGCTTCTTGCGTCATTCTGTTTTCGAAGGCTTGTTTTCCGGTATCCACCAGAAAATTAGCGTATATTGGACCGAAACTCAATAATTTTTGGAAGATTTCATTTGATTTTGGGGTATTTCCTTGTTTAACGTAAATACTTATTAAAGCCTCCCATGCCATAATTTGATATGGATTCAGTTCAATACTTTTATTCAAATGAGTGATCGCAGTTGAGAGATCATTTTTTAGAAGAAAACATATACCAAGTTGTTCATGAAGCATTGGAACATTAGGTTCATGTTTAATAGCTTCATTTAACGCGCTGATGGCTTCTGCATATCGTCCTTGGGACTTTAGTTTACCTGCTTTATTATATAAATCGATGGTGATTTTTTTCTCAATTTTTTTCCCGATGGGTGAACCAGGATACTTTTTTTCTTGTTCCTTTCTAGTTTTGCTTAGTTCATCAAGGCTAACTGATTGAGTTCCTTTAGGTACTTTAAGATCGTTGCCACACTGAGGACAATATTTAAGATTTGGAGTCACTGATATGAAACATTTATTACAAACAATAGGTTCTGCTGTATTTTTTACGTTAAACGCTACTGATTTAGATAACATCTCCTGAATAACATTTCTGGTGTTTTGATTGACTTTAGATTTGAAATCTGGGTGTTTAGTAAGATCGCTTATTCTTTTTATTGCGCCCTCGTGATTTGGAGTTAAAAGGAGTACTTTTACAAAATATTTTATTCCTCCATCCATTGAGCCATCCTTTACAAAAGCTTCGCCAATGTTTATCATGTAATCATTATATTTACTACTGGAATTTTTTATCCTGGTAATTGTTCTTCCTTGGTTTTCTTTATCATTGAGCATTGCGTATAAATCCAATAAATTATCTAAAGCGAGCATATTCGTTGAATCTAATTCGAAAAGTTTTTCAAAACTTTTAATAGCGTTTTGTGGTTGATTTCCCATCCTATAAGCTAATCCTAGCTTTTCAATTACTACTTTATGATTCGGTTCTTGTTTAAGAGTCTCTTGAAAACTTTTGATTGCTTCATTTATATTACGATTTCTTATGTAATTCATACCGTTATCAAAAAGTAGTGAAGTTTTCTTTGATTTAAATTTAACATTTAGGAGTTCGGTGGCAGAAGTGGTTTGACTTCTGGAATCATTTCTTGCATTTTCAACTTCTTTTTTTTGTTGTTTTATCCTTTTAAGAGCTAGATGTGCTTCAGAATCTTTTGGTTTCACCTTTAGGTAATTTTCTACGTGAAATTGTGCTTTATCGAATTTTCCTATAGAAGCGTAAAGAATTCCAATTTTAAACTTCAAATTATGCTTCTCAGGATTATATTTCAATGCGTTTTCGAAACACTCAATAGTTTCAGGCATAATATATTTCATTGAGTAATCTATATCTTTAGATTCCATAGCTTCTTGAGTTAAAGTCATTCCCAGATATTCCCAATCCAAGGGGTTGGTAGGGTGAATATTTAACGATTTTTTCAAACATCTTTTAGCTTCAGTAGTGTTTTTAATTTGAAAATATGCTTTGCCCAAACCGCTCCATACTTCGAAAGAATTAGGTTGTTTTTTAGAAAGTTTTGTCCAAGCTTTAATTGCCCCATGAATGTCCTTCTGGGCCATCTTGATCAATCCTGATTTAAATAATTCATTTCTAAGGATATTCGCATCGGCACCAGTTTGAGGGAACACGAGTTGTTTAGAAACTCCCGGGATATTTGTGGGTATAGGGCTTGTCATTTTATCTATTAATTTTGAAGCCCTATCAAATTGTTTTTTTTTTTTTTTTTTTGAAATTACACTAACCTCATGTTTCGTAGATTTTTGACTTGCTAGAAATTAATTACATTCGTATTTAAATGTTGTTTTAAATTTTATTTATGGTTAAAGAGCTATTATCGTGACATTTTAGAAAAACTATCTTCAGCTTTTTTGTATTCTCCCTTCATTTCATATATAGTTCCTAAATAATGCCAAGCTGTATTTGAACGTGGATCGATTTGTGTGGCTTTTTTAAAAGATTCAAGCGCTTCCGAATAATTTTCTTCATTAAATAATATTTTACCTTTGTTAACCCAAGAATCGGCATTATTAGGATCTTTTTCAAGTATTTCATTATATAGGTTTTTTGCTTCGCTCACTTGATCAGATTTCTCTAAGATTGTTGCTTTAAAGTGTGCTGCTTTAATATTATTTGGATTGATTCTAATTGCCTTATTAAAACATTCCATTGCATTTTCAAGCTCATTTAAATGTTGAAAAACAATACCTTTACCCTCCCATGCCTTATCATAGTAATCGTTTATTTCTAGTGCCTTTTCAAAGCTATTTAGTGCTTCTTCGTAATCTTTACTTCTAATTAAATTGAACCCCTTAAATTTCCAGGCTTTGGCAATGGGATGAATATTTAAAGATGGATCGTAATACTCCGGGATATCTTCAGCGTATTTTGGTTTTAAAAATTCAAGTGAAGTAGTTTGTGGATCGTCTTGATAATTAGGGTTGATAGCTAAGGCTTTGTCGTAGCATTCGGTTGCGTCTTTAGTTCTCCCCAAAGATTCTAACACTGCTCCTGCGTTGTGCCAAGCATTTGCAGATTTCGGGTTTAAATCTAAAGCTTTATTAAGGTATATAAGAGCTTTTTCTGGATCACCCATTCTATCGTATGCAATACCTTTGCTTGACCAGATTTGAGCTTCATCTGGGGCGATCTCTAGAGCTTTGTCGAGGCACTCTATTGCTTCCTTAAATTTCCCAAGTTGCATGAATGTGTTAGCTTTATTATGCCAGCCCTCAAAAAATTCAGGATTGTCATCAAGCACATCGTCAAAATACTTTAACGAATCATCCGGTTTATCAAGGGCTTGAAGCATGACCCCCATATTATGTTTTGCTGGCATATAATTTGGATCTATTTTAAGAGCTTGATTAAAACACTCTTGACCTTCTTCATATTTTCCCAACTTTGCTAATAAAGACCCCTTATTATACCAAGCATTTAAAGATTTAGGATCCAATTCAATAGCTTTGTCAAAATACTGAATTGCTTCTTCTTGCCTATCCAACTCCCCTAATGCAATAGCTTTGCTTATTAACGCATCTACAGATATTGGATTTAATTCCAGTGCTCTTTCACTGAACTCTAAAGCTTCTTTATATCTTTTTAGCTGGTTTAGCGTAGCACATTTATGATCTAAAAAGGTTCCCTCATTTGGGCTTAATTTTAAACAATGATCAAAACAAACGAGAGCGTTTTCCCATTGATTGAGATTATACTGTAATTTTCCTTTTTGAAATAAAGCATCAACTAGATTTGGGTTTATTTTCAAGGCTCTATCATAGGTTGTCACCGCTTCTTCATATCTGTTTAATCGAGTTAATATATCTGCTTTATTCAGAAAATTAAGGATGGATAGAGGCTTGATTTGTATTGCTTTATCAAAGTACACAATTGCTTCTTCCAAATTTCCAAGTTCTGCCTCTAGAGCACCTTTTCCCGCTAATGCCATTTCTAATCGAGGATCAATCTCCAGAGCTTTTGTGAAACAATCACTTGCCTCATTAAATTTTTTAATAGTTCGAAGCGTTATCCCTTTATAATGCCAACTTAAGGCGTCTAATGGATGTTCTTCTAAAACTTTATTAAACAAATCGAGAGCTTCATTAGGCTTCTTGTTTTTTAATAAGGCGATCCCCTTTTGGATCCAAATCAAGCGATCGTTTGGATCAAGGTCTAAAGCTTTATTTACAAAGTTTAATGACATTTCAAACTTTCCAAGCCCATCAAGTGCCATGGCTTTTCCCAGTAATGCTCTTGGAAGTTTAGGACTTAAACTCAAAATTTTCTCAAACATAACTAAAGATTCATCAAATCTTCTGAATTCGTTTAATATTATGCCTTTATTCATTAAGGAGGATATGTTATTTGGTTCAATATGTATAACTTTATCAAAAAGATTGATTGCCTCCTCATAATTCCCATGCTTTGCAAGCGAAATAGCTTTTCCAGTTAAAGCTTCAATAGAGTTAGGATCTTTTACTAAAGTCTCCTCATATATTTTTTCAAGATCTTCAGTTCTGCCAATCAATTGCATAGCGTGTATCTTTTTATTTTGAGCCATGTTATTATGTGGCTCTAACTCCAAAGTTTTATTGAAACATTCAATTGCTTCATTGAATTTTTTTAACTCAAAGAAAGCTAATCCCTTTCCAAGCCAAGCTATAGATGAATTCGATTCAATATTTAAAGCATTTTGTTGACATTTAAGTGATTCTTCAAATCTCCCCACTTTTAATAAAGCAGCGCCCTTCATTGTCCATATCATAGCTGAATTTGGGTCAATATCTAGTGCTTTCTCTAAACATTCAATCTCTTCTTCATCCCTTTTTAGTTTTCCAAGCAATAAACCTTTACCTGCCCACCCATCGGGAAAATTGGGGTTTAATTCTAAAGTTTTGTCGTAATATACCAGAGCTTCTTCCCATTTTCCCATTCTATCAAGTTCCATCGCTTTGAGAAAGTTTTCCATATAATTATGGGTATTAATTAGTAAAACCACCTTTTTTTTGTAGTAATGTTAATATTCTAACCCTAACGATCGTTTCTCAGCCCATAAAACCATTCTTTTATAGAAATCATCGTTAGGATCCTTTTCTAACTTTTGTTTATAAAATTCTAATGCTTTTGAATAATCGTTATCGAATTTTTTAAGATGTTTGTCCATAAAATCTTGTTCGGCAACTGCATTAACTTTTGAAATAATTTCTTGATTCAAAGGATCAAAAATTAGGGCTTTCTTCCACCAATTTATGGCTAATTCAGGTTTTTGATCTTTAAAACAATTGGACGCTCTTACATTTAAAACATAAACGTATTTTGCACCTAAAGATTTTAAATTTTCAAAGCAATGTTGAACTTTTTCTGGTTTTCCTTCAATTACGTATACTTCCATGAGAGTTTCTAATGGTAAAATTTGAGTTGAATCCTGTTCAATTGCTTTTTTACAATACTCCACTCCTTTGTCGAAATTACGGAGAAGAAAATACGTTATTCCTATCTGAGAAAGTATAGTTGGGTTTCGTGGTTCACTACTCAACACGCTATTTAAAATTTCTAGAGAACCATTAAAATCCTTTCTAGTTAAACATTCTTGACTTTTTTGAAATAATTGATAAGCACTATTTGTTTTAAAGCTAAATGTAATTCCACCATTAGTAAATGAAACTGGATATCCGTTTTTTTTTGTAGAAATTTTCAAAGGAGTTCCACAATATCTACAAATTGAATCTCCTTTAATTGCCTTATATCCACATTCTGTACAAAACATAATCTTCCCTTTTTCACCTATAAACAATGTGATATTTTCAATTTACTCTAATACTTAGATATCAATACCTAATTGTAAATTAAATAGTATTGGAATTAATTTTTGTCAATATTATAAATTAAAAATTTGTCTAGATATTATTTAAATCTATGCTTTTACTGAATTGTCAACTTTAAGTATTTCCTTCTAAAAGAGTGTTTGATTCTTAAGTTAACTCTTGTTGTTATTGAGTGGTTATAAAACCCTTAACATTTATTACTGAAAAATAAAAGATATATATTAGATTTAAATAAGATTATATAAAAACGTGAAAATCGTTGATTTGGTTTACAGCTGACTATCATCTTTCTCATAAAAATATTATCAAATATACTGGTCGTCCATTTGAGGATATTCAAGAGATGGATAGGGTATTAATAAAAAATCTTGAAGAAAAGGTTACTCCTGGGGATGTGTTATACATTCTTGGAGATTTGACCTTTAACGAGCAAAAAGCCAATTTTTTTTTTGAAAAATTTAAAAATATTGAAATTCATTTTATTATCGGGAATCATGATAGTAGTGATGTTATAAGAATTGCAGAGCAATATTGTGCTTCAATGTCTCGTATTAAAGATATTAAAATTGAAGGTCAATCAATTACTCTTTGCCATTATGCTATGCGGGTTTGGAATAAAAGTCATTTTAATGCGTGGCAATTATATGGTCATTCGCACGGTAAACTCAAATCCGTTGGTAAACAATATGATATTGGAGTTGACAATAATAAATTATATCCTATCTCTTTTGAAGAATTACAAATTATAATGAACAAGCTGCCAAATAATTTTAATTACATTTCACAAGAAAAAAGAGTCAGAATTTAACTTCCTACTTCTATTCTATCAAAAATTAGAAAACATTTACATCGTAAAATTTAAATTAACCTTTATCTAAAACATAAATATTGATAAAAATCCAAATGAGTTACTATCATGGATGATTCAGTAATAGATAAAGTTCAACAAATAAGACGAAGATGGGGAAAACAAAATAATCCAACTAGAAAATTAGTACTTTGGGGCTGGGATAAGAAAATGAATCCCAGTTTCGCTATACTTTTTGGTCCACACGAAATTGATTCAGGTAGTAGAATCACAATTACACAAGAAGATATTGAGAAATATCATGATTCTTTAAAAGAAGAATTAAAGCCAGAAATAAGTCCTGGTGAATATAATTTATTGAGTGAGGACGTAAACTATGTTGGATATACTATTCTTCAAGGAAATCACGAACATTTACCCCCATTTTTAGATTTAAAATTACTCACTCCATCACATTATGATTATAGTACTAGAAGCCGTGTAAAAGGGCGTTCGTATCTAGTAAATCGAAAAGGCTTATATAAACAATATAAGAGTCAAAGACATGGATATTACAGAGAAATACAGTTGAAAGAAGCAGCTTCCTTTATTAATTTGAGTCCTGAAAATCAATTCTTTCTCCCTTATTTTAAAGAATTAAGTTATCGTGATAAAGTAAATAAAATTAGGGGGGATGTATTTAATGGAGAATTTAAGGTTGCTAAGGATCCTAATGAAATATTAAAATTAAGTAAAACTGACGAGGTATTTTTAGACTTAATCGTTGAGTTGATGTCAAATCAAAGTCTCTATAATAGAAAGAAATTCCTAAGAAATCTTGTTGAAAAAAAACCTCCAAAATCAATATATGAAAAAATAGTAGAAATTGGGGGTGAGGGTGTTGTATCTGGTTTGTTCTTAGAGTTAGCTAAAATAAAAAATCCCATTTTAAAAGAAGAAGCAAGTAAAATAGTTAATTTCACATTTAGATGGTCCGAGCCTAAATTTGCTGAAGGTGTAAAGAGATGTGCTCAAATATACCTTAACTCAATTGATTCTACTTTAAAAGAAAATAGGATTAAAGAAATTACAAATATTGTTGCTAAAATTGATTTAATCCCTGTACATGGTAATAAACCAAGAGGAAGAGCTGGGCGTTATTTAGAGAAACGAGAAAAAAATACTTCTTATAATGATTACGTAAAAAAGTGGGGGGATCAGGAATGGGGAGCAATCGGTCCTACATTAAAATTTAGCCCTAGCCATATAAGTGATGGTTTCAGACTTAATCACATTATGTTTAAGAATCTAATCCAAGAAGCGGAGGTCTACAAAGCTCCTGATCTACTCGGAACCCTTGCTTACTACATTGATACTCCAAAATTCTACTATTTTATGCTCGCAAGCGGTTATCAAGGGTTTTACAACTATATTCATCGATATGTGAGAAGAACTCTTGATTCATTAGCACGAGGGGATGAGCATTTATTTATTCTAGCAGTGAAAACTTTTTTTAGTAATTATAAGCCTTATGATTTAGTTTCGGGCCGACAAATTCCCGATAGTATTAATGAGATTCTAAGATACTACACTACTGCACCACGTATCCGCTCTAGATCCCGTCATTATTCTTATTATCGTGATACCCCACGAATTGATAGTATCGATTTTAAATCTATTAGAGCCGCTGACACCTATCAAAAGAAGTTAGAACTCTGGAACAAATATTTCACTGATGTTTTAGAAATCGCAACCGAAAGTGAGGTCCATTACGTATTAGATTTCTGCTTTAATTTAATAAATGCTCGTTCTGACCTAGATAACATTTTAGGAAAATTACCCCCCAAACTGATGGTAGAACTTTCTTTATCAAAGCATGTTAGATTAAGAAATCTATTTAGAGAAAAATTAACAAATTTACTAACAAAAGCTGACACATTTGATCATAATTTAATGTTTGCTCTTATGGAATGTTCTGATAATACGTTGCATGAACAAGCATGGGCGTATTTTGATAGAACAAAAGGAAAGATCACTCCTGAGATGGTTGTAGATTTGCTTTTACTTAATAATGTAGAGAATTGGTTTGAATTTATAATAGAACGAATAAGAGAATTAAAGGGAATTGACTATTTTAAATTTGTAGAAGCATTAATTGCTAAGATTTACTCATTCTTTAAGAAACAAGTTGAATTACCGGAAGAAATCTTAGATCAGTTAAATAAATCAACCAACAAAGTAAATGAGATACCACAGAATGAACGCGCTAAATTATTAAATTTAATAATAGATCTACTGATACATGAGTCCACACTTCCGGAATGGACTTCAGATTATTTGCAGAATCTTATCTTCTCAGTTGCTTATGATGATTTACTGATGATTATTAAGGAAATAGAAATTGATTTTTCAGCTAAAATTCCTTCAATGGTCATCCTTTATATGCTAAGAGCGCTTTCAACAAAATTGTTGCCCTCTGATAGTGAAATTCTAGAAATATTAGAAATAGGGCCGCCAGAAATGGTTAGAACGTTGATAGAGATGGTTAGAAGAAATACTCATCAAGTAAAGGAGCGGTACACTACCCTCCAATTAATGTTTGAGTCTGAAATAGCCACCCTTAATGAGATCGCAATTAATGTTTTTGAGGGTTTACCTAAAGAAGCTTTTAATAGAACGTTATCAATTCTTATTGATTCTCCTGAAAAAAAAGTAATTACTTATGCATTAAACAAGTTAGACGAGATATATGGAGAAAAATTACCTAAAAACATAATTATCCAAATGTTAGAACACGCTTCTCATGATATCAAGTCATATATCTCGGAAAAGATTGATAGGATTTTAGATGATTTAGGAAATGGAAATAGTGAAATCTTTTTATATTATATCAAAACGCTTATATTTTTACCTAATCTCAAATCCAAAAGTAAAGATAAGATTTATCAACTCATTCCCGAGTTTGTTTTTAGAAATAAAGAAAACTGTGATATTATTGAAGAAATTCTCCTTGAAATCGGAGGATCCAATATAATTAAAGATTCTGAAAGAGCCTTGGTCGCTCTTGCTAAAATAAAAATGGAGGTAATATAAATGGAAATTAGTTATCAGTATACAAGTCCATCCGTTTGCCTTCAATCTGAGGATTATATAACTCTCGGTCTAAGTCCCGATCTTACTAGAGATGAGAAAGTATCATTTGTAGGAAGATTGAAGCACCCATTAATTTTTAGAGATGCTATGTTAATGTTAAGAGAGATTGTAATATCAGATTCAAGAATTAGGAAAAAAGATTATGGCGATTTTTTTGCCTGGTTTAATCAAGAGATTGAAAAACGGATGATTCATAAAGAAGGTTTTCTAAAAACTTGGAGGAAGGAATTACAAGGTGATATGGATACGTTAAAAGTCCAACTTGATGATGTAGATAAAAACATCTTAGAAATCCGCTCTAAAATCATGAGCTTGAAAAGTAAAGTTAATGATATGGGAATATGGCAGAATTATAATAAAATTGAGAGCCAATTTTGGCATTATATCCGCAATAGAGATCAGGCTCTCTGGTATGTTTTAGATCCTGTAATAACAGTTCATCCCGATCAAGTTTCCTTTGAAGCATTTTCTTTAGATGAGTCAGTATATGGATGTCTAGCTGTGAAAATGGATGAGTTTGAAATTAAAGGAACTCCTAAATTAGGGACTACTAATGTAGATTTCTCTATAAAACTCGCAAAAGAGATGGAGAGGTTTCGAACGTATAATGAAGTTGAATTGTCAATTAATCCTGAAGGAATTACTGTAGATTCAGGGGTTACTCCTGAATACGTGGAAAAGAAAATAGATTTACCCGAATCGTGGATAAAGGGTTTTAATCAAGTATCTGCTGCTGCTAGTTTAGACGGATTTGAAATAGAACTGACTCCTGTAGATTTATATGATATATGTTCATTTTTAAGACGAAATAAAGCCAGAAAAAGCCCTAGGGCAATGAAGTGGGTTTTTGAACCTAAAAAACGAGTAAAGATAATATTTGAACCATGGGAAAAGGAATTAGAATTATCTACAATATATACTGGAAAAAGAAAGCATATAGAGAGAATCTGGGGCCGTAGAAGATGGTTGATTGTTGAAAAGATAATTCCGATCTCAAAATCCTTTAAATTAAAACTATTTGGATTTGGAATGCCTCATTTTTTAGTTGCGGATCTAGGCTTCTTAAATATGACAATTGGATTTACCTCATGGTCTTCTAACGATTGGGTTAAAGGAACAGCATTCAATATCATGGGCGGTTTTATTGGAGAGGGAGATCCTAACGTGCGGAATTTATTAAAAAAAAATAGAGTTATGGAACTCGAAACTCTTAAAAGTGAATTATCAAGTGCAAGTGATCAAGAGATTAGAGCGAGTATTGGTAGTTTATTTCGAAAAGGAGAGGCATATTTTGACCTAAACCGTAAAGTTTACCGTTATAGGCAACTTTTAAACATCCCATTACCAAGAGAATTGTATGAAACTACACAATTAGAAAGAGATGTATTGAATGAGATTAATAAACCCGAGAAAAGGTTCAATTTAAGATTAACCGCGAATTTCGAAACTATCGCTGAGAGTAGTTCTTCACAAACAACAAGTAGAAGATATCAGTATCGAGATAAAACATTTAATACCGAGGTAACTCTTGATCAAGATAAACAAATCGTTAAGGTTAATTGTGGATGCAAAGCATTTAAACGTGGTCCAAGAAATATTTCAGCTCCCTGCAAACATATTTTAGCTTTATACATTAATGCTTCTACATATTTAGAATTACCACTTATTCCTAATAGAAGATACGATGAATCGTCATTGGAGGCTATGAGAGTAGATGACTGACAGCTCGAAAAGTGATTATAGCAGGTTAATACAGCAACTAGGTAAAAAACAATTTACCTTTATGAAAATGCAAGAATATGGTTTCTGGCCAAAAAATCTTCCAACTCCCTATAATCAACAAGAAAACGAATCAAATGAGGATTTTACGAAAAGACAGAAATTAATGAATAACTTAGATAAATTAATTACGCAGATTACGGAGCTGTATACAAGTAAACGCAAAATAAAAAAAAAACTAATGGATCTTAAGAAAGAACATGGTGGAACGTATGACATTGATAAGATTCGGAAAGAAATCGCTAAGGAAATGTGGCTAGAATCAATTAAGCGGCGTGAAGAGAGAAAAAGACAAAAAGAGTTAGAAAGACAAGAAAGATCTGAAGCATGGCAAAAGAAAAAAAAAGAAGAAATTGTTTTCATTGGGAAGGGTTATTCATCAATGCTCTATAGATTTGATACAGATATAGAAAAGCTAAAGAAAAACGAACTTCCCACTATAAAGGATGCACATGAACTGAATCGATTTCTCGATATCGATTTTAAGCAACTTAGATTTCTTGCCTATCACCGAGATGTGGTAGACATAGATCATTATTATCGATATAAGATTCCTAAAAGAACTGGAGGGACGAGGTCAATCGCTGCTCCAAAATCTTTATTAAAAAACTCACAGAGGATTATTCTTGACAAAATTTTATCAATTATTCCTCCCTCAAAATATGCACATGGATTTATTCAAGGTAAGTCTGTGATAACTGGAGCTAACTCTCATCCTAAACAGCCTTTTCTAATATTAAACATGGACCTAAAAGATTTTTTCCCAACTCTTACATTTGAAAGAGTTCGGGGTATGTTTCATTCATTTGGATATTCTGGTCACATTTCCTCACTCCTTTCCATGCTCTGTACTTACTGTGAGCGGTTGGCAATTTGAAGTAAGAGGAACCACCAAATATGTCGCTACTACAAAAAGAATATTACCACAAGGTTCACCTGCAAGCCCTATGATTACCAATATAATATGTCAAAGATTAGATAAAAGATTAAAAGGATTATCAGATAAATTTGGACTTACTTATTCGAGATATGCTGACGATTTAAGTTTTTCATTGAAAGACCAAAAGGAAGTGAATTTAGGAAGATTCTGCGGTCTGATTTATAAAATTACAAAGGAAGAGGGTTTTGAAATAAACAATTCCAAAACTCGTTTCTTGAGAAAGAATAATCAACAAAAAATTACGGGAATCATTTTAAATAATTCGGAACTAGGACTACCACGTAAATGGATTAAAAATTATAGAGCAGCAATTCATAATGCTAATATCCTGTTAAAAACAAGTAAAGAAATACCAAAGGAAAAAAAAAATGAGATAGCAGGAATGACATCTTGGGTTAGAAGTGTAAACTCTGAAAGATATCAAAAATTAATAAATGAAGCGAATAAGATTATAAAATAAACTCAGTTAAAATACTAAGATTAGAGGTGATTTATACTAAAAATTTTTTAGGATTATAATAGTCTCTGGCTTTCATGCTCCGGCGTTGCGCCGTAGTTGAGGAATTACTAATCATACGACACCAGGTTGTGCGCAATTCGCGCCGCTTCATGTACATGTGCTTCGTTATATGTATCCTTCGGTTAAGAAGCACATGTTCTCCACTTTGCTGAAGTGTCACAACCCAATGTGAGAATTGTTAGCAGAGAGGTTATAATCGCTAAAATATTTATGGCAATAAAGAAGAAAATTTTAAAGTTAGAATCCTTGGCTTTAATGCTGTGGTGTTGCGCCACAGTTGAGATTTTGCCCATCATACACCACCAGGTTGCGCGCTATTCGCGTCACTACGGTAGTGGTACCTTAAACATGTATCCTTCGGTTCAATGTACCACTAACTACGTTCTGCTGAAGTGTCACAACCAAATGTTTGAATTGTTAGCAGGGATCACGACTATTTTTCTAATTGCGATTGGAATATAAAAAAAAAAATAAATAAATTCATAAGTAAAGGCGTTCAATATCAGTAATCAATAAAAATATCCTTGGCTTTAATGCTACGGTGTTGCGCCGTGGTTGAAGAATTGCTTATCATACATCACCAGTTTGCGCGCAACTCACTTCGGTTCGCTGATACATTTTAGCCCATTTGACATGGAACCTTCGGTGAATGACCTAAAAGGTATTTCTAGTCTGGCGCTACCCTTCGCTGAAGTGTCGCAACCAAATGTGAGAATTGTTAGCAGGGATATGATTTTTTTTTATTTTCTTATTTTTTTTTATTTTCTTTGTGTCTATGATAAAAATAGGATTTATCTCAGTGATTTCACGAGATAATAAAAAAAAACTCAAATGTCAAAAATCAACAAGATTTTTGAAATGTTTATAAAAAATTGCTCTTTACTTTTAGTAAATTAAATTCCTAAAGAGAGAAGGATGGTTTAAGTTGAATATAAATGTAGGGATAATAGGAACGGGACTAATGGGACAGACACACTTATTTTCATTAAAAAAAATCGAAGAAGAAAGGCTCCTTTCTGATACTGATGTCCATATAAAAATTCGGGGAGTAGCCGATCCAGACGAAGAGAAATTGAATAGGCTAAAATTGAAGAATGTTAAGGTCATTGACTATTTTACGACGAATCCTGATGACATTGTTAAGGATAAAGCTATCGATGTAGTTTACATCGCAACTCCGACTAAATTCCATAAAGAGTATTACTTAAAACTTGCGGAAAAAGGTAAAAATATCTTTTGCGAGAAGCCACTTGCCTTTTCTTTAGAAGATATCAAAGAGTTAATTTTAGCAGAGAGAAAGTATGGAATCTCTACACAGGTAGGATTAGTACTCCGGCATTGTCCAGTAGTCTGGAAAATGAAACAAATTATAAAAGAAAATGCAGAAGCGTTTGGAAAGAGATTATCATTTACATTCAGAGATACTCAAAATTGGCCTATTGGCACTGGTTTACACCAATCTGATTGGAGAAAAGATCCTTCCTTAGCTTATGGAGGGAGTTTATTTGAACATAGCATCCACGATGTTGACGTGCTTGAGTATCTATTTGGTGATCAGGCACCTCTTTCGAAATTATTCGCTAAAATTCGCTACGTCTCCCCTTTGACCCAAGGAAAGCTTGAAGATGTAGCCACATTAAACTTTGAATATGAAGACGGATTTGTAGGGAATTTAACAAGTATTTGGAATAAAGCAAAAATGGATGAGAGACGCGTAGAGATTTTCTTAGAGAATGGATATATAAATTTGGAGAATTATATAACACCGTTCTTTAGAAAGTTAGAGTATTTAATCGGTCGAAAGAAGAAGAGACTTAATTTAGAAGGGATTACAGAAGAATATCGAAAGCATAAGAATTATCCTAAAATGGCTTTAAATACTGGACCGTATCTATTTGAAAGTCTTAGTTTTATGGAATCGATAATCAAAGAAATAGAACCTTATCCTGGTTTAGATATCGGATATCGTGTTCACGAAATCATAGAATCTGCATATCATTCGTCAAGAGAAAATCAAATAGTATCATTCAATTAATATTTAAAAAACTTTCTGAACTAACTTCGGTAATTTCATGGTCTTTGCTTTTTCATTCTAAATTTTTATTTCCCATGGAAAGACAACCCATGGTTTAACTTCTTTAGCGTAAAAATCTACTTTACCATTACTTGCCGGAGCGCATATCATTGTAGCAGATTTAACCTCTTTACAACCATACTTTAATAACTCTTTTTTAGCTTCAATTAAAGTTACTCCCGTGTCGGTAATGTCATCTGTAAGCAAAACTATTTTTCCGGATATGAGTTGTAATGAAAAAGAATCGTATACAATTGGTTTAATTCGTTGAGAGCGAATATCATCTGTTTTTGTAGTTCGAATCCCAATTGTACAGAGATTCTCGGTATTCAATAAGTGAGAGAGGAAAACTGCAGTTATGCTGCCACCTCTTTGAATTCCTACAATAATTTCGGGTTTAAAGTCAGAATTATTGATCAAATTGGCTAATTTTTTACAGTAATCTTCGATGTCATCCCAGGTTAAATAAGTTAGCTCGATTTTATTCAATTGCTTATATCCTCCCAAATCATCTTCAGCTATTTCTTTCAATATTTCTTACAGTAATTCTAATAGCTATAAACTAAGGTGTATCTAATTAAGTTACAATAAGTTTTCCTACAAGATATAAGTTTCCTTGGTATTGAACCATTATCATAAGATTTATTTATGGGCAAAAGAATTTGTTCTTTACTTCAACTTAAAATAAAAAAAATAAGTGGTAATAGACAATGGGAAAAGGTGGCAGTATATTAGGGATAATAGGGATACTCTTAGGTGCCGGAGGATTAGGGTTTGGATTCATGGCGTGGAATTCGCAGAATAGTATGCAAGCAAGCTTGGCTGCACAGGATATCTGGTCTCAATACGACGGAGATTCTTTTACAGTGAATCCAGCATTTGCATATTTACACATTCCGAACATGTCTATAGCTTTTGACTTAGCAACTACGGCTTCAATTCATATTATATTCATGTGTAGTGCGGTGATTTATCCTGAACCTACAGAATATGCAGGTATTTCATTCTTCTTTAGTGTTGATGGGATTCGGTTACTAGAGCCTCAGGTGGATGTTGGACCTTACGAAGGAAGTTCAACTATCGATTATTATTCAGTAGCGTTACAACATTTCGCCCCAAGTTTTTCCTCAGGCACTCACAATATAAGCGTAATGGTCTATTCTGCAGAGACTACTCATTTTGTCAGATATTGTTCTCTAACCATTCAAAGTTTAGTCGATTAAATCAATTAGAAATCGAAGGTTCATCCGTAGAAGGACAAATTTCTTTTATTAAAATTTTTATTCTATACTTAAAACTACACGGTTTGAAGATCATTATTAGCATTGTGCTTAGAAGCTCTCTTCCAAACCCAATCAAAAGCCTTTTGAATTAAGTATGAGAATAGAAATATAAACGGGACAAAAATTAAGACTAAGTAGTAGTTGTCCAGTTCACGCATGTCTATATTTAATTCATTGGTCATTAAGAAGGTAAAGATACCAAGAAAGACTCTGTGAAAGAGATATACGCCGAAAGTGGAATAAGCGATTACTGAAACTATCGATTCAATTTTTCTTTTAGAGAAAATCAATCTAAAGGTGCGAAATATAAAATTGAGCGATGAAATTGCAAAAATTATGAATGCTATTATTATTAGGTTTATCAAAAATATTATCCCTGCTAATTGAAAAAAATCAGGATTTGTTTCTAATATTAAGTATAGGTTATAATTTCCGTATTCCGAAACGAAAGTAGAATAGGTAAACTGAGTTAAAAATTGAAATGTTATTAAACCTAAAATGGCAGTACATAATGGAACGAGGAGTAAGACTACTCGAGGTACTTCTCTCAAACGTTCTTTAAATCGATTGTAAAGGGGGGAGGTGTAGATATGAGCAGCAACTATGCCTGCAATGAATATAAAATAGTATAAGAAAAATCGATATTCAACCAGCCCAAAAAAGCCTTTAAGAAACACAAATAAGAATAGAATGGCGACAGATGCCGGAATGATTCGTTTGATTGAACCTAATGAATTTAGGACAACATAAATCAGGTAGTATATCACAATTATGCCTATAAACCATATGGTTAGCATTGGAGGTCCAAAATTGGGAGCAACTATGATTTGCATTCCTAAAAAATGGAACAGTAAATAAAGCGGGTTAATGGTCGAATATCCTACAAAAAAAAGAAATAAAATAATCGCAATCCAATAGAGTGGAAATACTCTTATAAATCTCTTCTTTAGGAAAGTAGTTAATTTCTTGACTGAATTAATCCTTCTATTGTTGGGACTTAAATATAGACCGAATCCAGAGACAAACGCGAAAGAGCCCATGGAGACATATATTCCAACATTATTAACTAAAAACACGCTAAATTGATCTAAGTCAAGGTAGAAATAATAAGCATAGCTAAGTGGAATATGAATTAAAAATACAACGATTAGAATCGATATAATGCGAAGCATATCAATTTCGGGTAATTTTTGATTTGTCATGTTCAATTAACCAACATTAAGAAGTAGATACAATATACACTCTTTTATTGAATGTATATTAATAAATTTAATTGAAAAAAAGAAAATTATTTTTACTTAACTTCCAATCCACATTTCATAATTAGCGACTTCTTCTTCGTTTACAATCTGAGTGGGATGACCAGCATGAGCTTTATCAAACAATTGTAAGTCTCTAGTGTTATTAAAATCATTCTCACGGATAGCGATGTATTGTTTACATTTAAAACATAATTTAACTCTCACGAAGCTCACCTCTTATAAAAAAAATAGAGCCAATATACAATTAATAATTTCTATATTTAACTCTTGCCATAAATGTCATAATTACAAATCTTAGAAAAGCACTATACTCATGCCTTTCGGAGGTTGTGTCGGAGTTTTAAATGTGAAATTGGAAAAATAATTTCAAAATTCTTAATTTATAATTCGTAGAAGGACCATCTCAAGGTTTCCATTTGACTTTTTCGTGCCTATGACAAATTGCTTGGGTTTTCCTTTTAGAACTTGATATTGGACATAGATATCGATTGGAAACTTGTGTTCTACGGCTTTTTCCAAATTTCCTTCACTTGGAATCAAATTTCTTTCAGTAAGTTGGAGATAATATACGCTTGTACTACTATTGCACTTAGGACATCCAGGAATAAATTCAGAACTAATAAAAATGACGGGATCCTCGAATTTGGGCAGATTTATCGTAAAAAACTCGCGTAACTCTCCCATTGCAATTATTTCCATATACGATCATAAGTTAAATTGGATATTTTAATTTACTTTCTCTGTTTTAGAATAAGTTGAATCTAATATTAAAGTGTATTAAATACTTGGAGAATAATGCTGCTGTCGTTGCTGCAATTCTCGCCTAAATCTACGAAATTAAAATCAATATCACGAGGGAAACTGAAGCAGCAAGAATTATTCCAAACATCATTTAAAAGATTTTTCTTTGAATTCACATAAATGTCAACTTATAAATAGGTATCCGAACTAGTTTTTCATCAACAAGAAATTTAATTTATGAATAACAATAAATTTGAGTGGATTTAAATATGCCAAAAGTTAATGTAGATGGTGTGAATCTTTATTACGAGATTCATGGAGATGGTTTTCCTCTCTTAATGATTCAGGGCTTATCTGAAAATGTGTATTGGTGGGATACCCCTGTGATAGATGGCTTCTCAAAACATTTAAAGACGGCTATTTTTGATAATAGAGGTGTTGGAAGGAGTGATGATCTAGTTGGAGATCTCTCAATAGAAAGCATGGCTGCTGATGCATTAGGATTGATGGATGCTTTAGATATAAATCAAGCTCATATCCTTGGTCATTCAATGGGAGGAATGATCGCACAAGAATTAGCTCTTAAATTTCCCGAGCGAGTTAAAAAGCTTGTTCTTTGTTCAACTAGTTGCGGAGGATCGAAGGCAGAAATGCCTTCAATGGAAACACAGAAATTTTTAACTAAGTTATCATTTAAAGGGCATACAAGAAAATTAGTAGAAGAGGCTATGCCCCATATATTTACTAAGAAGTTCATGGATGAAGATCCTGAATTTATGGAAAAAAAAATTGACGATATTCTGATTATTCCTACAGGGCCAACCACCTTTAAAGCCCAAATGGGTTCTTGGATGCGATATAACTCATATAGGAAATTAAAAGAGATGAATATACCTACTTTAATAATACATGGTAAACAAGATATTCTCGTTCCACCTAGCAATGGTGATTTATTAGCTGCAAAAATACCAAATGCCGAAATCGTTCACTTCGACTCAAATGCTCATATGATTCACACCGAGGAACCTGATAAGTTTAACGAAGTAATACTTAAATTTCTGAAGTAAAAAATAGAGTATCAAATTCTATTAACAAATTACTTTTCCTTATTTTTTCTTCGTTTGATAATATAATAAACCAAAACACCCAATAAATCCAAAAAACGATTTTTTTGCAGTCAAGGAGAACAACAAATCAGTCCATTATTTAAATAAATTTAATAGTTTCAAAATATAACCGTTTTAGATAAAAGAGTTTTATATCTAAACATTTCTCCTTTTTAGAATTAAATATTCTCGCTCACTTATATATTATAAAAGTCAGAATAATAATGGAGATAATATGTGATTGACACATGATTAATAGAATAAATGTTGATGTGTTTAAAGAGACAATTGAAAATGTTAAAAAGAATCCCTCTACTAGCATCAAAAAATTAGAGATCGAAGGCACTTGGAGATTAGATGAACAAACAGGCCCCCAATTTGAGACAAAATTTAAAACTGAGACGGCAGGAGAGATTCTTGTTCAATCAGATGAAACAATCATCTTAGGCGGCGGAGGAACTGCACCTAATCCTGTTCAATATTGCATTGGTGGATTATTGTCATGTTATGCTGCTACTTTTGTTAAATGGGCAACTATGGAAGGAATCCAGCTAAATAGTTTTAAAATCAGAGGCACTGCTACCATGGATATATCCGCAGCTTTAGGTCTTTCCGATAATCCTCCTATTAATGATTTACGGATGGAATTATTTGTCGAAAGTGACGCTCCTATGGAAAAACTACTTGAAATTAATAAAATTGCAAAAAAACGCTGTCCCGGGTATTATTGCCTTAGCCATGGAATTGTTCCTATAATTGATATTAAAAAAGAATAGGTTTTAAGGAATATCTCCAAATTGAGAGGTTTGTTTGGAATCTTTAAAATCATAAAAAATTAAATTCCTTTTATTGATGGAATTTTTATTTAATTGATCACTAAATTTGGTTAAGATTGTCGTTTTAATATTATCATTAGAGAGCCACTTGTCGTAAAGCAGATTAAAAAAGGGAGAACGGATAGATCGACGTGTAGCTACTGCAATTGATGCGTTGCGGCATTACATAATGATTTTCCGGTTAGATGTTATGAAAATTCATTTCCAAATAGTTAGATTCTTTACTAAATTGAAATAAAATCGGTTTGTGAATTACAGATAAAAGAGATCTGCAGTTAATTCTTTTAAAGTGAAAAACTCATCTTACTTTTCAGAGAATTTAGCCCACATACCTATAAATCAAGCACCCTAGCAATATAAAGAATGCCACCAGGACCACAAATCCCATTTTCTTGTTTTTATCGAAAGTCACGCCTATCATGCTGAAGTCAGCAGCGTAAAATACTATAATGTAGGGGATATGAAGTGCTAGTATATCTCTGAATGGAATCATGAGGATGTAGTCTAATAATATTTCCAAAAAGAAATAGAATAGAATGACTACTAAAGATATTATAACCTTTCTTTCGTCCTTTTCTTTAATATATCCTATCAAGGTGATAGTGAACGGAATTATTAGAAAAAGGACAATAATACCAATGACCCGCACGAGTTCCATGTTGCCAAATTTGGTCGCAATATATAAAAAGCTTACTAAGATGTTGAAAACAATAGAAGAAATAATGAAGATGATATCCATTGATTTACCAAAATCTATTGATTTATTCATTTTACTAACTCCTTTTATATAATTTTCCGATTTGGAGATAAAATATCGAGTGTATAATTCTAACTCTTTATAGAATTATCATCAATAAGAATTAATAAATGAAAAGGAGAACAATATTGTTCATTAATTTTCGTGTCAGTTTTGGGGATGATAATTTCATTTTTTCTTTTTTGCTCCTCTGTTGATTTTTAATAATTTATTATCGAATGAATTAAATATTGATTGATATAATCTACTTTAATCTAAAATAATAAAGATAATATGTGATTCGCACATGACTAATAGACTAAATGTTGATGTGTTTAAAGAGACTATAGAAAACGTTAAAAAGGATCCCTCTACTAGCATCAAAAAATTAGAGATCGAAGGCACTTGGAGATTAGATGAACAAGTTGGACCCCAATTTGAGATTAAATTGAAAACTGAGAAGGCAGGAGATATTCTTGTTCAAACAGATGAAACAATCATCTTAGGTGGAGGGGGAACTGCTCCTAATCCGGTTCAATATTACATTAGTGGATTTTTGGCGTGTTATTCTGCTACTTTTGTTAAATGGGCAACTATGGAAGGAATCCAACTAAATAGTTTTAAAATCAGAGGTACTGCTACCATGGATATATCAAAAGCTTTAGGTCTTTCTGATAATCCTCCTATTAATGATTTACAGATGGAATTATTTATTGAAAGTGCCACTCCTATGGAAAAACTACTTGAAATTAATGAAATTGCAAAAAAACGCAGTCCCGGGTATTATTGTATTAGCCATGGAATTCTTCCTAAAATTGATCTTAAAAAAGAATAGGTTTTAAGGAATATATCCAAATTGAGAAGATTGTTTTTCATTTTATAAGTAGAGTTTTCCAAGATAATTAATTTCTTTTAAACCATAGAAAGAGTTTTTTAATGCTTATTAATTTGAAGAAACATCCAGGCAAGCATAGGTTTAATAGTAATATCTTTGATCTGCTCTTTGGAGAGGAGTTCTTGCACCTCTAAAGGAGTATAAGAAGATTTTAGAGACCCTATTGGTTCGTTAACATTTTTCAATGCTTTAGGAGCGACGATTTTAGTCACAAATGTTAAGAATCCGTAATAGAATCTTCGAGAATCTCGTCTAAAATCAAATATTAGCGCTATGCCTTCTTTTTTTAACACCCTATATATTTCTTGAAAAGCCCTATCGGGATTAATCCAATGATGGAGTGAAAAAGTAGAAATTATAAAATCCGCATATTCATTAGGAAACGGTAGGTTTTCAACAGAACCTTCCTTAAATTCAATCTTTTTCTCATGATGAGTTGCTCTAATCTTAGCTCGTTCCAGTATTTCATTAGAAATGTCCACACCAATAAGCTCCAAAGTAGGAAATTCCTTTGCTAATTGAACTATTAAAAATCCTGGGCCACATCCTGCATCTATAAGCCTTCCGGATGGATTTAATTTACGTATATGTGATATAATCTTTTTCCGTAAGATCCTAAATGGTAAAATGTTCGACATTTTATCAAACGCTTTTGCAATCTCCGGACTATCTATTCCCTCCATATTTGGACTCCTCGTGCTTTTTTTACGAGGTAGACCAAAGATTATGAGAAAAAGAATGATTACACTTAGAATTATTAAAATAAGATACCATAGGCTCATAAAATACACCAATATATTATAATCAATATTCAATATAAAATATATACAAAAAGTTTGTAGATTTAGGTTTTGAATAGTTGGTTAGTGAAGTCAGCTATTTTTCTTATGGCATCTTTAGCTTCCGGAAGAAGTTCATATCTTGTTCCTTGAAACACATGTGTCATTTCATCCCATGCTTGTAATATTGCGTTTGTTCCTGCCTTCTTAGCTTTTTCCACAAACCGAGTAGCATCACTATAAAGCATTTCACATGAGCTTACTTGTATCAAAATTGGAGGTAGTTCCTTTAAATCTGCAAACAATGGCGAGATATATGGATTGCGAGGGTCCTCTCCAGCAAGATAGGCGACATACCACCAAAATAAGCCGACATCTGCCAATGATGGATCGGTTTCGGCATTTTTAAAATAGGAATCATCTGCAAAAGTAAAGTCTGTCGCAGGCGATAGACAAATTGCTCCAGCAGGTAAACCAATTCCTAAATCTCTTAATTTTAAAAGAGTTGCTAGGGTTAAATTTCCTCCAGCAGATTCTCCCGCGATGATTATATGGTCATTTTTAAATCCATTTGACAACAACCATTTGTAAGCGTTAACACAGTCTTCTAATGGAGTGGGAAATGGGTGTTCTGGGGCAAGACGATAATCAATACTAAGAATTCTCAAGTTTGTAGCATTAGATATAACAGAGTTTAACTTCCGGCAAGTTAGAGGAGAACCGAGAATCCATCCACCCCCGTGAAAATGTAAAATTACATGATCTTTGATTGGATCTGAGGGTATAATCCACTCGGCAGGGGTTTTACCAAGCATTATAGGTTTGATTTCAATTTCCTTCGGAATGGGATCGTTTTCTAAATCTTGCATTGCTGAATGTTCAATTGCATACCGTAATAATCTTGTTACATAATTCCTTTCCTCAGCAGTTAATTTATCGTGGAGCTCAACCATTCCAGCTTTTTTTTTAAAGAAAAGTTCGTTTAAATCCAGAACTTTCTTATAGATTTTAAGAAAATTAAATTGCTTATTTTCTTCGAGTTCGGTAAATTGAAGAATAAATTTCATTATTTCTTTAAACCCATCATCGTAGATTTTGAGAATAGCAGGTCGAATTTTTGTTCGGTCTAAAATTGTCATTTTTTTTCCTTACTCTCTTCTCTTAGATTTCTTATTAGTTAGAGTATAAAATAACGTTTTTGCTTAAAAAGATTTGCTTGTAGAAGACAACCGCTCTAATTGCTAAACTAAATTTATTAATTTAATTAAAATCAATTCTATTTATAACAATAACATTAATTCGGGACTATAAAATTACAAAAGACGATATAGCAGGATCAGAAGTGTCTTTCAATTTTAATCGGAATCCTTCACGGGTCATTTCTCCTAAAAATTTATTCGATCTAAAGTAATTCTTTAGAACTTGTCCGTGCTTATACCCATGGATGATATTGATTCCCCTTTCGTTTTTTATTTTGCATTCTTCTAAAGCGCTTAATACTTCGTCAATAGCGCCCCATAGTTCATGTCCATGTACATTTATTTCCATTAAACACACGAAGTTTTTCTTAAGAATTAATTTTTTCCATTTTCCATTATTTATAATTTTACTTTTAATTTCAATTATAAATTTGAATGACATCTATTTCAATATCTAGAATTTATAGAGAATTGATTTATTACTTCGAATAAACTGCTAACAAATACTAAAATCTAACACGATAAAGGTGAAAAAATGGTAAAAATTAATCCATATTTAATGGTTAAAAATGGTAAAGAAGCGATAGAGTTATACAAAGATTTATTTGGAGCTAAAGTTGTGAATCATATGCCGTTTTCAAAGGAAATGGGTGGTGATTCCTTCGGTTTTCCAGACGATTTCGACTATGAGAATTCAACAATGCACGCTGTGCTTGATATAGGAGGCTCTAACATAATGTTATCTGATAATCCTATGCAAAAATCCGGTTCTGGAAACGTACAAGTATTGATAAATACGGATTCGAAAGAAGAAATAGAGAAAATAAACGAAAAAGTTCAGAAAAAGAAGTTTACTATAATTATGCCTTTTGAAAAAAGATTCTGGGGTTCGTGGTATATGATGTTTGAGGACTCGTTTGGAGTCGGATGGCAAATAAACTACTCTGAAGAACAATAGTTAATCCTTTTTTTTTAACTTTTTAGTCTTGATTTAAAGAAGGAAGAGACTAGTTGGATATAATGAGAATAGATTCATGTTTTAAAGATTGATTTTATGAATCAGAAGAGATATAACTATATTCGGAGAACAAATTATCAATAATAAATGTAATTTTAATGTTTTTTTTGAATTGAATTAATCCTATTTGATAAAAATGCCGGAATGGAATGTTAAATTAACAGATAAAATCGAAAGAACTTCTGAAATTACGAGTTTTAGATTTGATCCCCCTGAAGGTTTTAAATATCTCCCGGGACAGTTCTTCTTTGTATATATCCCCGCTGAAGTTGAAGGGAGCATAATGCACCATTTTTCGTTCTCTAGTTCTCCTTCTGAACCCTTTATTGAATTCACAACTCGTATCCGTGATAGTCCTTTCAAAATTAGATTAAATCAATTAACAATTGGAACGGCTGTAAAGATAGCAACAGTTTCAGGGCAATTTACTATAGCTGAAGAAATGAAAAAAATAGTATTTGTGTGTGGAGGAATAGGAATTACGGCCGCCAGATCAAATATAAAATGGGTTTTAGACTCTCACTCTCGCGTCGATGTAATATTGCTCTATGGTAATAGGGACTCCACTAATATAGCGTTTAAGGACGAGTTAGAACATATTTCAGTAGATAGTTTTAAAATATATCATATTCTCTCTGATCCAGAAGAGGGTTGGGACGGTCCAAAAGGATTTATTAACGCTGAATTTATTTCATCATCAGTTCTGGATTTAACAGACAGAATTTGGTTTATTTCTGGGCCACCCGTTATGGTTAAATCAATTAAGACTATTCTAACCTCAGTGCTCAATATACCCGAAGGAAAAGTAAAAACTGAAAACTATGTTGGTTATTGATCTTATAAATTAAATAGTCTTAAATTAAATACCGTATCTGTTCATTTTGACTTCATTTCATTATCTTATAATTTTTTATGAAACATTGGTTTCTCGGGCCATTATCACTTTACGAATGGATTTTAACCATTTAATTGAAATTATCAGTGCTCTTAAGTAGTTAATTTTACCTTAAATCAGCAAAAGTATCATTGTTTAACTCATTTTAAGATTGACACAAAATACCGCTTGAACTACCACTAAAGTATCAAAATCAAAAATAAAAAAAAAAATAGGTCGTAAAGACCGTTATTAAATTAAGGTAAAACCAGTAGTAAAGCCAAAAACTATCAATTCCCCGGAATTGTACCAGCTTATTTCTACGTAGTATTCGTGGTATCCGTAGGTAAGTCCCGCTTCGAGTAGATAATATGGAGGTATTTTCATGTATAGCAATTGCACCAATCCGGGCTCGTCGTAGTTGGTTTCCTCTCGAAATTCCCAAACAGAATCTTCGAGAACAACTTCTACTCCATAGAACCATGCTGTAACTGAGTAGGGAGGATAAGCTTCTCCATTGACTCTTTCTGAAAATAATTGCATGACTCCATAAAAGATGTAACTAGTTTCGTTAGCACGTACGATGCGATCTGCTCCTAAACGATTTGAAGGGCCACTAAAAATCTCTTCCTCAATAGGAGTCCGATATTCCCAAGAATTCTTTTCCATGATCGGATATACATCCTGTCCATGCGGAATATCTCCTATACCGTCCTCATCTTCATCCATTCCTGTGTAGTCTGACCAGAAATTTCCTTCATTCATGTAAGGGTGATGCCAATTGTTCATCCACGGTTGAAAATCAACTTTCTGGACAATATTATCTATAATATTGTTATGGTAAACTGTATTTCCTTCTGATCCAGAACCAAACAAGATTCCATAGAAGTTGCCCGCAATCGTGTTTCTTAAGATGTCATTTATGTCTGCGTCATCTGAATAAACCCCTGCGTTATTATTTTCAATAGTATTTGCGTAAATGATGTTATCCTTGGGAGAATGTTCTGGTTCACCCACATTTATTAAGGAAATACCAGCTCCAGCGTTTCCATAGCAGTCATTCTTCTCTATTATATTTTTATGGGCTGACGCTATAACGATCCCCGAATCAAAGTTGTTGTTGCAGTCGTTTTGTTTAATGGAAGTATACATACCCCATTCAATGTAAATTCCAACGCCATTTTCGCTACAAAGGTTCTTTTGAACCTTGACGTTTAAGCAACCAATTACGGCAATTCCCGCTCCAACGTTATTAACAAAGGTGTTTTTAAAGATTACACCGTTTTGCGTGTTAACTAATACGAGTCCTGCAGTTCTTTCTCCTTCAATACCACCGTTACTAAAAGTGCTTTTCATTATTTTAAAATGCGCGTTTGAATCTTGAATCATCATGGCAAATTGAGATCCACTCACATCAATGACTAAATCCTTAATCACATAGGGGGCCTCTTCGGTACCAGAACCCTCTAACCACGGTTGCGCGCTCCAATATTCCCAAGAAGCCCAAGGAAGGGCGTCGTTGATGTATACAGGACCGCTGGTATATCCTTCTTTCTTCGCGCTTACAGATACTGCGAATATAGGAATGATGATCGATAGTGATAGTGCTACCAGTAGTAAACTCATTTTTAGTACTTTTTTAGACATTTTCATTCGCCTTCTTTTTTTCTCTCAAATTTCATTATCAATTTAATTATTGATAATGGTTAAATCACCTTTGTAGAATATTGAATATAAACATTATACTGAAACTTACTGGTAAGATCTAATTTTTACCGGTAGAAATATAGTTGGGGCTAGCAAAAATTGTTCAAATTGGTTGAAAATATCCAAGAAAGAGGTAATTTTTTATATCTACGTCGTCGGTAAAATTGATATCTAAAATTTTAAAATAAGAAAAAGCCGATTTAGTTATCTTAGTATTTCTTTACCTAAAACGTTAAAAGCTTGGTCAAGTCCCTGCCCTGTTTTGGCAGAGGTAATATAATAACCAAGGAAATTATGTTCCTTTACAAGATTTTGAATCTTTATCTTATCTAGACTTTTTTCGTTAATCAAGTCAACTTTGTTGGCAAAAACCACAGCAGGAATCTCTCCGCAATATTGTTTGACATCTTTATACCACGATTCTATGTGGTCAAAACTGCGTTCACCTAAATTATTTTCTTCTAGACTATACACAATAATCGCTGCTTTACTATATCTGTAAAAAGAAGGGCGTAAAAAATGGAAATTGTCTTGCCCTGCTATGTCCCAGAACATTAATTCAATCTTATATCCATCAATTTCCGTTTCATAATGAGTGAGTTGTGCTCCTATAGTTTTAATATAATCAGTTTTGAAGATACCTTGCGTGAATTTTTGAATTAAGGAAGTTTTCCCAACACCTCCGTCTCCTATAACGGTAACTTTAATCTTCAGCTTTTTCTTTGCAGATTCTTCTTCCAAACTGAACTTCACATATTTTAACTTTATTTATGTCTTAGTATATATATGTAAATGTCTCTTTATATAAAACTTTAGAATTAGATGCTTTCCATCTCTGTTATAAAAATATCTGCTATGATTATCCACTTTTGTTTTATTTCATGATCACTGATACTCTTATATGTAAACTCTTTTCCTTTCTTTAGATATTCAATTGCTAATTCGTAATTCTCGAGTTCTTTAAAGCAGATACCCAGTTTAATGTAAGTCTGGTATAAAAACCTTCCACTACTACTCAGATCAATTGCTTTTTGAAATTGTTCCACCGCTTTTTCATATTCCTCGTAATTCATTAAAATTTCACCGTATGAGTCGTAATATTCCCCGTTATCTTGCTCGGACTCAATAAGTTCCTCTATAGTATTTAAAGCTTCATCCTTTTTGTTTAGATATTGATACCAGTAAGCTTTGAAATTGCGTAACTCTTTATCATTAGGATTTTTTTCGAGTAATCCGTCAACAATTTTGAACCCTGCGTCTAGGTTTCCTAGCAGTTTATAAACAGACGCTTTTTTCATTTTAAGATTCTTTTCAATATTTGGAAATTTTCTAAGCATGTCATCTAGTAAATCCAATAATTTTGGATACTCGTTGAAATACATGAGGACAGCACTCTTGGAGAGATATAATTCAACTTTAGTTGGTACAATACTGATTGCCTTATCTAATAATTCAATTGATTCTTCATATTTGTTTAATTCAAGTAATATCCGGCTTTTTAACATAAATAGTAATGCTTTATTAGGGCTGAAGGTCTCTAAAGCGATTGCCTTATCAATATCGTTTAACCCATAATCTTGCTTTGCTTTTTCGTCCTCAAACTTGTAAATGAAGTTGTATGCAAACGCTAATCCTCTTGTGACATGTGAAAGAGCATGTTCTGGATAAGTTTCTACACTTTTATTTGCTAGTTTTATCGCGCGGTTGAAATCTCCAATAGTTAGGCTTGAAAAAACAGTAATGAAATAGGCAAGAGGTAAGATTCGATCTTTATTATGTGGTAATTTTAACTCCCCATTTAACAATGCCAGCACATCTTCATCTCTATTTAAATAACATAGAACGATCGCTTTAACGATTGTTAAAACCCTATCATTTTTATTTGACTCTATAGTGTTTTCTATACTCTTTAGAGCCTTATTATATTCTTTGTTGTCTATTAGATGTTGACATACCTTATCATGGGACTCCAATTTCTCTCTGTAATATGGTTTAAGTAATTCTAATAATACTGTATCTAACTGATAATTTATTTCGCTTTGACCCATGAATTGATATTCTAAATCTTTATGACTTCTTGTTTGAAAAATGTCTATCATATTTTGCCATATAATCGCATCTAATTTATCGTAAGTTTCTTTCAATTCAACTTTTGCTTCAATTTTATAGGCGAGATAATTAATGTAGATAGGTAAGAATTTTCTTAACGAATCTCTTAGGGCAGTGTCAAAAAAATATCCACAAATTTCTTCTAAAACAGCTTTTTCGATAGAGAAGGCGTCGAAAGCGCTTGAAAATAACCTGTTTAGATAAGTAAATTTTGTAATGTGGTTCTCAGTGATAGTCCGTAACATCGATTCTACCTTCCCATTTTCTTGAAAATAATAAGTAGACTCTGATGATGGTTTCAATGTAAAAAATTTGATAGGATAGATGTGACTCTCCACAATTTCATCAACAAAATACTCCAGTTTTGGTTGTTTAATTTCATATATGTCCGCAAAATCTTTAAGTGAGATATAATCGGGGTATTGATCAGGATGGTTAATAGATATGTAAAGTACTATTTTCTCAAAATCCGTTTGGTTTGTTAACATTGACTTAACTCTATCATAATCGAGTTTTAAAATGGTTGTGAGATACCTGAATTGAATATTTTCGTCCTCTACATTATAATCATCAAAAAACTTTATTGTCGATCTTGTAATCTCGTCAATTCTTTTACTTTCTTCGTTTAATATTGACTGTCTATCTAAATCGTAGGTTTGCAGCATTTTAGAATATTGAAGTTTACCTGAATTAGTTATACTATACTCTCTATTCTTCTTTACAACGAATTCTTTATTTAATAAGAGATTCATCTTTTTTGATAACGATGATTGATTAATAGATAGTGGAGGTTCAAGAAAATGTGACCACCTGCAAAATTTATTATTATATACCATCCAAAGAATCCAATCCTCGTAGTTTCTTCTTCTAGTGATAATATCAGGTGGATAGTTTTTTTTTTTTTTCACACCAAGAGTACTTGATATCTCATGATATCTTTTGCGCCCTTCTCTTGTTATCCTGTATTTACCTCGGACAAACTTTTCTACGAAATCCTTACTTTGTAACATATTTAAATATTTAGAAAGCGTAGACTCTTTAAAACTGAGTGGATCTTGCTTAAAGTCAGACCATTGAGACATTTCATTATTGGCGAGCATCCAAAGAATAATATGCTCAAAATCTTTCTTTCCAAATTTAATATCCTTATAAAACTCTTCGGGAGGATAATTAATTACAGTCACAATTTATCTCATTTTGCTCGAGCAAGTTGTATCCATTAATAATAATATGGTTTTGAAACTATTTAAATTATTCCTTACTTAGAATAATATTCGAACTTTGTGCTAAGTTTCGCAATAAAAACTATTAAACGAACCTTATTCTACTTTAAAATAACACACAATTCAAAAAGAAAAGTAGAAAAATTATGCAAGATGTAGAAAATGTTTATCAGGATGCGTATTTCAGAAGCAAATGCGTTAAAGGGTTATTTATACACGATATTTCAAATTTATTCCAGATAATCAGTAATTCTATAGAGCTCTGTGAATCGCTGCTAAAAGAGGAAATAAAAATGAAGGATCTCTCGGAGTATTTTCAAATGATTGCAAAACAATTAACTAGAGGTAAGAAGTTAATTAGAAATGTTAGAAATCTTTCAGAGTTAGAAGAATACGAAATGCCTTTAGCACCTGTGGAAGTATTTACTGAGTTAAAAAATGCGATCAATTTTACTTGTATTAGTTTTCCTAAAAAGGATATTGACATTAGGATTAGCTCTGACTACGAAAACCTTTACACTATGGCAAATGAGCTATTGAGTGAAGTATTTGAAAACATAATTATAAATTCTATTAAATACAACAAAAATGAAGTTGTCCATATAGAAGTACTATGTTCTGTGATTGATATTCACTATGAAAACTGCGTAAAGATCGAGTTCAAAGACAACGGCATAGGTATCGATGACGCTAGAAAAGAGATAATCTTCCAAGAAACTCATATGAAAAGCAGGCATTCTAAAGGTATGGGAATCGGGCTATCATTAGTTGCTAAATTAATAGAATTATACGGCGGATCCATTTGGGTTGAAAATCGTATAAATGGAGATTCGACGAAGGGTAGCAATTTCATAATCTTAATTCCGTTAGCAAAAAAAAGAAGGTGATGTTGAATGACAGATAATTATGAAAATATGAAATCAGGTAAATTGAAGAAGGACATAAAATGGTATACTTATGTAGATTCTTATCTTGACTCCAAATTAAAAGATTTCATGGAAGAATATAAGATAAACAACCAAGCGAAAATCATAAGAAATTGCGTGAATTATTGTATTGATTACCTAATTGCTATATTTCAGAAAAAATCACATGACGATCCTCAAAGTTATGACGAAATCGAACTTGATAATTTAATCAGAAAGGCAATTAAGGGATACGAAATTGGAAATAGCTTTCACGAAGAATTAAAACAAAAGATTTCGCCTCTCAAAGTATCATTGTTAATGTTAAATAATTATGTTGATGATAAAGAAAAAATCCAAGAGGGTATTCTGAATGCAATAAGCGCTCTAGAAGATTTAGAAATTTCTGTGAAGCGACATTTTGAAGAGCCTAATATAGTAAGATTTGTAAAAAAAATTGATCTTTTATATATTGAAGACAATGAATTAGAGCGTCGAACCGTTGATCATTTCTTTAAAGCAAAGGGCGTAGATATTAAATCACTGGAGACTTCTGACGAAGCCTTGTACGTACTGAAGACTTTAACTCCTGAAGCAATATTACTTGACATAAATTTAAAAACCAGCAATATAAATGGAGACAAATTCTGCCAAATGCTAAAATCAAGCATTCAGTACAATTCAATTCCAATAATTTTAATATCCGCTGCCTTTTCAGAAAAAGAAAAGGAGGAAATTTTAACAGAGACAGGAGCAGATGATATTATTTTTAAACCCATTGACAGATTAAACGACTTAGATGTTATATTCAAATACCTAAAGGAATAATATTGCTTTAGTTTTTTTTTTTTTTTTTCTCCACTTCCAAGTGTATTATATTGTGTCTGAGTTACCCAATTTTCGGGCTCCTTATTTGTCAACACCCTTAATCCAAACGATAGCTTTTTCCTTATTTACATCGGATTCTTTCTTCAATGGTTGCTGAAAAGAAATACTCTCTACTATGTTGGAATTTTTTAGAGCTTCCCTAAATCTTTCCATTGCCTTTACCCCATCTCCTGCGTGACACATCCAAAGTGCTACTTTTTTACCGGTGAGGTCAAACTTCGACAAGAATGAGCGCATAGGTGGACTTATATTCCACGCCCACACCGGTGTTCCTAGAATTAAAAAGTCATATTCGAGGGGATTAATATCAAACTCCATTAATTTTGGTTTTTTTTTCATTGTAGACTGATATCCGCCCCACATAAATCTCGTACCACTATTAGCTTTAAGCTCTTTGATAGGCTTTAATTCAAGAATATCGGCTTCAATTGTATCCCTTAGGGATTCAGCAATAAACTGCGTATTGCCCGTCAGAGAATAGTAAACTATCAATATTTTTGACATTTTTTATCCATCTGGTTTTTATATAGAATAAGGTTTTATGTCTGAATAATTTTGGTAAATGCTTTATTGTTTTGATTTTCGATTTTTTTTCTCTTTTTTTCTCTTTTTCTTCGCAATTAAAGCATTCTTCTTCGCTTTTCGCGACGATTTAGCGATTGCAGGTTCTGTTGGAGGAGGAGAGCGTTCTAACATTAATTTTGAGATTGCTCCAAACAATTTTTCTATTTTCTCCCCTGATTTTACGTTGCATTCAATAAAACCATCTAATCTATGGAATTCGGCTAATTTTAAACCCTCCTCATAAAATATTTGTCTTTCCTTTTCTGAGTCTGGGATAATCCCCACAGCTATTATTGGAAAAGTTTTCTCTTCCGTAAGGTCTTTCTTAACAATATCAAGCCAAAAATCAATATTAGTAAGAGAAGATTTCTCAGTGACATCGTAAACAAATAAACCCCCTCGAGCGTGGCTAATGTAAGTCGGAAGGAAAGATCTAAATCTTCCTTCGCCACTAATATCCCATATCTGTAATTTTATCTTATATTCATCTACTAAAAGACTTTTCACTTCGAAATCCACACCTATCGTATCCTCATGACCTTCGGAAAATAAGTTAATCATAAATTTCTGTGTGAATGTCTTTTTCCCTTCAGTATCGTCACCAAATAATAAGATTTTAAAATTAGCATCATACATCGTTTTTGATTACCTCAAATGGATAATATGTATGTATACTTCAAATCTATATAACTTTTTATAAAAAATCGATTTTTCTGAATTTACAATAAAATATACCAGATGAGAAGTGGATTATCAAAAACCTTTTGGTTGATTAAGGCATGATTTCCCAAAAAAAATCATTACCAGCTTTTATGGATTTTACATGATTTTTATGTTCTAATAATACGAGGTAATCATTAGCATTTTTTTTACTGATACCAAACAGAGTTGCAACTTCTTGAGTGGCAACTTTTCGGTATTTTCTGATAAAATTAATGATGTTTTCATCATTAAGAGGTATTTCTCGTTTTTTAAGCTCTTTTCCATTACTTAATCTGCTGAAAGCTGATTCCAGCACTTCAAAACTTCTGAAGCCATTTAAATAAGTTGCTTCCCCTTTTTGATTAGAAATTTTAAAAGTCGGAAAACCAGTTATTCCTTGACTCCTAACTTCCTTTAGCTCTTCTAAGAAATTATCATTTGCGTGCCCACTTTCAATTGCTTCCAAAAATTTCTTTGGATCTAATCCAACTTCTTTTGCTAAATCTAATTGAACCTCAGTTCGATGGATTTCTTTACTCTCCGCAGCAGCGGCTTCTCTTAATCTCCTTAAAAATTTGTCCGCTAATTCTTTATCTTGTAATTGTGCGGCTTTATATGCTATATTAGCCGGGTGAGTGGATCGGAATTTATCCTTAAGTTCCCTAAATATGTTTGCCTCTACCGGCATTCCATGGATAGATGAAGCTTCTTCCCAATGGTCAGCAATTTGATCAAACATCGTCTCGCCACCTATTTGATTTGATGGATCGGAAAATGTTTTTATATCATCTACTAAACCTCCCATTTTAAAGGTTATTTTTACCTGATCTCCATAGAGCTCTTTAATTTTTCTTAAAATTGGTTCTGAGGCCCAACACCAAGTACAATATGGGTCTGTAAACTCAGTTAGCTCAATTATCCATCCGTTTGACTTCATAAAATCACTTAAATTTTATAGTACTTTGAATTGAAGTTATTAGGATTAACCAAAAAATATAGAAATATAATCGTGAGCGTTATAAAATATTAAAAAGGGAGAAAGTAGCTTTTATTTTATAAAGCACTTAATATATTTGAAATCTATGAACTCTACTACTTTGTTCTTAGTCTGATGGTTTTTCTAAATAATTAACCATTTGTTATAGAAAAAAAAATAGAATATTCATGATTGGATTTGACAAGATGGACAAAAAAACCCATGACGTCCTGAAATTTCAAAACGGGTAATATCGCTATTGCATATCGGGCATTTTTCTTCTTTCTTGCGATGTGGAATTAAAAACTCATTAGGATAGGTAATTAAATCGCCTTTTTTTTTTATTCCATACTCCAAGACTTCTTTAATATTAACAAACAATTCCTTAATTTTACTTTCACTCAAAAAATTAATATTAGTTTTAGGATGTATCTTTGTTCTGAACAAGATTTCGTCAGAATAAATATTACCGATACCTGCTATAAAACTTTGATTTAGTAGCGCGTTTTTAGCGATAGCGCTTCTTCTCTGTACAGCGTCTTCAAATTCTTCAAGAGTCATTTTATACGCATCGGGGCCTAATTTTTTATCTTCAATAAATTCCTCAATAGAATTAGCGATGGCTACTTTTCCAAACATTCTTATGGAGATATAGGCTAAATTAAAGCCATTATTAAATTGGAATATCACTTTACTGAATTTAGGGGGAGCCTCATTTTTATTAAAGTATTTTAAGTCTCCGCTCATGCCAAAATGCAATACAAGATATCGAGGCTTGAGATAAACAAGCAGATACTTTCCGTGTCTAGTTGACGATTCGAATCGCTTGCTTTTTAAAGTCTCTCTTAAATGAGTCTCATCCGTATTCAATATCCTACTATCCGTAACTTTGATATTTGTAATGAATTGCTTTAAGGATGTTTTATCTAAGTACCGCTTAAAAGTTTCTACTTCTGGAAGTTCTGGCATGATTTCATTGGCTTAATTCTAATTCTCTCTACGCTACTCCTCATTTTATGTTTAATTTTTAATGTTAACTGTTGTCATTCAAATTTTATATATTATAACTACATAAAAATTATTAGTAACATATGAATCTTTTACCATTCTCCGATAAAAGAGATAATTTTTTATAGAGTAACCATTCTTTTTTATTTAATGAACTTACCCGCGATACTGTTGATCTTGGTTTTATTTGCCATTTTGATGGCGTTTTTTTCTCAACAAAAGTTCGACTATTTTCCAATTGCTCTAATCATAGGAGCCATTGCTGTGGTTTCAATGATTACATTAGGCGGCGTTTCAGAGGAAGAAATCGTTGGTTTCATCAATTTTAACGCTCTGATCTTCATATTCGCAATGCAAATAATAATTTATTTTGCTTCTCATAACCGTGTTTTAGATTATTTTGCGATTAAATTAGTTCATATTACGAAAGGAAATAATAGATTATTTTTTTATATGATTTGCTTTTTTACAGGAACAATAGTTGCTTTTGTAGAAGATTTAACCCTTTCGTTGATATTAGTCCCTCTCATCTTCAGGACGTGTCGAATTTTAGAGATTCCTGCTGGGAGTTATATGATGGGGATGACCATAACGATAAACATTGGCGCTATTCTCACGCCTGTTTCAAGTTTAAAAAATTTGATAATTGGTGAGGAATTTGGGTGGGGTTTTGGTGAGTTTATAGCCAATATGGGTATATTATACTTGATTGCGTTAATTTCCACCATATTTTTGATGGATTGGTTTATAATAAGAAAGGAGGAAAAACCAACGGAATACAATAAAAATATCCTCCTAACTATGCTCGACCCTGGAATTGTCATAGAAAATAAATTTTATTTTTATACAACAAGTATCGTAATTCTAGCCACTTTCGCTTTAATGATTTTAGGATTTACTCCCGCACTTGTCGCGATCGTGTCTGCAGCAATTTTGATGCTTATTCACTCAAAAAAATCTAATTTCTCTGATTTGAAGAACGAAATCGCATGGAAAATCATCATTGTCTTTGCGGTATTGTTTATACTTTCGAATTCTTTATCGCTTTTTGGCTTATCGGAATTAATATCTGCTGGGCTTGTTAGCGTGGTAAACGATAACATTTTTCTGGCCGTTCTTATTACTTTAGGCCTTTCAACTCTCTTGTCAGCATTTCTTGCAGGAACGCCTGTTACTATTATCCTCCTCCCGATTTTTGCAACATTGGTTGGAAAAGGATTTTTTCCCAATCCGATCATTATAGCCTTCATAGGGGGAGTTAATATGGCGGGTAACTTCTTACCGCAAGGTTCAGCTTGTGATCTTCTCACACTTATGTTAGCAAAAAAAAATAAGGTGGTGAACCTAAATTACAGGCGTTTACTTAAAAATGGTTCTCTTTTCGCAACGCTTCATTTTGTCATTATTCTAGGATATACTATGATTTACACTTTAATTTTAATGTAAATGTAAAAGAAAAAAAAAACTAGAATATGTTAAATAAAAAAACCATTTAAAGGTCTGGAATCAGTTTCAAAATGGTTGCTATCGCGCTCCCAGTTTCGCTGATTTGATTAAGATCGTCGATTAAATGTAGTTTTTTTAACTTTCCAAGAATATCATCTACGGGTTTTGATATTTCTATGTTTCTCTTATTCAAATATTTGGTAATTTTCATCCAGTCATTTTGGCCATCAAAGATAGCATACAACACACTTTTATCGTCAGCGTCCATGTGTTTAATATATTTCTGAAATTCCACGATTAAGTAGTTAGTCCTTGGGTTTATGGCAAACACAATTTTATCTGATTTAAGTTTTTGAATCGTCTCAAATGATTTTAGCTCCTCTATTCCCTTAGTTTTTAGGTGATTTATTAGATCCCTCAAGTAAAAGTTGGATTCAAATTCTTCACCTCGAACAAGTATAACTACCTTTTTATCTATTTTAGTAGGTGTTGCGGATTTCAAATAAACTCCTACTTTTGATTCGACTACTTGGTGAGGATACAATAAATCTGCTTCGAAAACTTCTTCTATCATCTTAGTGATGGGTGTGTCTTCTAACATTTGCCCTGTAAATTTAACTAAGCGATCCCGATAAATATCTTCGAATATACCATTAAAAGTTCTTAATTTTTCTTTTATAGCGTCGCTTGGGCGTTTTAAGAGTAAGAGCGCAGTGTTAACAAACTTACCTTCGTTGATAATAATTTTAAATTGTCTATAGGATAATTCTTCCAAACCTCCCTTTCCCTCTCCATCTTGAATTTTAGCTCCTATCTCCTTGCCAAAGGTGGAGATGGCACTTAAGAATCCCGAAATTAAAGATTCATCTATTGGTACATCAGCTAAACTTTTACTGTAGCATGGAATACCCCCATCCTTGGTTAAAATTAACACGTATTGCATATTTTCGGCATCAGATAATTTTTGATACAAATCTTTTAACGATTTGATTCTTCTTCTTCGTTTTGGAACAATAAAGCCACGATGTACTATAAACCCAAATGCTAACACGATTCCAGCCACTATTAAAATGGTGGGAAGCATATCAAGGAACATTACCCATTCATTTACAACTCGAATTTCTGACGATGTTAAAAGATCACCTTCATAATAACTTTCAGCAAAATATTGGACTTGAATGATGTAAGTATCGCCTACTGATAAGTCTAAAATCGCAACTGCAATTCCATTTACGCAAGTAGATGTGTAGTTATAAATTGTGTTGCTATTTTGGTCGATAACTTGAAAATTAATTAGTAACCCGTCTAATAAAGTGCCTAACTCGTCTGTGACTCGAACTTCAAACGATTCTGAGCCATATAAATACTGTGATTGTGGAGGTTCTACAAATTCTAAGTTTACAATGATCTTAGGATTAATAGATAAGTTAAAGTTTAATGAAAATCCTGCAATCTTACTCGTTCCTTCAAAAACTAGTGAGCAATTTAAATTTCCGCTAAAAAAGTTCGCAACACGATATACATAGTTAAGAGAATTGTTCACATTCACCCATCTGATATAAATCTCGTTAGTACCAGCATAATTAAAAGTTAAAACGGTTGGAAGGTTTTCTAGAGAAATAGAGTTGTTTTCACAATAAAACTTCATATTAAAACTAATACTTTGACCAAACCTTATAGTGCTTGGTAAAGGCTCTACTGTAAAATTTGAGGTCCACTTCGGTTGAATTGTATCTAACCTTGATGTTAAGTTGTACGAAACTGTTGTTGATCCGAGGTATTCGAAAAACACTGTTACATTATTGCTTCCATCGGAGATCTCGGTTATTGTAAATTCACATTGTCCATTCTCATCTGTGTAGAGTTGATCTGTTACGAAAGGAGCCGAAAATTCGTCGTTGTAATATGCTGAAAACAATATTATCCTATTTTGTAGAGTTTCTCCACCCTCTGTTATGTTTATCCTTAATTGGTATTTTGCAGAATATCCTACTCTCAGAGCATTAGGGAAATCAAAAATTTGTAGAAATATGGGTATTTTTCCCTGAATAACTTTTGTTATATTGCTTGATGATCCAGCTATTTCTACTAAACCTTCATATATTGCTACAATCGTTAAGTTTTGTGTTTCATATTGCGCGGAAATAATGTATTCATATATACTAACACCCTCGGAATTTGTAACGGTAGAAACGATAAAACCTTCATCATCATTAATTGAAATGTTGAGTTTTACAATTTGATCCGGAATTGTAGTTCCATTTATAGTGTAGCTTAATGTCGTCCTTATCTGAAACGGTTGTAAAATTCGTATTGAAGTTGGAACCGAAATTGCTAAGTCGGTTGATGTTTGGGATATTATTGTGAAGTTTACAATATTGCTTTGAGAATTCAAACAGTTGATAGCTGTACCATTTACATATAAGCTGTATTCACCAGGTGAGAGGCCCGCTAGTGAGAAACCATTTTGATACACACCGCTAAGCAAATGCGTTAACGAACCGTTAAGTTTCACCGTAATTCCTTGAACTATGTAACATTCTAAATTTCCGTAAGTATTTGGTTTAGGATTTATAGGATCAATGTTGTTTTGCATGCTTGCCACAGCACTTATACTACTCCCTGCAAAAACATCTCCAGGGTTTTGAAGCGAAATTTGGGTGGGAATCTTGTCAACAAAGAACGTAACATTTTCTCGATATATGTTGTATCCGCTGGAAGTACACCTTATTTCAAGCGTTTCGTTATCTAGATAGACGCTACCACTTTTTTGAGAGGCGTCTATATAAGTAGTATTTAGTGTTAAATCGTATAAACCACCACCAACTTCTTGAGCAGTGAAATAATTTTCACTTCCTTCTATGGTGCCTATAACCAAACCTCCCGTTAGTGGAGTACCATCAGCTTCCTTTGTAAGGTTAACTCTAATAACGCTATTTATTGTATCGTTAACATATGGAACATTGTCTGAAGATATGACCCATTCGGAGTTATCAATGTAAGCTCCCATAGTAATGTTGAAATCAATTAAGTATTCAGCTATTACTCTAAGACTACTAGTTAAAATTTGTCCTTCATGTAAAGATTTTAGACAGAGAAAGAAAAGTTGATAAGTTCCATTCGGTGCACCTACCGTAAAAAGAGGGATAGAATAATTACCATTTCCTAAATGCGTAATAACGCCAACTTGGTAGCTACCAGTCCAATCCACACCCCAAAATTTTAAGGATCCTGAAGAATTTTCATATACAAGTATCGTTGCATCCTCAATACCCCAATCTAAATAGGTAGTGTAATTTAAAGCAAATTCTGCTGTTTCTCCAGAAGATACTTCGCTTACAAGATGGGTGAATTGAGCTTTAGTTTTATTAAAAATATAAAAGGATAATATTATTGAACCATACCTTAACGCACTTCCAGCGAAACTGGCACTATCGTTCCATTTAAATCTTAAATAATAAGATCCAACTGAAAATTTCTCTGCTAGATTCAATAGCCCAATTACATTTTTATAATTGGAGGAATTAAACTTAGGAAAATTACTCATTAAATCTCCAGTTGAATTATACAACTCATAACTATAATTTCCCATTGTTGTTTCTAATAAGGTGAAATTAAATCGTATAGTGTCGTCCTTGTAAAAGGCAGGATCAGTCAAATAAGAGACAGTATTATTAAAGGAACAGGTTGATATATAATTTGCTTGATAAGCTTGTATACTCCAATTTCCAACTGCAAAAGCATTCTCTATGGTCGCACTTTGATCAGTATTGCTTCCTGTGTAGTTAAAACGATATAGATTCCGCGTATAGTTATATAAATTGGGTGTCAAAGCGCTGAATACATCCCAATTTTCGCTGTTAGATCCCTTGGAATCAAACGCAGGTAAGTCAATGTATGATAATGAGTACCGAGATAAATTGAATAGGTTTGTTGAATGTGCTTCTATTAATTTAAAAAAGGAGTAGGTGTTATCGTAAGTGACATTCCAAACGCCTTTGTTAGCGTTCCCACCTTCAATAGCATAGCTTGCCTGAGCCAAGTTAGACGAATTACTCGTATAAGTAACATCTAAAAAAGACTTAAGATTTAAAAACAATCTGTTGAGGTAACTAATATTGAATGTAGTAAATTGGAACGAGTGAGTATCTCCCGAAATCCAACTCGATGTGTCTACGGTGTAGGTATCGCTGGTTACATTATACCAAGGTGGAGAACCATCAATTTTAATTTTTAAACCCACACGATCAACTGCTTGTTTGTAATTTATACTGAAAAATACGTCATCAATATAATGGTCGTAATCGATACGCATATTGAAATCTTCTTCAAAGTACACTCCAATTTTAAATTCCAAATTATCAGCTTTTAAAAATTCTTGATACTTTTGAGAAATACTAAATTCCATATCAATCCATGGAGTTTTACTAAAATCTGATGAACTAATTTGAGCCATTGAAAAAGGAAGTACTCTGATTAATTCACTTTGATCTGTATCCCTATCTTTAAGATATAAGAAAAAAGAAGCGTTATTACTAAGTTTAAATATATTAACTCCTAATTCATCATTATCTATTAGTTTATATCGATAATTTAAGCGAGCGACTTCGTATTTTGTTGAGGTATTAAACATTAACTCTACAGACTCGAAATTTACGATAATAAGATCGTTATCTCCTCCTTGACTAGGATTTTTAGCCCACGCACCAAAATCAAATTTATTTACTCCTACTAATCCATCTACTAGATCCGTAATATTATATGTTCTAGTGATAGTAGAGTGACTAATATGGCCGGCGAAATGTGTATTGTTATAAACCATTAACGCATCTTTTGACCCGTTAAAGGGCACATCTCCGGATTTTGATATGTAATCAACGCCGTTGATATACTTATTGTTAATACGGGCGCGAATTTCGTATTCATCTTCAGCCTCAAAAGTAGAAGCCCCCTCAATATTCCAACTAATTGTAATTTGAGCGTAATCAACAGCATACGGAATAACCCCAAAATACCACCACGCTGCTGAGGGATTACCCCCGAGAGAAGAAACATGGGGATCAATAATTATTTTCAGACTCGTTTGAGATTCGTCATAAAATAAATCAATAAAATCGTATAATGGGTCATAAACTCCTCCATAAGGTGCGTTTGTATCTTTATAAAAGCCGGGGTTAGCCTGAAAATTATTATAGTCCTCAATTGTCTCATCTTTCTGTTGGTATATCCTACCTCTTTGAATATCTATGTTTTCAGGATTTAAACCATCAAGCTCACGGGTCCAAAATGCGTAATCACCGCTCTCAAACGCCGGATTAAGTCTCTTTTTTAAATTGAAGATGTTAGTTTTAGCATATGGGTTGATATCTAAAGGAATTTGGGTAAAAATACCTTGTCCGCTCTGTACCTCTTCTGGAGCCCAGTAATCGCCAGAACCGTTGTATTTTTGATCAAAATAGGGGTCTTTAATAAATTGCTCTTTTGAATAAGATTCGATATCGAACTGCTTAGAAGTAGTATTCCACGCAACGGGAGTCGTTATGTTGAAATAAGTTTCGTTCGCAAAATAATCGCGATCAGATATTATACTAGACGCGTTTTGGATTGTAGTAAAACTTGATGCACCATCTACCTTATATCCACCTACATCATCAGGGACATCGCTTATTTGCTTATCTAAGATATCTTCTGTGGGCTTGTTAAACGGTTCTTGATTAATATCATCCAGAACAATGATATTTGATTGAAAACTTGATATATTTCCAATAACAATTAAAACAACAAAAAGAATAGACAATTGCTTGATATAATAATTTTTTTTTTTATTCCTTACCATTTTTAATCCCCTAAGATATCAATATAATTTAAAAACAAATATTCAGATTAGTTGAAAATGTATTCTCTTGATAGATAAATAATTAGTGTTTCAAATATATAAAAATAAGTCTATGCAAAAATATTAATACATAATAACTAGATAATTAATATTAATTTTATATAGGTTTAACGAGCTTAATACATCGAATGAAAGGATTAGATCAGCTTAGAACAAAATTACCGGATTACCAAGGTAGAAAAATACGATTATTTGCGGTAATAGCTTTCATCGTTTTTGTAACATCGTTAATGTTCCAATTAGTTCTAGATTCTTTGCCCCGAATTTTTAGAAGTATAGGTATTTTACAGATGATTGCCCCTTTAACTCCCATACTTGGGACTTTAATAATAATATCTATTGGTTTTTCGGTAGTACGTAAGTTTTGGAGGGTTCGAGATAAGTACTTATCTAAATCGGGGAAAAAAGCATATCAAAAAGCATTTAAATTTGTAGCAATTGGGATTCCAATGCTTTTTTCTGTCATAGTTCATAGTTTTATCCCCAATGATCTGATTGCTACATACGGGATTGATGATACATTAAGCCATTATTTAGGAATTCCTATTTCTGGACTAATAATGGGTTTTCCTTTTTACTTTCTTTATATCAGACTAGTCCTGTCAATTTTATTTGTTGGATTAGGACTTATTGTAATTTTTAAAACATTGAGTTTCTTTGGCATTGACAACATGGCAATGCTTTATGTTTTTTATCCAGAAGAATCTACGCTTCAAAATCACGCAATCTATTCAATATTACGTCACCCAACCTATCATGGTTTAATGTTAATTAGCATAGGAAGTATATTTTTTAGATTCTCCATTTATTCAGTTATCTATTTTTTAATTTTTTTAGTTGGAATAAATATTCATCTCAAATACGTTGAAGAAAAAGAACTTATGGAAAGATATGAGGGAGCTTACAAAAAATATAGCGAAACCGTACCAGCTTTTTTTGTTAAATTAAAAGATGTTAAAAAATATTTTTCTATCCTCTTTAGCATATAAAAGTAAGATATCTTTATATATACACGAAGATTCTACAATTCTGTAAATTTATTGAACGGTTAAATCCGAAATATATTATTCAAAATTAACAAGAAGAGGTATGATATAATGACTGAAATTCAAAAACTTACCAAAATTTCCTTGCTTTTGAATGTATTGGCAGGTTTTCTCTTTGCATTTCTATACTTGGTAATTCCCGATATTTATATATACGGTTTAACTCAGTGGCCATTTAACGACCCTATTTACTTTAGGTTGTTTGGAGGAACACTTTTGGTTCTTGGCTTGGCTTCACTTATGGCTTATTTTAAAAAGGAATGGGAAGAAATAAAACTATTATACGAATTATCCGTGATGTGGTTATTAATGGTAACAATCATTAATATTTTGGAATTAACGCTAATATCTTTGCCCGCCATGGCCCTAACGAATACAATAGTCGTTACTATCCTTGTAGCAATCTATTTAATCCTAGGGATTTACTGCTGGATGAAACAAAGAAGTTAAATTCAAAAATATTTCTTTTTTTTTTTAATTTGTTTTTCATTCGAAATCTGGTTTAGTGTGCTAATTTCTCCTTTATTTGAGCAACGAGTTTTTCGCTTTTTTCAGAATCAGTTAAAAATTCAATATCTAAGGGTGATGAGACGCCTATACCTAATTCGACGGCTCTTTTAATTTGATCTTGTTCGAAAATAGAACCTTTTGTAACCTCTGGCGTAGTTCCAAGTATTCTCAATATTGCTACGCCTACAGAGTCGATTGCAATTTTGTCTGTGCCCGCAACGAATACATTCCCTTCTACTCGAGTTCCTTCCATAGGTCCTCGATCTACAAAAGTAATAACGCCGTCCATAACGATTAAGTCAGGCTTGTAAACAGAATTTATTTCTGCAATCATTTCTCTCTGATGTTCCGAGGAATGTAATTCAGACATATTTTTCTTTTTGACTATTCCTACTGCGTTCTTAAGCGATAATGTAAAGCGTCCACCATACATGTGAGTCTTTAAACAACACGTTTCTACAATACATTCTGCTTCATCGTATATTTTCGCAAAAAAAAATCCATCTCTCCAATGGTTACCCTCTGTTTTTTTGAGGACATAGCCATCTCGAGGTATTCTTGTTAAGTCAACGATCGTAAAATCCAATTCTTTTGCCAAAACATACAAGCCCTTTTTTTCAAAAACATCCGAAGTTTTAGCGGGACCGCTTCGTTCAGCTACAGTTATTGAATTCGCACCCATTTCTTTTAACTTTATAATAAGCTGTTTTATTGTCTCCATTGAGCTTGAAGCAGGAGGAGGATCAGCAGTATTGAAATTTGGCTTGAAAATTACATCTTTGCCTTTAACAGGATTTAGTCCTAGCAACTCGAGGGATCTATTTACTCCATACACGCGATCGTTTGTAGAAATAACAGCAACTTTAGTCATGCTTTCCACCATACTATAGATGGCAAAATGTATGTCAATAAATAAAATTTGTCAGTTAAAAAAAAAAGATAATTAAAATTTAGAATTATTCTGTTATTCTAGCTGTTTTTTTAGTTTCATTAGTAAGGGAACCATTTGAATAACTTCCATTGCTGGAGTAGTTCTCATAAGCTTAATGTAGCCTGGTTTAGCCAGTCTCCATATGTTTGAACCTTTTGCCATTTGTTCTTCACTTTCAGCCTCTTCTACACTAATTCCCCAAAAATCCGACGTACTAATATAAAAAGCTAATTGTTTAACTCCTTCAACCGGATATAGTTTCTTACTCATTAATTTTTGCGCAATTTCAGCTAATTCTGAGGGGTCAAAATCTGGGTTTAATTCCCAATACGATATAAACAACATTTTACATTCCACCTACAAATTATTTGTTTTGGATTTGCATCTGTATAGATCATTAACCTATACAGTGTGATTCAATATTCACACATTTTATTTAATATTTTACATTAATGTAAAAATGAGAATAGAGTATTCAAGCTAAAACTGAAAAATTGTTTCTTGTTAAGTGTTGAGATTTAAAGCCTCTGTTAAATCCTCATTCAAGAAATACAATGTTCTTTTAGCTATCTTCTTCTTTAAAATTATGTTAAATTCCTCAAATTTAGTAAGGTATTTAGTAATAGTATTATGGTGCATGCCTAAATTTATTGAAAGATGGGTTTTAGTTATGCCATAATCATTTTTTTTCAAATATTCAAGAATTTTTTTACTCTCTTCTTTTGATGTGAAATATCTAAATTTTCTATTCATTCCACTTAAACGCGAGTCAAAATAGATTTCATGGTTCTCAAATTCTTCTCTTTTAATGAAATCAAACCTAGCTAACATATTAATGTGCCATACAATGACTGGTTTGTTAATTTTTAAGTCCCGAACGATTGTATTAAAGTATACACCCGGATTTTTTAAGATGAAATCGTATATTTGTTTCCTATTCTTGTTATTCAAGACATCTAATTTCGTAAATCTAGTGCCTTCATCAATCAATTTCTTTTTTGTTAAAGATCTTAGAATTTCTTCAATCGCTCGGTAATTAAGATCAACTGAATAAGACCTCAATTTAGCATTAATAAAAGAAACTACCTTCCTCATGTTAAAATATTTATTTTGGTTGAGATAATCCTGAACTAAAGTTAAAATAAGAGTTTCGTATTCAGTTGTTTCAACCGGCATTATTTTAAGAATATTCATTTCCTTACTTATTGAGATTTTATCAACATTTCTCTAAGGATTACTTCTCTCTCAAATGGGCGCAAGTTGAGCATTTCTTTAATAAATTCGCTTTTTTCATTCCCCTTAAAACCGAAATTATCGACAGTTTCGTAAAAATCATTTGAAATTGCTGTTATCTCGATATCCCCCTTATCGTAAAGATTTCTAATAGCGTCCTCTTCTTCAAGTATTTGAAGGGCTAGTTTACTATCAAATAACTTGACAAATTCTTGTCTTTGAGTTTTCAACATACCACTTTTCTCTCGATCTCTTCTCTCGGCCTTGCCTTTAGGCTTACTTTTCTCTCGATGATATACTGAATATGCTACTATCGAACTTACAGCACCTATTGCAATTAACAATAAAGCGAGGCCTAACAGAGGGAATTCTTCGGTTATCAATAAACCTTCAATGCCGATTTTAGAAGAATGATATATGATTACTCCGCGAGGGTAATTGAGATACACCTTATTACCGTTCTCAATAATATCATCAGGTAAGATACCACTTACGAGAATGTTTTGTGAAGCCTCGTCAACAATTCCGCTTTCGTTCCAAGAATAGAATCCTGTGTATTCATTCACGACCGTTGCTATTCCAAGTTCAGCTTTCGCATAACCTTTTTCCTCATCTTCAGTATCATTGTGTCTTTGAAAATCCGCCTCAGAATCCAAGCTAGTATATAATGCAATTTGAGAACTATCGTTTAAATAATTAAAATTTTCTATTTCAATGTCGATTTTTGCTTGGGTAGGACTTATTAACGAGTTTTCAACTATAGTAAATTCTTCTGCAAAATATACGTTTAAAGTAAAGTTGCTACTCACAGTCTGAATTCTAAGATGATGCAGGAAGCTCTCATCCTGGATAACTACCTTTTCGTAATAAATTGGTAAGAAGTCATTCAGAGTGTAATTTTGGATACTTTGATCAACTTCTGGATCGTACAATCCGTTAAAGTCATTATCAATAAACTCAATTAACTCGCGAAATGTTATTCCAAAAGTTATTTCAAAATCCGCTTCTATGCTCGATTTGTATCCAATTTGAATCTCGACACCATATTCGCTATACACAATATCTGTTCTTATCAGATCTTTCGTTTCAGTCCCTTGTCTGATTGATTGGATTGTCGCCTCGTTTTCTGAAATATCTACTTCGATTTTTCTTTTATTAAGATCTTCGAAGTTGTCGTCTATAGCATCATTATCAACGTCATCGCTGCTAATAACAAATGAATTATCGTTTGTTAAAGCAGCTGCAAAACCGATGCTAAAGTTAAACAGCAATATTGTGAAAAGAAAACATCCAACCCATAGAGCTCGTTTTTTCATTTTCGTTAAGAAATGTTCCTTTAAGTTTTATTTAATAAAATCTCTTCACTAAACATTACATATATTTGGCTTTAATAATTTTTAGTAGTTTTATCTTCCTTTTTTTGTGTATTTAATTTGATAAAAAAAATAATAAATTTTTTTTAATTTGTTTATTAAAGGATTCTTTTTTTCCTAAGTACTATTCCCACTATGGTAGCTGCTCCAATTATTGAAATTATAGACACAGTCATAACTATTGGTGTAAAATCGTCCACAGGTAATCCGATTAGAATACCGATTTTAGGATCGTGATATATATGGTTACCTCGTGGATAACATAGATATAACCTTTGAAGTTCTTCTTCCTCGTGAGTAACTCTCCTTGCTAGTACCTCCATTTCAACTCCATCAACTAACGCTGTTTCTTTCCAACTGAAAAACCCTGAGTACACATCGTTTTCCACGAATACTTCTTTCTCGTCAGTTGCATATCCATCTTCTTCGTCTTCAGTTTCCTCTCTTTCATTATAAGTCTCCTCAGACCATAGTTTCGTAAATAAAGCTAACTTTGAGTTGTTATCTACGTAGTCATAGTTTGTAATTTCAATGTCGATCTTTGCTTGAGTAGGAGAGATCAGATTTTCATCGATATACACGAATTCCTCTACGAGAAAAATGTGTAGCGCAAATATTCCGTCAGTAGTGTTGATCAAAATGTAGTGTTTGTTGCTATCTTCTGAAATGCTTTCAAGGCTATAATTAATTGGTTGAAATGAATTGAATCCATAATCTGAAACGATTTCGTCAATATCTTCTTCTAAAACACCATTGTCGTTAACATCAACATATTCAATAAGACCACGGAACAATACTTCGAATGTTATTTTATATTCAATTGTATCCTCATAACTTTCTCCGTTTGCAACAACTATTTCTTCTATAGGCTCCTCAGGTTCATCAGGTTTATCAGGTTCTTGTGGTTCTTCTGGTTCTTCTGGAGCATGTATAATATATGTCCCATAGGAAACTCGAATGGAAATACCGTAATCATTAAATCCTACTCTAAGATCGATGATATCTTTTTGCGTTTCGGTTCTTTTTATTGAAGCTATTTCTATTACATTTTCGCCTATCCAGACTTCGATGTTTCTTTTGTTCTCATCCTCGTACTCGTCGTCAATACCATCATTATCGTCATCTCCTACAGGTGGATCATCATTATCATCAAAACCGTATCCAAAACTTGAACTAACAAATAGAATCCCTATAACAAAAAGTCCTAATACAATGTATTTTGTTTTCATTTTTAGTCTACCTTGTGTTAAATTGTGTTAAAATTATGCTATATTAATAATTTTGAAGCTGGTATATAAATCGCTATATCTAATTTTTGAAGTATACTTCTTGATAAATTGGATTAACAGCAAATTGTAGCTCTCAAACTTCCAAAAGTAGCAATAATTATTTTAGTTTTGAATATTGAGGCAACAAATATGAATTTTTAACCTTTAATATTCTCTATTCCACGACTACAATGAGATCGTAAAATTTTATGTAATGTTTAGGCAAGTAGATAAACAAACGGGAATTTAGTTAATTAATTCTGTTTACCATAGCAATTGTTTAGTTCTTAAGTTGCCCTTCACTTTATTATATGATAAGAAAAGGATTGTTATCGCAATTAACCCTAAAAAAATTCAATACCTCAAAAAGAGAATATAGCTATTTAAATATTGCAATTTGATTTTGATACTTAATAATCATTTTATAATCTTATTAATAACAGGGTTAAAAAAATGGAAGATTTCAAGATTAAAGGATATAGAATTCATATCGCTATAAAGGTACCGCAATTATACGAGAAAATCCTAACATATTCATACCAATTTTTAATTTACAATAAAAATAGTGAAATTCAGAACTACCCATTCAGTAGAATCAATGCTAAAACCGATGCTGAATTTAAATCTAAATTAAAAGAAAATTTTAAAAGTTACTTAAATTACGGAGTAATTGAAGCATATCCTATTTCTAAATTGATAAAAAATTTATCAGAAAATTTGACTTAATTCCTCTATAAATGTTAAATTGGATTAACAGTAAAAGTTAGATTTCTATCTTTCAAAAATTGCAATTTACATTTACTTTTTGATGTACGAAGCAGCTGAAATGAATTATTAGTCTTTAACATTGTTAATTCTACGATTATAAGGAATTCAGAAATTTTGATGTAGGGAATATGAATTTTGAGAATTTAAGTGGTGCTTATATAATAAATTACGGTAACCATAACAGATGTATAATTCTATTACGACTTTTTTATGTTTTTATTCGATAGAAAAGGAGATTTTTATGCTTTTAATCCTATCAAAATTCAATACTTCAAAAATTGAATAGAGCAATTTAAATATTACAATTAGGTTTTGATAGATATTAATTGTAATAAAAACTTATTTTTCTAATAACAGGGTTAACAATATGGAAGATCTCAAGATCAATGGATACAGAATTCACACCATGATAAAGGTACCACATTTATACGAGTCAATCCCTACATTTTCGTATCAATTCTTAATTTACGATAAGCAAGGAAATATTCAAAACACTCCCTTTAGCAAAATCATTGCTCAGAGTGATAGGGAATTTAAGTCACAGCTAAACGGTAATTTTGAAAGCTACTTAAATAACGGAGAAATTGGAATCTGTCATATCTTCTAAGTTTTTAAAGAACCTATCAGAAAATGTAGGTTAAATTCTTTATTTGCTTCATTTATAGATATTGTTGCCTAGCTTAAAATCCTATTAATTTTATTTCCAAGAACTTCTGGTATTTCTCCAAGGTAGGAGTTAAGATCGCAAAAAAGTAAATAAAGATAGGGTTCAAATAAGCCTTCAATAGTTGGTCCAACATCCGATTTATAGATGTAAACCCATATTTGCTCGCCAGCGTGAGTTGATTGGCGATACACCCAATTTAATGGTGGAATTTCTGGAACGTTTCCAATATTTCTTAAAATTTCGTGGATATCGTCAGAGGTGTATTTTTTTCCGAGAATCATTATGGGAGAAAGATCGAACGACGTAATACAAACATCCCTTAAGCCGTAATTTTTCATCTCTTTTAGAAAATCGTTTCCTAATCGTTTTAATTGAGTCTTATGTTCACTAACCCGGGCTTTTGCTTCAAAATCGGTTAAAATATTGTAGATTTTTTCCTCTTGAACGGGTAATATCTCGATAGCAGATTCTAAAGGAATTTTATACGTAATGAGCGAATCGTAAATCAACTTAATTTTTGCGTAAACTGATTTATGAAATAGATACGACTCTGTTTGACATGTGATTAAAACATCTCCTAAAAATTGAGTTTTATCTTTTTCAAAGTATAGTGATTCGTCAGAATTAAATTCAAGTATATGAATGTTCTTAGACATCGCTCGTGCGAATTTAAATAATGCTGAAACTAATCCGGCATTTAATTCAAAAGAATTAGATACTTCAAAATCAGATTGATGATTTAGTTCTTCTTTCGAAAAATCAAAAAATCGCAAATTTAATTTTGTGTTGTTTGGAGCTTCCTTCACATCCAAGGTATAATAAGGAAAACCATCACTCGTAATAACCGAAAAATTATAGATCGTCAACTTCTTTGACAATTATGTAAAATAAGATAATTATATTAAGATATTCATTGTATAAAAATATGATTTTAAATAGTTTTAGTTTGCTCTAAGAGAATATCGTGAAATCTAAATCTATAGAAATTAAAATAAAAACTTATTCAATTCTAACTCCTTGTTTCTTAAGACTTGTTTGAACCTTAGAAATACTAACGTCTCGACAAGATACATTGTCTTTGTACGAAATAGCGGCAGCAACTCCTGCTCCTTGACCGGTAACTGTACAACAACACATCTGTCGGGTAGCTGCGTGAGATATTTTATCACCTGCCACACAACGACCAACTACGAGTAGGTTTTCTACCTTCTGAGGAACGATAATCCCATATGGAACTTGAAAATATCGGCCTGATGTAGGCATGATCGCTATGCCATAACCGTCTATGAACTCAGGGCATATCCCAATGGAATCATCGAAACGCCCCTCATTTCTTACATCGTTTTCGGTGATCTCATATTCACCTATAATTTTTCTCGATTCTCTGGTACCCAAAGATGCTCCGATCGTTCTTAGTCTTGCTTTTTTAAAACCGGGAGTATACTTCTTTAATGCTTCAACTGCCCACATAACTCGCTTTCTACCTTCTATTTCTGCTTTCGTGAGGTCCCATACATCTGTAGGGTCTATATCTGTCATGTGAATCCCATTGAAAGATGTAATTTCTCCCGCATCTGTATAATTGGTCCAAAAACTTTCTATATCAACATCTTTTGGTATCTCACCAGCTTCTTTGGCCTTGTTAAATGGTTCTACCAAATATGTGCTAAAAGAACTGTCTTCCTTTCCAGAAGTATCACCCCAGTCTCCTATACTACCAGGATTTAAATATACATACATAAGAAATTTGCCAATATTTATTCCACTACAACCATAATTAACCGTTACTTCCATTAATTCGTTCTTTGGGCTTTTACGAAAAGGCACTCCTGAATGATACGCAATATCGGCATCTCCCGTGGCATCTATTACTCGCTTTGCTAAAATCGCTTGTCTCCCCGATTTACTTTCCGTGATAATTCCTTTAATTGTTTGATCTTCCATTATCGCATCAACAGCAGAGCAATGGAGTATAGGTGTTATGTTTGCATCTTGTACGAGCTTGTCTGCTATATATTTAAACATTTCAGTATCTAAGATTTCATATGTTGGAACTCCATTAACCATCAACCCCTCCTGTTCTATGGTTTTAATCATTTCTTTATTCTTTATGTTTCCGAATACATTAATGCTTCCATTCGTGTCTTTCGCTAATGTTTCGAATTCTAACCCAATTCCACCTGCATCAACAGTTTTTGCGTATCGATACCAAGCAATAGTTCCAACCATCGTTTGTGTTATAACTCCTCCAAAACAGCCGTAGCGTTCAACAAGTATCGTGTTTGCTCCTTCTCTCGCAGCAGCGATAGAAGCTGAAAGCCCAGCTGGACCTCCTCCAACGATTATAACATCGGTTTCAGCCATAATAGGTGTTTTTCTTGAAGGTTCTTCTATTATGTTCATGATTTTTTACCTTAAATTATACACTTAAATGGGGAATATTACATAACCATATGAATTTTAAGGATTTCTAAACTTTATTTTTACTATATAAGAAATAATAAGAAAATTGAAATGTATTTAATTTCAATCAAGAGTATGCAAAATAAAATATGTATAATAACCGGTGCGAACTCCGGCATTGGCAAAGCTACCGCTATTGAGTTAGCAAAGATGAACGCCACAATAGTAATGTTATGTCGCAATAAAGAACGCGGTGAATCAGCACAAAATGAGATAATCGAAATCACTGGCAACGAGAATATAGATTTATTTTTGTGTGATTTATCCTCCCAAAAAGAAATTCGCAATTTTGTAAATGAATTCAGGAGCAAATATGATAAACTTCATGTTCTGATAAATAACGCTGGAGTTATGTTATCAAAAAAAGTTTATTCTGTAGATGGTTTTGAGATGAATTTTGCCGTTAACCACCTTGCACCTTTTTTACTGACTAATTTACTACTTGGTGTATTAAAAAAATCAGCACCAAGTCGCATCATTAATGTAGGTTCAGCGGCACATAGAATGGGGAAGATAGATTTTGAGGATTTACAAAGAGAAAACAAGAAAGGACGGTTTATGGGGTTGTACGGAAGTTCAAAATTAGCAATGACTCTTGTATCTTATGAGCTCAGCAGAAAATTAGAAGGTTCTAATGTAACCGTAAATGTTGTCCACCCCGGGCTTATTAATACTAATTTGGGTCGAGATCGGTCATCAACCAGTAAGGGTTTCGCAAAAAAATTCTTTAAAAGCCCTGAAATTGGTGCTGAAACTTCAATTTTCTTAGCCACTTCACCAGAAGTAGAGGGAATTACAGGAAAATATTTCACTAAAAAGAAAACAAAACCTTCTTCTAAAGAATCATATAACGAAGAATATGCTAAACGATTGTGGGAAATCAGTTTAGAGATGACTAACCTTTAAAAACCAAAAACAAAGAATTCTTTCAATTAATTTTTTTTATTATTCACTTAGTTCGTGTAGTTGTGAGCCACAAGCTTCACAATATGCAATAGAACCTGTCATCATTTGCTTAATAAGATCAATGGGTATATTTCCTTCACATTCTGGACAAGATTGAGGATTTACGGCATTTTCAAACTCATTGATGATAGAGGGAGTCATATCTTTATCTTCTGCAAAAACTTCTACTTTTAATGTCGAAAATTGTTCACCCGTAGTCCCTGTTATGGATAATTTCAATCCTACAGCATTTTTTTTAAAAGTTCCTTCTGCAAAACCTTTTATAACTCCTAAGAATTCCCCACTTGAATCTTGTTGTTCGGAATCAATAATTGCAAAGTTTTTATTTTTTAATAAAACAAATAATTTCTGGTAAAGTTGCTCGGGTTTGTAGTAGATTGTAAGGTCTTGACCAACTTTTTTGAAAGTAAGAAGATCGCTGGTAAGCTCGTCAAACTCTTCACTAGTTACCTTTTTTGGTCTCAGTAATCCACAAATAATTCGGATGTCGTGAGGTTCAACGTTTATTGTCTTGATTCGATCTTCTTCGTCAATGAAATTTATGACTGCGTGAATTTTTCCTTTTAAGCAGTCCTTTTTTGGTTTAAAAACAAAAGATGGGCTAACAAAACCTCCCCCCTTAGAAATCTTATGGAATTTTGCTCTATCTGTAGAACTTTTTTGGTGTCCATCGACGCGCGATAAAACCAAACTCTCTTCAGGGTAGGAAAGTATATGAATATCAACATCAGTTATGTTATAGATTTTATTGTTAATTACTTTGACTTTAAAAATGTAATCTCCTCCTTCAATTTGGCCTCCTCGAAGCACACGGACGGTTTGGGGCACCTCATCTGATGCAATGGGGGTAGTTATAGAGGATACATCTGGATCAGGTTGTTTTTTTGTTGGTTGTTCAGTTATTGGTTCAGTTACAGGTTCTGTTTCGACAACAGAAGGCGGTTGTGTTTGTGCATCAATTTTAACCAGTTTCTTGTTGGATTCTATTATATTTCCTTTCCTTAAACTTAAAAGAGTAATGGTGTTTTTTGATGCTACAACCAAGAAAACATCTTTGTTATATTCTGAAAGCATGATAATGTTGTCAATACTTGTAATTTTATCTTCTAAGCTGTATTCACCAATGATTTCTAAGTCAGAATTAATGATTTTTATTGATCCAGCCCTATCACCTATGATTAAAGTAGGTTGTCCGTAAAATTCACAAAAATCGATGCTTGTCGGGCTATTTTGAAGTTGTGAAACAACTACTGAATTACCTTTGTTATCGACATTAACAAGCTTTCCCGATTTAAGCAGTACGAAAATTTTCCCTAAAAAATCATCTGAGAGGTAACCGATAGTGCAATCTAGTATTGTTTCTTTTGCCACATATTTAAGGAATTCCTTCCCTTCATTATCTAATCCAATTAATCGTTGATTTTCGAGCCCAACTATAACCTCACTCCTAGAATCCGCTATAATATCACCTGTTTCCATACACAGAATAGGGGATTTTAAATCCGCTTCCCAAATGGGATTTCCTTTTATATCCATTACATATACTGTTCCATCTAACGAACCTGATATTAATTCTATGGTTTTCTCTTTACTAACCGAAGAGATGTCGAAACATGTTATGTTCGAAGAGAATTCGGTGAGGAATACCTCCTTACCGGTTAAATCAAACGCCTTCATTTCAGCACTAAACGAGCATCCTATTACTTCAGGCTCAGGATCTCCTATTAAATTTGCTATTATGCAAGAATAGACTGCTCTTTTAAAACGACGATTCCAAAGTGGTTTAACGTTAATTAATTGGATTGACATTTAATATCTCAATAAAATAAATTATAATTTAATATTCCATAATGTTAGTAGATTTAATCACTTAAATAAATATTAGAGAGTTTTGTTGGAATTGTACAACTTTTATCTAATTATATAGGTGAGTAATTAGAATGGAAAATTGCTCGTATCGCAGGAACAGTCTCTATTCCATATCCTCTTTAACTTTTTTCACTAACTTTTTAAAAGCTTCTGTTAAATTACCTATTTCTGTATTTTGCACCTCTATCTCTTCATCAAAATCAGTGTCTATCTCTTCAAAAGAAACTGTTTTTAGATCGTGAGTGCATAATTTTAGTGCTATATTAGTCAACTTATGTATTGGTTTCACTACTGAATCAGATAATTTTAAGCCTATAAAAAGACTTATTACGATTATTTCCCATAGCGAAACAAATATTATAGCCATCTGTGTCTGTAAGTTTTCAACAATTTGCTCTTGTTCTTCAAGTGTAGCACCAACTATATTATCGCCGATCATATTATTGAATATTGCTGCAGTTATAGCAATACTCCCCAAAGCAATTATGCATAAAATAACGAAACTAACAAGAATTTGTTGTCTGATTCCAAATTTGCGTTGTTTTTGTATTGACATTTTTATCCTTCCTCCGGTACGAAACCTTCTATTTCAGATGATGCCATAATTTCCTTAACTGTTTTAAAAGCATTTTCTATTCGTTTTTGAACATTTTTAACAGAATAAATGGTGATATATTTTCCACGTGGAGTGGCATTAACCATATCAGTCATCTTACGATGATATTTTTTAAGTTCGGGGCCAATTCCAATTAATATAAAATTCAGGGGTGGTTTGATAGTTTGAATTAATTTTGATATTTTTTTTGGATTATAGTTTTTACTTTCGTTATCTTCTCCATCTGTTAAAGTAACGACCCATTTCAGGCGTTCCTGAGATTCTTCACCCCTAATTCTTGGTGCTTCTATTAACATTTCTATCGCTTGAGCTATAGAATCGTATAAGCGAGTGTTATATGGTTGAGCTTTCAAATTGTTAAAAATATCTGTAATGTCAGAAAAAGCTCCTTTCTTCTCAGTCAATTTTAGATGTACTAATGTTTTAGAATGGAATCCTATAACAGCTATTCGATCCCCGATGTTAATCGTTTCGTTAAAAACTCCTAAAGCTCCTGTTCGAGCGGCTCCCATTTTTCCCCATTCATGCATGCTTCCTGATTGATCTATTACAAATATTACGTCTTTTTTTCGAACGAGTACAGTGGTTAATTTTGAAAGCTCGTTCTCCGCCTTATGATGGAGCGTTGTATTTCCTTGATTTTCATACAAATCTACTAATATTTCAAGAACATTTTTCATTAGTGGATAGTTTCCAAGACCTTCAGCAAATTTTAAAGAATCTTTAAAATGCTCTTCCGCTAATTCATTATTGTTCTTCAATAAAGCAAGTCTTCCTAGTTGAAACTCATCTTCCGCTAATCCAACATTATATTCCCATTTACTATCTAACTGAATTGCCTCATCTAGGAACTCTTGAGCTAGATCTAACTCTTTCTTAAGCATGTGAAGTATACCTATGTTTCTTTTTCTTGAGGCTATTCCTTCTTCATCTCCCATTTCCTTATCCATCTCAAGAGCCTTGTTAAAATCGTTCATTGCTTTTGTCCAGTTTTCTTCTGAAAGGAAAAGAAGCCCTCTATTATTGTAGCGAGGACCTAAGCCAGAAATATCGTCGTGTTCTAAAGCAATTTCAATAGCCTTATCGTAAGATTCCATTGCTTCTTTTAAATCGCCCCAATTTCTATAGATATTTCCAATGTTATTCAAACACATTCCTTGCCCATGGTGATCTTTTGTTGATTTAAATAAATCTAAAGCTGCGTTATAATTTGCGAACGCGACAGTTAAATCTCCTTGATAATAACTTTTATTTCCCAAACGCATTGTTACTAATAAACTTTGAAACGATTGGGCGAGCAAACCAATCTCATTCCCTCTGATCCTGCCATCAATAATAATTTCTTGAGACAGATCTCCTTCAGTAATATTTTCTAATGAATGAGTTAAATCAATAATAGGTAATGTAATTCTATTAGCGATTCTAATGACTCCAAAAAGTACTATAAAAATAACTCCTACCGCAATAAGAGAGAAAGATAAGATTATCGGTAGTTTGAGTACTTCAAGTTGACTGTGACCATCCACAATAAATTCGTCTATATTCGATATTAGCATTAATATTAATACTAAGGTTAAAATCATGAACGGTATTAAAATACTAATGACCATAGTCGTCATGATTCGTTTTTTTAACGACTTATCTTTACCTAATCTTTGCTCAATCCCCATTATACTCAACTCTTTTTATTTCTGATTTGTTAAAATTATGTTCCTTTGTCTATTCCTTCATATATTAGAAAAATTGATGTAAAAATACCTGCTTTGACAATAGCTAAACCAATTAAGGGAAGACCTGAAACTCCCGCATCGACAATTCCAAAGAGGGACCCCATTATTATCCCAAAACCAAACATGAATCTCTTCCATTTAGCGCTTTTGTCCTCTATTTTTAAACCCGATATAATAGCGATAGGTCCTAGAAATACCATCATTATAATCAACATAATCCCTAGCGTATACAAAGCTACGCCTCTGATTCCTGTTTCAGGTAATCCACTTGGTGATGCATGCCAGGAAGTAGAACCAGGAACAAAATAGACGAACACCGCAAAAATAATGCTCAATATTAGGAATATTCCCGTAATAGGTATTTTGTAGCGACCTTTTTTGAATAAACTCGATGTGATATACGCCCAAATGGGAACTCCTATAGTTGGTCCCCATGCATATGAAAATACCTGAACATTTATTGGGACGCCCGGTAGAGCGTCAAATCCTAACACCATTAATGTAAAACTTGCTGAAACGCCAAACCATGCTTGAAAAAGTGTGATCAAACCAATTCCGCTTAATATTAAGTTTTTTTTAACTTTTTTGTTTGGTGCTTTTCGTGCATGCTTGAAAATAAGAATAAAGCCTAATATATAGCCACTAAGAATAATTTCTAGACCAGTAATTCCATTTAATATATCGATATTCGGAAGAGCCATTTAATTTAACACCTTTTATGTATTAAGATTTTAAATATAATTCTAATATTTAAACATTCTACCCTATTTATTAATAAAACTATCTTTTTTACCACCAAAAATGTTTATTTTAGCTAAATTTAGTGGTAAAACGATCAATTATCCCAATAAACCTATCAAATTTGCTAGTGATTGTTTTAATTATATTTTAATTACTAAAATCAATAAAAAATGAAATAAGACTATTAAGTGTCGAGTATTATTTAATTAATATTGCATAGAGCCTAAGCGACGATGAGTGATAATACGATTATTGAGAAATTTTACAAAATATTAGAATTAAAAGGATATAAAGGAAAAGTCATTACGGCTAAACGCATCCCAGATTTACAAATCGCAGTTAAAACTTTTAACGACGAGAAGCTTTTAGATCCAGCATTCTACAAAGAGTATGAAAAATATTTTGAATTTGAACCTAAGACGGATTTTGGTGAGGTAAAATCTCTTTTTATGATAGCAATGCCACAACCCCAATACAAAATCGTTTTTACCTGGAAAAATAAAGAAGTACCTCTGATAGTACCCCCAACTTATTTACATGGTGGAGCGTTAATCAAAGAATCAAAGGCGTTTTTAAGTGACTTGTTAAATCCGAGCGGCTATAGCGTAGAATTTGCTCGTCTACCTCAAAAAACTTTAGCTGTACGTGTCGGATTAGCTGAATACGGTAGAAATAATATTACATATATACAAGGAATGGGTAGTTTTCATCGTTTGTTTACGTTTTACTCCGATTTTCCTTACGAACAAGACAATTGGCAAGAATTACGAATGATGGATCTTTGCAAGGAGTGTTCTGCATGTGTCCGTAGTTGCCCTACTGGAGCCATTCCTAAAGATGAGTTTCTTTTACGCGCCGAACGGTGTTTAACTTTTCATAACGAACATTCCGTTGATGTGCCTTTTCCGGACTGGATTGATCCGTCCTGGCATAATTGCTTAGTTGGTTGCCTTCATTGTCAAAAAGTGTGCCCTGCAAACGAGAAAGTTATAAATTGGATCGAACCTGGACCATCTTTTAGCGAGGAAGAGACAAGATTACTCTTGAAAGGAATGTCCGTAGAAAACTTACCTGAAGAAACTAAAAATAAAGTTGAAGAACACGGCTTAGGCTACTACTTATCCGTATACCCCCGTAACTTGGGCGTAATTCTCAATAGGAAACAATAGAATAATCAATATTAAACTTATTTAATGTAACCTTTGTCCAATAGTAGGATTTAAGAATTATTTTTCGGTTTAAATATAGAATAAGTTCCCATAGCTTTTGCTACAATTTGACCGTCGTTTAAAATTTCAGAATCCATTGCAACAATTTTCTTGCCTTGATGTATTACTTTTGTATTGCAAGTAAGCACACCAGCCCTTGTAGCTTTAAAGTAATTAATTTTGATTTCAATTGTTGCACAAAGTTCGTTTTTAGCTAAAGTGGTATACGCTGCTGCCCCCATCCCCGTATCTGCCATTGAGTACAATACTCCCCCATGTACTACTTTGTGAGGATTTAGCAATTTGTCAACAATGTCTAAAGTGCATTGGGAATATCCCTTTTCGAGTTTAGTAAATTTTAAACCAATTAAATCTCCAAACGGATGGAACCCTTTATGATTCAGAGGGAAATTTTTTGGCATCTTAAAGTTTATTAGGAGGAGATGTAAAAAAAGATTTTCATATTTGAAAAATGAAAATGTTTAAATATTACGATATAGGATAGTACGACGACGAACTAATTTTTTTTATAATATTAATTAAAAAAGCGTTAGACGATTAAAAGTAAACTTAGGTGACAATTATAGACAAAATCTTATCACATTGTGGAATTAATTGTGCTGAATGTCCAGCTTATTTAGCAACTCAAAAAAATGATGTAGAAGAAATCAAGAAAATCGCAAAAGAATGGTCAAGTGATAATATGAAATTCAAACCTGAGGAGATTTATTGCGATGGGTGCTGTAAAGAAGGCAGGCATTTTAGTTGGGTTGATAACTGCGACATTAAAAAGTGTTGTACTGAAAAAGAGTTGGAAAATTGTGCTTATTGTGACGATTATATTTGCGATATTCTAAAAAATAGTCTTGAAAAAGATCCAAATGCGAAGCGCAATTTAGAAGAAATAAGAAAATATCTATAGTAATAAATAAAAAACAAGGTCGTGTGAATAATGGGACTTGAAGAGGTAGAAAAAGTTAAAAAATCGGCATTAAAACTAATCTCAGAATCAAAAGCGGCATATCTTACAACAATTGACTCAGAAGGTTTTCCAATAACTAGGGCAATGTTTAATTTAAGAAACAAGGAACAGTTTCCAGAATTCTCAGAATTTTTTCAAAACCAAGAAGATATTTTTACAATCTACATATCAACCAATACATCTTCGACAAAAGTTGAGCATTTAAAAAATAATCCTTTATTGTGCGTTTATTTTTGTGACGCAGATAATTTCCAAGGGTTTATGTTGGGGGGCTCAGTGGAATTCATCGACGATATCAAGTTAAAGAAAAATATTTGGTTAGATTGGTGGACGAAATATTATCCAAAAGGAATCGAAGATTCAGATTATACTTTACTGCGATTGACTCCTAAGAATGCTAGGTATTATTACAAATTGAAACAGGTAAACTTTAAGTTATGAATCCAGAAAAGCAAGAACAGCGAGAAAGTGGATTTTTAATTGCTAAAATTCACCAAATCACTAACAGAATCTTTAATAAAATGCTAAAGGATTACGGTCTTGACGAATTAAATTCGGGACGAGGGCGAATACTTTACACTCTCTGGCAGCGAGACAATATACCTATACGCGAGCTTTCAATCAAAACTCAACTAACAAAATCTACATTAACTACGATGTTAGATCGGCTTGAAAAAAAGGATTTTTTATCGAGAGAATCTGGTAAAGATAGAAGAGAATTTATTGTTAAACTCTCTGACAAGAGTAAAAAATTCAAAGAAGATTACGAAAAAATATCTGGAGAAATGACAGAAGTATTTTACGGCAATCTAACAGAGGGAGAAAGAGATACTTTTGAAGATTATTTAAGAAGAATATTAAATAACCTCATAATCGCTAAAGATAATCAGAAAGATTCAAAATAATAGTTTTTTTTTCTTTTCTTTTTTATGATAATTATTTAGGATATTTATCATAATCGCTAAATTTTATTAATATGACCCGTCTAAAACGGTTTAACATAAAATTGAGTTGGTTGTTCCAGAGAATTTTGGTGCTATAAAAAATTTGGAATTTATGATTCCCAAGAATAAAATTTAATAACAAAAGTGAATTAATTGTTGAATAGAGATTGAAAATATTGCTCTTGAAATTTAACGATTATGCCCGATCAAACCGAGAAAAAAAAGTCTATTGATAGTTTTTCAATTAAGGATATCGTGAACCTCTCCATTGTAGATATGGTAATGCTACAACTATTGATGAAACACACGAAGCCAGTAGTTCGACATAATTTATATAACGAAATTTCGCAATTTTTAACCAGAGAAAAACAAAAGGTAGCGGAAATAACTAATTTTAACGATGTTCCCGCTGGGGCAAAAAAATTTAAAAATTTTATCCAAGCAAATAAAATATTCTCTAGTTCAAGTCTTTACTATAGTTTAGACAATTTAGAAAAGAAAGGGTTAGTTAAGTTCAATTACGATAAAAAAGATAGAGTCGAATCAGTTGAAGCAACTCAATACACTGAAATTCTCATTAACACAATTCTAAAACATATTATAGAATTTGGGTTAATCGAAGCTGAGCAGAGTAAATTTCTACCAGAGATCATTAAAGAAGTAGTTGAAGAAAAAGTACTCTCGGATTTAGAAGATAAGAAATTTGGAACTATGCTTTATATATGGTTTAGTAATTTTATTAATGTTAAATGTATAAACATTTTTTCTACATTAACTAAGAATTTATTTATCTTATCTAATAAAGAGGCTTTTGAAAACATTTATAAATTGGGCTTGGAGAATGTTCAAAATACTTCTTTATTTAGCAATACCATCAGAGAATCGGATAATTTTTTTGACGGAGTATTTGTCCCTTATCACTTCAGAAACACTAATTTTAAAGATGTATCTAAAGAGTCTATTCTGTCAGAAGCGTTTAGGATTGTTAAGGAGAATGGAGTTGTAATAATTCACAGCTATACAAATGTGCCAGACATAGACCATGCGTTTCTTAATATTTTCACTAAATGGGTCAAATATATTTACACCGATATAGAATTCTACTCCGAAGAAGGTTTTAAAGATGTATTACTTAAAGCAGGTGCCAAAGAAGCTAAAGTTTTTGTATACAAAGGGCATCTGTTTGGTATAGGACGAAAATAGGGCTTTTAGATAGATATATGATATCCCAACTTTTTTTAAATAATCGATATTTTGAAGAAGAAGCATAAATCAGACAATCTTTTCTTAATTCCCAATTTTAGAAATCAAAATTCTACTTTTGTGAAAACTTTTATATAATTGTAATCCATATTATTTTTAAATATAATTTATTTTAAAAAAAATTAAATATAAAATTAAAAACGGATTGGTAATAAAAATGAGATATAGTGGATTTATGGGATTTGTCTCCATCATTTTGGGGATTTTAGGAGTATTTCTTTCCTATTTATTAATCTTTCTCTTTCTAGAACCTATTTTGGCTGCCGAAACCGCCGCCGCTCAAGAGTGCAGACTTACAGCTCCCTTTTTCATACCTGCTTTTGCGGGTGTCGGTATTCTGGGAGGGATATTATGGTTAGTTGCGGGTGTGGGCTTTTACCAGAAAAAGGATTGGGCTCATTCAGTAGGTGTAATCGCCGTAGTTATAACCCTTTTTGCCACCATGTGGCCAAATATTCCTGCTATGGAAAGTAAAGCAGCGGTACCAGGTCCTTGGTTTCTGATTTTTTTCCCTAATTTATTGGTATACTTCATTCTAGTAAGAAACAATGGGAAAGAATCTTGGGGTAAAGCAATACTTGGTTTGGGCGTTGGTATGGCATTCATTCTGAATTTCATAAACGGAATTGCGGCAACTACAAGAATGTTAAATAGAATACCTGATTATGGTGAAGCTAGTATATATATGCTCACTATGCCTACGAATATGATTGCATCCTTTATTTTTGGATATGTAGCAGTAGGGCTTTTCCTAGCCAAAAAGAAAGAGTTTGTGCGAGTTGCCGGTTTGGCTGGATTATTCTTGGCAATTTCGGCAGGGTTTCCTTTAGCATTCTATTCCATGTTCTTTGAAGGTGCGGACCCAACTTTCTCCATGTTCATCATGGGTCCAGTTGTTAGCCTTGTGGTAGGGTTGTTTTTCATCTCTTCCAAAAAGTGGAATAAAATCATGGGTAGTACAGAGTAAGCAAAATTTCTTTTTTTATTTTTTTTTTATTTTACTTATTTTAAAATTGACTTTTTTCTACAATTTAAGAGTTTAGCTTAACTTCTTCAAGATATTATTAAAATTGGTCTATTCATTTTTTTTAAAGCGGGAAATATTAAATTTTATATTAATTTACATTTAAAAAAATAATAATGACTTATAGAGAAGTTTGAAATGAAAGCTTTAATTTTAGATGGAACCAAATCCACTAATAACGAATCTACTAAGATTTTTGATTTAATGGTTGAAGAACTCACGAATCTAAATTGGGAAGTAATCTCCATTGGTCTTGAAGATAAGGTTATTGGTTATTGTACTGGTTGTTTTGGATGTTGGGTTCAAACCCCCGGCGAATGTGTAATTAAAGATTACGAAGAAAATATTGTAAATGACATGATTCATAGCGATCTAATAATTTATCTTACACCCATTATGTTTGGAGGATATTCGTCAATTCTAAAAAAAGCCCTAGATCGTCAAATAGGCCGAGTATTACCTTATTTTACAAAAGTAGATGGAGAGATTCATCACTCAAAAAGATACGAAAAACAACAGTCCTTATTAAGTATAGGGCTTATAGACAAACACGATACCGAAAAGGAAGAGATATTTAAAACGTTAGTTGCTCGAAATGCCATTAATATGTGGGCTCCTTTTCAGCGAGCTATAATATCCTTAAAAGGTGAAGACTTGTCAGGTTTTACTGATAATTTTAATAACGCAATAATAGAGGTAGAAGCTATTCTATGAATAATAATAATAACATTTTATTACTAGTTGGAAGCCCAAAAAGCGCGTCAAGCACATCTAATTCTCTTGGAGATTACTTAATTTCACGATTAGAACAATATGGTTTGACAGTTGGTAAAGAATATATTTACAAACTCGTTAGAAAAGAAGAAGGACAGAAAAACCTACTCACTAAAGTGGAAGAAGCTGGTTTGATTATTTTAGCATTTCCTCTCTATGTTGATTGTTTACCTGCGGGAGTTATTAAAGCACTGGAGCTTATAGCTGATCATAGAAAATCAAAAGAAGATCGAGACAAACAAGGATTTGCGATAATCATCAACTGTGGTTTTCCAGAAACTCAGCATAATAACACTGCAGTATCAATTTGTAAAATATTTTCTAGAGAAGTGGGATTTGAGTGGAAAGGCGCATTATCGCTTGGAATGGGAGGAGCAATCGGTGGTCGATCCTTGGAAGAGCGTGGAGGGATGGTAAGAAATGTGATAAAAGGGCTTGATATAGCAGCACAAGCCTTAGCAGACGGAAAAGATATTCCAGTCGAAGCTACTGAGCTTTTTGGAAAAAAATTCATACCTATTACTCTTTATACAAAAATGGGAAATTTAGGTTGGAATCAACAAGCTAAGAAATATGGCGCGCGTAAAAAAATAAAAGATCAACCGTATCTTTAGAATATAATTTAAATTTTAAAGTAGTAAATTTTTTTAACCCATGTAACTTTAATTGATTACAAGGAAGTATAATACTTGCCTTGTGGTATGGTATAAGAAAAGTGTTTGAAAGACTTTTTAAAAATCAAATTCATTAATTTAATCCTTTAGTAAAGAATTCAGGTTATGGAAAAACTTAATTTAGCCTTCAAAATGTGTATATTTGGAGATTCAGGTGTTGGTAAGTCATCATTGATCAATCGATATATTACTGCTAAGTTTGATCATGACCAAAAGTCGACTTTAGGAGCGGCAATTTTGATGAAATTCATAGAAACGGAAACTATGAAAATAACGCTACAAATTTGGGATTTTGCCGGAGAAGATAAGTTTAGCTCTCTTTTACCTATCTATGCTCAAGGATCGTCTGCAGCGATCTTTATGTGCGATCTTTCTAAGCGTGATAGCATTACAAATATAGATAAATGGCTTTTGAAATTTAACGAGGGATCGAATATTAGAAACCCAAAATTTCCTGTGCTTATTGTTGCTGGAAAGTTAGACTTAGAAGAACAAAGGTCTTTTAATAAAAAGGATATAGAAACTTATCTTACAGTAATGGAAGAATTCGATTACCTCGAATGTTCTTCAAAAACCGGAGAAAATGTGGATTTGCTATTTCAAACTATAGTCGATAAATTGTTGATTTATGGTGATATTCAGCCACCTACGAGATAGAATATAATCTCAATTTTTCTTTTAAGCTTAAATTAACTTTTTTAGTAGTGTATCTTTTAATTTTATAAGATGGAAGGGGTAAACATTTGGGAAAATGCCGAATGGACATTACAAACGCGCAATATTATTAAAGCTCTCAAGGAATTCCCAGAGAACTCTAAAATAATTCTACTTCTGCGACATTCGCACAGAAATAATCCTACAGCGTCTGAAAAGATGTTTGAGTTAAAATTAACGCCTCAAGGACATCAAGTCGCTACAATTTTTGGTCAAAAGTTACCTACATCAAGATCAATTAGATTGTTTCATAGTGTTGTCGAACGTTGTCAAGAAACAGCCGAAGACATTTTGACGGGATTTGGAAGCGTTGGAGGGGAAGGAACCTTGAATGGAGTGCTAACTCCGCTATTTCATGCGGGAACTGCTCCAAAATTCTTTTTAAATCTTTTTAAAAATGAAAATCCCCTTGAATTTTTGTATCGTTGGGCAGTTGGTTTCTATTCTCCTGATAAAATTTTCCCATTTCAATCATACTGTCAAAATGCGGCAGATGTTATTTGGAACGGAATCAACGATGCTCAAGAAGGAGGGATAGATATCCATGTCACGCACGATATCTTTCTAATAGCGTTAAAATATGGGTGGTTTGGGTTACCTCCGGACCAAGATTGGGTTCCTTTCTTGGGTGGTGTTGCTTTTGTTTTAACCGAAAACAAAATAAAGTTATTTGATAGAGATCGATTTCACGCTATCCCTAATCCTTATTGGTGGAAAAATAAAAATTCATTAGGATTTTAGAAGAATATTCTTCAGTAGTAAAGGAATAAGGGTTTAGAACTCAAATCTACACTTGGTACATACTTTCTTTTTCATGTAAATTTTTCTTGGGACATAAGTAATAATACGAGTCTTATCGTCCACTTCTTTAATGGAAAAACCCGACGCACCACAATTTGGACATTTTCTTTTATTTTGCCTTACATTTGTATCAGAAGAAGAAACAGTAGGAATAATATCTTTAGGGATTCTAATGGTTTCAGCTCGAGGGCTTTTATATTGAGCTTGTTTTGATTGTTGCTGCAATTTTTGGATTTGAGCTTTTAGTTGGAAATTCTCATCTTTTAACAGTTCTATTTGAATTTCACTTTTTTCCAGACGTGTGAATAATTCTGAAATGTGTGTTTCCAAAAGATTAAGTTCCTCTTCATGTTCTGGTGATAAGTCATCTAAATTATTATACATCATTTACTCGTACGCCTCATATTTTTTACAGAATTGTGATTCTCGGTTAAATAAAACTTACGCTAGATTAGAATTTATAGTTTATTCGTCCACGAAAAAAAATTGTTTATAAACGAGAAATCAAGATATAGAATTATGAAGAAAAAATACTATTTCGTTATATATTTAATTCTTATTATCGTTGCGATTCTAGTAATTTACCTCTCTACATGGAAGCAAATTGTCAAAATTTTAATCCTAATAAATATATTCGTTTATATAATACGTAAACCTCTCAGCAGCATTATTGCGTTTGTATCTAAAAAGCGTTCTTATCGAATGATTGTATCTCTTATTGTAAATATAATTTGGAGCATATTTTTATTCTGGTTTCTTATAGAGTTTGATCGTCCACTGTTTTTTGCCATAGTGCCGTTCATAGTAGTAGCTGTTTCCTTAAATTTTAAAAATATTATTAATAATATGGTTTCAGGAGCGCTGTTATTATCATCGGACCAATTTGAGATTGGAGATCTAATCGAAACAAATGAAATTCAAGGAATTGTAAGAGAAATCAATTTAAATTACACCAAAATAAGGGAGTTTGATGGAGTGGATATAATTATACCCAACAGTAATGTATATGGTTTTACCACAGTCAAATTTACTCACGACAAATTTAAGATATTTGAACCATTAACAAGGGAAGAGTTTCGCAAAAAACGTCATTACAAAGAATACATTAAGCTTATTAATAGAATTCTATCTGCCAAAATAAAGACAACTACTTATGTTAAGAAGTTAGAACTGTTGGGGCGTTTGAATCCTAACCTTCTTGATGAAATGTTAAATAATGTTTTTAAAGTTTATGAACCAATATTCGGGATTATGCCCGATTATGCCATTGACACTACTAGATTCGGACGTGTTCGTATTCGCCTGTATGTGAAATCAAGTAATCCTACGATCATTTTGAATTATTTGGATTCACTTTTAAGAGATATTCTATTTACGTTGTACCCTGATAGAATCTATAGAGACTGGGAAGAATATCAAAAAAGTCTCCCTGAAACAAAATTAGAGAGCGAGGGTGATGAAAAATAGAGTCTCTTTTTGAAAATGACATTCTCGCACTCATTGTTGTAGTGTTAATTGCTTTTTTGTTATATATTTTTAACAAGCTTCTCTCAATTCTATTTAATCGGATAGGAAGAATCCCAATAGCAAGGAAGAATAAAATTTTATTCGCTTTCAGAATAATCTCAATTTTAATTTTATTATATCTCATAATTAATGGATTTCCTTCTTTTACTACCCTTCCTGCAGAGTATTCCGCAATAATAACTGGGGCAGTAAGCACAGCGTTAGCATTTATATTCAGCGGCGTGTTTTCTAATTTTGTAGCCGGATTGCTAATATGGATAGTAGATCCTTTCGACATTGGCGATGTAGTTAAAATAAGTGGCCATAAAGGCATAATAAAATCTATTACACTTACAAAAGTAGTTATTGAAACTATGGATCGTATCATTGTCGAAATTTCTAATTCTGACGTTGTATCCTCAATAGTTTTAAACTATACAATAAAGCTCTCATCGAGGAAGAAATACATCCATTTCAAAAGACAAACTCGGGCTCCTCAAGATATAGGAAATGCAAGGTTGGATATTGATGTATACAACGAAGAGATTAGAAAACAAGAAGAAACAGATATAAAAAACTTCTTTACATCGTTCTCTGAGAACGACCAAGATATCGTACACACCTACAATTTTAAAATGAGAGTACCTTATACTCACTTCCGCATTATAATTGATAAAATTAACGAACTTTGCGCGAAATATGCCGATATTTTTGGAACAAGACCAAGATTTCACGTTCAAGAATACAGCAATGAAATTATCTTAAAATTTCGAATCTTAACTTTGGATTCTTACAAAATTCTAAAATATCAACCAGAATTTGCTAACGATCTCTATAAAGCTATTTTAAGCAAAATAGACTTATAACTAAGGTAAAACTTCTATAATCCAACTTTTTTTTTATTTATTATTTTTTAGGAAAATGTTCATAAAGAAATATGAATTGTATATAGCGTTAACACAACTCACAATATATAGTTTAAGAGTAGAATAAAAATGGAAATAAATAACTCAACCAAAATACTTCCTTTAATTGATAAATATCCATTAGTTTACGATGAATTGTATAAACTTTCTACTAAAGCTAAGAGATTTAAAAATCCAATCGTAAGGAAAACGATAGGAAAAAAAGCAACTCTAGAAATGGTTGCGGTAATATTAGAAGTTTCTTTAGAACGAATAATATCAACCGTTAAGAGTGCTATTGAAGCCAGTGCTGATATACCTCCAGAGAAAGATCGAAAAGAAATGTTGAAAAAACTATTACTTGATATGCATAAAGGTGTCGAAATTGATATATTAAAAGCTCAATTTAAAGACGCTGTCGGCGACATAACATCGTATGAAATTGCTCAGTTGGAGCAGCAACTTATAGACGAAGGACATTTAGATCCGAAAGAGATCACAAAGTTAAGCGATTTACACGTTGAATTATTTAGAGATTCTTTAAATATGAAAGAAGAGTACGAAACGATCCCTGGACATCCAATCCATACCTATTTACAAGAAAACTTAGAAATTGCAAATTTAATACGACAAATTAGATCAGCCCCGGAATCCGATAAAGTTGAACTATTTCGTAAATTAGGGGCGATTACTATACATTATGCCCGAAAAGAAAACCAATTATTTCCAATCCTTGAGAAACATGGAATTTCTGGGCCACCACAAGTCATGTGGGCTGTTCACGATGAGATACGCCCATTGCTAAAAACAACACAAAGTGAAGAAATACTATTAGCATTACAAAAAATAGAGGATATGATTTACAAAGAGGAACATATTCTATTTCCAATGACATTAGAGTTTTTTAGCGAGCCTGATTGGACAAATGTTCGTGAAGGCGAAGAAGAAATAGGCTTTGTATTTGGAATTACGCCCGGCGACCAATGGAAGCCAGTTTCTGCTGTCGATCTTCATAAACCTCTCCCAACGAAAACTGCAAAAGTAGAGGGTATTCTCAACCTTGACATCGGAAATTTAACCATAGAACAAATCAATATCATGTTGAAAACCCTACCCTTAGATTTAAGTTTTGTAAACGAGAACGATAAAGTAGCATATTATTCTGATACAGAAGATCGAATATTTCCAAGGAGTCGGGGAGTTATTGGTCGAAGCGTTCAAAAATGCCATCCTCCCAATAGTGTGGATGTCGTAGAGGATATTTTAGAGAAGTTTAAATCAGGAGAAAAAAAAGTAGCAGAATTTTGGATTCAAGCAGGGGAAGCTTTCATAATGATTAGATATTTCGCTATGCATGATGACGCTGGAAAATATGTTGGAACGTTAGAAGTTTCTCAAGAACTTTCTCGGTTAAGATCTCTTGAAGGTGAACGACGTCTTGTTCAATGGGGAGACTAACTAATTAGTTGTGTCCCTTCCACAATGAGGACATATTTTAGCGCCATATTCAATCAACTTCTCACAAAATCGACATTTTATTTTTAACCCCTTACGCGATAAGATATTCGCTCCCACTGATAAGTCTTCTATAAATTCCATAGCAGTATCTTGGTTAATAATCAAATAATCTCCGTCGATTAAAAAGTTAAATTCTTTAGCCCATTGGAAAACCTTTTGAGTGAATGATTTTTCATCCATGTCTAAAGCAACTCTAATCATGTCAAGTCTTAAACGATTAGAAACTTCCATCATCGACTTTATCCGTTCAATTTTTTCCTGCTCATCCTTTTCTAGACGGATTTGCTCAGAGGATTTATATATTTTAGCTTGGTTTAAGAGTTCGTAAAGTTTACCGGTTTTTGACTTGTCTTTAGCATACATCTTTAATTGTTTTTTGAGTGCCATCAAAGTGTAAGACTTACCCTCTTTTGTTTGAACGTTTACTGCTGGTCCGATATTTGAAGTGTCAATTATAATTTTAAGAATGTTCAATATTGGTATTTGATAAATAGATTTTTCTGTAAACGGTTTAAAAGATAAATAATCTTCATTTAAAAATATCATACCCCTTAGAGATTCTGATAACACCCCTTTTTCTTTCAAATCGTAATCTCTAAAGCTACCTATTGTTTCGAACAATATCGGACTCTCTTTTTTGAATGTCGATCTTGTCAACTGTCTAAAAAGATCTGTAGTAGCTTTCTTGGAGGTTGCAAGTGAACTTCCTTCTTTCTTATGAGGATAAAATGTATATATTATTCCTTGAATGCTTAATAGTTCAATAGTCGGAAGCTGAAATCTCGATTTCATAGCGAAATTTTGAATATCGCTAATTCTCAAGTGGAATGTAATTTTATCTTTTACAGATTTAAACAAAAACTCTTTTTCTGTTAAAGTAATGGTACCCCTGGACTTTTTTGAGACAAGTGCTATATAGGAGGTTTGTCCCGTAGTAAAATTGCCAAAGGATTCGAAAAGGATTACCATTTCACTTTCAATAATAGAAGTTTAGTCATATATAATTTTACTTTATCCTAATGATTAATTAAAAAATAAAAAAAAAGGGAAAAATCAAAACTAATAAAAAGTAAAAATCTCTTCCCATTGGGCATTTTATGCGTTTCTATCTTTCTGACATTTCCTAAAATATTTCTTTCTTACACGTTCTAAATTAATTATACATTAATTTTTAATAACGACTTTCAGATCTATAACTCTGGCGGGGGCCTTTTTCCGTTACAACTAAATCTGTTGCTTGGGGTCCTTTGGCACCATCGGTAACTTCAAATTCCACAACATCTCCTTCATAGATGATTTTAAATTCTTCGTCGTCTCCTTTAATTGCGGAAAAATGGACGAAAATATCACCAGAACCATCTTCACGAGTTATGAAACCATATCCTTTTCTAGAGTCAAACCATTTTACGGTTCCTTTTACCATTTCAAATACACATTTTATTACTAATTATTTATTGTTCAACTTATTTTTTGAAACTTAAAGAGTATTTCACTATATCCATACTCTTCACCTTTGATGTAACAACCATTAATAATAAATCTTGTTAAATTTGATTATAAGAAAGTTGTAGAAATAGATTTTGTTTGATCTCTTTGCAATTTTATTAATTTAAGAATCAAAGTTTTAAAATCGAGATTAAAAAGTTATATATGAGATTTGATTTTAAATAATAACTCCCTAAACCCAGATTATATTACTAACACCAAATTTTGATGGATGAATTAGTATGGCGAATGTGAGCGATCTAACCGTTCCTTTACTGGATAAATTGGCAAAGGAAATAGGAATCAAATTTAACAAAAGAGATAAGAAACCAGATAAGATTGCTAAAATCAAAAGCGCTGGTCTTGAAGAACTGAGGCTTGATCGATTAGTACAAAAATATTACGGGCAAAAATCCACACCGAAAAAGACAAACCAAGATGTGATTTCAGAGTTAAAAGGGAGAGTTAAATTAATTGAAGAGCAGGTCAAATTTTTGATGTCAGAAATTAGCGTATCGAAGGTGTCTGTAATGAAAAAAAATGGCCGCGATATCTTAACCGTTACAACAGATTTAGCTGAAATCAAGAAGTTTATTAAGTCTCTTATATCTCCAGGAGAATCTATTACGATAGATGAGTTAATTGAAATAAATGAAATTCAAAAAATACCTTTAATTACTCTAAAACATTCAATTTACGATCTCATTGACGAAAATGTATTTGATGTAGCGGAAGGCAACTCAAGGCAAAAAATTGGGGGGAAAATTGGAGTATTGGTAAGAAAATAGTTCAATGAAATTCCAACAAGGATTTAATGTGATTCATAAAATCTTCATTTGAACAGAGGGATAATAACTCTTTTTTTGACATTTCTGCTATTTCATATCTCTCTCTAAAATCAAAAGGGGAGATAATACCAGATGTGCTTTTCTTTTTTAATTCTTCAATGATTTTATCTATTTCTATAGTGAAATTATTAAAATTTTCTAAGTAGTCATGTAAAGCTGCTGGAAGATTTGGATGTACCTTTTTTAATGATTTAGAATATTCCAAAAAACTTTTCGAAAAATCTAATCTTTTTTTTAAAATTCTATCGTTTTTCTCTATCTCATTAAGGAGTTTAAACATAATTTTATAGAATTTGAGCTCATTTTTATCCCGATTAAGAAATTTAGTTAAATTTCTTAACTTATCTGTTGTATCCCACTCTTCCATTCCTTCATATTCCTTAATTTTGTTTTCAGTTTCACTAATTTCTAAATTTAGTTGTTCTAATTTCCAATTACTTAGATAAGTATCTAATTTCATTATTCTTCTTTGATATTCTTGTTCATCAAGAATGGTTCGAGTTATCTCAAACACCTCTGGTAGACAATCAAACAAATACTTTAATAACGAAATATAAATTATATGTTCTGTATTTGCTATAGGTCTTTCAAAAAACTCAATAGCATCCATGTTCTCACTAAGTTCTATTAATGATTTAAAGAATTTTCTAATAAATAACATATTTTTTTGAGCATCAGAAGCTATTTTGTACATTTCTTCAAAATATTTTTTATAAAATCTTCTTGCTAAATCAAGATCCATCAAAAAATTATTAACAAGAGGTATAAGCTCCCCTGTAACACTTGGGTTTTTATATTCATCACCAACATCCTTTAACTTATCTTCCTCTCGAACAGTTATCATTTTTACAATAAATTCTGGGAAATCTTTAGTAACGATATCGTATGTTTTAATAAAATATCTTTTTTTACTTAATATAGGAATTAAAGTGTTTATTGTCATAGTTCTTTTTTGAATAGCCTTCAAATCTTCTTCAAGTATTCTATTAATGTGCTCATCAATTTTCTTCTTATTTTCGATATTTGAAACTTTTCTATCTTTTAATAATTGATTGAGTCGAATTGCTCTTATTTGAGCATTCCGTCCACCAAAAATTTCTACAAATATCCCTCCAAGGATTCTAAGAGCCAAAGCTCCTGCTAATACTTTATCTTTCTCCATATCAATTAAAATTTGATTTGTTAACATATTCATTAATCTAAACATGAATCTTTTTTCTTTTTCTCTTGGCATTTCAGAAATTTTTAATCTATATTTTTCGACGATTTGTTCCTCTGGAAATTTATTTTCCCATAAAAAGTCTAATACTCGATCTCCTTCAGCCTTTGGAAGAATATCTAAATAACGAGGGATTATTTCAATTAAAGCCTTAGCCCAATTTGAGTGCTCGATCGCTAATGGAATTTCTTCATGATGATCTGACAATAAATCATGAATTAACCCTCCTTGTTCCAAATCTTTGGGACCACTATATCTCCCTAGCGTATGAACAAGAATTTCATCAAAATTGGGCACTAAAGAAAAAGGCATACGAATTTCAATTTTTTTCAGAAATGCTAGATATAAATCAAATAATCCACGGATTTTATGATTAGATCTGTTTATAATGAATTGATTAATCTCTGCTTTATTTAAATCACCAATATCTACTAAAGAATTGGCGAACATGATAGCTCCATTAAATACTAATTCAACTTTTTCTGGTTCATGATATGAAGCTGTTTCTGAATATTTAAATAAATATTTTGCTATATCCGAACCAAGATACGCTCTATGATGTTCTGGTATTTGATCAAACGCATCTAATAGTTCCTCCATAAGCATTCGAATCATATCTTGTCCAAGAATAAGCGAATACTTTTTTTCTGTTCTTTTTAAAAAAGCTGCCACATCTGTAAATTGAACACGTTCTTCCTCTTCTCCAAATAAACAAGTTAAAATATCTTTAAAATTTTTGCTATTATTTAATAAATTATTTTCTTTAGCTTCCTTAATAGAAGCTTTGAATAAATCTAGCAAAGATCCTCTTTCATTATCACTTCTTTTTCTTATTTCTTGATTAATTTGATCTCTATTTTTTCCATCTAAATCTGTTATTGAACTTAAAAATACTAAACTATTAGTTAATATTTCTTCTAAAGTTTCATTCGATAACCTATCAAGGTGTTGTGAAAATGTAAGTAAATATTTTGACACTTCAGAGCTCAGATAATCCCGATGAGATGCATCTATTTCTTCAAATGATTTCTTTATTTTTACTGAGTATTTTTGGGATTTATCTTCTCCTAATTTTTCTGAAAAATTTTTTTCAGCACGCTTAATAAACAACTCAACATCACTTAACTGAGTTATCTCTGCATTTCCACCAACCATATATGTCAATAAATCTTCAAATGTTTCGAGATTCTCTATCTCAGCACCATTTTTTGCTCTTTCGACAAATGCATTTAATAAATCAGAAAGATTTCGCATTGAACTATTACTTCTTTTTATTAACATATGATTTACTTGATTTCTATCCATATTAACAAGAGATTTCAATGACTCTGCAAATATGAAAATATGAATCAAAACACCCTGAGTAATCGCTGGTGATACATCCTCAATCTCTTGTGAGTAGGTGAATAAGAATCTTGGTATTTCTGAAGCAAAAACTCTTCTGAATTTTGCTGGAATTTCGTTGATAGATTTTTTTATATTGTTTAAAATAGAGGTTGTTTTGTTTTCACCTATTTTTTTTCTAAAAGAACCTTCAGCTCTTTTTAAGAATACTTCCATTATCTAAACCCAGTTAATTATGTGAGCATTTTTAATCATAATTTTCATATAATTAAATAATCTGTACGGCTAATTTAAACTTATGTTTAAGCAAAAAAGACGAATAAATAGTTAAGAGGGTTATCTGAACATACAGGTCCTCTGTATACTTGGAGGTGTACATACAGCATGCTAATTTTTTCGAGATAGTATAATTACCATAAATAATAATGTAATAATTGCAGTTTTTTTTAAATATAATCATAAACATTTTGACTCTTAGATATTTTTTTTAGATGAACACAAATGGATTTAACTGAAGAACAAATTAATAGGTATTCACGGCAGATTGTGCTAAAGGAAGTTGGAGGAATAGGACAAAAGAAGCTTTTGAATTCCAAAGTTTCGTTAATCGGATTGGGTGCTCTCGGATCCTCTGCGGCTTACTATTTAGCTGCTGCGGGTGTTGGAACTCTACAAATAATAGACTTCGACACTGTTGAAATATCAAATTTACATAGGCAAATACTTCATTTTACGAAGGATATTGACAGTAAGAAAACTATGAGTGCCTCAGAAAAACTAAATTCTTTAAATCCCGATTGTACTCTTGAAATAATCAACGATACGATTACGCCTAGAAACTCAAAAGAATTACTCAAAGACTCGGATTTTGTTATTGAAGGCTCTGATAACCTTCCGACCAAAATGCTTATAAACGATACATGTATTAGTTTAAAAATCCCTTTCACGATTGCGGGTGTATTGAGATTCCACGGACAAATTATGACTGTTGTTCCAGAAAAGAAGACTTCGTGTTATAGGTGCGTGTTCGGTGATATTACCGAGGGGGATTCAAGTATGTCGTGTTCTCAGGCGGGAGTAATTGGTTTCGTTCCGGGAGTTTTAGGTTGCTTGGAAGCCAATGAAGCGCTGAAATGCTTACTAAATATAGGCGATTTACTAACAAATCAAATAATGTATGTTGATCTTTTAAGAAACAGTTTTGATTCTATCGAGGTACACAGAGATAACAAATGCATGGCTTGTGGGGATGATGCTAAGGATTTAGTTAAAGAATCAAATTATGGGGGCTTTGATGGTTGTAATGACTAGTATAAATAAACCGTATTATAAAAAAAGCACTCAATTAGATATTCGAGGTAAAGTTTGTCCATTAACATTTGTTTACACTAAATTAGCGCTAGAAAAACTAAAGAAGGGTAAGATACTAGAAGTATATTTAGATTTCCCTGCGGCTCTCAAGAATGTTCCCGAAAATTGTAGAAGACAAAATATTGCTGAATTATTAGAAATAAAGGAACACGATTCTGATAGACCGGAATGGATAATGATATTGAAAAAGCTATGAATGACAGTGAACAAAATCTTGAACGATATTAAAAATAATCCCCCTATTGGTTTGGGTCTGATTTCTGGTGGTTTAGATAGTTTAATTGCTTGTTTGGTTTTAAAGTTACAGAATATTGAAGTGATTGGATTAAATTTTAAATCTCCGTTTTGCATCTGTGATAAGGCGTATAAAAACGCAGAATGCGGATTAAATCTCTATTACGATAAGTTAGGAATAAAAACCTATTTTCTACAAAAAGAAGATGATTACCTAGAAATAATTCGAAATCCTAAATTTGGCTACGGAAAAAATTTGAATCCGTGTATTGATTGTAGGATTTACATTTTAAAGAAGGCAAAATTATTCGCTGAAAAAATTAATGCTGATTTCATTTTTACTGGCGAAGTCATAGATCAAAGACCTAAGTCTCAAAATCTTAAAGCGTTAAGAATAATCGAGGAAGAATCAAATCTTAAAGGAAAATTGCTTAGGCCTTTATCTGCTCTAATGTTAAAACCAACTATTTTAGAAGAAAAAGGCTTAATAGATAGATCAAAGCTATTAGGGATTCAAGGGAGGAGTAGAAAAAAGCAGTTAGAACTCGCGAGAACTCATGGAATTTTAAACGAATACAATGCATGTGGAGGATGTCTCCTTACAGAAAAAGAATTTGCTAACAGAATGAGAGATTATCTTAAATTTAGTAAAAATCCTACTATGGAAGGAGTAAAACTTCTAAAGTATGGTAGACACTTCAGATTTAATGGAGCTAAAATTATTGTGGGAAGAAATGAGATAGAGAATAATTTTTTAGTTCATCTAAAGGGAACAGATGAAATTGTAATGGAAGCTTCCAATGTAAAGGGACCAATAACACTTATTCAGGGGAATATTGAAGCGGCCGTAATAAAATTTGCTGCGAGATTGACATTGAGATATTCAGATGCTTTAAAACCGCGAGGAGAAGTGATATATGGTAGAGAATCTAATCTCCTAAATGAGCATTTAACCGTGGAAAAAGCAACTCAAGAATTTTTAATACCCTACCTTCTATAGTTCGATATTAAATGTAGGATAACAAAAAGTGAGATACTCTCTTAACCAGATTCTATTTATCCTCCAGCTATTGCTGGTAAAAGCAAGATTTCGTCGTGATGACTGACAACTGTATCTAAATTTTCAAGTGTACGAATATCCTTACCGTTTAAACCTAAAATTATGTATTTACTTAAAGAATCCGGGGAATCTAATATCTTTCTTTCGAAATCCTTTCCAAATTTAGAAATTAGTCTTTCTAAAATCTCTTTAATTGTAGAGTCGTCTTGAACTGACATATTTAATTCTTTAATTTTAGTTATATCCGCTAATAACGATAAGAAATTTATTTTTACATCAATCATCTGGATAATGTTAGTTTTTTTTATAGTATTAATATTATATTCATTAACATAAAAAAATTATAATAAATTAATTATTTTGGTTATAAATTGAAAATATAATATTCTTAGTGCGATTACATATTAATCAAATCGGTGTTCTAAATTAGAAAAAATAAATTAAGGATAGGGCATCTCTCTACAGCCTACCATGCGAATTTCATATTAATGGGAAAAAAAGACTTAACTAATGATTTTAATCTAGATCTTCGATGGAAATTGTTTGGTACAGGTCCAGCAATGGTTAAGGCATTTCAAAATAAGAAGTTAGATATTGGCTATATGGGATTACCCCCTGCAATTATTGGTATTGATAAGGGGGCTCCAATCAAGTGTGTAGCGGGAGGTCACATAGAAGGGACTATTATGGTAGCTAGCAAAGCATATAAAACAATGTCTTACCTCAATAATGATCTCTCAGAAGCTTTTACTCAATTTAAAGGATATACTATTGGAGTTCCAAGTAAAGGATCGATCCATGATGTAATTCTTAATTTTTATTTAAAAAAATATAATTTATTAGATGATGTTGAAGTAAAACATTATAAACAGGCAGAATTTATCGCTACAGATATGCAAAAAGGAATTTTGGAAGGAGGTGTTGGAACTCCAGCTTTAGCGGTTTTCGCTTCAACAATTTTTGATTCTCACTTGATCATCCCTCCAGAAGTTCTATGGAAGAATAATCCAAGTTATGGAATCTTCTTTCATGAGGATATTATAGAAAAAGAGCCTGAAATAGTATTAAAATTCTTAAATCACAATAAGATCGCTTCTTTAATGCTTAGGGAATCTCCCACCAGAGCTGCTGAAATTATATCAACCACTTTTGAGATCTTGACTCAAAATTATGTTTCAGCAGTCTTAGAAATTTCACCTAAATATTGTATAGCTCTTTCAGAAGGATATGTTAAATCCACAATGGAATTCGTGAGGACACTCAAAGATTTGGGCTATATTAAAGAAAATCTTAGAAGCAGTGATATTTTTGATTTTAAATTTATACAAGAAGTACATCCTGAATCAGAACATTATTCTAAATAGGAAACCCACTAAAAAATTTAATTTTCACTACAAGAAGAGAAGAGTTTAGATGGGTTTTGACCTTGTATAATCTTCAACTTAATAAATTGTAATTTTAGATGTATTTAAAGGTAGATTATGAATTTATTTTTAAAATTTAAGGAAAAATTAATTAAATGATTCAAGAATAAACAATCACAAAGGAATTAAACTAAGTTTTAAACAAAATTAAATTATGGAATTTGATAACGTAGATAAACAAATTGTAAAAGCGCTCTTTAAAAGCGGTCGAGAGAGTTTAACAAGTTTAAAAGATATTATCTTCAAAAAAGACGATGAAACTATGAGCCATACCGGAATCGCTAAAAGAATTGCAAAGTTAGAAAATAAAGGCATTCTTAAGGTTCAAGGTAATATCAATATTAACAAAGTAAATTATAAAACACTGTTTATACTCATGGAATGGGGCAATTATGAGGAAATAAGAAATATTGTTAACTCCTATTCTGAATGTCCAAGAGTTTTTTTGTTAGCACAAGTCACGGGACAATACAATTTAATAATGGGGATCATAGGACAGAGTTTAGATGTCCTACACAGATATGTAAATCATTGCGGCCCAACTAATAAAAAAGGATTATTACATTCAGCATTAATCTTCGGTTCGGATTTTATCAGACCAAAATATTTACCCCTTAATCTTTTTAGCAACGAAAGTAATGAGCACAATTGCGGTAATATCTGCGTTGACTGTGAAGCCTATCTTGACGGTAAATGCGATGGATGTGGTAACTTCTAACTAATTGGAATATTACAATTTTGCTCCATGATTTAATTTTACTAATAGACTGAATTCAAACTCAAGAGCCAAAAAAGTGAGGTTTTCTAATATTGAATTATAAATTAAAAAAAAATTCATATCTTCTTATAGTTTCTTTAATGTTATTAATACTCAATTTATTCTTAATATTAGGTTTAGCATCGTTTCAAAGAATTATATATATAATATTTTTTTATCATGTATCAGCTGCTTGGTTGTCTTACTTTTCATTCGGTGTAAGCCTGATAGGTCATCTATTATATCTTAAACAAAAAAAGATGAACTGGAGTAATTTAGGAAAAAATAGCATAATAGTTGGAGTTTTTTTTGTTGCCTTTACGTTAATAACGGGGTCACTGTGGTTTAATGCGACTTCGGGCTCATATAATAATATATACTGGCAGTGGAGTGATGCCAGACAAACTACAACGCTCATATTATTCTTCTCCTATGTCGCATATTTAATATTTAGAAACTTTATCGAAGAAAGGGAGAAAAAGGCTAAACTTTCTGCGATTTTAGGAATTGTTTTTTTTCCGACCGTCCCTTTAAGTTATCTCTCAGCAATTCTTTTCACAAGTTTACATCCCCTCATAAATCCAAATCCCGGGGAACCAGGAAATATTTATTGGGATTCTATTAAACTTTTCATTCTATTTTTTAACTTAATTGCTATGACTCTACTATTTATCTACTTGATTCGTGAATTGAAGGAGTTAGATATAGCAAAAGAAAAATTACAAGAAATTTTATATATTAAAATGGAGGAAGGAAGATGAGCGAGTTAATCTTAGATATAACCACAATAAGCATAAGCTACGTGTTATTTTGGTTAATAATCATAATTCTAATCTTGTATCCTAAATTGTCAAAAAGAAAAATAGAAAAAAGGCTTAAGAGATTAAATCAAAGTAAATAATCAGTGTTAATTGTGAAAAAATCGCGTATTATTGCAGGTTTAGGGATCATTGGAGCTATCAGCATCATTACGGTAATTTTGATTTTTAATTTCAGACCCTATCTTCAAATTTCCCAAGTTCTTGAAGATCCTTCAAGATACCATAATCAAGAGATTCAAGTAATTGGAATAGTAGAAGGGTATTCCGGGGGAAATTTTAACTTAACACAAGGTGACGATAAGATTCTTATTGATGTTTCAGATATTACTGTTCCTGATGATGTAGAGGATGGGATTCAAGTAGTTGTAATGGGCTTGTTTAACTCATTATTATACTTAAACGCAACACAAATTCTTGTGCAATGTAGTTAATTTATACTATTCCGATAATAGTTCTTCCGAAACTAATACTAAAATCGAAAACATCAGCATAGCGTGAGCCACTAAAAACAAAATTTCAATAAATACCATTGAAATTAGTTCACCTTCTAATAGTTTTATATTTAGCGATATTATGGGAGATGTTATTGGAAGTATTATTGGGAATAGTAATAAAGGTAAGACGAAAGACTTATTTTTTGAATACATTGATAAAGCGGAAACTAAGGTTCCACAAATAGATATGTCCAGAGTAGGTAACACAATTCCTATCATAACGTAATACAGAAATTCATTAATATTCAAAGCTTGAACCGAAGGAACAGAGATAAAAAAGCTAAAAAGGAGTAATATCAATTCAATCAGGCTTAATAAAATAAAACAAAAAACCACTTTACTAATCAGAAGAATAGTATTAGAAACTGGAGAAGTTGTAAGTCCGTCCAGCGTTCCTTTCTCTTTTTCTTGAACAAATAGCTTGATCATAATAAAAATAAGTGTAAAGAAAATAATTAGCCATATTTGAATAACAAATATCTCAATAGGCATCATACCACCTAGATTAATTGTGTTATATGAGGAAGAAAAAATAAATATTGAAATAACTCCAAACAAAATAATCGAAAAGATGTCATTGACTTGCCTAATTTCGGATTTAATATCCTTTTGCAGAATTGTTATGAAGAGTTTTAAGCCAGATTTAGCAGTTCTTTTTTTGTTTTTCACTCAATTCACACCTCAAAAGTAGGATTCAATTTTACTTATATCTATCTCGTTTTTTGGAGCAAATTTACTTATCTTACCCTTTTTTAAAATTAAAATTGTGTCGCTGATCTCCTGAACTACCTCAATTTTATGAGTTGCTATAATTAATGTTAAATTTTCTTTTTCTTTTAATTCTGTTAAAATTTTTATCAATAATTTTATGGTAGTAAAGTCTAGTCCAGAAAACGGCTCATCTAAAAGCAAGATTGATGGATTGTGGATCAAACTTCGGATTATTTCCACTTTTTGTTTCATTCCAGTTGATAAGTTACTAATTGGTTCAAAAATCCAGTCAGAAAGATTAAATTTCTTTGCGTAATGTTCAATTTTTTCTTTAAATTCATTTTTATTGTACATGGAGTACAATTTACTGTAGAATTTTAGGTTTTCATAAATTGTTAGCTCTTCATATAAAAACGATTTGTCAGTGATTGTTCCAATAATTTGTTTGATACGTTTAGTATCTGTCTTATAATTCCTTCCTTTTATGGCAATTGTACCAGATGTTGGAGAAGTCAGACCAGATAAGATTCTAATAAGAGTCGTTTTTCCTGCACCATTAGCACCAATTACCCCCAAAATGGAGTTCTCGTCTAAAATAAAAGATATTTTGTTCAGAGCGAAGAAAAAACCATATTGTTTAGAAATGTTTTCACATTCTAATAAAATCGTTTTAGAGGAATTCATAATTAACTATAATAAAGGTTAATTTAAGACTCAATAAAAATTGTAATTAAAAAAATAAAAAGTAATTATTACTTAATAAAACGTTTAGGTCTTAGTTTAATCACTAAGACTAACGAAAAAACGCCTAAACTACCGAATGTACTAAATATAACAATTAAATCAAGAAATTCCTCAGACATACCGGTATTCTCATTACCACCTTGCGTATTCACCATAATTGTATCACTTTCTGAATTCCAATTACCTTCAGTGTCATTAGCATAAATAGTATAAGATTTTAATCCTTCTTTTGTTGGTATCCAATTATTATATTCCCAGGTTGCACTACTAATTTTCGTCATCGTGTAATTTAAACCACTGATTTCAATTAGCACGTGACTGATACCAGATAGATCAGTTGCATTGATTTGGATTGTTTCTGTTTGTCCTAACTCTAAAGGGTCTGCACTTTCTACCAAATTCGTTAACAAAGGTTGATTTGTGTCTCGAACGGTGATAAAATCGCTTAAAGTGTTCCAATTACCTTCAGTATCATTCACAAAAATCTTATAAGATTTTAAACCGGTAAACAACGGCGTCCAACTATTGTATTCCCAAGTTGCGCTACTGATGTTTGTCATCGTGTAATTTAAACCACTGATTTCTATTAACACATGACTGATTCCTGATAAATCATTAACATCAATTTGAATAGTTTCCGTCCGTCCTAATTCTAACGGGTCCGCATTCTCAAATAAATTACTTAAAGATGGTCCACTCGAATCTACTATAGTAATATCGCTATTGAAAGAATTCCAATTTCCGTTAGTATCATTTGCGTAAATTGTATACAGTTTTAATCCGGAGGTAATTGGTGTCCAACTATTATATTCCCATATGTTGCCACCTATAAATGCCATGGTATAATTCACACCATCAAGCTCTATTAGCACGTAGCTAATACCAGATAAATCAGTTGCATTAATTTGAATAGTTTCTGTCTCCCCTAGTTCTAATGGATCAGCACTTTCTATAAGGGTTGATAAGACCGGTATTATTGTATCTTGAACTGTTATTGAATCGATTAATAAATTCCAATTTCCTTCCGTGTCATTTGCGTAAATTGTATACAATTTCAATCCCGTAGTACTTGGAGTCCAACTATTATATTCCCATGTGTTGCCACCTAAAAATGCCATGGTATAATTCACGCTATCCAGTTCTATTAGCACATGACTGATACCAGATGAATCAGTAGCATTGATTTGAATTGTTACTGTCTGTCCTAGTTCTAGTGGATCTGCACTTTCGGACAAACTACCTAAAGATGGTCCACTCGAATCTACTATAGTAATATCGCTATTGAAAGAATTCCAATTTCCGTTAGTATCATTTGCGTAAATAGTATACAATTTTAATCCGGAGGTAATTGGCGTCCAACTATTATACTCCCATGTGTTGCCACCTATAAATGCCATGGTATAATTCACGCTATCAAGCTCTATTAGTACGTAGCTAATACCAGATAAATCAGTTGCAGTGATTTGAATTGTAACCGTCTGTCCTAGTTCCAGTGGATCTGCATTTTCAAATAAATTAGATAATACAGGAGCATTAGTATCTACAACTGTAAAATTGGCAGTTAAAGAAATCCAGTTATTACTCGAATCATTTGCGTAAATTGAATAGACTTTTAAACCTATTCCAATTGGAATTAAGTTGTTGTATTCCCAAGTTTGGCTACCTATTTTTGTCATAGTATAATTTACTCCCTGAAATTCAAGTAGTACTAAACTTATAGAAGCTAAGTCACTGATATTAACCTGAATCGTTTGACTCTGGCCTAATTCTATTGGTTCGTATTCCTCATATAAATTTGATAATTCAGGCGATATTGTGTCTATTACTTCAATACTTCCACTTGTGCTATTCCAATTATTTGATTTATCTTGAATAAATATAGTGTATGAAAAGACATCAACAGTCCCAGGAATCCAAGTATCGTTTGACCACATATTTCCTCCTAGATTAGACATAGTATAATTCACGCCATCAAATTCAATTTTAACTTGATTTATGCCTGATAAGTCTGTAGCGTCAATAGAAATTGTTACGCTATTTCCCAATTCAACAGGATCGCTATTTTCTATTAAATTTGCGTAATTTGGAGGTATTGTGTCTTGAACATAGATGCTGTTACTTAATTGATTCCAATTATTTAAAGAATCATTAGCGTATACTGTAAACAATTTTGTCCCAGTTAAATTAGGTGACCAGGAATATTCATATGTACTTCCACCAATGTTTCCCATCGTATAGTTCTGTCCCCCGATTTCTATAAATACAACACTAATTCCATCAGTATCATTAACATCAACCTGAATAGTTTCTATTTGGCCTAGCTCTAAAGGATCTGCACTTTTAGATATGTTTTGAATTGTCGGACCCGAAGATATGATAACTTCAATAGAACCTGTTGTCGTATTTAAATTATCGCTATTATCTATCATGTAAATGGTATAATTAAAGGTTCCTGTGGATGATGGTTTCCAATTTGGCCATGACCAGGTGCTGAATCCCATAAAAATCATCGTGTGATTAATATTGTTATATTCAAGAATTACTTCCTTCACTCCAGAACCTGGATTATCATAAACATTAATGGAAATTGTTTCATTCTGACCATATGGGAGTGGATCAGCACTTTCAATTAAATCGGAATATTTCGGTGCTTTTGTGTCTTCTACTGTGATATCGTTTAATACTGAATTCCAATTACCTTCAGTGTCATTAGCATAAATAGTATAAGATTTTAATCCTACTGTTGTTGGTATCCAACTATTGTATTCCCAAGTTGCGCTATTGATTTTTGTTAATGTATAATTTATACCACCAATTTCGATAAACACATGACTAATACCAGATAAATCAGTTGCATTGATTTGGATTGTTTCTGTTTGTCCTAACTCTAAAGGGTCAGCACTTTCTACCAAATTCGTTAACAAAGGTTGATTTGTGTCTTGAACGGTTATTGAATCGTTTAAAGAGTTCCAATTGCCTTCAGTATCATTCACAAAAATCTTATAAGATTTTAAACCGGCAGACAACGGCGTCCAACTATTGTATTCCCAAGTTGCGCTACTGATTTTTGTCATCGTATAATTTATACCACCAATTTCTATAAGCACATGACTAATACCAGATAAATCAGTTGCGTTAATTTGAATCGTTTCTGTTTGGCCTATCTCTATAGGATCAGTAATTTCAACTAAATTAAAAAGAGATGGAAGAGTAGTATCTTGAACCGTTATTGAATTACTTAGAGAATTCCAATTTCCTTTAGAATCGTTTGCATAAATGGTGTAACCTTTTACTCCCACTGATGACGGATTCCATGTATTAAATTGGTAAGTGTTTGTATCAATTTGGTTCATGCTGTAATTCGTGCTGGCGATTTCGATTAAAACATGACTAATACCAGATAAATCTGTTGCATTGATTTGGATCGTTTCTGTTTGTCCTAACTCTAAAGGGTCTGCACTTTCTACTAGACTTGTCAACGAGGGTTGTACCGTATCTTGAACAGTTATTGAATTACTTAGAGAATTCCAATTACCTTCAGTATCGTTCGTAAAAATAGTATATAGTTTCAATCCGGTGGTAACTGGAGTCCAGCTGTCGTATTCCCATATAGTTCCACCAATATTTACCATTGTGTAATTTGCACTTTCAATCTCTATCATAACTTGACTGATACCAGACAAATCGGTTGCATTGATTTGAATCGTTTCTATTTGACCTAACTCTAAAGGATCGGCGCTTTCAATTAAATTTGTCAAAGTTGGATTAGTAGTATCAATTATATTTATATTTCCACTTGTTGAATTCCAACTTCCATCTGTATCATTTGCATAAAAAACATAATTTTTTGTGCCAAGTGTATTTGAAATCCAGTTATACTCGAATGTATCTCCAACAGTATTAGACATAGTGTAGTTAGTACCTTCTAATTCAATAAAGACAGTGTCTACACTTGTTTCAGAATCAGTCACATCGACTTGAAAAGTTTCTTGTTGGCCAAATTCTAAAGGATCGCTACTCTCAACTATATTACTAAATTGAGGTGGATTATTTTGCACTTCCACAGTAACAGTAAAATTACCATGAGCAAAATAGGTTGAGCCGCCTTTGTAAATAGCATCAGAATGGAGAGTATAGGTTTGTTCAGTTGCTGGTGCTGTAACTTGAAAATCTAATGTAACTGAATTCCCAGAACTATCTATATCGATTTCTTCTTGAGTTGTGTTAAAGGAAAAATCCTTATTATCTCCTCTACCAGGAGATCCACTTGGAAACCCTACTGTAGTTTTTTTTTTTTCATTGAGAGCCTCACTAAAACTTAATATTTGAATTGTTATTGTAAAAGTTTCACTTGGCGCTACAGATGATCCTGAACTTGACGATAAAGAAATATACCCACTTGTGCTTTCTGTTATATTTCCGTGACAGCTTGAATGCCCTTCTCCTGTAAAATCACTAAATTGACTCGTTCTGGCTATTACAAGCCCCGTAATCGATAAAAACAGTATCGTCGTGATTAAAAAAGATGAAATTTTCTTGTTTATTTTCATTAAAACCCCTTTTTCCCTAAAAAACTAAAGATTTAAATGCTCTTTAGTTGTATTTCTATTTTTTTAATAGTTTGATAAAGTTCATTTTGAATTTGACCTTATCAAATATATTATAAAATTGCTTAATTTGAAAAAATTTGTTATAATTTATAACTTTTATTAATTTGGGTTGATTTAAACAATCAAATAGGCCACAGTTTCATTCTTAAACTATGATCGATAATTGAGTTTCAATTTGAATTAATTTCAAACGATTATATTATGAGATTTATCTAAATTAAAATTAAGAGAACTACTAAAAAGATACATTTCTTAATCTATTCCATAGATTTTCACTTTAACTTATTTCTTCTGAGAAAAAAAAAGATAAAAATAGAGGGAATTATTCCGCTCATAAAAAAAATAAACCCCGAAATGTAGAAAATATCCTGAAATATCCAAATCCCTGGATTAATTAGCGTCCCAATTAAAATTAACGATAAACCAATATGCACATATGTTTTCGAATTTATTCTTAAATACTGCTTTAAACCCGTATTTATGTCAAAATCTTTTATTAGTCTCAGAATCGAAGATAGTAATGCGATAATAAATATAGAAATCACTGGATTCATCCAGACACCGGAAATGGAAAATAACACAAAGGAGAGTATAGTTTGTACTATTACTCCGATAACTAATATAATAGCTATTACTTTAAGCTTATATGTCCCATAAAAAGAACAAAAAACTAATGATATGACCAATACGGAAGCTAAAATCAATGTTGTTAAAATGAAGTAGTCCGTTCCTACATATAAGACATTTATATTAGAAAAAAGAGAGAGGAAATATGTAAGAGGAGAAATTAATAGGCCAAATATACAAACAAAGGCAAGCATAACCAAACATAAATAACTTAAATAATCTAAAAAGAGTCTTGTTTTCTTGTAATTTTCAGATAAAGAATTCAGTGTTTCATAAATCACATAAAGTGAACACACAACCAATATGGAACCAACTATTAAAGTCAAGATAATGAGATTACTTTCACCTGTAAAGGCATGTAATGATGTTAAACCTCCTCCCCGCGTTATTAAAGTAGAAAAAATTATTGATAAAAAAATCATTATACCATTAATTTTTACTAGTTTACTATTAGTCTTTTTAAAAGTTATTGTATGAAAGTAAGCTGTACTAAGGAACCATGGGATAAGAGAAACAGTCTCAACAGGATCCCATCCCCAATACCTACCCCATGTTAACGCTACTTTTGCCCAATAAGCTCCCAATCCAATACTTAAAGTCAAAACTAACCATCCAAACTTCAAGCTAAAATCGTAAAAAGATTTTTGGTAGGGATTTTGTAGCGATAAGTTTGGTTTTAATAATCTAATAATTGAAATAGTAAAAGGAATTAAGAAAGTTGCGTAAGCAATAAATGTAAATAATGGATGCCATATCATAAATGGTGATATTAAAAGTGAATTTAATCCTCTCCCGTTAGGAAATATAATTGGGGTCTCTGTTTGAAAGGGGTTATAGAAAAATAAAATTATGAGAAAGACCGAAGAAATTAGCATTGAGACTATAGTTGACATTATAAAGACGGTGTCATCTCTATTTTGATTCTTGAGCCTATAGAAGAAAATAACTATAGTATTAAATACCATCCAAGTCATGATAGAACCTGCTTCGCCAGCCCAAATTGCCACAAATTTGTATACAAGTGGGAGAGTAGTTTCATTATAGCTCCAAACATATATTATATCAAAATAGTCGTTAACAAAGCAATATTCAAGGAGGAAAAATAAAGAAATTGACAAAGCCATGCTTAAAGAAGATAATAGATAAATGTTTCGTTTAAGCCTTAAAAGATAAAATAGATCAAAAATCGTAATTATGATAGTTGAAATAATCAGAAGGTTCCCTATAAAAGAAATGACCAATATTTTGACATTTAACCCAAATAAATCTAAAACGAGAGGAATAACAATAACAACACTTAGGATCACTATTAAATCAATAAGAAATATCTTCTTGAGTGTATAGTGATCAAACTTCATTATAAAAAAATGAAATAACTAGTGTTAAAAAAGATTATCATAAAAATTTATAAACAAGAACCTAACTCTTTCTCTCTTATGGATGCATTTAGAAAAAAGGTGCAATTTTAGCATCAATGTTTAAAATTGACTTATAATTCTTAATTAAAACCTTTAATTGTTTTATAACATCAATTAAAATTATCACAATACAATGTAAGGATAATGAAAAAGAAAATTTTCGTACTATTTATCGTAATTATTAGTCTACCAATATTTTTACTGGTCCTGAATGGAACAGCAACTCCAGACCAAGTATTAGACCATGACATATGTCATACAGTACCCGGAGGATATACAATTTCAGCTGATATAAATGGCACTACCGTAAATCCCTCGGATGCTATTATCTTTAATGTAACCACTTCAGATGTTATTATTTTTAATGTAACTGCTACCGGAACCTTTTTATTTGTTCAAGCTCCTAATGAAACCACAACCGTAATGCAGAATAAGGATATAAAGATTCTTCCTACTACTGATAAAATATTGGATGGCTCTGGAGAAGATAAAGATTCGAATCCAAACTCGATGATTATTACTTTTAATATTACGATTCCTGAAACAGACGGTTTTTACTATCTTTTCATTCTAGCAGGAAACAATTCTGCAAGTGGAGCACCTGCTTTTTCTCATATTATAATTGGATTTAGTGTTGGAGGTGTTGCCCCACCTGAACCCGAGTTCGAAATATTTGATCACTTTGGATTACTCCTCGGTATGTCTGCTTTGATACTTCTTTCTGTTGGAACCATCCTCGTATTAATAAACGAAAACAAATTTGTGAAAATCCACGGAATATTTAGTGGAGCCTCTTGGATATTAACCCTGATCAACGCTATTTCTTTGATTAACCAATTTGATTTAAATAATATAGATATTTGGTTTTCGTTTGAGCCTTTTTGGGTCCATGTAAGCCATATCATTTTAGGTGCTACGGGATTATTTACTGGGCTTCTTAGTATGTTGTTTGGAATTGCAGCTGAGCGTAAATATGCAAAACTTACGGGATATATTACATTGGCTTGCTGGTGGACAGGATACATTTTAGGTCTTATAATAGTTCCCCCAGCTTTAGATGATTTAATAATAAACATTCTACCCATTGTAATGAGTTTGATCATACCTGTATCAATAGGAGTTTTATTGTGGTATGTAGAAGCGAAATTGCGTAAGAATAGAATGAAAAGTAAGTAATAAGCATGAGATTCAAGAATTTTAAATGGAAGTGTTAAAAAAATGAATGAGACATTAGTCAAGGAAAAAATAAACGGGAAGATAACCCAAACTCAAGAAAAAGTAAAGAAGAGGGGAAAAAAGCGTAATTTCGAAGAAATAGTTAAAGAATTCATTTCCCCATACCATGTAAGCACTAATAGATACGAGCTTGAATCAGCATCTGCTGACCTTACATCTTTACCATCCTATCATTACAAATTCAAAAAGAATTATCTTGCTAGCATCATTGTTAGACCCGCGGATACAGAGAGCTTATCTCTATTAATCAAGAAGTGTTGGGAACTCTCATTACCTATAACAATAAGAGCTGCTGGTACATCTTGCTTTTCCTCAGCAACTCCTGCAAAGGGTGGAGTGATAATCGATATGCGTCGCATTAACAAAGTTGAGCATGTCGACACTGAAAAAATGACGGTCAGAGTGGGGGCAGGAATATCATGGTTAAACTTAATGGAAAACCTTTCAGATTACGGACTTGCACCTAAAGCTTATCCTACTAGCTTCAAAACTTCTTGTGTTGGTGGTTTCATAGCAACTCCTGGGAAAGCGGGAATTGGGGTGCCAAAGTATGGCACAATGGCCGATTCAATAATATCGTTAACTTTAGTTCTTCCTAATGGGAAAATCGAACATATTTCGAAGGATTCGAATGGAGAAATATCGCTTGATGATATTACTGGAACTTATGGTATATACGGCGCTATCTCGGAGGTAGTGTTATCTCTTACAAATTTAAAAACTTCTTTAGAAATTGAAGGCTACGGTTTTACCTCTCTTGAAGATGCAATTAATTATTATAAAGCCTTAGTAAGTAACCCACAAGATAAACCATTTTTTCTTTCAATTTCAGAACGAAAGTTTGAACAATATGCACACATCAATTTTCCAAGTCAAGATTGGTTAGTTTGGGCCGTTTTTTATGATGATCCAGAAGAAACAGTTAGAAGTGTTTCATGGTCTGATAGAATAGCTCAAAATTTTAAAGGTGTTAGAATAGATGATTCTTATTTAAAAGAAAAATGGCGCGATATCAGCGATGCAGAAGTAGCAATTGGAAGGACAAGTAGGAATATCATATTTCAAGAATACTGGATTTCAAATGAAAGGTTGTTATCCTTTTATGAAAGTTATATAAAAAGAGCCAGTAAGTATAAATTTCCTATCGCAACTTATACGATTTCTGGGGAAGAGGGATGGAGCCGAGTAAAAATATTTGGTCTCTCAGATATTACTAGACCAATCGAATTTTTTACCGTCAAGGCATTCTTGCACGATTTGTCCAAGGAAGCATTCAAACAAGGAGATAGTCTCTACACAATAGGGATTGTTAATACCTTTTATCTGCGAAAATACAGACGAGAAGTCGTAAAAAATAGAAAAATATTGAAGAATAAGCTAGACTCCAAAGATATGTTTAACTCCTATCGTTTAGTTAAAGCTAGAATGAAACATTGGCGGATTTCATTACTTTTTACGACAGCAAAATTATTGTATAAAATATCTTTTAAAAAATAATTGAATATTTGTTAGACCGAGTAAATATCATAAAATTATATCTCAAATAAAATATAACAATTAAAATTAATTACGTGAAACCATCTTTTAAAGTTGGTAAATAATAAAAAGAGCCGAGGATAAAAATATGAGTGAAGGCAAGGAAAAAAATGATATTAAAAATGTAATTACAACAGGTCCACCCGTTGCTGGTTTAGTTTCTCCTTCTAGAGAGAATCTAATTGAACCAAAAACAAAGGAAAAAGAAGAAAAATTCGGTTATGACCGTTGTACTCATTGTGGGTATTGTCGTCACGTGTGCAGAGTTTATAACACCTCTTGGTCAGAAACTGATTATGCGGGTGGGCGAAATAGAATTATCAAAGCACTAGATCGTAAGGATATTAAGTTTGATAAGGAAGAGATAATACCTTCTGTTTTTCGCTGTATGCTCTGTGGGAATTGTAAAACTGTTTGTCCCGTAGGAATCGATACTCTTGAAGTGTTTCAAAATTTTCGTAAAGCAGTGGTCAAAAGAGGTGCTATACCTGCCAGGTTAAAAGGGATGCGAGATTCAATTCTTAAAAATAATAATCCTTATCTTGAAAATCATAGTGATAGATTTAATTGGTGTGAGAGTTCTGAATTTGGTAAACAAGCCTATGAACGAACAAAACGGGAACTTGATTTAATAGATGAAAAGTTTTCATCTGAGGATTTAAAAAAAGGAAAACGAAATAGTGATAGTGTTGGCTATTTTATTGGTTGTACTTCCTCTTATCGAAATAGAGAACTCGTCAATGCTACAAGTGATGTATTAGGAAAACTAGGAATAGAATTTTATGTTTTTCCAGAAGAAAGATGCTGCGGATCTGTATTATTTCGCACAGGTTTAGAGGATGAGGCTATTGAGCTCATTAAACATAATTATAAAATGATTCGTGAAAGCGGTGTTTCTGAAGTTGTCTTTTCTTGCTCGGGTTGTTTTTCTACTTTCACTTTAGAATATTCTAAGTTTGCTGGTGGAAATCTAGGATTTGATATTTTCCATCTAACTCAATTTGTGTTAAAAAAGGTAAAGGAAAAAAACCTTAAAATAAGATATACCAAGCGAACAAAAGAAAATCCCTTATTGATAACTTATCACGATCCGTGCCATTTAGGGAGATATTGTGGCGTGTTTGAGGAACCGAGAGAATTAATAAATATGATTGAAGGCGTTAAATTATACGAAATGAAACATAATAGAGATATGTCCTGGTGTTGTGGGGCGGGGGGCGGAGTTAAAGCGCTATATGGAGACATTGCTGGTGAGGTAGGAAGAGATAGAATAGCTGAGACTCGTACTTGTATGATTAGAATTCGTGAGGATAGATTGAAAGAAGCAGTTGAAACAAATGCCGAAGTTTTAGTGAGCTCATGCGTATTTTGTAAGAATAACTTATTCCAAGTAGCAAATGAAGATAATTCCCCACTAAAAGTAATGGACATATCCCAACTCCTAAACGATTGTGAATTTTACCAATAATAATTATTTTCAATGGTTTAAAATTCTATTTTTAACTTTTTTAGCTTTCTATTAACAGAATAAGAAAGGAGTAAAGGAGAATTAAATTCAAATAAAAAGTAATCGCAAGAAGTTAGTTTTTTTTAAAATATAATGCTAAGGGCGAAGTTCAAGATTAATTTGAATTAATATTCTCCTTTTATGAAGAATGAAAACATTACGGAGCATTATAAAGATATGTGCAAGTTTTGCATAATTGTTGTTTTATTAAAAAAATAATAAATCTCTCGGATTTTCCCAAACTAAGGAAAAGTTCTAACCTGATAAGAAAGGAAATTCGGTTCTAAAAGATTTATGCGCACTTTAATCTGGACCAAATAATTTATTTCAATCTATTATATTACTAGAAACAATAAAAACACTTAAAATTTGACAGTAAGAAACTATTATTAGGTGAATTGTACTCGATCATGCTAAATATGTTGTTAATTGTGCTATAACTCTCTTTTTCATCAATATTTTGAAGAATTGAAAAGTTTCAATTTTAAACTTTTTTTTCAAAATTGTAGCTATTTGAAACACGGGCTAAATTAGAAAAACTTATTAATCAATTAGCCATAATCTTAAATATACATAATCTTTATTATAAATTGAACAAAATAATAAACATTCAAATAATTTTAATCTAGATGGTTTCATGATTGTAGAGGACAAATACTTCATCGGAGATTACGAACAAAGAACCAATTTGTTTTCATTATCTCCCTCAAGTAAATTTATTTTATATCTTTTGAAACAAAGAGGTCCTCTGAAACAGCAAGAAATTATAGAAAAAACACTTCTTCCAAAACGAACAACCGCCTACGCTCTTAAGAAGCTCCAAGAGAAAAATTTTATTAAAAAATCCAAGGATATAATTGATAAGCGCGTGAGCATTTTCGAAATAACAGTGTGAGAATACCTTAACTTTTTTTTTTAAAAAATCAAGCTGGTTTTTGAATTCGTGCTTTTTTTAGGAACATATGAATAATAAAACTAGTGGTGAACCATATATTCTATAATTCGTAAGTTTAAAATTGAAACTAATATTAAAATATTGCTTAAAATTGAACTTTGAAACGATCTGGCAGTTTAAAATTACCCAAAAGACAAAATCTTAAATATTGTTCATGATTTTCAAAATAAAAGGGAAATATTTTCCTTTTATAACTTCTAAATTAAGAAATTTTAAACTAAAAAAAATTTTTGTTGAAGAAAATGAAAAATAAAAGATTTAGTATAATCTTGTTAGCGATATTCGGAATATCTACGATTCTATTTGTCTCAAATGCCGCTCTTGTCGGAGCACAATCACCTAATATCACAGCACCTTATGTATCTGGTGATATTACTGTTGATGGTCTCGATAATGAAGCATTTTGGTCAACTGCAACGAGTCAGACATTTTCATTGACAGCTACTCCAAGTGCTACAGTAATGCCAGTAAACCAACGTATTGTAACAATGAAAGCTGTTGTCACTGATACTAAAATAAGACTTTTTTTCAATTGGACTGATCCAACAGAGAATAATACTATCGAAGGTCATGAAGATCGTTTATCTGCAATGATCCTTATAGAGGGTTTAAACGATATGGATGCTCCGTGCATGAATACATCGACTAATGGCGCTACAACAAGTGGTACGGCTGATCATTGGCATTGGAAAGCGGCAAGAACAGATTCTGAAGGCGAAAAACACATAGTTGTTCCACGACATGGAGTTGCTTTTAATACTGGAGATAGTGCAGGAACTTACAACGGTCTTCCAGTTGCAGCCCATACAGCGATTTACTATCAAGAAAACTATACAGGCTCTAATTGGGATATATGGGACCTTTCAGATATGGGTGGTGTTGTAGGAGATCAAGTCTACTATGTCGCTAATGCGACAGGAAAATATAGATGGTCTGTTAGCACGAACACCAGCGCTATAGCAGCAACTGTCATCTCACATGATTTCTCTTTTGCTGAAAACGAGTATTTAGATACAGAATCGCGAAAGAGATCTGGCGATAGTGAATATACTGCTTTCGGAATCTTTCCATCACCACTTAGTTCTGAAGAACGATACTTTATTGAAGCTAAAGCCAATCACGATGGCGCTGGCTGGAGTCTAGAGGTAGAACGAGATTTAGCAGTGAGTAACGCAGTTATTGATAAGGCTATGTCGCTTGGAGATACAATAAAGTTTGCCCTCTCAATTTACGATGGAAATTACGACCACGACCACGAATTTAAGTACATTACGGCAGCATGGAAGACTTTGTATTTAAGTACGGCACCTACAACAGAACCTCCATTTATTGATGGGTTTTCGGTAATTATGTTAGGAATGGCATCGATAGTAACAATCGGAATTATCGTACGCGTTGTCAAACGTAAAAGGTAATAAATTATAGAAATAAAATTTTTTTTTTTTTTTAATTTAGAAGTACAACACGAATAAAAATATAAGTAGGGTATCAGTTCATGAAACAAGAAAGCTCAAACGAATCTAAAACTTTGTTTTATCAAATTCAAAAAGTGTTTTTATTAACTATTACAATCGAAGTGTTAATCGATAGATTATTTTATAGAGTAGGTACGGCATTCTCCTTGGGAAATCTTTATTATGCTATAAATGTACTAGGAGCAATAGCCCGTATAATGATGGTATTATTAAATTTCATAATGTTGGGATTTTTTTTATACAAAAAACGATTCGATTTTTTTTATAAAATTTTATTGGGCTTTGAACTCTTCTTTTTTTCCACAAGCTATCTTTTTTATTATATTAATCTAGCATTTCCAATATCATTTCCATTATTATTTCAATTTATTGGGTTTTTGATAAGTGGTTTTATAATTAATCTTCTCACTATTCAAAAGATAAAATCAAAAGAGATTAGTGGTGATAACTTGAAAGTTTCAATAATTAGTAATTCAATTTTGATATTGATTGTTGTTATCTTTGATTTTGCGTTAATTCACGAATTATTTTTTACATTAAACTCAGTATTTAATATTCCGCCTGAATTTCACTCAATACTCTTCGAAATTGGACAAGTTTTGTCCGTTGTAGTTCTTTGTCCTCTTATTTTCATTCTTCCCTTTATGTTTAGGGAAAGAATCAACATAAAAGGAATTAAAAGAAAACTACCTCTTATTTTTATTCTTGTTGGAGTTATCATTATATTGGGTTTCGTAGACTCCGGTTTTACTATTGAAACCGAAGAGCATTCTATTCGATCTTCGGATATTTTTGCCTGGACATTAATATATGTATTAGGATTTACGTATATAGGATCAAACCTTATCCTTTTAAATTGGGCAATTATTAGCGTAGGACTGTTAACAACCGGTATTTATTTACTTTGGATAATAGGCAAAACAAGAAAAAATCAAATGATAAAGCAACTTAGCTATGGTGTGTTTGTTTTATTATGTGCGTCTTTCATGTTTGTTGAAGCTACAGACTTATTCTTTTTCATGGAGCTCTTTATTGGATTTCTTATTCTGAACGAAATGGGGAGTAAAATTAAGAAATAAATAAACAAGCTCTTTTAATGGTTATTACGTTTCCATACCAGGGCTGAAATTATACCTATTGAAACTAATAACACCGGATAAATAATTACTTCTAGCAAAGCAGGATTAGCATTATATCCAAAGAGAGCTTTTAGTAGGGCGCCTATAATCTCTAAAAATTCAGGAGTTGCGGGGTTTCCATCGGGAAATTTTTCAGGTAAAATATGCTTAATATTCCATACTTCTTCAATAATCGGATTAATTATTCCCGCTTCAATAAATTCGTGGATACCATACGTAATTAACCCAGCAGCGAATAATATTAGCATTACATTTGTTATTTTAAAAAAGGTTCTCAAATTTATGGATTTTATACTGTAAAATATTAAAAATCCAATGAGAATCGAGATTGCTAAACCAATGATAGACCCTAATATAACGTTTCCTTGATTTAAAGAACCTATAGAAGCAGCCCCTGTTGTGAGTAGGACTAATTCAATTCCTTCTCTAATTATAATAATAAATGTAGTGATAGAAATCGAAAATACCTTTTGCGTATTAATAGATTCTTCTAATCTTCCTTCAAGGTTCTCTTTCATCTTTGGACCTTCCTTACTCACCCATAAAACTAATGTTAATATAAAAATGCCTGAAATGATAAATGTTGTCCCCTCAAATATTTTTTCAGGTATGCCAGTAAATCCTCCAAATGCTATTGAGAAGATGATAGCAAATACGACGCTTGCAATTGTTGCTAAAAGAATTCCTAAATATACATACTTATAATAAAACTTTTGGTTGGTTTTTTTTAAGTATAATAAAATTATTACCACAACTAAGACAGCTTCTAACCCTTCCCTCAATGCTAGAAACATCGGGATTGACAAGTCAACAAATGATATCTGATTTATCGTGATTTAACCACCATATTAAATATTTTAAAGTAAGTTTCTTATGAAAATTAAGATAAATTAAAGATTTAAATATTAGGCTTATCTAATATAAAAAAAGAAATCTTACTCGAAATAAGATATTTCTTTTAAATCGTTAAAATTTATTAACTAAAAGCGAAATTTAAATATTTAAATAAAGGATAATGAAAAAATCTAATTATAGACAAGTGTATCGTTTATTTACAGAACTTAATATATTAAAAACAAGTTAACTAAAATTACTTTACCGGTAAAGTAATAGCTTTATTTATCTCCTTAACGAAATATTTAACAAAAATTATATTATAAAAACAAAAAAAAACATAATTTCGTGGTACATAAATGAAAAAATCTAAAATTCCAAAAATAATAAAAAGTATAATAGCTGTAGCAGTCGGTCTCTTCATGCTTCTCGTTGCGCCTACTCTAGTGCAGATATCTCTGGAAGCTCTCTTAGCTGAGATTGTTGATACCGTTATAACTGAACCTAAATTTGCTAGTGGAATTGCTTTATTCTCCTTCTTTTATCCTTTGTGGCGAGCTCTAATATATGTGGCGGGAATTGTTCTATTAGCCATTACACCCTCCATCTTAAAAGGTGAGGCATGGACTATGAAGATCGAATTAACTGCATATGCAGTACCATCCATTGGTGGGATGTTTATGTTTCTCCCTTACATAAGTTGGGTGGGAGGGCTCCCAATTCCTATCTTTATTTGCTTCGTTGGATTAGTGGGCTACATGAGCGTATTTCTGTTACATAGATATGAAAGCACTTCTGAAAAAATAGGAAACCTAATAACATTCACATTTGTCGGCATGCTGGCTACACACGCGTTTGTTATCGGCATTGGAGCACAAAGAATGTTGCTTACACGATTGGCGGCTCCTTTTTTCGATGGCTTAGAATGGTGGATATTAACAATGTCCGGTGAGATCAACTGGATTGCTGTTCTCATGCTTTTTGCTTCAATTCCTATGATGGCAGAGCGTAATAAGAGTGGATGGTGGCTAGCATTAGTTTCAGCATTAAGTATTATAACGATTAACATTCCAACACAGATTATTCGAACATCTACACTCGATTATCTGATCGGAGTAGTGCTTGCTACTGCTTTATTAGCATTTCTATTGATTTTCAGAAGCCGCTTGGTTGATGAGGATCAGAGAGATTAATATTCTCTTATTTTTAAAACAAGTTTAATGTTTAAACAATTTTTTTTCCTTTTTTTGATGTAAATATTAGCATTAACTATATATTCAAAAAAATTTATTTTGTTAATATGGTTGTTTTTACCTTTGTCGTATGCGCTGAGCCTTATAAATTCGAAGCACTAGACACGATGCTTAACTTAGGACAAGCAATCCTAAAGAAAGGCCATCAAATATTAGGTATATATTTTTATGGAAGCGGGGTGTATAGTGCGAAACGGGACTTAAAACTAAGCTCGTCAATGAGAAACTTACCTAAACGTCTCGAGAATTTTATAGATGGGAACAATATGAAACTCTTTGCGTGTAGTACATGGATGAACTTTACTGGTTTAAAACCCGACGAGTTGATCGAGAATGCTAGTCAAGTTGGATTAGGGGATTTGTCAAAATGGATGGCAGAATCAGATAGAGTAATAGTATTTGGTCCAGGAGGGTGAATGCATGGTTAAATCAGTAGTAATTTTATGCTTGGATTCTCCAATTGGGAAGAATTCAGTTATCGAAGCAATCCGGATGGGCGCGGGAATTATGGCAGTAGGCGATCTCGAAGAGTGTAAGATAATCTTTATGGGGGATTCAGTTTACTTTTTATCCAAGAATTTTGACCCCGAGAAGGTCAATATGGATGTCCCTTCGAACATATTTAGAATGATGGAACTTTCTGATCTGGATGTGTATGTGTTAGACTCTGCGTTAGAGATTGCGGGAATAAAACAATCAGATTTAGTCGAATTTGACAATGTAAAGGTAGCAAGCAATAAGGAAATTTCAAAATTTATTCTAGAAGCCGATGTAACGTATAAGTATTGATATCCTAAGAGGCGTATAAAAGAAATGAAAGAAGAATTAGTGTATTTATATGGTTTTAGTACAAGAAAGCAGGCGTATTTAGATAATCTGCTGAGTATTCTAAAGGACCAAACTGATAATGGTTCTAGTATCGCAATCGTTCTCATTCACGATGGTGTAATAGGAACCTCACAAAGTGGTACAATACCAAGCTCATTAGAAAAATTGTTAAGTCTTTCAGTATCTGTATTTGCAATAACACCTGATCTTCTAGCACGAGGAATTGAACCTAGTACGGTCGATCCTAGAATTAAATGCATTGAATACGAGGATCTTGTGGACATTCTGGCTAAAACTCCAAAAATTGCTTCTTGGATGTAACAACTTTCATCAAATTAGACTTCTAGAAAATATGAATAATACATAAATATTTCAAGATATTCTAAGAAATATTATAAATAAAAATAAGGTTTTATAATGATATTTGAAATTTTTAACGAAGATTGGGCTCAAACCTTTGGCACTCTTGAAGATATTATGTGGTTTCTTCTCCTCTACTTGATCTTTCTGATAGTAATGGGCATTTTTCTTAAAATAGCTTTGAGCTTTTTCAGTAGTGCTAGGCACAGGGAGTTTGGATCAGTATTTTTTACTTCTTTTGTAATAACGGTTATTTATGCCCTAACATTTTTGTTCCTAGGTACTTGGGTAGCGTGGGTAATTGTCTTAATTGCATCGTGGTTGTTAATTAGTGCTAGACATAACACTGGAATCTTTGGAGCAATAGGGGTAACCATCCTTGCTTTTATCCTCTATGTTATTGTGGCGTATTTACTTGGCTTATTATTAGGTATAACTTTAATAATTCTACCATTCTAACTTCTTTTTTTTTAAATTAGACCTAAGTAGAAAATAATAAGGAAATATTGCATTAGACTATATGGTTAGTTAGAAGATATTTAATAAAATACCGGTTAGCAAGTTTCACCATCTTTTTCGTAGCAATCAAAAATACTATCTAAATTTTCAATATGGTTTACCATAGATTTATACCACCTGTCAAGTAAATCACGTAATTGAACTCTTACAATTTCAAGATCTTTGGCACCGTAAACATATAAGTATCCGCGTTTATTTGTTCCTTCTTTACCATCTTTCTCGTTGAATTCTTTTAACGACATTGATCGCTTCTCTATAATATCGAGAGCACTCAACTGCATTAAAGCTCTTTGAATTGAACTTCTATCTTTTTTAAATTCACCCGTCAATTCCTTAGTAGTCACGTTGTCGTGTTTTAATAAATACGAAAAAACATTTGATTCTATTACGTTTAGTCCTAATATACATTTAAACAGCTTTCCACTTTTGAAAACTTTCTTCTCTTTTACCATATCTTCTAATTGTTTTGATATACTTTCCAAGGATATTCACCAATAATAATTAGTTTATAACTATTTCTTACAAAATTAAAAAAAAAAATTAAGTAAACGATCTTAACTTCTCTAAAACTTTCCTAATATATTCCTCGTTAACAGCACCAACAACTTTATGTATCACTTCATCGCTTTTTATAAACAGCGTTGTTGGGATTCCAGTTATTCTATAAGTTTGGGCAATAGAACCAACTTCGTCAACATTTACTTTCACAAAAATAAATTCTTGATAGTGCTCCTTCTGTATTTTTTCGAATACTGGAGCGAACATCATGCAGGGGCTGCACCATACTGCCCAGAAGTCTACGATTAAAATCTTATCGGGATATTCCTTCTTCAGATTTTCAAATTCTTCTGCAGAATGGATTTTAACAATATCTGTTGGCATGGATTGAGCTTTTAACAGCATTTCAGCCTTCTTTAGCCTAATTTTATTCAAGTCGTTTTCAGTCATTTTCTTAGCATATTAATCTTTTTCTAAGTTGTGATAGTAATTCTACATAACCACACAACTTTCTTATATGGGATCATTTAAGCTTCTATTTAAAGATCACGATTATGAAAAAGAAGAAGATTTTTTTATGCTAATTAGAACCCAGTCATCATTTAAAAATACTTAAAATTCAACACTCCAGAATTTTGAAGAAAATAAGGATTTTAAAAAATACTTTATTCATCCGTATTGTACGATATCGCTACTATTTTCCACTCGCCAGACTTCTTACTTAGAGCCCCAAGAAACTTCCCAATTTGGTCTACATCCCCCTCGTCTCCCTTCAACACCATATGATAACTCGCGATCAAGTAAGCCATATCGCCATTCTCTGAGAAATTTATATCTATAGCTTCATTCTCCATGTGGACCAACGATTCTAAAATTACTTGGTAGAGTCCTCGGAGGTCGCTGTGCCCTTTCATCAACTTCGTTCCGGGGGCAAGGGTGTAACAGTCTTGGTCATAAATTGTTAAGACCGCCTCGATGTCACCGCTATTTTCTGCATCTACATTCGCCTGGAGCAGTTGCACTATCTTAGCCTTCTCCACCTTAACATCAAACATACATCATATCCTCCAAATTTTTCATATTTATCTCTCATTAGTATATTCAATAATAATAAAACTAGATAAGCTCTAATTTTAAAGTAACTATTTTTCATTAAGATTAGTGTTTTCCTACCATTATTTAACAATACTTAAAAGCATAAATTTCTATATCTTTCTATATTATATTTCAGTGGAGTTCAAGATGAAGTTACACTCACTTTTTATTTTGACGAAAGCCGGAGCTTGTCTTTACAGCAGAAATATTACAGAACATTTTGAGAATATCGAACCAAATTTGATAACTCCCTTTTTCTCGGCTATTTTTTCGTTTTCTGAAAGCGTTATTTCTAAAGAAACGCCCGAAGTCCTCGAAATGGGCGGTTTTAGAATTGTATTTAAGGTTGAAGGTGAGCATATTTACGCGATTTTAGCCGATACAAGCGCTAATATTTTGTATATCAACTCTAGATTGGCGAGCATTGTAGAGGTATTTAAAGAATTCCTTGAGGATAATGTTGTTGAAGATTACGAAGAAATCCATAATAGCGAATTTGATGCTAAAATTGTTTCAATTATAAAAGGGGACGATGAGTTATCTTCAAGTCAACCTCTATATAAAAAGATAGTTGATCTCATTAAAAGATTAACCCTTGAAAACGAGATATTAGCCGCAGCGTTATTTTCTATAAATGGAAAGATAATTTTTACATCCTTACCACAAGATATCCTATTGTCCTCTCTAAAAGAATTAGAAATCAGACACATTGCAAACACTGAATACTCTTTAACATTTTATAGTTTGGAGAATAATCAAAAAGTATTTTCGAGAATAATTGATATTCCTTGGAAATTAGAACCATTATTGATAGTCGTGTTATATGAGTCTTCGGTCCCTCTCGGGATGGCAGAAGTAAATTTGGAAAAAATAACAAAAACAATTCAAAATCTCATTTGATTTTTTTTATTAATTCTAATAACTAACCAGACTTCTAAGAATCGGAAAAATAAAATAATCTTTTTTTATGGTTAATGATTTTGGGAGTTTATGTATGATTTTATTGTTATTGGTGCTGGAATTTCCGGAGTGTCCTTTGCTTACAAAGCTTCAAAATACGCGAAAACATTGCTTGTAGAAGCACAAGATTACGATCGAGAAATACCCGTAAGAACAAACATATTTGCTGAACATAACAAACCGTTTGTCGACGCTATGTTCTGGAACGACGATTCGATATTTCCGCGACCATTTGTTCAGTTAAATTACAAAAGCGAAAAATATGATGGATTGTTAAACTCTAAAGAATTTGGAGCACCACTCGGAAAAATATCTCATACTGAAGTATTAATTAAAAAGCTTATCGATAAATTTAGAGACCAAGGTGGTACTACTCAATTTAACGAGAATATAACCAAAATTGTAAGGCATACGGACTATATTGAACTCATTAATAGAAAAGGAGAATCTTATTCTACTAAACTTCTTGTTTTAGCCACAGGTTCTCGAGGCTTTCCTCTGCAAAAATCGTTAGGATTTGGAGTCCCTGAATCCTTTATGGGAATTTATACTAATATTTATGCTGATGAAACTCTATTAGATCAGAATTTTAATTTTCAATACATGTTCCATCTAAACCCTAACATTAGTCAGAACGGTCCCTTTTTCTTTAATGTCGGAAAAGGAAGAATTGCAACTGGATATTTAGGGAATAGAGAAACTCCAGCAGAGCTCAAAAGTAAGTTAATTAGAATCCTTAAGAATTATAAAATAATTCAACCATTGATGAAAGGAATCAAATGGGACGAATCTAATCCATTTGTAAGTGGAGGTATTTCGAAACATCCAATAAACTCCTTTTCAAAAGATCGCGTTATCGTGTTAGGCGAAGCAGCAGGATTAGTTACAGCATTTTTTTACGAAGGAATCTTATGTGGATTGGCTAGCGCTGATATAGCATCGACCATGTTAGAATCTTTACTCGAAAATAATTCGAATTTTTCAAGGGCTGAATTAAAGAAATACGACGACGAGGTTGCTCGAATCTTATTCACATATTTTAGAAATGGTAATGCCTGTGAATATCTCTTTTATAATGAGAGTTCTTCTAGCAAAACGCTTTGGAATTCTTATGCTAACCTATTAAACACTAATAAGACGGTTCGTAAATATGTATACGAAGCACATATTAACCAAGATTTATCAAAACATAACACCGATAACGACAGATTTGTAGGAGAAAAACTATTCGCTACAATACCGGTTCTTTCAAAAATAACACTATGGCCAAAGTTTCTAAAAGCAATGAGTTTTTAGTAAACTTTAAAAGACATAATTTCACATCAAAGTAAAATCAATTTGTGTGTAAAAAAGTTCATTTGTGCTAACAGAACATAAAATTCCGAAAAACTTCCCATTTTTATTACCACACTTTTACGTAGTTATTATAATTTATTTTTATTTTCTTTAAAATAAAAGACATGTGATTATAATGGCTTCAGATTATAGTGTAATTTGTAAACTCGGAGGATATGTGAATTCTAATCCGGAGATTATTAGCTCCTATCCATCGTTAGGAAAGTCAGTAGAGTCAGAAATCCTATCAAAATGTTTTCCAGTAGGCTCCAAAACAGGAGATTTCACTATCGATAAATACCGCAAATACAGTGTTTTATCGTATATTTTCAGGGTAAATCAAAGTGCTGCTAGAGATGATCTCTTCTCATTATCGGTACTCCTTCATAAAAAAGACAAAGTAGAAATTTATAAGCCTGTGCTTCAAAGTTTAATAGATACTTTAGAACAGAATGGGCTTTTAAACGAGCATATATTAACTAAGAATCAAAGAATCATCTTTGAAGGAATTAACCAAGAAAAAAATATTACTATAAATGACATCTTAATTGATCTTTCTACTATTTTTAAAGAAATTAAATCTAAAATACTTAAACCAGAAATAAAACTAAAAGGAAGTTTTTTGTAAAATGGCAGAAGATTTAATTATATCTAGTCTTGGAATTGTGGCTAATCTTTCGAGCGCAATATTCATACCTATGGCGACGTTAATTTTAGGCTGGAAGCTTCAAAAAGACAAGAAAGAAGCGGGAAAATACAATATTATACGATTAATTATTTTTAGTACTTTTCTTAACTTCTCGATACTAGCTATCACCGAGTTTCTTGTGAGCAATACACCGTTCACTACACCCTTTATGGATGAAATATTTAGCGCTGAATTTGGTATTTATAATACCTCCGTAGCCATCATGGTGACACTGGGCCTTACTTTGATATTTTATATTAATAGATGGGAAGTTTTACACTTCTCAGCTATTTTCTTTTTCGCAGGGATGTTCTTCCTCTATATATTTACCGGATTTTACGCTTGGCTTGAGGATTACACACAAATTGCAGGAGCAGCAAGTATTATCTTTTTATACTTTACGGCGATCCGCATGAAGGACAATGGCGCTCTTGGTATAGCAGTCTTTTTCACCCTAGCATTTAGCACTCAGTTCATACACGAAGCATTGCTATCAAGAATAATCATTATAAGTTATGTTGTTTTTATTGTTATCTTCTCATTGGGATTGTTTAGAATATTTAAACAGGAGGTAGAAACTTAAAATGGCGGAAATTGGCTTATTGATTATGGAACTCGTTTACTTTACTATGGGATTGATTGCTATCCTTACGACATTAAAACACTGGAAGATGAATAAAAACCGAATGTTATTGGCGGCATTAATTTATGTTGTAGCCGTATTGTTTAGATCCACTATCGATATTGCAATATACTCGTTTGACTTGGATATAGATATCAAAGTAGCTGGAGGAATCACAATTGGAATGATTCTCGGGTTCATATTATTTACGATTCAATTGGAGTTCATGTTCTATTTAAAAAATTTACCTAAACTATACACTCTTCCCTTATTTTGCAGTTTTTACCTGGCAATCGGAAGAGTTTTAGTTGACTCGCCAATGCCTTTTATAATTTATGCGATGATTGTAAGTTATGGTTCTTCCTACTTTCTCATAAAAGACGGAAGAAAAAGTCGTAATGGGTTAGCTATTGGTATGGGATTGTTCTTTTTTATATGGGGACTTGGGCAGCTATTTCAGGCTGAAATTGTTTTTATTAGTTTTAGAATAGTTGCTATGTTGGCACTCTTATTAGGAACAAAAGGTTTTTATGAGAAATATGTATTTGTCAATGTCGAAGAAGAACAGAAGATAATGGGAACCTGGATTGCAAAATTGGTAGTAAAGGAATAATAACGATTTTTTTTCTTTTTTTCTTTTAATTTTAATCTAATCAGGGAAATCAACAATAATTTAATCTAGTTTTAACTTTGCACTTTTATAGTAAATTCTTTTTGTTCTACTGAAAAATCTGAAAATGAATTCTATAAAAAAATAATTCTGTAGCAACATAACAAACAAAAGCATAAATCCTTTCGTTTTTAACTAAAAAGTTTTATTATAGTTTCAAGATATAAATTTTATTATTATATATATATGTAAAATAACCTAAGACTGAGTAAAATGGGAGTTAAAGATATTTTAAAACGAGTATTTACCAAAGAAAAGAAGATTGTTATAACCGGACTTGACAGTGCTGGCAAAACCACCATGATTTCCTTTCTACAGAATGGTACATTTATGGAACATGCACCCACAATGGGTAAAGAATTATCCCAAATTGAAGTACAAGGAATTCGTATTAATGTTATGGATATGGGTGGTCAAAAAGACTTCAGAAATTTATGGATTGGTGAAGCCTCGACTGCTGAGTGTGTAATATTTATGATCGACGCATACGCTCGAGAAAGATTCAACGAAGCTAGAGACGAGCTATGGAAGTTATCTTCTATTTTTAAGAAGAAACCTCTGATAATACTAGCAAATAAATACGATCTTCAGCCTGTTGCTTCAATTAGTGAAATTATCGAAGCTTTGAATTTGAAAGATTTACCCTCTTTTGAAGTATTACCGATTTCATGTAAAACAGGCTATGGAATTGTAAAAGCATTTATGAAGATCTATTATAAATTAACTGGTAAGCATCTTACCCAAAAGACAAACCTTAGAGCGATTACCGTTTTTGATCAGGGAGGAATTCCTTTAACATCATCCTCAAATGAAGATATATTACAAGGGGGGTTGTTTACCGCCATCCATAATTTTGTGAGGGAATCTTTTAATTCAGAACTTGATCAACTTAAAATGGGTGGACATCTTATCATCTTCAAACGATCGAAACATCTTATGGGCTCAATAGTTGTTAACGAAAGCGATAACATAGATATCCCGGAAGTAGAATCAGGATTAAATGATTTATTGCTCCATTTAGAGCACATGTGCCCTGAGCTCGAGAAAGATCAATTAGATTCTAGCAAAATCGAGTATTTGGTAGATCAATACGCTTCAAATCTGTTATAAATCTGTTTTTAGTTTTTTTTCTTTTCTAATCTTTTTATTTAATAAACTACTTAATCGTTAAATTAGTGTTTATTATAGCTTTTTTCACAAAATGAGAATAAATAATATATGGAAAAAAGTTATTTATTATTGAACTTCTCTAACAAACCTTTTTGAAGCTTTCCTACCGAATCCTTAATGGTATCAATAGAGGATTTAATCTCTTTTCCAAGATTCGGGTTAATTTCAATTGCTTTCTCGAGATTTTGAAGTGCTGAATGGTAATCGTTCTTATCTAAATAGGTATAACCCATAAAAAGCCAAGCTAGCGCATAGTTCGGATCTATTTCTGTTGCTATTTTATAGGATTCAATTGCTATTTCATATTGTTTCTCGTGTTTATACGCGTTTGCCAAATTATAATGGGCTAAAGTATAAGTGGAATCAAACCCAACTGCTATTTTATAAGAATCTATTGCCTGATCAAATTGATCTAATTTTTCATAACTAAAACCCATGTGGTTCCAAGCCTTTGCGTGGTTCGGATTGAGATCGATCACTTTTTTGAAGTACTCAATCGCTTTGTTATATTCTTTTTTCTCGTTATTTGCGATCCCGATATAAAAATATGCGTCGATATGTGTACTGTCTAATTCTATAGCTTTATTACAGTCTAGAATTGCTGTATCATAAATTTTCCTTTCAATTTCTAATTTTGCTTTATCTATCAACTTCAATCTATATTCGTATTTTATAGCGATACGATTTTTAAATTCTGGACTTTTTATTGAGTCGTTAATGTTAATTGCGCTTTCAAAGTTTTTAAAGGATTCACTAAAATTTTCACTTTCTGCTAGTTGGACGCCCTGTTCGACCAATAGTTTAATTTTGGAATAAAATACCTCGTCAATAGTTTTCTTGATCTGCTCCATCTCTTGAAATCTACGCGTAGGGTCATCTATTGTTTGTGCGTAATCCATTTTTTTATTTAGTTTATCTAACTCCTTTTCAAATTTCTGGAGTTCTTCAGATAAATCCCCACGATCTACTAAGTCTTTTAATTCTGCTTGATATACCAAACCTTTTATTCTATTAATTTCTTCTTCCATTTCTTGAGTGAGGTACATTTTATTAGTCATTTCTAATGCTTTATTAAAGGTTTTAATAGCTTCGTCGTAATTTTTGTTCCTCAATTTAACATTTCCCTCTCTAACGACTTCCTCTATTTGAGCTAAATACACTTTGTTGACTGTATTTTTTAAATCTTCTAAATCTTCGTTAGTTTCGCCAGAGATTGGTAATCTTTTTGCTACACTAATTGCCGCATATAGATCATTAATAGCCTTTTCGTAGTCTCGTTGCCCAATTTTTTGAATGGATTTTTCTTTAATAAATTTAATTCGAATTTTGCATGTTTTTTTAATATAATCAGTTAATTCACTTAAAACTTCGATCTTTTCGTTTGAATCAGCCATTTTTTCTGTCAACTCTAAGGACTTGTCAAATAGGTCTAATGCCTCATTCACTACAACTATATCTTCTTCAAAGTTATCCTTTCTTATTAGTTCTTTACCTTTTTTAAAGAGAGGATAAATTTTATCCAAATAGATAGGATTTAGCACTACTGATGCCATTGAATTGACTCTCTGTATTTCTGATTTCTTGTAATCCGTATCGTACATTTTTTTAGAGATACTTATAGCTTCTTCGAATTTTTCAGCAGCGTCCTCAAAAGTGCTTTCTTCAAATAGTTTTTTACCAGCTTCCATGCTTGTATTTATTTTTTCTGAGTATAATTGATTAATCAAATTTATTAAATTCTGTTTATCTGTGTTTTTTAAGTCTGAATCAAAATAATTATCTACTAATTCCAAAGCGAGCTGGTATTCTTCAAGGGCGTCATCAATTTTACCATCACTTTTAAAATGGTTAGCTCTTTCCATTACAGTAGAAGCCTTTGACGAGTAAGTTTGATTAATAGTATCTTCAATTTTTTTAATCATTTGATCTTCTAGATCTTCCATGTAAAAATCTTTCGCAGCGTCTAATGTGTCGTTTAACATGCTTATGGCTTTATCTAACTCCTGCTTATTCTTCACTAAGACGGCTTGAAAGAGAGATTCTTCGATTTTTGTTTTATTTATTAGATAACTAATCTCTTTCACTTCATAATCGTTCATATCTTTGTCTACTATTTTGTCTGCAATTCTCGCCGCTTCGTCGAAAGTGTTGAAGGCGGAATCAAAATCTTCCTTTTCTATGAAATTCCTTGCCTCGTCAATGATATCAATGATTTTTACAGAATATACTTGGTCAATTTGGGATTTAATGTTTCTTGTTTCATCTACGCGCTCCTCTGGTTCTTTAACTCTCTCTTCAACAAATCTTAGAGCTTCCAAATACTTTTCGACAGCATTATTGTATTCTCTGAGGTTTTTAAATTCATTCCCTTCTTGCATGATGGAATTAAGTTTCTTTAAGTCAGATTTCTTTACCATATTCTATTCGCCTTATTAGGTTTGCTAAATTTATTTACTTATATTCCTAAAAATTGATTGAATTATTTTAAACTTTTTCACACATATACTAAAATCTCAGTGAAATCGGTTTTATCAAGGTTTATGTATCATTTTAAATTCATAATATGTAATTTTCACCTTTAAGTTAAGAGAATAATAAACATGCCGCCTGAACCAAAGGTCTATACACTGTTTTTCAACGGTCCCATCATAACGATGAATGAAAAAGAACCACGCATAGAAGCCATAGGTATATTAAATGAAAAGATCATATCTACTGGAAAATTGAATACAGTAAAAGAAATGTTAGGACAAGGTTATATTTCTGTAGATTTAGAAGGGAATAGCTTGTTGCCCGGGTTTATCGATTGTCATTTACATCCCATATTATTCGTTTTCTACCAAGTGAGTCCAAATGTGTCTGAAGTAACAAGTCTTAGTGAGTTGAAAGAAGTTTTAAAGGAAGCAGTTGAGAGTAAATCAAAAGATCAATTAACAATAGCTTTGAATTTATCCGAAGAGAAATTTGATGATCCTGTTTTGCCTACTCGATGGGATCTCGATGATGCGTGTCCTGAACACCCTATCTTTGTGCTGAGATATGACGGGCATATTGGAATTGCTAATACGAAAGCCTTGGATATTGCGGGAATAGACGAAAACACTCCCGTTCCTGAAGGGGGAGAAATTAGGAAAAACGAGAAAGGAGAATTAACAGGAATTTTGACTGAAACAGCGGTCTCACCTATACTAAATAAAGTTTCGTTTCCTAAAGGAGTAGAATTAAAAAACGCAACAACTAAAGCCTTTAATTATCTAGCATCTCAAGGATTAACCTCTCTCCACGGGATTTTACATTCCGATGCTGGAGGAGAATTTGGAGATTTTGGAGTTGTCGAGATACCGTTATTAAAATCAATCCAGTCAGATATCTTACATAACTGGTATCTCATGGTGAATACAGAAAGACCTAAGAAGTTATTAAGACTTAAAAAACCTCCTCTTGATGGTGGTAAGCCAGACAGTCAGTTTAAATTAGGTTGTGCAAAGTTTTTCCTTGACGGTACGTTCGGGGCCAAGACAGCTTGCATGTATGAACCTTTTACGGATGCACCTGAAAAATGTGGTTTCTGTGTCGTTGATACTGAAGACTTGTACCAGAAGATGAAAGTTGCTCATGATAATGAATTTCAAATTTGTATTCACGCGATCGGTGATAAAGGAAATCGGATAGCAGTAGATCTCTATAAACGATTGTTGGATGAATCACCTCGAGAGGATCATAGACATCGGATAGAACACGCTTCAATTTTAACTCAAGATGTATTGAAAGATATGGCAAAATACAAGATTATTGCCTCATGTCAGCCTCCCTTCATCAATTCAGAATTTAATTGGTTAGAGAAACGTTTAGGAAAGGAACGACTTAAGGATACTTATCCCATGAAATCAATATTAGATGCTGGAGTTACTTTAATCTCAGGTTCTGATTGTCCCGTTGAAGACCCTAGCGTTATAATGGGATTGCATGCTCTAGTTCATAGAAACGATTTTATTCCTGAACAACGCATAAGTATTGAGGAAGCTTTAAAAACATATACTATCAATGCCGCTTATGGTGCTTTTGAAGAAAATATTAAGGGAAGTATAGAAATAGGAAAACTCGCTGATTTTGTAATATTAAATAGGAATCCCCTGGAAGTTCCAAATGATGAAATTAGAAATATTCAAGTTGTGGAAACCATTATTAGGGGCAAAACTGCCTACAAAATGCAAAGTTAAAACTTCCAGTAAATTCTCTAGTACCCGAGGATTTCCTCTAGAAATACCATTTTATTTATTCAAATCTTCTTCTTCCTCGCGGGAAGTATCCTCCATTAACTATAATTTTTTTTAATGGACTCATCTATAAAAGATAATTATTTTCTATCAGGGATAATTAAATAGAGCACAACTAAAAATGCAGAAATTATATAACCCATACCTGAGATTCCGTCATAATAGCTCATTCTACTACCTCAAGCAGAGAAAGAATTTGCAATAATTGTCCCGGCGATCGCTATAAAAACGAATACGCTACTTAAAGCCAGCAACAAAACCTTTAATTTTTCTAAAAATCCCACTTTCTAATCTTCTCTTTGATATATTTCAATGTTTTATTATTAATATTAAAAAGGATAAATAAAAATTTTATACTTGTTTGGAGAAAAAAAGATAAACAACGTTTCTAATACTAGCTAATCCGTAAAATAAAGGTGTTCATCGAAACCAGTTTCACTTATGAGGTCTTGACCAAGTTTCTGAATCGCTTTTTTAGATGGCTTCTGTAAAATGCGTCTACTAATGTTAACAACTTTAGTTAATTTAGCGTCTGAAAAATCCCGTATAATGGGGTCATATCGTGAAAAATCTATTCCGGCTGTGTAAACTCCAGCACTTGAGTGGTCTGCAGATGATGAGACTTGCCAGTGTTCTACCTTCAGCTCTATTTTTGATAAAAGCAAGCTATCTGTAAACCATTCAATATAAAGTTTCATTCTTTTAGATTTTCTTTTTGTTGTTTTTAATATTTTCAGAGCGCGCTTTAATCTATCAGGGTGCATTTGCCTGAAGACTTTTTCTTGAAGTTCGGAGAGGTCATCTTTAACATATGCTTTTATCTCTTCAAGAATAACCTTAACTTTTTCCGCTCTTTCTCCTGTAATTTCTTGATGAATTGTTTGTATATGTTGAGCAATTGATGCGTTTAAACCATTGCTTTGATCTATCGAAGTTTGTTGTGGCCTAGATGGGGAGGTTGAGGACGGTTGTTGTAGTTCCATTGGTAAATTATAAATTTCTCTTTGTTGTGTATTAAACAAGGTATCTAATCTCGAAGGATCTTGTCGTACTTCATTAAATTTTTCTTGAATTTCTTCTCGGGAATATCCCATGTTCATTAAAAAAAACGCAGCGCTTGCTAATTGGTTTTCTAATGCTTCTGAAGCGTTGTAATTGCTTCCACCAAATTGCTGCCTCAATTGGTCATCCGCTAGCAAACTAATTTTTTCTTCGATTATTTCATCGATCTTGAGATCATTTATTTTCGTTAGAAGATGATCTACTTGATCGCTTCCTAAATAGCTAAGATTCCCAATAGGACCAACCATATAGGCGATTTTTTCCATTTTCTTTAATAAACCGGCTACATCCTTCTGAGATTTCCCTTTCGTAACCGTTAAGAAATGCTCCAAGAAGCTTTTATTAAATCCAGCAATGATTTTAACATAGTTCTCATCGAAATTATTAAGATGATCATCTAATCCATTGTTCTGAAATTCTGGAGGTAGATTAATACTATAGACCAGTATATTATCTAAAATCATATAAACATAATCAGATTTGTTCATGAGAGCGCTTATCGGTTAGAATTGTTAATCTAATTTTAGAGAATTAGATTTATTGCAACATAAATTTACTAAATAATAAAATTTGTACAATAAATACTTTACATAATAAAATTATCGAATCATTTGATATTTTTTTGCCATTTTTCGAGCAAAATTCATTTGTTCTTTGGTCTCAAGGCTGCATGATCTGTACTTTCTTATCCATTTTACGGGATCCATTGATTTTGCTATATAACCGTTCTTTGCTCCCCAAGCGACTATAAATTGTCCAGTTCTTCCACAACCTGCAACACAATGAACTACAATTGATTCATTCTTTAACCCATGTTTATCACATATAGCTAAGAAAGTTTCGATTTGAGTTTCTGTAGGTAATCCGTAATCTGGAACGTTGATATGATAAAATTTAAAAGAATTTCTAATTTCTTTGCTGTTTTCAAATTCTGAACAGTTTATAACAACAGATATACTTTGTTCTTTAAATTTTTTGATTACAGACGGGTCTGGCCACCAACTTGCTGCTATTTTCCCTCTCACAATCCAAGTAAATGGTTCAGATTTATGAGGCATTCCATTTATGGGCCAGTAATTTGGTCTAACCATAATAATCTTTTCGTATTTTTAATTAATCTTAAATCTTTGAAACCTTTAAAGAGTAATAATAATTAATGCAATTTAGAGCTTATTAATAATGACAAATAAAGAAAGATTAAAACCTTTTGAATTACGACGCTATCCCATTGTTCCTTTAATAGGTGTTGGCGTATTGCTAACCCGGAATAATTCTTTATTGTTAGTGAAAAGGAAATATGAACCCGATGCCGGTTATTGGTCAATTCCTGGAGGACACTTGGATCTGGGCGAAAAGATTGAAAGTGCTGCAGAAAGAGAGGGTTTTGAAGAAACCGGTTTTAAAGTGCGAGTAACTAAATTAGCGGGTATCATAGACAAAATTATGTATGACGATAAGGGTAAACTTGAATACCATTATGTATTAATAAATTATTTTGTAGAACAAATTGAAGGTGATGAGGACCAACTTCCTATACCCGATTCCGATGCCCTAGACGCTAAATTTGTGCTTTTTGACGAATTAAAAAATTATAAGTTGTCCGTATCATTAATAGAGCTTTTAAAACAATTGAAAGTAGGTTATTAATTATTAATCCTTAATCCTTCCTTCTGACAAAAAAGTGAAGATTTATATGTCTCATCATCTAATTTAGATTTGTAACGAAATCTAATTTAATTAAAAAAACGATGTGATTATAATAACACTCCTAGTATCTCGAGTTTGGTTTCCACCTGATCAATCAAATAAAGTAGCAAAAGCATATGTTGATTTTTTAAAAGATAATCCCCCTGATAAAACAATTGAAAAAACTATCGCCATAGCTGTCGGTTCCGACGAAGATGGAACTCTTTTAGTTTATGGTATTGGTGAGATAATGAAAGGCATGGAAAGCGAAGCCCTAAAGCGGACAACTCAACAAAACTTATTCATGGCTTCAAAAATTGATGGACTTAAATATAAAGCAGAAATCTTTTTGGATTTCACAGAAGCTTATAAAATCTTAGGTATGACTGCACCAGAAGTATAAACTTTAAATTCTTTTTTTTTCTATTTCTATTTAAAGACTTTTTTAATGAATTCTCCTATTTTATTGATCCCTTCTGTACCTTCAGGTGCCATAACAGCAAACGCTTGAAACACGTGAATCATATCTTCCCAAATATCTAACTGTACTTCAATACCTGCCTTTTTAGCTCGTTTTGCTAGCCGAGTAGCATCGTCAAGCAAAATTTCTGCGCTTCCAACTTGAATACAGAGCGGTGGAAACCCTTTGAAATCGGCGTATAAAGGTGATGCGAATGGATTTTTTGGGTCCGTTTTTCCTAAATACAATCCCGCAGAGAACATTAATCTGTCTGGGGATACGAAGGGATCTTCGTGAATTTTAAGCTTCAATGAATCTCCAGTTAACGCTAAATCTGTCCAAGGTGAAAGACAAACCGCAGCAGCGGGTAATTGAACTTCTTGATCTCGTAGTTTTACAAGCGTAGCAAGTGTTAACCCACCCCCAGCAGAATCTCCAGCAATAATTAAATCTTTTGGATCATACCCCTCATTATTAATTAACCATTCATAAGCTCGGACTGAATCTTCTAAAGCAGCAGGAAATGGATGTTCTGGAGCTAATCGGTAATCTAATATCAACAATTTTGTTTTTGAGGCTATAGAAATTCTTTGAGCTAAATCTTGATGAGAAGTAATCGAACCTTGAACATACCCCCCTCCATGTAAATACAATATCGCACGGTCTTTAGCAACCTCTGGTGTAATCATCCAAGCAGCGGGGACTCCGCCAGCATCGACATTCTCTAATTTAGTATCTTTATGAAGAGGTGCTAATCGTGCCAGTTCTAATATTCCCGCTCGACCCTCTTTTACTCTTTTCTTTATCTCCTTCTCTCTCTTTTCTTTTAGAATTTTTATAACACTTTTCATACCTCTACTTACCATTTAATCTCACCTATTAACGGAATTTCAATGGAATTTAATAACATTAGTGATAGTAGTTATTTCTAATTCTATTAAAATATTATTGGATGGGAGATTCATTATTTTTTATTAAACAAAACAATTTAATTCAAATATTACTAATTTGCATTAGGCATTCGATATTAAATTATAAATTACGTTTAATGACATTACGAGAAGGGTTAAAAATTTGTCTACACTAATGAAAATAGCGCGTGAGGGTAAAATAACTGAAGAAATGAAATTTGTTGCTAAAAAAGAGCAAGTTGATGTAGAATTCATCCGTAAGGGAATAGCACAAGGACGTATTGTTATTCCAAAATCCAACCAACGTAAAACTGAGCCCATGGGGATAGGAGAGGGCTTACTCGTAAAAATTAACGCTAATGTAGGTTCTAGTAAACGAGTATGCGACATTGAAGAAGAATTAGAAAAAGCAAAGATAGCGGTGAAGTTTGGGGCAGATACTGTTATGGATTTAAGCACTGGAGTAACTGAAGCAGATGTTAAAAACATTCGAAGACAAATTTTAAACGAAATAAATGTCCCAATTGGGACAGTTCCTATCTACCAATCGGCTTTAATAGCGTTAGAGAAGAAAGGAGCTGTAATAAATTTTGATGAAGATGACCTATTTAACGTTATAGAAGAGCAAGCTAAAGAAGGAGTCGATTTCTTTACAATCCATGTTGGCATCACGAAAGAAATTGTTAATTATCTGAAAGACCATCCGAGAACAGCTGGAGTCGTATCTCGTGGAGGAACTTTTTTAGCAGCTTGGATTTTGGAGAATGATTTAGAAAATCCCTTCAATAGTAATTACGATTATTTGCTAGATATGGCTAAGGAGTATGATTTTACACTTTCGCTTGGTGATGGTATGAGACCAGGAAGTATCTTTGATTCAACAGATTACGCACAGATTCAAGAACTTATAGAAATATCGAAATTAGTAAAGCACGCTTGGACCCAAGATGTGCAAGTTATAGTAGAGGGTCCGGGTCACATACCCGCTAACGAAATTGAAAGAAATATTAAAATTATGAAATCATTATGCAATAACGCACCCTTTTACGTGTTAGGCCCTTTAGTAACTGATATTGCTCCTGGATACGATCACATTGTAAGCGCTATCGGTGGTGTTATGGCGGGATTAGCGGGAGCTGACTATCTCTGTTATGTTACCCCCTCTGAACACTTAGCATTACCGAACAAGGAAGATGTAAAAAGAGGTGTGATTGCCTCAAAAATCGCGGCTCACGCAGTAAATATAGCCAAATACGGCAAAAGAGCATCAGACTGGGATTTAAAAATGGATATAGCTCGAAAGAATCTAGACTGGGAAGGAATGATAAAGCATTCGATTGATCCCGAATTATCTCGGGAGATTCACTTTCGAAACGGAAAAATAGAGAATGATGTTTGTAGCATGTGTGGGGAATTTTGCGCAATTAAAATCCTGCAGGACGCATTAGACAAAACTGCTTCAAAAAAAATAGTATAGATCATTTTTTAGTAACCGTTTATAGATACGACTTAGATATTATATTATTAGTTTGCTAAACTTAAATTTAAATAATCAAACTTTTACTATTTATTAGATCGCTATTAGCTAAGGGATAATAGCTAAGGTTTAAGGAATTCTAATTAAATCAATACCATTTTTATGATTGAAAATACAGAACGGTATATACTATGTAAATTAGGAGGTTACGATTTATCTAGTCCAGAGATCGTCATATCCTATCCTACTCTTGATCCTACTCTTAGTGAATCAGAGGACTTACTTTCTAAATGTCTTCCAACAGGTATTAATAGTGGAGATTTCTCAGTAAGCAAATATAGTAAGTGTAATGTTTTGTCGTATGCATTCAAAATAGAACATGAAGAAGAAAGAAACGATTTATTAACGATTTCTATTCTTATAAAGAAAAAGTTAAATGTTGATATTTACAAACCAGTTTTAGAGAACATTATTTCTACATTGAAATATTGCGACCTGCTAACTGAAAAAGTTTTAACAGACTATATTCAAACTATTTATAATGGTATTAACGAAGAAAAATTAATATTAATCGATGGTGCTCCTATCGATCTATCGATCATTTTTAAAGATATAAAATCAAAATTATTTAAATCTAGACCTGAAGTACGAGGTAGTTTTTTCTAATGTTAGGACAAACAGCTGATATAATAGAACTTGTGGCAAATTTTCTTGGAATTATTATTATTCCAATTATGACGATAATATTAGGTAGAAAAGTAATATTAGAAAGAAGACAAATAAAAAAACTTAATATGATTAGATTTATTATATTCTGCATTTTCTTATCGCTTTCCTGGCTCCTAATATGGGAGTTTCTTTATGAAAGCACACCGCTCAGCGATGTTCTCAACGCAGAATTAATAATCTCAATTAACACATTTTCGTTTTATAGTTTTGGCTTAGGATTAATGATCACTCTAGCTCTATCAATGGTGAGTTATATAAATCGATGGGAATCGCTCTATTTTCTATCCTTTTTTATATTCGCAGGAATGTTTATTGTATTTTTGGTAACTGAAATAGTTATTTTTCTTCTTCCTTATGTTTTTGCGGGTGGAGTAATAGCAGTTGTGTTTTTATTTGCCACTGGATTTAAATTAAAAGATAATAGCTCATTAGGGTTGGCTGTCTTTGCTACTCTTGTTTTTCCAACCCTAATAGCAGAAAAAACAATAGTTGGACAGATTTTAAGTTTAGTGTATCCTATTTTTGGGTTAATTTTCGCCCTTGGTTATTTCAAATTATTTAAAGCAGGTGTGGTTGAGCAAAATGAGTGATTTGTTGTTCCCTTTAATACTAGAAATTGTTTTTTTGATTTTTTGCGTCATTACAATACTGATTATTATCAGAACTTATTTGGAGATTAAGGAATCAATTTATCTTGGATTAATAGTTTTCTTTGCTGCAATGCTTTTTAATTCAATTTTTCGGCTTACTAATCTATTTTTCATCGATTTAGATTTGGTTTTAGGTATCAGATTAAGCTTATCAAACATTATTGCCCTATTAATTTTCAGCATTCAATTGCGCTTCTTCTTCTATCTTAAGAAGTTGAAGAAATTGTATTGGCTTCCATTAGTTGCCAGTTTCTACATAGGTTTTGGGCTTTATATAAATGATACTCTAATATTATTTATTTCTTATGCTGTAATAATCGGTTTTATTATTCCAGTTATATTGTTAAGAGAAGGTAGAAAAACACGTAATGGGCTTGCCTTTGGACTTGGATTATTCTTTCTAATATATGGATTAGGTAAAATGCTTCAAGTTCCAATCATACCTGAGATATTAAGAATTATCGGAATAATTATCTCCACTTTAGCAGTTTTAGAGTTTTTCGATAAGCACCTTTTCCACGATAAAGATGAAAAAGAAAAAATTCAGAATGCTTGGATATCAAAACTGACAGCTAAGAAATAAAAGTATCCTATATTATGTAGATATTCTTTAACTCTTTTAATTAACTTAAGTTTAAATATTAAATCTATTACTATTTAATAGATATCTCTCGTCTAAGGGATAAGGGACTAAGAATAAAAATTATCATATAAACAAATAATGTGAGGGACTATGGGCGTTAAAAATGTTTTACAAAAACTTTTCGCTAAAGAAAAAAAAATTGTAATTTGTGGGTTGGATAATGCAGGAAAAAGTACTTTAGTAAGTTTTCTCCAAAGTGGAACATTCGTTAAGCATACTCCAACTATGGGAAAGGAGCTAACTAAGCTAGAAGTTCAAGGTATTCCTATAAATCTTATGGACATGGGTGGTCAAAAAGATTTTAGAGATATGTGGTTAGGAGAACTCTCAAACGCTTCATGTGTCATTTTTATGATAGACGCTTACGCCCGGGAAAGATTCAACGAAGCGAAAGATGAATTATGGAAACTATCATCAGTTTTTAAGAAGAAACCATTAATTGTGTTAACAAACAAGATTGACATGTCCCCAGTAGCTTCCATGGGCGATATTATAAAAGCATTAGACTTGCATAAAATTGACACATTTGAAATACTACCTATTTCCTGCAAAACAGGATTTGGTATTGTGCCTGCATTCACGAAAATTTATTACAAACTAACTGGAAAACGGATAGGTAATGCGGCAACTCCTAAAGCATTAACAGTTTTTGATAGAGGCGGAGTACCATTAACGTCTTCTTCCAATCAAGATATTTTGCATGGTGGTTTATTTGCTGCTATTACCCAATACGCTAAAGAATCATTTAACTCTGAACTAAATCAAATTAGGCTTGAAGGTAATATTATAATTTTTAAACGAACTGACCACCTAATGGGATCGATAGTTCTCAGAGAAGAGGATAGTGACAATATAAAAGAAGCAGAGATAGGATTAAGCGAATTACTTTCACATCTTGAACACATGTGCCCTGAACTTGAACAGGAACAATTAGATGCTGAAAAAATCGAGTATTTAGTCCAGCAATACTCTTCAAATCTTATGAGTTAAAATCTTGTGTTTTGACGCCAGTAACCTTATTTCTATATTACAACATTATTACTCATTATTTATAACATTTACAATTTTAATCAATTTTTCAATCATATCCTTGGAAGTTTTGCTAAACAACCTAATCATTGGTTCTTTACCGATCGATCCTTTGTCCCAAATAAGATCGGGTATCTCGCCCATTTTATTTATGCTTTCTTCAATTAGCCATCTCATGGTAGATCGTTCCTCATGTTTAATGGCGTCTGGTTGCGATTGCCTCAAAAATTCAAATGTCTTTAAGTTTGTCTCTTCTTGAATTCTTTTTACATACTTATCTTTATATCGTAGATTTGTAACAAAGTTAATCGAGTTGTCAAATTCTTTTGCTGAAAGAATCAGTCGGGCAGTATGATCTGATACATTAAATTTTACATCTCCGGAAGCATGTGGATACCCCCCTATAATTGTTATTCTTCCTTCAATTCCCGCTACTTCTTCTTTACTAGTTGCATTAGGTAAAGAACCCGAAATATTCATTCTTACTTCAGGTATTAACTTCCTAAATTTCGTATTGTTGGAAACATAATTATAAATCTCTTTTATCTGATTAATAACCTCGATCTGTTCTGTTTCCAATGTTAAATCTAAAATCTTTCCCATTTGTGGTAATTCTATAAATTTAAGAAAATTACGGTTAAAAAAAGCTTCTGTTTTTTCTATAGATGTTATTAAAGGGTTTCCTAATGAAAGATAAGCGGTAATAGCTGAAGAAAATACACATCCTGTTCCGTGTACGTTTCCTTGAAGTGATATTTTCCGCTTTTTGAATATCTTGAAATCGAGAATTTCTTTAGAATTTGTTAACTTACTCAAACAAACCAAGTCAAATATGCTATTCTGATCCTTTCCTCCACTTTTGATTACAATAGCTTTCTGAATTTTGGAAATTTCTTGATCTACATACATTTTCCTAATGATAATCTCTGCTGCATCTTTGAGTGATCTAAAGTCATCTGAAGTAATATTTTTAAGTTCTTTATTAGCGTAATAACTTGCTTCATTTAGATTTGGAGTTAAAACAGTTACTAAAGGAAAAATATCTCTTTCAATTTCAATTTCAAGACCTTCGCTCGATAGTCTTTCACCAACACTAGATGTATTAACAGGGTCTAAAACAGCAATTAAATTATGAGTTAGAATCGCGTTTTTTATTATATCTAAGGATTTATTATCTGGGATCATCCCTATCTTAACATATTTGATGGGGTATGAATTCAAAATAGCGTCAAGTTGCTCGCCTAATTCCTCTGAGAGCGATTTAAACCCATAGAAATCTGTAGCTGTTTGATATGTAATTGCGGTAATTGCAGAGAAAGGATGAACTCCAATTCTGTCAAAAGTTCTGATATCAGCTTGAATTCCGGCACCAGAAGTAGGATCAGAACCAGCAATGGTTAAACAAAAAGGTTTCATAGTATATTATTAGTAAAAATAGAAGCTTATTTAACTCTTTCATACGCCCATTTTGCTTTATCATCTAAACCTAAGGCTTCATATGCCTTTCCAAGGAAAAGGAATCCTTCGGAATGGTCGTATTTTTCTTTTACTAATTTAAATAATAGATTAATTGCCAGATCATAACGCCCTCTCATGTAATTAATCTTACCTTTTAAAAATAAAATATTTTGGCCCTTTTGGATTGAGTTACTACCGTTATTATGTAAGTCTAACCGTGATAAAGCGTAGTCATATTCTTGTTCGTTGATCAGAATATCGATTGACTCGATAAATTTTAGAAAGGACATTTTCGAGGCAATTTTTTCCATTTTTTTTAACTCATCTATTCTGAGATCGTTATCTAATGCTTCTAGCTTTTCATTCTCTCTAAGTTTTATAAAATCTTTGAACTTGTCAAGCACTTCTTTTGAATACGGTTCTCTACATACTGGACAATTAGAAGAATGAAGTATCCACTCCTTTAAACATTCAGTGTGAGCTTGATGCCCATTCGGACAATTGTGAGACGAATCTACGCCTTCAATAATACCCAAATGACAAATTATACAACTAACCATGTCAATCAGAAAACTATTTAATAAATTATAAAATTATCACTTTTAAGTATATGTGGTTTTTAATATTTCACTCTAATATATTCGTATTACACTGAACTGATTATGTCAATAAACAAAAAACGACTTTTTAATGAACTTCTTACTAATTTTCTGCTTGTTAATGATGATGTAGAGGCTTTAATTGTATCTGATCAAGAAGGATTTATTATAGCTGGCCAAAAAAAAGCAAACACTGATATGGAATTAGTATCAGTATTAACCGCATTAATAAATCCACTTTTAGAAAGAATACGGGAAGAATTTGCCTTCAAAAAGTTTGGATCAGCTAGTTTTGACACCGAAAAAAATCGATTACTCTTTATTTCTATAGACGAGAATATCACTCTTAGCGTAGTTTTAGACACTTTAGCTTCTGTTGATAAAATTAGCCCTTACGCTTATTTTCTAGCAGAAAAAACAGCTCAAATCATATTTGCAAACGAAGGCGATTTAATTCAAGTCAATATACCGAATTTCGAAATAGAATCTAATACTTCTGATAGTATCAATAGAATAAAAGATCAAATTTATCAATTACGTTTAGATTCAGGAGGAATCTATAAGTTTAAATTTATAATAGTGGGCGATAAAGCTGTTGGAAAATCTTCGATTGTAAGAAGATTTGTAGAAAATAGATTTTCTCTTGATTATAGGTCTACTCTTGGCTTAAATGTCCTCTCTCATTCAATACGCTTTTATGGAAATGAAGTCTACTTTTCGCTTTGGGATCTTGGTGGACAAGAATATTTCAAACGATTTAGAAAGACTTATTATGTAGGCGCTCAAGCTGCTTTCATCGTGTTCGATGTTTGCAAAAGAGATTCCTTCGCAAATGTGAAAGTATGGTATCAAGAACTTAAAGATTTTCTCCATAAAAAAAATATACCAATAGTAATTGTAGGTAATAAAATTGATTTGTCTGACCAGAGAAAGGTTCAATATAAAGATGGAATGGCGCTAGTTGACGAACTTACACGAGAAAATACTGATAGCGATTTTTCCTATATTGAAACCAGCGCTTTGACCGGTGAAAATATTAAAGATTCGTTTAGCCTAATAGCATATCATTATATTATAAAGAGTAAAGAAAGAGAAGAACAAAAATTAAAAGAAAATTTAATGATTCAGATTAATTCGATTTTAAACAAGAATAAGAAATTAGTAATCACATTTATAACCGAAAACCCCTTTTGGAGCCCAGGGTTACAAATCTTAAATGAGGTTAATAGTTTATGCGAATGTGATAAAATAATAGATGACAAAGAAAAAAGATTGTACCAATACTCCAATGGATTGCTAGTAAAGAATTTTCTTTTTGATAATATTGATATTGCAGATTCTGATGGTGTTTTTGTTATCTTTGACGCACGGGACAATAAGAATATCGATCCTAAATGGAAAGATGTGGTTGTGAACATTATAAGCAATTTAAAAGAAAATAAAGTTGCTCTAATTGGTGTAAGAGTATCAGATGAAACCGATTGGTCTAATATAATGGAACAATTTAATATTAATGAATATTTGGAAGAAAAAATGGTCTCACTTCTATTCTTTAAGATTGGTTTCGAGTATAGACTGGAAATATACGATCAGCTTGATGTGATGTTTAGTACTATGATTAATTCGTAAAACTCAGCGTTATTATTTACTCCAAAATCTAATATTTTCAAATGACTACTTTTAAAAGCAAGTTATATTATAATTATGATAAGAATATTTTCTTCTTGATTTAATTCAAAATTGAAGGTGTATCCGTTTGTTAGTTAATAGAAAACGACTGTTCGATGAGATTCTTAACAATTTTCTAGGAAGATTTACTGATGTTGAGGCAATTATAGTTTCAGATCATGAAGGTTTCGTGATCGCGGGAGAAAAAAAAAAAAACACTGAAAGTGATCTAGAACTTGTATCAGTATTAACGACCCTGATAAATCCCGTTTTAGAAAGGATAAGGAACGAATTTGCCTTCAAGAAATTTGGAACTGCTTCGTTCGATACGGATGAGTATCGCTTATTGTTTATTACAATTGACGAAGAAAGAATTTTAAGCTTAGTTTTTAATAGCATGGCATCAGTTGAAAAAGTTGCCCCATATACGTACTTCCTTGCAGAAAAAGTTGCACAACTTCTTCACATGCATGGGGACGAATTAATACAGCTAGATATCCCCGATTTTGATTCTGAAACAGAAAGGCATGAAAAGCTTAAAGAATCTATTTGTCAATCAGCATTGGATGAATGTGCAAATTACAACTTTAAATTTGTTATCATAGGAAACCACGAGGTAGGAAAAACTTCTCTAATCCGACAATTCGTAGAAAGAAAGTTTTCTCACGACTATCGAGCCACTATTGGCCTTAACATCTTTGCTCATAATTTTGACTTTCAAGGAAACGAAATCTCAGTTCAGTTATGGGACATAGGTGCGCAGCAATATTTCAAAAGATTTCGCAAGATATACTACAAGGGCGCAGAAGCGGCCTTTATTGTTTTTGATATTACTAACAGAGAATCATTTGAGAAAATCAAAGATTGGCATGAAGAGATAAATCAGCTCATTGATGAAAAAAATATCCCTATGGTTATCGTGGGAAATAAAGTCGATTTATCCAAGCAAAGAGTAGTATCCACAGTTGAAGGAGAGGAATTAGCGAAATCTCTATCAGAAACGGGTATATCCTACATAGAAACCAGTGCTCTCTCCGGTGAAAATGTGATCAACGCTTTTGAATTAATTGCTTATCACTACATCATTAAAACCAAGAAAAAAGAAAAAGATGTAATCCGGGAAGAATTAGTTGAAGCTATTCTTTCAACCTTAAAGGAACTTGTTATCTTAGAATTAACATTCATCTCTGAAAGCATGAGTTGGGATCCGGGCTTCCAAACGATCTTGAACTTAGAAAACCTCGGTGAATATTCAAAGTTAAAAGATAGTATTAAAGAAAAATTATACCCGTATAAGAACGGTCTAATTTTAAGTAGCTTTGCCTACGATGATTTTATTCTATCTAATTCGGATGGAGTTTTCTGCATATTCGATGCTCGCGATAGGGAGCACATTGATCCTAAATGGAAGGATATACTTATCAACATTATTAGAAAAGTGAGAAAGAAACGCGCTGTAATTGTAGGTATTCGAGTATCTGACGACAAAAACTGGTCTCAGTTAATGGAAGAATTTTTAATCGATGAGGATTTAGAAGAGAAAGTTGTGTCAGTTCTATTCCTAAAAATTGGTCCAGATTATAGAGAAAAAATATATGAACATTTGAAACTAATGCTAGATGTTATTGTTACCACGAGAAAATTAAAATAATAGATATTTACGCTTTTAGCTTATTTTTAAGTTTACTAGAAATCAGATCACCCATTTTTATCGTAGTAAGGGTTTTTAAGCTATCGCTTTTAATGTCAGTAGTCCTTCCCTCTAATAGAGCCTCTTCAACTGCAGTATCAATTTTCTTTCCTATTTCAGACGAGTGAAACGATTCTTCGAACATTAACTTTACACTTAAAATAGTGCCTATAGGATTAGCAATTCCTTTTCCTGCAATGTCGGGGGCCGAGCCGTGAATTGGTTCGTACATCGACACTTTTCCGGGATGAATATTTCCACTCGGGCCCATTCCCAGACTTCCTACAAGGAAAGCGCCTTCGTCGCTAATAATATCCCCAAACATATTTCCTGTGACTACAGTTTGAAATCTATGAGGTGCTCTTATTAGCCACTGGGTAAATGCATCTATGTATATATCTTCTGTTTCAATATTTGAATAGTCTCCACTCATTTCGTGAAAGATTTTTCTCCATAGTTTACTTGTGTTCAAAATATTAGCCTTATCAACGGAGGTAACAATTTTATGACGATTTTTTTTTGCAAATTCAAACGCAAACTTAATAATTCGCTCACAACCCTCTCTGGAGTAAACCATTAGGTTCTCTGCTGAGTCTTCTCCCAATTTTCCTATGTTCTTATAGAGTCCTTCGGTATTTTCCCTCACAAAAGTAATATCAATACCCTTTCCTATAAATTCGCTTTTTAAAGGACATTTCTCGCGAAGTACATCATATAATTTAACGGGCCTCAAATTAATATATAAATCTAAACCTTGCCGAATTTTCATAATAGCACTTTCTGCTACACCGGGGGGCAAATCAGGCAAACCAATAGCGCCAAACAATAGCGCATCAGATTTTTTAATTGTATCAAACGATTTCTCAGGAAGATTGGTACCAAATACTTTCCAAACTTCACCTCCTGCTGGAGCGTCATTAAATTCAAAATCATAGTCAGTGAACTCTGAAACGATCTTGAGAATTTTAATTCCTTCGTTCACAACTTCGGGACCGCAACCATCGCCACGAGTGATTGCTATTATTTTCTTCATACCAATTACCAAGTATATTTTTAGAAATTTACTTAGTATTTATAATAGAAGATTTAAATAGTATTCTTAATTCTTCTTGTGTAAACTTATATTCATGGTTAGTAAAAATGTCGTCACCTGCTGATAGTTATTTTAATCTATTTTTTACCCTAACTATTTTTATCGTCTTTACTGGAGTTTTATTTATAACATTTATTGCTCCAATGAATATCTGGCCAGGAAGCTTAATATTTCCTAAATATATCGAGGTTTGTGAACTCACATGTATTATGGTAGAAATTCCCATTAACAACCTCTGGGGTGGACTGATTAACGGTGCCACTTATGGTGTACTAGGCGCGATTGGCTATATAGGTATTCGTTGGATTGGAAGAAAGTTAAAGTAATGAACAAATTAAATGTTGATTAATTCTCTTTTTTTTGGTAAGAAATTAGAGTTCATTTTATTCTAAATTTAACAATTGATGCTTACAATGTGCTATCCAATAAATAAAGCTTTATTCTATCATCAAATTTTTCTTATCAAGAGAAATATGATACCGTTAATAGGTATTTAATAAGTTGGTATAGCATTTTATCAAACTGAATTAATCCTAGTACATATTTCAAAATCAAAAAAAATCTCTGATCTAAAAGCTCAGCAGTGTGCTTATCGCCTTTCTTCTCTCACATCGCAATTTTGTCGATCGGACGAAATTATTAACCGAAACATATCCTATCGAAAAATTTCAGCAACTTTTAAATATTTGAATGAAGATATATAATATAATAAAGTTCAAAGTTAAACATAGGAACTTTATAAAAAATATTACTAAATTAAAAGTGGAGGAATAAAATAATGGCTAAAAAAGTATTTGCCTGGTCTCCAGTTAGAAAGTTAATGAAAGATAACGGCGCTGAAATGGTAGCTCGTGAAGCAGTCGATGCATTAATCGATTATCTTGAAAAAGCTGCCCGAGGAGTAACAAATAAAGCTCTTGAAATGACTCGTCACGCCGGTCGAAAGAAATTAACTGCTAACGATATGGACTTGGCTATGAAATTGATGTAATTATTTTTACGTATTTTAAAATTTTTTTTATTTTTTTTTCACTTTTTATTAGAGAATGAAGAATCTTTAATTTTTTATGTATTTTTTACTAATAATAATCTCTTTGAGCAAGGTATCGTGGTATATTTTGTTTTAAATTGAAGATCAACTCAAATTAAAGCCTCTTATTGATAAATAGAAAAATTTTAATGCCATTTTTCGTTATTTTCTCATATTCAGATTGATGAAAACTTTTTAAATTTTAGGTAATCAAAATGACAGAAGAAAAAGAAAAGAAGGAAGAAGAGATAGAAGTTTTTCCTTTCATTGAAGGAGAAACCATTGATTTAGTCGTACAAAACTCCAAATGGGCGGCACTCAGATGTAAATGGAAAAACGATCCAAAAGTACGACGGTATTCAAGAAACATGTGGCCAAGGAGTCTGGATGATATGAAAAAAAGGCTTGAGGCCGTTCCAGATGGACATGGACATGGACATATCAGAGATTATGCAGGATTTGTTATCTATCACAAACGCGATAAGCGTCCAATTGGAGAGGTTGGATTAAACCGCATTGATTGGGTAAGTCGTCATGCTAATATCTTTGCAATGATTGGTGAACCGGATTATTGGGGGAAGGGCATAGTAGGTGAAGCCGCTCAATTAGTGCTTAAATATGCGTTTACAGAATTAAACTTGCATAAAGTAAAAGCCGGTGTATTTACACCAAATGAAAGATCTCTCCGTGCTGCTGAGAAGCTGGGATTAAACAAAGAAGCGGTCGTGAAAGAGGCGATGTATGTTGACGGAGAATATCATGATATACATAAATGGGGCTTAACAAAAAAAGAATGGTTTGAAGGACAAAAGTAAATTAAAAGTGAAGGATATCATATAGATTGATTAAAAATGGCAGAAGAACAAAAAAGTAAAGAAGATAAGGAAGAAAAAAATGATGTATTTCCTTTTATAGAAGGAAAGACCATCGATTTAGTTGCGGCAAATTCTAAATGGGCAAATTTATTTTGTAGTTGGATCAATAATCCAAAAGTTCGTCATTATTCTCGAAATATGTGGCCCCAGTCTCTTGAAGAGGTAAAAAAAAGGTTCGAACCTTCACCAGACAGACGTATTCGGGATAAAGCAAATTTTATGATTTATCATAAGCAAGAAAACCGACCAATTGGTGTTGTAGGGTTAGATGAAATCAATTGGGTTAGTAGAAATGCTAATCTTTTTGCTTTAATCGGGGAGCCCGAACATTGGGGAAAGGGTATAGCTGTTGAAGCTTGTGCACTAGTGATTAAATACGGTTTTACCGAATTAAATTTACATAAAATTGAGGCAGGAATATTTAGCCCAAATCAAAGATCCCTTCGCGCCGCTGAGAAATTGGGATTTGAAAAAGAAGCAATTATAAAAGAAGAAATATATATTGATGGAAAATATCACGATAATCATAGATTTTCGCTTTTTAAAAGAGATTGGGTACAACTAAAGAAAGAAAATCAGTCTAAATAAAAAAAAAAAAAATTAATTTTTTAAATTTACATTATCCTCCTGCCAAAGGGGGAAAAATCGCTACAGTATCTCCATCCTTAATTAGTGTCTCTCTCGTTTGGTGCGGGGAACCATTAATTAGAATTATCAATTTAGTTTCTTTTGAAATAGTAAACATATCTAGTATTGTACTTACGGTACTTCTTATTGGTAATGTGATCGTTTTCTTCGCTGGAGCAAAGTCTCGTAAATTAGCGAAAAATTTGACTGTTGCTGTGATGTTCTTTTTATCACTCATCTTCATTCCGTTCAAAATACCATTTATATAATAAAGACATATTCTTAGGAAATAGGCCAACTCTATCGCCGTTTTTTACTTTTTTATTAAATCCCGAATATGTGCCATTCACAAATAAGTGGTAAGTTTCCTCTTTTTCAATTGCAAATTTATTTAATATATCAGCGATAGTATCGATTCCATTGCTATCAATTTGCAAATTTAATGGTAAAGCGTCTGAAATGGTGTAACCTTCAATTTTTTTCCGTAAATCTCCAAAAATTTTCACTAAGATAGTCATATTTTACTACTATGCGCCCCAAACTTTGTCTAAATCTTCATCGGTTACGTTAAATACTTCATCGTGTGGTGGTAACGGCTCCTTTAAGAAAAACTCTGGCAATCTATCGTCTTTTTCTGTAAAGCCTGCGGCTTTATTAAACGCTCTTTCAGTGTCTATGATTTGTTGGCCATAACCTGCAACATCGTTGACAGTAAGGCTGGTCCCTAATACACCATTAAGTGTATCAACAACGCCTTCTAATCCTTCAGGAATATCTAATACCGCAAAAGCGATGAAAAGACAATATCCCGATGCATCAATTGCTGCAGTAGCGAGTTGTAAATTGCGCGATAAATCGGATTTATTCGTATCTTTAGGGTCTGCTGTCCCACCGACTCCCATGATTTCCGTAGCGATGGCATAACCTGCTGTGTGATCTGCACCTTGAGGAGTTGTAGCGTAAGTTACGCCGATTCCTTTTATTGCTCGGGGATCGTATGCTGGTAAACCTTGACCTTTTACAACGGGGACCCGGGTTACACCGAATGCCTGTGCTGTAAAAGCTGTACCGTTAGCCAAAATTCTCCCAGTTGGAGTTTTATTCTTAATTTCATCTAACATCTTTAAAGCACTTTTTCCGTCTCCAAATTCAAGTAAACCCCCCTCCATTGCTACACCAAGTAAATCTCCAGCTTCAATTGTGTCTAAACCTAAATCGTTACAAGCTCTATTTAATTCTCCAATAACATCTAAATCGTAAATACTGCAATTTGGACCTAAAGCCCATACGCTTTCGTACTCTAAAACGCCAACAGGATCTTTTCCACCTGGTTTTGTCCATACTTCAGAACATTGGATTACACATCCTGGACTACAGAAATGAGGTCGAACACCCCCTCGCTTCTTTATTTCCTCAGCCTTTACCTCTCCAGATACTTTTTCAGATCTATCATCTTGACCAGATGAAAAATTACGCTGTGGTAAACCACCTGCTTCGTTTATAATGTTGACTAACACACCTGTGCCAAATGAATTAAGCGCTCCACCCGGTTTTGTTACGTCGTGGCTCGTTAAAGCTTTCGTTAATTTTTTAACACCCATATTGAAAGCTTCTTCGTTTAAAATTTCTACTCCTGGCGCTCCAGTGTCATCTACTACAATGAATTTTAACCCTTTTGATGCCATAACAGCACCAAGTCCACCTCGTCCTGCGTATCTACTTGGTAACCCTTCAGGATCGTTAAAACAGATTCCAGAAGCGGCTCCCCTTATTTCAGCTGCAATACCAACGCCACTAATACTTACTTTATCGCCAAATTCCTTATATAATTCCTTATAAACGCCATAGAGTCCTTTATTTGACCACTTATTTGCGTTTATAATTTCAGTGCCATCGTTTGTAACTTTCAGAAGATAATAATCATCCCCTTCATGCTTACCTTCGATAACAATTGCGGCGATTCTCATTCTTCCTAATTTTTGAGCAAAAGTTGTGCCTGCATTTGCCTCTTTAATCCCTCCTGTTAATGGAGATTTCCCACCAACAGATATTCGCCCAGATGTTGGAGCTTTTGTCCCTGTAACCAGCCCTGGAGCGAATACAAGCTTATTATTTACTCCTAATGGATGGCATAACGGATCTACTTCTTTCGCTACAATTGTGGAGGTAAGAGCTCGTCCACCTAAAGCTACGAAGTCTGCTGGAAAATTCTCAAATTTGGCTTCAAGCTTTGTCATATTTACTCTTAAAATTCTTTTTGCCATGATATTTCACCTCTATTTTTAGGCATTTAATATATGTGATAGATGGTTATATAAATCTACATTATGTCTGGTCGTACCAGACGAAAGACAAACCAAACGAAATCCTTATTTATTTGGTTAAAAAATGCGGAGATACAAAAAAACAGGTCCGAGGGGATATGTTCAAAAAGCGCGAACTGCGAATTATATTGAACCCCCGACCTTCTGCTTTCCCCATAAAAAGTATGTAGGAGGCAGCTGCGATATCCATGCTTCGCTACGGACCTTTGCTTATAAATGATTCTAATATCATATTATATTTATGTGGTTATAGATTCTTAATAAATCATTTTTTAAAAATCCATCTAAGACTATGTTATTATTTTGGTTTTTATTTGTCTTAATAGTATGTCAATAAAGATTAAGAATCCAAGAAGAAATAAACTCTTCAATGACGGAGAAAGAAAAGAATGTGGGAGATGCCATAAGATCAAGTCTCACGAATATTTTAGAAAAAGACAAGGTCGATTACATTCAGTTTGTGAAAAATGCCGTCAAATTATTAAAGGGATTACTAACTTTAAAAAACAGATTAAAGTAATTACCGATCTGTTTGAAAAACAATGCCACAATTGCCATGAAGGTCTTCAAATTTTACCTGCGATGCAATTTCATCACCTAAATCCTTCTTCTAAAAATTATACATGGAGGACCTTAAGAGCAAGAAATATAGATGAGATTATTCGGATTATTAAAAATGAGAATCTTCAAGTTTTATGTAAAAACTGTCATGCTTGTGAAGAAGTGACAAATTATGATAAATTTAAGGAGATTATACTTTCAGAAAAATTGTCAATTAATAATATTGGAGAAATTGATTACTTAATTTATTACGAAATCAAAAGTAATATTAAATATAAATTCGATTGCCGTAAAGGAGCTCAACATAGAGCAAGAATTAAATACAGAATTAAGAAATGGATCAAAAAGAGATTAGTTATTGAAATGTTATATGATGGTGTTTGTATTGGTTGTGGAAATATTAAAACTAAAGAAAACTTACCAGCTTTAGAGTTTCATCATCGAAATCCGGAGAAAAAGGAATTTAAATGGGAAAAATTATCTAAGCATCCTATAAATAATATAATTACAATTTTGAAGAATGAAGATTGTATATGTTTGTGCAAAAATTGTCATTCCTTAGTTCATTCAGTAAATTTTGAACAGTTTTATGAAGAAATCTTTGAAATGGATACATCTTCAATAAATTTAGTTGAAGAGAAGTATTTGATTATAAAAGAAAACATTCATAACTTTTCGTTTAAAAATAACTATGAAATAAAAAAGTAGAGATAATAGTGTGATCTTTTTAACCGTAAAAGGAAACATAAAGCAAAAGGTTTTAATTTTCTACGGTAATTTTACATATTATAATAGATTATTTTGAAATATTTTTTTCTTAGAGTTAATTAACATGGACAAGAGAAGTTATCAACAAGGTAGACCAGCCAGACCTATAGATTATTTAAAAAATTCGATCGATAAAGTCATATTGATAAAAGTCAAGAGAAATCGTCTCTTCAGAGCAATTTTACGCTCGTTTGACGAACATCTAAATCTTTACATTGAAGACGCATCACAGCTATTTGAATATCAAGATGAAGATGGAAATATTAAAGAAGAACATGAATCTCTTGGCAATATCGTGCTACGTGGAGACAATGTCATCTTTTTAAATCTTGCTAAGTAAGTTAGTTTAAAAAGTTTCTAGTCTTTGTTCCATTGGGTTTTCGGATTGAAATTAAAAATCTTAAATGATCGTTACTTTCATTTAGATTAGGTAAAAAACATATAAAAGTTAAAGTCTTTTTCAATAAGTGAGACACCTAATATTAATTTTGATTGATTTAGTTATTTAAAAAGAGATCTAATACATGATTGAACCAGAATATCTCAAGCGAAGAAATTCATTGGTAGTCAGCCCCAATTTAGGTCATCCTCTATATATTAGTATAGATAGTAAATTAAGGCAGAAAGAATTCGAAGTCAAACTTTTATTTGCGAGTAATATTCCGAATTTAACTAATTTTGAGGGTTTTTTAAGAAAGAACCTTAAACTCGTTCCAATTCTCGAATACAAGTGGAAATTAACGAAATTACTTGAAAAAACAAAAAAAAAGGGGATATGGGCTAAATTAAAAAGGTTTTTTGTCAGAAGTAAGAAAAGCAGACAGGAGACGCAAGCAATCAAGGAATTCACTGACTCAAATGGTGCTACGTTTGATATTGTCCAAAGGGAAAAGTTAGAAAAGTTAAAACCACGGGCTTTTCGGGGGGATATAATAGACTGTACAGTTTTAAATGTTCAAAATGTATATGAGTGTGAGATCGATAATCCCGATTATGACGATTATCTTAGTCCTCAAAATTATTTAATCAAACATGAGATTTTTGGGAGCTTAAATAAATTCTACTCAGCTACAATTTCCTTTAGGCTGACAGATGAGGTTATAGAATTTTTAAACAGTTTTAACTTCGTAATGTTTGATATTCTCCAGCAAAATCTGAATAAAGGTGATCGGATTAACTATCACTCGATTGTAATTTCTAAAAATAAGTGGACCAATTTCAAATTTTTACATGCTACAGATTTACATTTAGCAGAGAGAAACGATAGAATCTATGAGATTGTTAAAAAATGGCAAAAGTCAATTAGAAAATCAGAAGTTGGCGAAATCGTTGCTCAAAGTGTTAAAGCAGTCTCTTATTTTCAGAGGTTGTTAATGAAAAGAACAGAGGGAAAAGTTGAGACAACCAAACCGCTACATAAACGGTATATTAATCCCAATAATAATTTTAGAAACTTTATCAAGCTCGCAAATCAGAGCGTGAATCACAACGAATTAGATTTTGTAGTGTTAACGGGAGATATCATCGATTTTTCTATTCTTTCAAAAATTAATAAAGAGAAACGGAAGACTTTAGACTTTAATTACGAATTTAGTAATTGGCGGATTTTTAAAGAAATCTTGTTAAACCATCCTCAAAAGATGAGAAGGGGGATGGTTTCTGGAGAAGAAATACTCTGTCCCATTTTTACGATCCCAGGAAACCATGATTTTCGTCCATATCATTATGATCTTCGTTGGGGTAATTTGTACAAAAAAATAGGATTGAATGCTAACGAAGCGATAGCTTTGAACGACGAGTTAATGGCAAATCCCATTAGCTCTATTACGAAAAATTTCAGGGCTTTAAAAGCCTATTTAATAGAAATCAATTCGTCATTAGATTTTTCTCTCAAACTTGGAGAGAATATTTTCGTTTTTCTAAACTCTGGTTCCGATTCTTTTAAAAACATTATAGACTTTGTTAGTGGACACCCCTCCGTAACTGGAGTTACCAACAAACAAATAAGATATTTAGAGGACTTAATAAATAAAACCATTAAACCGGGGTACAATACATTTCTTATGGTTCATGGGCCTCCAATTAATCCTAAAAAAACCATGAGTAAACGATTTTCTCTTTCACGACCCTCAAAAGATAAATTGCCTTCTCTCGAAGAATTTAAAGAATCTATTATGGAAAAATTGGGGAAGCGTCCTTCTGCAATTCGAATTAATGATAAGTTTGACTTAAAATTTGGAACAATCTCTTCCAATTGGTCAAAAATGATTAAATTTTGCCTCGATTATTGTGTCCTTACTCTTTCAGGGCATACTCATCAATTAAGAGAGTTTAGGTTGAGTAATCCTCAACAGAAATCTATTAATCCTATGACAACCATTCCAGTTAAACTAAAAAAATTAGATAATCCCGCAGCTGTTTACTACGATTATTATTCTGATAGACTACAAAATCAAAACGAAATTGAAACCAACGCACCGTATGTCGTTCAAACTCCCGCTTTAGGATTAGGGAGCTACTTCAGACCTGGTTTAACCGGGGCTTATCGAGAGATCATAATCGAGGAAGGAAAATTAACTTCTTTTCAGGTTAAGCTTGTAAAACGATAACAAGTTGGAGTTTGAATAAATTAATCGTTTGGATGTATAGGTCTTCCTTTTTTATGAATAGCCATGCCATATACATCTTCCATCCCTTCTAAAACCATTTCAGAAATTGTTGGATGGCTATGTATTGTAGTAGAAACATCATGAACAGTTAATCCATGCTGCATGGCTAAAGAAATCTCTGATATTAATTCAGGCGCTTCAGCACCAATACACGAGGCACCGAGTATTTTGTTAGTTTTTTTATCAGCGATAATTAGTATGAATCCATCCTCTTCTCCTATGCACTTCGCCTTACCTAACGACTCATATGGGAATCTTCCCATAAGTAAATCATATCCCGCATTTTTTGCATTTTTTCTCCTTAGTCCTACTGATCCTATGTTTGGGCTCGTGAAAATAGTCGCAGGAATTATTCGATAATTAGTAACTTTTTCTTTAACTTGGAATCCGTCTAGGCTTGCTAACGCATTTGCCACAGCAACATCACCTTCATGCCTAGCAACATGAGCAAGCATTAATCCACCTGTAACATCACCGATTGCAAATATTCCTTTTACAGAAGTTTCTAACGACTTAGAATCTACTTGAATTGCTCCGCGTGGGGCTTCTATTTTTAAATCCTCTAATCCTAAATTTCTAGATTCTTTTGCTCGGCCAATTGTAACCAGACAGTAATCCGCTTCAACATGGGATTTTTCAGCCATTTCAATCTGCTCTTTTGGAACATCAGCTGAAATTATTGTTGCTTTCACGCCTGATCCTGTGTTTACGATGGATAATACATTTTGTGATACAAGTATTTCAATACCAAGATTAGTAAACTTCTTTTGTATTTCTTTCACTACCATAGGCTCTTCAGTTGCAATTGGAGAGGGAAGGTATTCCAGCATTGTAACTTTACTTCCAAAACTAGCAAATATATTAGCAAACTCAACCCCCGCTACTCCAGCTCCAATAATTAGCAATTTTTTTGGCAAAGTTTTAAAATTAGGGTGTAAGACATCGTCAGTAGTTAATATTCTATCGTGGTCAATATTAAACACAGGAATTAACACTGGAGTTGAACCTGTAGCAATTATTACCCTTTTAGCTTTAATTTTTTTATTATCGTCCCCTTCAATCGAGATTTCAAATCCTTTGTTTGCGTTTCCATTTAAAATCTTACCATGTCCCATATAAACATCGTTTTTCCATGCTTTTTCTAATGTCGCAATTCCATCCGTTAATTCTTTAACAACCCGATTTTTACGATCAACGGCTTTACTGAAATCTAACTTAAAATCACCTAGAATTCCGTGATCCTCTCCATTTTCTCTAAGTTTTTGGATAAACTCTGCAGATGCGTAGAGCGCTTTTGCTGGTATGCAACCTAAATTTAAGCACGTACCTCCTAACTTATTTTTCTCAATCAAGGCAACTTTAGCACCAAATTGAGCTGCTCTAATAGCAGAATGGTATCCTCCTGGTCCAGAACCAATTACTGCAATATCATACACTTCTGAGTCTGTCATTTTCTTTCGGTATCTTTAATTGTAATATAAATACTTATCTTACTGAGATAGAGTATACATACAATATTAATTTTAATTTAATTAAATATCTCGAGAAGTATAATTAATTTTTTTCTTGAAGATTGTTGATGTAAATGTATATACAAAATTATTCGCAATTAATTTCAGAGAACCTAAATAGAAATTCCTTAGAGTTAAGAAAAATAGGGCTGAAGTCATTAGAAATTGCAATCAGTTCAGTCGAGCCTAGAAAATTAATTAGAAATGCTATAACGATTTCCGATGAAATCCTCGTGATCAAAGATGATAAATACGACCTTAAGAAATTTGAGAGAATTTTAATCATTGGGGGTGGAAAGGCAACCGCTCAAATGGCTATTGCATTAGATGAATTACTAAAAACATCCTCCAATATTGAATATGAGGGATTTTTAAACATCCCTGAGGATCAAGAATTTAAATTTCTTAACTCAACAAAGAATATAAAAATGAATTTGGCATCTCATCCTATACCAAATGAAGCCGGGTTAAACGGTGTTAATAAGATGTTAGAACTTGTTGAAGGGACAAATAAAAAAGACTTAATTATTTGCTTATTTTCCGGAGGTGGCTCTGCCTTACTCCCACTACCCAAAAAAAATATAAATCTCACAGACATTCAAAAAACTAACTCGTTTTTATTAGCCTCGGGCGCGTCAATTCACGAAATTAACACCATTCGAAAACATATCTCTGACTTTAAGGGAGGCAACCTCGCAAAAAAAATCTATGAAAGTAGTAAGGCAACTACACTAACACTTATGATTTCTGATGTTGTAGGGAATAAATTAGATTCAATTGCGTCAGGTCCTACCGTGCCTGACTTAACATCCTTCAACGACGCGTATAAGGTTTTATTGAAATATAATTTGCTTGATAGGATTCCTATGTCTATTAAAAAGGTTATAATGGAAGGCGTAAAAAATCCACGCTTAGAAAACCCATCAAGGAACGATCCTGTCTTCGAAAACACTCATACATATCTAATAGGAAGCATCGAAATAAGCGTGGAAAAGGTATCTAATTATCTAAGGAAGCACAAATTTGAGATTGATTATTTTTCAGACGAAATTTCGGGAGAAGCAGCAGATTTTGGAAAACATCTTTTCTATTTGATAACAGAAAAACTTAAGAAATGCCCGAAAGAGCCTGAAAAATCCAGGATAGCAATGATCGGAACTGGAGAACTTACTGTAACATTACGAGGGAAAGGAATTGGTGGAAGGAACCAAGAAATGCTTTTAAATTTCCTCAATACTATAAAAAACGAAAAAATTGATTATAAGTTCTTTGTATTAGGATGCAATCTCGATGGGATTGAAGGAAATAGTAAGGCTATAGGTGCAATCGTTGATAATAGTTTATTAATGGAAACTGCTAAGAATAATGTTAGCATTGAGAATTATCTAAGCAGCAATAACTCTAATGCCTTTTTTAACTTAATAAATGGAGAGATTATCACAGGTCCTACCGGTATAAATGTAAATGACATTATATTGATCCTAGTTGAGTTCAATGTTTAATGTGTATTGTAGAACAATAATAGTTTTATACTATAATAAATATGAAGATAGTGATGAATATAGACTCCAACTTTATTATAATATGCCCCGCGTGCGGCTATTCCTTCAAAAAACCTGATATTGGGGCGAAGAAAAAGAGATTAACATGCCCTATGTGTAGATTTATTTTTAAAAACCCTAACGAAATGCCTCCTAAGTTTGACGATTTCACTATCTAACTCTAGCATGAAAAAAAAGTTGAACCAGCTAATATTTTTTTAGATCTAAGATTTAGTTGATAAATCTTTTTTAACTATCACGATTACATAATTATTAATCCATAGATATTAAGTTATGGGATATTTACGAAAATGTAAAAAATGGTAAACTACCATGGCACGTAAGAAAAAAGAAAAAGAACCTAGAGCAAGAGCACAACCTAAACCAAGTTATGGTTGGGCTGCTGAAGAAGCTGCTGAAGAAAAATTAGCCGAAGGTCTAAAAAGGTCCGATTTAGATAGCGGCAAAGTTATGCTAGTCGATAGAGATATTTCTACTCCTGTGATTGAGACATATGATGCAAATACGGGTGAATTAGAAGGATCAATTTTACTAAAAGACGGCAATAGAGAAGGAGTAACGGGACTGGTGAAAATTATTGAAAATGTTGACGTAGAGTTAGATCACGACTCTAACATAGAATCTATTAACTTTAAAGGCCAGTTAAGCGTGGAAAATCAATCAAAGAAAGATCGGTTATGGGATATTGATCTTTCCCTCAAAAATATTGATAGTACAAGTTTAAAATCAAAAGATATTAAAATCAGAGAGCTCGGAACTGATAAAGATACAAATGCTTATACTGAAGATTTTGTTATTAAGGAAGAAATCAAAAATTTGCTCCTTGTTCAAGAGTATGTTAACACTCTTCCTGATGCCGATAATGTTTTAAATCTAAGGGATATTGAAACTAACCTCCTTAAAGCGAAAGATAAAACTAGTAAGGCAGGCGCTAAAGTAAAAGAACGAATTGCTCCTGTAGAGGAAGAAGAAGAGGAAGAAGAGGAAGAAGAAGAAGGGGAAGAAGAAGAAGAGGATGAAGAAGATGAAACTTTTGAAGATGGCGGAACCGCCTCAGATGGATTTTCTCTACAAGCCTTTGGAATTTCAATTGACAAAGAAAATACTGTTACCTTTGCTATTGCTATGAGAAATTTATTCGCAAAAGCAATTAAAAATGTTAAAGTTGTGAAACATATTCCTGGGGATTTTAGTAATCCCGTCGTAAGAGACACAACAGAAGGACGAGCAGAAGTTGAAGGTAATAAGATTGTCTGGAACATTGAGAAATTGATGCCTGAAACAACAGTTCTCTTGAAATTTACTTGCAGTATCTTAGTAACAGACATTACAAAGAGGAAAACAGGCACAATCGATGTAACATATGAAGCATCATCTTCCTTTGCAGAAGGGTTAGACATCGATAAATACGACGCTTATACTAGAAACAAATTTTATGTCGATACGGTTGAACGCGATGAAGAACCAGGTGTTTGGGATTGCAAGCTCGTTTTTGAAAATCCTTCAGAATTTATAATTCAATTATTTAATGCGGATGTGTATTCTCCAGAGGATGAATCTGTGAAATATGTCGACATAGATCCTAAAGATGTCCCATATTTACCAGCTGGGGCTCAATGGCATTCTAAGAAATGGAAATTTGAATCTGAAGAATATCCTGCTTTTAGGAAGAAGCTCGAATTTCGAGTTATGCCTGATTTTCAAACAATCGTCAAAGGAACTGCTTCCATTGCTGATGTTATATTAGAAATCGCAAGTATAGCAGGTGATATGTCTTACGATATAGAACAAGTTCCTACCTACAAAGAGAAAGATGTTATTGCAACATTGAAGATGGTCAATAATGGATCAGCCCCATTAAACGAAATCACCGTTGTTCAGCAATATTTCAACGATGAATATCAACCACCTAAAGCTGATGAGATAAAAGTATTATGGAACCGAAAAGAAATTGATCTTGATTCGGGATCTGTTAATTTTGACGGAAATATTTTTAAAATTTCTCTGAAGGATCTCAGAAACTCGAGTAATGGTTTATTTATGCCGGAATCATCTTTAGAGTTTCAATACCCGATTCATTGTATAAATCCCGCTCAAGAGTCAAAGTTTGAATCAGAGATAACTTATTTTACTAACACGTTCCCAGTTTCTCAAGAATTAGAGTTTAAGCCAGAAGTACCTGTAATAGAAGCCTTGCATCTGAGACGACGCTTTAGAATTGGAAAGGAAGTCCTTCCAATTGGAAAATTGGGCAACTATGAAATAATCTTAACTCTTGAAAATATTGGGACTGCGCCTTTACAGAAATTAGTTCTCATGGACAAAGTACCCGATAGCTTCGAGTATTCGGATTTCTCTATGAAACCAGAGATCACAGACGAAGTAGGACAAGATACGCTTAAGTGGACAATTGACAAATTAATGGCTGAAGAAAAAATAGAGATCACTTATAAAATTAGCGGTACTGGAGCTTACTCTCCTAGCGATGCACAACTTGGACTATAATTAATACTTATTATAAATATTTTTTTTTTATATTATTTTTAAATTTTCATATTCATTTAATAAGTTTAAAAGAACTTCTATAACTATAATTAAAGAATAAGCATTCTGCAATTATTATAGAATCATATTATTTAGTATCTTGTGTAATGAACCATGTCAAAACTCAAAAAACAATTTAATTTGAACTGGATGTTTGAATGTCCTGATGCTGTTCTTACTTGTTCAACACTGAAGTGTGGAGACAATACTTACATCGTTTTTGGGGGCCACGACAAAACATTATATCTCATGGACCAAGATTTGAACATTCTTGATAGCATTACTTTCGATGGTTGGGTCCGAACTACTTATCCTATAGATATAACTCAAGATGGCTGCGAAGAGATTCTGGTAGGTGCTGGGGATGGCAATTTTTTGGTTGTTAAATTAGTCAAAGGTATCAACAAGCTAGCTGGTATTATGAATTATAAGTCAAAGGGTAAAGTACTAAGCGTTATTGCAGGTGATTTTACTAGAGATAATAATATAGAGCTGATTCATGGAAGCGAAGATAAAACCCTTAAAATTTTCGAAAATATTGATTCTACTGAGCCTATTTTCACATTATATTATGATTCCTGGGTAACAGCAATAACGCTAGGTTATTTAAAGCTTCCAGATGTTGATATACCGATTTACGGTTTACTCGTCGGGACTAAAAATGGGATGCTTCAATTGATTCAATTTAAAGAGAACAAACCAGATATAGTATGGCAAAAAGATTTTGATTCACAAATTAATACTATCGAGGTTGGAGATGTTACAAATAATGGATATTATGAAATAATCATAGGAACTGATGATTCTTTTATAAGAGTGCTTAATACTGAGGGCGTAGAGATAAAATCTATTAAGATCGAAAAAAGTCGACCTATTTCTTTAAAAATAATTGACATCGATGCAGATAACGCTAAAGAGATAATAGTTGGATGTGCTGATGGATCGCTTTACATATACCATAACCCTCACTTGGATTCATTAGATATTGAGTTGAAATGGAAAACTTCTGCCTCGAATTCTATTAAAATTGTTTCTTCAATTGTTAATCCTGATGATGGTATAACGAACATCTTATTTGGGGGGTACGATAGGAGTATTAGGTGTATAAGTGATCTTGAATGCGGTGAAAAACCTCCTTTAGAAATTCCGTATAACATAAAAATCCCGGAGTCTCAGACTCTAGATACAAAAGACCCGAAACCAATAATATTCGAAACCGTCCCAACTAACATTAGAGAATATATTTTCAAATATTTAATAGATAATAGGATTATTGAGGGGATTGGAGCAGAACTGGAGAAGAAAGGATATCTCACTGATAGTGTTGTAGAAGAATTTCAGCGAATGATTTCGGAAAAACCTGATTCCTATGATAAGATAACATATTCGGTTTGGACTTTGCCAGAAGATGAAATAGGAGTAGGTGGTACGGCTAAAGCTCTTGTTAAAAAGGGGAAAAGGATAAAACCCATTGTGGTAGAGCAAGAGATTCCTACTCAAAAAGGAGGGGCGTTAATTGATGCTTTGAAGCAGGAGGGTAAAAAAGGAAAAGTTATAGAAAATACACCCTCTTCAGAAACTATAGCTGAGATAAATTTAAAAACTATTATCATCACTCACTTAGAAAAGTTCAAATTAGTCTCTACTAAAAAAAAATTAATTGACGATATTGGGATGTTGGGATACGGGAGGGATGTCGTTGAAAAACAGATCGATAAATTGAGAATGGAGGGAGTCCTCATATACTCGCGTTCAGAACCTAAGGGATGGAGTCTGGGGACTTATTAATTCCTTCAATTCAAGATAAACTCTTTAATATCGTTCTGAAATGGTGCAAATTGATTAAACTCAGTTAAGTCCTTGTTACTATATCTCGTTATAAAAAGGTTCAAGATGGGGTCAATCTTTTCAAGGAATTTTTTAACAAACTTATCGGTATCTTTCCTTTTTTTGTCTACTAAACCATATAAAATAACTGGTTCCGCAACATTATAATTTGCGGCTTGTATTTCAAGGGCTTTAAAAATAAATAAGATGTTCCCTGATTCTAAATATTCTAATGAAAGATTGTTGAAAGCAGTTTTAGCAAATGTATTTATCGCTGAAATAAAACCTCCTCTCAAATCCTTGCTCACATTTTTAACTTTATCCCTTTTTTCAATTTTCTTAAACTCGTAACTTACTAGGATAAATCCTCGGAAAACAATACCTATTTCGTATAGTTCTTTCATTATTAATTATAACATCCCTATTAGAACAAGTCCAATACTATTCCTATAAATTTAATAATAATAATTGTATTTATTTTTGCTCTATTATTAAAAAAAAAACAAACAAAAACACATCTAGGATTCAACTTTTTTTCTTAATTTTATGGCTTTTTCTGGACATTTGGACACACATAACCCGCAACCAAAGCAATATTCTTGGAAAAAATTTAATTTTTCTGTAATAAGCTTTCTTGCACCAAAATTACAATATTCTTCGCAAACTCCACAATTATTACATTTTGCCAAATCCGTATAAGCGATAAAGTCAGATTTAATCATCTGAGGAGAACCGCTTTTTAGGAATTTATTCATAATAACACAGCAACATGGACAGCAGTTACACACTACATAATAGAATAACGGATTAGGAAAATAAATAATTTGGTGGACTAAACCCCGTTTATCGCTTTCTTCCAATAGCTTTTCTATCTCTCGCTTTGAAACTTTTTCTAAATTTTCCGATTTATAGGGAATTTCATTTAGTGATTTTCCAAACCCTATGTGAATACAAGTCTTAATAGGGTGTTCACAATTTGGTGTGTCTGAATGCTTTCTTTGCGTTTCTCTACAATAGCAATTAGCGATCCCAGTAACCTTTGATCTACTTAACAGAGCCAGAATTTCCTGGGAAGGAAGAAACTTGGTCTCAATGTCTAAGTTTACGTTCAATGGGATAACCTTTCCTCCCCATCTACTCTTAAAGATGTACCTATTCACTATTTTAATCGAGTTAATGTTTAACTTAATGTCAAGAAACCTAAAAGTTTCAAGTATAAAATATTCAACTGCTCCGAATGCAAACGACAGAATCTTACCTAAAATAGGTACTCTGTCTAAAAAAATATCGAATTTTGCCTGAAAAAGCCTGTAAGGAAAAGTTGCCATAAAATTGAATCGAAACTACTTTTAAATTAAGGGAGAGAATTTTGTAATCAATTTAATTATTATTCTTTAATAATTTATCTTAATCATAATCATAATTCATGTGATAAAATCAATAGAGTAGTTGAAGATAATGAGTAATACGAATAAAGAAGTTTTAGAGAAAGCATTTGCGTTGGGGAAAAAATACGAACAAGAATGCACTGGATGCGCTCAAACGGCGATTGCGGCGATTTTTGAGGCGTTAGGAATTTGGAATGACGATGTTTTCAAAGCAGGGAGTGGCTTAGCAGATGGCTTAGGCTTAACGGGTGATGGTTCTTGTGGCGCGCTAGTAGGAGCATCTATGGTAATAGGATATCTTTACGGAAGAAGTCGGGAAGATTTTAAAGATATGTATAAACCTATGAAGTCTTATACGCTTGTTAAAAAACTACACGATAAATATGTCAAACAATACGGTTCTTGTCGTTGCTACGATGTTCAAGAAAAATCGATGGGTAGAACTTTTAATTTATGGGATGCCGACGAAATGAAAGAAGCTTTCAAGTCGGGAATGATGGAACATTGTTCTACGCTCGTAGGAGATGTAGCGAAACTCGCAACAAAAATAATCTTGAGAAATGGATTTAAACCGACACTATGAAAAATAATAAACTCAAAGGAATTAAGCTATTTTCTAATAACGACTCAAGGAAGCAAGCAAGTGGAAAAACCTCTACAGAGTTTATGTCTCGAGAAATAATTGGAAAAGTAAGGAAATTTCATCAAAGTTTTCCCAAATACCAACCAACGCCCCTTCATTCTTTACCTAAATTAGCTAATAAAATCAACATAAAGAAAATATGGGTTAAAGACGAGTCTTTTCGGTTAGGATTAAACGCGTTTAAAGTTTTAGGGGGCTCATACGCCATTGCCTTTTATCTCAGCTGTAAGCTAGGAATTGAGATTGCTGAACTCTCATTTGAGGCCCTAAAAACACCGGAATACAAAGAAAAGCTTGGAACCATAACTTTTGTAACCGCTACAGATGGGAATCATGGGCGAGGAGTTGCTTGGACTGCGAGAGAACTAGACCAGAAAGCAGTCGTGTTCATGCCGAAAGGATCCTCTCAATTCAGAGTTGACAATATTAAAAAAGAAAACGCCGAAGTCATTGTGACAAACGAGTATTACGACGAGACAGTGAAAATGGCTGCAAACTTTGCTGCTGAAAATAATGGCGTTTTGATTCAAGATACTGCCTGGGAAGGGTATATCGAAATTCCTACATGGATCATGCAAGGCTACTCAACTTTAATTGATGAAGTCTTAGAACAAATGAAAATGCAAGGAGATTTAATGCCAACTCATGTATTCTTACAAGCAGGAGTCGGTTCTTTAGCTGCGGCAATTCAAGGATACTTAACAACTAAATTTGGTGATGATAGACCGTTAACTGTCATTATCGAACCTCATAACGCCGCCTGTTTATTCAAATCAGCACAAATAGGAGACACCAAACCCCATGCGGTTGGCGGTAGTTTAGCGACGATTATGGCTGGTTTGGCTTGTGGTAAACCTAATATTATCGCTTGGAGAGTGTTAAGAGATTACGCTGATTTTTTCATTTCTTGTTCAGATGGAATTGCTGCGAAAGGCATGAAAATATTAGGAAATTCGTTATTAAACGATCCTAAAATCATTTCAGGAGAATCAGGAGCAGTAGGTTTAGGTTTATTAGTAGAACTACTTACTAACGATTCATATCGAGATCTCAGAAAAAAAATGAGCTTATTTAAGGAATCTCGAGTTTTAATTTTCAGTACCGAAGGTGACACAGATCCGGATCATTATAGAAAAATAGTATGGGAAGGTAAACACTCTTTTCTAGGGTAATTAATGAGATCCAAATTGATAATTTTTTAAATAAATAGTATTTTATTAACTTATAACACAAATATTTATTTTTCACCTAAAAAGGTTAGATATATGTCAGCAGATGATGAGACTCGTTTTTGCCCGTATTGTGGAATTAAGTTAAAACATCCTTATTGGCAACATATTCAATCAAAACATCCAGATCGCTACACGCAAAAAGAAACATGGGTAAAGCTCTATAAAGATTATAGAAAGCTAGGAATGGACGAAGGCATCTCACTAACAGTCATCTCTGAGCTATTTAACGCAACAAAAGATGAAATTAGATCCTTTTTGAAGAATAAAAAAGTTTTATAGGTTTTCTTTTCGTTTTGCTTTAAATTTTTAATAATTATAATTTGCATCATACTAAAATAAATAGAAAAATAGTAGTAAATACAATGTTTAGAAACTATTAAAATTAGAAATCTTCTTCGTCTTCTTCTAATAGTCCAGCTTGTTTCAACAAATCTTCAACGCTGTCTCGCATTTTCATGACTTGTTCATTTTCTGTTAGTTTAAGATTATCAATGACCGTGTCGGAAAATCCCATAAATTGTTTGATTGATTGACTCGAGAACTCTTTAATTTTCTCTGAAGTGTCTTCAATAAAATCTTTACCGCTTTCGCCGAATGCACCACCAACGAAATCTACAAATGCGGTATTTAGTTTGTCTAAGATATTTTCCTTCTTCTCTTCACTCATTACACTTTACCTTCCTTTTAATTGATTCAATATTTATTTCATTTTATTAATGAATATGCTTTAAATAATTTTTTCAAATTCTTAATAATATAGATTATATTTTAATGGAAAAAAAAAGGTGTTAGAAATCAATATCATGACCAATTCCCTCTTTTAGGGCTCTATCATACACTAACTTTCCCACTGCAACATCCTGTGCACTTATTCCAACGGATTTAAATACTGTTATCTCTGAGTTAGAGGTTCGGTTGGGTACATTACCAGTTATTATGTTTCCTATTGAAATAATATCATCTTTAGAAATAATTCCCTCATTAATTGGAATTATATAATCGCCAGCTTCAGCTAAACACGCTTCCTTTAATCCAGCTACAAGCAGTGAAGCTCTTTTTATTGTAGTGGAATCTAATTCTCTGGCATCTGGGGCATGTGCACCTATAGAAGAAATGTGTACACCTTCTGGCACTTTATCTCCTGCAAATAACGGTGTCGTACTAGTAGTTGCTGCCACTATAATGTCGGTTTTTGAAAGTAGATCATCACCAGAACCAGTGATTTCGACTTCAATCCCTAATTCTTTCTCAATTTCTATTTTAAAGCTTTCAGCAGTGTCCTTTTTAAAATCAAAAACTTTACATTTTTCTAATTTCTGGTTTAAACCGTAGTACACTCCAGATACTTGTTTTCTTGCTTGAACACCCCCACTATATATACTCATTACAGTGCTATTTTTTCGCGCTAAGTATTTAACAGATACTCCCGTTGCTGCTCCAGTACGCATTGCCGTAATAAGACTACCGTCCATGATTCCAACGATATCCCCCGTGTTTATGTCCTGAATCATAATTTTCGCCAATACAGTGGGCATATTGTATTTCTCCGGATTTTTTTTATATACCGATACAATTTTAGTTGCGAGGGCACTCATTTCACCCCCAATTATACCCGGCATTACTAAAGTTAACCCTGGAGCGGGATCAGTAATAGCTATTCGCTGCGGAACAAAAGCATTCCCTAAAGTAAGTTGTTTGTATGCTTCTTCTACGTATTCCAAGGCATCTGCCATATTTAATAACTGTGCAACATTATCCTTTGTTAAAATTCTTACCATAATTTTACCATCATTATGTTTTGTATAAAAATTAAATAATGTATTATTCTTGAGCTATTAAATGTATATATTTACATTTTAAAATCATCTAATATTTCTTGATATAAGTGAATGTTTATGAGTAGAGATCATTTCCTCTATGGATTCTTAAATCCTAAAAGCGTGGCTTTTTTTGGGGCTAATAACAAAGGAAGTTCATTAGCAGCAATTCAAATCATGAACCTCATAAAATCCGGATATACGGGAAATGTTTATCCAATTCATCCTAAATTGGATGTAGTTATGGGTTTTAAAACGTATAAAACCATCGCAGATGTTCATGAAGTTCCTGATCTTGCTGTTATTGTATTAGCGGCCAAAAAAGTACCGCAAGTGTTTAGAGAATGCGGTGAAAAGGGAATAACTAAGATCGTGCTCATATCTGGCGGTTTTCGCGAATTAGTTGGTGACCGTAAAAACACTCTTACTGAAGAAATTAACGAGATTGCTAGTAATTATGGAATAAGGTTTATTGGTCCAAACTGTTTAGGACTTTTTAATAATTGGTACGAACCTAACAATAACAATAGTGCGTTTAATATAGCTATATGGGAGCATTTGAAAAAAGGGAATTTTTCTATCGCCTCTCAGAGTGGAACGCTTTCATCGCACATATGGTTTGATCCCGAAAATTTAGATTTAGGGTTAAGTAAATCCTTATCAGTTGGAAACGAGGCAAATATTGACATCGTGGATTGTCTGGAATATTATAAGGATGACGAAGAAACGGAAGTTATAGGTCTCTATATCGAAGAGTTAAAGCGTGGAAAGAAATTTTTAGAATTGGCAAGAGAGATAACACCAAAAAAACCGATTATCGCGATTTATGTTGGTGGTTCTCAAGGAGGCAATAGAGCCTTACAAAGCCATACTGGATCACTCGCTGGTGATTCAAAAATATTCAACGCAGTATTTAAAGAAACGGGAGTTATAAAAACGGACTATGTTCAAGAATTCTTGGATATTGCCTTAATCTTATCAAATAAAATTTTACCGAAAGGCAAACGAATCGGTATTATCACAAATTCTGGAGGACCCGGAGCTATGATTGCCAATAATGCCGAAAACCATGGACTTATCGTTCCCGAATTTTCTAAAACGCTTCAAGAAGAATTGAAACCTCTCTTACCTTCAACTGCAGGCTTTAATAACCCTGTAGATTGTACGTTTGATATGAATCTTCCTTATTTTTACATAACTCTCCCAGAACTGATAATGAAATCTGGTGAGGTCGATGCGATCTTCCAATATGGGGTTGTTGGTTTTCAAGATGTTATGGATGATTATCTCCAGAACGAAGAAATTGCAAAATGGGCAGAATTTCAAAATCAGTCAGAAGAAAGCATGGATAAATTAGCTGAAAAGTTACTCCAACCGACTATGAAAAACAGTCTAAAATATTCCGTTCCGATTTTTTACATCAACCCTATGAGCTTTACGAGCCCATGGTCTAAGCGGTTAAGAAAGAATGGTGCCCTACTCTTTACATTGTGGGATAGGCCTGTAAATGCCCTAGCTAAAGTCTGTGAATATATTAAGTACAAACAGAAACAGAAATAACTGTTATAATAACATCTTTTTTGAGATAGAAAGTGCACAGTGTTTACCACACATCGTGCAAAGTTCTCCATCAGTTAGGTGTCTCTTTTTCGGTTCATCAGGATCGATACAGTATTCAAATTGTTCTTTCCAGTTTTTTAAATAACGATTCTTAGAAAGTTCTAAATCGTCGTTGAATAGATGGTTCAAACCAAATTTCATAGAATCCCCTACGTGTGCAGCAATTTTGCAAGCAATTAATCCATTCTTGATATCTTCAAGCGTAGGTAAGCAAAGGTGCTCTGCAGGAGTAATGGCACATATATAATCTGCGCCAAATCCAGAAGCAAATGCGCCCCCAATAGCAGCAGCAATATGATCGTGACCTGTAGCGATATCAATTGGAAGTGGTCCTGATACGAAAAGCGGTCTATTATCGGTCATCTTCTTATGTAGTTTCACCCATTTTATTATGTTTTTTGCGGTAATATGACCTCCCAAGCTTTCTAAAATTACCTGGACTCCATAACTATTCGCAATTTTTGCTAATTTGTTATTCTTCTTTATTTCAGAAAGCTGAAATTCATCCACTTCATCGTGAATGCAACCACTCCTCAAAGCGTTCCCAAGATTTAATACTACATCGTATTCTTTAATTAATTCGAGAAATTTTTCGAAATTCTGTAGAAAAGGATTTTCGACTTCTCTAGATTTCATATAAGAAGCAGTCAAACTTCCTCCTTTTGAAACCATTTTCATTATTCTTTTTCCTTTCATTTCGTTTAACATATCAAGAGTAAACCCAGAATGTAACACGATCGAACTTACTCCATCCTTAAGTTGTTTTTCTACTACTTTAAAAATCAAATCTTCTGTGATTTCCGATACATGCTCAGCTTCAATTACTGCTTGATAGATCGGTACTGTCGTTATAGGAACGCTTGATATTTCTATAATTTTCTTCCTAATTTCGTCAATTTCTCCGCCCATTGAAAGATCTGAGATAGTATCAGCGCCATATTTCTGAGCTACTTCTACTTTCTTAAATTCCTCGTTTAAATCTATAGCCGAAGAAGATGTGCCAAGATTAACGTTTATCTTTGTTCTCAAGGGTGTACCGATACCCACAGGGTGAAAATTATCTCTTTTCATTATAACTACTTCTCCTTTTGAGATCTTTTTCACCAATGTTTTAACATCGATTCCTTCTGTCTCAGCAACATAGCGCATTTCTTTAGAAATGACATTTCCTATAGCGTCTTCTAAAATCGTCATAGCATAAAAAAATTATTCGTTTAATTGGTATAGGAATAATAATGGAGAAGGTCAATTATATTTTACTCATGCTTAAAGAGAGGTAAAGTCTCTTTATGATGATATCTATCTTACATTTAAGAAAATTCTATAGACTATAGAGATATAGTTTAAATTTTTTCAAATAAAACCAGTAACATGGATTCGTACGATAAATTACCTGATGCCGAAATTAAACCTGTTGGAGAACTTTCAATTAAGTTTTTGGACTTAGGAATAAAAACCTTCAGAAGAGCTTGTGACTATGTGCATAAGATTGACTACGGTCATAATACGAATCATGAAGATAAACTGATACTCTTTAAAGATAAAAAAGGTACTTGTACTACCAAACATGCTGTAATCGCAAGCCTTGCACAAGAACTTGAAATTCCACTATATAAACATGTATGCATTTACCAATTTACTGAAGATATAACGACGGGTGTAGACGAAATTCTGAAAAAATATGAAATTCCCTACATTCCTATGGTTCATTGCTTTTTAGTATATGAGAACTACAGATTTGATCTCACAGAAGGTAATCACAATGGAAAAAAAAAACCAATTGATGATTGTATCCATGCGGAAAGAGTCAATCCGTTCATTAGTAGAAAAGACGAATATTTACTTTTTAAAAAGGTATTAAAAGAAAAAATTCTTCCATCCAAAGAAATGGAGGGAATACCAGAAAAAACCCTACTCAAAGCAAGAGCGAAAGGTATCAATCTTTTGATGAACTGCATTTTAGAGTAGTTCTAGTAAGTAGAGCAAAGTAATTATTAGTTATCATATTTTAATTATTATGGAAAGCGATAATAAGAAGGAAACTGAAAGAAGCGTCGTTAATTATACTTCAAAACCTAACACAATAACTTCTTTAAAACGCGATTTTGAAGCTCTTGGTGTTAAACCCGGAGCTATAATAATTATGCATAGCTCACTAAGTAAAATTGGCTGGACTGTTGGAGGGTCATTATCAGTTATTAGAGCTTTAATGCAAACCCTAACCCACGAAGGCACTTTAGTAATGCCAACCTTTTCTAGCGACAACTCTGACCCCTCTAATTGGCAATATCCTCCCGTACCTAAGGATTGGTGGGATACAATTAGAAAGGAAATGCCTGCTTTCGAATCAAAAATTACACCTACTCGAGAGATGGGAAGAATTGTAGAAAATTTTCTGCATTGGCCTGGCGTCTTACGAAGCAATCACCCGGTCTCATCGTTTGCAGCATGGGGAAAACATGCAAAAATTATCACAGAAAATCACGAATTAACGGAAGAACTTGGTGAAAGATCCCCTATTTCGCGTTTATATAAACTTGACTGTCAAATTTTATTGGTGGGCGTTAATCATGAGAATAATTCGTCGATACATCTTGCTGAATATAGAAGTGATTTTCCTGGTAAAAAATATAGTAAAAATGGATGCGCAATGCTTGTAAACAATCAGAGAAAATGGGTAGAATGGGAAGAATTAGATCTCGATAGTGACGATTTTTCACAACTTGGAAAGGATTTTGAATCCAAAATCAATTACAAACCTGGTAAAATTGGAATAGCAGATAGTCGATTGATATCAATCCGGGATATTGTAGATTTTGGAGTTGAGTGGCTAAAAAAGAACCGAAAAGTTCCTTAAACTTACTACGTAATATAAATTTAAAGTGATTTTAATATGAAAATGATTAATGAAACAGCAATCGTAACCGGTTCCACAAGTGGGATTGGTAAAAAGATAGCCGAGCTATTTCTTAAAGAAGGATGTAAAGTAGTAATTTGTTCTCGAAATGAAACTAACGTAAATAATACTGTAGCAGAGTTTAAAAATCAATTTGGCGACTCTGTCATCGGTATACCTTGCGATGTTTCTGATCCTGATGCAGTTAAAAACCTTGTTGATAAAACAATTGAAGCTTTTGGATCAATCCGTATCTTAGTAGCGAACGCCGGAGTGAACTTAACTTATGGACCGTTTCAATATTTACCTCCAGATAAGGTTTACTCAGACGCTAAAACTATCATCGGAATTAACTTAATTGGAGCAATAAATTCTGTATCTGCAGTATTACCTCAAATGATTAAACAAGAATATGGAAGAATAATAATGTTATCAGGCGGTGGAGCCGATAGACCTGTGGAACATATGACTATTTACTCTGCTTCTAAAGGAGGCGTCGTTGCATTTTCCCAGTGCTTAGCAAAGGAGTTAGAAACGAGTGATATTAATATCAAAATTAACATATTTCAACCTGGAATGGTACTAACAAATTTATATAAGGTGTCATTGATTGAAGCTTGGAAGGATAAGGAAACATACGACTCTCAAATGGAATTATTGAAGAAATATGTCATGACAGATGTTGAAAAGAGTAGCATGACAGTCATTCCATACGCATTACCAACGTGTAAAGATAGTGGCAAATCCTTCAAGGGATTTTCGCTCCCAAAGATGATCAGAGGGTTTATGAAAGTTTCAAAAGAAATGAAACGCATGAAGCACTGAAACGCTTATTCTCAAAACTAACTAGAATTTTTTTAACAATTAAAAACAAAAAAAAAAAAGATAAGGTTAGATAACAACAATCGCAAAAAGAGTTTCCAATTTTTTACTTAATTATTATTTAATACTTATTATATATTTAATTACATTTGTAGACATATACTAACTCATTTAACTTAATAGCGATTTCGTCTTCCGCCTCGACTGTAAGAGTCAAGTTGAGGAGGAGCTTTTTCGGTTACTACGACATTTGAAGCTTGAGGACCTTTTTGGCCTTCGGTTACTTCAAACTCAACCTTATCGTTCTCGTTTAATGTCTTGTATTCGTCATCTCCACCAGCTAATGCTGAGTAATGAACGAAGACATCAGTACCATCTTCAGAATTAATAAATCCAAAGCCTTTTCGGCTATTAAACCATTTTACTGTTCCTGTAGTCAAAAAATTCAACCTATTTTTTTTTGAAAAAAATTCTTTAATCTTTTCTTAAAGAATTAATTACAAAAAGAATCCACGGGTAATTAATTTATCCTTTTTAAATAAATAAAAATACAATCGATTCCTAAAAACCCCAACAAGATGTTTAAAGAATTAATAATTTTGCTCTAAAAACAAAAAAAAAAAAGATAAGGTTAGATAACAATCGCAAAAAGAGTTTTTTACTTTTATTATTTAATACTTATTATATTTAATTACATTTACAGATTTATTCTAACTCATTTAAATTAATAGCGATTTCGTCTTCCGCCACCGCCACCGCCTCGATTATACGAGTTAAACGAAGGAGGAGCTTTTTCGGTTACGACAACATTTGAAGCTTGAGGGCCTTTTTCGCCTTCAGTAACTTCAAATTCAACCTTATCGTTTTCATTTAATGTCTTGTATTCGTCATCTCCACCTGCTAATGCAGAGAAATGAACGAAGACATCAGTACCATCTTCTGAATTTATAAATCCAAATCCTTTTCGGCTATTAAACCATTTTACTGTTCCAGTTACCAATTTTAAAACCAATTTTTCTTTAAAACTAATTCTTTCTATATCAAAGAATTAAGTGAATTAACAATCCATCAATAATATATTTTTACCTTTTCTTTTAAAACTACAGCTAATTTCGATGGTGGAACAGTCAATCTACCCAGATATATTTTCAAAATTAACTAGCGCTTTTTTAATAATAATAAACAAAAAAAAAAAGATAAGGTTAGATAACAATCGCAAAAAGAGTTTTTTACTTTTATTATTTAATACTTATTTTATTTAAATACATTTGTAGATTTATTCTAACTCATTTAACTTAATAGCGATTTCGTCTTCCGCCGCCGCCACCGCCTCGATTATACGAGTTAAATTGAGGTGGAGCTTTTTCGGTTACGACAACATTGGAAGCTTGAGGGCCTTTTTGACCTTCGGTTACTTCAAATTCAACCTTATCGTTTTCGTTTAACGTTTTGTATTCGTCATCTCCACCAGCTAATGCGGTGTAATGAACGAAGACATCGTCACCTTCTTCAGAATTAATAAATCCAAAGCCTTTTCGGCTATTAAACCATTTTACTGTTCCTTTTACCAATTTTAAAACCAATTTTTTTTAGAACTAATTCTTTCTATATCAAAGAATTACGTAAATTAACAACCCATAGATAATATATTTATACCTTTTCTTTTTAAAACTAAAACAAATTTCGATGGTGGAACAGTCAATCTACCCAAAATCCTTTTGCTAATCTTCTTCTCGTTTGCCATAATCCATCTTTACCATCTTTAGCAGTGAAACCGAGAACGCCTTTGCCTTGGTCTGCGTCTTTTATTTTCCAAAATCCACTCACAGCTCCCGTTAAAGCGCCCGATAAAACTTCGAAACCTTGAGCTGTGTATAAATCGCATTCTACGCCCCTGTTAATAATAAATTTTAATTGACGCATTCCTTGTTGATTTTTGGATTTAAGTACTTCTAGTAATAGCTCAACTTCTTCATCTAGTTGATCGTTGGCAACAACTCGGTTCCACAAATTCCATTCAACAGCTTTTTTGCTCGTGTGAAGTGCTCCAATAAGATTGATTTCCTTCGCTCTTCTTCGACCTATTAATCGTGCTAAGCGTGTCGTACCACCCCATCCGGGAGTTATTCCAACATCTACCTCTGGCATACCCCATTTTGAACGCTCTGTAGCTATAACAAAATCGCAAGCCATAGTGATCTCCAACCCCCCTCCTACAGCAAAACCATCTACTGCAGCAATAGTCATTTTGTCCAATTCCTCAAGTTGATTGGCCATATTTTGATAGTATCGAACTCTTCGAGTTATATCGTTAGCGTTTCCCCATTTAATCATCTCTCTAATGTCATCTCCAACGCAGAAGTTGGGACCCTCACCTTTAATGACCAAGAATTTAAGTTTTGTAGATTGTCTCACCATTTCTATCGCTTCTACAAGCTCTTCTGAAAGTTTCATGCTTAATGCGTTCATGACTTCAGGTCTATTGAGTAATATCCAAGCTGTCTCTTCAATTTCCTTATAAATTAAATTTTCGAATTTCATAATTTATTTCTAATTCACAATAGATTTTAAATTTATAGAGCTAAATTACCAATCTTCTTTTTAGTCTAAGATAAAATATATAAAACAGAATGAATTTGTATACACTAATAATGGTTTTGAAGAATGCTGCTCTATTGAGCTCAGTAAAAGCCTTTAGAATTTTTCAATTAATGGAAGCGAGAAGTAAAAAGTTGAACCTTTTTTACTACCTTCCGACTCCACCCAAATTTTTCCACCATACAATTCTATGATTTTTTTAGAAATATATAAACCAAGACCAGAGCCCCCTGAAACGATATCCAATCCTTGCCCATATCTCTCAATTTTTCCAAACTGCTTAAATATCCTACCTTTTTCTTCCTCTGTAAAACCCAACCCATTATCCTTTACTGAAATGATAATCGAGTTATCTTGAATCTCGGATCTTATTTCGATTGTACCATTAGGAGGAGTATATTTAATTGCATTACTTAAAATGTTACTAATTACTTGATGAATTTCTTCTTCTCCTATTATTATTAACATTAATTCATGTATTTCTATTTTAATTGTTTGCTTTCTTAACTCTGAAAGTCCTTTAAGCTCGTTAACACACAATTTAATTAGAAAAGACAAGTCTACTTCAGATTTATGGGCTTGAATTGCACCTGATTCTAATTCAGCAGTTTTTAAGATATCATTGATTAAATTTTGAAGGCGAATACATCCTTTTCGGATTTGATTAATAGTTGAAATGACATAATCATCAAGGTCCTCTTTGTGCAAATCCAATAAAATATCTGAAAAACCTTTTATGGAAACTAATGGTGTTTTCAACTCGTGAGAGGTTCTTCTTAATAGTTCAGACTTTAAGTTATTTAATTTTATCATTTCTAGTTCGGCATCTTTACCTTTGGTTATATCTCTCAGAGAGGTTTGTATAATTTGTTCCCCTCTGAGTTCTGTTAGATCAAAACTAACTGAACCATAAAATTCCGTATTATCTTTTCTTCTTAACTTAACCTCATAATCGTGTAATTTCCCAGACGCTTTCAATAATTTTAGTATCTCTGAACGATCACTTTGATCAACATATATGGAGGGTGCCCCAATTTTATTTAATTCTTCAGCAGAAAAGCCGGTTAATTTTACCATCGCATCATTGCTATCTAATACTTTTCCATCAATCGTAGAAATACCGATCCCCACGGGTGAATTATCAAAGAGTAAGCGATATTTTTCTTCTGAGAACTTTAACTCTTGCTCTATTTTTTTCTGGAATGTAATATCTCTTATTGCACCAATAAACTTCTCATTCCCCCCTACAATGACAAATTTACCTCGCGCTGATACATTAATGATGTCACCATCTTTATGTAAAAGTCTATAAGGGAGAATTGAAATTATTTCTTTGGTGCTAATCGCCTTTTTCATTGATTCAGCAATGATTGATGCATCTTTGGAATGAATAAATAGAAATACATTTTTTCCAATAATTTCACTTGGTTGATAGCCCAATATATCATAACATTGAGGACTAACATAAGATACAATGCCCTTCATATCCAATTCAAGTATAATATCAGAAAGATTATTGATTAAGCTTTCATATTTTTGTTCTGCTTCTTTTTTTTCTGTTACATCAAGAACATAGGTGAGAATAGCTGGTTTTTCGTTAAATTCAATGAACTTAGAATATACTTCAACATTCTTAGCTTTTCCTGATTTAGTTACAATTCTGTATGCAAAATATGGGGGTAATTCTTGGCCTTCTTTTCCTTCCTGGCTTCGGTTTATAGCGTTAATTCTATCATCTGGATGGATATGCTCAAATAAATCTTCTTGATACCATTCCATCATTTCTTGAATTGAATATCCCATAATACTTGATTCAGCTTCATTTACATATATTACACGACGATCTTGAATAATAATTACACCCATGAGAGATTGTTCAGTTATAGTTCGAAATTTTTCTTCAGATTCTTTCAATTTTTGTTCTGTTTTTTTCCGTTCAGTGATATCACGTGAAATTCCAAAGAGTCCTTTTATTTTACCCTCTTTATCGATCCATGGCATCTTTGTAGTCAAAACCCATATTTTCTCATTGGTTTCTTCTTTATTAATTAATGGTATCCCTGTTTTTATAATCTGGAGATCTTCAGTATGAGTTTTTTTAGCAATGTCTTCTGGAAAGAGCTCCAAGTCAGTTTTTCCGATAATTTCTTCCACTCTCCGTCCAAAAAAATCACTAAAACGCTTACTGATATGTTGAAATCGGGCTTTGCTATCCTTAAAATAAATGAAGTCGGGATGGTTATCTAAAAGAGTATAAATAAGATCTCGTTCATGATATAGTTTTTTTTCTATATTTTTGCTTTGAGTTATATCTATTAACATGATAAAATTTGCTGTTTTCTCATTAAATATTATAGTTTTTGAATACTGGTCAACCCATATTATCTCCCCTGATTTCTTGATACCTCGATATTGATAATGATTTACAACATCTTTGTCTCCCTTCTGCTTTTTAGTCAATTGTTCAATAGCAAATTCTCTGTCGTCAGGAAAAATAGCTTTTATGCCATCACTCATTTCCCAGTTCCCCATCTCCTCAACTGAATATCCAAATATGTCCGCATAGGTTTTATTAATGTATTTTATTTGGTTATTCTGGGCAATGCAAATCCCCATCAAAGATTGTTCTGCAATACTTTTAAACTTCTCTTCAGACTCTTTTAATCTTTTTTCTACTTCTTTTCGATCTGTTATATCTCTTACAAAAAGTGCTACGCGATTACTTGAAAAATATAAGTTTCTAGCTTCATAGAATTTTAATATTCCTTGCACATTTAGAGAATATTCAATAATCGTTGGTAGTTTTGTTTTCAAAGTCTTCGATATTGCTTTTTCATACTTTTCAGCTACATTTCTAGGTAAGGTCTCATACAATGTTTTTCCAAGAAACATCTCTGGTTTTAAATAGAGAAGATTTTCATTTCCCTTAAAATCTAAATGAGTTCCGTTCTCATCCACAAGAAAATATAGATCAGGAATAGTTTCGACGATTTTCCGATAATTTTCTTTTGATTCTTCAAACTTTTTATATTCTACTTCGACATTTTCCTCTAGTAATTCAATAATCTCTTGAAGATCTTCTTCTGGATTTTTTAACATATTCTTTATTTGCTCACATTCAGACGAAGAAAAAATATTTAATGGTAAACTGGGCATGATTAATCATCTTGAGTATTAAATAATTGACTTAATTTGATAATAATGTAGAAAATTTATAATAATTATGCTTCAAAAAAATTGAAAAAAAGTTTAAATAGAACTGCAATAGATATTTGTTCTTCTCCCTCTTCATTCTTATGAACAACTTATTAAATTAATAAAAGAGGATTGTTAGAAATTGTTTATATTTTCAAACTCTTGATTCATCAAGAAAATTTTGGTATTTATGTAGAAATAATTCTTTAGTCAATAGAACTAAATTATGAATCTAATTTTTAATCCAAGATAAAATTTATAAAACAGAAGGGATTTGCATACATTAATAATGGTTCTGAAGAATGCTGCTCTATTGAGCTCAGTAATAGAATTTTTACAGAAAAAAGTATTACTTCAGGCATTATTACTATCATTATTATAGCGATACAAATCCGCACGATCTTTTTCTTTTAAATTTTTGACGGATTTGTTTGCTAAGCGTAGAAAATTTATTTGAGAAAGGTTTAAGGGTAGTTATTGCATCTGAAAATATTCTTAAAAAAAAGTCTGGAAATGACACACTGAAGATGAGTATATCATGTATAATCCTCAACAAATAGAAAAAAAATGGCAAGATAGATGGGAGCAAGCAAAAATTTTTGAAGCTGATCCAATCGCTAACAAGGAAAAGATTTTTATAACCTCTCCTTATCCGTATGCTTCTGGTCCTTCACATATAGGCCATGGGAGGAGTTTTGTGAACGGAGATGTTTTTGCGAGATATTATCGTGCTAAAGGATATAATGTATTGTATCCCATGGCATTTCATATAACAGGTACTCCTGTGTTAGCAATATCTTCTTCCATTGAAAGAAATGATAAAAAAACGATAGAGCGAATGGAAGAGTACGTATCGTTGCATACATCGGATCGAGGACAAGTAAAAAAGATTGTCAAAAGCTTTGTAGAACCGTGGAATATTGTGAACTATTTTTCGGATACTTATAAAAGCGATTTTAAAGCTTTAGGGATGAGCCTGGATTGGAGAAGAGGGTTCACTACTGGTGATAAACTCTACAATAAGCTAATTGAGTGGCAATTTCATAAACTATTCGATGAGGGCTATTTAGAAAAAGGTGAATACCCCATTTTGTATTGTCCTCAATGTGGAAACGCTGTAGGTGAGGACGATATTGCAAGTGGAGACGAATTAAATTTAGACATTAACGAATACACTTGCATTAAATTTCCATTTGAGGACGCTTATTTAGTTCCTTCTACATTGAGACCCGAAACAATCTACGGTGCGACTAACCTCTGGATGAACCCTGCTGGTACATATGTTTACGCTAGAGTGAATGGGGATACATGGGTTATTTCTGAGGAAGCAACATTACTATTAAGAAATCAGAATAAAGATGTAGAGATACTCGAGAAATTTAAGGGAGTAGATTTAATTGGAAAAAAGGTTAAAAGTATCGATGGAAGCCGAGATCTTCTAATTTTGCCGGGAGATTTCGTAGACACTACGGTTGCTACTGGCGTAGTCTACTCCGTTCCTGCCCACGCCCCATACGATTATGTAGCATTATTAGACCTACAAAAAAATAAGGTAGCTATAAAAGAGTTCAAATTAAATTCAGAGGAAATAAAGAAAATAGAGCCTATTCAAATCATTGACTTACTGGATTTCAAAGATTTTCCAGCAAAAGCGTATTGCGAAAAATACGATGTCCATACTCAAACAGATTTTGAAAAATTAGATAAAGCAACAGCTGAGAATTATAAGGTGGAATTTTATAGCGGTGTTCTGAACGATAAGTGCGGAAAATATAAAGGAATGAAAGTAAACGAGGCGGTGGTTAAGGTTATTGACGATTTAATTGAGGACGAAAAGGCAGATAAGATTTTCCTACCTGTTACTAAGGATCTTAAATGTAAATGTGGAAAAGAAATATTGGTTTCGATATTAAGCGATCAATGGTTCCTAAATTTTAATGCGGGAGATTGGAAGCAAAAAGCGTCAAAATGCTTGAGCAATATGGAAATTGTCCCCAAAAAATATCGCAAGAATTTTGAGCATGTGTTTAATTGGTTAGAGAAAAGACCTTGTGCGCGGAAGAGAGGTCTTGGAACTATACTTCCATTTGATAAAAATTGGATTATCGAGTCATTAAGCGATTCAACAATATATATGTGTTTCTACACCATAATACATCTGATAAAGAAAAACGATATCAAACCAGAGCAGCTTACGCCCGCGTTTTTTGATTATGTTTTATTAAATATAGGTGATATTAGGAGTTTGTCTAACCAAACTAAGATTGAAGTAACTGTATTAGAACAAATGCAACAAGAGTTTTTTTATTGGTATCCCGTAGATCACAGACATACGGCAATTATGCACATTTCCAATCATTTGAGCTTTTATATCTTCCATCATGTCGCTATTTTTCCCGAAGAACACTGGCCAAAAATTGTTTCTCTAATAGAACCGGTAATTATTGAAGGTCAAAAAATGGGAAAATCTAAAGGAAACGTAATTTCAATCGCAAATATTAAAGCTGATTACTCGGCTGATTTATTTAGATTTTATATCTGTCATAGTGCTGACTTTGGAATTAGCGTAGATTGGCGTGAGAAACAATTACAAATTGTACAAAATCACATAATGCGGTTCTATAATTTTATTTCGGAAAATACAGGTAAATTAAGTAAAATTGAGGGAAAAATAGCTAACCTTAACACAAAATATGCGAAAATCATTTTATCGAAATGCACTAAGAAATTTGTTGAAGCGGAAATTGGTTTGAAAGATTTAAACATAAGAAAATACCTTCAACTTTCTTTTTACGAGGTTTTTAACATAATTCAAGATTTTAATAGATTTTGCGAAGATGCAAATGATATTTTAGAAGTATATAAAATTATTTTTCCAAACTGGGTAAAAATACTTTCATTAACCATGCCTCACTTATGCGAAGAACTATGGGAAATGATGGGCAATACCGAGTTCCTTTCAACTGTCATTTGGGACGATTTTGACAAAAGGTATATCAACAACGATATCGAAACTGAATTTGACTATATTTCTAACGTAATCGCTGACATTCTAAATATTCAAAAAATTGTTTCGTCCAATAATCTAAGCAAATTTTATCTGTACACTGCTCCAAGTTGGAAATACGAGGCTTTAAAAATAACTACTTCAAAAGAGGGAAATTTCAAGGAGATTATAGATGAATGTAAGCACATACCGGATTTTATAAAAAATCCGAACTTGATTCCATTTGTCAAAAATCAGATAAAGAATCGGATTTGGGAAAAGGATCTAACTCCTTTAAATGAAAAGGATCTATTAGAAGAATACAAAGGTTATATTGAAAAAAGAATCAACAGCAACATAATCATTAATTCAGAATACGACCCTAAAAAGCGATCAACTAAAGCTTTACCTAAAAAACCAGCGATTTACTTAGAAACTTAATATTAAGTAAGAGTTGTCATAAAATATAAGATTCACTCTTTCCCATCTAAATATTCTTACATCTAATTTTAAAATGAATGATTATGCATAATCCGCTTTTTAAAGTACATTAAAAAATTAACAATCATTTGATCCACTAAAATTTAATCTGATGTGAAGATGTATGACAGAAGCAGTAAGTTTATATGAAAAATATTTCAAAGATCCAAAACGTGAACCTGTCTTGGTCGATTATGTGAGGACTCCAATAGGTAAGAGGAGAGGGACTATCGTAAGGCATAGAGGAGATGATCTAATAATACATTGTTATGAAGCTTTAATAAAGCGAAATGATTTTGATTTGAGCCTTATCGGTGATTCAATGGTATCATGTAATAGTCAAATAGGTGAATGTGCTTTAGATATTGGAAGAAGTGCAGCATTAGGCGCGCATCTTCCTGTGAGTGTAGGGGGGATGAGTCTCAATAGACACTGTGCGAGTGGTGCTCAAGCTGTTTTATCTGCGTGGCAAGCAATAGCTAGTGGTGTGCACGATGCTGTCATTTGCGGAGGTATAGAAATTCAAAATAAATACCCTATTATGGCTGACGCCTTTGTATTTAATGAAGAATTGGGAAAACCTTTAATGATTGCTCCCAATAAGAAGATTTTAACGAATCCCGAAGTTGCTGCAAAAATAAAAGAGCACAAAACCGCTCTTGCGGGGCAAATTACAAGTGCGCATGTATTAGGGATACATTATTTCTCCAAACATAATGGGATAACGCCTAAAGAGTTTAAGGGAGAATTAAAAGATAATTTCAAACAAGAATTAGATCAACTCTCTTTACTTTCCCATCAAAAAGCAGATAAAGCATGGGATGACAGAGGAAAAGAAATTGAGCCAATATGGTGCCCAAAACTGGATGAAAATGGAAAACCTACGCTAGACGAAAACAATAATGTTGCAAAAAATGAGAGTCTTTCTGTTTTAACTTCTCGCGACGAAGCTCCTCGCCCCTCCTCTACTATGGAAGCACTCGCAGGCTTGAGAACAATTACAGGTCGAAAAAGTCAAGCGTTCTTAACTGCTGGAAATAGTTGTCCTACTAGCGATGGAGCTGCAGCACAAATCTGGATGACAAGAAGTCTAGCAGAAGAACTAGGGCTAAAAATACGCGCCACAATCCTAAATTTTGCCATTGTTGGAACCGATCCCATAATAATGCTAGATGGTCCTGTTAAATCAATGCCGGAAGCACTAAAAAGAGCAAATATGACATTTGATGATATGAGTTATATTGAAATCAATGAAGCTTTTAGTCCAGTAATCTATGCTTGTTGTAAAGAATTGGGTTTAGATTGGAATGCTCCTAATTTTAATCCATGGGGTGGAGCCATTGCTCTAGGACACCCAACTGGAATGACAGGTTGCAGATTAATTGGTTCTAATGTTCTTCAACTAGAGAAAACTGGAGACGAATTCGCTATTAGCAGTATGTGCGTTGGCTTTGGCATGTCTATTGCTACAATAGTTAGAAATGAAAATCCTAAATAATTCTCTTTTTTCTTTTTTTTACGTTGTTTTGTATTATTGTTTTTGTTTAAGTTTGGTTTTGGTTTTCGGAAATATACTCTTTAGCACATTTTAATATGAAAGATTAAATATGAGATAAAAAATAAATATATTAAGGGTACAAATATTTTATTACCTAATAATTAAAAAATAAGCTTATGTCAGATAAAAATACTAATTGTGAGAATAACAACTGCGTTGTCCTTGATTTCTCAGAAATTTACAAATTGAACAATAGAATAAATAAAAAATTTGAAAAATTACAGCGAAAAATAATTCAAAAAGAAAACCTCACAACCGCTCAATATTCAATCTTGCAGCAACTTTGGAAAAATGACGGTATTAAATTCAAACAATTAGCCGAAGCGTGTTGTTGCTCTCAATCAACGATAACTGGGATTGTAGACACGATGGAGAAAAAAGATGTCGTAATTCGAAAAATGAATCCTGAGGATCGGAGGAGTGTCCTAGTTATGCTTACCGATAAAGGTAAAAAACTTGAAAAAGAGACTCCCAATATTAATTCCATTTTAGATAATTGTTGTAGCGGATTTGATCCTAATGACATTCAACTCCTAACAATTCTCTTAAAAAAATTGGACAAATCTTTAGTAGATACTGAATTAGATTCTTGCTAAAAGTTACTCTGGTTTTAATATGAAATTTATTTCGGATCCTAAATATTCGGATCCTTTATATAATTGCATTAACTATAACTTCTTAAGAAGAAAAACTTAAAATTTTCTTTAAAAAAAGGTTTAAGAGTGATTTAAATGGAAGATAACGAAATAAAAAAAATGGTAAGAGACCAATACAGCAAAATTGCAAACTTTTCGAGTTCGAGCTGTTGCTCTCCTTCTGCAGAACCAAAAGCAGCATCTTCATGCTGCGGGCCCACGGAAAGTATCAATGAATTGGGTTACAGTATTGAAGAATTAAAAAATCTCCCTGAGGGAGCAAACTTAGGTCTTGGATGTGGGAACCCTACAGCGTCTGCTGACCTTAAAGCAGGTGAAGTAGTGCTTGATCTAGGCTCTGGTGCGGGTATTGATTGTTTTCTAGCAGCTAATAAGGTTGGTGAATCAGGAAAAGTCATTGGAGTAGATATGACTTATCAGATGCTTGATAAAGCAAGAGAGAACGCAATAAAAGGGAAATATGAAAATGTAGAATTTAGACTAGGAGAAATCGAAAATTTACCAGTTGCAGACAATACTGTAGATGTTATAATCTCTAATTGTGTTATTAACCTGTCAACTGATAAAAAGAAGGTATATCAAGAAGCATACAGGGTATTGAAGCCAGGTGGAAGGATAGTTGTCTCAGATATTGTTCTTTATGAGGAATTACCCGAAAGCGTCAAGCAAAATGTGGGTGCGTATGCTGGTTGTGTAGCAGGTGCTATGTTAAAAGACGATTATTTAGGGGTGATTAAAGAAGTTGGCTTTAATTTAGGCGAAGTTACTGAGGAGACTTCTTGTGGATCACCATCTATAGCTTATAAAGCTGAAACTGGAGAAATTGTTGATGCTAGTACAATTCCAAAAGAAAGACTGGAAAAAATGAATGAATTTGCCAACTCTATTCCCGCAGTTAGCCTTAAAGTTCGAGCTATAAAACCAAACTAGTTTTTTTTTTAAATTTTATTATACTTTTTTAAGTTGATCTATTGCTTTTGTAATTCTTTGCATTGTTTCTTCAAGAATTGATTTTGGACAAGCCACATTAATTCTTTGAAATCCCTCTCCACCAGCTCCAAATAATTTACCCCCATCGAGTGCTATATTTGCTTTGTTTAAAATGACATTTTTTAACTCCTCATCATTCAAGCCCAACAAATTAAAGTCTAGCCATGCAAGATAGGTTCCTTCTGGTTCAATATATTTGACATTAGGAATTTTGCTTCTAATAAAATCTTTTAAATATCCGAAATTAGAATCTATATATCTTAGTACTTGTTCCAACCATTCCTCTCCTTCGTTGTATGCCGCTATCATTGCCACGATTCCAAACGAGTTTGGTATCCCTATTCCGTTTTTATTAACGATGGTATTAATAAACGATTGACGCATTTTTTCATTAGGTATTACGATATTAGATACCTGTAAACCCGCAAGATTGAACGTCTTACTTGGTGCTGTACAAACTATAGTTTTTTGTTCAAATTCTTCAGAGATAGTTGAGAATACCGTGTGTTTATTCCCTGGAAGTACGAGATCGTGGTGAATCTCATCAGATATGATCAATATATCGTGTTCTAAACATATATCTCCTAATTTTTTGAGTTCTTCCCTGGTCCATACTCTTCCTACGGGATTATGAGGGCTACAAAGAATAAATATCTTAGCAAGTGGGTCTTTTGCTTTCTCTTCAAAATCTTCGAAATCAAATGTATATTTCTGATTCTCATAATGTAATTGGTTTAACAAGAGTCGTCTTCCATTTGCGGTCACCGCACTAAAGAAAGGATAATACACTGGAGGTTGAACGATGATTTTATCTCCTATGTTTGAATACGTCTGAACCATCATGTTAATAGCGGGAACTATCCCGGGGCTATATACAATCCATTTAGGATCAACTTTCCATTGGTGTCTTCGGTCCATCCATCCGGTTACCGCATCAAAATATTTAGGAGTGCCGTGCCAATTATACCCGTAGACACATCCTTCTGCTTCCTTTTTAAGAGCATCAACCACGGGTTTTGGACATTCAAAATCCATATCTGCTACCCAGAGTGGTAAAAGATCATCATCATCCTTTTTAAAAACCATCTGGAGCGCTTCTTTACTCCATTTAAGAGAAAACGAATCCCTACGATCAATAAATCTATTAAAATTATATTCCATTTTTATCTTAAACTCATCATTAATAATATATATTATTCATAAATGCATTAGAATATACTAGATTCAAGGTGAAAAATTGTGAATAAAGTTGCTATTGTGGGAGTTGGACACACTAAATTTGGAAAGCTCCAAGATAAAGGTTTAATGGATTTATTGAGTGATGCTTCGCTAGAAGCAATTCAAGATTCAAATACGAGTGACAAAAACTTTGATTCTGTTTATGTTGGTGCTATGAGCCCTTCTGCTTTCAATAATTTATCTGGAGTTGCCAGTGCTTTAGTAGATAAAATTGGTTTAATTCCTGCTGCTGCTGATCATATAAAAAACGGACCTGCCAGTGGTGGTTCAGCTGTAAAAGCGGGTTTTCAAGCGATTGCCTCCGGAATGAGCGATTTAGTTCTAGTTGTAGGAGGTGAAAAAATGACTCACATAACAACTCCTGGATACGTCACCGCAAATGTGGCAACGTTAACACACCCTGAAGCTGAAAGACGACACGGTGCCTCACTTCCTTCATTTGCAGGATTACTGACGAGAGCATATCTTGAGAAATACGATGCAAAACTAGAATGGATTTCAGATATCGCAATTAAAAACCATAAGAATGGGGCTTTAAATCCAAATGCCCATTTTCAAAGGACTATTGAGAGTTTTATGGAAAGCGCTATGAAAAAAGGTAAAGGAACTTGGGAGAATCTTCACGAATTCCTAAATGACGATAAGACAAATCCTATAATTGCTGATCCATTAAGACTTTTCCATGTCTGTCCGATTTCAGATGGCGCCGCTGCTTTAGTCTTATGTAACGCTGAAGAAGCTAAAAAATATTGCGACACTCCTATTTTAATTTCTGGTATTGGACAAGCTACTGATACACAGATAGTATTTGAACGGGAAGAACTTACAACCCTAAAAGCTTTAAGGATATGTTCTAATCAAGCTTACAAAATGGCTCATAAATCTCCAAAAGATATGGATGTAGCTGAACTACATGATGCATTTGAAATTCTCGAAGCAGTACAGAGCGAGGATATTGGGTTCTTTCAAAAAGGGGAGGGTGCTAAAGCCGCGCACGAAGGGCTGACTGAAATTGGAGGAAAAATACCAATCAACCCTTCTGGAGGACTAAAAGCACGAGGACATCCTTTAGGTGCCACTGGAGTCGCTCAAGTTGTAGAGTTGGTGTGGCAATTAAGAGGAGAAGCAGGAAAAAGGCAGGTTGATAACGCGAAAACGGGGATCACGTGTAATTTTGGAGGTTTTGGGAATAACATTTTATCAATTTTAGTCGAACGAATGTGATTTTTGTTAAAAAAAAATGATAAGTTACTAAATACATATATAAGGAATTTCATTACTTTCTATTGATAATTCAAATACCCATATAACGGTTTTTGACTTAATTTGTTAATTAGATTTGAAAATCTAATTTTTAAAGAAACTTAAAATGACGGATCAACCAGTAATAGAAGGCAAAAAACCTGAAGAATTGAGTAAAGTAAATAGTCTCATTGATGAAGGTAAGCTTGATGAGGCTCTCACACTCTTGAATAATTACGAGCAGAAAGAAGGGCTCAACCATCATGATAAAGCATCCTGTCATCTACTTCAATGTAAAATTCTATTTTGGCAAGGGAAGCTCAAAGAGCTTATTAAACTCGCTGAGCAAATTTATAAAGAAAGCAGAAGACTAGAAAACATTTTCCTTAAAGTCGACAGCTTACTTATAATGACACATGCATTAGCAATGCTTAATAAATTTGCTGAAGCTTTTGATTTGATTAAACAAGGAGAAGAACTAATAAAAACTATTCCGCAAAAATTAACAAAAGCCTACAAGCAAAGAGAGGCTTATTTAGCTTTTATAAAAGGATTTCTTTGCAGTAGAAGAGGAGGAAGAACCCCGAAAAACGCAGATCTTGCGTTAAAATACTTGGAGCACAGCTTAGCATTGCGAGAAGAATTGGGGATTAAGCATGAAATTGCCGAAGTCCTTGGTGAGATGGCATGGACTCGCTTAATTATAGGTGAACTGAATCGTGCTTTAAAATATGCCAAGCGAAGTTTAGTTCTTGCTAAAGAAAGTAGGAAAAAATATTACATTGCTTCTAGCTTTAAGTTTCTAGGGCAATTATTTCACGCTAAAGGTGATTTAGATCGAGGTATTAGAAATTACGAACAAAGTTTAGTACTTTTCAAGGAGCTTAACAATAAAGATAGGTTGGCATGGGTTCTTAACAATGTATCTGACGCCTATAGGATGGGAGGAGAACTTGAACGAGCATTGGAGTGTATAGGACAATCCATGGCACTACATCGTGAGTTGGGAAAATTAACTTGGCTAGCTGATAATTACCATTATTTAATTCAAATTTTAATTGATAAAGGTGATCTTGAGCGAGCACAGATTTCTCTTCATGAAATGGAACAAATGAAAAATCAATTAAAAGACGAAGATATTAATTTAGCATATCTTCATAATAAAGCTTTGGTGTTGAAAGCAAGTCTTAGGGCTCGTGATCGAGGCAAAGCTGAAGAGATATATACGCAGTTCCTTGAAGATGAAAATTTAGATTTTGAAAGTAAGTATACAGTATTACTTAACTTATGTGAATTGCTCCTAACTGAGTTACGCATAACTAATGATCAGGGGGTGTTGGATGAGTTAAAACAATATATTGGTCAGTTATTAGAAATTGCTGAAAAATCGCATTCACACTGGATTATGGGAGAAACTTACCTTTTACAAGCTAAATTGGCTTTATTATCATTAGATTTGAAAGAAGCTCGACGATTGCTAACTCAAGGACAACAAATAGCAGAGAAATTTGGACTCGATTTATTGGCTAGAAAAATCTCGAATGACCATGATGAATTACTTAAAGAGTTAAACATGTGGGAGAACTTAGAAGCTTCAGATATATCATTGGCCGAACGCATGGAATTAGCTCGTTTAAACAAACAAATGGGGCAAATGGTTCGAAAACGAGAGTTAGAACTTCCTGATTTACATGATGAAGAACCTATCATACTTTTAATTATTTCAAAAGATGGAAGCCCTGTATTTTCAGAATCATTTGTGGAAGAATGGTCATTTGAAGAAAACCTTTTTGGAGGTTTTCTAACCGCCGTAAATTCGTTTAGTGTTGAAGTATTTTCTGAGGGCCTTAATCGAGCTAATTTTGGGGAGTATACTATCATTATGGATTCAATTTCTCCTTTTTTAGTATGTTATTTATTTAAAGGTCAATCATATTTAGCCCAGCAGAAACTCAAAAGCTTTATTGATAATTTTAAGAAGGATGAAAACATATGGAAAACTTTTAATAAATTTAATCAGGCGTGTCGAGTAGTACAATTAAAAAATGTCCCGTCACTTGGACCGTTAATAAAAGAGATTTTTCATTAGAAAGCAATCGAATCAGTATTTATGATGAGATTATCTTTTTAATTCTTGTCATATCATCAATCGCTAAATTTAAAGTGTTCTCTCCTTTCCTAAATTGCATTACTTAAAAATCTTCAAGAAGCACCTTAGTCTCTTCGATAAAGGGTTGAGCATAAGAGTGCCACATCTGTTTTGTATCATTATCGCTTGGAGATTGTTCTATAAGCTCTTCGCCTTTCGTTAAATGCTCAAGTGCTAACTTATATTCTTCCAGTTCTCGATAACAAATTCCTAGTTTAACATAAGTTTGATAAACATACCAACTATTTGGATCCAGCTCTATTGCTTTTAGAAATTCTTCTATAGCTAACTTATGTTCATTAAAGGCTAGAAGAATTTCACCATATGAATCGTGATATATTCCATTATCTGGTTCTCGCTCTATGAGATCTTGGATGATTTCTAAAGCATTATCCTTTTTATTTAAATATTGGTACCAAAGCGCTTTATAATTGAGAAGATCGTTGTCTTCAGGGTATTTTTTAATTAATTCTTCTATAATTTCAAAACCCCCCTCAAGATTTCTCATTCTTTTAAGAATAGATGCTTTTTTCATTTTGAGATATTTTTCATCTTTAGGAAAGTCTTTTACCATTCCATCTAGCAAGATTAAAGCGTCATTGTATTTATCATAATATATTAGAATCTTGCTTTTAATATAATACAAATCAATTTCTTTAGGTTTTCGATCAATCGCTTTATCAATTTCTTCTAAAGCTTCTTCATAACTCTTCGCGGGATCTATATAATAATTCAGCTCAGCTTGCATATCAGTTTGCTCCTTTTCTTCATTAATATTTAAATTCTGGATTTCTCTCCAGATTAATCCTTCCAATTTGTCAAATGTATCAAGTAGTTTTCTTTCTTTTTCAAGTTTGTATGCCAACCAGTTAATGTAATGTGGAAGGAATGTTCTTAAAGCTGGCTTTAAACTTGGATCAAATAAATTATCAATTATTTCTTCTAAAATTGTATTAACAATACTTTCTATAGTTAGCGGAGCGGAAACTCCCTCTACTTCCTCTAAACTGTTTAAGTAGGTGAATTTTGTAATGTGATCTTCAACAATTACATCAAGCATCCGCTCCAGCCTTTCATTTACATGAAAGTAATACATCTTCCCATCGTCTAAATCTAAGTTAAAAAATTTTACTGGAAAGATATTTTCTTCAACGATTCGAAGAATGACAAAGTTAAGTTTAACCAAATTGATGTCGTACTTTTTAGAAAACTCCTCTGGAGAAATGTAATCCGGAAATCGGTCTGGATGGTTTACAGACAGATATAATAACACCTTATCATAATTCTCTTCACTGTCTAAAGTGGATTCGACCTTTTCAAATGGTAAGTTTAATTTATTATTTAGAAACCGGAATTTAATATCACTATCTTTTATTTTATATTCGTTAAAAAAACTTGAGGTGCTTTGCGTTATTTCTTTAAGTCGTTTACTTTCTTCCTCTAATATTGATTGTCGATCTAAATCATATAGTCTTAACATAATTGAGTATTCAGTTTTCCCTAATCGAGTTATTCTATATTCTTTTTCTTCTTTTTTTATAAATTCTTTATCTATTAATGAATTGAGATTTTTAGATAAAGAAGATTGATTGATCGAAAGAGGAGGCTCAGAAAAATCTGACCACTTGCAATAATTGTTGTTAGACACCATCCACAGAACCCAATGGTCATAATTCCTCCTTCTAAGTATAGCGTCGGGAGGGTAACTTAACTTTCTCTTTTCTTGCTTGGCTTCGGAGAGCTCGTAAAACCTATCCCTACCTCTAGAAGTAATTTTATACTGGTTATATGCTCTTTTTTCAATGTACCCTCTATCTTTAAGCCGGGTTAGGTAGTTCGATAAGGTAGAATGCGTAATTTTTTCTTTTAGGTTTGCCCAAGTACATACCTGATTATTGTTCAAAATCCACAATATAATGAATTCGTAGTTCGGCTTACCAAAAATAGGTTTAATAATCTCTTCAGGAGGATAATTGCATGCAGAAACCACACTTAGTACTCCTTATTTAGTGATCTTTGATATAGTATAATCTTAAAATCTATTTATACTTTGTTATCCATAGTTATTCCAAGACTCCACATGGACTTCATCAAACTAAACTATATATGCAATATTATAATATTAAAATTATAAATAAAAAAAACATAAAAGTGAAAAAAAAATGACTCAAGCATATGAACAACAAGCATTTGAAGTTGAAATTGGAGAAAGTGAACAAAAAACTGCCCAAAAAGTAAATGAAAGAGAATTTGATGCCTTGATTGGGGATCAAAATTCAAAATATTACGAGCGAGTTATGACTTTACAACAAGCAAAACAAAAACTCTGGGCAAAATACGGCACCAGATCTTCTATATAAAGATAAATAATTTTTTTTGTTTCTTATTTTTTAAATTTAACAATTTTTCAGTAATCATTAGGAAATTGTTTTATGAAGCTTCGTGTTTTCTAAAATCGACCTAGCATCGTTGTAGCAAACACTTTTAAGGAAACTAATCTTCCTATTTTTTAACTGCAATTCCGTAGACAAAAAGCTCACACTTATGAAAGAACTCATGAAAGAAGAAAAAATTGAAGATGTTCTTCAACTTGTTAAGGATATTGAAGTAATGGAAAATCTCACTTGTTTAAGCAAGTGACATTCACAAATAGGTGAGATTATTTGTGTTCAACTAGTACAATGTAGTCAAGATTAAGATTCTCTGATTTACCTTTTGGTTGACTTGAAATTAATGGATTTAGAACGAAAACAAGTTAATAAACAAAATTAGCATGTAATTATTAGTAGAGTAGAGATTAGTTTATAAGTATGAATAACCAAATTAATTAAATAAAAATTCATTTGATAAACCATGTCAAAGGGGATCAAAATAAAGGGATTCTGCAATCCACAATTTAAAGTAGTCCAAGATGTTTTTGCGAAAAATTTTGAACAATTTGACGAATTTGGAGCATCTCTAGCTGTGACTTTAAATGGAAAATTCGTGATAGATATCTGGGCAGGTTGGGCTGATGCAGCTAAAACGCGATCGTGGGATGAAGATACAATTGTCTGCGTGTTTTCTACGACAAAGATAATGTCATCAATTTGTATTCTAATGCTTTCTGAGCAAGGATTTTTAGATATTAATGACCCTGTAAGTAAGTATTGGCCGGAATTCGGGCAAAATGGTAAGGAAAAAATACTCATCAAACATGTACTTGGTCATACTGCGGGTATACCAAGCTGGGATGAGGATTTCCCTCTGAAAGATTTCTTGAATTGGGAAAAAATGATAAAACTTTTGGAAAAACAGAAGCCTTGGTGGGAACCAGGAACGATGGGTGGGTATCATGCATTTACTTTTGGTTTTATCCTGGGAGAACTTGTAAAAAGAGTCACGGGTAAAACCCTTAGTACTGTCTTTAATGATAATATTGCACACCTTTTAGGTGCCGATTTCATGATAGGAATTTCAAATGGTCATGAAAAACGCGTGGCGGATTTAATACCACCAGATATACCATTTAATGATTTGCTGGAAAGAGATTCAATAATTTACAAAATACTCGGTATTCCCTGTGGATGGACCTTTGGTGGGGATATGACAAAAGAATTCGTGAAATTTTGTAACTCAAAAGCTTTCCGTAAATTTGATTTACCTGCGACGAACGGTTTCGCAAATGCAAGATCGGTAGCAAGAATAGCATCAGCAATTTCATGTGGTGGTGATATTGATAATGTGCACCTTCTTTCGCAAAACACTCTTAATGAAGCATTAAAAGAACAGTTTAACGGACAAGGATACGTGTTTATTGACGGAATTCGTTACGGGACGGGATTTGGTCTTCCGAGTAATATTCAGCCCATTAAAAATCCCAACACTCTCTATTGGGGAGGTTGGGGTGGTAGCGTTTGTATAATGGACATGGATGCAAAATTGAGCATCTCATATGTAATGAACAAGTTGAGACTTCAGGCACCTGAAGAGTCTAGAAAAAATAAATTCGCCCAGGATTCAAGAGCCAACCAAATTATTTCTGCAATTTATGAAGCACTCTAATTAGATTCACTAATAAGGCTACTCACTATTTTTACTAAAAAATTAGTAGTTCTTATGCTTAGTTCTGGCAACAAATTCTAAATAAAAAAGATGTGCGGTTAAAAATAAGAGAAAGAAAAAATAAACGAATATCTTATTTTTGGTATACCTATGAAATTAAAATCTTATCTAAAATCGAACAAGTATTATTGTAACAAACACTTTTAAGGAAACCAATGTTCCTATTTTTTAAATACAATTAAGTAAAAGGGTGTAAAATGTCCAATTCCGCTTCCAAAAAATTAACACTTGTCAAAGAGATCATGCGAGAAGGCAAAATTGAAGATGCTCTTCAAATTGTTAAGGATATTGAACAGATGGAAAATCTCACTCATAAAGAAACATTAAGAACTCTGTTTCATAAAGCCGACCTTTATTACAATTCAGGACAATACAAGAATGCTCTCAAGTTCACTGAAGAACTATACCAAAAGAGTCAGGAAAAGAAAATGCCTCTCTTTTCGTTAGATGCACTAGTCATTAAAGCGTGGATTTTGTACAATCTTCAAGAATTTGAAGAATCGTACAAAAGTTTTCAACAACACGAAAATCTATTTAAATCAATTCCACGAGAAAATTCGCCCGAATTTCAAGAAAGAGAAGCAGAATTACTGTTACAAAAAGGATATCAAAATTATGTATCCGGTAATTTTGATCTAGCTTTAGACTACTGTAACAAAAGTTTAATTCTGCAAGAACAGGGACATACTCATAGTTCTAGCTCATTCAGTCCTTCAGAGCTTCTGCCCTTTATCTATCTTGCGAAAGGAGAACTAAAACTTGCTTTAGAATATGCTGAAAAAGCTCTATCTTCTAATCCCAAAGGAGAATATTATTTGGTTAATAAAGCTAATATTTACCGAGTTATCGGAGTCATATATCAGGAAAAAGGGGATTTAAATAACGCTTTGGAGGACCAAAAGCGTGCTCTCGATATATACATGAAAGTGGGGGGTTCAATGTGGATGGCTTGGTCATACCTTCACATAATACAAGTATTACTCACTAAAAAGGAATTTACTCTAGCACAGAATTATCTGAAGGAGTTCAAACAATATAGTAAGGAAAATGTTGAGGATTGGTTGAGTAACAACTTATATCCATTGGCAACCGCTTTAGTATTAAAATCTAGTTCAAGAATGCGTGACCGTGTTGAAGCAGAAACTATATTGAAGAAAATTGTAGAAGAAAGTAGTTTTATTTTTTTAACCAATTTTGCGTTAATGAACCTCTGTGATTGGTATTTCGAAGAATTTCGAATCTCTAATCAGATGGACATATTGGACGATATTCATCCACTTATCGATCATTTACAAAGAAATGCTAGAGAAACAAATTCATTTCTATTTTTAGCTAACACAAAATTGTTTCAAGCTAAATTGGCATTACTTCAAATAAATTTACTTGAAGCAAGAAAACTCTTAACCGAAGCCCAACTTATAGCCGATGAACACGACCTTCAACTTTTAGCGGGTGCAATTTCGAAAGAACACGATCTTTTGTTGGATGAATTGAAACAATGGGAATCTTTTAAAAAAACGCAAACACCCGTATCAGAACGCATAAAGTTGGCTTCAATTGATGATGTTATGAAGCGTTTACAAGGGAGACGCGCAATTGAGGTGCCAGAGGCGAATATTGAAGAACCGATACTCCTTTTAATCATGGATAAGAGCGGAGTAACCTACTTCAATCACTCTTTTATTGGTGATTGGGATTTTGACGATCTTTTTAGCTCTTTTATGTCTGCATTCAACTCATTTAGTGGCGAGATCTTCTCCAAATCGATTGACAGAATTAAAATTGGTGAAAATACAATCCTCATCAACCCAATTGAGCCATTTCTAGCCTGTTATATTATAAAAGGGCAATCCTATCCCGCCCAGCAGAAGCTAACTCGATTTTCAGATGCCATTAAAGCTACAACAGAGATTTGGGAGGCGTTAAATAGAGCAGTCAAAACTAGTGAAATGTTGGAATTAAATAATCCACCCTCTCTCGGAAGTGCAGTAAACGAGATTTTTATAAGCTGAAGTTCTTTGTTTTCTAAAATTACCCTTAAGTTGATGTGGCAAATACTTTTAAGGAAACTAATCTTCCTATTTTTTAACTACGATTTTGCAAAAAGGGTGTAAAATGTCCGATTCCGCTTCCAAAGAGCTTGCACTTGTGAAAGAACTCATGCAAGAAGGCAAGATGGAAGAAGCACTTCAATTAATTAAGGATATTGAAGAGAACGACAATCTTCCTATTGAAGATAAGTTAAAAATTCTGGGACATAAGGCTTTTATTTATTCCTATCTAGGACAATTTGAAATTGCTTTAAAAACTACTGAAGAGCTATACCAAAAGAGTCAGGAAACGGAAATGTTATTCTTTTCGTTGGATGCGTTATTTCTCAAAGCGTGGGTTTTAACATACCTAGGAAAATTTGAGGAATTGTACAACACCTTTGAACAGCAAGAAACAATGTTTAACTCACTTCCTCAAGAAGATTCGTTAGAGTATCAAGAACGTGAAGTAAATTTCCTGATTTTGAAAGCAAATGTGAGTTATTATAAAACCAATTTTGATCTTGCTTTAAGAGATTTTGAGAAAAGTTTGACCCTGTTGGAAAAAAGTGATCTTCAATCTCTTTACATATCCAATATTTATTCCTCTATGGCTTTTACCTATAATGCTAAGGGAGAGGTGCAACTTGCTTCAGAGTTTTATGAAAAGGCTTTATCTCATATCTCTAAAAGAGATCACTATTTTCCAAAGATCTCTAAAGCTGATATTTATCGGGGTATGGGATTAACTTTTTCTTCAAAAGGAGATTTAAATAACGGGTTGGAATACCATAAACGCGCACTCGAAATTTATAAGAAATTTGAAATAAGTTGGAGGATAGGTTGGTCATATTATGCTATAATAAACTTATTGGTTATGAAAAAACAAATTAATCAAGCACAGAAATATCTTCAACAATTCAAAAATGATACTGAAAAACCGGGATCAAATGTCCAGGTATTACTATACCAGTTATCTAAAGCCATTATTTTAAGATCGAGTTCTAAAATCGGCGACCATGTCGAAGCAGAAAAAATCTTGAAGAAAATCGTGAAAGAAGAATCTATTGTACATTTATGGGTGCGTTTTTTTGCTTTATCTGACCTTTGTAGGTCGTATTTTGAGAGATATCAACTAACTAATAGAATGGAAATATTAGACGATATCCAACCTCTTATCGACCAAATGCAAGGAGAAACGACAATGAAATCTTCATATTTTGGTTTAGCTACTTTGAAATTATTTCAGGCTAAACTAGCTCTACTACAAATAAATATGGTTGATGCTAGAAAACTCTTGACCGAAGCACAGAAAATAGCCGAAGAGCACGGTCTTCAAATTTTGGCCAGTGAAATTTCGAGAGAACACGATCGCTTGTTGGAAGAACTAAAATTATGGGAATCTATTAAGAAGACAAAAGCGTCTGTATCAGAGCGCTTGAAATTAGCTTCTGTTGATGAAGTTTTAGAACGCATGCAAGGAAGACGCAAAATAGAACCTCCTGAGTTAACCAACGAAGAACCTATATCACTTTTAATCATGGACAATAGCGGTGCAACCTATTTTAATCACATATTTGTGGAGAATTGGGACTTTAGCGATCTTTTCAGCGCTTTCATGTCTGCTTTCAACACATTTAGTGGTGAAATTTTCTCTAAATCGATTGACAGAATTAAAATCGGTGAGAACACCATCCTTATAAACCCGATTGAGCCTTTTCTCGCGTGTTATATTATAAAAGGACAATCTTATTCCGCTCAACAAAAGTTAACTAGGTTCTCAGACACATTAAAAACAACAACAGAGATATGGGACGCTTTAAATCGAGCAGCTAAAACGAGTGAAATGCTGGAATTGAATAATCCCCCCTCACTCGGAACTACTGTAAATGAAATTTTTATAAAATGATTTTCTGCATTATGCAAAATCACTCTATCCTTTTAGTAGCAAACACTTTTAAGGAAGCCAATCTTCATTTTTTTTAAATTCAATTAGGTAAAGAAGTTCTATAATGTCTATTTCTGTATCCAAAAAACTGGCACTTATAAAAGAGTTAATTGATAAAGGTAAGTATGAAGAAGGAATTCAACGGATTAATGAAATAGAGCAAAATAAAACTCCCATCCCTGAAGAGTCATTAATAATTCAACGATTCAAGGGCTTGATCTATCATGGTTTAGGACAACTAGAATTTGCACTCAAAATCGTTGAAGAACTTTACCGAAAGAGTCAAGAAATGAATATGCCTTTTTTTTCACTTGATGCCTTATTTATTAAAGGTCTTATTATAGTAAACTTTGCAATTGGAGAAGATTTTTATATAAATCTTGAACAACATGAAAAATTGTTTAAATTAATTCCACCAGAAGATACAATAGAGTTTCAGCAAAGAGAAGCAGAATTTTTATTTTCGAAAGGGGCTGGAAGTTTTTATAGTGGCAATATGGATCTTTCTTTGGCCGAATTTAAACAAAGTCTAACATTATTGGAAAAAGTTGATCCTCATTCTAGTACAATAACCGGTATTTTGGTTTATATGGCATATATCTATGGAGTAAAGGGAGAATTACAGATTTCATTAGATATAACTGAAAAAGTTTTATCTCTAATCCCTAAAATGGAATACGATCTCCCAATGAGGATGAAAGCTGATATTTATCGCCTTATGGGGGGTACGCATCATCAAAAGGGGGATTTGAATCGTGCGTTAGAATACCATACAACAAGCCTTGAAATTTATCTGAAATCCAAATTAGGTTGGTGGACGGCTTTTGCATATTTTAACATCATAAATGTTTTACTCGCTCTGAAAAACATTAAGCAAGCTCAAAATTATCTTAAGAAATTCAAGCAATTCTCTAACAAATATAGGGATGAGTTCAATTATGTGTTTCACCAGTTAGCTGAATCGATTTTTTTAAAATCGAGTCCACGATTGCGAGATCATGTCGAAGCGGAAAATATTTTGAAAAAAATTGTCGATAAGGACATCTCGGTATTTACGACAAATGTAGCTTTAACCAGTCTTTGTAATTGGTATTTTGATGAATTCCGAATATCCAATCAAATAGAAATATTAGAAGACATTCATCCCCTCATTGATCATCTGCAAAAAAACGCTAAACTTGAGAATTCATATTCTTTGTTAGCAAATGTAAAACTGTTAAAAGCTAAATTAGCCCTACTTCAAGTTAACATGGTCGAGGCTAGAAAGCTCTTAACAGAAGCACAAAATATAGCAGATGAGCACGGCCTTAAACTTTTAGCCGGTGAAATCTCAAAAGAACACGATCGTCTATTGGAAGAATTGAAGCTCTGGGAATCTATTAAGAAAGAACAAACATCCGTAGCAGAACGCCTGAGGTTAGCTTCTGTCGATGGTGTAATAGAACGCATGCAAGGAAAAAGAGCAATTGAGCCACTTGAGTCAGGTGGTCAGCAACCAGTACTACTGCTAATACTTGCTGAGGGTGGTGTTCTCTTATTTTCTCATCCTTTTACTGATAAGTGGAAACGCGATGACGACCTATTTGGAAGTTTTTTATCAGCATTTTCAACGTTCAGTGATGAATTTTTTTCTCAAGGTCTAGATAGAGCTAAATTCGGAGAAGATACAATTCTTCTGCAATCTGTCGGATCTTTTTCAATTTGTTATCTATTCCAAGGGCAGACATACTTTGCAAAACAAAAATTAGAGAAGTTTGTTGAAACTCTACAAAAGGAACCCGCGATATGGAAGACTTTTGAAAAATTCGAAAAATCAAGTCAAGTAGTTGAATTAAAAGACATTCCGTTAATGGAACCCTTACTCAACGATATATTTGTAACCATAAATTCCTAACTTAAATCTCATCACATAATAAACCGTTCTGATAATTATTTTTAAGAATTATGTAAAATTCCTTACATTTTCCTTCTTGAAAGCGTAATTTTATATTAAAAAAACCCTAATCTTAATAAAATAACAAAATAAAATTAGGAACTTAACTTCCATTCTACGAAGAAAATAGATGACAGAAGAGATCGGCAAAAAATTTAGGTTTAAGATTACCGTCATAGGCGACGGAATGGTCGGTAAAACGTCGTTAATTAAAAAATACACGAAAGGCGCATTTAGAAAAGATTATATTAAGACTATTGGAGCGCAATTTTCTGTATTTGATAAGGAAATTGATGGGGACAAAATTAAATTGCTATTTTGGGATATAGCTGGTCAAGTTGACTTTAATTTTATACGATCCTCTTTTTTCAACAATAGTCGGGCAGCAATAATTATATTTTCACTGGAAGATAACGACCTTGGAACAAAAAGCTTCGAACACATTGATGATTGGTATGCGGATATATCCAAATATTGTGGTGAGATTCCTATAGTTATCTTTGCAAATAAAGTAGATTTAGTGAATGAAAATAGTTCTGATGATACTAAAATCCAAGAATTAGTTGATAAGTATAACTTTCTTGGGTTTTATAAAACAAGCGCTAAAACTGGGGACGGAGTAATTGAAGCCTTTGATGCTATTATTGGAAACCTCTATCATAAATTTAAGGCATTATCAGAAGAACTATGAAATCTTTTTAAAAAACTTACTCTAATAAACCTTTAAAGTTGACGAATCTCCTATCCTAATCCCCACTTTCTAACTCTGCTATTTCTGCTTTAAAAAGGTTCGCAATCATTAACCATTTTTGTTTCGTTTCTAAATCTAATTTACTCTTCCCTGCGTATTTCATTCCTGAATCTAACCTTTCGACTGCTAATTTAAGCTTCCCAAGTTCTTTATAGCATATGCCTAATTTGATGTGAGTCTGGAATGTAAACCATTCATCAGAATTTATTTCAATAGCTTTGAGGAACTGATTTTTGGCACTTTCGTAATCCTGAAATGACATTAACATTTCTCCGTAAGTATCATGATAGATGCTGTTATCAGGGTATTGTTCGATATTATTGAGAGAATGTGATTTTGTACAAAAAAAAGGAATTTTACATTATATTTAAAATTTCAATTAGCTTATAATAGAACAATAGTAGTAAGTTTATACAAAATAGTTAAGATATATCAAACTCACTATAGCGATGTCTCATTCTGTAATAAAAGAGTTGACTAAAGCAAAGAACCTTTTGAGAGAAGGCCGAATTGAAGAAGCTTACCAAATCGCTTTAGGTTTAAAGAATATGGAGAATTTCACAACTAAAGAAATGCTTTTTTATAAACTCCTTAAAGCAAACCTTTTATATAAATCGTTGCAGTTTTCAGAAGCGAACATTTACACTGATCAATTAATGCAAGAAAGCCAGAAACAAGGAGATTTATTGACCTATCTAGATGCTTTATTGATCAAATCATTTTCAAACGTAATGCTTGGAAATATAAGTGAAGGTGAAGATCTAATTAAGAAGGCTGATAACCTATTTATAAAAATTAAGGAAACAGCAACATTAGATTTAAGAGAAAGCGAATCTTTTTTGGTTAGGATAAAAGCTAATATTTGTACCTGGAGAGGTGAAATTCATCGTTCTCTAGAACTTAATAAAGAAGCTTTTGAACTTGCAAAAGATAGTAAAAATAAAGAACTGATTTCTGCGAGTCTTATCAATATTTCTGAAAAATATGGCTTATTAGGTGATTATGATAACGCGAAATTGTATGCAGAGCGTGCTATTGAGATTCAATATCTGCCTTGGTTAATATATGCGATAGGATTTATAATTGATATTTTGCTTGATAAGGGTGATATTGAAGGGGCAAACAGTTACTTCCAACAGATAAGTGAGATTAGAGAAAAAGATAAAAGTGAAATAAACGACATTTTATATCGATATTATAAAGCTATATTATTAAAAACGAGTCTACGTTCAAAAAATCGAGTTAAATCTGAAAAACTATTAAAAGAAATTATTAATACTAAAGATATTTCTAGTGGTGGTCTAAAATTTTTATGGATTAAAAAATACATTTTTACTATTATTAATCTTTGTGATTTACTCCTTATTGAATTACGTATTACTAATTATCCCGAAATAATTGACGAGATACAACCATACATTCAAAAGTTATTAGATTTTGCTGAGCAACAGCACTCATATTGGATTTTGTGTGAAACTCATCTATTACAAGCTAGATTAGCATTAATATCCTTAAATATCAGAGAAGCTCGCCAATTTTTAACTCAGGCTCAAATTATAGCAGAAAAATATGGATTTTATCAATTAGCTATCAAAATTTCTAACGAACATGACGAACTTCTTAAACAATTAACTATGTGGGAGAACTTAAAAAAATCAACTTCATCATTGAAAGAACGTATGGAATTAGCTCGGTTAAATGAGCAAATGGACAACATGCTTCGAAAACGTGTGGTTGAACCAGATGAGGTCAAAGAAGAGGATTCTGTTGTAATTTTAATTATCTCAAAAGGGGGAAACCCAATCTTCTCCCAATCGTTTGAAGAGGGATGGTCATTCCAAGACCATTTGTTTGGAGGTTTTTTATCTGCTGTTAATTCCTTTAGTGATGAAATGTTCTCTCAAGGATTAGATCGTGCTATTTTTGGGGAATATACGATAATCATGAATGCTGTCTCTCCATTTATCGTCTGTTATCTATTTAAAGGACAGTCGTTCTTAGCTCTGCAGAGAATAAAGCATTTTATCGATACCATTCAAAACGACAAAAAAATATGGGAACCTATTAAAAAATATTATCAAGCAAATCGGCTTGTTCAAGAAAAAGACATTCCTTCACTTGATTCCCTGGTTAATGAAATATTTATTGAACGAGCAATATTGCATTAATTCTCTTTTGATTCTTCAATTTCAGCAATAAAGAGATTAGCAATGGCAAGCCAATTTTTTTTTGTTTCTAAATCAGATTTACTATTCTCTGCGTATTTAATTCCAGACTCCAATTTTTCGAGTGCTAACTTAAACTTACCAAGTTCTTTATAACATATCCCTAACTTGATGTGCGTTTGGAATGTAAACCATTCGTCTGAGCTTATTTCGATGGCTTTGAGGAACTCAATTTTGGCATTTTCATAATCTTGGAAGGACATTAACATTTCACCATATGTATCATGATAAATGTTGTTATCAGGGTCTTGTTCGATTAGGTTTTGAATTATTTCTACCGCTTCTTCTTTTCGATTTAAATATTGTAACCAATAAGCTTTATAAGTAAGAAGTTCGGTATCTTCTGAGTATTTTTCGAGCAATTCATTAATAATTTTAAGCCCTTCCTCGAAATTTCTTTTCTCTTTATAAATATAGGCAACCTTAATTTTGATGTCCTTCTCTTCATCGGGGAATTTTTCGAGCATTTCATCTAAAAATGTTAATAATTCATCGTACTTGTTAAAGTAAATTAACACGCGCTCTTTATCAACATAACTGTCAAACTGGTCAGGATTTAAGCTTAGGGCTTTATCCACTTCTTTAATATTCTCGTCGTAATTTGTGAATTCTTGAAGTAAATATTTTTTCGAACTATAGGTCTGTACTTCATGCCATATTAAACCCCTTAACTTGTCATAAGTGTCAATCAACTTTTTCTCTTTTTCCACTTTGTAGGCCAAGTAAGCAATATAACTTGGTAACAACTTCTTTAAAGAAGAGCGCTGACCTTCATGAAAAAGTGAACCGCAAACTTCGTCTAATATCGCATCTATTGTAGATTCTAAAGTTGTTGAGTAGGTCTTATCTTTATCTTCTTCATACAATCTATTTAAGTAGGTAAATTTTGTGATATGTTCTTCGACTACGGCGTTTAACATCCTTTCAAGCTTTTCATTAGCCTGGAAATAATATATCTTATCAATATCTCCCTCCAATTTGAAAAATTTAACAGGGAAAATCTTTTTATCAATAATTTGCAAAACATGAAACTCTAGAACTACTAATTCTAACCCATATTTTTTAGCAAATTTCTCAGTTGAAATAGAGATAGGATAATGTGATGGATGATTGAGGGATAAATATAGAAGTATTTTGAAGAAATCTTCTTCACTTTTTAAAGATTGCTTGATTCTTTCGTGGGGTAATCTCAAAAGGTTATTGAGAAATCGAAATCTAGTTTCATCTTCACTTATTCTATACTTTTTGAAAAATTTCAATGTTTTTATTGTATTTTCTTTGATTCGATTACTTTCGTCTTCCAAAATCGATTGACGGTCTAAATCGTAATCCCTCAGCATTACAGAATATTCAGCTTTACCCAATTGAGAAATCCTATACTCCTTATTTTTTTTCTTGACAAATCCGTCTTCAATTAAGGCATTCATATTTTTAGATAATGAGGAATTATTAATTGAAAGAGGTTCGTTCAGTAAATCTCCCCATTTACAGAAATTATTGTTGTAAACCATCCATAATATCCAATGATCGTAATTCCGTTTCCACAAAATTGCTTTGGGGGGGTAATTTAACTTCCTTTTTTGTCTCGTGGCCTGCGATAGTTCATAAAATCTGTCTTTCCCTTTTGTTGTTATCGTATATTGATTAAATTCTTTCTTTTCAATTAACTCTGTCAACAAAAGTTTTTTTAGATAAATCGATAATGTTGAAGGTTTGATCTTTTTTTTTAAATTCGACCACGTACATACTTCGTTGTTATTAAGCATCCAGAGTATTACTAATTCAAAGTTAATTTTACCAAAGATAGGTTCTATAACCTCTTTAGGGGGGTAATTTATTGGAGAAGGCATAACTTAGGATCATCTGGTAAGAAATCTTTATGGATATAATATATAATGTGTTATAGTTTATTTATACATTACGGTCTAAAAGAAATCTGGAACTCCAATTATAATTATGTAGTATAAACATTTCGTAAACTTAACTTTCTGTTAGTATAAAAAATAGTGTAAACCGATTTAATACTAAAGCTTTATATTAATTAAAAGCCTAGCTTTATATTAAGAAATATTTCATGTGATTCTTAAAAGCTACCAATGAGTGAAACTAACAAAAAATTTAGATTTAAGATTACTGTTATAGGAGATGGTGCCGTAGGTAAGACATCTCTAATCCAAAAGTTCACTAACGATAATTTTAAAGAAGAATACATCAAAACAATCGGAGCTCAATTTTCTGTATTTGATAGAAAAATCGATGGAGACAAAATAAAGTTATTATTCTGGGACATCGCAGGACAAGATTCATTTAATTTCTTACGACCCTCATTTTTTAACAATAGTGTTGCTGCAATAATTGTGTATACCCTTGAAAATAATGAACATGGTAAAGAAAGTTTTAACCATATTCATAACTGGGCAACTGATATTGAAAAATACTGCGGAGATATTCCTGTGGTAATTTTTGGTAATAAAGTAGATTTGGTAGACGAGGAAAAGATAGACACTTTGGCTATCGAAAAAATTGTTGAAGAAAAGAAATACTTAGGACACTTTATGACTTCAGCAAAATCGGGACAAGGAGTAATTAACGCATTTAATACGATTATTGATGAACTATATGTTAAATATAAAGACATGCCAGTTTAAAAGAACTTCATAATCAAAATTCATTGATTAGTTTTCTAAATAATCAGGTATGAAATCAAAAAATTCCTCCACTAACGATTTCGCCTTTTTAAATCTGCTAACTTCATACAATCCACCAAAATGAGACTTGAATTCATCAATAAACTGAGAATTGAACTTCTTAAGTCCATATCGCAAAGATTTAGATGATTTTGAGGTAACTAAAACAGATGCAACTGGATAGCCTTTATTGTGTTGAATTAAAAGAACTGCTCTATCCAATTTGATTTCCCGTATTTCTCCTTTCTTTAATAATTCATCTAAAATGCTACCCACTGCTTGGAGTACCATAGTAAAGACATTCTCGTCTACAGCTCTCAGTTTTGCCCAATCGTGTTTAAATAATCCAATACCTGCATTCGTCTCAACAACCAAAAGTCTATAGGCTTTAAAGGGAAGTATATAAATGACTTTAGGTTCTTTCCATATAACTATAATCGTAAATAATGCTCCTAAGCTATGAGTTATGAACCCTAAAGAATTGAATATTTTAATAAATGTTCCTAAAAAGTACAAGGTTGCCGTTACAAACGAAAAAAGGATACTACCAAACAATAAAAAGTTAACGAGTTGCTTTAATTCCCTCGGAGCTCTTTTCCAAGTGAGGTAACTCCAACTAAAATAGGTTAATACATAGTAAAAGAGGAAAATAATTTGGACAATTCGAAGAGTTCCAACAATATGGATACCATAATCAGGTATAATTTGCATACCTCCAGGCGTAAAAGTGAAGTATAGCAGAGTAATCTCAATTAGAAGGACAATAGTGATCTTAAATGAACTCACGCGTTCTTTTTTAATGAGGTCTATAAATATAAATAGGCAGGGAACCCCAATGACTTGCGGTATTATTGCAAGAGCCATTAATAAGGGTGAATAAAAAAGATGCGAAGCTGCGTCTAAACCCCAAAAAAAAGATTGTAATAACCAATTTGCTGAAAATAAATACACTAATCGATTTTTTCTTTTTTTCGCGTAAGAGAATGAGAGTAAAAATCCAATAATGTTTAACACACCTGCAGCTGATGCGGATGAAACTAATAAAATATTATCAAAACTAATCATTTTCACCTCTTTTCAAATATGTTTTTGATTATATAATTTCACTTTTATAACTTGGAACAAAATCGAATACATGTTCAACTATTTTTGAACCCCCGACGAAATCACTAACTTTTCTTGAACTTTCTAAAGTTTTTTGAAATCTTCCAACAAATTCTTCGTCAAACCTTTTCAATCCATATCTCAGCGATTTTGAAAATTTTGAGGCTATCAAAACCGATGCTATATTATTTTCTTTATTGTGTTTAATAAGAAGGATTGCCCGATCCATTTGGATTTCTTGGACATCACCTTTTTTTAAAATGTCGTCTAGAACACTACCAATAGCTTGGATCATCATGGTAAAGATATTTTCCTCAACTTCTCCTGCTTTCGCCCAATCGTATTTAAATAGGGCTACGCTTGCTATAGTGTCAACCACTAAAATTCGATAAGCCTTAAAAGGTAAGATATATATAATTCTGGAATCTTTTAAGATAACTAAAATAGTGATGAACGCTCCTATCCCATTTATGAAGAACCCTATGGCATTAAATGTTTTTATGAATGTCCCAATTGCATACATTACCCCTGTAACAATTGAAAAAATAGTGCTCCCAAATAGTAAATAGCTTGTTAAGCGTTTTAAACCCGCAGGAGCCTTACGCCAAGTATGAAAACTCCATAAAAAATAAAAAATCATGAAGTAAAAGATGAAGATTATCTGCGCTATCCGAAGTATGCCTTTGTTATGAATTCCATATCCAGGAATGATCTCCCAATTATCAGGTACATAAAAAGTTATAATAAAAACTAAGGCTTCGATAATCATAAGTATTGAAATTTTAATTGGGCTAACATGCTCTTTTCTGCTAAGTTCGATAAAAATGATAATACACGGAATTCCTATCAGTTGTGGAATAATCGCTAAGGCCATTAGTGGTATTGAGTAAAAATAATGAGCTGCCGCATCTACAAACCAAAAAATAGCATACATTAACCACATTGCGGAAAATAAGAAAATAAGCCGATTTTTTCTTCTGAACGCATAAATGAATGTAATCATACCACCAATTGCTACTAATGTCCCCGTTATAGAGGTAGATAACACGAGTAATAAATTTTCGATACTCATACTAATTTTTTTTTAATATTTTTTAGCTCAATACTAACTATTGTTTGTAAGGAAAAATGTTGCGAGGATTTCAAATAATACTAATCTCTAATTAAACAAATATTGTTTTATTCCTATTTAAAAGATTATTCATTAGTGCAAAAATTTCTTCTAAAATGTTGTAAATCATTAAAAAATTTCAATGATGATATTCAAAAAAAGATATTTAATGTATATTTTGGGTTATTTTTTTTTAAACTAAAAGAACCGCTCTATTTTATTATTATAAATCAATCCAGCTCTAATCCAAGACTCCAATTGAAGTTCATTTTTAAAAACTAAATATAAACTACAATTAACATCATCTTAACGAATATGGAAAAAATAAGTGAGTAAAATATGAAGGCTCTAAGTACTGAAAATGAAGTAGCCAATATATGGTTACTAATGCTAAGGGTGGGGTTAATTAGGAATAAGGGCGAAGTTAACTCTATTAATTATATCGCCTTATTTTTTTCTTTTCGTTCATTTAATAGGTAATTGCATAAGAATTAATTTTTTTAAAACTTAAGTTAGAACACATCCGTATTCGACTTCTAATTTTCAGTCGAGGTAGTCCCTTTTATTAAACTATTTTTATGATCTCTATGCTTAATATTTCTAAATAATGTCATTTTATATATCCTTAAGTTTATAGAAATTATAAATTACAGATGAGATTAGTGAAAATTGAAGAGAATATCATTTGGCACAAATGTATGAATTGTGGCTTATTACAACATAACACTCATATAAGATGTTTAAAATGTAGGAAGGGTGATTTTGAGATCATAGAAGCTTCAGGCACATGCAAATTGCTCACTTATACTATCTTAAACGCACCCCCCGCTGAATTTAGGGATAAGGCGTCCTATGCTCTTGGAGTAGTGGAATTTGAAAACGGCGTAAAAGGACTCGGTCAAATCACCACTCAAAATAGTTTACAAACGGGAATGACATTAAAACCAATTTATCGAAAAATTTGTGAAAACTTAGACGGAAAGGAAGTATATGCTTATGTGTTTGAACCAGTTTAATAAGTGTTATTAGGAGGAAATAAGATGTTTGCAGATAAAGAACTTGAAAAAATTGAAAATAAGAGGAAAGAGTGGGAGGAACAAATCTTAAATAAGTTCACCGAAAGAGGAGAGAGGAAAGATAACTACGAATCCCCTTCAGGAATTCCTCTGAAACCTGTGTATGGGCCTGAAGATATCCAGAATATTGATTATTTAGAGGATATTGGATTTCCTGGAACTCCTCCTTTTACGAGGGGAGTTTATCCAAATATGTACCGTGGTCGTATTTGGACTATGCGACAATACGGGGGTTTTGCAGATGCTACTAAAACTAATGAGCGATTTAAATATTTAATATCACAAGGCCAAAAAGGTCTTTCAATTGCATTTGATTTACCAACCCAGATGGGGTACAACAGCAATCATAATATTTGCTTAGGGGAAGTAGGTAGAGTTGGCGTAACAGTTAATTCATTGAGAGATTTTGAACAAGTTTTCGAGGGAATTCCTTTGGATAAAGTTTCCACCAGTATGACTATAAACGCCCCTACTTCCGTATTATTAGCTATGTACATTGCCGTCGGTGAGAAACAAGGAGTCAATCCCGAACAATTGACTGGAACCGTTCAAAATGACATTCTAAAAGAGTATGTTGCGAGGGGTACGTATATTTTTCCTCCAAAACCATCTTTAAGATTAGTGGCAGATGTAATTGAATATTGTTCTAAAAATTTACCTCGTTTTAATACTATTAGTATTAGTGGGTATCATATGCGCGAAGCAGGCTGCAATGCTATCCACGAAATTGCATTCACATTAGCGGATGGTATCGCCTATGTTGAAGAAGTCCTTAATAGAGGCGTAGACATTGATGATTTTGCAACACGATTATCTTTCTTTTTTACTACTCATAACAACTTTTTCGAAGAAATTGCTAAGTTGAGGGCAGCTAGAAAGCTTTGGGCAAAAATTATGAAAGAACGGTTTCACGCTAAGAATCCAAATTCTTTAAGATTGCGACTCCACACACAAACGGCTGGAGTTACATTGACTGCACAACAACCTAACGTCAATGTTGTAAGAGTCGCTCTTCAAGCTCTTGCGGCAATATTAGGAGGGACGCAATCACTTCATACTTGTGGTGCAGATGAAGCTTTGGCTATCCCAACAGAGGAATCTGTAAGGTTATCCTTGCGAACTCAACAAGTAATTGCGTATGAATCCGGGATCACTGATGTTGTAGATCCTCTCGGAGGATCGTATTATATAGAGTATCTTACTTCACAGCTAGAAGAAAAAGCTTTGGAATATATTGAAAAAATAGATAAGATGGGAGGGATAACTAAGGCGATTGAAACGGCTTTCATTCAACGAGAAATCCAAAATAATGCTTATAACGACCAATTAAAAATTGAAAATGGAGTTAATAGTGTCATTGGAGTAAATAAGTATTGTATTGATGAAGAATGTAAAGTTGATACATTTAAACATGATATAGACGAAGAAGAAAGGATTATTAAAAGTTTAATCACGCTAAAAACAGAACGAAACGAAGAATCTGTTCAAACAAAACTAGTAAAATTAAAACAAGTTGCATTGAGTGGTGATAATATTATGCCAGTTATGATCGAAACGGTGAAAACTAATGCTACAATTCAGGAAATTTGTGATGTGTTAAGAGAAGTCTTTGGAGATTACGAAAGCCCTCAGGTATTTTGAGTTTTCTTTGTATAATATTCCGAGATTATAGGTAATAAGGGAATAACTTCCAGAGGATCTCCAAAAATCGGAACTTTTTTTGCAGCTAATATTTTTGAAACGCGCCTTCTTTCTTCTGGTGTATGTGTTCGTTGAATTATAGGGATAAGCGGTTTGTTGTATTTATGCCCAAGGCATAAGGTATCGATTATAATTTCTTCAAAATTTTCTATAGGGGTAAAGAAATATCGCGGGTCAAAATAATAGCTCGGTAAATCCATTACTAAACAATCTATTTTTTTATCGGATAAAGCGATGTCTATGATCCTTCTTATGCTATCACCTTGAAATAATTGAGCAGCAGCATCTAAAGGGTTCCTTGAACTTGTACCGCGTATAAAAAATTGCTCATCTAATTTTTTTTGAATTTCAGGGCTAAAATTGGGGATATTTAATCCCGCTTCTTGCAATAAATCTACTAATACTACTCCGTATCCACCGCTAATACTAAATACTGCAACATTCTCAATCTTTTTAATTCCATAACAATCGATAAGATGAGCAATATGAAGTAATTGCTCCAAAGAGTTAACTTCCATAATTGGGTTCTGTTTAAAAACCGATTTCCATATTTTAGTATTACCTGCAATTGATGCTGTATGAGTTTGTACCGCATTAGACCCAATTTCAGATTTCCCCCCTTTTAATAAAGCAATAGGCTTTGTTGTTCTTGCAATTGCGCTCATTAAATCATGTCCTCGTCCCTCTTTTACCCCCTCAACATAACATAATATAATATTAGTTTCTGGGTCGTTTTCAAAAAATGAAATAAGGTCAACAACATCTAAATCAGTCCCATTTCCAAATGAAAATACTTTAGAAAAGTGAAATCCTAATTCCTTTGCTGTATAGATAGCAATATTACAAATACCACCAGATTGAGCCACGAATCCAATGTTTCCAGCTTCTGTAGGGAATTTTCCTCGCCATTGTATTCCCTTTTTTGGATAGAAGAGCCCCATTCCATTAGGACCTAAAAATCTAACGACATTATTTGCTCTTTTTAACAATTCTAACTCTAACTCGATACCCTCCTTTGTTCCTGCATCAGAAAATTCTGCTGTGAAAATACTCACTAACTTAACTTTCTTTACAACGCAATCGTCAATAATTCCTAAGATCTTGTTTTTAGGCACCGTAATAAATGCAAAATCAACCTCTCCGGGAATATCTTTAACAGAAGGATAAATATTTTCAGATGGAAAATCGGAGATTTCACTGATTGAGGGATTTACGGCGTATATCGGACCTTTAAACGTAGCAAAATGATTTCTTAAAAAGAAGAAATTTCTTTTTTTTGAGGTTCCAATTACAGCCATGGATTTAATGTCGTTAATGAACGATAAATCTTTTTTATTACGGTAATCTTTCTCTTGAGCTGTCATTCAAATTAGAAAATATGTCATGAATTTAAAAGTTTATAATTGTATTAATTTTTGAAACTCCTTACACAATTCCTTGATTCGAAGGATGAAAAATTCACTTAAAACATTATTAGATGTTTTTGTAGAATCGTGTTGATTTACTCTACTTTTTCTGCCATGTAAGGTTTTAACGCTTTAATTGCAATAGCATAAAGTGGAATCACGGAGAGTTCGATAAAAATCGAAATAACGAAAGGAGCACTTGGACCAAGAGCATCCCATGCAAAACCTCCTAAAACTGGGCCTAAAACTGCACCAAGTAGACTTAACCATTGTGCAAGTCCAAAAATTTTTCCACGATGGATTTTTGATATTCGGCTGAGGACGTTTTGTAGAATTAAATTACCTCCCCACGCAAAAGTCGAGTCAAAAAGTAAGATTATCCCAAACATAAGCCCTGAAGTGGAATTTATAATTAGCCCAGTAACTAAAGCACCCAGACCGCTTACAAAAACAATGCCTATTATTGGGTTAATTTTATCAGCAATCTTCCCTAACTTAGGGGCAAACAACAAAGATAGGATTTGACTCGGAAAATAGATGGCCATTACCATAATAGGATCTTCTACTTTTAATTCTTCAATTAAGTAAACCTGAAAAAATGGATATGCCAGAGATTGATTCATACTGCTCATCATAAATGATAAGGTTAAAACGCTAAACCCTATAAAAAACCCAATGGCTAAGTTTTTCTTAGACCTAATTACTGTATCCTGAATAACAGGTTCTTTAGAAATAAGAGACTGTTCAACAGCAGATGGAAATAAATTAAAGACATGTTTATCTAAGGTAAGATGTTCATCTACCTTTAAATGAAACGTAATTCCTCCAAAAACATTGGATCCTGCGAATAATAATAGTGGAGAGTAAACCAATAACAGGTTTTCCGGAACAAAGAAGTTAGCCAAACCAAAAACGATAAAACTTATTACTGAACCAAGTAAATTTCCTTTTCCTATCATTCCTCCTCGCTTTCCAAAAGCGAAGGAACGATTTGCTTTATTTGATTTCTCGGATATCAATGTATCTAATGGTGTCCAGAAAAAACCAGCAAATAAACCTAGTACAAACATACCGATTGCAAATATAACTAGAGAAGAAAAAATTATACCAAGATACATAAGAATATAACAAACTGCTCGTCCAAAACTTCCTATTAGAATGAGCAATTTCCTTGAGACTCTATCAGTGAGATAACCAACAATTGGAGCACTGATTAACCCTCCGATTGTTTGTACTGCAAATGTCATTCCCAATTCGATTCCAGTGGCGCCTAATAATTGAACTGTAACAAATGGAATTAAAAAAGAAAAGAAAAAGAATCCAACGCTGTTCCAGAAGATTATTCGAATCATTGGAACAAAATCAGGAGTCAACTTAATGTTATTTTCAACATCTTGTGCATTTATCCCAAAACTATCTAATTTTTGCTCGTTGGGGGTGTTAATCGCATCAGAACGATTTTTACCATCAGTATTTTTTGACAGTTAATAAAACACCTTTTGCACAATTATATTAGAAAAAGACTCATATCCTAAATAGTTCATCATTTCAGCACAAATTAGTAGCTTATGATTCAAATGGAATAAACTTTATTATGGAGAAATAATAGTCTTATTACAATTCGATTTTTTGAAAAAAAAAAGTGAAAATTCAAATGTTAACTACAGAACACATTAAAGAAATCTTAAATGATTATACGATAAATCTTAGATTCCATGCCCGTGGGGGGCAAGGAGGTGTAACTGCTTCAAATCTCTGCGTGGAAGCTTTCTATGGTTACGGTGTTTGTCAACCAAAATTTGGCGCAGAACGTATGGGAAGCCCCACTGAAAGTTATGTAAGACTCTCTGCGAACTCTGATCTAGTTAGATCAAACGAACAAGTATATGGACCTCATTTTGTTTCAGTTTTAGATCCATCGTTGCTAACAGAAGTTGATGTGACTGCAGGTATCCCAAAAGGAGGTTGGTTAATTGTCAATACAGAGATGGATCAATTAACGATTCAAGATGCAGTTAAACGTAAGGATATAAATATTGCGACTATAGATGCAACTCGAATCGCTCTCGATATTTTAGGAAGAAATATTACCAATACTATTATATTGGGAGCTTTAATTCGTGTGTCAAATCTATTTACGCTTGAAGAATTATCTGATGCGATAATGAAGCGATTTAAAGGAGAAATTGCTGGAAAAAATATTCATGCGATTAAACAAGCAATTGAAGAAACATGTATTTATGATATGGGAATCGAGCCAGATTTCACAGTGGACAGTAAAATACCATGGCAACAAGTATCTCTAGGGTTGCCAGGATATAAAGACTTAGATAAAGCCGGTGTTTGGTATTGCGATGAAGAGATTATCCCTGTTGGAAGCGACCAAGTAAATACCGGGTCGTGGGGTGAATGGGAAATAATATGGGATGAAGAAACATGCACTAATTGTGCGCAATGTTGGTTTATATGCCCCGATTTTGCTACTTTAAGAAAATTAGGCGATGACGGGAAATACCATATGTCTGGAATCGATGTCTTTCACTGTAAAGCTTGTCAAAACTGTTTAAATATTTGTCCCGTTCAAGCCATAAGTAAACGACCGAAACAAGGTCCTGCCGCTTGTGCATCACCAGAAGAAGGAGGTAATTAAAATGTCAGTAGAACCAATGAAATTATTTTTTAAGGAGATTAAAGAACCAATTGAAACTGCAATGATTGGTAATTACGCCGTAGCAGGAGGGGTCACTCAAACGGATCCCGATGTTGTATGTGCTTTCCCGATTACGCCTCAAACGCAGTCTGTTGAGGGATTATCCGATGTGGTTCATCAAGGAAGGTTGAAAGCAGCATTCGTTAATGTCGAATCGGAATTAGCAGCTATGAGTTATTCAACTGCTGCTTGTGCAGCAGGTGCTAGAACATTTACAGCAACTGCGTCTCAAGGCTACTTATTGATGTCGGAAGCTTTACCTATGCCTGTAGGCTGGCGAGTCCCATTAACGATGATGATCTCCGCCCGTGCTTTCAACTCCCCAAATATATCTATCTGGAATAGCTGGGAGTATGTAATAACCGATTATGGGTGGAACTGCATTGTGTCAGAAAATGTCCAAGAAACATATGATGCCTCAATTTTATCTGTAATGATATCTGACAATTCATTATTCCCAACTATGTTTGTTCACGATGGCTTTATAATTTCTCATTCAGTTCAGAAATTATGGTTAACTCCCGATGAAATCGTACGTAATTTAACACCAAAAAAACCTCGTCATACAATCACACCTGAACGTCCAGGAGTCTGGGGTGGACTTGTCACGCCAGGCTTTTTTATGGAGGGAAGAATGGGCCTTGATATCGCCAAAAAATCCGTGTTAGATGTAATGAAACAATCTTTTGATGATTTCGGAAAAGCAACTGGTCGCCATTATAACTTAATTGAAACCTATAATTTAGATAATTCCTCAAAAACTGCATTTATTACCATGGGTTCGATGTGTGGAAACATTATTAGTTGGATGACTAAAAATAAAGATATAGGATTAATCAAAATCAGAGCTTACAGACCATTCCCTTATGAAGAGTTACAAAAAATTGTACAAGAACACAACATTGAAAAATTAATCATTTTAGAGAAATCTGATTCGTTGAACAATCTTCTACCACCATTTTCAACCTCAATCGCAACAGCATTATATCCACTTAATACTATATTTAGAAGCTTTATTGTCGGATTAGGTGGTAGAGATGTCACGCGAGACGAATTCGATGTCACTAAAAGGAAGATGAAATCAGTGAACGACATGAAAGGACAACTCTACACATATCTAGGTGTTAGAGAAAGCAAAGATAAAATTCATGAGGTGGATATGTAAAATGTCAAAACCAGAAAGAAATGTGATCGTATTTGAAGACATTCTCGCAAGAACTTCTAAGACTAATGTATTGTTTCTTAACTATGATAACGAAGCTTTTATGAATACAGGTATTCAGGAATCAGGAGCAACTCCACCGTACGCTTCAACAACGACTGGTCCGGGGGGTGAAAAAATACCCGGAAAAATCGGTGTTAAGCAAGATCTGGTAACTCCTTTTGCTTTCTTTGGTACAAAATCTCTATTTTTAGCTACGGCTAATCCTGCTTACCCCGCAGATTTCATGGGAAAAGTTGCTGATGCTCTAAAATCAAATGGGTCTGCTTTCATTCAATCCTATTCAGATTGCATGCGAGGATGGCGTCACGATGCTGGTGATGCGGCAAGTATCTCAAAATTAGCTACTGATTGTGGATATTGGCCTCTTTATACCATAAGAGTTAAAGACGGAATACCAACATTTTCTTACTATCGCGGTTTAGATATTGATAAAGAAAAGTTCGTAGAATACCTTAAGTCAATGGGTAAATTCAAGCACTTGTTTAAACCAAGATTTATGGAAAAAGAAATTGACCAGATAATATATTTTACAGAACAACGAAATCTCAAATTAAAAGGACTTATTGAACAATTTGGAGCTGAAAAACCTGTAGACTTTTATAAGGTTAATAGAAGGACATTAAAACCACAAACTCATCTGCACCCCGGACATGGACTTTGTCCTGGATGTGGAGCAGGAATGGTATTGAATCAGATGGCAACTGTAGCCTCTGCTATCGCTGGAAACAATATTATATACGTAAATAATACCAGTTGTGCTGAGGTCTCTACTTCCAAAGATTTTGTAGGCTCGTGGAAAGTTCCTTGGATTCACCATTTATTTGAATCAGGTGCGACTGTTGCAGACGGGATAAGCACAACCTATAAAATCTTAAAAGCCAAGGGATTATACAAAGGTGATGTGCCATATGTTATCCACATCGGTGGAGACGGGTCAACCTACGACATAGGGTTTCAATTTCTCAAAGCAGCCATCATCCGAACAAGCTCTTTCGTTGAAATGAACGAATACTTGGTAAACCAAAAATAATTTAATCTTATTTTTTATTCTTATTTTTTTTAAAAGTCAAAAAAGTTTTGAACTAATATACTAATCTTCTTATTATAATTACTTTATTAAAATTAGTTTAGTGCTTAAAGTGAGTCTTCAAGAGAGTTTGGCAAGGCGTAAAGATTGCTCAGGTGAAGGGCGTGTGTTGCAATTATCTGTTATTAAGGAAGTATGTAATTCTACATTTCAAGCAGCACCTTCAAATTCTCTATTTATTGTATTACCTGAGGGGGACGATTATACCGGAGGGATATATAAATATAATAGTGATGGTTTGGATCGATTAACTGATAAAGAAAAAACAAAATTTACTATGGAGCTATATCCCGAATTAGTTTGGAAGGAATCTATTGAATTTGAGGATTTAATTCGGGTAGGGATTACATGGCAGTATCTCTCATTAAAAATGGATAGTATTGGGCTTGGTGTATCACAACGAGCAAGAGCACCTAAAAAATATAATAAACTCGTTAACAATTTAATGAACCAAAATTATACCTTTTTATATTCGGTAGCAGTTCGAGAGAGAGATAGGGCAGCATTAGTAGAAGATACTGCAGAACCTCTTCAAAAAAAAGTAGAGGTGGGTACTATCTTACTTGACACTCCAGCTTGTTACAAGAACCGTGCAATCTATGAGAATAAGTATAAAGGTATTCCACTAGACGATGTTATTTTTAATCTGGTTGATGAAAAAGCACCAAACTATACAAATTTACATCAAATCTCTCAACTACTCTGGGCTTGTCAAGGAGAAACAGATCATGCGACTCATGGAAACCGTGATGTTTTAGAGAAAAATGGTTACGGTCGTGTGCATGCATCAGGATGTGCGGGATATGCAGTATATCCACTAGTTTATGTACGGGATCTTGCTAATGTCCCAAATGGATCATACCATTATAATCCAGTCGGGTATTCTGCGTTGAATAGATGGATTAAGGTTAATGGAGCCATAACATACGACCATTTTATACAAAAATTTAGCTCTGAGACTTTTAGAACTGAGATTGAAAAGGAGTTTGATATTAGTTTCTCTAATTATGCCATATTATTATGTATTGATCGAAAAAAGCCTTGTACGGGATTAATGCACAGAGTTATGAATCTTAAGTATTGGGCCGAAGTTGAGGCTGGAATGGCGTTAGCAGGGCTACAATTACAGGCAAATGCATTAGGTTTGAAATGGCAAAGGAAAATATTATCAAATCCAGATGATCCAAAATATAGAAAATTGTTCGATCTCGATTCTGCTGAACAGTCGATTAATAGTATGGCAAATAATTTGGTAAATCGTGCCAATAATGAGCGAGTATCCCTTGAAGGAAATTTAATACCAATTGTAGTATTTCATTTATTAGAGGGATAAAATTGGATTTTGTATTTATCGGTGTAATATTATTTTTAGTTAATGTAGTTTTATCAATATCTATTGCTTTAATTATAATTAATAAGCTTTATATCTCAAAGAAATTCTCTAAAGAAAAAGACTTTCACTTTTATAACGACTTATTTTCATGGGAAATCTTCTTTTTTATTATAGCCATTGAAAATCTTATGAAAATTTTCTCAGTCTCTTTACCAATAGATATTATTACTTACGATTTTCTACTTAGAGCCAGAATTTTACTGTTGTTCTTTCCATTTTGGAACAAAATCATACATTTGGAGAAAGTAATGAATAAGATTACTTATGAAAGACATTATTTTGCGGGAATAATCCCATTAATTATAATACTTATTTTAAGTTTCACGGGTCTGCCAAATATAATATTACTATGTATTTTAACTATCACTTCATTCATTCCTTATTTATTATTCCTTAAATTTTTAAAAAATACAGGAATAGCAAAACAGAAATCTCTGAAAGTGATTTCAGGCGTAATTTTTATTGGATTGGGAAGTATTTTAAGACCAGAAATCTTTTTAATAAACCTTATGAATATTACTTCACCTATAATATTAATAATAGGAACGATGCTTATTTTCGATAGTTTCCGCAAAGAAATATATGTTTGAGTTAATGCTTACTAAACCATATCTATAACCGAATGGCTATAGCTCTTGCTAAAAGAAATCTTACTTTTAAGTCTATATAAACCTTCAATTAAGAAATGTTTTTTAGTTTAATATAATTCTACCCTCTATTAATCTAATTTAAAATTATATTGAGTAAATTTCACAGAAATTATGGGCTTATCAAAGCGGGAGCGTGTATTCAAAACTCTCGAGCTTGATGGCGAACCCGATATTGTTCCTATACATTTATTTGGTTTTGAACAAACAGGGCTTTCTTTCCAAGCTTTTAAAGAATCAGAAGAACGGAAAAGATATCATAGTTCCGTAAAAAATACGAAAGCTAATATTAAATACTATATTACAGAACAACGCTTTTGGAACGCCGATCTTTATGGAATGGACCCATTTGGGGAAAATAAAATAAAAGTGCGATACGAAAACGCACCTCCTGAATACGCTGGCTGTCGTCTTAATAGGATGGACGGAAGATTATACAGAACTGTGAAGCAAATTAATACAGGTTTGGAATATGCTTGGTATGTTGGAGGTTATTTTACAAATCCGGAGATCTTGCACTCGTATTGGGATCAGTATGGCAAACCTACCGAATTAATTAACGATAGGGTTAAATACTCGACTCAAAAATGGGACGGATTTGTTGAAGCCCTTGCGCCCTATTTCTATCCAATGGCAAATTTACCCATTAACCCATCTGAAGTTTTAATTGGGGGTCTTTCTTTTACTCGTTTTGCTTATTATATACGCAAAAATCCAAAATTCATTCACGAAATTATGGACGAGTACACGAAGGTTAATATTGAAATAGTTAAACGGTTAGCTGAAGTAGGCGTTGATATAGTAATGTTCGGCGATGATTTGGGTTATAAAGACAATGGATTCTTTTCTATGAAAGTTTTTCGAGAATTTATCCTTCCATATCACAAAAGAATTTACAATACATGTAAAAAAAGGGGTGTGATAGTTGTACTCCATTCTTGTGGGAAATGTGATCAATATTTACCTGATTTAGTTGATGCTGGGCTTAATTGCATTCAATCTTTAGAAGCAACAGCAGGAGTTGACTTGGCTGGATTAAAAGAATCGCTAGGGGACCGTTTGTGCTTTATGGGTGGATTGGACTCCTCAGGGGTTTTAACTCATGGAACTCCCGAAGATACGTACGAAAATGTAAGGAGCACAATAAAGAAGGCTGGAAAAGGCGGCGGTTTTTTTGTAGGACCTAGTCACGACATTTTAAATATGCCGTGGGAGAATGTTTTAGCAATGAGAGCTGCAATTGAGAAGTATCGTAAATACCCTTTAAAACTGTAAAAAGTGAGTATATAATTGTATTGTATTTAGTAATGCCAATTACTTGAAAATATATTATTGATCTCTTTAAGCAAATCCTTTCGATACTTGTTTTCTAATTCTGATTTTTTAAAAAGCAAAAAATTATTTAACGCCTCCTTGGTAATTTTATCCTTTCCTTGTTCTTTTAACCAATTAGTTGCTTCTAATATGAGTTCACCCTCATGACCTCCTGCAAATTTAGGTAAATATTGGTTTGCAATATATTCCGATCGATAAAAGGTTCGCACATATAACCCTTTAGGGTCCAGGTTTTTATAAAGATGTGAAACATTTTCCGGCGCAGAATCAATTACTAAATTTTTACCTGCTTCTTGAATTCTTTTATAAAGAGGTATCCAATCGTTCGAACCCATAGATGCATTTCCTGCTCCTGGAACCCATTGAATTCCTGATATACTGGGTTCCTTTAAAAGATAATCTAAATGTGGTAATGCGTTTGGCCCGTCTAGATGATAAATGGCGTAATTCATGTGGTTGGCTTGCTCTACGAGATCTTGTAAGACAAATTTTTTAAACCATTTAGGATTCAGCATCGCACAAAAATCGCTCTGTAACGCATACCATCGCTTTTTGCCCCAAACACCTAACCAACAAGTACACCCGTCGCAATATTGATCAACAATTTTCTGTAAATCATCGTACACCCTTAATAATTTCTCTAGAATAATAGACCGGCATGTATCTATAACTTCAGGTTTTCTTTTCATGGTTAGAATTATGTTGGTTGGTCCTAAGAACGATGAAAGTATATCTAAAACGCCACCAATATCGGTCATTGATATTAGGTAGTTCTTTCCGGCTCTCTTTGCCGCAGTTTCAGTTATTCTGAGTAGTCTTGAATACCATTCGTTATTTTGGTTTAGCTTAATACTTTCCAAGTGTTCTATGATATCTTCTGGTTTTGTTGGAAGACTAAACCAAACTGTGCTAGATTTAAAAGTGGGGATTACTCCAAATACTGCCGCCATTATTCCTGGACCATAGTTGGGAAAGAAAAAAGGAAACGATTCCCCTCCAAAATAGGTTTCCCCGGCTCGTTTTTCGTATCCATCCAATGCATTATCAATATCTTCATAATTTTTAGCTAAAGTCCAATCTTCACCTACGGTATCTAAAAATACTCCAAGTTTTCCTCTTTTTTTTGGGTAATAGTAGCTTAGAACTGGTCGATCGATGATTTCGTGATCCCACCATGCATTCATTCGTTCCTTTGCTTTATCAATATCCTCTTTATATTCCATAAAAAAAAGATTAAAACAAAACAAATTAATTTTTACATTTCAATTGATTCTTGTTAGGTTGATCCGAAATTTTTAAGATATTTCTGGAACTATATAACATTATTTGAGGAATTAAAATGACTAGCGAATTAACTAAAATTTACGATCATCGAACAATTGAAAAGGAATTGTATGAGTGGTGGGAGAAAGAGGGTTTCTTTGCTCCTGAAAAGTCCAAAGAATTGGGAATTACTAATGAAAAATCTGAACGGTTTTGTATTACGATTCCCTTACCTAATGTAACAGGCCAACTCCATTCAGGTCATGCCCTTGTGATTTCACTTGAGGATTTAATGACGCGTTACGAGCGTATGCGGCAGAAAGAAACTCTTTATATCCCGGGTACCGACCACGCCGGAATTGCAACTCAAAATGTTGTTGTTAGGGAACTATTAAAACAAGGCATAAATCATAAAGATTTAGGGCGTGAAAAATTCGTACAAAAAGTTTGGGAATGGAAACATAAGTATCACGCCCGAATTACCGAACAATCGAAAAGCATGGGTATTAGCTGCGATTGGAGTCGGGAATATTTCACATTGGACCCAAACTTATCACGAGCCGTACGGGAAGCATTCTACAGATTGTATCATAAAGGATTAATATATCGAGGAGAATACATGGTTAATTGGTGCCCAGGACGGTGTGTTTCCGCAATATCCGACTTAGAGACTGAAGCTATTGATGAACACGGTCATCTATGGTATATCAAGTATCCAATTATTACTAAAGCCTGGAAAAGCCCCCAATATGCGTGGGCAAGTGGTAAATGGGCAGAAGGTGCTACAGATTTTATTGTTGTTGCTACAACTAGACCTGAAACGCTATTAGGTGACACCGCTGTGGCTACAATTAAATCCCATCCTAAATATGCTAAATATATTGGTAAACAAGCAGTTATCCCAGCTGTCGGTCGTTCCGTTCCAATAATTGCAGATCAATTTGTGGATCCCGAATTTGGTACAGGAGCTTTAAAAATAACTCCTGCTCATGATCCTAATGATTTTGAAATTGGTAAAAAGCACGATTTAGAATTCATAAATATCTTTAATGAGAACGCTCAAATTCTCTCTGGGTTTGTTGAAGCTTATACCGGTTTGGATCGATTTGAGTGTCGGAAAGCAATCCTAAAAGATCTTGAAAAAGAAGGATTAATAACTGATATCGAACCTTATGTTCATGCTGAACCACACTGTCAACGATGTCATGCAATCATAGAACCCCGCGTTTCAATTCAGTGGTTTGTGAAAACAAAGCCACTTGCTGGGCCTGCTATGGAGAAAGTTCGGAGTGGTGAGACAAATATAATTCCTGAAAGGGAGCAGCGTCGTTTTTTCCAATGGATGGAAAATATACACGATTGGTGTATATCACGCCAGCTTTGGTGGGGTCACAGGATTCCAGTTTGGTACTGTGATGAATGTGGTGAAGAAATTTGCCCCGAACCTGATGTGGAATCTGTATTAACATGTCCTAAATGTAAGAGTTCCAGAGTTCATCAAGATGAGGACGTATTAGATACTTGGTTCTCAAGTGGTTTATGGCCTTATTCAACATTGGGGTGGCCGAATACCGATCATCCGGATTACAAACGCTTCTATCCAACCGATACTAGAGAAACAGGTTATGATATTCTCTTTTTTTGGGTTGCGAGAGAACTTATGATGGGAATCGAGCTAACAGGACAAACTCCATACCACACAGTTTATCTACACGGTATGATTCGAGACGAAAAAGGAAGAAAGATAAGCAAATCTATGGAAAATATCGCTCAATATGATCCTTTAGTAATTATAAAAGATTTTGGAGCAGACTCTCTCCGTTATGTAATGATATCAAATAGTGTTCCAGGATTAGACACTAGTTATGATCCCAAAAATATTGAGGTTGCTCATAAATATTGTAATAAAATCTGGCAAGCTTCTCGCTATGTTTTAACCAACATTACTTCAGATGAGGAAATTCCTAAAATCGACGAAATCGAGTTGGATAAGCTAAAATTCCCAGATAAATGGATTCTTTCTCGCCTGAACTCACTGATTAAAGAAGTACAATCGTGCATGGATAATTACGATTACTTGCGGATGACAAGGGAAATAAAATCATTTTTTTGGAGTGAATTTTGCGATTGGTACATTGAGATGAGCAAAATTTTTCTATACGATGAAACTTATTCCGATAAACACATTCAAAAGGCGATACTCCTCCATGTATTAGAAACATTCTATAAATTACTCCATCCTGTTATGCCGTTCATTACTGAAAAACTATGGCAATCTCTTCCAGACAACCTTAAAACTACACCCACAATAATGTATGCTCCTTGGCCAACAGCACAAGAATCATTTATCGATCCAACCATAGAAGAAAGTTTTCTCTTGATGGCAGATTTTGTTCGGGAGATAAGATGGGTAAAACATGATTTTGGAATTCCCTTAAAGACTCTTGTCCCATTACAAATTTCAATTGAAACTAAAGCTCAACAAGAATTGTTTGAATTATGTAGGAACGAATTAGTTAAAATGGCATTTATAGACGAAAATAAATTTATTATCGATAAAAAAATCGTTCCACCTCCTCAAGCAGCCCAAATCGTGCTTAGGGGAATACCTGCATTTGTTCCCTTGTCTGAATCTGATATTGAAAAGCATAAAGCAAGAATCCACACCTCGTTAGAAAAAGCCAAAAATGAGGCTGTTAAAATCGAAAAGAAGCTGCAGAGTCAATTTTCAGAACGAGCTCCAAAAGATTTAGTTGAAAAGGAAAGAAAAAAACTTGAAGAATTAAAGTTTAAAATTGAACAACTTGAAGATCAATTAAAAAAGTTCTAATTTCTCTTATAAAAGGGTTGATCCTTGATCTCTGGAATTTTTACTTGAGGCGCGTTTTCTCTTATATATTTAATCGATTTTATTGTATCATTTTGAGGTAATTCAAAGACAACAGGACCATCAAAATTCTTCTGATGGATCAAATTTAGAAATTCGGGCGGAAAATTCTTTCCAGCCCCTAAAGCGGCATGATCGGAAAATAAATTCTCTTCGTCGTAGTCTTGGAGATGAATTTCGGCTGTTATATTCAAATATTTTTCTGTAATTTCAAGGAGATCGTGATTTCCTGAAAAACCACCAAGAACATGTGCGGTATCTATACATAGCCTTGTCTTCAATTTCTTAATGATTTTAATTGTAGCTTCAAAAGGAAATACTATATTTTCTATAGCGATTTTGTCACTTTTTACACCAGTCTCTTCTATGAATTTCTCAATGCTCTGTATAGCATTAACGCTGAATAATTCAGATGTTATTTGTTTAATCTGAGGACTTTCGATAAATCCCATAACGCTTGCAACCGTTTCCCCAGTGGGATGCAAGACAAAGACATCAATATCGTCCTCTAATTCTATAATAGAATTGTAAGCATCTATTAAAGAATTAACACTTCCTTCGCATATGAATCTATTGGGACCCCCAAGATCTAAGCTTAAAAAAGGCAGATGAGCCGAATACGTGATGTCATATTCATTTTTGATTTCTTGTAATATTTTAATTTGATTACTATCCATTGTAATTGGAAAAATCTGAAACAAATCCAACTGGATCTCAAAATGTTGATATCCTGCTGTTGCTGCGTTTTTAACAATATCAGAAAATTGGAAATCTGATAAGCCTTTCAAACCTTTTTTAGCAAGAATTCCATCAATTAACAGATCGTAAGTCAAGGGTGAAATTCCAAATCTCATACTATAAAGTCAACAATTTTATACAATTTTATATAAGTTGTTAAAAGGGGCTTAATTTTTAAAGTTTAATTTCTTTTTTACATTACTACAATAATACGAGCTTTTGTCATGAAATTATCAAAAAGAGAAAGAGTGATTAGGACATTAGAATTAAATGACAATATTGACAAGCTACCTGTTCACTATTTAGGTTTTGAATTTACTGCTAGTGCCTATCAGAGATTTCTAAAAACTGAGGAATATACCAAATATAAAACAATCGTAGAAAACGATTTTTCTAAAGTTAAATACTGCTGGGCAGGCGATATTACTGAGCTACGATTCTGGAATGTTGATTGCCATTCAATGGATCCTTGGGGACCCAAAAAATATAAAGAACGTGTAAAGCGTGCTCCCCCTGAATATCCTGATTGCATGATCAGTGCGCTTAACGGATGTGTGTGGAAACTGGTTAAACAAGTTGATACGGGTTTGGCTTATCTGTGGTATGTAGATGGACATTTTCGAACTCCGGAGATTGTACATCATTACTGGGATAAATATGGAAAGCCTTCAGAACAGGTCAATGACAAGCTTAATTATACACCCAAAGTTTGGGATGGATATGTAGATTCTCTAAAAAAGTATTTATATCCGATGGCGTTCGTACCGGTAGCTATTCATGAAGCTCTATTTGAAGGGATGACAATGGGCCGTGTAGCCTATTATATGCGAAAAAACCCCCAGTTTATCCATGAGCTTCTTAGTGAGTATACTAAATTAAATATCGAAGTTATCAAACGGTTTCATGAAGCTGGAGTAGATGTCGTTTTTTATTCAGACGATTTAGGGTTTAAAGGGCGCTCAATTTTATCAATTGAACAATTTAAGAAATTTATTTTACCTTATTATAAAAAGTTTTATAGCGCTTGTAAGCAACGAGGTATGTTTATCGTTCAACATTCTTGTGGGTATATTGATGAAAACTTGCCATATATGGCAGAAGCAGGCCTTAATTGTATTCAAGCACTTGAACCTCCTGCCGGTGTAGATTTAGCTTACTTAAAGCAAACTCTCGGAGATAAATTAAGTTTTATGGGAGGAATAGATTCAAGTCGAATTCTTAATTTTGGAACACCAAACGATATTGTACAGGAAGTCAAACGTTGCGTGAAATCCGCAGGATTTAATGGTGGTTATTTTGTCGGTCCCAGCCATAATATTTTAAATACATCTTGGGAAAATATTGTAGTATTACGAGATGCAATTGAAAAATATCGAAAATATCCGTTAAATTTGAATTAAAAGACATCAGAAAACCAGAATAATTTTCCCTATTTTTTGAGAATTGCGATTATCGGTGATAAAGGAGAGATTTCAACCTTAAAATGACGAACGTTGTTTGAATTCTGAGTTAATTTTATTGTAGAAATTATTTTATTTGTTCCATTATAAATTTCTACAGTACTAACATCCAGACCATATTTTATGGGATCAAATTGAACATCTATTATTTGAACCCGACTACTCAAATTATAGGTAGTAATAACTCCTAACTTCTCAGTTTCATCCACGTGAAGGTGAATGTTTTGGTTAATACCGTAAAATATTCCCCGCGTGAAGAAAGGCTTAATTTTTTTATAAAGGGTCATAGCTTCTTTTAATGCCATATATTTTACACTTTGTCTATCACTCAATCCTCCAATTCCCAAATGTCTCGCAAGGGAAGCGTACCACCAGAATTGTAGCATGTTCTCATTATCGCTATTTTCATTTATATGCAAGTATAAGGGTATAGAATAAGCTAAATTGTATTCAAAAAGTTGCGTTGCCCTCCCAGACAATAAATCTTGCATCGGATTCCACATACATTCAAAACCCCAATTTTCGTCAAAACTGTGAGGAAGATTGTGCTGGTAATATAATGGATTTCGAGGTTTTACACCTCTGTCGTGTGCTTCTATAAGAATATGGGGGAATTTCTTCTTTACATTTTGAATGACTTTAAATATGTTTTCAGCGTGAGTGTTTCTGAGCATTGGCACTTCATGTCCGTGCTCCTTGCTATAACAACCAATTTCGTTAACCATAAATGTTGAAAAATCAGTGAAATCAAACATGAAAAAATCTATTCCTTCTTTTGCTAATTCTAATATTCTACGCGTTTTTTCATCAACCCAATGATCATTAGCACACAAACTAAAGAGGTTGATATAGGGATCTGCTACGACTTTTACTCCCGTTTTGCTTATTAAGTAGAACTCCTCGGGTTCGTCTTCTCCTTCAAAATTCATCATAAGATGCAGCGCTAACTTCAATCCATATTTCTCATGGATATTTTTTGAGAATTCTTTTAAAGGACCAAATCTCTCTTCGTTCCAAATGGAAGAGCCTAAAGCTATATTCCACCCTGGATCTAAATATAAGCATTCAGCACCAATATCTCGAGCTAATTCTGCCTCTTCATACAATTGTTCTAAAGTGTAAACTTTGAATTCTATACCTTCTACAAAAAATCCCGTCTTTTCGGAAACCCATCCTAAGTTGTACAATTCATTCCAATGAACGGGAGGATCGTAGTTGGGTTTAAAAATATGTCCATGCCCCTCTAAATGACTCCTGTAAAGATAATATCCCTCTTTATAATCTCCTTGGTATGTAGCATATCTCGTAACTCCAAATGAATAGCTCTGATCTGGTTTTAAGGTTGTAGCTAGCTCCGGATTGCCCTCATATAAGGAAACACCTCCAAAAACAAGATCAACATCCTCAACACCTCTTCCCGGTAATGTGGTTGGAATTCTTTGAAATCGAGAATATTCCATTTGAGAGGGATTATATTTGCACGTCAGTAATCCCCCCTGTTCATTACCCCACAACCATCCCTCGGCACAAAAACCCGGCATTTCTGCTTCTTTAGCGATCCAAGCCCCGAAAAGAATGTCATTAGCACTAAAGTTCTCTTTTCTACGATCGTCTCCATATCCAAAATATCTTCGAGTTGGAATGGATGTTAACGTATATTCGTCTAAATGCACATTCCAGCCAGAATATTGTTTAAATAAAAATTTCCTAAAACCTAGATTAATCAAACTAAACCTAAATCTTTTCTTACCTTGATTAGATAATGTGATTTTTTCATCTAACCATTTACTATTTTCCACAAGTTTAAATTCATGAGTAATTAGAATCTCTGTATCCTCGAATTTTCCTTCTATAATTATAGTGTCATTTCCTTCCATGCGAATACTTCTTGATGACAACTTTTTGGCTTTAGTTTCTGAATTTAAGTGAGTTAAATAAACAAAACGAGATACTCTTTTACTAGATGTTAAAATCCTATAATGATAATCCTGATCTGCATAGATTTCGTCATTGATTTTACTGGTTAATTTATAAATAAACCAATTTCTATTCTTTTGAATTTCCAACTTCCAATATTGATTAGATATATTATAACGAGTTGCGTTCATTATTAATCGACATTCTTGTTAATATTACTATTTTGAACGGGTGTTGAGTAAAAAGTTAAACCTATAAATATACCTTAGACTAGAATTAATTAACTTTACTAAAAAAATTAAACAGATGAATGAAAAATGAATCAAACAGAAGTGGAAGTAAAAGAAACAATATACTCTAATCTAAATATCCTCTCATTTAGCATGTACCAGATAGTGTGGTCAATTATAGTTTCTGCTTTAAACTTGACCTACTTTTTCTTCTATCACACAGTTGTCGGACTCGAACCAATTCTAATCTTTCTTGCTATGGCTATTTTTATGGTATGGGATTCAATCAACGAACCTTTAATTGGCTTCTTAGTTGACAGGAACTTTAAATGGACTAGAAAATGGGGGAGACGTTTTCCATGGGTAGTAGTGAGTATTATCCCATGGTGCCTTTCTTTTTACCTTATTTACACACCACCTAATATCGATCCTGCAATAAATCCATGGCCCGTTTTTGGTTGGTTAATAATGTCCTTTTTCATATTTGACACTTGTGTTACTTTACTGGATGTAAATGTTGGTACTCTTCGTGCGGATAAATTTCGCTCTGATGCTCAACGCAAAAGATACTCTAAATTCTTTGGACCTGTAGACATGATTGCTGTAGCTCTTGGTACGATGATTCCTCCGCTTTTTCTCTTTCTGGGTAATACTCGAGCCTCATATGCTCTTATGGCGGCAATTATAGCTTTTTTAACAATAATATTTGCAATTTTGTTTTTACCTGGTGTTCGAGAGGATAAAAACATTATCGATCGCTATTATTCAAAAGAATACGAAAGGATGAGCTTTTTTAAAGGAATGAAAGAAGTAGTTAAACAGAAAAGCTTTATGGTATTTTACGCTTCATACACTACCTTTGGCATTGCAACAACTCTAATGACGGCAATGGGTTTATATATGGTAACTTTCATTTTAAACGCTGGAGAAGATGTATTTATAATGCTAATGGCAACTTTTCTAATAGGAGCCATGATTTCTGTTGTACTATGGCATAAATACCTTAAGAAAATTAATAATACCAAAAAGGTATATACAATTGGGGGGTTCGTATTATGCGCAGCTTTAATACCCTTGTCTTTCTTCGTTACTTTAGTCGATTTTCTTATTTTCTTTTTTATTGCAGGTTTAGCAATGGGATGCATTTGGACATTAGGTGTACCGGTGGTATTATCTGATGTACAAGACGATTACGTCGTACGAACAGGAAAAAATCAGAAAGGCATGATATTAGGAACATGGGCACTGATTGGCAGATTCACGAGTTTCTTTGACGAATTATTAATTACAATTGTATTTGCTATAACGATGTTTCCCGCGGGAATTTCAACGCTACAAGGATTAATAGACAGCGGAGCAAATGTTGCGCTAATACAATGGGGGCTTCGATTTTTAATAGGGATTATACCAATGTGCATTCTTTTATTAGGAGTATTAGTTTTTTGGAAAGCATATCCTCTTGATCCAGAAAAAGTAGCAGAAAATAAAGCAAAACTCGAGGAAATTGGCTTTTAAATAATCTTTTTTTTTTTTTTTTAATTTTGTTTCGATTCAAAGATGTATTTAGATATAGTTTAGACCTAAATTTTATGCCTAATCTGTCAAAGTTATACTTCGTGTCATTTTAAACATAAATATGCAAAACAAAAAGAGAAATATTTAAAATAAGAAAAGTTGATTAGTATTAATTAAAATTTTTTATAAATAAAACATAAATTAAAAGCATTTTAAAATCTGAAAATGGTGTTTTTATGACTGAAAATGAAGAATCTTCTTCACGACATTCTTTCTTAACTTATCTATCTTTCGGTACGTACAATATCCTATGGACAATTCCAACAGCAACAATGAGTCTTTTCATGTTTTTTTTCTATCATACAGTTGTGGGTCTTGAAGCAGGATGGATATTGACTGTCGTTGCTATAAACACAATATGGGCAGGTCTTAACGACCCTTTAATAGGGTGGTTAACTGATCGAAATTTTAAGTGGACAAGAAAATGGGGTCGACGCTTTCCGTGGATAGCAATCGCTTTTATTCCGGAAGCGTTATCTCTAATCATGATATTTTCTCCTCCAGATTTTCCAAAGAATATCGATGGTGTGCTGATAAATCCTTTACCTGTGATGCTTTGGCTCTTGCTCTCTCTGTTCGTGTTCGATTTATTTGCTACGCTTGTTGATGTTCATACAGCCATCCTTCGTACAGATAAATTTCGAACAGAAGCAGAAAGGAGGAAAGGTGCAGGATCCTGGGGTTTCTTTGACATGATCGCGCAAGTCCTTGGAATGATGATTCCACCACTTCTTTTGTTTTTTGGAGCAACGATTTTATCCTACGCCGTGATGGCAGCAATTATTGCTTTAATAGCGATAATCTTTGGTATATTATTCGTTTTGAAGGGTGCTCGGGAGGATAAGATCATTATTGATCGATATTATTCTAGAGATTATGAACGACTGCATGTATTTAAAGGTGTATGGCAAGTAATTAAGCAAAAAAGTTTTATGGCTCTCTTTATTCATTATGTTCTATGGCTCGCGGCTACTGCCTCGCTAATGACTGGAATGGTAGCGTATTTAGTAACATTTATTTTTCAATCTAATGATCCGGATGCAATGATTCCATTTCTCGCACTTTTTCTCTTGGGATCATTAATTTCTATTCCAGTTTGGCTCAAAATTCTTAAGAAAATGAATAACAATAAAAAAACCTATCTTATCGGTAGTTTTTTATTAGTTATACTTACTGTGCCGATGACCTTTTTCCAAGGCGATATTTCTTTAATGATTATCATATTTTTGGTGGGTTTTGGAAATGGATGCGTGTGGACTATTGGAATGCCTGTATTATATTCGAACGCACAAGATGATTTTGTTGTGCGTACTGGGAAGAACCAGAAAGGTATTATGGTTGGTACTTGGGCGGTAATAGGACTCGCTACAGCCTTTATTGACGAAGCTTTAATAACTTTGGTATTTGCTATTACCGGATTTAATGCAGGACTAGTAGATTATGCCGCTTTAGTTGGTTCTGGTGCAAATGTAGAACTTGTCCAATGGGGAATTCGTTTCCTTCTAGGAGTTATCCCTGCGTTGCTCATCTTAGCGGGTACTTTGATCTTTTGGAAATTTTATCCACTTACGCAAGAAAAAGTTCTTGAAAACAAAGCCAAGCTACTTGAACTTGGCTTTTAATTTAATTTTTTTTTATTTTTACTTTATTTTTACAATCTCAATTTACAACTTCAAAGGATATTCCCCGTATTTCTTAGTTGCAGAAATCATTGCTAAAACATTATCTAATTTACACGAATTTGTAATATCCGTACAAGCACTCAACATATATCCCCCACCTTCACCAGCATCGCTAATGCACTTTTTCACGGCGTCTACAACGTCATTCTTAGTACCATAAGGTAATAATTGAGACACGTCAATATTCCCAATTAAGCATAACTTATCTCCATATGTTTCTTTCAAATGTTTCAAATTCATGCCTGCCATGGGTTCTAAAGATTCAACACCGCTGAAGCCTGCCTCAATCAGCCCTTCAAAATATGGTTCAGTGAATCCGTCTGAGTGAAAGCACACGTATTTGCCCGCTTTCCTTAAAATCTGGATGGCTTGCTTATAGGCAGGAATAATGAGTTCTCGATGGTATTTTGGGTTTATCATTGTAGTATTTTTCAAAGCAGTATCGTCGCACATAAAAAAAACATCAAAATCCGTTTCTGCGTTTAGTTTTGCTGATGTAATTAATTTTTTAGTCCTTAACTCGATATAATGTTTAATTTTACTTTTGTTTTTCCGTATCAACTTAATTAATAGTCCTAGACCTAAACCCTCCCAAAGAGGCTCCAAAATTGGGTCAAGATGGCAACAAGGTACAAATTCATCAGTTGGGAATTTTCTTAATCGTTTGTTAATGTTTCTAGCAAAATCCGGAGCTTCTTCCCATTCTATAGAGAAATATGTGTCGTGAAAATAATCTGCTTTTTCTTCAGTATTCATATAAGGTCCCATATAATAAGCATCCCCCATATCCCTATCTCTTTGTTTTAAAAAGATTCTGCCATTATAATCAAGATATTTATTATTATCTGGTAATTTTGGTAACGGATTTTCTTGCATGTGTTTCTGGGGAATGAATGTTGGAAATGAGTCGAAACCCCATGACATATCAAAACCAAGCTTAAACTCTAAATTATAGTCTCTATAAGATAGCTTATATTTCCTCTCCCGAGTGTAAGAATCCCCCCAATAGTTCAGGAGTTCTCGTTGAAATCCCGGCATGATAATTTGGCAAAATATAGGTACGCGATCCGGTTCTTCGTGATTTAATGCTTGTATTACTCTCTTCCGAGCGTTCATTATTCCAAACTCTCCAATAATTTACTATGAAATAAATGGTGAAAGAACAAAAGTTTATCCCTAAATTAAATTTATCAATCTTCTAATTCTAATAAATTACATGGTAGTATTAATTGAGAAGAATTACCCTGTTTTTACTATTATCATTGATAATCTCGAAACTAAAAACGCTGTTGATGGCACTACGGCTCGAGAACTAAGTTCCGCTTTTAGATCATTCGAAGGCGATAAAAAAGCTTTAGTTGCTGTGTTATGGGGTGCTAATGGGACTTTCTGTTCTGGTGCCAATTTAAAGGCGATTACTGAAGGACGAGGAAATACAATAGAAAAAGAAGGAGATGGACCAATGGGTCCAACGAGAATGCGTTTAAACAAACCAGTTATCGCAGCCATAGCTGGCTTTGCTGTTGCTGGTGGCTTAGAACTTGCATTGTGGTGTGACATGCGCATTGTTGAGAAAAATGCAATTTTTGGCGTATTTTGTCGTAGATTTGGAGTTCCTCTAGTAGATGGTGGTACAGTTAGGTTACCGCGAATTATTGGACTAAGTCGTGCTTTAGATATGATTCTAACGGGGCGACCCGTAGATGCTGAAGAAGCTTTAACTTGGGGGTTAGCTAATCGAGTAGTAGAAATTGGCGAAGCAAGAATTGAAGCCGAAAATTTAGCTCGAGAAATTGCTGCTTTTCCTCAAACTTGCATGAGAAATGACCGTCTTTCTGTTTATAGTCAAATGGGATTAAGTGTTGACGAAGGCATGATAAAAGAATTTGAACTTGGTTTAAAAACGCTTGAAAGTGGAGAATACTTGGAGGGAAGCAAAACTTTTGTAAAAGGGAAAGGAAAGCATGGTAATTTTAATAATACTTGACTATAAATTTGTCCTTAAAATGGTGATAAAATGATTGTATTTGAAGAATTTAGAGTAAAAACCCCTGAAAGAGAAGTATTACTAGAAATTACAGATGAAATTAAAAAAATCGTGAAAGATTCTAAGATCAACGAAGGTACCTGTCGCGTATTCGTCCCCCACACAACTGCGGGAATAACTATAAACGAAAACGCAGATAGATCCGTAATGAAGGATGTCGCGAATTATCTAAATAAGTTAATTCCTAAAGGTGGAGGGTTAGGATGCTCTTTTAAGCACGGTGAAGGGAATTCTGATGCTCACATTAAATGTTCCTTAACGGGAAATTCAATAAGTCTTCTAATTCACGAGGGTAAATTAATGCTAGGAACATGGCAAGGCATAATGATAGCAGAATATGATGGACCAAGAAATCGAAAGGTATACGTTCAAATAACGGGAGAGGTATGAATTATTAAAATTTCTTATCTACTAAAAATTTAGTTATCGTAAGAGATACAATCATCAAACCAAAAACGACATAAAAAGGAAACAAGATTTCTATTTCACCTAAAGGACTCATGATCATTGGAGCGATTGCTCCACAGAAAAGGCCGATCGCATTATTGAATCCGATCCCCGAACCCTTTAACTTAGGTTGAATATCTTCAATTACTTCTAATAAAAGAGTAATGCCCGCGGGATCAAACAAAGCTATACCTATTGCCAAAAATGATACTACAATCAAAAACACAGGTAGGTTCATAACAAAATCTCCAAAAAAGAAAGGAATTCCGAACAACATAACTATTATTTGTCCTACCATCATCAATTTTCGAGGTCCATATCGATTTAATAACTTACTGGCTATAAAAATAAAAACAACATAAATAGCCATAACAACCAGCATTAAATAACTTGAAGTGAATTCATCCAATCCAAAACCTTTTACGTTGTCTTGTAAAACCCATATCAAATAAGCAGTAATAAATCCAAATAAAAACCATCTCATACTATTTAATATTAGCGTAAAGATATATTGACGCTCTTTAAGGAGAATTTTTATATTTGTTATGTTGAACTCCATATTTTTATCTTGATTCTCACTCTTCTCCGTTTTATTATCATCTTTCAGAGTGAAAAAAATAAACACTATACTAAAGATTATTAAGAATCCTGATATCAAGAAAATGCTCCTAAACCCAAAGAAACTTGCAACAAAACCCCCTATTATGAATCCAAGAAAGAATCCCACATTCATGTATAATGAATAATAACCCATTCCCTTACTATGTTGATCCTTTTTGTAGATATCGCCAATTACTGCTTGTAAAATTGATGTGTAAGCCCCTGCTCCTTGAATTGCTCTGTAGATGGTTAATTGGATTACATCTTGAGCTGTAAAACATAAAAATGTTCCTAATAAATATACAAACATTCCGAATAGGACTACTTTTCGCCGTCCTAATTTATCTGAGAGTGCTGCATAAGGATATTGTAAAATACTTTGAGTCACGGAGAAAATACCAATTATTATTCCATAGGAAGTTAGAGAGCCAGCAAGACTTTCAACAAAGGAAGGCAAACCGATTTGGATAATACTCAACCCCATACTTCTGAACGCTGTTGACATTAGAACTACGATTAATAAAATTTTTGTATGCTTGCCTAATTCTCCGCCTGATGAAATTTTAAATCTCCTCTCGTATTTTCTAAATTTAATAAGGAAATTCTGTAACCAATATAAATTTATTTTTCCTAACGTTTTGGAGTATGAACCTCACGTTCAATTAAAAAATTAAAATAAGTAAGGGATATTTTCATGAAAATCGGAATGAATTCTTTAGCAAATTTGGCTCAAATAAGAAAGGATGTAAAAAGGAAACGAGTTTCTAGTTATGATAAAACGGGGTCTAATATGGATAATGTTCTATTAAATCCTAATGAAAGCTATCAAATCTGCGACATAAAAGGTGCTGGTATTATCAAACATATCTGGATGACTATTGCTTCTGCTGACCCTAATTATCTACGAAAGATGGTTTTGAGGATGTGGTGGGATAACGAGGAACACCCTTCTGTTGAGGTCCCGATAGGAGACTTTTTTGGAGTTGGTCATGGCAAGACCGTAAATTTTTGGAGTCTTCCTTTCTCTAACGGTCCAGAGGATGGTAAGGGCTTTAACTGTTTTTTTCCAATGCCTTATGCTTCTCGGGCTAAGATTGAAGTAGAAAACCAATCAGATCTTACTACCGTTATATATTTTTATATAGATTACGAAGAATATAGTAATATCTCAAACGATCTTGGGAGATTTCATGCTTTCTGGAATCGGCAAAACCCATGTGATGGAAAACCCTACGGTACGGGAAAAAAAGTAGAACGTTTTATTAAGAAAAACCCTACACATGAGGGTGATTATCTAATTCTTGACGCAGAAGGACAAGGACACTTTGTTGGGTGTCATTTAAATATCCATAATCTGATGACGCCTGAAAATACGGTAAAGAACGATCATTGGTGGCCTGGGGAAGGCGACGATTACATCGTTATTGATGACGAAGAGACAATTTTATATGGCACGGGCACCGAAGATTATTTCTGCGGCGCATGGTGCCCTTCCCAATTCTATTGTTCCCCGTACTTTGGAGTGACTATTCCTGGTGGAAGCAAGTGGAGCGGTAAAATATCTTATTATAGGTATCACATAGAAGATCCAATATATTTCCATAAAAATATATCGGTTAAAATAGAACATGGTCATGCAAATCAACGATCCGACGATTTTTCCTCAACAGCATATTGGTATCAAGCGGAACCACATAAAAAGCAAAGTTTTTTCCCAATGGAAGAACGATTACCTCTGGACGAGCCTAAGGAGATCGATCCTTAAATAAATTGGAGCTCTCTTTTTTTATTTTATAAATATTTTTGTGTTGAAAACTAAAAAGGTTTTAAATTCTATACATTTCTCTCCCGTTTCCAATCAGCATTGTCGCTCGTCCTTAAATACCACCGAAGTAATTGTTCTTTGAGGTCTGTTTTTACTTTATCGTAAGCATAAATATCTATAAGATTGTTCGCTTCGTTAGGATCGTACATAAGATCATATAATTCTTCTTTACCCTGATCACGAATAATAAGTTTCCATAATTTAGTTCTTATCATAGCAGAACGTGCCACAGTAGAGCTATCTTCTTTAGGTATATTCGTTTTGTCGTAGTAAATTCCGATTCCTGGTAGTTCTGGACTCGCGATAACGGGTTCAAAACATTGCGGTTCCCGAGGATTATGACCTCCTTCTGCAAATACAGCATTCCTAACTTTTGTTAAATGGCCCTGGAGGAGGGGAATTAAATTTTTGCCAAAATGAGTGTATTGAGTGCTAACTTGAGCGATGTGCATTATAGTTGGAAAAATATCAATAGATTGGACGAGTTGGTCGTAAATCACATTTTTTCGTTCAATGCCGGGAATTTTAAGAATTAAGGGGATGTTAAGTAAACAATCTTGGAACGCGGTTGGCCATTTTTCTGTTAAACCATAATCCCCAAGAAAATCTCCATGATCTGCAAAAAAGGCTATTGCACTATTTTCATAAACTCCTATTTCTTTTAATTGGTTGATTATCAAACCAAATTGGTGATCTACGCGAGAAACCATTCCGTAATAAGTAGCAATAATTTCTTTAAAATCTCCTTTATCTAAATTGTTTAAACCATATCTTTCATGTATTAGTCGCATAAATTCTGGTTTGTCCTCTAATTTTGGGGGTATTGGAGAGGGCACATTTTCTCGATCGTACATAGAAAAAAAAGGTTCCTCTACTGTGTAAGGAGGATGTGGGAAGCCTAATGCAATGAATAAGCAAAAAGGTTTTCCGGGATTTGACTTTAAATAGTTAATCGCTTCTTGGGTGATGTTGTAATCAATATCCTTTGCCTCTTCTTCCGTTCTTATTCCAAAATAGAAAGATTTTCTCATTGAATGCTCTAGTGGATAAGGATTGGTCTTAATCATTCTAGGTTTAATTCTAATTCTTTTTGATATGCTGCCTTTAATAGCTTTTTTTGTAAAAAGATCGTTCCGACCTACTAAAATTACGGTATATCCTTTATCTTTTAAGAATTTGAATAGATTATCTTCATGAGGTTGTAGCAATTGATAAAGACTTCTATGATTGTTAGAATGCACATATTGTCCCGTAAAAGTACAACATCTCGAAGGCCCACAGACTGGGTTAACAGTGAAACAATTCGTAAAAGCGACACCGTCTTGTGCAAATTTGTCAATATTTGGTGTGTTTATAATAGAATTTCTCTTACCTCCGAGGGAGATGCAATCTCCTCTTAGTTCATCAGCCACAAAAAGTATGATATTTGGAAGAGATTTCTCGCGTTCCATAATTAACTCATTATCATTTAGAGTTTAAAAATTTAATAATTAAGAAATAAATAACTCTAGTATAGGCATTACTATTACAAATTTATAGTGGCTACAAATCAAATCAAATAACTATTGCTTGGTGTTGAAATCATGAATTCGAGAGAGAGATTAAATGTAACATTAAACCATAAAGAACCGGACAAAGTTCCGCTCGATTTAGGTGGTAATCAATCAAGTATTCATATCATAGCTTACAAAAAATTGCTTAAATACCTCGAAATTGAAGATGATAACATACAATACGCAGATTTCGTTCAACAGATTGTCGCACCTTGCGAGAAAATTCTAGAGCGATTCCAAATTGATGTAAGATACATCCAACCTTTAGGAGGAATGATTAGAGTTCAAGATATGAAACCAGAAGTCGAACAAAAATATATAGGGCAATACGACCAATTTGGCGTGTTTTGGGGAAATAACGCAAAAAAAAAAATAACTGACATTTTATACTATGATCCTGTTATTCATCCCTTTGCTGATTTTAAATCGGTAAGTGATGTAAAGAATTACGATTGGCCAGATGGGTTAGAGAAGACACCTTTTATTGGCTTGAAAGATCGCGCAAGAAAAATGCATGAAACAACAGATTTTGCCTTATCAACACCTCCAGTTGGTTGTGTCTACGAATATTGCACCTTTTTATTTGGATTTACCAAAACGCTAAGATATTTGAGAACAAAGCCAGAAATCTTAATGGCAACTATGGAAGAACTACTTAAATATTGGACAGATTATGCTACAACTTTCCTTACTGAGGTTGGAGAGTATCTTGATGTTGTGTGCATTAACGGAGACATAGCAGAACAAGCGGGCCCTATAATGAGTTTAAAACTTTACGAAAAATTAATTAAACCTATTGAATGGAAGTTATCACAAAGAATTCAAGATATAGTAGACGCCAAAATAAACTACCATTCGTGCGGAGCAATTTCTCAATTTATCCCTCACTTCGCTGAAATTGGATACGATATCGTTAATCCAGTTCAAATAAGCGCTTACGATATGGAACCTTGTTCTCTAAAAAAAAGATTTGGGAATATTATGTCGTTCTGGGGAGGCTTATGCAACTCTCAAAAAACTTTACCCTTTGGAACTCCTGAACAGATTAGAGAAGAAGTTAGAAGAAACTTTGAATGCTTGAAGCCAGGAGGAGGTTTTATCGCATCTAACATTCATAACATCACAGCGGAGGTCCCACCTCAAAATATAGTAGCAATGTTTGATGCAGCTAATGAGTTCGGAAATTATTAATAGAAGATTTTTAACCTAATAATTAATTTCAATGCAATAGAGTTATGCAGTATAAAATTTTCGACGCACATCTCCACACTTACGGGACATTTCTTGGAAAAAATGAAGATCTTCTGAGTTATTTGGACAAATACAATGTCGAAAAGGCAATAATAACTACAGTCAATAGAGCAGCGAGTTCTAAAATTTTCACTAAAGACGATAATGGAATTGGAGAAGAGGTGTCTAATGAAAATCGAGTTAAAAAAGCTTTTGAAAATTTGAGAAATTTGATGCCTAAGGATCAATTGGATCACCAGGATGTTATAAATATCTCAAAATTAGATCCTGAAAGGTTTTTCAAGTTCTTTTGGTTCAATCCTAAAATCGATCGGGATGAAGAAGATAAAAACTATAAGATATTAGAAAATCATTTTAAAATGGGTTTTTGTGGTGTAAAAATCCATTCAGGAATTCATCTCGTAAAAATTCCGAGGGATATAATGACTTTAGCCTCTTTCATGCAAGAATATAACAAGAGCTTTCCTTTATATATTCACTTTACACCAAAATTTTCAGCTTTTGGAGGAATTTCCTCCAAAGATCTTGCAAAATTAGCTCAAAGTTTTCCAGACTTACATATCATTTTGGGTCATGCGGGACTAGCCATGGAATTTGCGATAGACTTTGGTCTGAGTCTAAAACAATATAAAAACATCTACTTTGAAACCTCATGTTCAATACCATACGCAATATTATCCTTAGTGAAGATGATTGGTCATAAAAGACTTTTATTTGGATCAGATGCGCCCGTCACTAATCCTATTCAGCTTGAAATAGAAAAAATAATGTGTTTACCAATTAAGAGTGACCAAAAGCAAGATATATTCTATAACAATACTAACAATTTAATTTCAAATTAATGATACGAGTATTCACTAATTTTATTTTTTTTAAGTAATCTTTCAGAATTTCTTCGGATTTTCGATTTATATTAATCAATTAATTAGTACTTACTTGAATTTAATTGTCAAAAAATTACTAATGGATTTAGTCAATTATTTTTGTTTTAATAATACATTATTTAAAGGTAATTGTGTAATTTAAAACTATACTTAAGATTAAATTATATCGAGTGTATACTGTGAAATATTTAGGGGATAATATCAACGACACAGATAATCCTAATTGGGATGTCATTGAAGTTTCAAAAGTTGACGACAAAATAATTATGAAGCTTTTAAATTATCTGAAATACGATGTATCGGATAAATTCTTTATTTCGTTTGAAAGTCTTTTAAAATTGGGGAATAGAGTCCCAGAAGCAACGATTAAAAATATAGTTGCAGAATTGGACCAATCTCACGATTTTAAAAAAGAATTATTTCAGTTTATTCTCAATTTTATAAACAACGAAGCTGTAGAATATCATTTGCTACCACAAATATATAGCCCCGATTTTATCGTTAGAGCTCGAGCTATAATGAAAATTAAAGAAAACGACGACGTAAGATATATGAAATTCCTACTCCCTTTATTGGACGATCCAGACGATTCGGTAAGATGGAGCGTTATTAAATTTTTATCAAAACACATCAAAAATCCTATAATTTATTCTGAATTAAAGAATCATTTAAATAAAGAGTTAAATCCCATAATTTTCGATAATCTAAAAGAAATTTTTGAGTAGGCTTGACGCTTTTTTAAATGATTCCTACATCTTCCCTTTAATTTGTTCTTTGATATCTTATTTTAAACAAAAAGTAAAGAATTAAAAACTACATTTATAATTATATATATAAATAGGTTTTACGACCCAAAATATGAAATTTTTAATAAAATCTAACCATTACTTAATTTTAATTAATACGGTTGATGGTATAAAAAAAATGTACAAAGGTGTTAAAGATGTCGTCGTATGACTATACTTTTAAAATTTTATTGCTCGGTGACGCATCCGTTGGTAAAACTTCTTTCACTAAACGATATTGTTATAATGTCTTTAATCCTAGCGAGCGATTAACTATTGGAGTTGATTTTCATGTTAAAACGATTGAACTGCAGGGAAAAAAGATAAAACTCCAAATCTGGGACGTTGGCGGAGAAGAAAGGTTTAGATTCCTACTCCCTACATATTGTTTAGGTGCGAATGCTGCATTCCTACTTTACGATGTGACACGGACTCAAACTCTTGATAATATCAGTGAATGGACAAATATTGTTCACCAGAAAGGAGGACTTATACCAATTATGCTTGTTGGGTCTAAAATCGATCTTACCGATACTCCACGCGAAGTTTCTCGCGAATACGGGATACAAATTGCCGAAAAGAATAATATGGCATCATTTGGTGAAATATCCAGCAAAACTGGTCAAAATGTAAATAAAACATTTGAGGTTCTAACAGAACTGACGTTAGAAAAAATTGAAAATAAGTAAATGGGTGATTGAATGTCTGACCGTGAATTTTTAGCTCTCAGTTCTCTATTCGATGCAATAGGAATTATTGAAAAAGGCATCGAGAAAATATACCACTATTTGCTTAAACATAAGAGAATTGACAACTTAAATGAAGTCAGCACGCAATTCAATTTGACCTTAAAAAGAGGATATAAAATTTGTGCGGTTTTGAACGATCTTGGATTAGTTCAAATATACGATCGCCCCATGAAAATTCACTTAACAAATCCCCCTATATCCATATGGCAAACTATTATTAACGAAAGAATTGAGGAACTGTCTCAATTATTCCAAGAAAAAAAAGAGGAGGCAGAAAATGCGCTTTCAGATTTTATTCAAAATTATAATTTGAGTGAACAAGTAACTCAAGAGTTCGTAGAGTTCGTTAATTATAACCTAAAAAATATTGGAGAGACTTATCACTCATTTTTAGCCGAAAAAGAATGTAAAATTGCCTTAGGAATCCGATATGAAAACGAATTTAGTTCAGTTATTAAAAAATACGGGATTTCTAGTATTCCTGAAGATTTAAGTGAATCTATGCAATCGGGTATAACAAAAATTAAAGAAAACCTAATCAATATTGATATCCAAGTAATCTTTAACACCGAAGTAATTAAGGAATTATTAATGAGTGAAGAGTTCCAACTGGTTTCCAATTATCTCAAACCATACGATTTACTTTTTAAAAATATCTCTGTTCGTGTTACAGATGAGGATTTCAGTAATTTTAATTTAACCGATAGTGAATTGGTTCAACCAAGTTTTGATCCTACTAATAAATTGATAGGAGCTTACATATCACGAAATACTAACATTTATAAAATTTTCAATGAGAAATTTAGCGAACTATATGAAAAAGGTATTCCATTAACGCAATTTCTAAAAGAACAGAGCGATATTAAAGAAGAATCTTATTCTAAAACACAGTTATTTGGTTTGTGCTTGCTATAAGTTATAAATAAGAAGTTTTGAATCTCTTATAGAAAAAATAAAAAAAAATATTTATAGTTTTAAAATTCTTTAATCGTATCTTTTATAGGTTACAAGCAACCAAATAAATCCGAGCACTCCAATTATAAAGGCACCCAAAATTATATAATTTGGCCAATAAGCTACATCAAATGATGCCGGATTAGTAAACCATCCTATAACTGAGGTTACTCCAGTAAGCGCCATAAGAGAAAGAACTACTAAACCTATTCCCATGGCATATTCTTCTTCTCTGAACATACCAATTCCTGCTACAAGACACCAGAATCCCAGTGCTATTGAAATTAAACCTTGACTTCCGAACAATGTAAGAGCAGCCGCTAAATTAGGATCAGATGCGAAAGTACTTAACCAAGAAGGAACTATGATTCCTGCCCATGCCAAGAAGTCCATTACGCCTTTAAACAAGAATAATATACCCAGTATAATCATTAAAATGTTTAAAAGTTCGTTCGAATCTTTCTTCTTTACTTTTTTTTCACTCATTTTCTACTAAACCTTTTTATTTTTAATTAAGATTAGGTGTTGAGTACGAAAATAACTTACCGTATATATAAATTTAATTTATTGAGATTATAAATCTATTAATGAGTTCTGACAAAATTCATTAGTTTTAATTAAGTAAAATTATTTAAATTTTAAAGACAAGTTAGGGTAAACTATTTAGGTTTTTTATTTTAGTTAAAAATGGGAAAGTTCTTATCGCCAGAAAGCATATACTCTAGCTTGAAAAATAAAGAAATTGACCGAAATATCGCTCGTGATCAATTAATTTCTTTAATTGAAGAAAGTAATAAACCACAAATTCGCGCTGAATCAATTTCCGTTTTGAATCAACTAAAATTTCATGATCTAAAAATTTTCAAAATCGTAGAAAGCTCTCTTTTATCAGATGAAAGTCAGTATGTTAGACGCTCTGCTGTAAACCTTATTGGTAATCAGTTTTTAAAAGATGGGTTAGACACGCTAACATGGGTAGTTCAACATGATAATTCACCACTAGTAATAAAAGCTATTTTTGATCTGAATTTAGAACTTACTGACATGCAATTAAAGTCACTAAATAAAGAGTTAAACGAATATCTAGCTAAAATTACATTAGTGGTGGGTATAGTATCAAATGAGGCAAAGTTTATCTTAGATTTAGAAGCTATTTTTGCACAAAACGAGGAGAATTATGTCCTTGAGTTAAAATCATATCAATTTTATGAAAAACTTAAAGATTCTAAACTTGGAGAATTTTGGTTAACAATAAAAAACAAGCACATTGAGTCTTTAAGCTTTAATTATTTTAATTGGAGATACATGAAACATAATCCTGATATGTATGATTCTATATCCAATTTACAAGATACTATTGTATATTTAAATATGCTAAAAAAATTCCATGTAGGCTATACTGAAAATTTTAAAATACCCGAATCAATTTCGTTACTTAGAAAACTCAGAAAATTGAATCTAAGCAAAAATAACATCATTGAATTACCAAAAACTATATTTTTGCTTACTAATCTTAAATATTTAGATTTGAGTTATAACATGCTGGATGAAATCCCCGAAGACATTACGAATTTAAAATCTTTAACTACTTTAAGAATTCAAAATAACCAAATCAGTAAAATTCCTAATGCCGTAAAGGCTTATTTAGATAAGCTTAGCAGTTATAAGATTTAAACTCCTTTACATTTTTGTTAAAGGTAATTATTTAAGCAATAAAAACCAATTTTAAAATCAATATTACAATTTAAGATGAAGGTGTAAAAATTTGGAAGAAAAAAAGAATATTATAAATGGTGGAGATGTTCTTATCAAAGCCTTACTTGAAGAAGATGTCAAATACTTGTTTGGGATAATCGGTGGCCAGTTTTTAAATATGTTTGATGCAATATACAAGTGGGGTCGTGAAAAAGGAATCAATACTGTTATGTTTAGACACGAACAAGCAGCAGCACAAGCAGCTGACGCTTGGGCAAGAGTGACTAATAAACCGGGTATCTGTTTCGGAACTGTTGGTCCTGGTGCAACCCAACTCGTTCCAGGTGTAGGTGCAGCGTGGAGTGATAATATACCAATGATAGTAATTGTTCCTCAAGTAAATAGTAAATTTTCAGATTCGTTCACACTCCAAGGAAACCTTGACCAAGTTACTATGTTTAAACCAATTACGAAGTATCAGAAATCCATTCGCACAATAGAGGAAGTTCCTGATGCAGTTCAAAAAGTTTTTCGAGAGGCTACTAGTGGGAGACCAAGACCAGTGTTATTAGAGATTTACGAAGATGCATTTCTCAGTGAGAAAGATGAAAGTGAAATTCCCATAATGTCTCCTGCTCAGTATCGATGCTTTGAAAAACCAGCAGTTAGCAATGAAGTTATCCAAAAATCACTGGAACTGTTAGTAAAAGCTGAAAAGCCGTTAATTGTCTCTGGAGGTGGAGTTTCGAGGTCTGGAGGATGGGTAGAACTTCAAGAATTTGCTGAATATTTAAAAATTCCCGTTATGACAACGCTCATGGGAGTTGGAACAATATCAAGTAAATCAGAAAGTTTTATTGGAACAAGTATTAATGGTCCAGGTTTAAAAGCAGGTCCCGAAGCAGATGTAGTTTTAGCGCTTGGGTGCAAATTTAGTCACATAATGGCTCATGGGGATGAACCTTTTTGGAAAGATTCTCAAAAAATGATACAGGTAGATATTGATCCAGGAATAATTGGAAGAGCAAAACCTATTTCTTTAGGAGTGGTAAGCGATTGCAAACAATTTTTAAAACAAATATTAGAAGAAGCAAAGAAAACACAAGAAGTTGAAAACAGACCTTGGTTAGATGACCTAGTAGCTTTGAGAAAAACACAAATGGCTGGAATGATGAAAAAAGCAACAAAAGATAAGATCCCAATATTGCCTCAAAGATTAGTAAAGGATGTCTTAGAATTCATGGACGAGGATGCTATTTTCATTTCTGATGGTGGGGATATCGCTTGTTATACTGTAGAACAAATAGATTTCTATAAACCAAGACCACCACTATCATACTTGCAAGCTGTTGGTATGGGTCATCTCGGAACTTCTGTAGGGTATGGTATTGGAGCGAAGCTAGCAAAACCAGATAAACAGGTTATATCAATATCTGGTGATGGTAGTTTTATGATGAATATTCAAGATCTCGAAACTGCTGTAAGATTAGGTTTAAGCAATCTAATCTATGTGATAGGAAATAATAGCGGTTGGGGAATGCTCAAATCAGGTCAAAAATTATTTGCCAATAAACACTATATTGATGTGGAATTACCCAATTTTGATTATGCTAAATGTGCTGAAGGATTTGGGTGTTATGGGGAGGTTGTGACTGATCCAAACGAAATTAAACCGGCACTAGAAAGAGCTAAAAATTCCGGTAAACCAGCTGTAATAGATGTTAAAATTGATTCAACAAAAATCCCCGATGCAACAAAACTTCTAGGAAGTATGGGAATTTTATAAATAAAATTTATTCTTTATTTTGGTTAATTAAAATTAATAGAGTGTGAAAGATATGAAAGGAGCAGTATTTGTAGGAAAACATCAAATTGAAATAAGAGACGATTTACCTAAACCAGAGGTTCTTTCTGACGAGGTATTAATAAAGGTAAAATATTGCGGTGTATGTGGTTCTGGAATTGAGTCTTACGAATCTGGGGGAATGTATTTGCCTGGTATCATTATTGGTCACGAGTTTTCGGGAGAAATCGCGGAAGTAGGCGATAATGTAAGAAAATGGAAAGTTGGTCATCGAGTAACGGTAAACCCTAATGTTCCATGCTATGATTGTTATTGGTGCAACCATTACCAAGAAAACATGTGCAAACTAACTAACAATGGTTTAGGTACGACACAAAATGGTGGAATGGCAGAATACATAAATGTGAAGGCGGAGAGGTTACACGCCTTACCGGATTCAATGTCGTTTAAAGCAGGAGCTACAGTAGAGCCTTTAGCAAACTGTGTGTACGCAATTCAACAATCTGGTTTAAAAATTGGTGATAGTGTTGCAGTTATTGGAGCGGGAACAATAGGATTGATGACGATTCAAGCGCTAAAAGTTGCCGGTGCTGGTAGTATTTACGTAATAGAACCAGTTGAATCAAAACAGCAAAAAGCGCTTGAATTAGGTGCAGAAAAAGCTTTAAAACCAAATGCTTGGAATAAGATCGTTAGATTCACCAAAAAAATTGGACCTGATCATGTTTTTGATTGTGTGGGGCTTCCAGAAACTTATATGACATCAATGAATTTAGTTAAAAAAGGAGGGCAAATAACACTTATTGGAATACATGTAGAACCTTTCGAAATGAAAGGGTTTATGCAGTTAATGCTTAAAAATATTTCAATAAAAGGAGTGTTTAGTTTTAATCAAGAAGTTTTCGCAACCTCGGTAAATTTAATCTCTGAGGGTAAAGTAAATGTAGCCCCTATAATTACAAAAACGATTAAAATAGACGAAGTCCCCTCAATGTTTAAAACATTAGCTAACCCTCCACATGAAGAAATAAAAGTGCTTGTAGAGTTCGATTAATTTTTTAATTAATTATTATTTTTTCTATTTTTTTTAGAATTTTTAATCCACATTTAATGAAATTATTTTAAGAACTTCATCAAATACTATTCATAACTATTAATTTATTTCTAAATCAAAGATTTGATAAAATTGGTTATTAAAAAAGGACAAGTTCAATGTATTAACGATGAAATTCTCGAAAAACTCTCCCTAAAAACCCGTAATAAGTTTTTAAATTACAATTTGATGAGTTTTTTAAAACCAAAGCACTTCAATTTCCTTAAACAAGCCCAAAAGTTTTTCGTAAAATTTGAAAAGGACAAAAACATAACCCATAACGAAGATTTCTACGAATGGATACCCGAAATTGGCAAAAACGGATATATTACTCGAATGCACAAATTTGATAATATTGGATTAAACTTCGAGCCTTACGGGATGACTACGGAATTTATGAGGGTTTTAGCTATGGATTTCTTTGATCCACAGCTAACAATGGGCGCTGGAGCTACAGTTTTAGCCGTCAATCCATTAATGCTTCATCATGAAAATGTTGATATTCGACTAAGAGCCTTAAAAGAATTAGTAATGGGAGAAAAAATAGGTTGTATATGTATAACTGAACCAGAAAGAGGTTCTGACGCAGTGCATATGCTCACTACCTGTGAAGAACAAGGAGATGGAAGTTATATTTTAAATGGGCAAAAAATATATCAAACCAATGGTAGCAAAGCAGATTGGGCAGTAGTTTATGCTGTTACAGAAAAAAATAACGGGAACACGATGGCTCAATTTTTAGTTGATACTTCTTGGGATGGTTGGTCCCATGAGCGAGTGAACATTCCATGGACCCCGAGAATACACATCGGTAAAGAAACAATGTCAAACCTAAAAGTTCCATCTGAATGCGTGTTAGGTAAACCCGGCGAAGGTAGATCACATTTATTCGAGGGGCTTAATCTAGAACGATTGGGTATTGTTTGTTTAAATTTAGCTGAAGCATGGAACGCAGTCACTCACGCAGTAATATACACTAACATGAGAAAACAGTTTGATAAAGAAATTCTAAAATATCAAGGAGTAGGATTTCCTCTTTCTGACTTATGGGCACAAACAATGAACATGACTTTAGCGTGTTTAAAAATTTGTCAAACGATTGATGATAAGATGGAGCAATTAGGTACATTACCAAAAGAGTTTAACTTAGCTTTGGCTGCTACTGCATCCCAAATGAAATTTCTTAGCACAAAACTATGTGAACGAGTGGTTTATGAAAGTGCTAATCTTATGGGTGGAGCTGGGGTTTGTGATAATACATTAATGTATGATCTTTTGGGAATTACTCGAATTCAAGAGATAGGCGGCGGTACAAGGCAAGTGCAGCAATATATTATGAGTTTAACCCTAAGACAATTATTTAAATTGCTTTAATGGTTTTGTTTTCTAAATTAAGTCTATTTTTTTTTCTTTTTTTTTGTTGAAAACAATTATAAATGAATAAATCAAACTCTGTATATATTCAAATTAAGGTGTTTGAGTTTTTAATATGAAAATCGAAGAATTTGAAGATATTCTTTATGAGAAAGAAGAAAACGGGATTTGTACTATTACTTTTAATAGACCTGAAAGAAGAAACGCACTATCATTTGTGACCTTTTTAGAAATATGTGCAGCATTAGATGACATGGAAAAAGATAAGAATGCTCGAGTTTTAATTATTACTGGCTCTCCGGAGGGTAGAGCATTTTCCTCAGGAGGATATTTTAACATGAAAATGATGACTCAAATTCCCAAAGAAATAATGAAGGATATTGATTTGCTGGATATCGCTCAAAAAAAAACTTGCATGAAATTTTGGAATTTTAATAAACCTGTGATTGCTGCTATAAACGGGTTAGCTTTAGGAGCAGGTTTTACAATGCCTCTGGCGGGTGCTGATTTAATCTATATGGCTGATGATCCTGAAACATATTTAGGATTAATATTTGTTAAACGTGCAATAATACCTGAGTTTGGGCTTTCTTTTTTACTTCCGTTTTATGTTGGATTCCAGAAAGCTAAGGAAATATTATATTTTGGCGAAAAAATCTATGCGAAAGAGGCTGAAAAATTAGGATTGATTAATAAATCAGTACCTCCTGAGGAATTGATGGCTATTGTAAGAGAAAAAGCCGAAAGATTAATACCACCAAAAGGACCAAGTACTGCCTTAAAATTAATGAAGAAGACTATGCATGCCTACTTCAAAGATATATTATCAAACACGCTAGATAAAGAAAATGAAGCTCTTCAAGCAGCTTTTAAAACACACGATTTTAGGGAATCGACAAAGTCTTTAAGAGAAAAAAGAGACCCTATTTTTAAAGGAAAATAAATTTAATTAATATCACTACAAAACAAGGCTAATTCTAAATAAAATGACAGATCAAAAAATTGGATTTGACAACGAGAAATATTTAAAAGAACAATCAAAGAGCATCCTAGATCGAGCAGGTCAATTCGGTAATAAATTGTACCTTGAATTTGGCGGAAAGCTTGTATATGATTATCACGCTTCGCGAGTTCTCCCGGGATTCGATCCAAATGTGAAAATGAAGCTTCTAAAGGTGCTTAAGGATAAAATTGAGGTTATTATTTGTATATACTCCGGAGATATAGAAAGAAGAAAGATCCGAGCAGATTTTGGCATAACTTATGACATAAATGCAATGAAATTAATCGATGATCTTCGAGATGGAGAAATTAATGTAAGTGGGGTGGTAGTTACACGCTACAATGGACAACAAGTAGTAAAACAATTCATGAATAAACTAGAGCGCCGTGATATTCAGGTTTACACACATAAGTTGATTAGGGGATATCCAACTAACATCGAGAGAATCATAAGTGAAGAAGGGTATGGTATTAATCCTTACATCGAGACTTCCAAACCTATAATAATCGTTGCGGCTCCCGGTCCCGGTAGTGGAAAACTCGCAACTTGTCTTTCCCAAATATATCACGACCATACAAAGGGGATCGATGCGGGTTATGCTAAATTTGAAACGTTTCCAATTTGGAATTTACCGTTAAAACATCCCGTAAATATGGCGTATGAATCTGCAACTGCTGACCTTGGTGATTTTAATCAAGTAGATCCTTTTCATCTTGAAGCCTATAATATAAAGGCAGTTAACTATAATAGAGATGTAGAGGTTTTTCCAGTGGTTAAGAAAATAATGCAAAGAATTATGGATAGCAGATTAGTCTATAAATCACCTACAGATATGGGCGTTAACAGAGCAGGTTTTGCTATAATCAATGATGATATAGTGCAACAAGCCGCAAAACAAGAACTCATCCGAAGATATTTAAGATATAGTTGTGAATATGTGATGGGAGTTTCAGATAGGAAGACTGTACAAAGAGCGGAGTTGTTAATGAAAGAACTGAATCTTACTGTGCTCGATCGAAAAGTTGTTCACGAGGCTCGACAAGCTTCCATAGCCGCTGAAAATAAAGGGAAGGGGAACGAGGGTGTATTTGCTGGAGCTGCTTTACAATTGGCTGATGGAAAAATTATTACTGGTAGTAATTCTCCTTTACTGCATGCAGCTTCAAGTTTGATTCTAAATACGATTAAAATATTGGCAGGAATTCCTAAAAATATTCATCTTCTATCTCCCAATATTTTGGAATCTATTAGTTATTTAAAATCGGAAATTTTCAATAACAAACGATTGAGTCTAAATCTTGAAGAAACTCTAATAACTTTAAGCATTAGTGCTGATTTCAACCATTCTGCTAAGGTAGCCATAGATAAACTTAAAGAATTAAGTGGATGTGAAATGCACTCAACTCACATACCTACTCCAGGAGATGAAGCTGGTTTGAGACGCTTAGGTCTTAATATAACCTCTGATCCAAACTTTTCATCAAAAAGTCTATTTATAACCTAAGCAGGAATCCTGAATATATCTATGGTATATTATTTTAATTGAACAATTGAATCTAATGAAAGCAAATCTATTCTGTTTGGTAAATCAACTACATTTAATCTTCTAAACAATTTTTTTAAACTCCTTTCGCTTTTATGATAAATTACCGCGTAAATATTCGCATAAATCCTTAATATTTCTTCTTTTGAAAAGAATTTCCTCTCTTCAATGGGACCAAACATCAAATACATTGGTACTTTTGGAAGCCATGACCTCAAAGCAGGCTGGAAATAAGGTACATCTATCTTTTTTTGGTTAAGTCTATTATAAAAACGATATCTAGCAAATATTTGTTCTCTGTCCTTAATACCATATCTACATAAATCATGCTTATCAATTTCGTAGAAAAAGCCAATTGGTTTTTCAGCATCAAATTTTTTAGCCAATTCTATAAAATATTTTTTAATTTCATTCACAAATATCGACCCTAAACCTTTATTCCTATATTCTGGTTCAATTGCGATATAGTTTCCAAAACAGAAATTAGATGGTATAATATAAACAATAATAGCAAAACCTAAGACTTTTGAAGGATCCCCGACATTCTTTATTCCTAACATTGTTGTATAGGTTTTGTTATAAGGTATTTTACTTATACCAACTATTTTAAGCCCATGTTTTAATAAATACCACGGTTCCCTTTCTTCTAGAGGAAAACTGTTTTTATATAGTTTTTTTATACTTTTTAATTCTGATTTATGTTTCTTGGGATCTATTTCAAAAGTTGCATACATGTTTAATTCTAATATTTATAACCAAATTAATATCTATATTGAGAAATTGTATAAAGGTCGTCAAAAGTCTGTTGATAACCTAATATATTTATTTTAACATCTACTTTTGAGGTACTCTCGAAATTCTTATTAAATGTGTTTGATATTTACTATTTTTATAATTAAAATATAATTATTTTTTATTCTATCAGAGAAGTGTAATATAAAATTGACAGAAACTAATAATGAAAATACGCGATTTATATTCATTACTGGAGGTGTAATGTCTGCTGTAGGAAAAGGTGTAGCTACAGCAAGTATAGGAAAAATACTCCAATTTCGGGGATTCAATATCTCTGTGGTGAAGATTGATCCTTACCTTAATGTCGATCCTGGAACGCTTAATCCAATAGAACATGGAGAATGTTTTATTACAGAAGATGTATGGGACTTTACTCCTGTACCTGGTTCAGATGAAAGAACATATAGAATCTCTGAAATAGACCAGGATTTCGGAACATATTCTAGATTCCTTGGTATTGAGATGCATCCTTCACATAATATTACTTCTGGCCAAATATATCTTTCTACAATTTTAAGGGAGAGAAAAGGTAAATTTTTAGGGAAAACAGTACAATTAATTCCTCATGTAACTAACATTATTAAAGAAAGGTTAATGGAGATATCTAAAAACGAAAATTTAGACGTCTTACTAATCGAATGTGGAGGAACTGTTGGTGATTTAGAATCAGGTATCTTTCTAGAAGCTTTTAGGCAAATTAAATTAGAATTTCCTAAACATACTGCCTTAGTTCATGTGACTCTTGTCCCTTATTCTCGTGCAGTTGGTCAGCAAAAATCAAAACCAACACAACATTCTGTCAGAATGCTTCAGAGTGTGGGATTGCAACCTGACATAATAATCGGGAGGAGTGAAAAACCGCTTGCTGACGATATAAAATCAAAAATTTCCCTTTATTCGAATGTTCCAGAAGCCGCAGTTATTTCTAATCCTGATTTACAAATTGTGTATGAATTACCTCTACTATTTGAGGAACAAGGTCTAGGTGATTTTCTTTGTGAGTTAATTGATTTAAAAGCTAAGCTGGTGTCATACAGTGAGGTTAATAACTATTCCGAATGGTTGAAAATGGTTGAAATGTATAAAAATGCTGAAAAACGGGTGAAGATTGCAATGCCCGGTAAATATTTCAACATCTCAGATTCATATATATCGATAAATGATGCTATAGATCACGCTGCGGCTCATCAAGGTTATAAAGCTGAATTAAAGATGATTAATATAACGGAAGAAACTAATATTTTCGAAGAGTTGAAAGATTGTGACGGTATTTTATTGACACCTGGTTTTGGAGGACGCGCAATCGAAGGTATGATAAAATCTGCGGAATACGCAATGGAAAACAAAGTTCCATTTCTGGGAATCTGTTTTGGAGCGCAATTATTCTTTGCGGCATTCTGTAGAAAATATCTTGGACTAAAAGGAGCTAATTCATCGGAAATTGATCCTAATACTCCTTATCCTGTAGTGGATCTTTTATCCAGCCAAAAGGATGTTACGGAAAAGGGGGGGACAATGCGCTTAGGAGCTGAAAAAATTATTGTTAATGAAAAAACAAAGCTCCACGATGCTTATCAACAAAAGGAAATATACGAGAGGTTTAGACACAGGTATCATATCCAAGAGCGATACATTGACGAAAAAGCTAAAGAGAAAGGATTGATTGTATCAAGCAGGGACGAAACTGGAAAAATTATAAATAGTATCGAATTAGACAGAGCAGATCATTGGATGATTGGAACACAATTTCATCCCGAATTCAAATCCAGACCCTACGCACCTTCTAAGGTTTACTACGATTTTATCAAAGCTTGTACGACATATAAAAAAAAAAAAGGTAAATTAGTCGCGAATAACTAACACAGTCAGGTCTTCTAAACTTTTTATACCTCTTGGTTCAGTTTCGCTATATGCAATATAATCGTTTTCACCCAATTCTACTTCTCCAGAAGCAGTAGGAAAAATTGCCTTTCCTTTCATTACTAAGAAAACAGCTGGATGCGATCCTTCATGAGGTTCGATTTCTAAACCTTTTTTTAAAGAAACTCGCATCACCTTAAACTTTTCTGAAATGTAGATTTTATCTTTTGCGGGTCCATCTGTCTTAAATTTCTGATTATCAAATACGTTTTTTGGCTCTAAAATACTCACCTTTTAAGTTTAGTGTTGATACTTATTTTTTTTTTAATGTATTCGTGGTTTTAAAACTTTTTATTCAGAATTATAGGATATAGATAGAAACACGAGTACAGTTCTATTAAATAGGGTTTTGATTTAGCAACAATTACATTAGTATAAAAAAGTAAGGAAATACTATTCTGAATCTATATCGAGAATTTTTTTTATTAATTTCTTCTTTTCTTCTAGATTTGCTTGACGAGAAATCATAATTCTTTGCGCTTGTGGACTTCCTGCTCCATGTAATGATTCCGTCCTATAGCTAACCGAAGCCAAGCCCATCGTTAAATTTTCAATAAATCTTAGAACTTTATATCTATCCTCAGCGCATGTTTCTTCACTTGTATTAAGATATTTCTCAATCAACTGTCCAATTTCCTCTGATTTAAAATCTGCTTCAGAAGGCATTGTACAGATTAGCCCACCTGCTAAATCTTCAGCAAGGCGCCCAATTTCATATGGAAAACGAGTAACATTTAGTTTGCACACATTTGCCAAAAGCATATCCATTTCAAAATTTCCTGCTTCCCGTTGGAACCCTAACGAGCTGCAAGCAATACCACAACTATATAATGTTTCGTTTAAATGAACCATTTCCACAAGTTTATCTCGTATATGGGATGCCTTTTCGGTTCCATTGTATTCAGTAATCAACGATGACGCACCGATAAGTACATCACCCACACCAACTTTACATCCCCCATAGGACTGTCGATGGAAACCAGCAAACCTATTAACTAATTTACCAGTAAACTCTATTTCTCCCTTCATAAATATTCGATCATTTGGTATATACACATTATCAAATATTACAAATATTTCTTGGCCGCCATACTTGAAGTTTCCAACGTCTAATTTACCGGGTTCCATTTTTCTAGTATCACACGACTGTCTTCCATAGATTAGTGTTATTCCCTTTTCATTCGTATTAACGCCAAAACTTACAGCGTACTGTTCTTCACCGGATCGTAAAGAAAGAGTGGGCATAATAATTGCTCTATGTGAGTTTAAATATCCTGTTTGGTGGATTTTTGCACCGCGAACAATTATTCCGTCATCATTTTCCTCGATAATATGTAAAAAAGCGTCTGGGTCAGGTTGGTCTTTAGGTCTTTTGCTTCTATCTCCTTTAGTATCTGTCATAGCACCGCCCACCATTAAATCTTGAGACTGCACTTCAGTCCAATACTTTTTGAAGCGGTTATGATAATCAGTTCCATTTTTTTTATCCATTTCATAGGTTATGCTATATAAAGCGTTAGCAGTGTCAAAACCTACGCACCTTTGGAAACAACACGCTGTCTGTTGGCCCAATAACCTCTGCATTTTTACCTTTTTAATTAAATCGTCAACAGATTGGTGAATATGAGTAAATCTATTAATGGTCTCACCAGTTAAATGAGACATTGTTGTCATTAAATCTTTATACTCGTCCATTTGGGCTATTTCATAGATTTTCATAACGGTATTTATCGATGGTTTAATTATTGGATGGTTCCAAAATTCCTCTACTTTTTCACCAAACATGTAGAGATTAACAGGGCGTTGGATACTTTTTAAATACTCTTCTGGAGTTTTTAATGTCATTATTACTATTTCTCATATTAAAATTATAATTAGATTAATTTCTCTTTGTTATTAAAAATAGGTCTAATATTAATTAACTCTTTTATCAACTGTATGAAATTCGTATAGATGTAACTAATTCCTCTTGCTTTTTTGTATTCTATTGGAGGTGGTGGATACAAACCACATTGTTACGGCATAGAATAATTTTTTTGGTGGTTAAATCCAACCAATTTTAATAACCTATTTTAATTCGCATTGTATCAATTTTATAATCTTCTAATAAAGAAATATCAAATAGGTATATAATCTTTTTTTAAAACTCGGTTTTAAGCATTTTTCAGTTGAATGTATATCACCACAAATTTACATAAGTAATTAAAAAAAAAATGGATAAAAACTTTTATAACTTAAAATAATTTAAAATTTAGATGTGAACCATGAATATCTTAAAAAATTATATAAATGGGAAATTTGTTGCTTCAAAAAGCACCCAATTTATCGATATTATGAATCCTGCGAAGGATGAAGTAATTGCTTTAAAGCCGAATTCTACCCATGAAGAAATTGATGAAACTATAGCTATGGCTCAAGCAGCATTTCCTGGCTGGCGAGATACCCCTGGAATAACAAGAATTCATCCGTTAATTAAATTGCACCAACTTTTAATTGAAAATCTGGATAAAATCACAGAAGCAGTCGTTGTAAATCACGGAAAAGAATGGGCTGCTGCCCGTGGAGAAGTAATTCGAGGATATCAAATGGTAGAAGCCGCATTATCTGTTCCAGAAATCCAAAAAGGACAATTTATGTCAAACATTGGCACTGGCATTGACGAATATTCCGTTCTTGAACCTTTAGGTGTTGTTTTAATCATTGTACCTTTCAATTTCCCCGCAATGATCCCATTCTGGTTTTTACCCTTTGCTGTGGCAACAGGAAATACAGTTATCATTAAATCCAACTCACAAACACCCCTTCCTATGCAATTAATGACCGAATATATTGATCAAGCAGGATTTCCAAAAGGTGTTATCAACTACCTCCATTGTAATGCAGCTAAAGGTGACTATTTAATTAAACATCCCTTAATTAAAGCTGTATCAAGTGTAGGATCAACCCCTATTGCTTCTCATATTTATAAAACCGCATCCAATGCAGGTAAACGCGCACAATGTCATGGTGGTGCCAATAATTTTTTAGTGGTTACTGAACAAGCCAATCTTGATTCGATCATGCCAAATATGATGAATTCTTGTTTTGGTAATACAGGACAGCGATGTTTGGCAGGATCTGTCATAATGGTTGTGGGTAGTCAAGAATATTATGTCCATTTCAAAAAAAAATTTCTTGAAGCTACAAATGCGCTAAAAATTGGATACGGAATGGATAAGGAAAATGCTATGGGACCTATCGTATCTAAGAAAGCTTTGGCAACATTACTTCAGCAAATTCAAGACGGAGTTGATGAAGGAGCAGAATTAATCTTAGATGGAAGAGATTTAAAAATTGAAGGATATCCTAAAGGTTATTGGTTAGGTCCTTGCGTGTATGAGAAAGCTAAGCCAGGGATGAAAGTATATGACGATGAGATCTTTGGTCCTGTTGTGTGTCTTGATCGAGTAGATACATTACCTGAAGCAATTGAAATTAGCAATGCACATCCTATGGGTAATGCAATCACAATCTATACAGAAAATGGGTTAGAAGCACGGGAATTCCGCTATAATTCAAACGCGGGACAAATCGGTATCAATATTGGTATTGTGGCACCTATTGCATGGTTTCCATTTGCTGGAGCAAAAGATTCCTTCTTTGGGTCACTTCGGGCACAAGGACCTGAAGTAATAAAGTTCTATACCAAAGAAGTAGTTGTGATCGAAAAATTCCATGGAACTACCGAAATTCCGTGGGATTAATGTGTTAAACAAAAAAACCAATAATAAAAGTAAAACTAAAAAAAAGGTTTTGTAGAAATGACAAACCGAGAACATAAATTTGAAACAGCTTTCACGATGGCTACATCCAGTATCAAATATGGTCCTGGTGTTACTCGTGAGGTGGGTTATGACATGAAAAAGCTTGGTTCCAGTCGAGTTATGGTAGTTACAGATCCTAACTTGAGTGATAGTGAACCCGTTTCAGTTGCACTTGAAGCTTTACAAGATGTAAACATAGAAACTGTTTTGTATGATCGATCACGAGTAGAACCTACGGATACTTCCTTTAAGGAGGTGATCAAATTCGCAATTGATGGTAACTTCGATGGTTTTCTAGGCATTGGGGGGGGTTCGAGCATGGATACTGCAAAGATCGCCAATTTATTCTCGACATACCCCGCCGACTTTTTATATTATGTCAACGCTCCAATCGGGAAGGGTCAACCCATTCCAGGACCTTTAAAACCAATGATAGCAATTCCAACAACCGCGGGTACTGGAAGTGAAACAACTGGAGTTGCGATTTTCGATTTAGAAGCAATGCATGCGAAAACTGGTATTGCACATCGGGCATTACGGCCTTTAATAGGAATCATCGATCCAAATAACACTCGAACTGTACCAAAGATAGTCGCTGCCTCCTGTGGTTTCGATGTTATTTGTCACGCGTTGGAATCAATAACTGCCCTCCCTTACCATCAACGACCTGCTCCTGAAAGCCTTGAGATGCGTCCTGCTTACCAAGGTGCCAATCCGATTAGCCATCTTTGGGCGTCCAAGGCGGTCGAAATGGTTTCGAAAAACATTGTTCGTGTTGTTCAAAACCCGTCCGATGATCAAGCGCGAGCTGAAATGATCCTAGCATCTACCTTTGCAGGTATAGGTTTTGGCAATGCAGGGGTTCATTTAGCCCATGGGATGTCCTATCCGGTGTCAGGGATGGTAAGAGAATACAAACCTGAAGGAATAAAATCAGAGTATCCAATTATTCCACACGGTATGTGTGTAGTACTTGTTTCACCTGCTGTATTTCGTTTCACCGCTAGTACTAATCCAGAGTTACACTTGTACACTGCCCAACTTATGGGTGTTGATATATCTGACTCAGACAAAAAAGATGCTGGTGAAATTCTTGCAAATGAAATTATTAAACTAATGCGAGCCACAGGGATGCCTAATGGTTTAAGAGCTGTTGGGTATGGTTCAAACGATATAGAGGAATTAGTTCAAGGAACTTTGCCTCAGCATCGTGTAACTAAATTGAGTCCTAGACCAGCCAGTGCTGAAGATCTAAGACAGCTTTTCACTGAATCAATGACATTGTGGTAGCTACTAATTATTTTTTTTTATTTACGCCAATTTCTGTTTAAAATTGCATAAGTTAAATCTTTATTTATCTATTATTATTAGATCAATTGAATTCTTCTCATGGTAAAGCAAGTTCTTTATTGAAATTAGCCGATTCCCTCATAATGAGTTAACAATTCTACTATGTTAATTTATCTACCAATAAATTCTGGTTCTTTTTTATCATTAATAGCAAAAACACCAATTTTAAAATCTTGTGTTTCTGCTGATTTTATCTGCATTTGCCTTTCGTTTTCAAGATGATCTATTAGAGGATCACTTAAAGCATCAAAAAATAACTTCTTCGTACGCGCGAAAGTCAGCGTTGGACCACTAGCGAGTTTCGATGCCATCTCATTAGCTCTTACCATTAATTTTTCGGAGTCAACAACTTCATTAACAAACCCTAATTTAAGCATATCCTCCGCTGTGTACGTATCTCCAAAAAACGCCATTTCAGTTGCTTGTTGCCAGGTTAATTGGCGGCTAAGAAGCATGGTTCCCGCAAATCCGGGAATTAATGCAAGCTTACTAAACGACTGTCTAAATTTGGCTTTACTCGATGCAATGATTAGATCACAGGAGAGTGCAAGATTCATTCCCGCCCCAACTGCCCAACCATTTACAGCAGCTATTACTGGTTTTGGATATTGACGCAATACTAGGGCAATCTTATAGAGACTTTTCAATAGTTCATCCATAGCTTCCCCTGGTCTCCCCTTTTCAATACTGTCCTTAAAAGCTTTAATATCGCCACCTGCAGAGAAGGCTTTGCCAGAACCAGTGATCATTAAACATCTCACATTTTTGTTGTCTCTAAGTTTTTCTAAAACTCCGAGTAACTCTTTTCCCATCTCTTTGTTCAATGGGTTATAATTTTCTGCATCGTTGAGAACTATTTTAGCAACTTTGTCCTCGATATCAAGTTTAACTTTTCCTTCCATATTCATTCACCCTTACTTTCCCCACATTCGGACCATTTCTCTTGTGATAAGATATCTCATAATTTCTGATGTACCTGCTGATATTTGCCCGATTTTAGCATCTCTATAATATCGTTCTAATGGGTATTCTTCAGTATATCCCAAACCACCAACAACTTGAATCGCTTCTTGTGTAATTCGTACAGTGGCATCAGCTATTTTAGCTTTCAATGCTGCAACTGTTGCTCTTAAGTAATGACCATTATCAAGCATTCGCGCAATTTGCACCATTGCAATTCGATTTAATTCTATATCCATGAACATTTCAGCAAGTTTAAAGCTAATTCCTTCCATCTTATATAATGTTTTTCCGAATTGTTCTCGTTTATGAGCATATCTGTAAGCAATTTCAAACGCGCTTCTTGCTAAACCGACGTATTGAGATGCAGTAAAAGTACGTTCACCATCTAATCCATAAAGTAGTACATCAAGACCTTCATTTTCCTTGTGAAGCATATTTTCAACGGAAACTCTACAATTGGTAAATCTTAAATGCGAGTTTGGCATACCTCTTCTCCCCATATGCTTATAATCTTTGACCACTTCGAACCCTGGTGTATCTGTCTCAAAAATAAAGGCAGTCATTCCTTTGTGTGATCTAACCTGATCATTGGTTATTGTATACAAACATAGATAATCAGCTACGCTTCCATTAGTAATGAAACATTTCTCACCATTTAAGATATAATGATCACCATCTCGGATTGCTCTCAATCTCATACCACCAATTGCATCAGAACCACCTGTTGGCTCTGTAATAGCAATTGCACCGAGTTTTGATCCATTTCCGATACCAGATAAGTATTTCTTTTTCTGACCAGAAGTACCAAATTCAATAATCGGACCAGCAAACAGGCAAGATGACGCTCCATAAACACCCGCTAAGGCATAACTAAAAGCAGTTAATTCCTCTCCTAAAATAGTGCGATATAGAATCGCTTTACCTTGACCTCCGGCTTCTTTTGGGATGGTCATATCAAGATATGGCATTTTCTTTAAAGTCTTTACAGCTAATTCCTTATCTCTATTTCTATCTATCTGTTCTGCGACTGGTACAACATTTATTTCACACCATTCGCGAACTTCCATTCTAAAATCGTTTTCTTCTTTCGAATAATAATGTAACCTATTCGGCATACAGGAATATCCAAACTTTAGTTCCAAATCTTCAAAATTTATGTGTCCCAACATGATTCAATATTTATCTATTTTTCTTAACTTTTTAATTTCTGTTTCTCTCGAATTAAAATTACTTCAGTAAAATTTTTAATCATATTAAAATCACATCTTTATACAAATACAGCAATTTCAATTTTTGCATTCACTCAAAGTTTTAATACATCGATCTTAGAAGATATTAAGCTATGAAAATAGTATGTGAGATTATGAAATTACTTACGTAGAATCCGTTACTAAGTAGGAATTGATTAAAATAGTTACTATTCTAGAATTCTAGTAGACATTAAGTTTATGAAAAGAGTGTTGATTAGTGCCTATAGTTGATAAGTCGAAAATTATTCGACCTGAAATCCTTGAAATTTTTGAAATCCGCCAAAATTTCTTGACTCAAGTTAACAAAGCCTTTTTTAAAAGCGTAACTTATACAGAGGATGATTACAACCCGATTTGGAAAAAAGTAGGAGATTTGAATAGTCGTTGGCTTAATGGAGAAGATGTGAAAAATATGCTAACTATGAAGGAGAAGTTACTTTTAGCAGAACATCTTAGGTTTTATATGGAATATAGCGCAGACTATATGGAACAATTATTTCCATTTACAGATGAAATAATAAGAAAACCAGTTAATGCCAATAATGTTCCTTGCGAATGGTTTTACTATCGTGGAGCAAGAGAAGATCGCATCATTTTATACATTCATGGAGGGGGTCATATTATGGGGTCTTCAAACAGTCATAAGTTCTTCACCTTGAAATTAGCAAAATCGACTAACTTGAAGGTTTTAAGCATAAATTATCGTCTTGCTCCAGAGGAACCTCATCCTGCAGCATTGGAAGATTGTGTTTCTGTTTACAAATGGCTTCTTTCCTCTGGATTTCAATCTAAAAGTATAATAATTGCTGGATCTTCTGCGGGAGGGTATTACACCTTTATGACTTTACTTAAACTACGAGATAATGGAATTTTATTACCCGCAGGAGCAATAGGGCTTTCACCATCAACAGATATGACGATAACAGGTGATTCAATAAAAAAAAATTCTTCCACTGATATTATTTTAGGGGATTTAGGCTACATCTGGTGGGTGGAATCTCATTTAGCAGGCAAAAACCCTTATGATCCTACTGTTTCTCCTCTATATGCTGATTTAAAAAACTTACCTCCTATTTTGCTTCAAGTAAGTACAAGTGAAATGTTATATGATGATTCTAAAAGATTTTATGAACGTGCGAAAAAAGCGGGGGTTAAGATATCAATGCAAACGTGGGATGATACTATACATGTATTTCATAATACTGATTTACCTGAATCAAATGGAGCTATGGAAAAAATTAAAAAATTTATAGAAAATTTACTGTAATAAATTTTTTACTTATCCAGATACTTGGTCCATTCTGGCTTTAATATATAATATTGGTCGATTGCGTCTTTCATAGTTTTTCGACATATTTCGATTTCTCTGATTGTAGGTGGTTCGACTTCTTTCACTTCTTTTGCAACATTTAGGTCCCAATCAGTGACTTCTTTTACTTGGTCTATAGTAACATTTGGATTTAAAGCGTCCAGATACGCTTCTTTAGTCACGGAATCAAATCGCATAATACAAAGAGGTGAAATTATAGCCTCAGGACCAGTATCAGGAGGATATCCCGCTTTAATTCGACTATCATAGCCTTTTAAATATCCCGGATCGGTGATAAAATCCAATTTTTTAATAAATCTACGTTTTGAATGGTCGTCTACAAGATAAATCACTCTTTTTGATAAACCTGCTATTTCTGTAGCTCCTCCGCCCCCTGGTAATCGATAAATCGGCTTTTGATAAGGGCCAATTACAGTGGTATTACAGTTTCCATACTTATCAATACTAGATGTACTTAATAGTGCCAGAGTGACTTCACCACGTTGAAGAACTGATAATGCATCAATAGAATCTCCGATAAACAATGAATTTGGGATTAAAACTGGATCACTAATCGAATACGGAAGTTTATCGGGTTTAGGAAGCTCGTCCTGAAACAAACCAACTTCTAATACTGTGAAAAGATTTGGGGCATGAAGTAATTTTGCCATATGAACCGCAAGAAACGGCCAATGAAAAGCATTAAATACAATATCTTCATCTTTAATCTGTCTACATGCTGAGACTAGCATCATCTCAAAGCCGGTATATTCCTTACAATATATATTTTCATCAATATCCATAATCGACAGCTCCTTGTATAAGACTTTTTGCTTTTAATTTCGTTATTTTTTCAGTTCCCAATACTTTCAGATATTCTTCTCGATCATCTACCCCAGTGACCCATTTTTCAAGCCAATTCTCCCAATCTTCTACTGTTTTAGTTTCTTTAGCATAATTAAATCTATATTCTAAATCGATGTAATAAAAGCCTTGTATGTAGCTAGGATGACCTCCCCAAGGTTCATGCACAACCGCATCAACCTTATTTGCAGACACGATTGTACGTTCGGGAGATTCCATAATTACTTTTTTATCTACAATTTCTTCTGCAGCTACAATTATTTTTTTACATGAATTAATACCAAACTTTGTATCACCAATTAATCCCCACATTTGTGCATTACCTTCACTATCTGACCGTTGTACCTGGATAACTCCAACATCGGGATTTATAGCAGGAACAACACAAAGTTCTTCTCCAGTAAAAGGACATTCCATTACCGCTGCTTTTAATCCAACTTCTTTGGGATGATCGTAAATATCGGTCCCAATAATTGAACGAATCGGCATAAAAGGCACACCCATATAACCAGCAAAAAAAGACATGTTGATCATAAAGAGTGATTGCTCATTATAGACTATTTTTTGAGGTATTCCTTCCTCTATCGCTCTCTTAAGATTCCAAGCTGGTTGTGGACCATGGGGGTTCCAGCAATGTGATGTAATTATTTGATCTGTAACTCCTGCTCCTATTAATTGATCAAACAGCATTCCCCCACTACATTTACATATCTTAAGATTCCTTTTATTTTGTCTTATAATCTCATGAGCAGCGGAAAATGGAATACCATTAGAAAATCCACCTAAAAAAACTAAATCATTGTTAAGAACAGATTTCTTTATTGCCTCTTCCATAGTCATTATTTTATTAGAAATTATTTTTTCACCTCATAATTTAAATAAATAGTAATAAAAAATGCTTAGATATTTAATTTTTATAACTTCTTCTAATAAGGTTATTTATTTCTTCAAGATTGGGAACTTTAGGATGAAACTTATAATTAGGGATTTCAAGTGCATCATCACCTATTTTTTTTAGATCACCTTCAGAAACATTTTTATCCTCTAAGCTTATCCACAATCCAATTTTCTTTATGAACTTCTCTATTTCAATACACGCTTGTTCTGCGGCGACAACATCAGATTCATTTATTAAATTTGGATTAAATAGTCTACCAACGGTTGCATATTTTTGTGCAGCATGCTTCCAAGTCCAACGATTTATTTCAGGATACATTATCGCAAGGGCTTCTCCATGCATAATATTTGAGGTATTTCCACCTATAGACATGCCTATTGCATGAAAAAGTGTGGTTCCAACATTTGTTATGCAAATTCCTCCAAATGTACTAGTCATAGAAAGAGCTTCTCTTGCTTCTTTATTTGAACTATCTTCAATAGCGATTGGTAGATGCTTAATTACCATTTTTATAGAATCCAAAGCAATCAAATCAACTATGTATGTCGAGAATTTATTCAAATAACTTTCAAATAAATGGCAGAAAACATCGAAGCCAGTTGAAGCTGTTATATATGAAGGAACCGTCATTGTGGTTTCAGGATCAACGATACTAACTTTTGGACATAAAGACCAATCTGCAAGCACAGACTTTAGTTTTTCTTTAGGATTTTTTATAACTGCTACGCTTGTGATTTCAGCTCCAGTTCCTGAAGTAGTGGGAATGGTAACAATTGGTAATAACTTTTTACTGTTAATACGTTTTTGTTTTAATCGATAATCCCATATATCTCCTTCATGAGTAGCACCTACTGCAATACTCTTGGCAGTGTCAATGCTCGATCCACCACCAACACCTAATACAACATCAATGTTGTTTTTGATTGCCATTTCAGATGCTAGATTTATAGAATCGGTGGTTGTATTGGGAATAACACCGTCAAAATGAATTACTTCAACTCCTGCTTCATTACATAGCGTTATAACTTTTTCAAACAAAGGTTTCATTGCGGGAAAGGGTTTGACTGTAACTAAAAGACATTTTTTTCCTAAACGCGAAGTAACTTTTCCAATTTCGTTCACACGGCCCCAACCGTATCTAATACTCGTTGGTAAATAATAATTGAAATTTTTCATAACATCTCCTCATAATTATCTTTACTATTATTGAACTCTGTCATAAATTAATAATGATTATATGAAATTGATATTAATTATTTTCTTTATAGAATTAATATTTACTATCGTAAAAAATAGCTAATCTTGTTTAAATTCTTAATATATCACAAACTAGATAAGAAATTCTTAAGAAAAAGATCAATGTCTATACTTAAAAGGAAGTTTTTCCATTGCTAACCTTTCAGCTCGCAATGGATCTTTCTCTATTTTAATAGTCTCACCAAATAATAATGTGTATCTATTGTCTGTATCATACGTAGGCCACGGAGGGATTTCATTGTGATTTGGGTTACCTGATCTTGCGAAAGAAATCCAAGTATCCATCATTAGCTCAGAAATTTTTGAATTAATTTCATCCCTCTTAGGATAAACCCCAAATTCAGTATTATCTAAAGATCCAAATACGAAAGGAATTTCGAGCGCGTGAGTGGCTCCAAAAACGCCCCCCATTACAGGGGTTCTATAAGTAAATAGATACATATATGTATTATTATTGTGTGTTGATTGAGCTTCTGCTACTCTTATAGAGGGATATCGAAAAGTTACATCCGTGGATATGGCATTCAATACCTCAAAGGGGTTATTTCTAGAGTGTTTAAATGAATCGATAAGTTTTTCAACTTGGGTTTTATCTAAATCTAATTTATTTAAATTTATATTTATCAGTTCAGTTAAACCATTCCAATCAATAAGTTGTAATTTTGGAGTCAACATTGAAAAGAATGTCCACTCATTAAGGTTAGTTCCAATTAATAAATCTACATTCTTTGACGATCCCTTACCAATGGCTAGTAGAGGGTGATCCGGTACCTTATTTTCATCAATAGTAGGAGGATAACCCGTCCAGTCTTGTTTATCCCATTTTTCTAATCTTATCTCGTTTTCTTTTTTAATCAATTTTTCAACTGAGATTTTGCGAATAGCATCAATGTCACCTATTTTTATTCCGAGTCTCGAAAATAAAGTCTTAGAAGCTAGAATACCACCTTCTGTGTGATGACCTTGAGAATCCAGAGCTCCACTTTGACAAATTGCTCGACGAACGAACGACTTTGCAGCGGGCATTGAAAGTAATGTGCAAACAGCTGTACTTCCTGCAGACTCACCAAAAATCGTGATATTATGAGGATCTCCACCAAAATTTGCTATGTTATCATAAACCCATTTTAAAGCAGCGATCTGGTCCATAAAACCAAGGTTTGAAACTTCATCAGGTACATAGAGATTCCCTAATGCTCCCAAACGATAATTTATCGTAATTACACAAACATCACCCCTTTGACTTAAAAATTCACCATTATAACGTGGTGATGGAGCTCCTCCGTAGTGAAATCCTCCTCCATGAATCCAGAACATTACAGGGCGTTTTTCATTATCACATGCGGGAGTCCAAATATTTAATGTTAAACAATCCTCGCTCTGAGGATGATATCTTATCGATGATCCAACTATATCAGGTTGAGGGGCGATAAAACCAAATTCTACAGCTTCAAGGATGCCTTCCCAAGGTTCCTTTTCAACAGTGTTCCTGAAACGCAAATCACCAATTGGAGGTTCTGCATATGGTATCCCTTTAAAAATGGGCAAACCCTTTTCTATACAACCCCTTAGTTTTCCCGTCGTAGTTTCAACAATATCAGAATTTTTCATTAGCTTATTTCATCTGTTTCTTACTCTTTAAAAATATTTATCTAACTAAGTTTATTTATTTTTTTTATAAGTTATCCTTTTTTACTTATGTAATTTGATAGAAATTACATAGTAAGTACTTTTTAAATGAAAGACTTAGTTAAAATTAAGAAGTGCCTATATTATGAGTATAAATCGTACCCAATCAAAAAAAAGGAATAGTTACTTACCCTCTAAATGGGATTACATTAAGACTTGGTTATTTTCTCGCCATGTAATTAAGCGAATGGAAAGCGTTGTTGATGAAGCCTTGGCTATAACTCCAGAATCTTATAATAATGTTGCAATTTTGATAGAAAAACATGCTAAAGAGTATCCTAATGATGCCGCACTTCTTTTTGAAGATGAAAGGTACACACATAAGGAATATAATGAATGGTGCAACCGATATGCCAATTATTTCCAAAAAAAGGTCGGGTTAAACAAAGGAGATATAGCTGTTGTTTTTATAACGAATAGGCCTGAGATGATGTTTACAATATTTGGATTGTCTAAAATAGGAGTTATTTCTTCTCTAATTAATACTAAACAAAGATCCAATTCTCTAGTGCATAGTATTAACATCGATCCTGGAAAAGTCTTTATTATTGGTGAAGAATTAATAGAAGCGTTTGAAGATATTCGTCAGGACCTTAAATTATCAGAAGAACAATCTAATCATTTATACTTTGTTCCAGATAACGGAGATGTTAAAAAACCCGACGAGTTTCAGAATTTATTAGATCTTGTAAAAAATGAAGATATTTCCAACCCTCCAACATCAAAAACACTCCAAGCGAAAGACCCATACGCTTACATCTTCACTAGTGGAACAACGGGGTTACCAAAAGCAGCAATCATTACACACGGACATACTTACGATTGTAGTATTTACTTCGCTGATACTGTTGTTGGATTTGACCACAAGGATGTAATATATGTGACTACTCCTCTGTTTCATTCTCATGCTATACAAGTAGCTTATGCAGCAGCATTAAGATATGGCTCAACTATTGCATTAAGGCGTAAATTTTCTGCTAGTAAATTTTGGGATGATGCTATTAAATTTAAAGCTACTAGTTTTAATTATATTGGTGAAATTTGTCGATACCTATACAACCAACCCGAAAAACCTACTGATCGAAAACATTATATAAAAAAAATCGTGGGAAATGGTCTCAGGAATGAAATGTGGAGGGATTTCAAAAAAAGATTTGGAATTAAACAAATTTTTGAATTCTATGGTGCTACCGAAAAAAATTCACCAAATTTAGCAAACCGTTTCAATTTAAATTGTACCGTTGGCTTTACCTTAAATCCATATGCAATTGTGAAATATGATTTAGATACTAATGAGCCTATCAGAGATGAAAACGGTTATATGATTAGAGTAAAGGAAGGTAAAGCAGGGCTTCTTATAGCACAGATAATTACAGATGATTTTTACATATATACTAATAAAAATGCGAATGAAAAAAAGATTTTCAGAAATGTGTTTGAGGAGGGAGATATTTTTTTTAATACTGGAGATCTTATCAAAGAAATAAGAATTTTTAAGAAGATCTATAAACACGCTCAATTTGTTGATAGAATTGGAGATACTTTTAGATGGAAAGGAGAAAATGTGTCTACTGAAGAAGTTGAGGCTGTAATTAATGATTTTGACCAAGTTGAAATGAGTTGTGTTTATGGTGTATTAATACCTAATACAGAAGGGCGAGCTGGAATGGTTTCGCTTATCACCAATTCAAAGTCTATTAATGATTTTAATTTTTCAAAATTTTACTCTATGCTTCAGGATTGTTTACCAGAATACGCTATTCCAAAATTTATTCGTTTTACTCCTAAATTAATCACAACAGCAACTCTTAAAATTCAGAAAGGAAATTTAAAAAAAGAGTCATTTAATCTTGAAAAAATAGAAGATTCTCTTTATATTCTTTTACCTAACTCATCTGGATATGAACTTATGACAAAAGAAATATATAATAGGATTTTAAACTCAAAATATAATTTTTAGTTTTGCGATAATAAAAAGAATAACTGAAAAATTAAAGAGCCTAAGTAAAAATGCTTAAACAATTAACAAGAAATTGGAAAAAAGAACCAAGTAAAGCAATTCGCATTATTGCTTTCGGATCGAGTAATACCGAACTTCATTGGCACTCTTTAGGTCATTTTAATTGGTTTTCCTGGCTAACAGCTTCTTTCCGTGAATGGGTTGGAAGACAGATAACTACTATAAATCAAGGGATTAATGGAGAAACAGTCGAAGACCTATTAAAAAGAATCGATCGTGATGTTATTAACTACAAACCGGATATTACCTTTATAACCATAGGTGGTAATGATGCCAATGCAGGAATGCCACTTGATGATTATAGAGCTAGCTTGGATAAAATTATTGATAAACTATATGGAATCAAGTGTTTACCAATTCTTCAAACATATTATTGCCCGATATTTGAAGAAATGTCTGAAACATTTCAAAAGTTTCCAGATTATATGGAAATTAAAAGGATGATTAGTTCTGAAAGGCAAATCCCACTTATCGATCAATACAAGTATTTCTCAGCGTTTTATAAGAATGACAAAAACACATATTCCGAATTAATGCTTGACGGTTTGCATGTAAATCCTATAGGAAATGCAATAATGGGCTTGATTGCTTGTAGATCGTTTCATCTCCCGGATCCCGTTATTTTACAAAAGGAGTTCGAAGGTAAGGTTCAATTTTATTTAGATAAAATGAAGCAATATGTCGAACTACCTCCAAGTGTGAAGATTAGCCAACATAATATAGTAAAGAAAGGCTACAGAGAATATTTTAAAAAATTAAAATAGTTAAGAGTTTAAAAAAAAAAAGAGAATTATTTTAAAATGTAAATATTTAAAGTTCTTTCTGAAATTTTCTGCGTTTTTTAAGTAATATTATGCTTACTCCAGCAAATGTGCTAACACCTAACAAATAGACAAGATCGTAACCCGGAATTTCGGGAGGCGGAGTTGGAGGTGCTTCAACCTTTAGCTCTAATCTATGAGCAACTACTCCACCATAACTTACCGAGGAATAGTTTAAAACACCATTGTTATCATATTCAAATGTAATTTCGAGTGTCTCTGTCTGGTCATAGTCACCCCAAATAGGAACGAGAAATGGATTTGTGGCACCCACATTATACCAAACATTCCACCCATTCCCAGATTTCTCCAGTGTATAGTCTGTACCATAAGTCAGTGAGCCTTGAAGGGTAGCGTTCCAATTTGAGAGTACATAATCCCAATCAGTATTTATCGCGGTAAATAGTAGATACAGATTATAACCAGTACTCGTCCAACCATAACCAGAGGGCATCATGTAATCTAATGGAAATGTGTAAAATATGCTTGAATACTTATAATACATAGTTAAATGTGCGTCTAAATTATCTGTGTTAGATTCATTGGCAATTATGCAAATTTCTCCACTAGATGTGAGGCCGTAGATGTCTGTTACTCCACCGATTTCTGTAGTCACATCTCCGCTTAAAATTGAAACATTCCCGTTGAATGACGCAGACAATTGGTCGTAGGCGACATTCGTTATAGTTGCTTCTATTATCATCCCAGATCCCGCTAAACCAGTAGCAGTTCCCGAACTAAAAGAATATTGCCGAGAAGAAGCTCCGAGAGAAAGCTTTAATTCTGTATTCATCTGTAATAGTGTACTTTCATCCGCTTCAGTTGTTTCCCAAGTATATGTTTTTTCTTCTGCACCAGTCCAATCACTGGTTCGTTCCCATTTAGTATCATTACTTTCAGCATAAAGAATATAATCATATATAAAACTCTTATACACTGCATCAGACATGTCCCAACCTGTAAAAGCTACAGTTGTATTGTAGTCCGGAATAACATAGATATTTTGCCCACCTGCACCAGCTGTATGGTATCCATTATTAGAGTCGTTAGTATAGAATAGATATCCATAATTAAAGATATCAGTTGGGGGAGCATAAGTCCATCTTCCATGAGATGTCTTGAATGATGTCGCTTCCTTTACATAATCTGAAGGTATCAGTTGAGTGCCATTCCAATTACCATTATTCAAACATAGTACTCCTATTTTTGCTTGTACTTTCGGTGAACAATCAAATCCATATCCCCCTAAACTAACACCTTTGCTATCATTCCGCCAACTCCATTCTTCTTCTGTTATTCCCATTGGTCCGAATAAATACTGTTGAGCAAAAGCAGATGTGTTCATCCCAGTTACATTAGCTATTATCCCTGATAAGAGATGAGGTCCATCATTACTATATGCAAAACCTCCAAGTTCTCCAGGAGTATATTGTATAGGCACGTTATTAAGCGTCCAATTAATACAATCAATCAAAACAGTAGAACCTTCGGGATAAGCAGAATCATAAGAGCCCATAAGCCCTGCATTCATCATTAACAGCTGTTCTATTGTAATGTTCTTTTTTAGCGTACTATTAGCAAAACTAGGACTCCAAATATCAGCAAAAAATTCGTAGAGAGTCTGATTTATATCATTTAAAAAACCTTGTCCTATAGCAGCCCCAATTAAAAGAGACATTAAGGATTTGGTTGTGGAAGCTTGGAAATGGAGTTTAGTCCCATCTGCGTATGTTTCCTCTGGACGAATTACCGAATCATTTAAGAACTCTTCTCTTATAAGATACCCATTCTTTACAATGATAACACTGTGGATATCGTACGAAGAAGATTCAATTACATCAAACATTTGCGATATCTTATCAGCATCTAATCCCTGGTCTGCAGGATCTATTTCTGTCCATTCACTTGAATTTCCTGGCCAATGGACACCTCCTTGGGCAGTAATAGGTGAGAAAGTAGATGAATTATACTCACCTTCGCTGGTAAATCCTAGAAAAGATAAAGAATATGAAGTACAAATCAGAACTAAGGAGATTATGCATATAATTTTTAGTTTTCTTCTTTTTTTTATCATTATATTTAAGCACTTTTTTAATAAATTCTAAAGAAAAAGTACTTCATTATATAAAATATAACTGGTAAAAACTCTGTAAATTACTAATGTAATTTGAAAAAAAGAAGCTAATTATTAAAAAACAAAATCGTGAGTATCTCTTAGTACTTCCTCGTTCACACACCAAATAAAATGCCCTTCTTCTACTTCAATCTTATGAGGTGATTCTTGTTTGCATAGTTCGTTATACGATTCTGTATAACACCTGGGATGAAAACTGCAACCTGGAGGTGGATTAATTGGACTTGGAACCTCTCCTGAAAGAACAAAGGTAATCTCCCGATCCTCTTCACTGACTTCTGAACGGGACGCGAGAAGGGCTTTAGTGTATGGGTGAGTGGGATTTGAGAATATCTGTTTTTTATTACCCACTTCAACAATTTTGCCAAGATACATAACAGCAATCCGATCAGCGATGTGATGAACCACAGATAAATCATGTGTGATAAATAGAAAACCGTAATTATAAGTTCTTTGTAAATCTCTGAGTAAATTAAGGATTTGAGCTTGAACAGATACATCAAGGGCAGAAGTAGGTTCGTCCAGTATAATTAGTTCTGGATTACAAGCTAATGCTCTGGCAATGATTATTCGTTGCTTTTGTCCCCCTGAGAATTCATGCGGATATCTATCTAAATGCTCTTTCTTTAGAGAGACTTCTTCTAAAAGTTTTAACACATGCTTTCTAAGTTTAATATTATTAGTGATTCCCAATATGTTTTTGAGCGGCTCTGCAATGATATCTATTACTTTCAATTGAGGGTTTAATGAAGCATCAGGATCTTGGAATACCATTTGAATACTTTTTCTTATTATACGCGAATAATCTTTTGGTAGGAGTTCTTCTTTTAATAACAAATTACCTGATGTTTTCTCGATTAATCCTAAAATAGCCAAAGCTACTGTTGTTTTTCCACATCCACTTTCTCCAACTAATCCAACAGTTTCACCAGCTTTAATGCTAAAGGAAACACCATCTACTGCTTTGACAGAACCAATTTGTTTTCTTAAAACACCTTTAAGAAGCGGATAATGGACTTTTAAATCTTCAATGTCCAATAGGGCTTGACCTTTTTCAAGAGCTTTCATTTCTTCTAAATCATATCGAGGGATTTTTCTATATGAAAGCTTTTTAAGAATTATTGCTAAAATAATAGAAATAGCCAAGGCAACTATAATAACTTGAACGAGATTATAAAAAATAAATACTGGGTCTAAAAGAAAATTAATTGAAATAAAAATCAACCCTGGTATAACAGCTGTAAGAGCTATTAAACCTGTTGTCTCATAAACTAATTGGATTTTACTCCCATATTTAATAAAAAATATTGTAAGGCTAATCGTTATTACAACACTTATAATATATTCGAAGAAATAAATCATTACTTGATCATCAGGTAGAGACAAACTGGTTTGGAATACCTTAAAAAAAAGGTTAAGCAAGATACCAATCCCACTTAGAACTATTTGAATTAGTGTGATTGTAATGAGAGAATTTTTTAATTCTTTATTATACAATTTCATGTACAATAGAGTACCTATAATTATATTAGCAATAATCAATAAAACATCAATTATGTTAACCAAATAAAAAAAAACAAAATTAAATAGAAAGAAGGAAATAAAAATTCCTGAAAGATTAACTATTAACCAAGTAAGATTTAAAAAGATTAATCTCATAAAAGGAGAGTTTTTTCTCAATGTTAGAGAAAAACCGTTCGTATAAGTTTCTAACTTCAGTATATTTTTATTATATGATTTTTGTAAAGCAATTCCAATTATAAAAACAACAATTAATAAACTTATTTGAATCCAAGGTTCATTTCTAAAGGTTTGTAATAACAAAATCAATCACATTCTCAAATTATTTTTTATTATATCTTTTCTGTATGATCTTTAAATTCAGGATCATAGAGATGACAAGCCACATAATAATCTGGGCTAACTTCTATATTTTTTGGTATTATTGAATCACATATTTCAAATCGATAGGGGCAACGTGGATGAAAACGACAACCTGAAGGAGGATATATTAAATTAGGAACTGATCCACGAATGACCTCTAATTTTTCTTTTTCTTCTCTTACTTTTGGAATCGATCTCAAGAGAGCTTTAGTATACGGATGAAATGGAGAACTAAATAATGTTTTTCGCGCGCCATTTTCCACAATATAACCACTATACATCACCGCGACTTTGTCACTTACCTTTGAAATAATTCCTAAATCATGTGTAATAAACAAAATTGAAGTTTCATATTTCTTCAATAAATCTTTCATAAGTTTTAGTATTTGATTCTGAACAGTCACATCCAAAGCAGTCGTTGGTTCATCTGCTATCAATAAACTTGGATTACATGCAAGAGCCATAGCAATTTGGACTCTTTGTCTCATACCACCACTTAATTCGTGAGGATATAGGTCATAGATGCTTTCAGCATTAGGAATATTTAAATCTTCTAACATTTTTACACTCCAATCACGAGCAATTCCATATATACTTGTTTTGGGGTTTTTTAAAGCTTCCAAAGTCAATTCTTTTTCCATATTCAGAAGATAAACTTCAGATATCTGTTTTCCTACTTTAAAAACAGGATTTAAGGAAAGTAAAGGATCCTGAAAAATCATCGTTATTTCTTTTCCACGATAATTTAACATTTCTTCCTCATTTTTTTTCAGTAAATCTTCTCCTTTATAAATAATCCGTCCGGCTTCAATTACCCCTGGATCTCTTATTATCTGAAGAATAGATAATGCTGTGACCGTTTTTCCACAACCTGTTTCCCCTACTAGCCCTAATACTTCACCTTTCTTTATCTCTAAAGATATTTCCTCTAAAGCTCTCACAACTCCTTCTTCCGTGTAGAAATATGTTTTAAGATTTTCAACTTCCAAAACAACATCTTTCAGCTCTCCGATGCGATCTTCTTCCTTCTTTTTGATTTCCTCTTGAAGTCTATACCTGGTTATTTCACCGCTTTCCGGTAAATACTTATATTTTAGGAAATAAAAAAATAAAACAATATAAGTTCCAATATTGGTAATTATCTGAACTCGAAAATCTAAGAAAAAACTACCAAAATCGAAAAAATTACCTAAATATGCAACAAAAAGAAAGGTAAGGAAGGACCATAAGAAGTAAGTAATAAAACTACTAATTATCATTGCCTTTTTTAACACAAGTTTAGCTATTCTAGTGTTTATACCTCTCATTCTATTCAAAAGATAAGTAATTATTAAACAAAAAAATACGATTCCAAATTGATTCATAAAACTGAGATAGAAAATATCGTTAAACCCTGCTGGTGAAGATAGTACAGAGATAAACGCTCTAACAAGGGGTTCGATGTATAATGAAATGTTTAAAATATCAAGAAGATCAATAGAGAAAAACGACAAAGATAGTGCTAAACATAAAATTACATATAGTCTGGTCCATTTCTTAAACTCATTGCTGATTTTTCGCTTTTTTCTTGACTCTAATAATCTATAAAATTGAGCGAATAATAAAACTCCTACACCAAATAGAAAGAGATCTTTAGACAACGCTGTAAAAATTTCATGAAAAGATTCAAACATCTGAAAGAGAATCTTGATAACCATGAATATTCCAAAACAAATCAAACAACTAATTCCCGCACTTAAACCAAAAGATTTGTCATCAAATCTAGATTCCCTTGGAATAAGTCTATAAATAATATAAAACCCTACAAGTAGAAGTATTATTAGTAAAAGAGTCTCTAAAAATGCCATTAGCGGATTAATGTAGACGATTATCTGAAATATCATTTTTTTATTTTATTCTTTATTTAATTATATTTTTAATCTAGGATCTATAGCATCTCGTAAACCATCACCAATTAACATGGCTGCAATAGCAAAAAACGCCGTGCATAAACCGGGAATTAAAAAAGCAAAGAAATTATCTTCATAAATATTCCCCCAGGCAATATCTTGTCCCCAGTTTGGAATTTGGGAGGTAGTTAGGCCGAGAAATGCAATTGCGGCTATTCCTAACATGGTAATTGCCATCTGTCCAAAAAAAGTTAAAATCATAGGAGGTAAGGCATTTGGAAAAATGTGTGAAAACATTACTTTAAACTTTAATGCACCTCCTGTCTTTGCCGCCTTAACATACAACATTTCTCTTATTTGCAAAACTAATGATCTCATAAATCTTAAATTGCCAGCAATAGCAAAGCTTCCATAGATTATTAAAATGTCCATCATATTCAAGCCGAAAATCTGCGTTAAAATTAAAACTATTACTAAAGTAGGTATTGAATATATTAAATCCACAGCTCGCATAAAAATATAGTCCACTTTACCTCCAAAATATGCTGAGATAACTCCAAGTACTAATCCTCCACCAACTGCAATTCCAGTAGGTATCACAGCCATAAATAATGAAGTTTGAGTACCCCAAAGTATTCTTGCCAGAACATCATAGCCATTATTAGTAGTTCCTAATGGATGCAATAAGCTCGGAAGCTCATAAGGAACACCCGGAATCGATGGAGGTACTAGGGTTTGGAGAGGATATCTTGTTAACCATGAAGTAAATACGCCCATGAAAACAAAACCTAAAATAATTAAAGAACCGACTATTGTCAAAGGAGTAAGTAAATGACGAAAGAACCTTCTTTTAGATCTTGTCTTCTCAATTTCATACTCTTGTTCAGAGAATTCAGGAACTCTCCAACCCGGAATTAGATAAAATTTTATTAACGATAAAATTCCCGGTTTATCTTTATTTTTGGTATTTATCGTAGTTTCTTCTTCTAACTTAATCAAAAATATTCGCCTATGTTTTATTTTAAAGTTTATTTTCATGTATAGATAATCCTAGGATCAATAATAGTGTACATCACATCCGCAAGCAAATTGCTACTTAATAGGATTATTGTAGCAACCATTACACATCCATTTATTAATGGAATATTTCCATTCATTATCGCAAAAAAGAAAGTGTTCCCAAATCCAGAATATCCATATATTAGTTCAATAAATAATGACCCCAATAGAGCACTAGCAACTCCCCCTATAATAAGATTACTTGTTGGAATTAATGCATTGCGAAGTGCGTGCTTATTAATGATCTCTTTTTCAGGAACTCCTTTAGCACGAGCCGTTCTTATGTAGTCCTGATCTAGTACTTCTAACATGCTGGACCTTGTTAAACGTGTAATACCGGCAAGACTTAGAAATGTCATCGAAATCGAAGGAAGCAATAAATGAGCAATTGTATCCCAAAAATAGATAGGGTCATTGAATATAATACTATCAAGAAGTCTAAACTTTGTGCCATACGTATTTATGTGATTCATAATTGGAACAATTGCAATAAAGCAGATTAATATTCCTGAAATAAACAAAAGTAAATAATTTCTAGTTGATGGTTCCTCCCGTTTTCTGAGTTTATTACCACGATAAATTAGGTAAAATCCTCCAATCATTAAAAAGAGAAAAAATACAACGAAAAAGATATTAGATGGAGTTGGTATCATGTCTGGAAAAGAGGGATTCAATATAACACTATTAGAATTATAAATTTCAATATCAAATTCAAAAAAAGTTGCTTCATATAATATCCTACCAAACAAAAATTGAAGCAATATAGCGATCCAAAAACTAGGAAATCCCGCACCAACAACTGCTACAGATCTAATCAAAATATCTTTCCTCTTCATCCTATTTTTTGCAGATGTGGTCCCCAGTTTAACAGCAATTATAGGTGTTATAATAATTGGAATAATCATTAACTCAAGCGTCCTTGGAAGAACTGTTGTAATTACGTCGTTAACTGACCAACCCTGAAATGGACCACTATAAGATTCCCCCCAATTACCTGTGAAAAAATCTCGAAGGTAATATGCGAATTGAACATAAATTGGTTCATTTAAACCTAATCTTTCCATTTCGTCGAAATAAATATTTATATCCCATCCAGTCATCATCGATTGTAAAGGATTTATAGACATAGCATGAGATAAAAAAAAAGTGATTGTCAAGACAACGAATAACATTGGAATCATCACGAGGATGCGTCTTATAATATATTTAACCATATTAATAGATTTTTTAGCGATATTAATTCACCTCGTTAAATTTCAAGTCGAGCTTTAATATATCTCTTCAAAAACATACCAGAAAATGCTCCACTTATATTTATACCAAATAAAATTAACAAATTGACATACCCCTGTATAGATGCAAACTGAAGAATGAGTGGTTCAACAGAAAATCCAAACATGATTAAGTATAGAACGAAACCTTCAAAAACAATAAAAGGAACTAACCATAAAGAAGCTCTAATTCCATAATGCGCAATATCTTCTTTATAGGTTAACCAAAAACAAACCAAAAATAATAATAAACAATCAACGAAATACCAACTTGGGCTAATAAATACAAATCCGTAAGTCCAAAAAAGTATCGATTTTACAGAACTGGGTATATCCGCAAAGGAAAACCAATTCTCTCCTTCGTCGAACATAAAAATATTAACAATAATACCGTAATAAGCAAGAAAAACAATTATATATGCAAAAGTAACTCGTCCTTGTCGTCCCCAGTCTATTTTCCAACTTCCTCTTTTCTTACTTTTAGTTGGCATGTTGAGTTATTTATGTCCAGATCATATTTCCTATTTTAATAGTATTGAAAAATTAAAATTGTATTTAATCATTATGAGTTTTTTTAATACTGATTACATATGTAATAATTAAATTTTCGTTTGAAAGTTTTAAATACTATTCGAAGAAGTATATGATTATATTTAAAAATTTAATAAAAAAAAAAATTAAAAACAAAATAAAAAGGAAATGAAAATGAAAAGAAATAACTTACGATATTTCATACTTTTCATACTCGTTAGTTCTATGTTCTTTGGAATAAGTGCTATGTCGGTTACTGCGGACTCACGATTACGGACTAGCGCTCTAATTACAGCACAAGATAATGGTACATTGACTGTAGTAACTGGAGGCATTGATCAGAAACCTTGGGGACCTACAACCTGGGAATATAGTCTTGTAGCAAGTTGGTTGGTTGGAGGACAAGGTGGAAGTTCGAAAGGAGAGACTTTAGAGAAATTATTCGAGATTATAACTATTCCAACTTCCCCTTATACTGCATATAAGCCCACATTAGCTACAGGTTATGACGTAGTTTCGGAATGGCCTTCGGAAGAGAATAGTTTTCTGTGGAACAATACAGGTGGTATTCGTGCTATGAATATTACTCTTCGGGAAAATGTCAGATTTCAGGATGGTTCAGAATGGAATGCTACGGTAGCTAAATGGAATATTGATCGTGCGTATGTACTGACAGGAAATTTAACCGGTACGGAAGGAGCAGGTCATAGTGATATTATGGGCCACATGACTTATAAAGCTGGCTTAAACTATAAGGACTTCTATACTCCCTCTTGGAATTATTCCTATACTTATAGTGATGATCCTGTTTCGGGAGAACCTGTAGCGCCTCAGTATTATGGCAAGGATAATGACCCCAATCTGAGTTGGACAAATGTAAGCAAGACTTATATACAAGATGGGCACTTTCCAATCATTAATAAAACTCTTATTGTAAAAACTGCTGATGAAACTGCCAGTGGAACCGGTGGAACTCTCCTAATAGAGTTTAATGATTTTGTAACGGATCTTAGATTAGTAGCTTGGGTTGCGATGATCTCAATGGAAAAATATAGCGATCTTAATGGAGTCGATTACTTTTACAAACAAATAAAGGATACGGGTGATTGGACTGGTGATGACCTTGCTTGTGGGACCGGAGTTATGAAAGCTATTGAGGTGGATAAAGTAAATTACATAATGAGAATGGAGCGAAATGACGATTATTGGAACTTTACTGATATGAGAGCTGCTGGTAAAATGGTTGTTAAATATGGAGTTATCTCATATATTCCTGGTGATACTGATGGTCAATTAGTAACAACTGCGTTGACATCTGGAGATGCTGATTTCGCTTATGATGGTCCTCCCTCTGGAGTCCTCTTTCAGGATCAACTACAAGCTTCACCCATACTAAACTGGACGGAGTATGCTCCTCAACTTGACAACATAGAACAATTGGACTTTATACAGCCTAATACCGATGTAACATTTAGAAAAGCCATATCTTTTGCGTTTAATTATACTGCATATTTCGCAAATGTCTTGACTGACAGATCCTACCGTTGCGATAATTTGATGGGGGAACAAAGCGTTTATCTTAATGATAGTATTGTAGGATCATCTTTTGATCTTACAATCGCACGTAATGCCCTTTTTAATGACCCAGCATACAATTTTACACTAGCCGCTAATGGGATTAATGGAAGCAGTACAACACAAGATTGGCTTGACTTTGCAGACGATGTCAGCACTTTAGCAAACGCTACATCTAAGGAACTTTTTACATTAAACTTTTTTCACAGTATCTATAGCGTAGACTTTACGAGTTCGTTGGAAACTAGCCTTGCACTTATTGGAATGGTATTAAATAAATCTGGAGCTACACCTTCTAATGATTATGGTGATTGGAAGACACTTAGCCTTTATGGTATGTGGGCTGTGATGTTAAACCCTGTTCTTAGGCAAGATTTGTATGATAAAGATTTGGAAGCCTTCTATGTGACGTGGCCTATGCCTGTAACCGATTTGGGATACTTAGATGCCTTTTATAGCTATACATATCAATGGATGAATGCTACTGGTGGATACCAGAACCCCACCGAGTGGGGTTTAATTCCAGATACTTGGAATTGGGGCCTTATTAACGATCCAGAGCTACAAGAATTGTTACGTGCTTTATATTTCCAAAATGATACTGGAAGAGTAAAAGCATACAGCGACATTCAATTTAGGACCGCAACTGAAACATACCCAACAATGTTTATTTCTCAACTTACAGCAGCTTATGTGCTTAGTAAAAAGTATGAAATTGATTGGGATGCTTGGGGTGGTTGGTCTTTCTCTGAAATCATGATCGGTGATGGCTACGAAGCGGCAGGAGTTCCTGTAGAGATAATACCTGGATTTCCACTTTTTGCCTTATTCGGAGTTGCTGGAGTTGCTATAGTTGCTATTGGTATGAAAAAACGAAAGAAATTTAAATAAAAGAAATCAAATCAAATTCTAACTCATTTTTTTTTATCATTTTTTTTTTGCAAACCTTTTAAGTTCTCTATTTTTTTAGAAGGAGATTAATTTGTAAAATAATCTTGAAGTTGGTTATCCCAAATTTTCTTTTTACCTCCAATTTTTTCCCACTCATCCAAAATGGTATTCTTAAGATATTCCGTACTTGGACTCGTAGGCAAATTTTCTAAAAAAGCAACATATCTAGGGACGTGGTAATAAGCCATGTTATGATATAAGAAGTCACTTAATTCATTAGGAGTAAGGGATGAATTTTTCACTTTAACGGCGTATAAAATCACTTCTGCTTTTGGTTTTGAATCATTTAAAACTGTAGCACAAGCACTTATATAAATTGAAGGATGTGAATTAACCATTCTTTCAATTTCTTTTAAATAGATTATATCTCCAGCTCTATGTATAATCTCGTTCTTTTTACCCATAAAAAATAAAAAATTATCATCATCAATATATCCATAGTCCCCAGTATAAACCCAACCATCATCGCTGATTTTAACATCCCTAACTTCTGGTTGTTTGTAATATTCAAATATGGTGTTATTTTTTGATTTTACAGTTATTTCACCAATATTATCTAGCCCTGGAGGTAATTCATTACCATTTGAATCAACTATTTTCAGATCAAGAGAATCTAACGGTTTTCCTACTGATCCCGTTTTTCCTCCATATGATCCTAATGTATTAATTGTAATTCCCACTCCTTCCATATGTGAATAACACTCATATAATTTTATTCCAAACCGGTTTTCAAATGCTTTCCATAATTCAATACTAGCACCGAAACCATATGCCCATTTTAAAGGATGCTTTCTATCAAACTTGCTAGGATTATTATATAAGAGAAATAATAAATAGCCTCCAAAATAAGCAAATATCGTAGGAGAATGTGTTCTAACATCATCCCAAAATTTGTTTACATCGAATTTTTCTGCTAAAACCACCGGTATATTATAGAGTAATGAGGGAAGAATAACATAAAATTGTGCTGCTCCTTGAAATAAAGGCATAGGGCAATAAATTTTTGTTTCATTAGATAAACCAATATTCTTTAAATGAAAACCTATGTTAATGGCTGTAACTACCATTTTTCTATACAATACTCCTTTTGGTTTCCCTGTAATTCCTTCGGTATACATAATCTGTATAGGATCTTCTTCAAATATGCTAACTTCAGGATTTTCAGTGTTTGAACTCTTAAGTAATTGAAAATCTAGATATTCATCATTAAACTCAAAGTTTTTTGGAGCATTATGTACAATAATTCTTTTTATTTTTGACAAATTAGGTCGCACTTCATTGAATAGTTTAAGAAACTTATAATCTATAATTAGAATTGTCGTATCACTATCATTCAAAACATGTTCTAAATATTTTCCTTTCAATGCAGTATTAATGGGGACAAAAACACAGCCAGATTTTACTATGCCAAACCAAGAATATAAAAAATCTGGATAATTTCTCATCATCAATGAAATCTTTGGACTTTTAACATTTAGGTAATTGACTAAATCTAATATCCCCCATGCCATTTGGTTTGATTTTTCATTAATATCCTTATATGTTAACTTTTCATCTCTAAAATATAGTATTACTTGCTCGCTATTTTCTACCGCTTTTTTTCTTAGCAGCTTTGGAAGAGTTATGTTATCAATACCTGTCTCTTTAATCATTCTAGTACGTGTATCATCTTTTGTGATTAATATAGAGCCATTTTTAATCTCTATCAAAACTTCCTCATCATTTTTAAACGGAAAGGAACTATCTTTAGCAACTTTACTAGGGATATATATCCAAGTTGTTTTATATTTGCCTTTTCCAGAAGGTTTTATAACAATCTTACTTTTCCCAAATTCCATATTGTTTCAAATCAGTATTTACTTTAATAATTTACTTAAGTAAAACTTATAATTGCTATAGGTTGTATTTGTATTGTATACGGAATAATTCTCATATTTTACCTATAGGGCAAGATACAATACAAGTGTTTCACCAAATCACGGTATTTTCTGGCAAATTTTTTAAATTTTGCAGACAGTAATTATTGCATAAATCTTTAAGATAAATTCCTCCTTCTAGAGTGCTAGATGGACAAGTATCAAAATAAATATTACAATATTTACAATAATCATTCTCATAAATAAGTGTATCATAAACTAATTCTGCTTTAGTTTCCAGAGCCCTTAATCTTAAGTGATTGGAAAATCTCCTCTAAAAATAAATCTGGCTCAATGTTGTTAAAATCCTTCCACCAAGTATTTTTTTTCTTGAAATCATCATCAAAATTTTTCGAGTCGATTATGGTGATAATTTTTTCTTCTATCAAGCTTGAGGGATTTATAATTGTTTTTTCATTTTCTTCTAAGTATTTTAAATTCAGTAGCATACATTCTTGCAAATCATCATAAATCAACAAAGGGATGTATTTTTTTATTATACTCTCTATTCTCTTTATAGAAGTTGCATCTTTAGGCCAATTATTACTGGAGTAATTAAATATTTCAATATCAATTAATTCTGGATGATGCTGCTTTTCTCTTACTTTTTTGAACTTTTTATAGTAAGTTAATACTTTACTTTTGTACATTTTCACATTAGATTCCTCCCCATTGATCTCCATTAAAATTTTATTTTGTTCCATCCTTTTTTTACAGATATCTTCTAATATTTGGCAGTATCGGATGGCCGCACTCACAAGATCACCTCCTTCAATGTAACTTTTTACCAATGTATGCAAATATGCTCTTAAGAAAGCGGAGAAATCTTCTTCAAGTCTAGAAAGATTGCCATATAAGAATCTCGTTGCTTCCCACCACGATATCACATCTTTACTTGATAAAGATTTAAAGAATTGTTCTGAAGAACGAATTTCAGAGAAATATATTAAATTTTTTATACCATTGGAAAGAAAATGATGTGGGTTAATAATAGCAAGCTGATCTTCTGAAATTTGAAAAGATATGACTTCCCTAGGACGGATGATCACTGAATTTTCACCGTTAAATACGCGATCGACACGCATCGGAATTGGAATAATCGGATTTTTTTCGATTATTTTTAATAGGGAAAATAAATTTGGATTTCTGATTAACGATGTATCGAAAGGGAAAATCTCAATATAGAAGAAAAACGGAGCTGCGTCAGATTTATAAGTTTTAAATTTTACTTGAGTTTTCTTATACAATTATATCACGCTGCTTTATCTGTTGTATTTAACGAAACTCTTTTCGTTAAATTTTATTTAAACATTTTTCCTTAAAATTAACTATGTAAATTTTTAATTTAATATAAAGTGAAACCAAATATCCTATAGCTATTTTTAATGAAAGATTAAACTAACGCAATTAACAATCTATCCCGTTAATAATAAGCTTAAAAAAAGTTATTTGTTATCTATATGTTAAGACTATAAAAGAAGATAAATACATTTTTGTCGATGTTATACAAGAAAGAAAGGCCAGCTATTTTAATGTTTAAGGATGGTCGTTATTTCGAAGGGATTGGGTTTGGAGCGACTAAAAAAATATGTGGAGAAATTGTATTCACGACAATTACGGGTGCGGGATATAATGAAACTCTAACGGATCCTTCATATAAGGGACAAATAGTAGTTATGACTCATCCCTTAGTCGGAAATTACGGCGTTCCTGCGTGGGAAAAAGATTCACACGGCATTCACAAATATTTTGAATCAGATTCGATAAAAGTAAGTGGATTTGTCGTTAACGAATGTTGTAAAAATCCTAGCCACTACGAAAGCGTAAAAACCTTAAATGAATTTCTTTTGGAAGAAAATATTCCAGGAATCGAATGGATAGACACCAGAGCAATTACAAAAATATTAAGGGAAGAGGGAGTGCAGTTAGGATTACTTGCAGTTTTTAACCCCGGAGAATCTCCAAATTTAGACGAATTGAAAGAAGAAGTCAAAAAAGTGGAGGATCCAAACTTCAGACATCTAGCAAGCGAGGTATCTACTAAAGGAGTGAAAACATTTACACCCTTAAATCCTAAAGGAAAAGTTGTGATAATAGATTTAGGAGTAAAGAATAATATCCTACGAAATTTCCTACAGAGAAAAATCGAAGTAATTTTAGTGCCACATGATTATACATTTGAAATGGTTATGTCCTACAAACCAAATGGAGTATTTATTTCCAATGGTCCCGGAGATCCCGCTAAATATACAAAAGCTATTGAAGTTGCTCGTAAATTAATAATAAATAGCGTGCCAACAATGGGAATTTGCTTAGGAAACCAAATTATCGCTTTAGGTGCTGGAGGTTCCTCATATAAATTGAAGTATGGGCATAGAGGAGGAAACAAAACCGTAATAAATCCCAAAACACAACAATGCTATATTACTTCCCAAAACCATGGATTTTGCGTAAAAGATTTTGAAAGGAATGGTTTTACTGAATTTTTAACAAACATAGATGATAATTCTAATGAAGGGTTGATTCATGAGAGTAAACCTATTTTTGCTGTTCAATTCCACCCTGAGGCTTCTCCAGGCCCTTTAGACTCATTATATCTATTTGATAAATTCATAGAGTTTATGGAGCTGTGATATCATGCCCTTAGATAAATCTATTAAAAAAGCATTAGTATTAGGCTCTGGTGGAATACGGATTGGCCAAGCTGGAGAGTTTGATTACTCTGGGAGTCAAGTTCTTAAAGCCTTGAAAGAGGAGGGCATTAAAACAATACTTATCAACCCAAATATTGCAACTATCCAAACTGACCCTGAATTATCAGACCAAGTATACTTACTACCGGTTAATGTTAAATATGTAGAGGAAGTAATAAAAAAAGAGAAACCAGACGGTATACTACTGGCATTTGGAGGTCAAACTGCTTTAAATGTCGGAGTCGAGCTAAAAGAGCAAGGAATATTGGAAAAATATAATATCCGCGTTCTTGGTACGCCGATAGAAGCGATCGAGGTTACAGAAGATCGAGATTTATTCGTAAAAGCTATGAAAAAAGCAGATGCAAAAGTGTGCCGAAGTAAAGCGGTAACATCATATAAAGTGGCGCTTAAAGTAGCTCAAGAATTTGGTTTTCCTTTAATGCTTAGGGTTGCTTACACCTTAGGTGGTAGGGGTTCAGGTATCATTGATAATATGAAAGATTTCGAAAGAATGGCAAAAAAAGGGTTAGCCCAATCGAGGATTAATCAAATCTTAATCGAGGAATCCGTATGGGGTTGGAAAGAAGTTGAATACGAAGTGGTACGGGATTCTGCGAACAATTGCTTTATAAACTGTAACATGGAAAATTTCGATCCTGTAGGAATTCATACGGGAGAGAGTATAGTAGTAGCACCAAGTCAAACATTGACTAACGAAGAATACCACATGCTTCGGTCTGCTTCAATTCGAATCATTAGGGGTCTTGGAATAATAGGCGAATGCAACATTCAATACGCGTTAAATCCTTTTTCAAAAGAATTTAGAGTTATAGAAGTTAATGCACGCCTTTCGAGATCGTCTGCATTAGCCTCAAAAGCTACTGGATACCCATTGGCGTATGTTGCTGCTAAATTAGCGATAGGATATACTCTACCTGAGTTAAAGAATAAGATTACAGGTATCACTACTGCTTGCTTTGAACCCGCACTAGATTATTTGGTTCTTAAAATTCCACGATGGGATTTGACTAAATTTCAAAAAGTTGATCGCCGCTTAGGAAGCCAGATGAAATCCATTGGAGAGGTAATGGCGATAGGAAGAACTTTTGAAGAGGTTCTCCAAAAGGCGGTACGAATGTTAGATATCGGCATGAAAGGATTTGTTGCTAATGATTTAGCACCGATTGAAGACCTCAATGAACTAAAATATTCGTTAAGAAACCCCACTGATTTAAGACTCTTTAGAATAGCTGAAGCGATCAAGAAAGGAATTTCAATTGATGAAATATATCGTTTATCAAGAGTAGATAAATGGTTTTTGTATAAATTAAAAAATATTGTAGATCTTAATCGTCAAATCCAGGATATTGAATTACTCGAATCAGATGATAACGAAAAAAAATATTGGTTAGAGCGCGCTAAAAGATTCGGCTTTTCAGATGGTCAGATTGCTAAGATTATGGGCGTTGATACAATCTTCATCCGACAAATGAGAAGAAGACTAAATATTCATCCTTATGTTAAAAGAATTGATACCCTAGCCGCCGAATGGCCCGCAGTGACTAATTATCTATATTTAACATACAGCGCATCGGAGCACGACATTGATTTTGAAAGCGAATATAAATTAAACCTTGAAAAAATTATTGTATTAGGCTCAGGAACCTATCGAATTGGTGCTTCTGTGGAATTTGATTGGGGTTCGGTCAATTGCTTATGGGGCTTAAAGAATCTAGGAATCGATCAAGCGATAATGATTAATTATAATCCTGAAACTGTGTCGACTGATTACGATATTTCGGATAAGCTTTATTTTGAGGAATTATCCGGAGAAAGGGTGTTAGATATTTGCGAGCTTGAGAAAGCTGATGGCATCGTAGTATCCGCAGGGGGTCAAATAGCCCAAAACTTAGCTGCCAAATTATCTAAGTATTCCGATTTTTTTAGAAAAACTAGCATAAAGATTCTTGGAACTCATGGAACGCGTATAGATATGGCGGAAAACAGGAGTAAATTCAGCACACTACTAGATCAGTTAGATATAAAACAACCTGAATGGAACGCTTTGACAACTAAAGAAGAAGCTATCGAATTTGCGCAAAAAGTTGGTTATCCTATACTAGTTAGGCCTTCATATGTATTAAGTGGCGCCGCTATGAGGGTATCTTATGACGAAAAGACGCTTCAAGATACATTAGACCTCGCTGCATCTATATCGAGCGACTATCCCGTTGTAATAACTAAATTTTTTATAGACGCCAGAGAAATTGAGTGTGATGGCGTATGTGATGGTGATAATGTGCTTATTGGTGCAATTGTAGAACATATTGAGAACGCTGGTATTCATAGTGGAGATGCAACTATGGCTATACCACCTCAAACGGTCTCCAACGAAGTTACGTTAAAAATTGAAGAATATACCAAAAAAATCGCTCTGGCATTAAAAATTCACGGTCCTTTTAACGTTCAATATCTTGTTAAAAATAACGAGGTTTTTGTTATCGAGTGTAACCTGCGCTCAAGTCGAAGTATGCCCTATGTTTCCAAATCTCGGGGTATTAATTTAATGAGACTTGCGGCTGAAGTTATCATGGGCGGAAAAATACCAGAAAGGTTAATGAATCTTCCTTTAGGTAACTATGTATCAGTTAAAGCACCTATGTTTTCTTTCATGAGACTTGATAAAGCAGACCCCGTTCTTGGCGTAGAAATGAGCTCTACGGGAGAAGTGGCATGTATCGGTGAAGACTTTCCTGATGCACTGATGAAATCGTTAGAAGCTGCTGATATGGATGTTCCAATAGAGGGAGGAAATATCTTAATTTCTGTAGGTGGAGATCAGTTGAAATCCGAAGTAATCCCCTTAGCAAGAGAAATAAGTAAACTCGGGTTTACGATATTTGCTACCGAAGATACCAAAAATGCTTTAACAAGGAATAACATTGATGCCGTGAAACTTTATAAAGTTCACGAATATGGATTGGAGCCTAATATTATGCAATGTTTACAGGATGGGCGAATAGACATGGTAATAAACATTCCATTGCCAACCACAGTAGAAGAAAAATTTAAAACTATAATGGAGGACGAATATAAAATTAGACGCATGGCTGTAGACTACAATATTCCGGTTATAATCAATTTACAGTTAGCAAAAGCTGTTATTGATGCTATAAAAAATATGCGTAAAAAGAAAATTGAAATAAAGTCGCTTAACGAGTATCATCAAACGCTAAAAGAAGTATATTGGTAATAAAAATAAAAAAAATTTTGATTTGATTTTTTAATCCCGTTTAATTTTTGTAAAAATCCATGGTACTAATGTGACAAGCGCAAATGAAAGTATTAAGTATTGCAATAAATCCATAATTTGGGACTCTGGGAACGCTAAACTCAAACCTAAGTAAAGAACTAATGTAATCACTAATCCAATGACCAAATTTATGATTCTTTGTTTATTACTTAACTCTCTTGGGTCATATTTTATTTTTTCCGCCTCAAGTATATATCCTAAGCCTATTCCCATCATCGCGCCACTCATCATTCCATAATCTCCTGTTGGGTTTGGAAACGCATAGATTCCTATTAGGAATAAGATAATAGGAATTACTACTGCCAAAATGAGTTTAATTGTAAGAGACAATGATGATATCTTTTCAGATACTGTAGGTTCTAAGATAATATACAGAATTAACCATATGAACCCAAATGTTAATCCCCCCCAAACATCTTGTAAATCGTGGACCCCAATAATAACTCTCGAAGCTGCTATGAGGTATATTAAAACTGTAAAAATCCAAAAAACGATTTTGCTTTTCTTAACATGAGCTTCATAGGCAATATATCCATATGTAGCAACAGCTTGTTGAGAGTGACCTGAAGGGAAACCAAATCCCTCGGCAACAGGTTCACTATCTCGAATATTGGTATATGGTCTTGGATCTCGAGCAATGTCTTTTGCAATTAAATTTACAAAGAATGACCCTAATAAAGAAAAGGCCATGTTTTTAGCAAATTTCTTATCATACACATACCAAACTATTACAATTAGAAAAATATATACTCGTGTGTCCCCTAACTCGGTTATTAACGAAAAAATAAGATACATAATTTCATTACTATAAAACATCTCGTTAAACCAGATATTTAGACCAAGAAGTAATAGAATTAAACCAAGTACAAATGTTACTCCAGCGAGGATTAAAAAAAATATAATTATTTTCTTCGTATCTTCTTCCATAATTTTTCACTTTTTATTTTAGATTCTCCTAAAAACTAAGGTATAATAATATTTTACATACTAGTATAAAAGGTTTGCTTCAAAAATTACTGGTAAATATTTAATTTCACCATTAATAAAAACCATGAAAAAAAATAAATAGTAATTAAAGTTTGCTTTAGATAACTGGTAGATAACAGTTTAAATGTGAGGATAACAAAAATATCGGGTGTCAAATAGATTTACTATCGAGGATACATTTTAGTTCGCTTGAAGATCATCGGAACTCAGTGGAAGATAGTAGAGAAATTAAAACATTTTCACCCTATCGAAGGCCATAATTGGAAGATTACTTACTCATCACCTACTTACGGTGGATGGGATTTAATTATAGAGTGTGTATTTAACAAATTAAGTGATTTGGACGAGATAGTATCGTTTTTCAGGACGGACAACGATTTGAAAGAGTGGATCGATGCAACAACCACCCTAATTAGCACAAAAAAAAACTTTGATATCAAATTATGAACAAGTTCAAATCAAATTGTTTATAATAATTTCTGAAATATCTGATGAATACTCGCCCGTTCTCCTTATGCTCTCAATAATAAACCCTATTTCTACAAGGTATTCTGAGTTAGGGCTAATTTTAATGGCGTTACACGCTTTTGTTAACCTTTTTATCGATTCAATATTTTCATTTGCTAAATTTAAATCCTTTTTGAGCCAGGCATCTAAACTCATATTCAGTAAGTCTAATGAGATTTCGCTTGCTTTCATAATGTTATTGTATAATTCCTTATCGATTTTTTGATAGTCTATTAGTATTACATTTTTAGCTATTTTTACGGCGTGATCACCTATTCGTTCTAAAAATCTGCTTATAAATTTGTAATTACTAGCATCTTCTAATGTAATATCCAATTTTTGACACAAAATAATATCGCGTAATACAATATGAGCTTGGCGCTCAACTAGCCAATTCAATCTATCAATATCATCGTCGCTTTCAATTACTTTTTCTGCAAGCTTTTTAGCTCCCGTCTCAAGAGCTTTCAGTGCGTCCTCGTGCATACTATTAGCTAAAATATACATTCTTTTTATGGTCTTCTCAAACGGCATTTCTTTTGGGTCAAGTAAATCTTTTATTATAATAATATTATCCGATTCTTCCATAATTTCAGTCCCGATAGTAATTTTACTGAAGTTTCTTACCGTATCTCTTATAACTGACTCGAATTTTTTACTCGATCTCACTTCTATTATGTTATACCCCATGATATAAGCCCCAATTAACAATCTGAATAAAAAATCAGAGTTTTTAATCTCGTCGACATCAAACTTCTTTTCTTTTATAAGCTTTTCTGAACTTATGTAGGGAGTAATAAGCAAATTACCATCTGGTTGTGACAAGATTCCAATTGTATCTTTAACCTGAATTCCGTGCTTATTAATCCATTCTCTTGGTAGACTAATGATATAGGTGGAGCCACCAGTTTTCTGAACTTTTCTTGTTTCAATATTGAATGACATAACTTTTTCTTCTCTTTTAAATGTGTAACTTATATATAGAATTCTCTAATTATATATATTTTCTCTATATTCTCTATATTTTAAAAATTCATAAATCCCAAATTGGAGATTTTATCGTTTAAAATCTAAAGTTTAAGATACTTTTATATAACTGGAATGTATCTCTTTTTTTATATAAGTAGACATCAAAGAATCCTTTCAAAATGGAAAGTAAGTTTAACGTCTGCCCGAGATGCAAGGGCAATAAAATGATTGATATGGGCGATACCATTGATTGCCCAGAATGCAGATTAGAATTTGAAAAAGATGATATTAAAACCCTCGAGTCTGACCAAATTCTCGCAATATCTGAAAAACTCAATTTTATAAGAAACATTAAAAACAATAATAATAAAACCTGATTTTATTTTTTGAAGTGCATCCCATCTTTGTTAATCTTCATTTATAGGTTATAGGTACAAATTCTATTAACGAATGCTTAATTTTCTAATTTATATTTGAAAATTGCGTATTAGCTTTTTGTCAATTATAATTGTTGAAATTGAAAGATGCTGACCAAAAAAAAATTAGATTCTGAACCGGTTGTGGAGTTTTCTCCAGGTAAAGATTCTTATATTAAAGCGCGGAAAAAAGGAGCTACTAGATGGATTTTAGCTCATTTATTTCACGGCTCTAACAAATTTTTCATCATAATCATAATTTTTACAATTATCCTTTCTGCTAATTTATCCTCTATCATATATATTATAATTGGCGAAACAATATCAGCATTGCTGAGTGGATTAACTGCATTATTAGGAAATTACATTTTAATTTTGCTTATATTAGGGATAACGGGTCCTATTTTGAGAATTCTAAGCCGAATGTTAATAGAGATTTTAGCGCAGAGGACAGAGAGAGACGCGCGAAAAGAGTTTTTTACAAATCTATTAGGAAAAAGTCAATCTTTTCACGAGCAAATGAAAATTGGAGAGTTAATGGCGAGAGTAACTGATGACGTTCGGATGTTGAATTTCTTGATTAGCCCTGCTCTCTCATTAATAGTAGAATCCTTTACGTATTTATTTATTCCAGTTATTTACATCATTCTATATTACCCTTTTCAGTTAATAATTGAACCTATATTCTTTTCTATTTCATTTCTTATCTTATTGAGGTCATATTCACGCAACATTGGACCTATAACTGGCCGTTTAAGGGGAAATTTTGGTAAAATGACTGCTACTTTAAGCGAGACCTTATCGGGTATCGAAGTAGTAAAAGCTACAGTCCAAGAAGAAAAAGAGATGAAAAAATATTATAAACACGCTAAAAATTATAAAGAAGCGTTTATCGAGCGAGGAAAATTACAAGCAAAGTATCTTCCGATTTTAGTTTTGGCATTAGTTATAACTGCAGGTTTCACGCATAGTGTTGTGTTATTTAATTTCGGATTGATGAATATTGGGCAAATTATTGCTTTTTTAGGAATTTTGGGATTGTTACGTTTTCCTACAAACATTTCTATGTTTGTGTTTGCTATATTTCGTTTAGCTGGATCAAGTGCTGATAGACTACTTGAGTTAATGAATAAAAAGACTGAGATTAATGAAAACAAAGAAGGCAAAGAAAATGTTTTCGAAGGAAATATCACATTTGAGAATGTAGAGTTTACTTATCCTGGTAGTAAAACACCGGTGTTAAAAGATATTTCATTTGAAGTTCAAGCTGGACAAACAGTTGCCATAGTCGGCACAACTGGATCTGGAAAAACAACGTTAACTAAATTAATCTCGCGACTTTACGATGTTTCTAATGGTAGAATATTAGTTGATGGGAGCGATATTCGGGATTACTCCTTACAATCCTTAAGAGATCAAATATCTTATATTGAACAAGATGTATTCTTATTCTCTACTACTATTTTTGATAATATCTCTTTTGGGCGAGTAAGTTCATTGGAGCAAGTTATTAATGTAGCTCAACAAGCACAAGCTCATGATTTTATCAGTGAGCTGCCTGAAGAATATCAATCGAAGGTAGGAGAAAGGGGGGTTCAACTTAGTGGGGGAGAAAGACAAAGGATTGCCATCGCACGAGCTTTTTTGTCGGATCCCCGTATTCTTATCTTAGACGATTCAACTTCCGCTATTGACTCTAACACAGAGGACAAAATTCAGTTTGCAATTAAAAACATTCTTAAAAATCGCACTACAATTTTAATAACACACCGATTATCTCAAATTAGGTGGGCAGATTTAATTTTAGTTTTAGAGAATGGTGAAATAGTTGCTAAAGGGAACCATGAAGAATTATTAAAGACATCTGAAGATTATCGCAAAATTTTCGTAAAGAAATTCGATATCGAAGAAGATCAATTGCTTAAGGAGGTGAGAAAATAGTTTGTGGGTAGGACTTGAAGCAGAAGAATACGATCGAAAATATCAAGATAAAGACTTATTGAAACGAATTGTCTCTTATTTCTCGCCTTATAAACGAGCAATGATTCTTGTTATATTCTTCCTATCAATTTCATCGCTTACTTACGCTTTTCAACCTATAATCACTTCTATAATTATTAGTAATTTAGAAACATCTCCAGATTTAATTTTGATCTTATTTTTAATCTTGATCATTTTTATCTTTAACATTTCAAGTTGGGTTTTTAATTATATTAGACAAATATATTCTACTAAAGTAATTGGAAGTGTAGTGTTAGATATAAGACAGGACGCTCACAAATCAGTCGTAAATCACGATTTATCTTTCTTTGATAAAAATCCCTTAGGAAAAATAGTTTCAAGAATTAACACTGATTCTCGTGATTTCGGAGAGACAGTGGAATTGTCAATTGAGGTAATTTCCTCTGTTGTAGTCTTAACAATTTTAATCATTGTGATGTTTACTGTGGATGTGGTGCTAACATTAGTTCTTCTTGTTTCGCTCCCATTATTTTTTGTAGCAGCAATGACATTTAGGAAATTTGCGAGAAAAATGACTCTACTTGGACAACGTGCCTTAGCTTCAGTAAACGCGTATACAAAAGAAAGTTTTTCTGGTATCCAAATAGCAAAAACCTTTAGGCGAGAAAAAAAAGTCTACGATGACTTCCTTACTGTGAATAACCAATCTTATAGAGTGAATTTAAAAAGAGCATTCTTGTTGAACGCTATCTTTCCTACTCTTGGTCTAATTCAAGGTTTTGTCACGATGTTGTTAATTTTAATAGGAAGTATCTTGGTAACCGAAGGATTTGTTGGAATAGGAGAATTAGTTCTCTTCATTCAAAGCATCTCTCTATTATTTTTCCCCTTACTCATTATAGCATCTTTCTGGCCTATGTTTCAGACTGGTATGGCAGCTTCGGAGAGAATTTTTGCAATAATTGATACTTTACCTCTTGTTGTTCAGACAAATAACATTAAACCTACTACATTGAAAGGTGAAATAGAGTTCAAAAATTTAACATTTCAATACGATGAGAGTAGATTAATTTTCGATAATTTTTCACTTCGGGTTAATCCAGGAGAGTCTATAGCCCTTGTAGGTCATACTGGAGCGGGTAAATCAAGTATAGCTAAACTTATTGCTCGTTTTTATGAATTTCAAAGTGGAGATATCTTAGTTGATGGGAAAAGCATAAGAGAATATGATCTTACGGAGTATAGAAAACACATTGGTATAATCCCACAAACTCCATTCCTATGGGCGGATACCGTTGAAAATAATATCAAATATGGGTATGAAAATGCTTCAAAAGAGGATGTAATGCACGCTTTGGAAATTAGTGGTGGCTCTAAGTGGGTTAAAAACCTTCCTGAAGGATTAAAAACAAATGTTCGCGAAAGAGGCTCCCTCCTCTCAATGGGACAGCGCCAGTTAGTTGTTTTTGCTCGAGTTTTGTTAGAAAACCCTTCAATTCTAATTTTAGACGAAGCGACTGCTTCTGTAGATCCCTTCACTGAGACCCAAATTCAAGATGCCCTCGAAAAAACGATAAAAGGGAGAACATCAATAATTATTGCTCACCGGTTATGGACTGTTAGACGAGTTGATAGAATTATAGTTATAGATCACGGGAAAATAGTTGAGGAAGGTAATCACGACGAACTGATGAAACGTGGAGGAACATACGCTAATTTATATAACACATATTTTAGACACCAATCTTTAGAGTATGTTGAAGAGATGGGCAAAATAAAGAGCTAAAAAGATACTAATCCTTATCTTAAAACCTTTTTATTTACTTAAAATGTAAATTCTAATTAGAAAGAAGAAATTATATTGAAACTTTATTAATTAATTTGGATGTAACAATTTACATAGTTCATTCATTGGCCAAATAATTATGAATGTTATAGGGATATCAGGAACTCCTAGAAAGAATGGTAACAGTGAAATTCTCTTAAGGCACGCTTTAAAACCTTTTGAAAATGATGGGTGGAATGTAAATATTTATCTAGTTAGTGAATTAACAATTAATCCTTGTAAAGCTTGTGACTCATGCCAGGAAATTGGCTCTTGTACTACTGACGATGATATGCAACGTATTTATGATGCGTTTCGATGGTGCAATGCCATCGTAATTTCAAGTCCAGTTTACTATCGGAATGTGAGTCCTCAATTACTCTCCATTCTTGATAGGCACTATGCGGTAGAAAGTGAAAAACCTTTAGCAGGAAAACCGGGTGGCGCTATTGCAGTTGGTAGAGGAACGAGTGGTGGTCAAACAATTGTAATTAATGCAATTTATAGATGGATGCTCTCGTGTGGGGTTATCTGTGTTCCTGGCGAGTTAAACGGAGTAACTGCTGTAGCAGACAAACCAAGTGATATTTTGAACCAAAAAAATCGCTTAGACCAAGCAGAAGTACTTGGCTCTAATGTTCTAAGAGTTGCTAAATCTCTTCAGTTGTAATAAATTATAATGGAAAATAAAAGGAAAAAAAACATGGATATTTTTACCGCTACATCCAATTGCTATATAAATTTAGAACCTAATTTTCAAGTACTCTTAAAATTAAATTATAAAAATAAAATGAAAAATTATAAACGAGTTATATATCTATTTCTTTCCCATTCAGAGACAACTAATCTGTATGCGTCGTTTTCTTCCAATTTTGCGTAATAAAAGTTTTTAAATGGTTGTTCCCCGAAGATTTCCTTCATAAGTTCAGAATTCTTAAATTCCTTCAGTGCTTCCATTAGGCTTCCAGGTAAAGAATTAATTCCCTCCTTCTCCATTTCTTTCGAGGTAAGATTATACACGTTTCTATCTGTAGGTTCAAAAAGTTCAAGGTCTTCAGATAAAAGTCCATATAATCCTGTGCTCAAAAGAACAGCAAACTGTAAATATGGATTACCGGCTGGATCTGGACAACGAATCTCGCATCTAGCGGCACTTGGCTTTCCATGGAAGTCTGGAACCCGAATTAATGGGGACCTATTCCGGAATCCCCATGCTATATACACGGGAGCTTCGTATCCCGGAACTAATCTTTTGTATGAGTTTGGCCAACTACTTAAAACAGCGCACATAGCTTTAGCATGATGTAACTGACCCGCAATCCATTTTTTCATTGTCAAAGATATATAAGCTGGATCTGATTCGTCATAAAATATGTTCTTTCTATCTTTCCAAAGGCTCTGATGACAGTGCATTCCAGAACCGTTTATCCCATCAAACGGTTTGGGCATGAAGGTTGCCGTCATATTATTTTGAGCTGCTACAATTTTAATTATCGTTTTTATCGTAATTGTATTGTCCGCACTTACAACTGCTTTATCGTAGCGAAAATCAACTTCGTGTTGGCCAAAAGCCACCTCGTGATGTAGTTTTTCAATTTCTATTCCCATTTTGTCGCAATATTCCGCAATCGTGTAGCGCATGCGTTCGTTAATGTCGTATGGATCGTAATCAAAATATCCTCTCATATCAGATGGTTTAAAGTTAGCCTGCTGATGTTCTTGATTTAACATAAAAAATTCCATCTCAGGAGCACAAATGTATTCAAATCCATGTTGTTTCGCTTTTTTAACAGCTTTCTGGAGAATGTAGCGCGGGTCCCCCTCATATCGTTCACCCTCAGGTGAATAAATATCACAAATGACTCTGGCTGCTCGATTATTCATGGCATTATTTCGCCAGGGCAATACATAAAAAGTGCTTGGATCAGGCAAAGCAACTTTATCAGATTCCTCAATCGCCCCATACCCGGTTATAGAGCTCCCATCAAAACCTTCGCCTATTTCAAAACATTCCTCAATTCTCTTTGAGTTAATTTCAAAGGATTTAATTAACCCATGAATATCCGTAAATTGGAGGTATATAAATTTGATATCCTCCTCTTTAACTTGCTCGATTACATCCTCACATAATCCCTTCCTATTTGAATCTCCCTTTTCAATCATTTTTATCTTCAGTTTAATTTAATTAGCTAAAATTACAAATATCTATGTTGGTTAGAATACATAAATTAAGTTTCATTAATCAACTGTTCAAATGTTATACATTCATTTTTTCTTCTTCACGGATTTTTAAATCGGAAGTTGTCAATTCTTTGATAGCTCTTAATTGAGCGAGTTCAGATTTTAAAACGACAAAATTATGAAATCTGAATCTCGGATTACAGTTCCAATTATAATCCAATTTTGATATAAAATCAGAAAACTTAGGTTCAGAATCGATATTAATGTAAGCTTCGTCCGATTTTCGACGTCCAAATGCAATTGTTTTTTCGTAATGAACATAGGTGTAGTTCTTGGGGATGTTTATACTATTAATCGATTCATTTTCACATTTTTGGCATACTTTTCTATCGTGAAAATATTTCGTTCCACAAAATGGGCATTTTAATGACATTTTTAATCAATGTGTAAATTTAAATTTGATAATATATATAACAAATGATATGCAAGTACACTTAAAAACTATGTGATTTTATTCACATGTTTTTTAAATACTATGAAAATAATAAGTCTTTTTTGTCAATGAATGAAAAAAAATCCGTTATATTTATTTATATACCGAACACATTATATCTAGATGAATAAAATGAAACCTTACGAAATTGATGAGTTGGATCTTGAAATCTTAAGTATCTTAAGTATTGACGGTCGTAAAAACAAAAGCACTATTGCTGATGATCTAAATCGGTCACCAAACACAATAATTAAGCGTATTAGTAATTTGGAGGAGAATGGTGTCATAAAGAATTATGGAGTTCAAATAGATTATGAAAAATTAGGATACAATATTATAGCGCTTATCGAATTAACAATATCTAAAGGAAAAATGTTGGAAGTTGAACAAGATATCTCTAAAATTCCTGATGTATTTGCAGTTTACGATATTACAGGAGAGTACGACGCCCTAATTCTAGCAAGATTTAAAAATAGAGGGGATCTTAGCAAAATGATAAAGAAAATTCATACATCTCAATTTGTTGAGCGGACTAATACACATATGGTTTTAAATGTTATTAAGGAAAACAGCTCGTTTACCGAGTTACTGAAAGAGAGAGATTAAAACGAATACTTCTCTCAGTTTTTTAAAATTTTTAGTGATTCTCGTACTTTTTGAAAAAGATAAGTTTATTATATGATAGGAACTTTTCTATTTTTTATTTTCTGCATGTTTTTATTGCTTTTTAAATTCCTTCATTATCTTCTTGGTGGATATATACTTCCATAGATATGCTGTAAAGAAAAGGCCTATAAAAATGCTAAAAAGCAACAATAAAATTGTGCTAAATGAAATCAATAATGGGCTACGGTAGCTTCCAAAAATCCACATCATGGTGGACATAACATCAAAAGGGTAAAAAATTAAGCCATATAGAGCCAATAATGCCAGAGTGAATGGAAAAGCTAAAGATATAGCATTTTTTCTAGCCAACTTCTTTCTTTCTTCCAATGAGAAGTAATATTCGCTTATTTCTTCTTTCATTTCCATGTTAATCGCTAAATATTTTGTAATTTTACTTTAAAGAAAGTTTTGGATAAAATATACTTTGTTGTTAAAGATTAATTTCTCTCTCAATGTCAATAAACATCATTCATATGGATATCCAAGAATTAAAATCTAACGATTCTAATAGATCTTAATCTATAGATTAAATTCAAATTAATCAATGATTATTCTATAATTCTTGAGATTCTGGAAAGGGGATGTCCCTTAGCTTTCATTTCTAACTCATTAAACCATCCAAAAGGAAGGCGGAGCACTGAATAATCCATAATTTTCAGTTCTGATTCGATTTTTTTAAAAAACTCAAATGAAAATTCTATTGTGCTAAGTTGGCCAAAAAGATGAGCAAAAGGAACAATTACAATATTTGAAATCTTCAGCTGGTTAGTTATTTTTTCAATTTCAAGAATACTTTTTTTTAATATTTCTGAATTTTCTTCGTCCCGTTTTTCAGTGCTAATGAAGAGAACTAACGCGTTTTTGATTTGGGCTTCTCTATTATCTTCCGTAATTTCTTCAACAACCTTCGAACGACCTTTTTTGGTTACTTTGTATCGGAAATAATCAACATGAAACGATAAGAATCTCATCATTTTTCCTCCTTTTTATCATACTAATTAAACTTGTATCTCTATTATAATGTTATAATAATTCCTCTAATTTTTCAATAAGAGCGTTGTATTTCTCGTCGAGAATTAAAGATTCTGTTTCAAGTTCAATAAATTTCAAATTCAGATCATTTTTTTGAGCAGCCGATAAATGTCTCTCTATCCATGGGAATAAAACCTCTTCTTCTTTAATGATGTGTTCTGAAAGAAGTACTTTATAGATATTAAGGCTTTCTTTGATAGCTGTCCTAACATTGTCTTCTGTAGCATCTAAAAGAATTCCAGCATGAAATCGAATTCGTTCGTGCTCGTCAGCCATATTTTTTAAAATTTCTAATTTTTGGTCTAGTAAATTGAAAATTTTATCTTCCTCTTTTACCTGATGATATTTATCGACATAAAAACTAACAAAATCGCTACTTTCAGACAAGATTTGAATAGCTTCATCCCGTTCTTTATCTAGAAAATCGTGAATTTTGGGTATTAGCACTAACCATCTTTTTATCAGTTTGTGCTCATCTATTAGCTTATTAAATGGTGTTGAATGTAAGGAATTTTTTGGAGCTTCGATTTTTCCCACTGATCGGGGCATCAGTGTTATTTTTTCAGGGTATATTATCTCTATAATTTTGTTGATAAGTATTTTTTCATCATGCTCGCCGATATGATGGATTTCAATTACATCCCTTAATTCACAGGTACCTCCGCTGCATTCTGCACAGTTTATTTTAATTTCATCAAGTAATTCTCTGATTTTAGGGAATTGCATGAGTAAATCCTTAATACCACAATCTAGATACTTATCAACGTTCATTTTAATTTTATTTAACTTTGCTAAAAATCCTTGTTCAATTAATTTAAGTGAAATTACAATATATTTTTGATATCGAACATGTTCTAAAATGATTCATAGATATAAATAGGTAAAATTTTAGTTTAAAGAAATAAAAAGTGAAAAAAAAGAAATAAACTATAACCGAAATCGTTATATTAATTTATTCAGATAAATTTGAACCGCAAAACGGACAAAATGCAATATCTTCCTCGATTTTTTCACCACAATACTTACACTTACTGCTTATTTTTTCTTGCCTTAAGTTTTCTTTATCTATTTTTACAAAAGTAGACCGAACACCCTCAGTCCGTAATTTCGGTATTTTATATCTTGTTTTGTTATCATGATCTACATTGCTATGGAGAAGCTTGTAAACAACAATAATTATTATGATGAAAACAATAATTACGATGACAAAAATTAATATAAAAAATCCACTTATAAAACCAAATATATCGAATGGAAACATAGTTTGCAGCATACTCTTCTTGTTAACAAAAATTCAATATCTAACATATACTACAAAATTGAGCTTAAAAAAGTTATGCTTAAGCTTGTTTTTCTTCCAAGTAAAATAGTATATTCAAACTTAAATATAAAAATGTTCGGATTCCTTCCCTAGTTTTGGTTTTAAATACCCCATCTTTTAAATACTCCATCTTTCTATATATACCATAACTTTACAATTTTAAATAGAGGATGAAAAATGATATTTCAAGGTTTTGACATGTTGTTTATAGTAATACCTGTAATAATCTTCGCTGTGATTTTCTTTTCTTGTTGGCTTCTTTCAGGAATAAAGGTGATACTGGAGTATGAGCGGCTTATAATATTCAGACTCGGCAAATATAAACGAACAATAGGGCCTGGCGTAGTTTATATAGTCCCAATGTTCGAAAAGTCCCAGAAAGTCGATTTGAGAATCGTAACTGCTGACATCCCGAGACAAGAGGTAATTACGAGGGATAACATACCTGTTTTGGCAAATACAGTAGTTTATTTCAAGGTAGAAAAACCATCGGAAGCAATTATCAAGATAGAAAACTATGCTTATGCGGTTAGACAATATACGCAAGCGGCTTTAAGAGATGTTGTCGGTAATATGGAATTAGATAGCGTTTTAACTGAAAGGGATAAAATTGCTTCCGGCATTAGAGAGCTTGTAGATCAAGAGACTAGCGAATGGGGTATTGATATAAAAAGCATAAAGATACAGGAAATAGAGTTACCTGCTGAAATGAAAAGAGCCATGGCTAAGCAAGCAGAGGCAGAACGGGAAAAACGAGCAGCAATTATTGCTAGTGAGGGTGAGCTTGCGTCAGCAAAAAACCTAGCGGAAGCAGCCAAAATTATGACAAATGAACCTGGAGCTTTACAACTTAGGACTCTTCAAACTATCAGAGATATATCTCAGGATCCTTCTGAAAAGATAGTTATTTTCATGCCGTCTGAAATAGGTAATATTCTTAAGAAGTTTACTTAATAAGGAGGGCTCAAGGATGAGTAGAACTTTCAAAACGAATCAAAGATACGTACAAATAGCTTTTAATCACACAACGGCAGAAGTTGTAAGAATTTTACCAAATATACCATACGATCCTCGCTTAATTATCGAAGCTGGGACGCCATTCATTAAAAGAGAAGGAATTGCAGGAATAAGGTTGATTCGAAGACTTTGGCGGGGCTTACTTGTTGCAGATTTAAAGGTCACAGATGGCGCATATGAAGAAGTAAAATTCGCACATGCAGCAGGAGCTAATGCAGTGACTGCCGCTGGAACTGCCCCCACAGAAACTCTGGATTTCTTTAATGAAATCTGTGAAAAATATGGATTACTTTCTATGATCGACATGCTTGGTCAGGAAAAACCTTTACGCAAACTGCTACCGTTAAAATTTAAACCTAAAGCAGTGGTAATTCATAAGGGCAGAGACGAAGAAATCAATCCACGAAGCATTATCAGATACAAAGATATTAATAAGGTCCGATCAAAATACGGTGTTTTCATATCTGTAGCGGGTGGTTTAGATCACGATTCGGTAAGGAAAGCGTATTTCAATGGTGCCGATATTGCCGTTTTAAATATAGTTAAATCATCAGATGAGAACAGAGGATTAATAGATACAATGAATTTTAGATCGCTGATTCCCTCAATTCTAAAAGAAGTTTAATTAAATAATTTAATAACTAATTTTTTTTTATATCTAATCTATTATGATCGTATTTTTACAATCTTTACAGAATAATTCTATGTAATTATGAGATTCCTGTAAGAACAGCCTATGTCGTTTTATTTCGCATCCATAACATTTTTTCTTTCTGTAAAAGAAGTTGGGTATAAAAAAGTCATCAGAATTTTTTGCTCTACTCATGAAAAGGAAAAATCAATTTTTATATAAAAACTCCGCCCCTCTAGTGATTTTTAATCACTAAATTTTGAAATGTTTATTGCTCTTGTAAAAATTCCTCTTTTTTTGGATAATTTACATCAAGTGCACTAAGCAGTGGGAGGAACCTTTCTAATCGTTTTAAAAACGACTCAAAATTTCTCTTATTTTTAGGTGTCCATCCCGTTTCTGCGACAGCGATTAATCTTGGAAAGGTTAGCCATTCTAACTTATCCTTATTTTTAACATACTCCGTCCATAAACAGGCTTCAAGGCCTAATATATTTTTATGAAATTTTTCTTCTAAATTGCTTGGAATGGGATCATAGTTATATGTCTGATGGAGTGGTATTAGTCTGTAAGGATAATCAAAATAAAGAGCTTTCATTTCCGACATCACTACTTGTCTCCCTTTCCTTATATGCTCTAAAACTTTATCAAAATGATTTATCCAATATTGACATAAAGCATTATCAATAAGATCATCGTTAAGAATTTCGTTCCATCCTATTATCCGTTTTCCTTTAGACCCTAAATAATCTGTAATTCTATTCGTAAAATATCCCTGTAAATTTTCTACGCTTCCAAGGCTCTCGTCTTTAATACGAGCTTGGCAATCAAAACATTTTTTCCACCTCCTATTAGGAGCTTCATCGCCGCCAATATGAATTATGTTAGAAGGGAATATCTCAATAATTTCGTCTAAAACATTTTGTATAAATTCAAATACCTTTTCTTTTCCTATACAAAGTACATCTTTATGAATCCCAAACCGAGTACTAACCTTGAAAGGTCCACCAGTACAACTCAACTCGGGATAAGCTGCGAGAACTGATGTTGTATGCCCGGGAAAATCTAATTCGGGAATAATTGTAATAAACCGCTCAGTAGCGTATTGAATCAGTTCACGAAGATCTTGTTGTGTGTAACAACCCAATATGGGAATTTCATCTTTAGGGGCTTTAATTTTTTGATTGCTTCTTAGGAATCGATTTGAAGTTATTGTTCCCTCCCGTTTTGAGCCGATTTCTGTAAGTAGTGGATATTTCTTTATTTCTATTCGCCAACCTTGATCATCTGTGAGGTGCCAGTGAAATGTGTTTAATTTTAAGAGAGCCATTAAATCTAAAATTTTTTTTACTTGTTCTTTTCCAAAAAAGTGACGTGATTCGTCCAACATGAAACCTCGCCATTTAAAGCGAGGAAAATCTTCAATCGAAACGCAAGGAATAGAAACTTCTAAAGAAATCTTATCATCTTTCAAAGTTTTATGAGGGATTAGTTGAAGTAAAGTTTGGATACCATAAAAAACCCCGACTGATGAGGTTGCAGATATAATGATGTTTTCTTTTGAAATTAAAAGAGAATACTTTTCAGAATTATTTAAATCTTTTTCATTAGATGTTTTAAGTATTATTGAGCTTTTTCCCTCATTGTCTTGAGAGGACTCCTCAAAAGCTAGATTCAACCCATACTGTATCGCTAATACTTGTTTCAAATATTCACCATTTCCTGCAGATGTTAAATCCGCTTGAATAGTAGTTTTTTGACTAAGGAAAAATACACCGTCGTTTAATGACGCTTTCACAGGTTCAGGGATTATTTTTAGCTTTTCTCGAATCATAATAATAGCATCCGTTCTAATATTCAAAAGAAACAGACAAGATGGTTATCGTAAAGAAGTTGCGTTCGAATAAAAATATTGTTTATCAAGCGAGTTTCTTCCGAAAGATGAGATTTTAAAATTTAATCGTACTATACAAGGAAATTCTTTCGTTAAATTGTTAGATAAAGAAAAAACAAAGAAGTAAAAACACCTTCAGTATTCATCACATAACTTTTTATGTGGGATGGTGATAATTTTAAGTAAGAAGTTTAAATCAAAACATAATCTTAAAAAAAAATTGATTTGTCCCCTATGAATTTTTGTCCTGAATGTGGAACTAAGATTGTAGCTTCGTGGAATGTGTGCTCAAATTGTGGACATAATCTCAAATCAGAGATAGTGAATCAACAACCAACAAAAGCTCAAATTCCTCAAAAAATTTATCCTCAACAAAAACCTCAATATGATCCAAGCCAATATCAACCTTATGGTTATCGTCCGAGAAGTAACAATACAAATGGAACAGTTGCCCTAATTTTTGGACTGCTGGGATTATTTGGCGTTATACCCGTAGTAGGTTCAATCATTGGCATCGCTCTTGGTGCTATTGGTAAAAATAAAGATGACGATCCGAAAATGGCAAAAGCAGGGTTAATTATTGGTATTATTGGAATTGTAGTATGGATAGCCTTTTATTTATGGTTATTTTCTTGGATATTCATGATGTTTAGCTATATGCCAATAGATTGAGCCTTTTTATGCGAATAGGTAGAAAGGTAATATGAACTTAACCTATCAATTTTACTTTTATTACTAAATTTGTCGGGACTCTTCTTTTATTATTCTTAAATTTTGTATCCTAACTATGAGTTTAGAAATTATTGAAAAGAAAAATCCTGTCCTAAAAGAAGATATTTATATCGTACCAAATGACGATTTTTTTGATCTTTCTTGTGCTATCATCCCCTTTTCAAACCTTTTTCAAAAATCTCCTAATTTAGATGTCTATACAGGGATGGAAAACATTCCATTCGAAGAAAGAGAAGCGGAATATAAAAAAATTCTACTGACCGAGTTTTTAAAAATTAACTTCTAAAAATCATTTTTCTTCTAATAAAAAAGAAATGTTTAATCTATTTTAACTCCTTTATACGAACATTTAAATTTGTTCTTCAATCTAGTAAACATTAGATTATCTTTTTTAAGGTGGATGAATTTTATGTCATTATTTGTGAGACTATATCTATACGTTCATGTATATTCATATTTGGAAAAAAAATTTAAAAAAAAATTTGGTCCAGAAAAAGAAAAACGACTTAAAAGAAATAAAGGAGTTAAAGGACTTAGAGACACCTTAAGAGAAATCGACAAAAAAATTTCAAAAAATAATAGTATTGATTAAAAAGTCAGATAGAAATAGGTAAAAAGCTTCTTCTTGTTTCAAATCTCCGATTTCAGATATTATAAAGTAAAATAAAACAATTTTTATAGAATTAATTTAAATAGTTTATTCTCTATGCTTTAAGTATTCCAAATGATAAAAATCTCATTTTTTGCTCTTATTCTGATGTAATCTTTCTTATTGCTCTTTTTAATGTCCATATTCCATAAATTAATATTGTTAGCAACCAAATTAGTGCTGGGATCATATCAAAAGCGATTCTATAAATATAAGGAATTAAGGCAGCTGGAATAATAACAGGTAATAGTACTAGAAGAATTCCAACAATAATTTCTTTCTTAGCATTAACAAAACCGTTGTCAATGTAAAATACTTTAAGTTCCTTATTCCCAATAAGCGCAAAAATTGCACTAAAGAAAAATCCAAACGCCGATAATAAAACTACAAGATACTCGCTTGTGATATACATTATACTTGCCATTAGCTGTAAAAATGCAATTAAGTAAATTCGATTTTTATGGTATCGATCATCGTCAAGTTTAGCATGACGCAACTCACTAAAAGATTCCACTACTAAAACAAATGCAATAAATGTCAAAAAATAAGCCAGAGATATATTATCATTAATATATATCGTTATCTCA
>JAUVNS010000001.1 GCA_030599585.1 Promethearchaeota archaeon | reverse complement strand
CAATGGGATCGCTTTATCCTTTAGCAGCAATAATAATACTATTACGGGAAACACCGCAAGCAATAACACTAATTATGGGATCATGTTAAATTATATGTGTAATGACAATACCATTACGGGTAACGTCGTAAGCGAAAATCTCTATGGAATCTATTTACTCCAATATTGTGAGGATAATAATATTACCGAAAACATAGCAACCAATAACACTTATGGGATTTATGCATTCTATCACTGCAATAATAATACCATAACGGAAAATACCGCAAATGAAAATGACTACGGGATCTCTTTAGAATATCACTGCAATGATAATAATATCACGGGAAACACCGCAAGTAATATTGATATATTGAGCCAAATTAGTGGGATCGTTTTAGAAAATTACTGCGACTTTAACACCATTACGGGAAACAATGTAACCAATAACTATGGTGATGGGATCTATTTAGAAATTTTCTGTGACTTTAACACCATTACGGGAAACACCGCAAGTAATAACGATTATAGTGGGATCTATTTAAACTCTGGTTGCAATAATAATACCATTACGGGAAACACCGCAAGTAATAACGATTATTATGGGATCTATTTAAACTCTGGTTGCAATAATAATACCATTACGGGAAACACCGCAAACAACAACACTTATGATGGAATATATTTATATCAGTGTGACAACAACACCATCTCGGGAAACACCGCAAACAATAACTCTCAACATGGAATCTATTTATACGTTTTATGTACTGATAATACGATTACCAACAACACCGCAAACAATAATCTAAATGGGATATATTTAAATGAGGATTGCTATTTCAATGTAATTACCAACAACACCGTAAACGAAAATAATAAAGGAATAATAATACAGGGATATTATTGGACTGGCTGCATTTATAATACCATTGCTGAAAACATCATAAGCAATAACGATGATTATGGAATCTATTTAGCAGAATGGAATGCACCATATGAACATAAAAATAGTTTCTCAGGAAACATATTTTTAGATAATGGAGTAAATGCTTGGGATGACGGAATTGATAATCAATGGGATAATGGATCTTTTGGAAATTACTGGGATGACTATCCGGGTGTAGATTTAAACGATGACGGAATCGGAGACACTCCATATATTATCCCCGGTTCTGCAGTGAGTCAGGATAATTATCCAATCTGGGATGATGGGGATACTCCTGTGTCATTTATTATTGATAATAACATAAATAACGGAGGAGGTGATTACACTTGGGCGGAAGCTGCCTTGGAGCCTTGGTGTAGCGGTTCTGGTACAGAGTTGTATCCTTATGTTATCGAAAATCTTATCATAGATGCTAATGGAGGGAACTGCATTACGATTCGAGATTCTAACGTGTATTTTGTGATTAAAAATTGCATGATTTTTAACTCGAGCACGGGTATATACCTATTGAATGTTCAAAATGGTAATATCATCAAAAATGAAATTGATAATACCCAGAATGGGATTCATTTAGAAGGAAGTTCACAAAATACCATTTTAAACAATACGGTAAAGAGTTTTATGCCAAGTTTTTGGACTTATGGTATTTATCTCAAAGATAGTTCTAATAATAATCTCTCGAGTAACGATATCACTAATGGGTGGAGAGGATTATATCTCCAAGAGAGCTCAAATAATACTATCTCAGATAATATTGCTAGGGAGAGCTATTATGGTTTTAGTTTGTGGAAAAGTTCCCAAAATGACCTCTTTGATAACTCCATTGTTGATGCACAAGTGGGTTTTAATTTGGTAGAAAGCTGGAATAACACTCTCTCAACTAATATAGCTTTAAGAAATGGGTTTGGTTTCCTTCTAATAGGCAGTTCTGCAAATAAACTCACAGGGAACATCGCAAACGAAAATGTACGTGGAATCCAATTAAACCTTTTTAGCCAGGATAATAATATTACGAGAAACATCGCAAACAATAACGGAAAATATGGGATCTGTTTGGCTGATTCATGTAATAATAATACTATTACGGGAAATACCGTAAACAGTAACGAAATTTATGGTATCTATTTAGAATATAACTGCAATTTAAACATCATATACCTTAACAATTTTACAGATAATGTAGAAAATGCTTTCGACGAGGGAACTAACAATCAATGGGATAATAGAACTATTGGAAATTACTGGGATGATTACCAAGGGTTAGATTTGAACGATGATGGTATAGGAGACGCTCCTTATTTTATCCCCGGTTCTGCAGGGAGTCAGGATAATTATCCAATCTGGGAGGATGAGTACACTCTTCTGTCGCTTGTTGTAGATGATGATATAAGCAATGGAGAAGGTGATTACACTTGGGCGGAAGCTGCCTTGGAGCCATGGTGTAGTGGTTCCGGGAGTGAATTATATCCTTATATTATCGAATATCTCATCATGGATGGCTGTGGTGGGACCAGCATTACGATTCGAGATTCTACCGCGTATTTTGAGATTAGAAATTGCAAAACTTTCAACTCGAGCACAGGCATAATGTTGGTAGATGTTGATAACGGAAAACTAATTGACAATAATTGTTCTAATAATGATTATGGAATTAAATTATCCAATAGCAATAACAACACGGTTTCGGGAAACACCGCAAACAATAACATTGAATGTGGGATCTATTTAGAAGATCACTGCAATGATAATACCATCTCGGGAAACACCGCAAACAATAACCATGGTGCCGGAATCAGTTTAAGTCAATGTGACAACAACACCATCTCGGGAAACACCGCAGGTAACAATTTAACTGCAAATCAAGATCGTGGAATATATTTATATTATAGTGACAACAACACCATCTCGGGAAACACCGCAAACAATAACAGAGATTATGGAATCTATTTAACTAAATACTGCTTTGCTAACAAGATCATAGGAAACACCGCAAACAATAACAATTATGGAATCTATTTATACGAGTGGTGCGACGATAACACCATCTCGGGAAACACCGCAAACAATAACGACTTTGGGATATATTTAATAACTTCCTGCGATCGTAACAATATCACGGGAAACACCGCAAACAACAACATTTATTTTGGAATATATTTAAGCATAAGTTGCCACGATAACACCCTCTCAGGAAACACCGCAAACGATAACCATGCTTCTGGAATATATTTAAGCAGGTGGTGCCACGATAACACCATCTCGGGAAACACCGCAAACAATAACCATGGTGCCGGAATCATTTTAAGTCAATGTGACAACAACACAATCTCGGGAAACACCGCAGGTAACAATTTAACTGCAAATCAAGATCGTGGATTATATTTTATTTATTGTGTCAACAACATCATCTCGGGAAATACCGCAAACGATAACCAATATTATGGAATATATTTAACATATTGTGACAACAACACCATCTCGGGAAACACCGCAAGCAACAACACTTATTTTGGAATATATTTATATGATAGTGACAACAACACCATCTCGGGAAACACCGCAAACAATAACGAACAATATGGGATACATTTAAACCATATTTGCTATGAAAATACCATAACAGGAAACACCGCAAACAATAACACTTATTATGGAATATATTTATACGAGTGGTGCGACGATAACACCATCTCTGGAAACACTGCAAACAACAACACTTATTATGGGATCTATTTAGCGTATCACTGCAATTCTAATACCATTACGGGAAACACCGCAAACAGTAACAATTATGGAATCTATTTATCTAAATACTGCCTTGCTAACGAGATCATAGGAAACACCGCAAACGATAACCATGCTTCTGGAATATCTTTAAGGACGCGGTGCCACGATAACACCCTCTCGGGAAACACCGCAAACAATAACCATTATTATGGAATATATTTAGATCTGTGTTACGACAACACCATCTCGGGAAATACCGCAAGTAACAATTTAACTGCAAATCAAGTTCGTGGAATATATCTTTTTTATTGTGTCAACAACATCATCTCGGGAAATACCGCAAACAACAACACTTATTTTGGAATATATTTATATTATAGTGACAACAACACCATCTCGGGAAACATCGCAAACAATAACAGAGATAATGGAATCTATTTATATAATTGCGATGATAATACTATTACGGGAAACGCTGCAAATAATAACCTTTATTATGGGATCCATTTAATTAATTGCGATTCTAATACCATCTCGGGAAATAAAATATTTGATAATATTATCCTTAATGGATTTGATGACGGAATAAATTTTTGGAATAATACTGTTATTGGAAATTATTGGGGAGATTATATAGGTGTAGATGCCGATCACGACGGAATGGGAGATACTCCCTATGATATCCCTGGTGGTATCAATAGAGATTATAAACCTATCTTTGATTATACACCTGACCCAAATGGAGATACCGATGGTGATGGTCTCACAAATGCCGAAGAAATAATCCTAGGTACAAGTCCAAACCTTTTAGATTCTGATGGTGATGGGATATCAGATGGTAACGAAATATTGCTTTACAATACAGATCCCTTAGCTAATGTTGACACCTACACACCTGCTGAACCCAATGTTCAGATCACCGACCAGAATTATTTTATTAATCTAACTTTCGATGAAGTTACCGAAGCTGGAGCCACAACCATTGAAGGTTCTGAAACAGGGCCAATTTCACCAGAAGGTTTCCAGTTAGGTGATATTTATTATTCAATCACTACAACTGCAGAGTATGAAGGTACCATACACTTAGAAATTCCCTATGATGAGAGCGTTGTCGGAGATGAGAATTTTTTGACTCTTTTGCATTATAATGAAACTTCAGGAGAATGGGAAGATATAACAGTTTTTATTGACATGGATAACAACATTATCTATGGTGAAGTAGAAAGTCTATCCATATTTGGCCTCTTTATAGATACTGCACCTCCTTCTATTACTGTGGAGACACCAGGAGAAAATCAAGCTCTGCAAGACGGTATTGTATTCACAGGGAAAGCAGAAGATTTGAGTGGGGTTATTTGGGTAAACCTTACCATTCGAGAGGATGATGGAGCAAATGGAATATTTATCCACGATGACTTTGAAAATATGTCAGCAGTATACGACGAAATAACTAAACAATGGCAGTTATTTTTTAACACAACCGATCTACCCGATGGTTATTATTTGCTGATTGTTGAATCGAGTGATAGATTCGGTCTTATTGGGGTAAAAATAACTAGCGTTAGTATTAGAAATTGGGCAGTTTTAGAATTATTACCCGCTACTGAAGAAAATAATGCCGGAAGAACGATGCCTGTGAAATTTTCACTTAGAGTGGCGGAAGCGGTGGATATCAATACACCATTTGTCCTCAACGAAGAACTTCATATCGTTATATATGCGTTCGACAACCCCGAAGATATTCTACAGCTAGCTATATTTGGAGATGGTTCTACGAATTATCGCATTGACTCGATTGGCGAGTTGTATATTACGAATTTTAAGACTTTGAAAAAGCCTGAAGTTTACGTTGTAGAGATATGGAGAAAGAGCTTCTTTGTAGGCAATTTTACGTTTGAAACTGTTGATAAAAACGCAAAATTACAAGACTCTGGTGATTTAACAGATGATAGCAAAACTGATTCTCTTGAAATCGTTCAAAACTTCAATAAATTATATCTATATACATATTTTCCATTTGGATTATTTGTTTTCCTTTGGGTCATCGCTGAAATGCTGAAAATTAAGACGTTTAAAATGTAACTGTTAATCCTTATTTCTTTTTTTTTTCCATTAATTTTACTTAATTTAGTTGTTGAGAATTTTGTATTTTATGTAATTATAGATTATACTGAGTAGCGTTAAATAGTATCAATAAATAGAAATATTAAAAAACACATCAAATTCAAAACGATCAGATATGCCTAAAGTACAACCTCTTTTAAGAGAAATAATGATGGGAGATTTACACCTAAAAAATAGGATGATAATGGCTCCCATGACGCGTAGTCGGGCTAATAATCCAGAGCATCGCCCCACTGAGCTTCAAGCCAAACATTATGGCCAGAGATCGTCTGCGGGGCTGATAATTACTTGTGGGTCTCAAGTCTCGAAAGATGCTGTCGGTTACATTAGCACTCCCGGTATCTATTCAGAAGCGCAAGTGGAAGGTTGGAAATTAGTGACCGATGCTGTTCATAAAAAGGAAGGAAAAATATTTATCCAATTATGGCACGTTGGAAGAATGTCGCATCCTGATCTTCACAATGGCGAACCACCGCTGGCTCCATCTGCAATAAACCCTAAATCGAAAACATTCACATTTGAAGGGTTTAAAGACACTGTTACTCCTAGGGTAATGACTATCGCTGACATTAAACAGACAGTTCAAGATTTCAAGAATGCAGCGAGTAATGCTATAAAAGCGGGATTTGACGGCGTAGAGATTCACTCCTCAAACGGGTATTTATTCCATCAATTTTTTACGGGCTGTTCTAACAAAAGAAAGGATGAGTATGGAGGTTCAATTGAAAATCGAGCCAGGTTTCTATTCGAGGTTATCGATGCGATCAAAGGAGTAATACCAGAGAATCGTATTGGAGCGAGACTAAATCCTTCATTTAACGAAATATTTGGAATTACAGTTGACGAAGAAACTATTCCTATTTTTGAATATATAGTAGAAAAACTGAACAGTTACAACTTGGCTTATTTACATTTATCCGAGCCATTCAATGATGTAACTAACGTACCCTTTGCTGTATCCAAGATAGCAAAACATTTTAGACCATTATATCAAGGGTGTTTAATGATAAACAATAAATTTGACCAAGAAAAAGGGAATAGCGTTTTAAAAGAGAATCTAGCAGATCTCGTAGCGTTTGGAAGGCTTTTTATTTCTAATCCAGATCTCCCAAAAAGATTTGAGCTTAGTAGTGATATAACACGATATGATAAGACTACCTTTTACACTCCTGGTGAGAGAGGTTATACCGATTATCCTTTCTTAACGAAAATCTAATTTCAATCGCTAAAATCTTTGTTATTTAAATATCCCGACCATTTTTGTAGCGCACTCATCGTGGCTTCAGTTACGATTTTAGAGCAAATAGATTAATTTAATTCTCTTTTAATTCTCTTTTAATACCAATCTGGTTTGTTAATGAGACTCATCTATTTAGCCTCAATAAAAATCAAAAGCTTTACAAGTAGAATGTAGAATTTACCGGTAGAATTTTGACGAATAATTAAATATGATTCTGTAATTTTTCTTCTTTAATCAAATTTGATCTCTGAATCGAAGATTAATGGGTGAGGATCAACACAAATTTTTGAGGAAATGAGCAAATCCACTAATAATTCGATACTTGACGTTCAATTTTGAAAATAAAAAACCCCATACTTAATTGTATGCATATATAAAGAAACAAGAGTTGAATTTAAAAAAAAGGTGTAAATTGTATGACAAGAACTAACAAGATGTTTTCGATAGGTATCGTTTTTGCTATATTTTTAATATTCGTATTTCCTCAAATAGGAACGATAATTAATTATAGCAATGGAAATCATGAAATAGAGAAATACAGAATTTCTAGCGGGGATTTAACACCACCAGAATTAACAGAATTAGACTTTACTCCAACTACGATAGATGTAAGTGCAAGTTCTCAAATAGTTACTTTTACTTTGAGACTTATAGATGAATTATCTGGAGTATCTCAAGCTAGTTGGCTTATAGCTAGCCCTTCTGGAACTCAAACTAGGGGGAATTGGGTCAATCACGAGCACCGTATTTCAGGAGGTGAATTAGATGGTGTGTATGAACGGACTGTGGAATTCCCACAATATAGTGAAGCTGGGATGTGGCATGTTGTACATGTAGAAATGCGTGATAATGTAGGGAATTGGGTAGCAATCTCTGAGGATGATCTCATAGAACTGGGAATAGAAACAAAAATTCTCGTTGTTGGAGGGCCTGACCTAGCTTCCCCAAATTTAGAAGGATTTGACTTCAATCCAACTATGATAGATGTAAGTGCAAGTTCTCAAATAGTTACTTTTACTTTAAGACTTACGGATGAATTATCTGGAGTATCTCAAGCTAGTTGGCTTATAGCTAGCCCTTCTGGAACTCAAACTAGGGGGAATTGGGTCAATCATTGGCATCGTATATCCGGAGATGAATTAGATGGTGTGTATGAACGTACTGTAGAATTCCCACAATATAGTGAAGCTGGGACGTGGCATGTTGTACATGTAGAATTGCGCGATAATGTAGGGATCTGGGTAGCAATCTCTGAGGATGATCTCATAGAACTAGGATTCGAAACCACTATAGAAGTAATTTCAAATCCTGAAGATTTAGCACCACCAGAATTAACAGAATTAGACTTTACTCCAACTACGATAGATGTAAGTGCAAGTTCTCAAATAGTTACTTTTACTTTGAGACTTACGGATGAATTTTCTGGAGTATCTCAAGCTAGTTGGCTTATAGCTAGCCCTTCTGGAACTCAAACTAGGGGGAATTGGGTCAATCACTGGCACCGTATTTCAGGAGATGAATTAGATGGTGTGTATGAACGCACTGTAGAATTCCCACAATATAGTGAGACTGGAACATGGCATGTTGTACATGTAGAAATACGTGATAATGTAGGGAACTGGAAAGCAATTTCTGGGGATGAGCTTATTAACATGGGGTTCTTAACAGAAATTGAAGTTGTAGAGAACCAACCGCCTTTAGCAGTTGCTGGTCTTCAGCAAGACGCTAGTGAGGGTGAAACGGTCGTTTTTGATGCTAGTGGAAGCACCGACCCGGATAATGATCCCTTGCAATTTCGTTGGGATTTTGATAGCGATGGGTCTTGGGATACGGATTGGGATTCCAATCCCGTCTCAGAATATACTTGGTTCGATGATTATACCGGTCAAGTAGTCGTTCAGGTTTCTGATGGTACAGTTGAAGTGACAGATGATACAACTGTTACGGTTAATAATGTTGCCCCAATGGTATTAATAGACCAAGTGATGCAACCGTTTCCAAACTTTATTTTACCTTCAGATGTAATCGAATTTCACGGAAGCTTTTTTGATCCTGGGATATATGATTCTCACTTTATTACCTGGGATTTTGGTGACCTTAATTCCGCTTCAGATACATTAATACCAACACATGCCTATGCCGAAGCAGGTGAATATACTGTGACTCTCACCATCACGGATGATGACGGTGGTATAGGCAGCACTTCCTTTACGATAATCGTTGAAAGCCCGGAAGAAGCTGCTGAAGAGATCATAGAAGATGTAGAAGAATTAGATTTACCGGGAGTATCGGAGGAGAGTCTTATTATAAAATTAGAAGTTGCTCAAGATTCAATAGAAATGGGACTCACGGATGTAGCAATCCACCAAATCGAGGCTTTTATACATCAAGTTGAAGCAATGAGAGGAAAGAAACTTACAAATGAAGAAGCTGACCTACTAATCTCTGCTGCTCAATGGTTAATAGATAATCTTGTGAATAATGGCACTTAGCTATGCAATATAAATAATTTTTTTTTTTTTAATTTTTACTTTTAATATTATGATGCAACTTAAATTTAATAATTGATAAAAGATGTTAGGCATCAATAGGAGAGAAATTATGTCGAAAATTGCACAAACCCCTGAGCCTCCATACTATGCTGTTATCTTCACATCTCTTAGAACAGAAGGTGACAATGGGTACGGTGAAATGACCGAGAGAATGGTTAAACCCGCATCCCAGCAACCTGGATTCTTAGGTGTTGAGTCAGTAAGGGAAAATATTGGCATTACTGTGTCGTATTGGTCAGACTTCGAGTCTATTAAAGCTTGGAAACAAAACGCTGAACATCTTATTGCTCAGAAACAAGGGCGAGAAGTTTGGTATAAGGAATTTAAAACGCGAATAAGTAAAGTTGAAAACCATGATTGATTACGGCGATGGAAATGGCAATCAATACATAATAGAACAAGATACCATTGAATATAATCCCATCAAGCCCAAATTTAGTTCAAGTGGGATTTACGACGGGGGAGATTATGTGAAAAAAAAAATTACTCAACAGCAATACAACAAAATAGCGTCAATTTTTAATGAAGCCATAGCAAATGAGGCAAGTCACATTAAAAATAGAGTGAAATTGTCTGGAGTTATAACAATGCAAGAAGGAAAAGTCGTTAAATCATGTATTTTAAGTCCTAATTCAGAAGAATTGAATGAAATTGAAAAAATATTAAAGGTTATAATAAAAAATTAGAAAGGAAAACTTGCCATTTCCTATCCAAGGTATCTCCTTTGATTTGCCGCCATTAGGATTTTTACTGACAGGTCCTCTGTTTTATTAGCCCTCAGAGAATTTATAATGTAATCAGTTACATTTTTGTGTTTTTCATCCATTTCATAGTCTAATGCTAATTCCTTTACTTTTTTGCTTATAGACTTGGGCGTAAAAGGATTTTCAGGATTAAAATATTTCAGAGCATCCCGAAGGTCTTCTTCAAAATTTATGTATTGAGTAAGTATAAAATCGTAATCCTTCTGAGTTAATGCGTTTAATCCAAGTAATGCCGGTGGTAATCCCATAGAACAGAGAGAAGCTGTGAAACCAATTGCTCGAGGTAAACGGTGATTCCCCATTGTGCGACCGTAACCAAATAATCCAATGTGAAGTTTTCTCTTTCTTCTTTTCGGGACATATTTTGCAACTTTGTTAATGAATGGCGCTAATTTCATAACATGTTTTCCATATTCTTCGGAATATCTTTCTACAATTTCAATGCATCGTTCTTCTTCCATGTAATGTGGTCTACTTCTTGGTGTTTCGCAAAGTTGATTGATTGCTTTTGAAACGACATTTGGAGGATAATCATACTTAAAGGCCGATTGAACTGTAAAAGTCTGTACGCTTGGATATTCTTTTATTACTCTCTCAACTGTGTCTGGCCGCAAATTTCCTCTAAAAGGCGCAGAACCTACTCCAATAATTGGATATAAATCCACGCTAATTTCTTCTTCCAATTGATGAATTCTTTGATGAGCTATTTTATTTACTATCACAGCGGATAATAGCCCGTAATTTAAAGCAGGGTCTGATCGAGCGAAAAAAATCCTCTGGTATTCAAAGTCTTTATCGCTAAGGTAGGATTTTAATAGTAAATGAGAAAAAAGCATGTGTTGCTTATCCTCAACAAGAGGGATTACGTTTATATTATGAGGTTTAAATTCACCAACCCAATCTGAGATTAGGATATCACCGTCAATAGTAGGATAAAATTGCTTTCCTACCACAAATTTATTATAATAATTATAAATTCTGTCAAGTCCCTGCTCTGATGTTGTCATGGGAAGGATCACTTCAAAAATAGGAGCGATATCATCCTTAAAATACATGTTTGCAGCATCAAACGAACGCGGAATGCTTTCCAGAGTCTCAATTAGAACCTTTGCTTCTGCTTTTTCTTCTTTGGGGTTTGGAACTCTTATAGTTAAAAATACATCTTTTCCTAGCCGGTTATCTGAAAAAAAATCAGGGAATTTAGTTAAGAGTTTTTTTACCACGAATCCATCAACTTCTTTTCCCTCCGCATCCCACATTTGCTCATCGCACTTAAGATGTGAATAAGCATAATAGGCTTCCTGAATTTCATCCTCGCCTCCCAGATCAGGAGATTCAGCGAAAAAAGGAAGGTGGACATTATCGGGATGTTGGGTACTCATACAGCGAGGTATTTTCATGTCCTTAAATAATTTAAATACATTTGATATTAAGATTAAATTAATTATGAGGCAATATGAAATTTATCAATTAATTTTATTAATCTGAAATATAGCTTGTAAGTTTTAAGTTGCAGTAAATTTAAAATTTTACTTTGGTTTATTCAAAATTTGAAGTTAACTTACATGGAAATCACCAACCAACAAAATTTTATCCTCTTTCCTGATCATCAGATAGTATTTTATGGTTACAAATTAAATTAGTAATATTGACTAAAATGCAGATATCTATCTCATGAAAAAAATCTCTTGGATAAGTCTCGTTATATTCATAATAATAAGCAGTTTAATATCTTTTACAGAAAATGTTCTTCAAAATTTTGAAATGTCTCATCAAAATTACCCGTTAGGTTCATCAAATTCGGATTCTTGGTCAAAAATCGTAAAAGAAGGAGATTTAAACTACTTTTATTTTGAATTAGTTAATGGTTCTTTATATACTATCGGAAGCCTGAGAGTAGAGGATAACACCAAAGAATACTTATATGTATCGAATTTTAATACATCGGGAGAGAAAGAGTGGGAATTTTCCTTAAAATTAAGTGGTAGAACCCGAATCTCTTATTTCTTTGACGACGAAAATAATTTGATTATTTTGAATGATTTCTATTATTCACATATTTTTTCATTAATAAAATTAAATTCATCGGGAGCCCTTCTATTTTCAAAACAAATTAGTCTAGAGTTATATGATATTTCTTGCGTTTTAAGTGAAAATAATTCTCTTCTAGTTGTCGGAGCAAGTAAGGATCCTAGGAAATTGGTTATAATGAAATTTAATGATACTGGGGAGTTTTTATGGGACACCTCATTTGATATCGATTTATATTTTAGACCCCTTTATATCGTCAAAGACTCTGGAAATAACATTTACCTCGATTATAAGAAAAATTCTGTATGGTATATAGCTAAAATTAATGCTTCAGGGACCATATTATGGCAAATACGTATAGATTATCCTTTTCCAAAATTTATAACTGATTCGAACGATAATTTGTATGTTATGGGGGGTAAGAATTATACGACAGCATTTATTCTTAAACTAAATAGTACAGGGGACCAAATCAAGGAAATATTAATAGATAATTTCGAATATAATGATGGATATATATGGTATTTGAATGATTTATTAGTGTATAATAGCCGTGCTTTGTTAGTTTCATGTTATGATTTAAATCTTGATCAAAAATGGAATTTTTCGCTAACCGATTATGTAAGTTTCTCTTACCCTTTTCAGGTATTTCTAACTAAGGATTTACACGGCAATGTTTACATCATCCAAAATAATGGATTAGGAAACATTAATTTGGTTAAAATTAATAGTATTGGTGAATTTCTTTCTAGAATTATTTGGGGCGGTCCCTTTGATGAAAGACCAGGGTATCTGAATATTGATTTAGATAATAATATATATTTTATCTGTACCTGCGAGTACAAAACAATATGGAGTGACATGAATGAATACAGTGTTTTAGTCAAGAATCCCGTAGATGGAGGTTTTCCACCCGATCCCCGAGAGATTTTGAACATAAAGGATTACTTTCTCTTCAGCGTTGTAGGTTTAGCTTGTGTTATTTCTCCAATAGCATTAATATCGATATTAAAAAGTAATAAGAAAAGAATTGGTTAATTTGTTTAAAAAATAACTACAGGCAAATAAGCTAAGAATCCAACGAGAAAAGAGATAAGATTCGCAGAAATTGTATTTCTAATCACAAATTTTGGAGTTAATTCTACAACAACTATTCTTTTTAATTCAATTTTTAAAAGGTACGATTCAATGATAACAACTCCAATCTCTATGAGAAACACGTAAAACCAAAAGAATAGTATGAAATACATATAGAAAAAATAAGCCAGGATTTGGGTTAGTGGAAAGGTCACAAGATTGATTTTTAAAAATAAAATATAATGGCTTTTTGACATTTGAGGGTTAAATCTATAATGTTTAAAAATTTTTGAATTAAAATAAGCGTACTCTATCCGTGATCCTACGAAAAACATGAGAATTAATATGGGGACAGTAAAAAAGGGATTTTCAGGGAGATCCCACGCAACAGGATTTCCATAAACATACTGGATGAATTCAGAACACAAAAATACAAATATTGCTATAACTAAAAAAATTGATTTCCTTTTCACATTAATAATTTAGACATGGAAATTATTATACTCTTTGGTTATCAATGTATTACAGATGGATTAACAAAACCTTAGAGTTTAGTAGTTTTCAATGTATGCAATTATTGACTAAATGACTAATTTTTTGTGACCTGAAGTTCGATTAACACTAATCATTTGTCGAGTAAAAATATCAAAGTCATATTGAATAAACATAGTTCTTTTTCGCATCATAGTTTCAATAAAGAAAAATCTAATTGCGAAAATGCCTTCCTTCCTAATAAATATTGGAACAGCGGTCCATTTTGCAAAATAATAATATTTATTACAGAGTGCCATCCCCTGTTCGAAAAAAATCATTTCCTCATCTGTCAAGATCGTTTTAGAGTTAAAAATCTCTTGATTTTTCGAAAAGTGCGATTTTCTTACTAAGCTTAAAGATAAAATATTCTCTACAAGCTCCCTCTCAAAAATAACGAAAAAGAAAGGTAGGACTCCAGGGAAATACTTCTGATTTTTATTAAGCTTTGAAGAAAACCATAATTTGGAACTTATTCGGTAGAAATAATAAATAAGAAAAAAGATTGTGTAAAAATCAATGAAAAACCTAAGGGCAATTATATTTGCAGAAAAAACAGATATGAACATAGAAGTTATAAGAAAAATAAAAGAGTTCACCATCGTGAAAAAACTTCCCGCTTTTTCGACGTGAAAACTACGCTCTTTTCTAGAGATTGGAAACAAATACGGAATTCTAGTAGTAGTAAGAAGGTCCATTGACACATGCAAACCATAAAATAAAGATCCAATAATCCAAACAATAAAGAATGGTCTTTGTCTTAAAATAAAGAAAAGTAGGCCAAATATACTTGCTACAATAATACCAATAATATATGAATGAGATCCTCCTCGATGTTCAAAATAATTTGACTTAAAAATTTTTTTTAAAGGCATCAAGAATATGTCCAAATCAGGTAATACTGAGAAAAAAATGGCTATAAACAAAAAATCAAGCGTGACATCCCTCATAAAAAGTAAGTACATAAGGGCTCCAACAACCAAATGAGTGAATAAATCCATAATAAACTTATCTTGCTATGATTACGTTAATATTATAATAAAAAAATAAAGGAAATTAAAATAATTCTTCATGTTAAGATATTACTTGTTCTTAAATCCGACGTACATCAAGCCCAACCAACCGAAAGTGAAAGCAAAACCACCAATAGGGGCTAAAAATTCGATCCATTGAATCCCCGTAAAGACTATGAAATAAAGACTCCCACTAAAGAGGATGATACCTGATAAAAATAACCATCCAGAGATATCTACCATTTTTAGTTTAATGGTGTTTGCTAAAAGTGCTACGATTATTAAAGCAAAAGCGTGATACATTTGATATCGCACAGCTTTTTGAAAAGTTAAAAGAATCGCAGAATCAGGGTGACCCACATCAATTAGATGCGCGCCGTAAGCTCCCGCTAGAACTGCAAAGGCAGCGTTAAAAGCACCAAGAATTAACCATAAATTTTTTTTGTCCAATCTTAAAACATCCTTTTTATAATAGTATAAGTAAAATTATATTCTGAGCGTTTAAAAATATTTTATTATATTATATAACCGCTTTATTTTGTAGGGCGTTTTCTATTACTTTCTCAAAAACATCGTAGGGTTGAGCGCCTACTACGATTTTGTCTCCAATTATGAATGTTGGTACACCATTTATTCCGTACTGTCTTAAATCTTTAAGAGATTTTGTTAACTCGGATTTTGGCTCTTCGCTGTTGACGTATTCAAGTAGATCGTTCTTGTTTAAACCAACTTTCTCTGCTAAACCTAATAACAAAGCCTGATCACCAATATCTTTTCCATCCTTCCAATAAGAATCGAAAACTAACTTGTGAAAATCGTCAAACTTACCTTTCTTCCTAGCGAATTCCGATATATATAATGCTAACCGTGAGTTTGGAAGCTTTTCTGAGAGGTTTAATGATATTCCGACATCATCAGCAAGTTTTTTTATATTTGCTTTCATCATATCTAAATACTCTTTAGGATAGGGTAAATTATTCAGATCCCTACCCTCTTTTGGTGTTTCAGGATGAATTTCAAATGGTCTCCACTCAACCTCGAGATCGTAATTTTTACTAAGCTGCTCCACGCGATAAAATCCGATGTAGCAAAAAGGACAGATGTAATCCGAAAAAACTGTTACTTTTAACTTTTTTTCTCTCATAAATCAAGGTTTAGAAGAGAAACCCCGCTTTTAAAATTTTCCGAATTAAAAAATAGGGTGGTTAAAGTGAATATCTATAAAATAAAGATTTATCCGTAAATTCTATAATATTTTGAAATATCGGGAAAAAGTTTAAATAGGCTAATTTAATATATTGTTATAACAATGATCTCAAGTTATACTGCTACAAGAAGATTGTCTAGGTTATTTATACCTATAATTATTATTATCTTAGCAGTATTAATTAGATAAGCGAAGCAAATCCGCTTGATCTTTTTGTATACTTTTTCGCGGTTTTGTTTGCTTGAAAAATTATATTTTTTGAAAAGGTCGTTGTCGGGTTCGTTGCGCTTGAAGCTTGAGTAGATTGAAAATCACGAAAAATAGAAACGGAGAAAATTAAAATGGAAATGAAAAATGAAGTAAAAAATTACTTACAAACTAACGATATTGATATAGGATTTCAAGATTTAAGCGACTTAGTCATTGATAAAGAAAACTGCGTATTTTGTGGGTCTTGTATCTCGTTATGTCCGCGAATTGGGATGAACGAAAAGGAACCAAAGTTATTAGAATATGATCCGGAATGTTCCACTTGTTTTAGGTATTGTCCAAGAACATACTTTCCTACAGAAATGTTTGAAAAAGAATTGTTCAATGGTGATGCGAATAAAAGTTATTCAATAGGGCACTATCAAAAATTAATAGCAGCAAAAAGTAACGACGAAACTGTATTGAGGGGAGCTCAGAATGGAGGCGTAGTTTCTTCACTATTAATTCACGCTCTTGAATCAGGTTTAATAGATGGTGTTTTACTTACAGATAAGGATGATAAATGGTTTCCAAAACCAGTAATAGCGAGAACTCCTGATGAAATATTATCTTGCGTTGGTTCCAAATATACAATTTCACCAACATTAATTACTTACAGAGAAGCAATTAGGGAGTTCAAACTAGAAAAATTAGCATTCGTTGGTGTCCCTTGCCAAATCCACGCAGTGAGAAAATTGCAATTATCATCCCCTCTTTCAGAAGTTTATGGAAAGTTCAAATTAATTATAGGCCTTTATTGTTTCTCAAATTATACTTACGATCTAATGAAAACCTTCGTTCAAGGAGAACTTGGAATACCATTAAATACTATAAAGAAATTCGATGTTTCAAAAGGGCAGTTCTATGTATATAAGAAGGATGGGTCAGTTAAACAAGTTTCAATAGGAAAAACGAAACAATTCAAGTGGAGTAGCTGTCAGTTTTGTAAAGATTTTAGTGCTGAACTTGCTGACATATCTGTTGGAAGCGCAGGGACCTATAGTAATGATTGGAATAGTGTAATTCTGCGCACAGATATTGGCGTAAAAGTCTTCAATGAAGCAATTGAAGCAAATAAAATTTTTGCTTCCAATAATGTCGATCATCTTAAAATTGAGAAAAATGCCTTTAGAAAGAAAACAAAAATAACCTTACCCAAAAAAGAGACTTTAGACTCAATGGGATTATTAGATGTATCTGCTTCTGAAATAAGAACTTACACAACTTTAATGTCGTTAGGGCAAGCAAGTGAATCCATATTAACTGAGGTCATGAAAAGTGATAAAAATCTAGTAAAAAGTGCTCTTAATAGCCTAATTCAACGAGAATGGATTACCTCTACTAATGGATCATACAGTGTCATAAACCCAAAGACAGTTATTAGCAATGAGATATACAAGCAAAGAAGGAACCTCATGGAAAGAATAGAAAAATTGAATAAAGATGTCCTACCTAATTTAGAATCTATTTATGTGCAAAATAACATCAGTCAACTAAGACATAGAAAGGATTTAGACTTTACTTAGTGTTCCGGAAAATTAAGTTTTTATTAGTAATTTGGAAATATCCAAAATTATTTAATTTTAGTCTTATTTCAATTAATTATGGTTAATGATGGATTTAATCAGTTTAAAGGAGATATTAATACCGAAAGGATCAAATATATCGCTGATCCTCAACTGAGAAATATCGTAAATGTTTCTATTGCCTTAGCACGCCCTTTATTGGTAAAAGGGGAGCCTGGCACGGGAAAAACTCTGTTATCTCATGCTATAGCTGAATCTTTGGGGAAAAAATTAATAATATGGAATGTAAAGAGCACAACAGAAGCGATAGATGGCGCATATATGTATGATACAGTTCAGAGACTAAACGATAGTCGATTTGGAAGCGACGATCGCAATGTGGACACTGTAAAAGATTACATTTCTTTCGGACCTCTTGGGGAAGCATTTGATTCTGAAGAACAAGTTGTTTTATTAATTGATGAAATAGATAAAGCGGATATTGAATTTCCTAACGACCTTTTACAAGAATTGGATGTTATGGAATTCTATGTTAAAGAAACAAAAGAGTTTATAAAAGCTAAAACGCGACCAATTGTAATTATTACTTCAAACAACGAAAAAGAATTACCTGATGCCTTCCTACGAAGATGTGTATTTCATTGGATAGAATTCCCATCTAAGGAATTTATGACAGAAATTTGTAATCTTCACTATCCTAATTTGAAGCAAAATCTATTGGATCAATGCCTTAAACATTTCTACGCACTTAGAGCTATCACTAAACTGAGAAAAATGCCATCGACATCAGAACTTCTTGATTGGATCGGTGTTTTATTAAAAAGTGGAATAAGTTTAGACGAACTTAAAGGAAACATACCATTTCTAGGTGTACTCCTTAAAAAGGAAAAAGACATAGAGGTTGCCTTAGAAAAAATTAAATTTCCAACCTAAGATCGTTTTTATTTAACCAGTCTCTCAACTCTTTATCTTAGTTTAAAGAACTGGCGAGAATTTTCTTGCAATTTATTTTTACAATCCCCATTTATTTTTTAAATTATAAAGAGGAGATTTATTAGGTTTAGATTTTCTCTATGCAATGAGCTACTTTACATTAAAAACACTATCAATTTGTATTATATTTTAAAAATGAGGTGAGGAATTATAAGCGAAAAAGAAAAATATATTCTTTATGTGCAAACTAGTGATGATCCTGAACGCCAGTATTCACCACTTGTATTAGCACAGACTGCTAAAGCAATGGATGTTAAAGCACTTGTTTACTATTTAGGTCAAGGATTAAGGATCCTAAAACCTGGTGTAGCAGAGGAGATTAAAGCGGGAAACTTCCCAACGCTCAAGGAAATGATTGATAAAACACTTGCGGATGGTATCGAAATTTTTGTTTGCGAAGCTTCGAAAAGAATGTTAGGTTGGGAATCTGTTGAGTTAATTCCAGGATTGAAAATTGTTGGGGCAGCAACATTGAACGATTTGGTGTTAGAAGCCGACGCTACTATGTGGTTTTAACATCTATCACATTTTAATATCAATATGTGTTCAAAGATTAAGTTTTAAACAGCTAGGACGAGGTTTTATTTATAGGATCTACTCTGGTAATTTCATTAATTTTGTCAAAATCTGCATCGTGTGAATAAATCTCCTTAACACCATTTTCTAACAAACTGGCAGCGATCAAAGAATCTCGTCCCCCCATTTTATATTGACTAGCAATTTCAAAAGCATATAATATTGTTGAAGTAGATATGTTATAAATAATTACATTCTCTGAATCTAAAATTGCACTAAGACGATGCTTAACTTCAGAAGATAAAAACTTAAATTTATACACCAGAGCATGGTAACTTTCCATGAATACTATACTTGGAATTCCCGCGAATTCTTTCGCATCTGCTATCCTTTCAAACAACTCCTTACATGGTTTATGCTCGTGTAAGTCACTATTTAAAGCGTAAACTATTATATTTGAGTCTATTCCTCTCATATTTTCCACATGCTTTTACTCGCTTTGATTGTATCAATACCACTTTCCCCTCCTGACAATGGTGTCTCTAAGATCTTTAATAACACCTCTTTTTCTTTGTTTTTCTTTCTAAATTCATGACAGAATATTAGATAGTCACCAATTTTCATATTCAAATTAGCAGCTTCCCGCTTAATTTCCCACCATTTGCTTTTTTGAGCATCATCAATTATTATATTCGTTCTCATATATGTAAATATGTATTACATACTATTTAATCTTTTCAACTCTAATCTCTAAACATTTTATTTCCTAGTGTATTTAATTTATTCCTAATAGAAAATCTAAAACTACCCGCATTTTTTTAATCATGAGAAAGCTAATATTTGTAAATTAATTTTATAAATTAGAAGAATTAAAATTTTTGATTTTAACTTAAATGTTTGTAGAATATTTTTATTATCTTAAGGAAAGATTACCAGTAAGCATAACAGAATATATGGCTCTTATAGAAGCATTAAATAAAGGGCTTATCCACAATATGGTGGAGTTTTATTATATCTCTCGTTCTATCTTATGTAAGAACGAACACCACTTTGATATATACGATATTTCCTTTGCTAATTTTTTTAAAAACGCTGTCATTAAATTTCCCGATGATATAAAGCAAGAGATTTGGGATTGGCTGAACCAAGACATTACTATTCCCGAGTTAATCGAGGGATTGAAAATTCTATTGAAAGATTACCCACAATATTTAAACATTGAAGACCTCCAACAATTCCTAGAGGAATTTCTCCAGAAGCTCAACGATGGTTTAGACGGAAATATGTTGATAAACGCCCCAGAGAAAGTTAAAGAGGAGATCTGGGATTGGCTGAAAAAAAATATGGACTTATCAGGAATGGACGGTAATTTTCAAGAAATGTTAAGTCAGATGTTCAATATTGAAGAAATGCAGAAGCAGTTCGAGGAACTCATGCAAAGACAAGACGAAGAACATAACGGAGGGGACCACTGGGTAGGCACTCAAGGAACATCTCAGTTTGGAAATTCAGGACAAAACCCAATGGGGATGAGAGTAGGTGGCTCTTCGGGAATGCGAATGGCAGTTCAGATAGCCCAAAAAAGAATATTTTCTGATTACAGAAAAGATATCGTGTTAGACACTCGACAAATAAAAGTCGCACTAAAACGCCTAAAGAAATTAGAGGAAATTGGAAAATTTGACGAATTGAACATAGATAAAACGATCGATATGACCGCTAAAAATGGCGGTGATATAGATATAATTTTTGAGAAGCGGAGAAAAAACAATGTTAAAATGGTTTTATTAATGGATGTGGGAGGAAGCATGTCACCATACGCCCACCTCGTTAACCTTCTTTTCTCAGCAGCTAACAACATGTCGCACTGGGCCAAGTTTGTCCCCCTGTACTTTCACAATTGCGTATACGATAAATTATATTTTAGTGGGAGCCGAAACCCAGATGAAGCTATAGATTTTGAAGACTTCTTAAAAAAATATGATAATAAGTATAAAGTGGTATTTGTCGGCGATGCAGCTATGGCTTCATGGGAATTGACGGAAAGATTTGGCTCTATTTATTATTATCATCGAAATGAGATGCCGGGCATCTATTATATCAGAGAAATTGCTAATCATTTCAAAAACAGTGTTGTTTGGTTAAATCCCGAATTAATACGGTTGGAGTGGGTGCCGTGGACTAGGAAGATCATATCGAGCATCATCCCAATGTATAATTTAACAGTAGAAGGAATAGAAGAAGCGATGGACTACCTAAGAACGGGAGGAAAAAATCAATATACAACAGTCCAAATGTTAAAGGGGCTGGCTTACTAATTTTATTAATAGGTCTTAAAACCTATCTAACTATATGATATTAATATGGGCTCTTCTAAGTTCATAAGAGAGCTTAAAGGGCCTATTTTTAAGTTTAAAAATTGGATATCCGAAAACCCTTGCAGAGGGTCAGTTCTCTTTCAACTATAATTTTTTTGAAAGATTCATCCTATTTCGGATTTAAATTATTAAGGAGTTAATGAATTGAGTTTTTCAGTAATAAGTTCAATCGTATCAATATATTCTTCTTTGTATTCAAGCTCAGTACTACAAATTCCCTTTATTTCTTCGACGAATTGTAGGTTTCTATAATACTTGACATCGATTGCGTGAGATGGGCACGAAGATGCGCACACACCACATCCCTTACATTTTAAACCGTCAACTTGGGCAATAGAGTCTTTATCAACTGTTATAGCACCATAGTTACATAGTTTTTCGCATCTCTGACACCCCATACAGAGGTTCTTGTCTACTTCAGCAATTACCAATTCTTGAATTATCGTGTCTTTAGAAAGTAATGTAGCCGCTTTACTTGCCGCTGCCGAAGCTGTTGAGACGCTAGAAGGTATGTTTTTAGGTCCCGCAGCACATCCACATATGTATATTCCCATATTGGTCGTTTCTTGAGGTTTCAAACAACCGTGAACTTCCGTTAAAAATCCGTAGCTATCTTTGTTTAGGTTTAAAGTTTCAATTAATTTTGTTGAATGTCTTGAAGGAACCATACCTGTTGATAAAACAACTAAGTCAGCGTTAAGATTGACAATTTGATTTGAAAGGGTATCAGATGCTGTAAGTGTGAGTTTATTGGTTTCTGGATCGTTGTGAATAGCTCCTACTTTTCCCCGAATTGTTAAGACTCCCGCTTCTCTAACTTTTCTATAATATTCTTCGTTTCCCTTATCCCATGTGCGCATGTCTATGTAAAAAATAACTACTTCCATGTCTGGATATTCTTGCTTTAACAGCTGAGCATTTTTAAGCGCGACACTGCAGCATACTACTGAACAATATGGATTACCTTTGAGACTTCTTGAACCTACACACTGAATCATCGCAACGACTTTTGGTTTCTTACCATCAGAAATTCGATATAAGTGTCCGTCCGTTGGTCCGATTGGGCTCAGCATCCGCTCTAACTCTATCTGAGTAATAACATCTGGATAAATGCCGTATTTGTAATCGTTATATTTCATTATTGGATATTCGTCCCATCCCGTTGCAGCAATTACGGCTCCAACATTAATATCGATAAATTCGGGTTCTTGGTCAAACTTAATTGCTTCAGCTGGACAACTTCTCTCGCAGTTATTGCATTCAATGCATACACTTCTATCAATCGTTGCGAATTTTGGAACAGCTTGTGGGAATGGAATGTAAATCGCACTTCTTTCGCCAATACCCCTGTTAAATTCGTTTGGAACTTTAATTGGGCATTTTTCAGTACACAAACCACATCCCGTACACTTTTTTTCATTCACATAGCGAGGTTTCTTCTTAATTTTAATATTAAAATTCCCCGGAATACCACTAAACTCTACGATTTCGCTGTATGTAAGTAAGGTTATGTTAGGATGTTTTGAAGTACTAACCATAATTGGTGCTAGAACTCATATACCACAATCGTCTGTAGGGTAGATTCTGTCTAATTGAGCCATTTTTCCCCCTATTGTTGCTTCTTTTTCAACAAGATAAACATTTATCCCTTGGTTTGCTAAATCTAAAGCAGCGTTCATCCCGGCAATTCCTGCCCCTACAACTAAAGCAGCCTTTTTTACCGGAATTTCCTTGTATGGGACAACTTCTAACTGTCGAGCTCGATTTATACCACCCCTAACCATTCTTATAGCTTTTTCAGTAGCTTTTTTAATATCGTTGGGATGGACAAAAGAACAATGCTCTCTAATATTAACCATTTGAAAATAGTAAGGGCTCAGTCCAGCTTCAATTAAAACAGCACGGTAAGTAGATTCGTGAATTTTTGGAGTGCACGCAGCAACAACAACTCGGTTTAACCCCAGATCTAAAATATCGTTTTTTATAATATTTTGTCCTGGATCGCTACATGTGAAATCATTTACTCTCGCAATTATGACATCTGGGAGCAATTCCATGTATTCTCTTACAATATCGCAGTCGACGCTATTACTTATATTAACTCCTCATCTGCAGATATAAACACCGATTCTTGCATTGGTCGTAAAATCAGACATTTAATACACCTTTTTACTATATCACCATATAATTTTTTGGAATTAAATTTTTTTTTTTTTCTAAAATGTTTTAAACTGTAGATTTAGCTTTCTTTAAAGGTCCAAATTTACTTTTCATAAAGCTCTCTTTTCGAGCCATCTTTGAAATTGAATGTGCGATTAGAAGGTCCTTCATATGCTTTTTGGTTTCAGAATCTAATTCTAAATTACTAATTATCCCCCTTTCAAGAGCATCGTTTACCGCTCGTCTTCCCTTTTCAGTTCTTGTAATAACTGTTGTAAAATGTTCAGGTGAACCTAATCCTCCAAACGAAACATCTGCGTAAACATTCGTAAAATCATTGCAGGCATTACATGCTGGACGAATATAATCTTTCAAATCTTCAAATTCAATGTGAATTAAAGAATTTCTGTTTTTGTCTCCTTTTAGTTGGATAATTAAGTCTTTTTTAATATTAATTTTTTCGATATCTTCGAATTTGATATTAAATTCCCTTTGAAATTTCTCTACTTTTCGTTGATCGAATTCAAAATTCTCGTAACAAAATAATCCTAAGCAATATTCAATATTTTGCGAAGGAATAATGCCGAGATTTTGCATGCTTCTAATGGTATAAATCTGACATGGCGTTCCAACTACTGCGAGTTTCTTAAATTTATGCTTGTTTAATTCTGGGAGCGAGCTCGAATAGGAATGGCGCTTTTGGACTTCGTCCAATTGCTGTGAGATACCTAATTTAAGTCCCGATGTTCCGACTAAATCTTCTTTACACTCAGCAAAGAACGGCTCTCTTGAGAAGGGCGCATTTGTCTTAGCTACTACAGCTCCATCTATTAATTTTTCCTTAAACATATAGGTAAGCAAAGAATTAACTACTCCTCCGTCTGTCCCTTGGTGTAGAAGATCAAAGTCTGTTGACTGGCAGGAATAAATTTCGCTGGTATTACCTAAGGGCATCGAAGAAAAGTCTAATAAATTAAAGGCTCTGTTGAGTTCGTAGTCTAACACATGAGTCTGTGGGCATATGTGATAACAAATTCCACATTTCAGACAATTTCCTTCATTTATAAATTCTGGAGGCGAGTTTGGTTTTTTATATCCTATAACATCATAATCCATGGAGTTACAGAAACTTACACAACCGCCACATTGTTGACAAATCCCTTTTTTGTGGACTTCTTCAATTAAATCTTCAAAACTTTTGACTTTCATAATACACCTCTAATACTGTTTTTCGTTATCGAATTATCTTATTCATAACTTAAATTTTTTAAATTGATAAAGTAATGCCTGTTTTTAGTCGTACAAATTTATGAAAATAATAATTATGCATGAAAAATTACATAAATTTATCAATTACCACAAGTGAATTATGGTGAAGAAGTATATAAATATTTGGTATTTGGTTATTAATTTTACTTCTTCGAACAATAAAATGATCAATATCGCCCATGATAATGGGATTTTGTAACAGGATAAAATTATTCGGAATATATTGAAGCATAGGGCAAGAATAGAAACAACATTTTTGTCAAAATTAATGAAATCTATTACTTAAAAATTTAATTTGAAAAAGCTATGTTTCCTATAAGGCGTTTGTTATCTGAATAAATATAATATAATCCAAATCTTTTTTTATTGAAGGTATTAAGAAAACAATAGGATATAGCTAAAATTCTAAAATAAGGTTTAAATAATGTCAAAAGAAAAATTTGTGAGGGATAAACCTCATGTGAACATAGGAGTTTTAATTGCGGTTTTCGGCATACTATCTACGCTTTCACTTGGAATGCTAATATTTAACGACATCGTCGCAGCATCAGATAGCGATGGTGATACGATCCCCGATCTTGAAGAGGATAGAGCAGTACAACCGTTATTTTTCGATATAACGGATGAGATTCTCACTTTTCGCAGTTATGGAACCGAAACTACTCCAATTAGTGGAAACCACGAAGTTGGTCATAATTTAGATATATCACATGCTGGATTTAGTTCCCATTTAGAAATACGTTCGAAACTTTACGACGATGTATCAACAGAAATTCCTTTATTAGAGTTTGTCGTAAAATATGAGTCGCTAATTGAATTCACAGATTCCGATGCTAACGGATTTTTCGAACCAGCTTTAGATGTAGTTATTGCACAAACAACGCTGGACAACATAACGCGTACTCAATTCGGTTATGGTGTTGACGGTCGACCATCTTATTATTCGATATATTCGACCCTAGGTGGGGTGTTTAAAGTAAATCTTTATACATCTCGAGAACATGTATTGCTTGCTCGTCAAGTTGGTTTAATGGCTCCGAATGAATTAAAATCTTACTTAACTTTTACAAATTATGGACCACTTACGCCTGGTACGAATCTGGCCCTAAAACTATCGTTAAATGCAACTCACAACCTTATCTTCTCAAATACAGGATTATCGGTGAAAAGCTCAACCGGAGAATACATGGTAGAATATGAATGGTATAATTGGGCAATCACAGATGGGACACCTACTATTGTAAATACGACTATACCCAAATCCTCTGTACCTTCTAATAATGGAGTGATTTACATAAATTTCGGTGAGTTAACTAATGCATCCTACGATCCAAGATTATCGTGGAGTGTACCTATCCCTGGTAAGTGGAATATTACTGATCTTCCTTGGACTTACTTCGCAATTGGTTCAATAGCATTATTAATGGTAGTAAGTACGACGCGAATTTTGAGGAAAAAACCAGGAAGAGTTAAGTATGTTTACGCAAAATCTTCTGATTCAACAAAACCTACTTCAAAAGCCGAAAAACGAATACCTAGTCGTTTACGACATAAGAATAGATAAAGTAACTCAATTCATGTAATTAATTCAAAATTGGTCAACTAAAGATAGTATCATATTATCTTTCTTTTTGTTTCTTAGGAAAGTAAGTTCCTCTTATAGGGAGAAGCGATGTTTTTATTGGATTGAATTTAATTCAAAAGACATTAAAAATTAGTCAAAAATGTTAAAAATATTCAAATCTTAGGTTAACCTATAAATCTAAAGTAAAAGATATAGATGGAGAGGAATTAGAATGCCATATTTTAATAATGATGGAATAAAAATCTATTACGAAATTGAAGGAGAAGGCCCCCCAGTAGTAATGATTCATGGATTTACTGGAAATCTTGAAATTAGTTGGAAGGAAACAAATTGGGTAAAGACTCTAAAAGACAGTTATCAGTTAATTCTTCTAGATTGCCGAGGTCATGGAAGAAGTGATAAACCTCACGACGATTCTTCTTATGGGCAAAAAATGAGTGATGACATCAAAAAACTTATGAAACACCTCTCTATTGAAAAAGCTAATTTATTTGGTTACTCAATGGGAGCTTATATAACATATCACTTATTGCTGACTAATCCAGAGATTATCATATCTGCTATTCTTGGGGGATTTGTTTTAACATTAAATGAGAAAGAAATAGCAAAGGATCATAAAACTGCTCAACAGATTGTGGAAGCGTTCAGAGCAGAAAGTATCGATCAAGTTAAAAAACCTATGGCTCGTGCGTTCCGTATGATCGCAGAATCAAGAGATAATGATTTACTTGCTTTGGCTGCTGTACAGGCTGGCGATCTTAAATATTATCCCGAAACTATGACACCCGCCCAAATAAGAGGATCTCTTAAGAAGATTAATGTACCTGTAATGACTGTCGTAGGTTCTAGTGAAGTTCTCCTCGGAGATAAGACCTTAGTGGCTCAAATAGTACCAGATGCGTGTCACTTTCAAATCCAAGGTCAAGATCACTTAACAGTGACATCAGACCCTAAATTTCATATGGTTGTCAAGGCGTTTTTAGATTTTGTTAATAATAAGAAAGATGGTTAGATTAGATTGTTTTAAGCTATTTTTCTCAATATTTTTTTATTGATAGTTGTGGAGTAAGAATCATAGAAATTAGAATAATATTTTCGGTAAAAATCTTCTTTCTTTGCTAAGATTGATGTAGTGTCTTCTTTTTCAGGCTTACCGGAAGCCCATAGGATTTTTCCTGACCCGCCCAGATTGATTTTTTCGTGGTTTTTTATTATTTGACCTGCTTTAATTACGTATTCAATATTACTAAGGGCAGATTTGAATTTTTCATAGTCTCTTGAAATGTCAGTTTCGTTTAAATTCAAGTTTAGAATGTTGAGGTCGCCGTCAGCTCCTAAACTTAAGTTCCCTTTAATGCTCCCAATACCGAGAGACTTAGCAGGACTCGACCGAGTTAAAATAATAAAATCATTAAATGGTAATACTTCATCATTGCTGATAAGAGTATTATCGTTTAAAAAGCTAGCGTCAATATCTTTCATAAAATGTTTGCGAGCTTCATTACTTATTAACCAACTTGCGATTTCAGGAAGATTTGTTATATCGGCGTAGTTTGGATAATTTACTGAAAACTGTAGTTGCCATGGAGATATGTTTAATGCTAAATCAATAGCGTTCGCCCACATTACGCAATCTTCTTTCTTCTTTTTACTGAAATTTCTGAGAGTTGCAAACGAGTCTCCTTCAGTTTCTACAGAATATCTAATTATTTTGTATGGGTTTGTTGAATTATTTAGCTTGTTTATAAGATGCCTATCAGAGGTAATTAATGGATTTATTGTGTTAAAACCTACAAATCCCAAATCCATGTCAAAGTCATGATTTTCGCTGTAAAATTTAATCAACTCAGAGTTATTCCCGTCAATGTTATAACTTGAAGCATGTGCAAGATGAAATATTTGAGATCGCTTTATTTCAAAATCATTTTTTGGATTGGGTTTTAATCCAAGCAATTTCACCTTATTTAAAGTAGCAAATAAATTTTCTTTAGAATATTGGGATTCGCATCCTTCAATATGAGCGTGAATAGAATGAGGTAACCCTAAGTGCTCAACAAATCTCGGTAGTTTTTCATACACATCCATAGGAGCGAAATTGAATAGTCTTCCTTTATCGGTTAGGTTTTTTCTAACCACTTTCCAATTCCAATACTCTGCTTCGAAAGGATTGTAGGCTTTCAAACCAAAACCTTTAACTTTCTCTAATAGATCTGATAATAAAGCAGCACCTTCTTCGACCATCTCTTTCTGGAACTCAAGTTCTAGAGTCCATAAATTGCTGGTGTTTAATAAGAACGCCTTATCTAGTACGGGTAATCGTTTTAAATCAAAAATTGTCTGTTTTGTTAGCGATGGGAAAACGTTAGCTTCAAGGATAAAAGTATATCCGTTAGAAACATAATCTTTAGCGATAGTATTTAAAGTCAAGCCGTTCCATTGATCCTGAAAATCTTGGTTGTTAGAACCAAGTAATCGAGCCCAATTAAGTTGCTGGGAGGCTACATGTGCGTGAATCTCTACCGCCGCTGGAACAACTGTTTTCCCTTTAGCATCTATTTCCCTAATATCGCTACTACTTGCGAATTTATCTACGACTTTGCCATCTTCAATTAAAATGTCCTTTTTCTCGCCTTCTATGTTATTAAAGGGATCAAAAACAAAACCGTTTTTTACAAGAAGGTTTGTCATCTTATTTTTTCACCACAAGTTCTTGAATAATTTCTTTAAATTTCATTATTGGCTCGCGTGTAGCTTCCATATCCACAACGATGTTTTTATAGAGAATTTCATTATTTTGAACTACCGATAACCGATTTGACCATATAGAAACGGGCATTAAAACCGTTCCATCTGGAACATCATCATCCTTCTCAACCTTTACTATAACATGCTTCTCTTTATTTGATATTTTTAAATGCAGACTTGACACTAAGTTTAATTTTTCAAAATCTTTAGGATTAATAAAACAAATAGCTAATTTCTCTTCTAATGATTGCTCAGTCCCAAAAGTGTATTCTTTTACTTGATCGTTATCAATTCTTCTAATCGAATTTAATATAAATTCCAAGTTATTCCGACCCCCCTTGATTTAATAATCCAATCAATTGATTAAGTAATTCCTCGTCTGATGGAAGGTTATTAGGTGGATTTATTATTTTATTTAATTCAATGGGTACTTGATCTAAACGATAAGCTAATCCGCCGCTTTCAATTCCCGTTATTGTTGTTGGTAATACTACCTCTGCTATTTGTGAAGTAGCTGTGTTATGGTTATCTATAAGGATTAGTGCCTTTTTTGCCATTTTTGAGCTTAAATCATAAGGTAAATGAGAAATGGGGTCTGTTCCAACAATGATGGAACAATCGAAGTCATTCTTTTCAATTTTTGAGACGAAGCCATCTTTTGTCTTTATCAGTTGATTACCTCCAAATTCTAAATGACCCGAAACTCCATAAGCAGAAAGCGCTACATGGTCGAAGCCCGCCATGTTAAAATGTCCTCCCAATAACATTAAAGAGATTCGTCCTTTTTCTTGTCTTTCGTTTATCAGTTGTAATAAATTTAATAGTTCTTCTACTAAATCATATTCAGGATAAGGCTGAATAACTCCTTGACCTACAATAATCACTCCATTCTCTGCACCAGTAAGATGGAGTAATAAGCGTTTAAGATCGCTTTTATCTATTCCTGCTACTCCTTCCGAAGGTATGCTATCTGCAGAACAACACTCTTCTTTTAGCATTCGTATAAGTTCAATGTCTTTATTTGGTTCAATCATCAATGCGAGGTCTCGGACGCCCATAACTCTGAAAGATGCTGTCTTTACAGGATCGATTATTACTAGAGTTTTAATTTCTCTTCCCGTCATACGAAATTTACCTCGGGAGAAGAGAAGTTTATTTAGCAATCTAGGAATTGTCTCTGCGGGATTAGCTCCCCATAGAATTATCAAATCTCCTTTGTTAATAACTTCGGTAATGGTCGTAAAATTTATCCCTAGGCTTTTTGCTTTCTTTAAGAACTTCCCTTGACAAATTGAAGCATTTGAGTCTATGAATCCATTGATTTCTCTTGCTAATTTTATACCTGCTTCTTGAGCTTCGCACGTTACATTTGAAAATCCATAAAGAAGAGGTTTATTAGATTTTTTTAAGATTTCTGCAACTGAATTCATTGCTTCATCCCAAGATACCTCAATCAATTCGCCATTCTTTCTAATCAATGGGCTAGTAATCCTGTTTTTAGCACTCACTTGATCAAACCTTTCTTTTCCCTTTAAACAAGCCCCTATTACTTCACTAATAAATATTCCATCGCTTTGAACGATGATATCATTGCATAGGAGCGAACAACCTGAACACGTAAACCTTTTCATAACAAATTCCTCAATAAATTTTAGTAAATCACTAATTAAACATATTCAATCTTAACAGCTTCGCGAGGGCAATAGGTTTCACAGACTCGACACTCCCTTTCTCTTCCCCCCGATTCTAACCTTCTACAATGTTCAATTTTTAACAATTCACATTTTCCTCCAACTACTTGAAAGAGCTGGTGCTCTTCAGGAGGATATTCTGGAGCTTTACCACTTAAACTTGATGGACAGTATCTTGCATTTACGGGACAAACAGTGACACAGATTCCACAACCATCGCAGAGATCCTCATCTATATTTATTTTTAGCTCCTTTTGTTGCCCTTCTTCTGAACCAAGAATTTCCTTTAGTGTATCGTATTGTTTTTTATACTTTGATTCTAAAAGCGGAGGACAATCGTCGATTTTAACTTTACCCATCAATAAATCCAAACTAAACGCCATACATGTAGGCTTTCCGCATTTTTTGCAGTTGGTTTTTGGTAGAAATTTATACAATTCCATAAAGTTTTGAACTGGTAAATTAATTCACCTTAAAAGTATAATTAATATAGAGTCTCACGAGTGAATAATATTTAGATACTTATTAATTTCTTTAGATTATTGAATATAAATTAATCCGCTCCTACTACTCATCTCAACATATTGGCGGAAATTTAGATCAGTTAATTATAAAGGTTAAAAGTATAACATGAAATTTTATCTTTCTTTTAGTAGCATTATACATTGATCCACGGCTTCGCAAGCTCTTTCAAAATAAGCTTTGATACGGCACTCAGTGTGAAAAAGTGCTGAGCATATCTTGATTGGAATACCGTTGCTCTCAAATCGAGTCTCAAAATTTTCGTCCCAATATGGTGGATCGATCCCATAGGCATAACGGAGATTGATTAATGTATCTACGGTGTCTCCGGGCCACTCGTATGGAATATCAATTACCTGCTGAAAACCATCAGCAGCTACATGCCTAATTGCATCTAAAGGTGAGGTTTTGATTCCATCGGGATTATATTTCTCCTCAGTGTATTCAGCAAAAACTTGTATTACTTTGAGTCTGCCAGACCATTCAATATTTTTTTGGATTGCTTCTTCAGTACTCTCAAAAACCTTTTTATTATTTTTGTGATAACAATCGGATCCCGCATCGTAATGACCAACCTTGGTGATAGGGAATCCATGGTTAGAAAGGAAAATTGCTACATCAATACCTTGCTTCACTGCCGAAAGTTCTTCTTTAACTTTGAGGACAATACCCCGAATCAATTCTTTATGGTCACCGATCTGATCCGCGAATACTACAGGGATCTGACTTCCAGTTTGATGAATTCCATCTAATACCGATTGACGACAATAATGTTTAGACATTGAATCTGAGATTACATGAAAATGTTCAGCTACAGCTATTAGTTCGCATCCATCATTGATTAATTCCTTAACTACAAGATGAGGGGATTGTATTTTTTTCTCGGGAAATGGATCGTTACCATAGGCAAATCTAATTAAGAATTGATCACCATACTTTTTTTCCAACCGTTGTTTAACCTCAATTTTCTGGGGTTGGGTGTGTTCATAAAATGGAGAGTGATTGTCCATTATAAGCCATTTTCGGCAGATCGCAAAACCATAAAATTGATAGAAATCGGGCTCATTCCGACCGGGTTCCATTCCCTTGAGAAGATAATGAGCTTTTCGTGGAGCCGTAATGAGTCTAAAGAGCTTTTCACGTGATGGAACAAACTCAGTAAATTCAGTATGTGGTTTCAGCCATGCGTCTATCAGATCTGGTTCTGGATGGGGTTCCTCAGAAAAGATATTATTTCGTTCCATTAGAATGGTCCCTCTTTTTGATTTCAAGACAATCTTAGGAATAATACCCATATCGATAAGGCTCTTTCCGAGATTACGGAACGAGTAATATGTGTGTTCGTTGTACTCCGGTGGTTCCCCAAAACCAAGGAGGATTACTCCAATTTTAGGCGTCATAATCAGTGCTATATCCTTAATTTCTTTAATAGTAAATGTACGTTATCTTACATTTTGATGAACATCATTTAAAATTACTTATTTTCAAACATTAAAAGTATTTAAAGTTGAAAACAAATAGTGTTAATATTAACTGAAACTTGTTTTATCCTTTCAAAATAATATTAATAGTGAGTATAGATGCAAGTTAAAATACTAGAAGATCACCAAATTGAAAAAGTCCATCTGAAAACTCTGGAGATCCTTGAAAATACTGGCGTGAATGTGCCCCACGAAGAAATTTTAACAAAATTTGAAGGTTGTGGCGCAATTGTGGACCATAAAATGAATCTAGTGAAAATTCCTCCCAGTTTAGTTATGGAACTTATTTCGAAAGCCGGAAAAACCTTCACGATGTATGGTCGCGATCTTTCTAAAAAAGCAGAATTTGGAGTAGGAAAGCGCAATTATAATTCTTCGGCGGGTCAAGCGTTTTGGATAGATAATGTAGGCGATCAAAGAAGACATACAACTCTTAACGATGTTACAGAAGCTACTAGGCTTGGTGATGCCTTAGAACAAATAACAATCCCCGGTGCCATGTCAGATCCGCTTGAAATTCCTCTGAAGTGGCGTAGTATACAAGTAGCTTTTGAAATGATAAAAAACACTAATAAACCTATCACATTTTGGTTTACTGACAGACAGTCAGCAAAATATCTCATCGATCTTCTTGTAGTTCTTAGAGGGGATGTCAAAAGTGCTCAGAAATATCCTTTATTCTACCCCCTCTTTGAACCCATTAGTCCCTTAAGTTTTCCCTTTAACGGGATAGATCTACTTTTTGAGACTGCTCGACTCAATTTACCTGTGCACATCGGTCCAATGGCTCAAATGGGGATTTCCGCACCAGCTACTGTTGCTGGGACTTTAGCTCAAGAAAACGCCGAAATTTTGGCGGCAATTTGCATTACTCAACTTATTCGCGAAGGAATGCCCGTTTGTTATGGTGGAATATGTCATGCGTTTGATATGAGGGACACCCAAATTATTTTTGGAGGTCCTGAACAAGCGATATTTTCCGTTGCAATGAGTCAGATAGGTAAATATTATGGACTACCAGTCTATATTAATGCTGGACTGACAGATTCTAAAAGACCAGACGCTCAAGCCGGACTTGAGAGTGGGATTACTCTTTCGTTAGGGATTTCTTCCGGAGCAGACATATTTGGGCACATGGGAATCTGTGGAGCGGACCAGGGAACTTCGTTAGATATTCTGATCATGCAATCAGAAATCATTTCGTATTTAGAAAGCACTAATAGATTATTAAACTTCGATGACGAAACTTTTGCTACCGATCTCATTAATGAGGTTGGACCCAAAGGATCTTTTCTAAACAAACGTCATACAGCAAAAAACATTAGGAAAGAACTGTGGTTTCCCACTCTTTTAGATAGGGAAAATTACGATATTTGGCTAAAAGCGGATTCTACTGACATGGAAAAACGATGTCGTAATCGCAAAGAAGAGCTCCTTGCAAACCACGAGCCAACACCTTTAGATGACGATGTTAGAAACGATCTTGAGAAAATAATTGAAGATGCGAAAAGAAATCTTTCAAAATAACCTTATAAGAGGTTTTTAAATTATAATAACCATAGGTGATTAAAATAGAATCTAAAAATTTGAATATTGTTGCGATATTTGCCCACCCAGACGATCTTTCTATATTTTGTGCCGGGACGCTAGCAAGATGGGCAGAAGAGGGACACAATATATATGCGTTATGTTGTACTAGCGGCGAAGTGGGAACATTAAGGCGAGATTTAACAAAGGAACAAGTTGCCGCTACTCGGGAAAAAGAATTAAAAGCCGCGAACGAAATAATTGGAGTAAAAGAAACTATAATTCTTGATTACCCCGATGCGGGATTTATTAATGGTCCCGAATTACGAGAAAAGCTCGTTTATTTTGTTAGAAAGTTAAAAGCAGATCGAGTAGTAACATTTGATCCATGGGTTGCTTATGAAGTTCATCCCGATCATTTAATAGTAGGACGAATGGCAGCCGAAGCAGCAGCATTTGCAGCGTTTCCGCTCCTTTATACTGATCAAATTAAAAAGGGCGTAGAACCCTATGAATGTTCAGAAGTTTGGTTTATGGGGCTACTCGGTCATAAACCTAATTATTTTGTTGATATTAGCTCAACTTTAGAAAAAAAAATAGAAGCAGCTTTAAAATTTGAAGCCACTCTTGAACTTCTAGCAAAATTATTCGCCCCCAAAATCGATCCTGCCAATGTATCTCCAGATGAACTTAGAAAACTTACAAAATACGCAAATAGACTTTATCGTTCAATGGCGACAGCAATCGGAAATAAAATGGATATAAAAGCAGCTGAAGCCTTTTTTGTTCAAAAAACCTTACCAGGACATTTCGATAATTTCCAACAATTGACCTCAGAAATGTTAGGAAATCCGCCAGCAAAGCCTAAAATTTATTAAAATCGAATTATTTTTTTTTTCCTTAAAAATAACACTAATTCATTCTTTTTTATTTAAAAATAGCACAATTTAATCTCATCAAATTTTTCTCGATAAGGAATCTTTATATAAAAGGTTGGTAAATTATAGTTTGTTCTGAATTTATAATTTAAAAAAAAAATGATTAAAAAAAAGTGATTCATGAATGAATGAAACAAAAGAAGAAACATCTATTACCGAATATAAAGAACCCTCATTACTTAATACGATTTCTTACGGATCAGCTGGTTTCTGGAGTATGTTAGCATATGGAGTGTTTAATGCATATCTAATGTTCTTTTACGAGAGTGTTGTTGGCTTAAATATCATATATGTGTTTTTGGCAATGCTCATCTTCACAGTCTGGGATGCAATAAATGACCCTCTACTTGGTCACCTTACAGATCGAATAACGAAATATACACGAAAGATTGGAAAACGATTCATTTGGATAGTAATTGGTATAATCCCCGCAAATTTTGTCCTTGCTCTCGTATTTATGCCTCCCGCTGGTAATCCCGCGACAGATCCAATGCCCTTTTTTTGGTGGATTGTATTTACAACTGTTTTATTCGATTCTCTTTACACGATCTGTTTTGTTAATGTAGAAGGACTTTTTGTTGATAAATTTCGGACTGATAAAGCCCGTAGAAAAGCTAGAGGTTGGGGAACTCCCCTTTCCATGTTAGCTTTGCCCGTTGCAAATATAGTCCCTCCAATAATCCTTGGTCTTTTTGGCGGAATAGACAATCAAGCAGCTTATTTACCAATGATAATGCTTATTGTTTTCACAATAGTTCCGATTTCTCTAATAATGCTCCCTGGAATGCGTGAGAATAAAGAAATGATTGAGAGATATTACATCAGTAAAGAGAAGCCTCAAAGCTTTGTAGCTGCCTTAAAATCAACCTTAAAACAGAAAAGCTTTGTCTACTATATTATTTTGTTTTTTGGATTTCAATTGGTGACGGGGTCTTTAACAGCTTCCATACCTTATGCTGTCAACTTTGTATTACCTGGACCACCCTTTGGCGTTGAAGTTAACATGATACTTTTATTCGCACTGTTTTTAAATGGTGCTCTTGTATCAGTTCCCTTTTGGATATGGGTCGCAAAAAAAGTTAAAAATAATAAGAAAACGGCATTAATAGGTGGGGTTTGTCTAATTGTAGGAGGTTTTTTAACCACATTTTACGTTGGTATATGGGATTCTATGATATATCAGTTCATTTTGGGTTTTACTATGGGAAACTTTTGGACTTTAATGACAATATACTTCTCAGATGTTCTTGATGAGAGAGTATTATTAACTAAATCACCAAATAGGGGTACAACTGTAGGCATTTCAGCGTTCTTGTCTCGTTTCGCTCGAGCTGCTCAAATTGCTATATTTACAATTGTGCATGTGATTACTGGTTTTGTTGAAGGTGCATCAACACAATCTCCTGCTGCGCAAATAGGAATCCGTCTGCATATGAGTCTTATCCCTGCAATAATCTTAATCTTCTGTCTTTTAATATATTGGAAATTTTACCCAATTACACCACAAATATGGATGGAAAATAAGAAAAAGCTCCAAGAACTTGGATTCGCATAAAAAAATAATTTTAATTTAAATCCATCTTTTTTTTTTTAGTTTTATTATAATTTTGAGAGAATGTGTTTTAGTTTTGTGTATATTCTGTTAATTGCTTGACTAGCGTCTGATTCGGGTGCGTAATCTACAACAGGTTTTGCGTAGGACATTGCTTCCGGGATAGACAGATCGAAGTTAATTTTGCCTAAAATTTCATGACTCGATTTTTTAATGTAGCTGTTTAATTGTTTTTGGGACGCGCTTTTTAAATCTGCTTTATTTATGACAATCCCGAAAGGAATGTTAAACTGGGTAACCATTTCAAGTGCTCGTTTTAAATCGTGTATTCCTGAAGGTGTTGGCTCTGTTATTGCAACTACATAGTCTAAACCAGAAACTGTAGCAATTACGGGGCATCCTATTCCTGGTGGACCGTCAATTAGAATCAGGTTTGCATCTTCATATTTTTCGAGATGATTGGCGTGTTCCTTAACCTCTGAAACCAATAACCCAGAAGTGGTGCTTCCCAATTTAGTTATTCCATAAATTAAAGGTAATTCGCTACTGGTTTCATAAGATATTATTTCTCCGCTTTTAACTGGATTAATTTCAAAAGCATTTTCAGGGCATAAAACTTTACAGGCCCCACACCCTTCACACGCTAAATAATCGATACTAGGAATATTATTATTCTCGTCCCAATTTAACGCGTTAAACTCACAAAAATGCTCGTCATAACATTGCTTGCATTGTGTGCATTTATCCCCTAAGAATGTGGCTTTTTTTGTAGTATACATATCTTGGGTTTCTACATCTTCCTTAGCCTTAGCTGGTAATATTAGGGCTAAATTAGGGGCATCAACATCGCAATCTAATACTATTAGATTAACGTCATGATCTTTGTGAGCTAAACTAGCTAACGAAGCTACGAGGGAGGTTTTTCCTACTCCTCCTTTTCCAGAGATAACGGCAATCTTCTTTCTATTCAATTTGAAAATTCACCCCACTCCATTAGATTCTCAAAAATTTGCTTGAACGATTTGTAGCCAGCTCCATCCCTATCAAATTTGCTTGTTTCTTCCATTAAAGGAATCCCTTGACAATACGAACTCACTATTTCTTCGTCTAAAGGAATGTCACCTAAAACTTCTACACCCTTTTCTTCTAATTCTTTTAAAAATTTCTCCTTATACCCAAGCAGCGATGATCGATTCACAATAGCCTTGTATTCTTTTTTCAATAAATTAATCAATTCTATAATTCTCAATAAATCGAGCTTTCCGAACCTCGTGGGCTCTGTAACTGGTATGACAAAATCTGCTCCATTAATTAATTCTTCTACGTCGCAATGAGCTCCAGGCGCTGTATCCAATATAACGATGTCGTATTTTTCTGGCTCTTTTTCTATAACCTCTTCTAAATTCTCCATCAGTTTATTTACAATCACGGCTGAGCGCGCTTCGGATGGCTTTAATTCGCCTAAAAAAAGATCTATATTAAATGCGGAAGCTGTATAAGTCCATCCAATAACTTTTAAGTCCGGTTCAATGGCGTTAGTTGGACAAATTTTATAGCATAATTTGCATCCTGAGCAAACAGCTGATATAGGAATTGGATAGGAATCTTTTATATATAATAGTGCGTGTGTTCCACAATTTTCTGCGCACAGCCCACACTTATTACATTTATCTTCTATTATTTTAGGTAGGAAATAAAGGACTTCCGATTTGTTTTTAAGTTTTGCGCTTAATAATAAAAAAGTATTAGGGTTCTCAACATCTCCGTCGATAAGAAGTACTTTATATCCTCTGTTTTTAAACATTATTGCCAAATTCACGGCTACTAATGTTTTCCCCGTCCCGCCCTTGCCACCTGTAACACAAATAATTTTAGGTTTGACCATTTTTAATCTTGCTTCTTATTAACTAAGGTGTTTAAATTGTTTTTACTTAATTAAAATTATTGTCTACCTCTACCTCTACCGCCACCGCCACCCATGCCTGCGCCTCGTCCACCGCCCATACCTGCGTGAGCTCCAACATTTGAAGATGTAAGAACTGACAATTTATCACTTAAACGTAAATCTATCAATTCTTTCACGGTTAAACTTCCACCCGGTGATTGATAAACTTTAAAATTTAAAGCGCTTAAAGAATTCATTGCGTTAGGACCTAAATTTCCTACAATGACCTCTGTGGCTCCGTTATTACCAATGACCTGAGCTGCTGCAATTCCCGCACCACCCATTGCACCCTGCGCATCATTCGCAACTGATTTAACTTCTACTATTTCGTTATTCTCAATTGTAACAAATGTGAAGCTGCTGCACCTTCCAAAACGTTGATTCATAACCTCTTTCAAGCCTTGATTTCCAAAAGTAGGAATACCTATTATTACCATTTTTTATATATCACCATTTAAAGTATGAGTAAACTAAATTTTATTAGAATTTAAGTTTTATGAATAATTATTCTAAATAATTATCACGAAGAACAAATAACTTATAAACATTCTTCGTAAAACTCAGAAGGATTACCAACTTGTTTTCTTAAAAATGCAATTTATTAGTTTCTGATTTAAAAAAAAGGAGCACTCTATAAAAATTCCACAAAGGATTAGAGTTTACGCTAAATCTTTATCAAATATAAGATCTTCTGCCGGAGTTATTTTTAATTTTCCCTTTGAGTAAAGAGCTACTAAATCTTTTACGAGTATGCTTCCATCAGGAGATTGGTATGTTTTAACCTTTACTGAGTTTAGTGCCCTGGAAGCATTTGGCCCCAACTTCTTAACAATCAACTTTTCGGCGCCATTATTTCTAACAATTTTAGCTGCCAAAGTTCCTCTACTTCGAGTTTCTTCAGCCGCAGAATTTTCAATTACTTTAACTTGCGTAATTTCATTATTATCTAATGTAATGAAAGTAAAACTCTCGCACATTCCAAATTTGGGGTGGACTTTTTCATTTAATCCCCCATCCCTAAAAGTCGGTATTGCTATTATTTCCATTTTAGTGTAACCTCTATATACTATTCTTAAACATAATTTGATTTATACTTAACTAACTTGAATAATTAACTAAAAATTTAAAAAATTATTATATATTCAACTATATATTCAACCTCAGATTCCAAATAAATTTCTATGCCAATTCCTTAAATATTATGAGGGAAAAATTATTTAATAAAGAATAATTATTCATAAAATGATTTAGATTTTATAATTAAATCTTGATAAATTGAACTGAAATATAATTGAAAGCACGTAAGCCTTTTCAAAATATTAACGATAAATTAAAGGGAATAATTGTATATCTAAAATCATAAGCATAAATTAAAGAAATTAATAGTTAAAATCAATTGAAAAAGTGAATGAATTATGGGAGAAGATAAAATACCCGATATAGATTTAAAAGAAATGGTAAACAAAGGAAAGGAAGAGGTACTGGACCAGCAAACGCTGAATATTAATGAAAATATGGCTAAAATAAAACATAAGATCGTGGTCATATCAGGGAAGGGAGGCGTTGGTAAAACAACTGTAGCAGTAAACCTTGCAATGAGTTTAGCAAGTGTGGGTTTACGCGTAGGGATATTGGATGTAGACATAACGGGGCCTAATGTAACTAAGATGTTAGGTATTGACCCTAATGTTAGACCTCGAGTTGACCCCGACGCAAAGAAGTTCTATCCCGTTGAAGGTCCTTTAAAAACGAAAGTCGTTAGTATGGCCTTTCTGATACAAGATAGCGATACTCCAGTAATTTGGCGAGGTCCAATGAAAATGTCAGCAGTAAGACAATTTTTAGGAGAAGCAATATGGGGAGACCTTGATTACTTAATCTGTGATTTACCTCCTGGCACATCTGATGAAACTCTTGATATACTGCAACTAATTCCAGACGAAAATGTAGTTGTTGTATCCACACCGCAAGAAGTTGCGCTTATGGACGCTCGAAAGACAATTGTAATGGCAAAAACAATGAAAAGACATGTCCTTGGGATAATTGAAAATATGTCTGGTTTTAAATGCCCTCATTGTAGCGAATATATTGATCTTTATCCTCCTGGTGGCGCAGAAAAGGCCTCCAAAGATTTTAATATAACCTTTTTAGGACAAATTCCTTTTGAAGTCGAAGTTAGTCAACAAGGAGATAAGGGATTACCATTTATATTAAAATATCCTGAGAGCGCAAGCACTAAGGCTTTTAAAGCAGCTGTATCTAAAATAAGAGAAGAATTAGAAAAATAATTTTTTTATAATTTTTTATTTTAATTTTTATTGGCAGTTATGATCTGAGTGACCATTACCGCTACCTGCACATTGGGGCTCATTTAGCGATTGTAAATTACCTTGTAAAAATAGTTGGATATTATCAGATAGAGTTCCCTTTACTCCTTTAAATAACCCAATTCCATAGTGAGTGAACCCTGCATACGGTCGTCCACCTATGCCTCCTACGATCATGTCTGTTACGCTTCTTTGCTTCATGTCGTTCACTGGTTCCATACAACCCTGATGCCCATTATTTTGTAAAGAAAACAACTTCTTCACATTTTTTTCTTCGTCAATTTCGATTCCTACATAATAACGACAATGACCAAAATGTTCTGATATTGCATCTGATAGTTCTGGTCCATCGGAAGGAATTCCTATAACTTGATTCATTTATATCAGCTTTAATTTAAATATTATTTTGATTGAATGAGTATTCATAAGAAAATAAAGTTATCGATTATAAAATATCAAGTATTTGTTTAGAGAGATAAATTATTAATGTGCTATAACCGACAAAAAGATAAAAGTCCTTAAAGTCCTATGAACTCTGGGAGTATATATCACCATGATATATCGTCTGATAAATTATAAAAGATTTTAAGCATTTAATTATATGATTTTAATACTCAATTGGAGAATTAGAAAATCTTCATAATAACAGAGTAAAGGTAATCTAAAATTAACTCAATTCAAAAATCAGATGTTTCAAGGCTTTTAAAAGGGATTGTAATTTGCAAAGAAACTGGTATATATTTATTAGATCTCATTTTGGATTCTGAAATTAATCCTATGTTGCTCTCATCGTTTGTAGGTGCGTTATCCCTATTTGGATCGGAGAGTCTGGGAAAGATCGAAGAAATCACAATTAAAGGATTATCCATTCAGATGATAATTGTAAATAAATTTGACCTAGTTTTAATTGCGATAATGGATAAAGATTTTGTCAAAGAAGATATAAGGGATGAAGCAGAAAAAGCACTAGATATGTTTTATCACCTCTACAAAAACGAAATCAGCGATTGTACCGATGTTTCTCAGTTTGAATCGTTTAAAAAAATCTTATACGACCAAATTGTTGAGTACTTCAACCGAGTTAATGGTGGAAGTTCTAAAAAAGAAATCCGAGACTTTGGATTTTTCACTGAAGCAATCGCACAGACGAGAAACTAAAAGAACTAATCTAAATTCTAATTCGCAACCTTTTTCTCTTTTTACAACTTTAAAAATTCTCAGTTTTTCTCTTAAAAATAATGTTTCCTTGTTTAACGGAGAATAGTCTTTCCATCAAAGAACACTTCGCCTTTAGCAAATAATATACTTCTTTATCTGGTATTTCCATACCGTGTAAACTTTCAAAATTACCTTGACCTTTTGATAAAATAACGCCACCCTTTAAAAAGAACTGCTTCTTGAACTCATCTGTAGTTGTTGGAAGATAAATACCCGGTGTGCCACTTGCTTCTATGACTTGCACTAGATCAGTTAAACCAACGAATATTGCGTCGTCCAAGGTTGCATCGTTGATAATTGGGGCTGATCGAACCGAACAAGTAATTTTTAGCTCTGGAAAAGTTTTGAGGAGAGTTTCTACTAATAACTTATCAAATACAATCTCCCCGGCATTATCTAATAAAATAAGTAAGTGGTCAGTATCCAGAAGTGACTGTTTAAATGCGTCGTAGTCGTTTATTGCTAACTTGTCTGGTGTAAAGTTTTTAATATCGTTAATGAAGTCGATCTTATGACTGGTGCCAAAATCTATCGTATTTCCAAGAGCAGCAACTACAATTGCTTCAAATAAAGGATCTTCAGCCTTAGTAACTATATTTCTAGCCTCATTGTAGAATTGTAAAGCTAATTGATTGTATTTTTTCTTTATTGAGGCGTAGGGATCTTTTACACCTAAAGCTTCAGCAACAAGGGTGTATGCTACTTTACCGATTATCGGAGATGCTCTTTTTTCGATATCAAAATCCACGAGATAATTCATTAACTTCTTCTGAGTATCTATAATTATCTCACGGGGTGTATCAGGTTCCAACAATTGAAAGGCTCTCAATACTTGATTAATAAGACACGGTATACATTCGGGTTCTAAGTGCATTTCTATACATCCTTTTATTATGATAAGAAAAAATGTAGAAAAATTATAAATCCTTTTAATTATAATTAAAAAAAAAGAATTTTATATATCAAAAGAAAATTATTGTATATTATCATTAAAATCTACTTAAAAAAAAAATGTGAAAAAAATGTCAGAAACATCAAAATTTAGAGTTGGACAGACTTTTACGATCGGTTTAGCTTTTTTTTCGTCAGAGATTGCATGGTCACTGTATAACGCACAAGTTCCTTTGCTATTAAGTGATTATTTCTCTTCTTTATTCGTAATTGGCTTACTTATGGCATTAGATAACATGATTGGAGTAATAATTCAACCTATAATGGGTTCAATCTCCGACAATACACGTACTAAATTCGGAAGAAGAATGCCATATTTGATTATAGGTATTCCTTTAGGTGCGCTGTTTTTCTTTTTGATTCCTTCATCAACTTCGATCATAATGCTGTTAATCTATATGTTCTTTTTTGGATTAAGTATGGGCTTTTATAGAGCCCAAGCTGTTTCACTGATGCCAGATTTCGTAAGACCAGTTAATAGAAGCAAAGGAAACGCAATTATAAATCTTATGGGGGGCTTTGGAGTAGCAATCGGATATGGATTCAGTATATTACTTGGAATCGTTAGCCTACAAATATTATTTCTTATTATTTCAATAATAATGGTAGTTGCTCTACTGGTACTATTATGGCGAATAAAAGAAAAAGACTCATACAGCTATCAGTTAATATTAGAGATGGAAGGAAATGAAGGAGAAAAAGTCAAAGCAGAAAAGACTGCTCCTGGATTGATCGAGAGTATTAAGGACATAGCCTCCGAGGAAGATAGGAGCACTTTATTTATGTTATTCGCAATTTTCTGCTGGTTCATCGGATATCAGGGAATTGTTGCGCTAATTTCTATTTATGGAGTGCAGGTGCTAGGATACAGCCAAGGTCTCGCGGGATTCTTACCTTTTATAGTTACTGTTCCTCTTTTGATATCAATTTATCCTCTTTCGTACCTTCCTGGCAAAATTGGGAGAAGAAAAACAATTAAAATCGGCGTAATACTTTGGACGGTTATGTTGATTGTTGGATTCTTCATGGGGCTTGTTCAAGCTTCGTTAGCCATAATGGCAATTCCACTTGCTTTCCTTGGAATCGGATGGGCAATGATTAACACTAATTCTATCGTAATTGTATGGGAATTAGCTCCTAGTGAAAAGAAAATTGGGACATACACAGGGCTATATTACTTTTTCAGTTACTTTGCTGCTATATTAGGTCCGATGGTCGTAGGCGGTCTCACTGATTTAATGGGAATACAATTCTTACTTCTTAATGGTGCCATATTCTTCATTTTAGCCTTTGTTATGATTTCGTTAGTAAAAAGAGGCGAAGTAGAACTTACGGAAGAAGAAAAGTTAGCACGACAAAAAAAAATCCAAGAATTATAATATAATATTATTTAATTTTTTTTTTTTTTAATTTATTAAAATCTATGATAAAGATAGATTCAATTAGAAATATACTTGATTTTTGCGTTTTAGATTCTAAATTTTAAAAATAAAGAAAATAGAATTACAGTTCAATTTCAACATTAATCGATTTTATTTCCTCAGGGATACCTTTTGCTGCTTTTAAATACCCCACCAGTAGGTTCTTCAACATTTCTTCCATAAAATCGTTTAAAGGAACTTTTTCACCGTTTACTTTTATATTTACCTTTGGCATGATTTCTATGTGCTTATGAAATGATTTAAATTTTGAGTTTATTTTTTAAATATTTTCTTGAATTACTTTAAGAGAAAGGCTTTCTAAAGCATCTGATATTTCTGGCGTTATCGTATGCTCAATTTTGCAGCAGAGTTCGTCGAGTTTAAATGCATTGTCCACTCCTAAAACATCTTCAAAGAAAAGCTTCAATTGGTTATATTTATTAATCGTTATTAACGCAATTTTTTTGCCCTTAGCAGTTAATCTTACTGATTTCCTTGGATACCAATGTATGTAATTATTCTCTTTTAATTTATATAACATACTTGATACTGAAGCGGGCTTAACTTTAAGAAAGTTAGAAATTTCTGAATTTGAGACCCACCCGCCTCTGTTTTTTTTTGATACCTTATAAATTGCTTTAAGATAATCTTCGTGGGTATCTTTTATTTGCGACATCGTACTCGGCATTAAATGGTCTTAACTTCTTAATATTTAATTTTTAGTTATAAAAAAATGAAAAAAAAATTATTCTTTTTGTTCTAGTTCTTCAATGCGTTTGGTTATATCTTCAAGAGCACTACTGATCCCTTTAACTTCAGACTCTAAGTAAGTCTTTTCCTGTTTTAGCATTGTTAATCTATCTACTGGTTCTAAGGGGATTCTTGAAGTGTAAACCGGGGCAGTAGCTACAATTGGAGGATAAATCGGCTCTCTATAGCCCCACCCTCGACCGTATCCTCTACCTCGTCCGGAACCCCAAGCCATCCCTCGACCTCCACCTCGTCCATAACCAAATCCGGGGCCGTAAGCATACCCTGGAGCGTCATATCCCGCACAATATCCTAAAACTCTTCCCGTTCTTGCTCCAAGACCTCTAGGGCCAGTTCTATCTCCACCAGGCATTATTTTGTTATCATCTCATTTTATTTTGTTTGTTTTTTTATATGAATGTGAATAATTAATAATGAATAATCATTCACTATTCTCTATGTAACAAATATTAATCAGTATATTTAAGTATTACGAAACTAAATTATATTTTAATTATAAATGACTGATTTATATTACTCTTCATATTTCTTAAAGAATAAACGATTAGTGAAAAATTATCTTGAGAAAGCAATGAGCTTCAATATTTTATGAGTTTGATTGTGTTAAATTAGCTGTAACTAAAGTTTTTGAACTCAGTCAAAATTATTTTTTATAGATTTTTTTAAAGTTTAGGTTTACTGTATGGTCTAAACGTTTATAAACGAGAATTACCATTTGTATTTTAGCGATGTCGGACAAAGAGTACGTTATTTTTAAAGGGAAGAAGCATTTTGTAGAAGACGAATATCTTAGGGTGAATAATTTGGGCGTTTCCGACATCAGCGAGCTTGAGGGACTTCAAGATATCACTGGTTTATCGCGATTAGATCTTATCGAAAACCATATTTCTCGCATCGAAGGTTTAGAGCATTTGACAAATCTTCGAATACTCTCCTTACAAAAAAACGATATTAGCGAAATTCAAGGCTTAGAATCCTTAACGAATTTGGAATATTTGCGGTTAGATCGGAACAGAATCGCTGGGATAACAGGGTTAGAGAATTTGGGACAGTTGAGATTTCTGGATATTTCGCGTAACAAAATTGATGAAATTAAAGGACTTGATACGCTCGTTAACCTCGAAAGACTTTCTTTACACCATAATCGAATCCGTAAAATTGAAGGCTTAGAACGGTTAAAAACATTGAAAAATTTGAATCTTAAATTCAATTCAATTGAGAGAATTGAAGGGCTTATTGGACTTGAAATCTTAGACGACTTAATTTTAAGTAGTAATAAAATCGTTAAAATTGAGCAACTCGAACCGCTTACCGATCTTACAGGCTTGTCTCTCGGGCATAACCAGATTTCTGAAATTCAAGGCTTGGACACCCTTAATAAGTTGAAGGGATTATACTTAAGTTTCAACGATATCACTGAAATTAAGGGGCTTGAGAACTTACGCTTTCTGACGGAGTTATTTTTAGATGGAAACAAAATTCAGCGCATTCATCCTATCAAAGGTCCTAAAAAATTAGAATATTTTTGGCTTACTAATAATCGCCTTGACCATGTGTTAGATTTGAAGAATATCCAAGGCGTTGGAGTTTTTATTAACGAAAACCCTATTGAAAAAGAAATTAAAGAGAAGTGCCGGGATTGTATCGGTTGCGAAGGAAATATTTTTTGGTCCTTGTTTTCAAACCACTGGTAATTTTTGACATAGTTCTAATTTTTAAGTTTAATATCTCTTTTTGGGTTTCATTTAGTGGAAATGAACTCAGTACATCACTCCTATCAAGGATCTAAATGAGGTAGACAAAGTTTTGGTGACGGCGTCCTCTAGTCTGATATTCTAGAAAATTTTAAATAATTTGAATGATTTATTTTGAATGATTATTCTTAAAAAAACATAATAAAAAAAAAGTGATTTAAAAGTTGAAAGTAGCTATATGTACAGAAATGGGAAGTGTTTCGCAACATTTTGGTCGGGCTCCAGAGTTTACTTTTGTTTCAATTGAAGATAACAAAGTAGTTGAAAAAAAAGTGTTACCTAATCCAGGACACGAAATTGGGAGTATACCAAAATTTATTAACGAAAATGGTGCCACCTGTATGATCGCGGGGGGAATTGGTCATAGAGCCGTTGATTTCTTTAATCAATACGGTATTGAAGTTATAAGGGGTGTTACTGGCCAGATTGACGATGTTATTGCCAAGATTTTAGATGGGACTTTAGAAGGTGGAGAAAACATTTGTTCTCCTGGTGGAGGTAAAGGTTATGGAGTAGAAAAAATCCACACTGACGCAGACGATAATAACGATCACGAGCATCATCACCAACAGCATTAATCGAAATGAATCGAAAATCATTTGACCCATTAATTGTTCTAGTTAACCGAATTATAATTAATAAGAGTAGTTCATTTTAAATGCCTAAAGATAAATTTGACTTGTATGTAGAAAATCTTCAAAAGATCATATATGAAGAAGAAATTAGAGATTATAACGAACGCATAGTTGAATTATATCACGATCCTAAAAACTGGGGTAAACCCTCTGAAGATGAGATTACCGTTTCTAAATCTTACGAGGGTCCATGTGGGGATACGATGTCATTCTTTCTAAAAATAAAAAATAATATTATTGAAAAAGCCAATTTCCTTACTGACGGGTGTGGAGCTTCAGTGGCAACAGGGTGTCAAACAACTCTTCTCATAGAGAATAAATCGTTAGATGACGCTGAAAAAATAAAGGCAGAAGACATTGACGCAGCGTTAAACGGTTTACCTGAAGATCACAAACATTGTGCGGAATTAGCATATAGAACTTTGCAACTAGCGATAGCGGATTATAAAGGATTAGTGAGTTCATAATAACTAAAGAGATATAATTAAAAAATTCTGGATTCTGCTTACGAATCGTATTTTTTCATAAAAAAAGAAAATGAAATATGTATATGGACCAGTTCCTAGTAGACGATTAGGAAGTTCTTTAGGGATCGACCCGATTCCTTCAAAAACGTGCAATTTTCAGTGTATATATTGTCAATTGGGAAAAACGACTAATTTCACAAATGAGAGAAGAGAATTTTATCTCAAAGAAGAAATTTATAAAGAAATGGAAGAAGCTATTAAGCAAAACAAAGAAAATTTTGATTACATAACATTTGTAGGTAGCGGCGAACCTACGTTATACAAAAGTTTAGGAAAACTGATTTTAAAGGCAAAAGAATTCTCAAGCAAACCAATCTGCGTAATTACAAACGGAGCTTTATTATACTCTCCAGAAGTTAGAAAAGAGTTAGTGAGTGTTGACGTTGTTTTGCCTAGTTTGGATGCGGGAGATGAAAAGTTATTCGTTAAAATAAATCGTCCACATCCCTCCATAGAGTATGAAAAAATGATTCAAGGATACATTGATTTTAGGAAAGAATATAACGGTAAATTCTGGATAGAAATAATGCTGATGAAGGGAATTAACGATTCTAAAGAGGAACTAGTAAAAATAAAAAATAAATTAGATCTAATTAAACCCGATAGAATTGACATTAACGTTCCAATAAGACCTCCTGCTGAAAGTTGGGTACAAATTCCCGATAAAAACATTATTCCGATTTTAAACGATGTTTTTGGAGAATATAATAATATAAATTTTCCTGAGCAGGGAATATTTAGCGTTTTTAGTTCTAATTTTGAAATGGAATTAAAAATTTTGCTTGAAAGACATCCAATGAGACAAGAACAAATTATTGAAACATTTAGTTCAAAAAAGTTTAATGAGCAAGATGTTTTACTTGAATTGAATACTCTAGCATCGCAAAATAGGATTAAAAAAGTAATTTACAATAACCAGACTTTTTGGAAATTAATAAATTAACCAATAACCTGATGGGTAGCTATGCCAGTTTGCACGAAATGTAAAAAGGAAAAAGGATTAGACGAACTTGATAAATTTAATGACCAATTTATGTGTCATTCTTGCTTATATCAGAACAATAAGCCGTTTAAGATATTTCCAATCGGTTTTGTAGAAAATCTATTAGAAAAAGGAGAAGGATTTGGGTTGAAAGGGAGTAGAAATAATGTCTCTAAAATCCACCTTTTTGAATCTCAACGAAAATTTCTTTACAAATTAGAAGAAGACGAATGGATTACTGTAGTATATTATTTTCATAAACAGCACAAAATTCGATCTATTTTTTCTCGAGGGATAGATGGAAAAGAGGTAGGTATTTTCGCTTCTCGGACGCCTAATCGATTATCTCGCATAGGGATTACCAATGTGAAATTAGTTAAAATTGAAGGCACCACTTTATTTGTTAAAAATCTCGATGCGATTAATGGAACCCCAATCTTAGACATTAAATTAGGTTCTAAAACGAAGTGGTAGTGTAAACTAAATTCGTTAAATAAGATTTATGTTCCATTAACACGTATATTTGGGATTATAGCGTTGTTTGGACAATCTTTAAAACACTTCAAACAATTAAAACACTTATTCATTAATTTATTATTAAATTCGATGTATTCTTTGTTTGTATCTGACTCAACGCAAAGGTTAAATAAATTTTGAAAGCAGAAATTTGACTCTAAACATTTTTTACAAACGGTACATCTCTCTTCATCAATTTTAAAATCAATTAAACGTCCCTCTTCTAACGAGATTACTTCTATAGCGTTGTGTTCGCAAACACTTACACATTTTAAGCATCCTTTGCATTTATTATAATCGACGTATCGAAGTGAATCTCGAAAAAATATTGCTTTTGTTGAACACGAATAAGAACACTTTTCACACCGGACGCAAAATTGCGGATTTATACTTATAGGAAATAACTTTTCCATTTTCATGCGGTTAAGGTTAAAGTTGTTGTAAATCTAAAATTTATTTTCTAATCTATCTATTATGTCGTTTTGAATCGGAATTCCTAAATCAACAAAAGTTGCGTTATACCCTCCAACTTTTACAATTAAATCTGTGTAATTTTCAGGATGAATCTGTGCGTCTTTTAAAGTTTCAGTTGACACCACATTTGGTTGAATCTGCATACCACCATTATCAAAATAGGTTTTTAACAAGTGATAAAACTTTTCGATGTTTTCTTGACTTTCTAAATTTTGGGGATGTAATCGCACATTAACAGCTACTCCGTTCATAGCGTAGTCGTAGTTTAATTTTGCGATTGAATTCAATATTGCGGTGATTCCATTCTTTTCAACCCTATTCACTGGAGATAAACTATTTGAGATGGGTCTTCCTGCTTTTCTACCATCAGCTGTTGGTCGAGTTATAACACCTTCCATTACGTGGATACCCATTGAATAAGCTCCCGCATTATATTGTCCTCCCCTTAAAGGTTTATTCTTCCTTACCTCTTGGGTAAATAAATCCCATAATTCAATAGCAAAGGAATCAATCTCAGCACCATCGTTTCCCCACTTTTCGTAATTATTAATTAATTTTTGCCGAAAAACTTCATTATCTTCAAAGTTTGAATTGAGAATATCTATAAGATCTGGTAAAGTCATTAACTTTTCGTCGTAAACGACTTTTTTAATGGTATACATAGAATCAACTAAAGTAGCAAACCCATAAGCAGTAATCGACGAATAATTATATTTTGCCCCACCACATACGTAATCCTTCCCACTTTCCAAGCATCCATCAAGCGTAGCAGACACAATCGGGTGTTGAAAATAGTTCATCACTATTTTATCTCCTACTTCAGCAATTTTCACAGATTTTTCAATGTTAAATTTAAGCTGGCGTGTAAAAGCATCGTAAAATTGATCGTAAGTGGTAAACTTTCCTGGATTACCTGTCTGTAAACCATCTATATTTTTTGAGAAATTACTATAACCATTATTTAAAGTTAATTCCAATACTCCAGGTAGATTTATGAACATCCTAGCAGTTGCTGAAAAACTGTTACCTTGACCGGTGGGCTCCACACATCCGATTATAACGTAATTTCGGGCATCTTCTGGAGAATAACCTGTCTTTTGAAGCGCTGGAACGATAATTTCATCGTTATAAAATGCGATACCTGAAGTGTGTTTAAAAACTTTAATCGCGTTTTCAAAGAATTCTCTTGGAGTTTTCTTATGAATTCTAACTGAAAGATCAGTAGTGAAAACCTTTACTTTCTTATACGCTTCAAGAAAAAGGTAAGATAACTCATTTGTTGCGTCTTTACCATTTGAATCCATGCCAGCAATAGTAATTGTTTGTGTGTTTTGACCAAGAGCGTTAGCTACTAAAGTAAAGTCTGTAGGTAATATTGTAACATTCCAAGTTAATTTTAAATTGAGTTCTTCTATTAATTCTAACGCGTCCTCTCTATCAATTTTCCCGTTTTTAAGATCTTGAACATAGTAAGGCCAGAGAATTTGATCTAAACGACCAAGGGCTACAACACTTCGCTGGTAAGTAATATTTATGATATTTTGAGTAAAATTGATGAGTTGAACTGCCTCGTAAAAAGTTTCTGGGGTAGTTTCGGTAAATTTTTTCATCATTTCTCCTATGATTTCAAGCTCTTTTTTCCGTTTTTCGTTGTTTTGAGTTTCTGCCTTTTCGAGAGAAAGTGCTGAAAACCTTTGCGAAAACTCTATTGCCGCTCTGTAATAAATTTTAACAGCTTCGTAAAAGTTATATTTTTCTTGAAATTCTTTATTCTCTTTATCTAAGCGGGATTGGAATAGTTCAGCTTCCTCAACAATTCCCTTATAACCTAGTTTTAAGAGTTTCTCGTAGCCAGCGCATACATGTCCTTCTGTGGGTCCAATTTGGATGGAAACATTTGGAGCTAAGGAAGTGATTTTCCCCTCTCCTGTGGCTAGTTTTTCTTCCCGTAATTTTTTAAAAATGCGACCTTCTAATAGCGATTTTCCTTTCCAATAAGGAATTATTTCGAGTAACTCATCAATATCCGGCTCGTCGATAAAAAAGGGTTGAAGTTTTCTTCTTCTTAGCTTCTTATAGGTTGATCTCTTCTCTAAGCTGTTATCGTACCGCTGAAGATCGAGATTGATTTTTTCGCCCAAATTTTTACTGGTTTCGTTTCCAACCAGTAATTCCTCGTCTCTAATAAAAAGGGTCATATTTTTTAGAGTATGTGCTATAGCTTTCGCTCTCTTAATAATTTCGGGATCGTCCGGATATTGTTTGTAAATCTCAGTGAAAAATCTCATGCGTTCGATACATAATTCATACTTGCTTGATAGCATGTTATTTTTGAGAGTACTAATCCGTTCGGAAGGAGTTTTAACAGTCAAATTCTTCACTGAAATTTAAAATTTAAAATTGTAATTAATTTAAATCAACAATCTAATAAGTATTTTAAAACTTTAAAAAATAAGTAAAATAGCTTAATAACAATTATTCTCTAATCGTTCGAAATGAAAGTTACACTAAACCCAAATACCATCTATCAGAAAATACTCCAGGATAAAATCAACAGGATAGAAGGTATTGAGTTTCTAATTTCGATCATAGAAAAATCTGATACGCCTAGCGCCAGATTGGAAAGTTTAAAAATTCTCTATAGACTGAAAACTCAAGATCAGATTGTTTTTAAAACATTAGAAAATTGTATAATTTCTGACGAATCTGAAGAGATTAGGATAATTTCCGCTAAAAATATTTTAGAAAATTATTTACATATTGGAGAAAAATGCTTGGAATGGGCTCTATTAAACGATAAGTCATCTAGATTACTTAAAGTCCTTGGAGAAATGTTAAATGATCCAAAAATCGATCGATACAAGAACCTATATGCAATTTATCTTCATAGATTAGAGAAGATAGGTGAAAAGCTTGATGTAGTTTCCGAGGAAGTCCCTTTCTTACTGGATATAGAATTTAGTATTGAGAATTATAATAGTTTTAATTGGAGTTCAAACAGTAAACTGATCTATGATGACGATGTAATGTTTAAAATTCAAGACCAGCACATATCAGAATTAAGTATATCCCTAAAATATCAAATTCCTTCCTCCATTGAATTATTGAAGAATTTAAAAAATTTGGACCTTAGTTGTAATAATTTAACTGATTTGCCAGATACACTAAGCGATCTTACAAACCTTGAAAGTGTCGATTTGAGTTGGAACGATTTTAAAATTATCCCGGAGATCTTGAAAAGTTTAAAGTCAAATGTAAAAATAAATATTCGTCATAATCTCTCTCAGAAATAACCTATCTAATTTTTGTACGAGCTAGCCTTTTCAAAAAGTTTCAAATTCTTTAGATCGTTAAAACAAATATGACATTTCCAAATTTTCCAAATAAACATCGTGAGAGAGCTGTTGTTCAAGCTGTAGATTTCTGGAAGTATAAGAAAGAACTTGGGGTATATCCGGATATCGAGCCTCCAAAAGGAGTAATCATTTGTTATTCCCCGACAATCCTAAATTACATCGTAGAAAATTATTCTCTTACTAAAGTTGACAATGTTTTTGGAAAGGATTTTTATCTTTTAAACGATTCTAACAAAAAAATTGCACTTTGTGGAACTTTTGGAATCGGAGCTCCAATTGTTGGGATTCTCTTGGAAGAACTCAACGCTTTTGGTATTAAATCATTTGTTTCAATAGGGACTGCTGGATCTCTACAAAGAAATCTTCAATTAGGTAGTACCATTATCTGCACGAGAGCAATTAGAGACGAGGGAACTTCGCATCATTACGCATTAAGCGAGAAGTACTCACATCCCTCTAGTGGCTTGACTGATAAATTGATCGAAATAGCTAAAGATATGAACCTAAATTATCACACGGGAACAAGTTGGACGACTGACGCACCTTATCGTGAATCTTTAGCTGAATTAAAACATTACCGCGATGAAGGCGTATTGACGGTTGAAATGGAAGCTTCTGCTATATTTGTGATTGCAAAGTGTTTAAACATCGAAGCAGGGGCAATTTTTACTATTAGCGATTATTTGACTGAAGAAAATTGGGAGCTTCACTTTCATTTAACTGAGGAACATCTGCATACTTTATTTACTCTAGCTAAAAAGACCTTAAGTTCTTTATTACTTTGAAATTGTTAAATCCCGAGCTTAAGCACAGTCCTAAATTATAAATTCAAAAGTGGTTTTATTACATTATTAAAAAAAGTGATAAAAGTGAATTTTGAGACTATTAAATTTGAATTAAAGGAAAATGGAATTGGAATTCTTTCCTTAAATCGTCCGGAAAAATTGAATGCTATTAACTTCCAAATGGAAAAGGAATTACACGAGGTATTCGATCATCTAATGGTAAATTTAGATTGTCGTGTGGTAATTTTAAGAGCTGAGGGAAGGGCATTCTGTGCGGGAACTGATTTACAGGAGGCATTGATCTTAAACACTAAAAAGAAACCTGAAGGATACGAAAAATATTATTTTCTAAATGTTTCAGAACCGATTAAAAAAAAAATGTACCATCAGTGGCGAATTAGTTCGATCTTTATAAAGATGCGCAAGATAAGCCAACCAATTATCGCTTTAGTTCACGGTGCAGCTGCAGGAGGTGGATTTGGCTTTGCTATGGCTTCAGATATACGAATTGTAGGTGCTGATGTTAAGTTTATTAACGCTTCAATTAATATTGGGTTAACGGGAGCTGATGTAGGCGGAAGTTATTTTCTTCCTCGCTTAATAGGATTATCGAGAGCTTCTGAGATAATGTACACCGGAAGGCAAGTCGGGGCTGAAGAATCGGTTAAAATTGGATTAGCTTTAAAATCTGTTGGGTCAAAAGATCTGTTAGAATCTGGGTTGGAGTTAGCAGACGAGATGCTAAGGAAGAGTCCGTTAGGTTTGCGAATGACTAAACAATCGTTAAATTTAACTCTTGATTCTCCAAGTTTAGAGACAATTTGTCAATTGGAAAACTCTAGTATCGTGCTTACTTTCAGTTCCAAAGATGTGAACGAAGCCTCTGCTGCGTTTTTTGGAAAGAGAGATCCTAAATACCCTCTACGCTAAAGAAATTCAGTCTTAAAAAGAGAAAACAAAAAATTAAAAAAAACAAAGAATAGTATATAACTTATTCTCTTATTTGGAGTTTTGGAGTAATAGGTGAAGCTCCACCCAAATTCGTTATGACTGGACAATGAGAAAATACTTTTTCCATCAATTCCTCTATTTTTTCTTTGGGGGCGTCTGCTTTAATCCTGACAACAGGTTCGAGTTTATCGTAACCCGCAAGTTTACTATCGTCGAGACCAAATATAGCTCCTAGATTAATATGACCACGAGAAAATACTTTCAATTCTGTGATATTTATGTCCATAATCTTAGCCCAAAATTTCGTAACTGCAACTATACATGCGCCTATTGAGGCTAAAATAACGAGTAGTGGAGATGGTCCTTCATTTGTTCCATCTAAGCCTAGAGGCGCGTCGATTATCATTTCAAAAGGCTTTGCTCCCATTGTACATTTAACTTGCATACCTTCCGATAACATCTCGCACTCAATGTTGAAATTCTTTTCCCCTTTGCTCCAATCTTCTTTTATTGCTTCATATGTTTCTTTAAAGCTTGGCATTTTTTTCACTTTTTGTCTATATTTTTTTAAATTAAGAATGATTATTCATAATTTGACTTACTTATATAGAATAAATAATTGTATATAAATTTCTCTATATAGAAGAGATGCTCGTAGCATATCTTTTAGCATATATTTTAAATTAAAAGAGTTACCTTTATCATTAGTTTTATCATTTGTATCTTAAAAACAGATTAGACAACTAGTGGTAGATTAAATTGGAAGCTAAAACAGTTTCGCAATCAAAGGTTGAGATTGCGCAAGTAATGATGCCAGAGCACGCAAATCCCTCGGGCAATGTCCATGGGGGTAATCTTCTAAAACTTGTTGATCAAGCGGGAGCTATTGTGGCAGCGAGACATACGCACACTAATGTAGTTACTGCATCGGTAGATCGTTTCGATTTTATTTCACCTGCTTACATTGGGAACTTAGTTTTTATTAAAGCGTCAATGAATTATGTTTCAAAAACTTCGATGGAAATTGGAGTAAGAGTAGAGGCAGAATGCCTAAAAACTGGCACTCACACCCATATTGGGTCCGCCTACCTTACATTTGTAGCTCTGGGTAAGGATGATAAACCAACTGAAGTACCCGGGCTGATTTCTGAGACTGAAAGTGAAAAAAGACGCTCTGAGGAAGCTAAAAAAAGGAGAGAAATTAGGTTACAACACGCTAAGCCTCATCATCATCGTCAACAAGCATGTATAATTAGACCGGAAAAGTTAAAATAGAACAACATCTATTTCTGGATTAAAACGATTTCAAGGTTTCAAATGTAACTTTTTATTAGGCGAAGTATAGAATTATTTATATTTAGATAGGTGAATTTATTGGAAGAAGTTAAGAAAAGACCTGAACTTAAAAGAAGGATATCGTTATTCGGTGTTACTGTCTATGGAATCGGAAATGTCCTAGGAGCAGGAATATATGCTTTAATTGGAGAAGTAGTAGGAATTACGGGAAACTTTTCGTGGTTAGCTTTTCTAATAGCTTCAGTTACTGGAGCATTAACTGGTTTATCGTATGCTGAACTTTCTGCTATGTTCCCTAAAAGTGCTGCTGAGTTTGTGTATACAGAGGAAGCCTTCAAAATCCGAATTTTATCGTTTCTTCTTGGATGGATAATAATATTTTCAGGGATACTTTCTGCAGCTACGGTTGCTTTAGGTTTTGCATGGTACTTAGCCAATTTAATCGGGATTCCCTCGATTATTCTTGTTATAATTTTCGCTGTTTTACTTATAGTAATTCTAAGTCTTATCAACTTCATTGGAATAAGGGCATCTACATGGACAAATATCATATTTACATTAATTGAAGCATCCGGGCTCATTTTAATTATTATAATAGGTTTCCCGTTTTTAGGTACAGTCAACTATTTTGTGCTCCCTTTAGGAGGCTCTTTCGGTGGCGTTTTTTCTGCGGTTGCTTTAATATTTTTTGCGTATATTGGATTTGAAGATATCGCGAATATATCTGAAGAAGTTAAAGAACCTGCTAGGAATCTTCCTCGAGCTATAATTTATTCGATCATCATCACAACTGTTTTATATTGTTTAACTGCCATATCAGTTGTGAGTATTTTACCATATGAAGATATCGCTTCTTCTTCAGCTCCTTTAAACAGCGTTGTTTCAGCTGTTTTAGGTCCTACAGGTGGAATCATTATGTCTTTTATAGCCCTCTTTGCTACAGCTAACACCGTTATGATAATGATGATTGTTACCTCAAGAATGATGTACGGAATGGCAAGAGATAAAGCGTTACCAGAAGGATTGAGTAAAATATCACCTAAGCATAGAACACCCGTCCTAGCAGTTTTAGCAACCTTGATTTTAACAATAATTCCATTGTTTTTGGGGGACATATCTATTGTCGCCAACGCCACTGTGTTTGGAGTGTTAATTACTTTTTTCCTCGTGAATTTAAGCCTAATAGTTTTACGTAAGAAAAAACCCGAGCTTGATCGACCTTTTAAGCAAAAACCCAATATTGGTTGGTTTCCAATAGTTGCACTATTAGGTTGTATTGTTTGTTTCGGACTACTTTTTACTTTTGATTTGTTGATTGTTATTATCCAAATAATTATTATCTTATGTGGAGTAGTCGTTTTTTATACAATGAAATCAAAAATCGAAACAAAAGCCAGTAAATAAATCAAAGGTACTTAAAAATTAACCATATTTTTCTTTCCACTTTTTTTGCCTTTCTTCACTGTCTCCTTTCATTTTACATGTTTTATGAATTTGGTCTTGCATTTCCCATTGGTTATCTAATTCGTCTTTAGGGTCGTCTTTCATCTTGTCATTTTCTTTATTGGATTCTTCATTATCTTTGCTCATTCTTTTCACCTTTAGGCATCAAGATACTCGTATAATTTATCTATCCTACTATATCCTACTATGTCGTCTCTCAAATAGATTTCGAAGGGTAAATCCATATTTCTATAAGGCTTTAGGATATTGAGTAATGTAAAATGATCTGGTTTTTGAAATTTAAGTTTATTTTCTTCACCAACGCCTTCGGAGTATTGATATTGTTGAAGAACAAAACTCCCCCGGAAATGATTTTTTCTTAGGAATGAAATAATCTTGTCGATATCGTTCGATTTCATCAAATTTCCCACGTAAGTCGTTCTTATTTCAAAATCAATATCCTTACGATTGTTTACAGCTCTAAACGTCTCAACAATCAGGTTGGAATTAATTTGATTTCCTGTAATTTTGGTTAGTCTCTTATTGTTGAGTGGACCTTTCATATCTAAAGCAATTCTGTTGATATATGGCAGTAATTCCACAATCGATTTCGGATTTGTTCCATTTGTGTCAATACTGATATATTTTCCAACATTCTTTATTTCTGTACATAGATCAAGCAAATCCTTTTGAAGCGTAGGTTCTCCTCCAGAAATGCTCACACTACTAACTAACATGTTACTTTTAATTTGTCCCATTAATTCGGGAATATCGATGTCTCTCCCTACGGCTTTATGTAGTAGATATTTATTGTGGCAAAATTCGCAACTCAAATTGCACCCAACCGTGAAAATAACCATTGTTGACCTATTAGGAATGTCCTTTGTTGATATATCTATAATTCCACCGACTCTCATTGAACATATTCCTCCCTTATCAATTTTTCAACCGCACTTAAAGGTAATGAAAATGGTTCCATTGATTCCATTTTAAGCGATGTTAACGCTGCAGAAAATCGTAAGGATTCTTCTGGACTTCTCGTTATTCGCGATCCTAAATAACTTATAAAGGCAGTATCTCCTCTACCTGTCCTCCCTACACTACCTTTATTTTTCCAAGGAAAGAAGTATGATCCTTCTCTTGAAACTAAGTTGATTCCTCTTTGGTGCGTGATAAGAACTTCCTTCGGTCCTAAATTAATGAGTTGCTTTCCTGCATCTTGTAAAGAAGAGAGATTTGTTAGCACTTTCGCTTCCGTTTCGTCAACTTTTAAGTAATCCACTTTAGATATTATTTCAACTTTCTCTTTTTCTGTTAAGTTGAAATACTGCATTTTATTATCCTTTACACCTCTAAGAAATCCTTGAATGTCAAGCCCCAATCTGCCGTTATATTTTTTATTCAAGTATTCTAACAGCTCTAAATCGATTTCGCCAGCAATTATCGAACCTATAACAAAAAATTTTGTAGTAATAACTGGGATTTCTTCCTTTTTAAACGCACCCGCAAAACCTAAAGGTTCGTAAGTTCTATATTCCATATTTTCCGAAGAGTATATGTTTTTAATTCCTGAAGTTTCTTTAGCCGGATACGCAAAGTATTTGATACCATTTTTCTCAAACGAATCCAAAATTGGGAAATCTTCGGCCTTCAACCGCGTAATGATCGCTATTCTTAATCCCATTCGACTACCAGCTAACCCGCCGTAATACACGGCACCTCCTAGTACCGATTTGCTCACTCCGTCGATTTCTATGATATCTTTCGCTACATGCCCAATGATTACAATGTCTGACTCAAATACTTCTTTAACCATAATGAATGGTTTTAAGATGAAATAGTAGCTTAAGAAATTATCTTTTTTAATTTATAAAGTTAGAAATTTCCTGATATACGATTTAAAAATAGAAATAAGTTAATAAAAATTACTCGTAAATTAATAACGGATTTTCCTTTGGATTGTTAAGAATACTATCTAAAATTCTCTCTTCAATTTTGTATATTCTTGGAGCGTCTGTTATAAAACAGTTCCAATCGTAACATTTTCGGTCGTCCTCAAATACTACTCCATGACCTATTGTAATTTGATTACAATCGTGGTATAACGCATGAAGCATACCGCATTTTTCACATTTTATCACTTTTTATCACATCACCTTTTACTTTGATGTGGGAAAAAATTCCCTATTACTATTATATTATGAAAAAATAGTTATAAACATTACGATAATTTTCATTTTTTTCATTTTTTTCACATTAAATGAACATAAATATTTATTTCAATTGAATATTGTTTAGATTTTAGATTTTAGACTGAACTCGATTCATATTTTCAATTTAAATTGTGTTTAATCTGAACAGATTTCAGAGAAAGTGAGCTTAAACCGACAAAAAATGAGACTTAATAAGAGTCCAAAAGTTCAGTTAAAGTTTTAGACAATAAACTAGTAATATACTTTCAACCTTATTTTATTTAATTAAAAACTCAAAATAAAAATAAATTAATGAAAAATAAAAGGTGGTTAATGTGATTGAAGAACAATTATATGTGCTTGAAGAAAAAGAGGAGATTTCGGATAGAAAAGCATTAATAGAGAGTAAAAATTCTTTTATGGGTAAATACTATGCGTATTTATTACATAAGGGGCCTATGAAAGGGTTATTGATAGCAGGTGCAATTTTAGGGTTAATTGTATCCGTTTATCTTATGGTTGGAGGAGGGCTTTCGTGGTGGTGGATTCCACTTAGTATAGGGTTTATTGGACCAATAGGTTTAGTCTTTATTGCTTTGATACTTCCATTTATCCCTTACATCCTTTATGGCATATTGATAGTTGTCCTCGAGATGATGAGTTGAGAAAATTAATCTGGCATTCATCTATTTTAGTCTATTAATATAGACACAATTCTTAAAGATGGATGTTCATTTACAATTTTAACAATGCATGAACGGAAAAAAGATTTTTTAAAATATACACTTCTTTTTATTGTATTTTTAATCTCTGTTATCTGTGCTATTACTTTTCTAGTAATCGCTGAGTTTAACAATTGGGTGGAATATCAGATTACTATTGTAGTCATGGTAACGCTTATTTTTTTTATGGGGTTTTTTTTCTTTTCCGCTTTACATTATGTAATTCGGAAAGGCTGAGCGCTGTATTATTATTATAAGAACATTTTTATAGGTTAATCAGTTACATATTTACCATGGACGAGAAAAAAAAGTATATCTGTAAAGATATAGCATTTACAATTTTTTTTCTACTATCGTTTATTTTTGTTTATTTCATTCTTTACGTTAACCCTGTTCCAATAATTAGTAGTTTGGTTGCACTTCAGATTTTAGGTTTTATTCCAGCTATTTTACTACTATTTGCGGTATTTTTCTTCTTTACGCTTCTAAATCAAATTTTTAGTGACGCATAACTAAAAATAATTCAATTCATGTTTCACTAATAGATTCGATAATGGCTTTTGTGAATGCGTTTACAAGAGTTTTTGTAAGTTTTAAGTCCAAGCGAATGCTTTTTGCGACCTCTATTTGAAGGGCGTTTATTTGGCTTTTTTTAAAAAATTGTTGAGTTATATATCCCCCAGAGTAAGATAAATTATGTTCCGTTAAAGCCAGACCATCGTCCATTTTGAAATGCTTAGAGAATTCGTTTTGTAACTGTGAACAACCCCAATATTTCTTACAATCTTGCTTGTTTAAATCTTCTAATAAGTCGAGGGTTTTCCCGAAGATGTGACCAAAAATTACATCTGGATATTCTCTATAAGGCTTTGTATATCCATGAAAATCTATTATTAACGCTCTTCCGTAGTTTGATACGCACTCTTGAGCGAAATCGTTCAAAATTTCTTGATAAGAATGAAAAATCGTCTTGGCTTCAATAGAAGATCGATTGTAGGAACTTTCCGATTGCGAAGGTCGATTTAAATCTACTTTACTTCTGTGGATTTTGTTAAGAATATAGAAAATTCGGATATTTCTAACTTTTAATGAACTTATAATCAACTTTGCGATGAAGTACGTATTCTTGTCAGCAATTCGAGGTCCGACTGTTTTATCTGGTATTCTCTTTGGCTTTTTGTATCCTCCATGAGGACAAGATAGGATAACTGGTGTGTTACCTTTTGCGAATTCAAAATATCTTCTAAAGTCCATTCAAGTTTAAAAATTATTTCCAAGTAATAAATTTTGATAAATTAATATGAGAATTGTGACCTAATTTACTCCAGTTTATTTTGATGAGCGTTTAACTTTAAGGATTATTTTGTTTTTAGGGAATTTGAGCCCATAATTTAAATTATTTGTTTATTTCATTATTGGCTTAATAATTATTTTCAAAATGTTTTTTAATTTTGAAAGTTTTATTTTATTACATTTAAGTAAATTTAGTTGATACCATTTAAATAAGGTAAGGGATAGAATGACAATTGATGATTTGATAAGCTTTTTAAAGAAGAAAGGTTTTAGAGATACATTAGAAGTCCTAATGAATTCTAAAGGGCATAAAATCGATAAACACTCCTTTTATAACGAATTGAACAAGTTTAGCTACTACAATTCGTATTTCCGAGTTAAAGAGGATTTAATTGATAGGGGATTGATTGCGATTGAGCAGAACAACAAAAAGAAATATGTAAAATTAACGCCTAAAGGTTTAGATGTGTATAATAGATTAGTAGAAATTAATAATCTAATAAACAATAAATAGACTTCACTTTGTGCTAAAATCTCATATTCTCAGCAGTTATTTTTAATCTTTCTTTCTTTTTTTATTAAAAAGATGATATATTTAGATGATTAGAAGGAGTTACGAAAAAATGATTTTCAAAAAGCTTATCGTAGGACAATTGGGTACTAATTGCTATATTTTTGGATCAGACAAGACCAAAGAAATTGTTGTAATAGATCCAGGAGGAAACGCCGAAGCTATAATTAGGAGTATTGACGAATTGAACGGAAAACCAATTGCAGTTTTGTTAACGCACGGTCATTTCGATCACACAACAAAAGTAGGCAAAATAATGCGCCACTTTCAAATACCCCTGATGTATAATAAGAAAGAATACGATTCTGGAACATTCAAACAAAAAGAAGCTAACCGGTGGTTAGTTGAGGGAGATGTAATTAAAATCGGAAAGATAAACCTCCTTACTTTAGAAACACCAGGTCATAGTCCAGGATCTTTGTGCTTTTACACTTCCGATGTTAATAAGTTCAGAGGAAACGAAATTAGCGGTATAGTGTTCACGGGGGATTTACTCTTTAGAGGAAGTATTGGAAGATCAGATTTTCCAGGTGGGAATCAGAATTTATTATTTGAAAGTATAAGAAAGAAGATTATGCATAATAAGAAAATAAACGATAGCTTTATCGTATGCCCTGGGCATATGGGTTTATCAACTGTAGGAGAAGAAAGAACAAATAATATGTTTAGGAAATTTTTTCTTTAATTTTTAAAAAAATATATGTAAGAACAAGTTGTTTACTCAGATAAGATCAAGAAAATAAAAGATGGGCTACTTAAGGATAATTAAAATAAGCGATTCTTCAAGAGCAATCATAGTCTCTCCTTTATTTGTCTCCAGGCGTATAAACTTCAAACCTCCTTCCTTTAAAGCTTCCACGACTTGTTTTCCCTTTCCAATTAAGGATGTAACGTAAGCGGATATCTCTTCACTTATTTCGATATCCATGTTAGAATCTATCGGTAAACCACTTGAATCGCAGATGATCACACCCCTTATTCCCTCGCGTTCTTCGAAGCGACGTATGATGTTCTTGACTTCTTGTCGATTGATCAAAATAATCTTCTCAAATAATAATATTTAATAATAATATAAAACAAATGCTTAAAAATTTATTTTTTAACTCAAAAAAAAGGGACTTAAAAATAAAAAATTACGGAGAAAAAGAATTGTCCATTAAAACATTGATATATTGTTTCATTGTTTTATAATTCGGAAGATAAATCTTTATACTTATAATATAGTTTTTCAATGATCGCTTTGAAAGCCTCATGAACTCCTTTTCCCATTTTTGCTGATGTTAGGAAATATCCGAGAAAATTTCTTTCCTTTATAACCTCTTGAATGTTCGTTTTGATTAAATTGGCTTCCTCTATTAGATCAACTTTATTAGCAAATAGAACCACGGGAATATCGCTACAATACTTCTTGAGTTCGTTATGCCAATTTTCTATATGGTTAAAACTTTCTTCACCTAAATCATTTTCTTCAAGGCTAAAAACAATTATACACCCCCTACTTTCCCTGTAAAATAAAGGATGCAAAAATTTAAAATCATCTTGTCCAGCAATATCCCAGAATATTAAATTAATTAAATCCCCATCAATTTCCATATCATATATTGTAAATTGGGCACCGATAGTCTGGTTGTAATCTTTTTCGAAAGTGCCTTTAGTGAATTTTTTAATTAAGGATGTCTTTCCTACCCCTCCATCTCCTATTATGGAAATCTTAAATCCAAATTCTTGAGGATTCGTCATTAAATAATTTAGTGCTTCTCGTATTATATTTTTACTATAATGTAGAATTAGATATTGTATATTATAAAAGTTTAGCAAAATGAATATTTTAACAGCAATTCTTAGATGTTAAAGTCTTTCTTCAGTTGATGGAATTTTTTAAATATGTGCCAAACATCATGATCACTCTGTTTTCCATTAATAAATGATTATTTTTACGAAAGCTATTATAAGTTAAAAAAAAAAAGAAATATAGAATGGAGGAATTCCCTCCCTATCTCTAGTTCCTCCCTTTTCTATATTTTTAATTAAGACAAATTTTTTCTTTATATTTATTATGGTACTTGTATTTGGCTTTTTTAGTGTATAAATATTAATTCTACGGGCCACATTTCTCGCTCTGACCTTAAAATACCAACTTGATTGATCTTTAGCTTCGCAATGGCTCCAGGAGCAAAACCTAGTCTAATTGCTGCATAATCATCAACAAATGTCCCAGTACCACTCCCCGTTATATGTGAAAACGTACCTTCGCCTATAGGCTCTATTCCTAGTGCTGCTGGGAACCATATGGCAAGAAGATATGGAATAGGATCGCTGAGTTCTCCTTCATAAACAATCATGGTTACTTGGAAACTATAGTCCATTTCTCCTGCAAATATCACTGTGGTGGCATTGGCAACAAACATTGATGCACCCTCTACATGTAAATTCACTTTATACAAAATACGTCCATCTTTCAAGTCTTTCACGAGTACAGAACCATGATGATCACATTCTGCGATGCTTTCTAAGCCATCCAAACCAAACAAATAAAATCCATGAGGAAAAACGGTCAACCCAGACTCAGGATCCGACCATGCTGCTACATTAGGGTTAGTGGCAGTAAAGGCCGAAATTGGTCTATTCTCTGCCGCTCCTAGGGCTGCTGGTATAAAGGTTAACATGCATATTCCCAAAGTCGCTAGTAGAAAAATTTTTGTTTTTTTCATTTTTTATTATACCTCTTTGTTTAGGTTTATCTTTAAATTTATCATCTATGATGATCAGAGATTGATGAGATATAGTTGCATTTATAATTGAGCAATCGATAGTTTTACGATAGTTTCGATTTTTTATGGAATTTTTGAAAAATGTATAGAGTTAAATTAAATTTTCCAACATCAATTTAAAAGCAGAAAACTCAAAGTTAAAATTATCCAAATACAATCCTTTTGGCGATAAATGTCTCTGTTATTAGAGATTCAAGTAAGGGGTAATCTTTTAACTGAACAGCAGTGTTTTTTTGAAAATTTTTAAGCAAATTTTGCCAAATATCTTCTTCTTTTTGTAAATGATCTTTGAAATAATCTACTTTTTGAAGAGCATAATAAGAATCGCCTTTAAAAATATAGGAAATAAAGAAAGGCGGAACAGATTTCATAAGAAGAGTATGTTCACCGAAAACTGCTCTGTCTAATCCTTCAGAAAATGTTTCTTTAATAAAATAATCGATTGTGCTTAGAAAACCCCCAAAGAGGTGAGATCTAAACGATTTATCTTCTACAAAAGAATGTGAAAAAAAAGGAACACCTCCTTCGGATACAATTAAAAGTAGCACGGGCTCCTCATTAGAAAGCTCAGGAACTGCAATCATTCGTTTTCTGACCATATTCTCTATTTGTTCATTCAAACCTGCGAGCTTCCAGCGTTCAGATAAAGGCAATTCTGATTCGTTTAAATTCTCCCACAGTTTCGATTGTTTAATTAATTCATCGTGTTCTTGAGAAACTTTCATTGCTAATCGCTTAATTCCGTGAGATTCTGCAATTTTTTGAGCTTGGGTTAAAAATCGACGAGCTGCTTTCATATCAAAGTTTATTAAGGCTAATTTTGCTTGAAGAATGAAAGTATTACAAAAAATATTGTACGAGCCAGACGCTTCAGCAATGGATAATAAATTGTCAATATATCTATTTACTTCTTCAAGGACCTCACTATTATTATTTACACGAAACTCCGCTAGTAGTAAGTCGCAAAGATTGACATGGGCAGCAATTTTTATTTCAAAAAAATGATATTCATTTTCGATGACCTGTTTCAATAATTCTTCAGCTTTAGCTTTATCTCGGATTCGAGAACTTCTTTTTAATATTCTAGCTTTATTGAATTTGTAAAGCACTTTGAGAGGAGAACTTTTATTTTCATTGTACAAATTTTCCAATTGTTGAAAATATCTTTGAGCACGTTCAATATCTCCATTTTCAAGAGATACCCATATCATAGAATCAAGACAAGCATCCTTCATTAGCGAATATGGCTCCCAAAGTATTAAAGCTTCCTCCAAATATTTCAAAGCGATGTCACATTCTCCTTTAATGCAATGTAAATTACCCAGGTTGTTATATAAATGCGCAATAAACCAAATGTTATTTATCCGTTTAAAATACGCTAAACTCTTCATATGATGCTCAAAACTCATTTCATACTCGCATCTTTGCATGTGTAAAGACCCCATACCAATGTGACAATAACCTAACCAGTAGTGGTTAAATTTTATTTTCTTCGCAAGACTCATCGCTTTCTCAGCGTATTCCAAAGCAAGATCAGACCTTCCTCTCATTATCAATTTAATATATGCCATATTTGTGTATGCCCAAATTAGCTCCCATGAAATATTAGGGTCATCTTGGGAGTGTAAGAGTTCTTTTAAACACTTCTCTGCTATGTCTATCTTACCCATATGTATATAAATCATTGTTTTTAGTACATTTAAGCGAAATCCTCTTCGATTTATCACTTTTTTTGGTACATTAGAAATGAGTCCTAATAAAGTCTCAGCTTGTCCAATCCTATTAAACGCTTCCTCAAATCTTTTTTCTAGATCTAATCCCATGGCATTAAAAAATAATCCGTCAGAGCTATGGAGATTTTCTTTAAGAGCTTGGCCCTCTTTAAACATGAGTTCTCCTAACTCAATAAGTTCAAGGTTTTTATTCTGATATAGTAATATTAAGCCTTTAAGAGATTGAAAATGGTTTTTTTTTTCAAAATTGAGCCCTTCAAATTGGCTTTTATCATTTAAGAGTTCAAGAGCTTCGTCAAGCTTACCATCATCAAAAAGTTCTTCTGCTCTTGTTAATTTGTTTAGTTTTGGATTAGACATAATTATGACAAATTTGGATATAACCTTAAGATAAGTTAAGCTAATCGTAATTTTAAATCTAGTGTTTGATGAACTATAAGAACTAGTTAATTACATACTAAAAAAGAAAAAAAAATTTAAGATTTTGATATTTCTATTGATTTAACTTTTTTGTTTTATCCAGCAGATTGTACCTAGGACTATATTGAATGTTAAGAGCATTATATTAGTTATCTGACTCATTAGGGCCATCTCGGGTAAACTTAATAGTACTATAGTAATGATATTCATGATTATAAAATATAGTAACCACATCATCGAAAACAGGAAAAATAGCTTTATTTCCTCCCATTCTTTTTTAAAAAATGCCATTAGTGAAGCTATCCCAATAACTAACAAGGTCCCTCCTAAACTCCAAAACATAACAGGGTCGTTAAATGGCCATTGTGTCATAGCTACATATAAATCGGTAAGTACCAAGTAAAAAAACGCAAAAAGTATACCTGCTACACCGTACCAAAGCAAGGCAATCTTAGTAATTTTTTTAATTTCAGTCATTTTTTTAGATCAACTCTTTTTTGTTAAATTTCGTTTTTATCATCTTTATGATGATTAATTAAATGTTGAGACATTGTTGCATTTATAATTGAGTTATCGATAGTTTCGCGATAGTTTCGAGTTTTTATGAAAGTTTCATGAAATAAATATAAATAGAATAGATTCTGATCTATAATTCAGAAAAACAAGATTTATTTCTCTCAAATTATGGGAAGCATTAATTATCCTCCAGATAAGATCCATAGCCCCTCTAAATGGAATAAACCGAATTATGACCATATAATTCTCTGGATGTTGAATAATAATGAGATATGTAAATGGGCAGATTTTTGTCAAGAACCACTTGAAATTCCTCCAGGTACTTTATCTAGACATTTAGAAGCGCTAAAACGCAAGGGTTATGTAGAAAAATATACTAGAGGGCATTACAGAATTACATCAAAGGGAAAAAAAGAATTCTATGAGCTTTCAAGTGCTAAGAAGTTGTTGCGTAACCTAAATTATCCTCCTAAAATAATATTAAAAAGTGGAAGAATTTACGCTCATTGGATTCTTTGGATGGTTTACAACAATAATTTTTGCAAAAGGTCTGACTTCCTTGAAGATCCTTTATCCATAAACCAATCTTCATTGTCAAAGAATTTGAGTCTATTAGTCGAAAAAGCTTTTATAATAAAAGAGGATGGAAAATATGTAATTACGCGAGCAGGTAAATCAGAATATTCAAGGATGCTTCAGAATTACAATTTAGATCGACAAACTATCTTAGAGGAGGAGGGTAAAAGGATCGAAGATATCACAAAAAAAACCCTTCAATTTTTTGAAAAATATAATATCAAAGATGAGGATATACAATTTAGGTTTCTTAACAATATACTAAGATTAGATTATGAAAAAGTTAAGCCGCTATTAAAAGATGTGGAGATTTTTCATAAGATATTACTATTTCTTTCAATTAATCATCCGGATCATTATCCAAACTTTATTTCCTCTGAAGATTTCTCAAAATTTTATAAAATAAAAAAAACTACACTTGATTATTATATTGATGAGATTTCAGGGGGTAAAATATATCCATTAAGATTTTTTAAGTTAAGGCAACCTTCAGGTGAACAATACTACTTTCAATCAGACAGAACACTAGAAAAAATGCTTAGAATAATTACCGAGAATAAAATCGCTAAAAATTCTTATTTGAATAAACTTTTTTCAAAACCAACGCCAACTATGCCTATTATAGATATGAAATCCATTGTAAATGATATCGTAAACAGGAGTAATGAATTCTTATTTACTAAAGAATTAAACGCGTCATTAAGAGAGTTTCTACCAGAATATATTAAATATTTAGCGTATAAAGTTGAGTCTAAAAAGGAATTAAAGGAGTCTTATGACAAATTAGAAGGAATAATTTGGCAAGATATGTCAAATATACTTCTAATTAAAGGTTCTGATAAATTAGAGCTTCAATACAAAGAAAAGGTTAAAGAAATTGAAAAAGAACTTGAATCAGATCCAATGAACATTAATTTACACTACTCAAAAATTAGAATTTTGATTTACTTCAACCAATACAGCGAATCCTTATTATTATTAGATGATCTTCTAGAAGTTTTCCCAGAAAATGAAAAGGACATCAAAATTAAAAAAGCTTCTGTCCTTAAAAAAATGAAGAAAATTGAAAGCGGGTTAGAGATAATTAACTATTTACTTCAAAAATATCCAAAAGATCACGATCTTCTTAATTATAAAGCGTATTGGCTACAATTTTTAGATAGAAAAGAAGAAGCTATAAAAATAATTCAGAAACTCGTAGAAATTGAACCTGAGACAGGAATTTATTATGATACTTACGGTGAAATTTTAATGTATTTCGAAGAATATAAGGAAGCGGCTAAAAAATTCGTAAAGGCTATGGTTTTAGGCAGTCACGATTGGTATATTTACCAAACTTACATCAAATTAGGTATTTGCTATACAACACTTGGAAATCTCGAGTTAGGAGTTGAAAATCTCAATAAAGGGAAAGATATGGTAAATGAAAGCATAGACGATCCCCTTACCAAAAAAAAATGGCTTTCAATCGTAGATCTGTTTTTAGGACCGAGAGAAGCTTAAACATTTAAAAAACCATCATCTTCTTTTAATTCATTTAATTATTTGCAAATAAATAAGCGATATGTCAGAAAAAAAAGCTTGAGATACTCAAAGGAAAATAAATTTAAATTAGTTTAATCTATATATATATTTAAGTATCAAACTACAAGAATTAGAAAAGCTAATTCAGAAATCAAACTTATTACTAACAAAATAAAGAGTCGTGAAACTATGGTAGATAAGGAAGTTATTGAAAAAAAATTAGCAGAATTGTTTGATGTCGTGCCTGAAACAGAGGGTTTAATAGCTTCTGATCTGGAGGGAAAAGTAATCGTAGGACAAACTATTACGGATATGGATCACAATGGAATCGCAAAAGCATGTGCTACACTTATAAAAAATGTCAATGCTTTGGGGGAAACCACAGGTAAGGGAGGCATTAAAACAGCAACTATAGAATTAGAAGACGGATACGCAGTAATTGTTAGCTCTGATAATGGGATTTTAATCGCTTTAGCAGGTTTAGATGGGAAAGCGTCTTTATCTCTTCTTAAAAGAAACCTAATTTCAATTTCAAACGCTTAAATTTATTTCCTCTTTTTTTAAAAAAAGAAAATATGGGAAGATAACATTTTCAATACTTAATCTTTTAGACCTTTTTCTTCTAATAACGAATCTAAATCTGTACTAGGAGATTTATCCTTTTTCTCGGCTTCTGGTTTTTTCTGTTTTTTCTTCTTCTTTCGTTTCTTAGATTTTTTTTCTGTATAATCTATTGGTTTTGTTTCTGGAATTTTTTCTTTCGGTATTTCACTTACTGATACATATCTTCCTTTTCGCTGTTTTCGTTTTTCAGGTTCCTCATAAGGAGTTTCGATTCTCTTTATAGTCTTTTTCACATAAAAGTACATGATTACCCAGACTAAAATAAAAAGTGATATCATGATAAGGGTAAATAGGTTTAAGAAATAATCAACAAGTTGCACATCATATATCTCAAACAGTTTCGAAACTTGAAAAGTAAGTTCCTCATCAGTAATTTCATTTTTTACGCTAATTGAGACAGATATATTCATTTGATCGATTGCTGGAACATCAATTTTCACCAAAATGACTGTAATATCTCCGGGTTTAAATTGTCCTAACGCTAAATAATCAATCTCAACTAAACTATAGTTTAATAAGGGATTTATCCCAATAGAAATATTAGGAACGAGTATTCTGAGTTCCGAGTCTCCTATATTACTTAATGTTATTTGGATGGTAGGTTGAGCGTTTCTAAAAATCTGATCTACATTCGATCGAAGCTCTAAGGATAGAGCGTTTAACGCTCGATACATTAAAACAGTAATGTTACGAGAATTTTCTAAAGTATATTGATCTCCTTGCCATGTTAAGCGAAATTTAAATTGATCGTCGCTTGGTAGGCTTAATGTATCAATTTCAAAATTTGTAATGCCGTCTATATCCGAAATTTGAGTTGATAAGTTTTCCCATATTCCGCTATCATAAAATTGACAAGTAACATTCTTATTTGAAATTACAACTCCTAACTCCGTTTTGAGTACAGAACTTAAATTAAATAATTGACCGTAAATCGGCGTTTGAGGGTGTGTTTGAATTTCTGTAAAATCGCTATTAATTTTCAGAGAAAAGGAATCAATAAATTGATTGTAGCTACTTACATAATTTCGATCGTAGATATTTATTATAATTGTAGTTTGATTGGGGAGATATTGGCATTCATCTCTTTCAAAAGGCTTCAAAATTGAAGCTCCTGTAATATCATTGTCGGATTTTAAAGCAATGATGTAACCTTCAAACACATCATCTGTACTGTTGATAATCAACGAGTATTCACTGCTTTCATAAGTATCGATCTCGTAACTTTCGCCACCGTATTCGATAAAAACTGTGACTAGTGTTTTTGCTCCACCTTTTCTTATTGGAGCATTTACTCCATGCCAAATTCCATCTCCAAGAAGAGTTGGCATAGTGATATCAACAGAAAAATCTTGAGTATCATCGCCATTAGGATCGATGCTTGGCTTTAAAGTTTTGAGGTCTGTCGTCTGTTCAGCGATTATCCATTCTTGATTAGCTAAAGACACGAGTTGTACGTTTAGTCTTAGCTTAATATCAACAAAATCGTGTTTGTTTTGAATTCTTGTGGTAATTCGTATGTTTTCATTAGGATTTAAAATTGTCTCGTTTTGAAGAAAAGTTTCAATTAAAATTGGGATGTCTTCATCGCCAATAGTATGGATAAATTCTTGATTGATGTCTGTTTTATTTACAGCATAAAACGATGGGTAGTATTTGTCATCCGTGACATTTACAGTACTAATTAATATTGAATATTCTTCATACACTTTATCGATAATTCCATCAAGAATATTCTGGTTTAATGTTGGTTCGAAGATTAAATTATTCATCTCAACATCGTACTTATCAATATAAAGCTTAAGTTTTTGACATCCTATTGCAGAGCCATTTTCCCAGAAGAATCCTAAGTAATAATTACCATGAACAGGTATAGCGTTTGTCACATCGTAAATTGATTGATTATTAAAATCATAAATTAGAGAATTCCCGTTAATTATTCCTGATCCTGAATTCAGCTCAGCCCCGGGTACCTTTGTTGAATTATTTGGATAAAAAAGAACTACATTAGCGTTACCACTAATAGGAGGATTAAGATAAGGATCGCTTATATCAAGTCTTACTGATATGTTATCTCCGTACATAAAACCGTTAGTCTTCCAAAGAATGTCATTGTAGTTAATGTAACTATTCATTTCATGTATGAGGTTGCTACTAGTAAGGTTGAGTGAGTAAGTTCCGCTTATACCATTAATTATATCGGTTGAAACTGAAACGAATTCGTATGAAGGTCGATCGGTTAGTATTCTTTCTCCACCCGTCTTGTTTACAACGTCCTCGTAAATCTCGGTGGAATTTGGATTTGTTAAGTTTTTTGCAGTATAATCGCTCGGGAATAAATACCAAAATTCAAGTAAATTCCAGTTATCGAAGTTTTTATAACCTGTGTTCAAAGTATAGTTTAACTCCCATATCGGAGTTGTATCATATGACACTTGATATGCGTTATTAGCTTGTTCTATCCAAAATGCCTTTACCGAATAGGTAGCATTAAATTTAAAATCTTGAATTACGCTATTATTCCATGTTAAGTCTATCTGGAAATTATTTAAAGAATTGTTTGTAATTGGAGTAGTAAAATTATAATCCCATTGCCCTAAACCCCATGTTAAGGACGAACTTGTATCGTAAGGAGCACTATTATTGATTTGGTTAAGAATAGGAATGTCTTGAATCTTCAATGTATCTTGGCTGTCGGAAGGATTCGTAAAATCTGAAGGCATATATGCTCTCGTGACATTCAATTTAAAAGCCGCTGCGTCCAGTGTTTCAGAAGTGTAGGGTGTTGGTATGGAGGGTACTATGTTCGTAGCCACATTCCATGTTGTTCCGTTGTTATTACTTGTTCTTAATTGATGATCTACCCACGAATCAGTATCTCCATAGGTTTGCTGGGGTATTGTAACCAAGCTAAAAACTTGTTCTGACTGGTTTGATTTAATAACTATAAAATAGTTGTTGAGCTCTAAGTTTTGTGTGTTTGCAAGATTGAAATCGAAGTATGATAAAGAATCACCGTGATAATCAATAATCTTCGAATCAATTAGTTTGGCAATGTTAGGTTCTAAATTTACTGCTTTTAAATTTGATTGTGTTCTAGCAATAGTTGCATTTGCTTCATAAAGAGTTATGTTTAATTCTGCATTTAAAGCTTGGGTGAGGTTCAGAGTTCTTATCCAGGCATAGAATCCGTTTACGCTTGAACTTTCCCCTTTTAAATCAAACTCCAAAGCAACTTGATTACTACTGGTTATTGGTATATCAAAACTATAAGTAGAAACTAATTCGAATTCTTCTAAAGTAAAAATAAACTCTGTTGTATCAGACCGATCAAAGTAAAATTGGATTTGGTTTATATCTGACGCATTAATATAATTGAGATTTTCATTGATAAATGTGTTCTCAAATAATTGAGTGCCTAAGCTCCAATTTATAAAGAAGGGATCAGCTACGCTTTTCCAAGATGAGCTTGATACATCATACATTTTTAGTGTTAAATTTACATCTTTATCAATACTACCTGAAAATTGCGAAATCAACCCTAGTATGGTCGATCTATCGAAATTGACAACATCTCCAGCAACATTATCAGTCGTACCTGCGAAGTTTGATGCTATTGTGAAATTTAATACACCTTTAGACGAATTCAACTCTATATTAGATGGGTCTCCGTCCACCAGATTACCAAAATTAATTAAAGTAAGGTTTTCACCAGTATTAATCTTCATAGAAGAGGTAGCCTCGTTATATACGAATTCAATAAAGTCATCCGCTTCAAAGGCGTTTGTATCTTCAATAACATAATCTGTCGTGAAATTGTTCTGAAATGTGAAATTAAAATTTCCATATGTCAAATAAGTTGATTCGGTAGTTGACAGAGATGGAATATCAAAGGAATTTTGATTGTTATCGTTTGAAAAGGAATTATTTAAAGCGTAAATTCTTACTTCTTGATTATCTCCTGTACCTGATATGATATAATCTGTCAGATATGGGTCGATATCGGAGGTTAAAACATCATTTTCGTCAATTGACCACTCATATTGTTGGTTATTGTTCAAATCTACATTAAAGTCACTCAACATCAGCGTATTTACTAATATCATTGAAAAGATGAATATGCTCGCAAATAAAATTCTTTTAACCTTCTTTGTTCGTCGTAAAATCAAATTAACCAACCGTAATTGTCAATAATTTAGTGATTAAATAATCTAAGAATATTAAAATTTGCTAATTTATATTAAATTTATTCGATAGATTACTTTATGTTGAAATATTAAGATAATTAGTACGATCAGAGAATTAAATTACATATAAGGTAGAAAGATTGAATGAGTGTAGAATCTATTATCACCAAAATTGAGCAAAACAAAGAAATTTACGTTGAATTTTTAAGAACGCTTATTCAAAGCGATTCTGTTAACCCACCTGGGAATGAAAAGAATGTAGCTTTAATAATCGAAGAATTTTTGAAAGATATAGGGATTAAGACTGAAATTTTTCCCTTTGGAAATAATCGAGCAAATTTAATAGCATATTTGAACAAAAATTTTAAAGGAAAAAATCTGTTATATAACGGACACATGGATGTTGTTCCTCCAGGATCCGAAACAGATTGGAAATATCCTCCCTTTTCAGCGTTAGTTAAACGTAAGAAAATTATATATGGTAGAGGAAGTTCTGATATGAAGAGCGGATTAGCAGCTATGGTTATTGCTCTAAAAGTTTTAAAAGAGTTAAAATTCGATCTTCCTGGAAATTTAATTTTAAATGCTGTTGCAGATGAAGAAACTGGAGGAAAGTTTGGAACAGGTTGGTGCGTTGATAATCCCTTAAAGTCTATAAAGTGTGATTTTGCTGTGATAGGTGAATCAACAGGTCTAAATCCGCTTCCAAAAGCAATTCTTGTAGGGGAAAAGGGGCATCTCATCATAAAAATAACGACACATGGGATTTCAGGTCATTCTTCAATGCCAGCAATGAGTAAAAACGCAATTTATATGATGACCGAAATAATTGAGAGCCTAGATAAAATCGATGAATATATCCTTAAAAGCGATCCACCGATTAAATTGAAAAAACTCAAGAATTTATTAGCATCTACTTTCCCGAGTGAAGATATTTTCAACAGAATCTTAAACGAACAACCTGAAATAGAAAGCTTATTCCAATCGCTTGTTAGTTATTCAAAAGCGCTTACCATGATAAAGGGTGGAATTAAAGTGAATGTAATTCCCGATACTTGCGAGGCTTTATTAGATGTAAGACTCTTACCGGGACAACAAGTTGATCCCATCATAGAGGCTTTAAAAAAACTAATTAGGGATGTAGTAGGATATTTAGTCAAGGATGATACAAATAATCCTCCTGGGGAAATTTTTGTTGAGGTTGAAATAGTAACGGCTTCTGAAGGCTCTTATTGGGAAAATTGGGAAGAATCAAACGAATTGAATGATTTTTTTGAGCTTGTTGAAACTATCTACGAGAAGAAACCATTCTATCTTCTTTTACCTGCTTCTGCTGATGCGCATTATTTGCGTAACGACGGATACTGTCCGCAAACTATCTTATTCGGACCTGGTAAAGCAAGAACCGCTCACGCAATCGATGAAAATATTGAAATTCTAGATTTTATTAGAGCAATAAAGGTTTATGCGATTTTCGCCTACAAATTTCTAAGTAAAAAATGATTTAATTTGAATTAAAAATGCAAGATTTAATAGAAGATTGTGTAATTCTTATAGATTCTTCGAGATCTATGGTTAGGAAGGATTTTAAACCTAATCGTATATTAGTTTCACTGGAAACAGCAAAAAACTTTATTCACGAGAAATTTATAATCGATCCTAAAGATAGAATAGCAATTCTTTCTTTTGGTGCTACGATCAAGAAACTTAGTTCATTTAGTTACGATGAAGAACAATTGGTTAAATCGTTAGGAAAAATCAAAGTTTCTGGTAATGGTTTGTTAGACGAAGGATTAGCTTTCGCAATCCAATTTCTAGTTGGTGAAATGCGCAAATTAGGAGGTAAAACCAGTAGAATTTTTATTATATCAGACAATAAAGTAGAATACAAAGAAAAAATTCAAAAAACAATTGATATTGCTAAAGGTCTAGGAATATATATCGACGCTTGCCAATTAGGGAAAACCCAAGATTACTCTCAAAGCATCCTAAAGAAAATTGTAAGACTTACGGGAGGGCAATTTGGATTCTTTAACAATTCAAAAGCGTTATTGAATGCTGGAATGTCATTTGCATCAAAAAAAGAACTTAAACTCTCAACAGATTATTATTCGCAAGATAAAAAAAGCGACTTGGCGCCTTTAATAAGTGATATAGCGCTACAATTGAGAAGACCTAGCGTTTTGGATATAAGGCTAATGATGGGTAGTAGAGAGAGAGGTCAAGAAAAATGTCAAATCTGCCACTCTGTAAAAGCACCAATAACGGGTTCTGATTTTTTTAGCGAAGGTCGATACTGTCCTTCTTGTGAACGCCCAATGCACCTTTCGTGTGCAGCTATGTGGGCAAAGAAAACTGAATATAAAGAGCACGTGTTCAGATGTCCGTTTTGCTTCTTTTTGTTGGAACTGCCGCCAGCAGCAGCAAAGTTAATAGAAGAGAAAACTGAACAAGAACCAAAAATCAAATTAATTGATGAAAGTGGTATAAATACTACACAAATGGCTTTAATTCCAGAATATGATGTTGAAGATATCAATTCGTCTTGTACTTATTGCCACAGTATTTTTTTAGGTGATTACAAGGTATATCAATGCCAAAAATGCGCAGCTTATTATCACGAACCATGTTTAAAGAAAATGCATTCTGAAATTAAAGCGTGTAGAGCTTGTGGAGCGCAAATTCTATAAGTATTACTCTTCACCTTTCTCGTATTAAGTTGAAATAAGAAAGTAAATTACTTACACAACCATTATAAGTAGTAACAATGTAATTGTTAGTTATAATTAAACTGGTAATATACAATTTAGAGTTCTGTTATGTCCAAAACTAAAAAAAAAAAATGGGTAATTACTTCAGCATGGCCTTACGCGACTTACATGCCTCATTTGGGAAATATGATTGGAAGTACGTTATCATCTGATGTATTTGCAAGGTATTGTAGGTTAAAAGGAGACGAAGTCGTTTTTGTATCAGGATCCGATACACACGGTACTCCCGTTGCAGTCGCAGCTAAAAAGTTGAACATACCAGCTGAAGAATTAGCTAAAAAAAATCACGCTTTAATAAAAGATTTGTACGAGAAATGGAAAATATCGTACGATAATTATACTGTTACGTACAATCCAACGCACATTGATTTTACAAGGAAATTCTATATGGAAGTTCAAAAAAATGGATATGTATTTGAAAGAGAAATCGAGTCGCTCTATTGTGAAAACGATAAAATGTTTCTTCCTGATAGATTTGTTGAAGGAGTATGTCCCCACTGTGGCGATGAGAACGCGAGAGGAGATCAATGCGATAAGTGTCAGAAATTGCTAACTCCATTAGAGTTAAAAACTTCCCGTTGTGCTATTTGTACCAATACGCCAGTAGTCCGTAAAACTAAACATTGGTATTTAGATATACCAAAATTACAAGATAAATTAGGAGAGATGATAAAAAACAATACTATTATACCACAGAATGCCAAGAAGATGTGTTTAAATAGTATCGCAAAGGGAATTCCAGAGCGCTCAATAACTCGAGATTTAGAGTGGGGAATCCCTGCACCATTTAAAGGTGCTGAAGACAAAACGATATATGTTTGGTTTGAGGCTGTATTGGGGTATATTTCTGCTGTTAAAGAGTGGGCTGAGACAATTGTTAAAGATTCTAAAAAGTACGAGTATTTTTGGAACGATCCCGACACCAAAACGGTTTTTTTCATTGGAAAAGATAATATAATTTTTCACCTTATTATTTTTCCAATACTCTTATTAGCATATAACGAAGGTAGGAGTAACGATAAACAGTTTGTATTACCATACAATGTTTCCTCTACAGAATTTTTAATGTACGAGAATGATAAATTCTCTAAATCGCGAGGAAATGGTATTTGGATCGATGAAGCTTTAAAATTAGCTCCTTTAGATTATTGGCGCTTTACTTTAGTATACAATCGCCCAGAAACGAGCGACACTTCATTTTTATGGTCAGAATTTGAAAACAATATTAAAACTTTAAACGATAACATTGGCAACTTTATCCATAGAACGCTAACTTTCATCGACAAACAATTTGAAGGAAAAATTCCAAAAAAATTAGAAAACGATGAAGTTGATATACAATTTATAGATCGCATAAATTCGATCAGCGAAGAGATAGGTGAAAGTATACAGAATTTTAAATTGAGAAAAGCGTTAAGAGATATAGTTAATTTTGGTAAGGAAGGTAATGTCTACCTCAATAACAAAGCCCCTTGGCATTTGATTAAGCAGAATAAGGATGCCGCTGGACACGTATTTAATATATGTGCTCAAGCTGTTTACGCATTTGGTGTGTTATTAAGTCCATTTATTCCCGGAACATCTGAAAAGATACTTTCTTATCTGAATGTATCAAATTCTAAGGACTTAGCTTGGGATAGTATAGATGAAAATGCTGTTAGAGAAGGCTTGAAAATTAAAAAACCAAAGCCGTTATTTAAAAAACTTGAGATTGATGATTTAAAAAAAGGTCTTGAAGAATTAAGAAAGAAGAGTGGAAAAAAAGGTGAGAAAGAGATGGTGTCATACGAAGATTTTAAGAAACTCGATATTAGAATTGCTGTAATTGATAAGGTTGAAAAGGTCCCTAAAGCTGACAAATTATATAAACTATCTATTTCCTTAGGGGAAGAAAAGAGAACCTTAGTTGCAGGTTTAGCGGAACAATACAAAATCGAAGAGTTAGAAGGTAAAAGTATTGCTATTTTAGCGAATTTAGAACCGAGGAAATTAAGAGGAATTTTAAGCGAAGGGATGCTTCTTGCTGCTGTAGATGGGAAGATGGTGTCTATCTTAACACCAGATAGAGATATTCCCGCTGGAGCTAAAATAGAATAAATTATAGTTTAAGAGAAAAGATAGGGTTTAATCGGGCAATGATTTCACCGAGTTCAAACTGAATGGACTTGAGTATAACATCCCGTCCTCTATATATGAATTGTAACTCTTTAACATTTTTCACGATTTTTAATTTTTCTGTATCTTTTTCTAGTTCGCACACAAAATATCTTTGATACTTGTATTCCAAAACTTTTTGTACTCTTCTTATATCAGGTAACATGTAACCCCCACCGTGTGGTAGTATATCAGCGTTGCTCAGTAAGTCAAGAAGCTCTAAATCTTCAGCTCTTGTGAAGAAATCATTGTTTCTTAGTGTAGTTCTCGAATAACTTTTTTTACCTCTCCAAAGATAACACGCTAAATCGGCGCGTAATGCCGTAGGGAAAATGTTAGTGTGAAGGCTGTTGCTTTTTATGTCAGTACAATTACTTCCTAAATACATATTATTGAAGTCTTTTAAGAATTGGTGTGGTGTGTTACATACTACTTTGTAATCTGGATTAAAAATCTTGCGAGCTATCATTTCTCTCTTCTTATTCGAAAAATTAAGTGCCTTTTTATTAAATTCAAGATATTCTTCCGCATCAGAGTCTAATAATATATATTGTTTCCCAAATACCGTTTGTTCCTCAATAGCTCGTTCTTTTAATGACTTCGAAGTGTCAATGTACAAACCAATTCCATGCCTGTCGTCGCGAAATTCAGGAGCAGAGCCATGTATCATGAACATATAAGGAGGAAAGTTGGTATCAGATAGATTTTTTGTTTCAAAACAATTAATGAAGTGATTAGAAACACCATAATCCCAATTAATTAAAGCATCATCGTAATATAATTCGGTACTCTTTACAGTGTCTATTTTTTTTATGATATCGTAAGGATCAGGTAACTCTTCTAATCCTCCGACTAATAATCCGCAACAATTAGGCTTAATATTTAAAAATATTAATTTATCGTCCCCTTCTCCCCAATTTAATCTTCCACCATATCCCAATCCAGAATTCCAACGGAAATTATTTCTTGAAATTGTTTCATCAGGGGATGAAATAAAGGTTGCTTTAGGTTTAAAACCATATTTTTCTTGAATAAGATGGAATTGTGCTAAACCATATTTCATGTTGGCTTTACACAGTTTCGAAGCACCGTCATTCAATCCCGAAGAAAAAATGAATTCGTTTGCCCTCTGAAGCAAATCTTCCTTAGACAGTTCACATATTTTATTGGATAGACTAATTGAACCCATACTAATTATATAGTATTATACTTATACTTATATATACAATCCTATCTTTCGTATTAAGGAAAAGCTAACTTGATTCAACACTAATTATGAGTAATACCGAAAACATTATCCTATACGATTCTGTAAAAGGCATAAATTTGGAAGGAGAGTTCCAAGGATCAATAATTACTCGATGCAAGGATGAGAACGATTCCATTATTTTCTCAGACAACCTAAAAATATCTGATTCAGAAGGCATTTTCATTAATAATGGCCTAAGAGTTGGGTTCGAATTAATTTACGGTAAAAAATTAGCATTTTCTCGAAAGATAGAGGTACAGTGGTACGAGGATTTTGAGTCGATTGAATATTCAATTCTAATATCAGAAGATCTCATGCAAGTTTACGATGAAGGCCAGTTCTCTGACGCCTATCCTTACACTTTAAACAAGTTAAACACTGCTGCCCTGTATTTAGACGACTATGAATATGGAATTAATCATCTGGAATTTTTTAGGGAGGAAATGCTCAGAAACCCTGTATCATTAGTAGGGAATGGAGTCATCTTAGCTGATAGAGTAGTAATTGATGAGAGAATTGATCCGGTATTCTACGATTGTTTGATCGTAGGACGCGATGAGAATGAGAATCTTCTTGTTTCCTTTGAGCCGTACATGAATGTTAAAAAATCTTTAACCGAATTAAAATATATTATTATTCTCGGAATTGAAGAACTAAAGCTATAAGGTTTTTTAAACATGATAGTATACGAAAATAGAAAAGAATTATTGCTCAACATTATTAAATGGGGAAATAATCCTTTTAAGAAATTTGTTAGTACCGGCGAGATTAAGGAGGATTTAGATTTAGTTAATTCGAGAATAGATTTAATTAACAAAATTAAAGAACTAGTAAAAAATGAGACTAACTTCATCCTTCCTATTATTGGGGACATTGGATCTGGGAAAACTCATCTTTTTTGGGCTTTAAGAAACAATCTTTATTATTACAATACGATTTATATCTCGCTTGAATACGTTTATAAAAAGCTTTTTTCTAATATTTATTCCGAATTTATAGAAAATCTTGAAATGGAACCCTTGAGATATATCGTAAATCAATTGTGTGACAAATGGGGAGCATTAGAGAGAAAATTTGGATTTTTTCATGTTGCAGATATCGAAAAAGTGCAAAAACACGCTTTCGAACAGCTATCAAATAAATACAAAGAAGTAGAACCTGAAACTCTAAAGGACGTGATAAATGGAATAACAATCCATCAATTAGATCCTTATAAAAAAATCGAAGCAGAGAGATGGCTACTCGGCGAACTAATGGATGTTAAGGAATTATCCACTCTAAATCTCACTCACGATCTTCGCAAAGGGAAAAACGCTTACTTAATGCTCCGACTTCTAGTTGAGAACTCCAAATCGGGGACAATTTTATTTATAGACGATTTTGGAAAGATAATTTCAATTATGAACCCACAATCTGCACAAGCCGAAGAGGTTTTCGATCCTAGCTGGTTATATGGAACCGAAGTGTCTCCAAACGATATCGCTGCTGATAAAATATTTAATAAAATAGTCCAGCTTCAAAATATTGAGGGTTTGCGCATTATTATTACCTTGAAATCGAAGGAATCTTTAGTAGAAATCAGGAAAAAATATAGTGAAAAACCCCCCGAACTATTATCCTCTCTAAAGGAACCATATTATCTCTGTGAATTCAAAGAAGAAGATGTTTACGAGTTATACAGTAGTACAATGAGCAAGTTTTACGAAAGCATTGATCATACTGAGTTTTCCAAGGCGTTCCAAAATCCGTATTATCCGTTAAATAAGCACATTTTAAAGTATGTATTTAATAGAGCTGAAGGTAATCCAAGAGCGATTATAAAATTATTAATAAAAATTTTCAATGAGATAATATATTCAGATGAATCTCTTGATGTAATCCTTAGAGATTACGAAATTACTAGTAATTAAGTGATACTAAATTTCAGTCTGATTGTTAGTTGGTTCTTCAAGTCTATTGCTTTCAGATACCCTTTCTTCTTCATCAATTAACTTTTTGTTTTTGAGAAAATTTTGGAATTCCCAATCATTTATTTTTTCTGAGTCTAAAGCACCACTGTTAATTAGATGAGACTTGAAATCAGTTACTATCTCGATTACCTCTTTTTGGTTAAAATTTTGTTTTAAAATCAATCCATTCTTCTTTAAAGTGTATTCAGAATAGAACCAATAAAAAATTATCGTTATCAGTAATACCGCAAAATTATTTACTAAATTAACTTGACTTCGATTAGTGTAGGTGCCAGAAATAGAGCCAGCTCCCGTGATCATGACAATCTGGCCTTCTATATAAATTAAAGTAAAGGCAAAAAGGAAAAACGCTAAATTGTTAGGATTAAAAATACGAAATTTAAAAGTCTTACTTCCTAAACCTTTAATAACGAGAATAGCCGTAATTATCATTAATCCAATATCAATTAATGCCCGAAATGCATCGATACCTGCTACTAAAGCAGAGGAAACGCTCCTAAAGGAATTTATGAAACTAAAGGAACGATACCAGATAATTAAATACACCAGAACAAAAAAAATTGAAGAGAAAATGTTTGGAGTATTATTTTTTATGCTTTTAATATTGAGAAACACTAATCGATAGGAGATAAAAAATATAACAATATACATGGCAATATTCCAACCGTTAAACCATATTAGTGAAGAATCTGTAGGAGTTTGAGGTTCAAAAAATGGAAGGAATGCGAAGAATGTCCCTACTTGAGTCAAAATAGAAATAGAAATTGCCAAAATTAAAAAAATGATGCTGAAATATTTGTTCCTATTAGAATTTGAATCTGTCAATATTTTGTCATTTGCTTTAAACGCAATATCTTCAAAGCTCGTTTTTAAAAAAAAGATTTGAGCTAGGTTCCATCCAAAATAAACTAGAATATAAAAACCTGGAAGAATGTAATCCCATCCTATAAATTGTATTGGGATTTGATTGGAGCCACCAAATAGGAAATATAATAAAACAATGACGAAACTAGCACCTAAAGTCGCTACAAAAATCACTGTTTTATGTTGATCTAAGCTTTTCGAAAAAAGATACGACTCCAGTTTGGAAGAAACTCCTATAAACATTAAAAAAATGAATGAAAGTGAGAAAACAGTAGCTAAAAATAACCCAATATTGCCGAAAGTAGTGCTACCTAAAAAATAAAATACAATTAAGATAAGGACTTCAATAAAAAAAAATATAGTGTAGGCAAAATGACTTGGACTAAAAATTTTATGGAAATACTTATCTAGTTTAATCATGATTTTTGAATTAGTCACGGGTTCAGACATTAGAAATAAACTCCATCTATAATGAAATAAGTAATGAAAATTCTATTAATTTTAATTTATGATCTGAAAGATATCTTCCTAAAATATAATATTAACTATATACTGGATATACATCATCTTTATCAAAATTAATACTTAACAATGTGGATTGATGCTTAATTTTTTTTTTGTCGACTTTCTGATTGATTCATTGTTTTTAATCAAAAATATAGTAAAAACACATTTCGTTAAAGTTACATAGATTTAAATACTGAAATCATCATATTACCATATTAACACCAAATATAACAAGAAATTAGAGAGTGAAAGAAATGAAATCAAAAAACACAAGAACTATTGTATTCTTATCTGTTTTAATAACAATATTAGCGATGAATATTGGGCTTTTTTTTACTAATTTGCCAATTTCAACAGCATCAAACCAAGTAACTTTTCTTGATGGGTTAAATACCTCAGCAACTTATAATAGCACGATAGAGATTGACGATACCGACCCTACGAAAGACTGGGCAAACGCTTCAGCTGAAGGTATTTGTACTGGCTCTGGGACTTCTGGGGATCCATATATCATAAGTGGTGATTTGTTCAATCTCACAAGTGGTTGGCCTTTAACGATTGCTAACTCGAGAAAACACTTCAGAGTTATTAATTGTGAGTTCATAACTTCTGGATTAGTAGCAGGAATTCGTTTGGTAAATACAACGAATGGATTAGTTGAAGACAATCAAATAGTCTTCATTTGGGGGGGCATTTATGTTGATAATTGTAGTCAGATATCTTTCGTAAACAATAATGTGTCATTATGTGGATCAGGTTTAATTATAGTAAACTCGCATGATTTAGATTTTAATTTAAATCTCGTTGATGGCTCCTCTGTAAATTACGGTGTCCAATTAGATAATTGTGAAGACGTTACTTTTACAGATAATACAATATCTGAAAGTGCTGCTGCAGGTATATTTCTTGATGATTGTATCGATATTACATTAACCGATAATATTATCTTTAACAATTCTAACGGAATTTATAACGAGAATTCAAATAATACTATAATCGAAGGAAATACGATTGGACCTAATAGTGCTAACGGTATTTATGTATTTGAAAGTTGGGATGGTAGCATTTTAAATAATGATATTAACGACAATACTGATGATGGAATTTTGTTGGAACAAAGTGGTAGATTCACACTATCATTAAATCATGCTAATAACAATAATCGTGGTATATACATTTTTGACTCTAGCATTTATAACACATTATCCGAAAATACCGCAAATAATAATGCTCTTAGTGGAATTGAGCTACGAACTGATAGTCACAACAATACACTCAAGGAAAATACTGCTAATCATAACGGAGAAGAAGGAATTTGGCTTTTCAATTGCGATGATTCCGTAATCTTGGATAATATTGCTTTAAACAATACACGACACGGAATTAGGATGAATAACGGTGTAAATTTAACTTGTAGTAATAATAAAGCTTATGAAAATAGTCTAAATGGAATAAGATTATTTGACACTGATGATAGTTTAATTGATGGCAATGACGCACAATATAATGGGGAAAACGGAATATTAATTTATCAAGGTTCTGAACGGAATTTTCTATCTGGAAATATGGCGTCGCTTAACAATTTGAGTGGTATTATGCTTGAGAGTAATAGTAATGACAATATTATATATCAAAACACCGCTTCAGATAATATGGAGCATGGTATTTTCTTAGAAAATAGTGATACAAATTTTATTACATTGAATACTGCCAATAACAACGAAATGAATGGAATCCATCTTGATTTAAGCGATGATAATGTAATATTTTCGAATACTGCCAATAACAATAATAATGGGACTTATTTAGATACAAGTAATAATAACAAAATACTTGGCAATACTTTTCTTAATAATTTAGATTGTTACAACGAAACAGGCAGCGTTAATAATCTTTTCGAGAATAATATCTGTACTGCGCCTATAACGCCCAGCCCGGGACTAGATCCCTTTATCCTTGGATTGATCTTCGGATTAGCCATAGGTTTAGGAGCTCTTGCAGCAGTTATAATTCTAAGTTTAGTTCGAGGAAGGAAGAAATAAATCCTAACCTTTTTTTTTTATATTTTACCTACTACGCCAACATATATCGTAGTTTCATTTCTCCCATCGATTCCCAGAAAATGATTTAATTCATCGTCATATATTGCTCCTATCGTACAAGCACCAAGATTGAGTGCTTCTGTAACCAGATAAAAATTCTGTCCAATATGCCCCGCATCTAAATAAATATATCTATAACATCTTTGAAGATATTTCCATTGAGACCGCTCAATTACAGCTGTCCAAATGAAGTTAACAGCGGAGTTATATGCCATTTTCTGATCAAGACACCCTTCTGCTACTTTTCCTCGAAAGTTTCCTTCTTTTAATAACTCTATTGAATGGTTCTGAATATCATAGTGATACAATCCTTCATGTATATTCTTTACACTGTTAACAACTGGATAAATTTCAATTGGAAACAAACCTCCCGCTGAGGGCACTGTCCTAAACGAAAATTGTGGAAATATTCTATTTAATCCCGACATACCAAACAAAAGTAAACTAAAATCCATCAGGGATAGAGGTTCTCTGGTGAATTTTCTAGTCGAATGCCTATTTTTGATTACATTCCAGAATTGGATTGTTTCATCAAATTTCGGGTCAGGTAGATCGATTTTTTTATCAGCATCAGGATAAGTCTTAAAAGTTTCCGGCTTTCTTGACCAATCTAAAGCGTGTCGGGGTATTTTATTCCTAACATATTTAGATTTCTGTTGGAATTCATCCCCAAAATTGTCTTTGAAATCGTTCATAATATGAAAGATAATTCCGACCTATATAAAATTTATTTTGAAGAAATCTTCTATTTTATCTTAAAGAAAGTTTCAAATTGACGCTATAATTTCATCTTATTCTTACTCCTTGATTTTCAAGGGCTGTCTGGACTAACGAAATATCTACTTCTCTACAAATTGTATTTTCTTTAATCGATACTGCAGCAGCCACACCAGCACCTTGTCCTGTGGCAATACAACAAACCATCTGGCGGGTGGCAGCGTGAGACATTTTATCTCCCGCTACGCATCGACCAGCTACAAGAAGGTTTTCGACTTTCTTTGGAAGGACGATTCCATATGGTATTTGGAAGAATCTACCTGTAGTAGGCATGATTACTGTACCATATGCATCGAGGAATTCTGGGCAAACTCCTATAGAATCCTTGAAACGGGCTTGATTTTTAACGTCGTATTCAGTGATGTTGTAATCGCCAATTATTTTACGTGATTCCCGCGTACCTAATGACGATCCTATATTTTTTAGCCTTACTTTTTCAAATCCAGGAGTTCGCCTTCTCAAAGAGTTAATTAATTTGATTATTCGCTTTCTTCCTTCCATCTCAGCTTTAGTGAGATCGAATACATCTGTACAGTCTATGTCACTTATGTGGATACCATTAAAAGAATTGATAATTCCTAATTCTACATATTGGTTCCATATCTTTCTTATCGGTATACTTTCAGGAACAATATCTCCTTTATTGGCTCTATTTATTGGTTCTAAAAAACAAGTAAAATCATCCATAAAAGATAATTCTCCAGACTGTTGAAAATATGGAAGAAATTTGGGTTTTTTCTGTATTTTTTCTATTAGATATGTAATAAATTTATGAATATCAACACCACTACATCCAAAATTCACCGTTACTCCCATCAATTTATTCTTGGGGTCTTTTCTATAAGGAGCTCCAGCGTGATAGGCAATGTCCGCATCCCCCGTCGCATCGATTACTCGTTTAGCCATGATCGCCTGCCTTCCAGATTTACTTTCCACAATGATTCCTCTAATCGTATTCCCATCCATGAGAGTGTCAACCGCTTGACAATGTAATAGTGGAGTTACGCCAGCTTCCTGTATTATATTATCAGCTAAAACTTTAAAAATTTCAGTATCTAAGATTTCATAGGTCGGGACTCCATCTACCAATATACCCTTTTTTTCAAGAAATTTGCCTATCTCTGTCGTTTTTATTTTTTTATTAAATGTATTAATAGTTCCACCCATTTCCTTTGCCTTAAGTTCAAATTCTTTAATGATTCCTCCGGCATCTATAGTTTTTACATAGCGATACCAACCAAGAGTCCCTATCATCGTTTGGGTTATTACACCGCCAAAACATCCATAGCGTTCCACAAGTAATGTATTGACACCCTCTCTAGCTGAAGCAATAGCTGCAGCAAGGCCCGCAGGTCCTCCACCAACAACCAAAACATCTGTCTTTGCCAGTATAGGTATTTTTTTTGAAGGTTCTTTAATAAAGAAAGTAATTCACCTCAATGATTGGTTTATTTGCATTAAAGAAGAATTTTCTTCAGACCAGCTTCTATCCTTAAGAAAAGTAATACTATTCTCTTAATGTGTCAGACATAAAAAGAGTTTTTATATCTTATTTAGCAATGTTTTCAGAAATCTAGTATTAGTCGAAAATCTCATTTGCGTTTTTTATATAATTCTCAAAAATTTCACAAAAATGTAATATTTATATAACAGTTTAACATAACATTCTTTGTTCCTTTTTTCACATGAAAAAAAGGAGTAATAAAATTTAACAAAAAAAATAGAGGCGAAATTTATTCTTAAATTTAATATTAAAAAACGAGAAAAATTATTAATTAAAGCATTCGGAGTACTTTTAACAATAATTTTAGCAAATGTAGCGATGATAGCAGCAAGTCCGTTAACTCCAATGATCGTGGTATTTAAATCAAACAAACTTATAGCAGATGTTAACGAACCTGTTCTATTTGAATTCGAAGCAGATAGTGTATGGCAAGCAGATATTGTAGCATTTTATGTCGATTTTCATGATGGGACACCCTATCAAGAATTAGGTCCAGCCGAAATAGATATAACTCATTCATTTCAATATGAGGGTAAATATTTAATATCTTTAACTGCTGTGAGCTTCGCAGGACTGACAGATGTTAAGACCTGTGAAGTGGAAATCATGAATGCACCCCCCATATTTGATATCAAAATGGTATCCTTCGCTTATGAAGATGAGATAGTAAATCTCTCAACTTACGAATTACTTGAGTCTGAAATTGATTTAGAAAGTGTCAAATATAATTGGGACTTTGGAGATGGAACATATCTAACAACTGAAAATGTTAGCAAGAAATGGATAGAGGCAGGAACTTATCCCGTTACTTTAACGGTATTTGACGACCAAAATGCGTTCAATTCAACAACTAAATTTATAGATATTAACAATGTTGCGCCTAAAGCAAACTTTATAATTGAACCGTTAAAATGTGATTGTCCTTTTATCATAGAGATAACAGAAGACGAAGCTTTTATTTTTGAATCGTGTCCACTTTATTTCAACGCTTCTTATAGCAACGATACAGAATCTGATCTCGGAAGTTTACAATACTATTGGGACTTTGGAGATGGGCAAACAGGATGGGGACTTGGAATAGTACACCAATATATTCAATCAGGGGAATATGATGTGAGTTTAACAGTTAGAGATGACGATGGTACCATTGATGTAATTCATAAAACCGTCTATGTGATTAATGAGGCTCCTACGATCGATCTTATAGAAGAATTTATCACCATTAACGAAGGTGAAACTTTTGTTTTCGAAGTAGACTCGTCTGATTCTTTTCCAGATTCTCCACTTCTAAACTATTCATGGAGTTTCGGCGATTCCGGTTGGAGAGTATCAAATTTATGGACTGATGATTTTATCGGAGATGTTAATGTTTCTGTGGAAGATCCAGAAGGCTTATCTGCAACTGACGGAACAAAGATAACCGTTGAAAATGTACCACCCCATATTAACCTTAATTGGGCGTACATTGATGTTAATGTGACAGCGTTTATTAAAGCACCAACGCCAAAAGTGTGCAATTTTTCTGTAGAATTTATTGGAGATGGAGAAACTGAGGTTGGTTACCTTGTAGGCAAACCATCGGGAGAAAATAGAATGGAGACTCCACCAATTCCTTTCCGATTTGACTTGTCTAAGGATTATGTCATAAAAATCAATAGAACTCATGAACTTCTTCCTGGCGTTTATTACATAGATTTGGTGTTTTCATTTTTGGATGGAAGCAGTTTTTCAATTGGTACTTCATTCAGTGAATTTTGGCCAGGATGGAAATTAGATCCTGATGAATTTACCGCTAGACTTGCAGATCATATGTATAAAATGCCGATTACTTTTGAAGGGTCAATATTCGATCCAAGCAAAGATGATATACATGTTGAAGCTGATTTTAAACTGCATTTATTACTTGAGATTGACTTTCCTGGAGCTGCAGATATTTCGTATCCTTATACAAAAACACTTACAATACCTCATGATCCAAATCATATTTTATATGAGGCATATGTGTACAATGAAAGTGGTAAAATTTATTCAGATCTAACCTTCACTCAGAAATTAGCTATTGATGACTACTATGAAAATGAATTTCCGACTAATATTCCAATAAAATTTACCTTCTATCCTATTGATCTAAGTTTCTTAGAAATGCATCAACAGATTAATATAGATGGAGCACAAGTAATTAACATCATTGAAGCTGTAAACATATTGGAAGTTTATGCTGAAGATGACGACGGTGGACAAGACTCCAAAACAGTAAAAATTGATACAACTCAAGGCACTACTGATTTTATAAACTTTGCACCAGACGCTTTTATATATGCCTATGGTTCTTCATATGAGGATGAAATCGTACCGATGTTTGCAGATTTATTCGATTTTGATAACGATGCGACTTTAAATGTGGAATGGAATTTTGGCGATGGTTCACCTATGGAAACTGCTTCTGGGGATGCTGAAATATTTCACACCTATGAAAATGAAGGGGTATATCTTATAACAATTACTGCTAGTGATGGTGATGCCACATCTAAAACTGGAACTTTAATAGAAATCTTTAATCGCGTCCCTGAAATAACTCTTAAGAATATCTATCCAAATATTCTTGAAGATCAATATGTACGTCTAAATGAATCTTCGTCGTTTAGTGATTCCGACTCTGATCTAGATGAACTTAGGTTTTACTGGGATTTTGGAGATGGTTACACTTATTATGACTTAGATTTTATTCCTTTCTGGGGCGAACAATGCGATTCTTCTCTTAGGGGACATGTATGGGCAGAGTCTGGATTTTACAATTTGACTCTTTTTGTCTTTGACGATAATGGTGTATTTAATAGCACCATGATAATCATGAATGTCACCAATGAACCTCCACTTATAGAAGGGCCCTACGGATTTGAAGGCCTGGAAGGAACCGTAATTAACTTAGATATGGCAGTCTTTGATAGTATTGCAGATGAGTGGGGCTTAGATTTTATTTGGGATGTTAATGGAGAGATTTTATACGGAAACAAGCCGTCTATTTGTCTAAATGATGGAGACTACACAGGTAATTTAACAGTATCTGATATGGACGGAGACACGACCACGATTGATTTAGATTTCATTATTGAGGGAATAACTCCAACTGTAACAACTTCAAGTAAATACATATACGGTCCACCAGGAGAAATATCACTTAATGCCTATACACTCGATTCTTTCATGGATTCTAGTAATATATTCTATAATTGGACATTTAATGGAACAACTTCAATTACAGAACACAGTTCAACTATCAATTTTAAGTACGAAATCTCGTCTACATATAAGTGTATAGTTGAAGCGTATGACGATGTAGGCAAAAGAGGAATGGCTCAATTTGAGATTGTAGTTGTCCTAGATTCCGATGGGGATGGTATTACTGACGAAATTGAAGCAATGTTGGGTACATCGCCAGATGATTCTGATTGTGACGGTGATTTACTAACTGATTGGTATGAAGAGTATATTTATGGAACAGATCCGTTAAATGCAGACACTGATGCGGATGGCCTTCCTGATGGGTATAAATATGGAATAAAGGGTGAGTTTTATTATGGGACAGATCCTTTGTCAAATGATACCGACAATGACAATTTAACTGATAGTTGCGAAATATTTGGCTGGGAACTAACAATAGATTATTATGAAGATCCAGTCAATTACCCAGATGTATACGTGACAAAGATTTTTGCTGTAGATTCAGATCCTCTGAAATTTGACACAGATTTTGACGGAGTGAGCGATTACTCTGAATATGTGAATGGTACGGACCCCAGAAATAAAGATAGTGATAATGATGGAGTTGATGATTTAGAAGACTTGTATCCCTGGAAAGTAGACGCAGATGGTGACGGATTATCTGATTCAAAAGAAAGAGAAATTGGTACTGATCCCAATAAGAAAGATTCGGATGAAGATGGCTTATCAGACAGTGAAGAAGTTTATCCCGGTCAAGATGGGTACATTACTCTTCCTTTAGTTGCTGACTCTGATGGTGACCTTTTGTTAGATGGGCAAGAAGTATATTCAGTTACAAAAGAGATAAAAGAAAGAAAGAAATTATCAACCGGTTGGAACACATTTATCCTGTCTACTGAGAGAACTAAGAGAATAATTCAAGCAGGGCTTACAACCTCTATATCTGTTGGTGAGGGAGTAAATACTGTTGATCTAACTATCCAATTATTTCTGCAAAGCGAATTATTATTTGAAAAGCAAGCGTCAAACCAGAGATATTATGTAAATGTTTCAGACATAAAACAAATTGTGGAAAACAGTGGAAAAACATTTGGTGGCGAATGGAAGCTGAAAATTCATAGTTCCATGGATTGTCTTCTAGAAGAATACGCATTAGCTTTTACAAAATATCTTAATCCTCGAGCTGCAGACACAGATAACGATGGAATTTTAGATGGCGTAGAAGTAAATCCAGAAGAAAATAATGGATGGATTACTAATCCTGCTAAGAGAGACACAGATGGTGATACTATCAATGATAAATATGAGATTGATATGGGTTGGAACCCTAATTCAAGAGATACCGACGGAGACGGTGTTGAAGATTGGGCAGACGCAGATCCACTCCACAACCTTATTGTAATGGTAAGAGTGAACACAGCAAAATACGATGATATTTTTCAAATATTTAATCCGACCTTACAGGTTACCTTAGAGGTTGAAGCTGATCCCGAACATAAATGGGAGGTAGCTACACCCACTGAGGTTGCTAGTGATGGAAATAGACCCATAATTGTATATTTACCTTGGATTTACTGGTATTGTTGGACTTCGTGTATTACTATTCCTTGGTTGGACTGTTATTGGATTAAAAAATGTGCAAGTACGTGGTTAGGTAAAATATGCTGGTGGGCACTTAGGTGTAGATGGAGATCTTATACAATTTGTACGAGATTCTGTGTTCCTTATCCCGGTTTAAAGCCATTTACAATAGGATCTGTTAATACGATTGCAAAATTTGACGACGAATACTATTTTGATGTAGATGATGGAGATACCGATATAAGTATTAAAGCCGAACTTTGGAAGTTTTACTTATTAGGATGGTTACCTCATGTAGATGGAGTTATTAATCACGATTTCATGAAAGACGGTGAAATGAACACACAAGAGAAATTTATCTATAGTGGTAGCAATTTTATTAATATAAGTATTGAAACTAAAGGTATTCCAAGAGTCAACACGGTAGCTGTATATGAAAATGGAACATTCTATAATGGACATTATTCCGCTATTGAAAAAATGACTGTAGTGTTGTTAGATGTTAATTCTGGAACAAATGATTACTTTGTTGCAGGAATAAATGCAATATTGATTCCTACATCAGTTTTTACTAATAGCAAACTTCATAGAATTATTGAAACATCCGTAGATGAATTTGGTATTGTCTCTGACTCCAAATGGTATGATGTACCCTCTTGTATAAAAGGTGCAAATGTATCAGGAATCAATAGGGAAGAATTAAAGGATTCTATCAGTCCTAATGTGGAATGCGTTATCGCTAAAACACTAAACGCTGAAGACGCATATGATCTTCTGCTTCTTGCTGTAACGAGTGCGAATGAGACCGAAGGTATTATTTATGGATATACTAACGATTACGTCGCAGAAAGCTTAGGTGTAGCATCAGATATTCTAGAGTTAATACCATTAAATATGGGAGACCTTCAAAACAGCGAAGTTGGGGTGTGGCCGAGAACGCCGTGGCAAAATTTTATTCAAATAATCGTGGAGATAATCCAATTTATTATTGATGTTTTAGTAGCAATTGGAGAATTCTTCGTAGCATTATTTGAGTGGATAATGGAAATTGGAATGAATTTGATGGAAGCTATAACACAAACTATTCTTGCTGCGGTAGAAGCAATTCTTAAAGCAGTTATTTTAGTATTCATTTATCTAATGTTTGCATTGCTTTTGATACTAATGATCCCTATGATCTTAATATTATTACCTGCCGTTTTATTATTAAGCAATATCCTAGGTATTGAACCGCAGATATCGATAAACTCAATTACAGCACAAAATGATTATTTCAACTTTTACTTTGGATATTCCATTGGATTAGACTATGTATCATTTTTAGATTTATATATACCCTCTCTAACTTTTTCAATTATTTGTAATGATTTGAGTTTTGAGGTATCTAGTAATTTCTTTAAAACCGATACAGATTCAATGGAAGATACCGTGATTGACATTATAACATTTGAAACAAATGAAGATCCAAACCCAGAATCCTCAGACTATGAACAAACTGGCGAAACTCCGAAGACTTCATTACTAATTCAACCTCCATCAGGTTTAGATATTGTTGAATATCCCCAAGGATTTGATTTTGAGTCATTTAGTTCTGGAGTTTTATTAGCATTTGATTTAATTGCTATAGGGATGAATGTTGATGCTTTAAGTGCGTTTGCGATGAAACCAGCAACTCCACAAAACAAATTAGCAATGCGCTTAATACGTGTAGCGATTGCTTTTAGTGTAATTGCATTGATTTGTGGCTTTTTAACGGCGATTTTTGATACTCCACAGACCGATCCCGACTCATACTTTTTCGGTTTAGCTGTGGGTAGTTTTATTGTTGCTGGTATGCTTTTTATATCTTCTTTGATATTCGGAGGGCTATCTGGAAAAATCCCTAAACAAATTGAAAACCTTATAGCGTTTTTTTTTGTTGGAGGGCTAGTATTAGATCTTATAGGACCGCTATTGGGTATAATTGGTACAGACATTAATAACATAAATCCCTTGGAATTTTTTGGCGATATTGGCGCATCTTTGGGAATTGTTGGTATAGTCACGGGAGTTATAGCAATAGTCCTTAATCCAGATCTAGATGAGCGCAGTTCTCAATTAGACCTATGGTATAAAGTAAGCTTTTTCCTGGGAATGATCGGTATATTTATATGGAGAATTTTAATGATATATAATCAACCTTAAATTTTTTTTTTTTTTTATAAAAATATTAACATATAGGGAATTTTACATGAATAATTTGAATGAAGAACTATTTGAAGTGGAAGACCACTATAAAAGAGAATTTATAATTGATCTGTTGTTTACTACAATCCCATTCATTTTGCCTATCATTGTAATAATCACTTTGGTAATCATTTTTTACCAAGAAGTTAATACATTTGGTTTTCTTCTTTTCTTTTTCGTAACTATTACATTATTAATAATGGGATATTACACCATAAAAAAATATCTTAATCGCAACACTCCAATTTATTATGTAAAATGTTTTATAACAGCCAAAGAAATAAAAATTTTACTTCAAAACCAAGTTTATTTAAAATTATTATGGTTTGAAATTAAAAAAGTAGATATTTCTAATGAAAAATATTTCAATTCTTATAAATTTAAACATAATTACGTGGTAAAAGTGACAACTGAAAGGGATTCACAAGACTTAAGAATATTTTTATTGCGTTTTCGAAAAGAGAATATGGAATTAATTATATCAAAATTAAAACAGTTTTGTACTAGCTTTAGCATTGATTTTGAATTAAATTTGCATACTGAAAATTTACCCGAGAATACTGAGATTCAATTGAAAGAATTAGATCGTATTAAACAATTTAGAGAGAATTTAAAAAATTCACTAATCACCACTAAAGATAACTAATTAATCTATTCATTTTCAATTAATGGATCATTCATAGATTTCTAATTAATTTAGAACAATATAGTGTATATCTTTCTTAGTTATTAATTTAATAATTAAAGCAATATAAAATGATACAATAATTAAAATTATAAACCAAAAATTGTAACCAAAAATCTTAATTGTTGGAATCACCTCTGGGTCATTTTTTTGGGGAATCATTACAGTAACAGAATAACAGTTTGATGATGTGACCCCCGCATCATTAAAAGCAACGATCATGAAAAAGTAAGTTCCATTAACATAATCAAAAATGTTGAGTGAATTATTAGTTAATCCGCTTACCAGTAAATTTAAACTACCATTTATTTCTGATATAAACTTAGAATATTGATATACGCTATAATTTTCTGCTCTAATTGATTTAGACCAAATTAATGTAAAGTTTCCATCATCATCAGGGGTTCCTGCACTTGAAAATAATGAAAAATTGCCAGGTGGTTTGGGTGGAGCTGGAATAGATATATTTAGTGATATACAATTTGAAAGAGTGGAGCCAACGAAATTGGTTGCCAATAGTATAAAATAATAAGTTCCATTAAGGTATTTGGTTAAATTGTAATTATTTTGAAAGATTCCCTCTATTACCAGTGTTAAACTTGCATTAATTTCCGAAATATAACTATTATGTTGATAAATTGAATAATTAGTAACATCTTCAGCATGGCTCCACGATAATGTAAAATTCCCATCTAAATCAGGATTAGCGGCATCAGAAGTAAGAGAGAAATTACCTGGAAGGGGAAATAAGCTGATGGTAAGATTATAGGATGTATATAATTCGTTACAGAGAATTCCTAGATAGAAATAATCTGTATTATTAGCTAAATATTGAAAAACTTGATTTGAGCGACTCTCTGCTACAAGGTCATAGGAAGAATTATATAAGTATAAATAAAATTCTGTGCTAAAACTATCATATTCAATTTTCGGATTAATAAGAAAGTCTTTAGAAACATTAAAATAATAGTAATCCAAATCTAAATATGCCAGATTTGTATATCGAGTGTCATTAGTGATATAGGAGGCTGTTGGTAAATCATCGTTTTCTTCATATGTGTCGTCTGATATCGGATTAGTCATAAATAAAAGAATGGACAAATTATTATCCAGGAAGTTTGAAACTAATATGTCATTGTAACCATCGTAGTTTAAATCTGCTATAACACCACTTTGCGGTCTATTTCCAACAGAGATGGTGAATTGAGGATTCCAATCAGAAGAAATAACGTTCCATATCAATATAGATATGTCATTATCTCCATAATTAGTAGTTAAAATATCATTATATCCATCGATATTTACATCATCAACTAAAACAATTTCTGGCCCATCCCCTACTGACGCAGTGATTTCTTGATTCCAAAGTTTAGTGCTGTTATTCCAAGTTAAGATTGAAACAGTATCATCAACATAGTTTGATGTAATTATATCGGCATATCCATCATTATTAGCATCTTCAATAAAAACACTTCCAGGACCATTTCCAACTGATAATATTACTTCAGGATCCCAAGCATTTATACTACCATTCCATAGAAATAACGAAATCGTATCGTCTGAATAATTAGTAGTTACAGTATCGTTTAACCCATCATTATTGACATCACCAACAAATATACATTCAGGTCCATCGCCTACAGATTGTGTTACTTCTGGGTTCCAGAAACCAAGGCTCTCATTCCAGATTAATAAAGAGATTGTATTATCCCAATTATTTGCTGTAACGATATCGTTATATCCATCGTTATTGAGGTCACCCAATATAGCAGTTTCTGGACCATTACCTACTAATTTCGTTATGGGTTCTTCCCAGTCAAGTAAAGTCGAATTCCATAACAGAATTGAGACATTTCCATCCCAATAATTCGCAGTTATAATATCATTAAATCCATCATTATCCGCATCACCGATAAAAACACTACTAGGTCCATCTCCAACAGATCTAGTAAAGTGCTCCTCCCAATCACTTGTACTCGAATTCCATAAAATTATAGATACATTATCATCCCAATAGTTTGCTGTAATAATATCGTCATATCCATCATTATTAACATCCTCTACGACAACGTGCTCTGGCCCACCTCCAACGGATTTTGTTAGAGTGGCATTAAAACTTGAAGATCTTAACTGGACATCTAATGGTGAATCATACACACTTCCATTAGCAGTCGGATTTATTAAAATATCTCTTACAGAAATATGTAACAAAAAAATTAAGAATAAAGTAATTATTAGGCAAACCCTATTTCTGTTTAAGTTCCATTTATCTAAGAAACTTTTCGATTTCACTAACCATAGCCTCTAGTTTCTATAGTAGATAGCTTGGTTTAAATATTTTTTCATTAGATTATGGTCAATTCAGAATTTAAGAGAGATTTTAATTTCTCACAAAAACATGCTTCAATTAGTAAGAAAGATACGGTTGGTTAGGATAAAATTAGAAATCCCGCAATTCCATTAGAACATTTTCAGTTATTGTTAGAAATTCGGGAAAAATATGGATACTACCCAATTAATGTCCCAGAATGAATTAATAAAAATAATTATCTGCAATAAAAAATTTTTAAAATAATGAATGAAATGAAATATCGAAATTTTGGTTCCATAGCTTGGAATGTATCTGCGCTTGGGTTGGGTGCTATGCGACTCCCTACAAAAAAATTTCTCCCTAGAGTAGATTGGGACGAATCAATAAAGTTAATTCGTTATGCAATCGATAAAGGCATTAATTATATCGACACCGGTTGGATTTATGGCTTTGGAGCAAGCGAAAAAGTACTAGGTGAAGCATTAAAAGACGGATATAGAGAAAAAATTTTCCTCGTAACCAAGTTACCAATGTTCCTCGTCAGAAAAACAGAAGATTTTTACAAATATCTCAACCAGCAATTAAAAAGTCTTCAAACCGATTACTTAGACGCCTACTTTTTCCACGGTCTCTCGAGAAATTCATTTAAGAAAGTTAAGGAATTAAAATTAATGGAAAAGATGGAAGAAGCTAAAGAAAAAGGACTGATTAAACATATAGGATTCTCTTTTCACGACACGCTTCCGGTATTTAAAGAGATAATCGATTATTACAAGTGGGATCTCGCCCAAATTCAATATAATTACATGGATACGGCTATTCAAGCAACTCACGAGGGGCTAAAATATGCCCACGAAAAAGGAATAGCAGTTGTGGTTATGGAGCCTGTAAAAGGAGGAAAGTTAGCCAATCCTACTGAAGAAGCTTTAGAAATAATGAAGAAAACATCAACCCAGCGAACCCCCGTTGATTGGGCTTTACAGTACGTTTGGAATCAACCTGAAGTAGCGGTTGTACTCAGCGGAATGGGATCCATAAAAATGATAGATGAAAATGTTGAAAGCGCCTCTAAATCGGGAATTAATTCATTGAGTGAAGAAGATAATAAAATAATTACTGAGTTAGCAGGCATTTATCGTAAAAGCATTCTTGTTCAATGTACGGCATGTAAATATTGCATGCCTTGCCCTTCTGGCGTCAATATTCCGGAAAATTTTGCAGTTCTCAATAATGTAGCTTATACCGGACAGAAAGGAGGAATGACCTTCCTTATAAACCGAAGATACAAAAAATTAGCTAAATCCAAGAAAAAGTTGAATAAAGAATATCCCAATGGAAATGCCTTTTTCTGTACTAAATGCGGCGAATGTTTAGAGAAATGTCCGCAGGAGATAAATATACCTGAAGAACTTGAAAAGGTAGATGCAATTCTTGGTAAGGGCAAAAACATTTCTGAGTATTATAAAAGAGAATCAGATATGTTGTAAAAAGAGAAATAAAATTTTTTTTTATTTATAGTGAGACTATTTTGGCATCTGCACTAAGCTCTAAGAACCCAGCAGCTCCAATTGGATCTTCTACAAAGTCCCACATTTCTTCTCTTTTGATACCCATTAAATCCATCGTCATTTGGCACGGATAGAGTTTCACGTTTCCGTTTTCGACAGCTTCTTTAATCATTCCCCATTGATCTTCCATCCCAAACTTCTTTAATCTCTTAGAAAAGATTTTACCGCCCATTCCTTTCATCATAGAAGCCATACCAGATGACTTCGGGATCTTCCTAATTTTTCTGAATTTCTTTTTCAAAAGATATAATCCCCAAAATGTAAAAAAGAAGTTCATTTTAACGTCCATCGCGTCGCCGGTAGTTCCAAGAATCAACATCATACCAAACTTTTCGAAGGATCTATCACTTACAATAAAACTTATATCTTCTGTCATTTTATTCACTTTTTTTGATTTTTTTAATTATTATCGTCATTAACTAATTTTCTCGTAAATTTAAGGTTTAAACCTTTTGTATCATAAAAGTTATTTGTTCGCCATTATCTTTCGTCTCGAGTATCGTATCACCCGTCTTACGGATAAGAGCAGGTACATCTTTTAAAGCTCCTTTATCGTCGACGATCAACTCAAGAGTTTGTCCTGGACTCATTTTCTTTAATTCTTTTTTAGTCAGGAGGATAGGCATTGGGCATTTTTTTCCTAGTGCATTAAGAGTTAAATCTGCCATTTTTTCACACTTCGTGACTGATACTTATTTTATAAATAAATGTTCAAGTAAATAAAACTTCACTTAAAGAACTATTAGTTTTCACCATCAGAGAGCTATAAAAATTGTGTAAAATCTCAAAATAATTTTTAAAAAATTAAAGTCCTTGCAATTGTTTTAATAAATAGATACAATTTTAATATTGAGTTAACTGCAATGTTTTGTTAGGCTCTGTTATTATGTCATGGTTATTATTACTTGTCCCGATTTCTGTCCTGTTTCAACATACCTGTGAGCATCGACAATCTGTTCCAACGGATATCTCCTATCTATAATCGTCTTTAGCTTCCCTGCCTCATAAGTTCTTTTTAAAACTTCATTGCGTCATTCAATTTTAAGTTCTTTCTAAAAATTGTATCGTATCAAATTAAAACATATTATTATTAATCAATATGGGTTAGAAATACATAACAAAAAAATTTAGGTATATAAAAATGAAATCCAATCAACAAAAGTTTTGTTTAATTTTAGGATTGATGCTAATTATAGCATTGTTCAGTCTTCATAATGTTGACTATATAAGTAATGCAAATTCTGATAGTTATGATCAAAATATGATTGTTGACGATTTAAAGACATCTGGAACGTACAAAAACATCACAATTGACAATCTTCCAGGCAGCTCGAACAATTGGGCATGGGCAGAAAGTCAAGTTTGGTGCTCTGGTTCGGGAACGTTATTGGATCCATATATTATTGAAGGTCATATTTTAAATATGTCAATGAGTATAGATGGATTAAAAATTTCTAACTCACATAATAAGCATTTCATAATAAGAAGTTGTACATTCAAATGGAACGAATTAACAAATAGTATACCTATGACGGGGATTTACTTACTCAACACTACTCATGGCCGAATAGAAGATAATCTTATTTATCATTTAGGATACGGAATCGTGGTAGAAGATTGCGAAAATATAAACATAACTGGCAATACAATATATGATCACATAGAGGGAATCACTTTTAATAATGTAAGTAATTCTCGGTTAATCAATAATAATTGTTCTAATAATGACTATGGGATATATCTCGATACCGAGTGCATAAACAACTCCATCTCGGGAAATACTGCGAATAATAACGAAGATTATGGGATATACCTTTATGGATTTTGTAATTATAACACGATTTCGAACAATATAGCGAACGAAAATGGTTATGCTGGGCTATCTTTAGAATATGAATGCTATTATAATACCATCTCGGGAAATGCCGTGAATAGTTCAACAAGTCAGGGGATATATTTTTATGATGATTGTAGTTATAACACGATTTCGAACAACTTTGTAAATGGTAGTGGAGAGGAAGGGATATCTTTACATTGGTACAGCAGTAACAATACTATTGTAGACAATACAGCAAATTACAATGAACAGATTGGAATAGAACTGTATGATTATTGCGAAAATAACACGGTTTCGAACAACGTAGTAAGTTTCAACGGATTAAACGGAATTGGGATATACGATTTTTCTAATTATAACACCCTCACCGAAAATCTACTGTTCAACAATACTTATGGTGTTTATATTGATAACGGCGATAACAACTCAATCTATGAAAATTTCTTTTCAAAGAATTTTAAGCACGCGTTCGATGATGGAATTAATAACATATGGAATAACACGGTTATTGGTAATTATTGGGACAATCATACTGGTCCAGATACAAGCCCACAAGATGGAATTGTCGACACGCCACATACCTATATCGGTGGACCTGCTGGAAGTAAAGATTACTTGCCTATAGCGGAGGATGGGAAGCCAATAATAACAATTAATTCCCCGCATGAAGGTGGAAGATTTGACAATATCGCTCCCTCTTTCATAATAACAGTCACCGATATTTATATCGTCTCAATGTGGTACACACTTGATGATGGCCAGCACAATTACACATTTACAGGATTTGCTGGAACAATCGCGCAATCTGCGTGGGATGCTATGTCCGATGGTACTATTACGATTACATTTTATGCGATTGATATAGCAGGAAATATCGGGACTACGGAAATAACGATAAGTAAGAATCTCCCAGAAGAATTTGATCCAACACTGGTGATAGTTATTGTTTCTCTTGTAGGGGGGGTTGCTGTAGCTGCTGTAGTGTATATTTTTATCAAAAAACGGAAAGCATGAGTTCATCTTTAAATTATATTTTTTTCAATTCTTTTTTTTAAGATTTAATCTCTATTCCAAGACCATAATGTGAGGGGAAATCAGGGAGTAGCCTTTTAATTCTCAATTATTAATTTAATCTAATAGATTCTTTACTATTATACACAAGAGCAAGATAAGAAAATATAAAAGTTGGTATGATTATTTAGATAGTGAGATATTATGACTTCTAATCTAAAGGAAGAGATTATAGAACTTATAAAAAAATTGCCAGAAAATGCTACAATTGATGATATTATGTATCATCTTTATGTCAAAAAAAAAATCATCGCTGGTATTGAAGAAATTGAGCAAGGGAGAGTAATTCCTCATGAACAAGTCATGGAAAATGCTAAAAAGAGATTGGAACAATGGCTGAAATAGAATGGTCATTAAAAGCAGAAAATGATTTGAATGAGATTATTGATTATATTGCTCAAGACTCTCTTGAATATGCTCTTTCGTTTAAAAATGAGACATTTTGTCAATCTCGAGAGCAATAGGAAACTATTTGTTAACAAAAGTGTTAAATAATTCATTATCATCCTATTAGTTAACTATTATTTTAAGGGAAAATAAAATGAAATCCAATTCGAAAAAAATAGTATTCTTAATTGTTTTAGCAATGGGCTTCGTGTTTTTGCCTAATTTTATGCTTGATTTCGACCATGGGCAAAAAACTAATGTTATTACTCCGAAAGAATCGGCTGGTTACCTTGCAAAATTCATACATGTTAATGGTAATTGGTCAGCTACTACATCTTATGGTTGGTGTAGCGGTGATGGTTCGTGGAGTAATCCCTACACTATTGAAAACGTTACCATTGACGCAAGTTCTTCACCTACGGGAAGTGGAATTTTTATAAACAATTCCAAAAATGATTATTTTATCATCAGAAACTGCACGGTTTACAACGCAGGAAGTGGACAATATGACGGGGGAATCAAATTGGAAAATACAAATAACGGAACATTAACAAATAATAACTGTTCTAACAACGCTCGGGACGGAATAATCTTGATTAATAATTGTGAAAATAACACTATTTCGGGAAACATTGTAGACAATAATTATACTGGGATATTTTTAAAAGATGAATGCAATAATAATTATATCTCGGGAAATACTGCAAACGATGACATTACTGGGATAACGTTAAACGACTGTAATAACAACACCCTATCGGGAAACACCGCATGTAACAGTTCTAGTAATGGGATATATTTATCTAACACATGCACTAACAATACCATTTTAGGAAACACCGTAAACGATAACGAAATCGGGATGTATTTTTACAATTGTAATTACAATATCATTACAGAAAACACCGTAAACGATAATATCGATAATACTGGGATAGTGTTGGATGGCTGTAACAATAACATCATCTCGGAAAACATCGCAAGTAACAATACCTATACCGGGATAATTTTAATTAATAGTTGCAATAATAATACTATTTCGGGAAACATTCTAAGCGATAACAAGTATGGAATTAATATAGGAAATAGTATTAATAACATCATCTATGGAAATTTCTTTCTAGCAAATGAAATACATGCTATGGATAATGGAACTGATAACAAATGGAACAGCATGACAATTGGTAATTACTGGGACAATCATACTGGTCCAGATACAACCCCACAAGATGGAATTGTAGATGTTTCGTACACACATATAGGTGGTTCTGCTGGAAGTATAGATTATTTACCTATAGCTGAAGATGGAGCACCCCGGATTACTATTCATGCGCCTAGTGCTGGTAGTAGTTTTAGTAGTGTTGCTCCCTTTTTCAACATTGAAGTCATTGATGATTTTCTGTTTGAGATGTGGTATACAATTGATGGAGGATTAAATAATTATACGTTTACAGAAAATGGAACGATTGATCAATCGGCTTGGGATGCTTTAGGTGAAGGAAGTGTTACTATTACCTTTTACGCGAATGACATTGTAGGAAACGAAGCGTTTGAAGAAGTAACACTAACTAAAAGCTTTTCAGAAGAAGGACCAGATCCCGGAGGTATTGTAATTATCGTTGTTATTTCCATAGTAGGAGGAGTAGCGGTTATATCTGGTCTCTATATATTTATGAAAAAACGAGCTACACCAGAATAATTCATAATCACTTCTAACTTTTTTTTTATTAATCAAAAATAATTAAATAATCCAACAATTAGAATAGCTATTGTTACATGTCCTTATTTTAAATAATTCAATAAAACTTGGAAGCGCAATCTAGAATGAAGCAATTATCTCCAAAATGGGTTGATTTTGTAAAATTAGTTGTAAACGGTAGTGGTTACTTTAAAAATCAGAATATGAAGATAGTAGATTTGAAATACGGCGAGTCCTTCGTAGAAATAGAGCTAAATCGCAAGCATCTCCAAGGATACGGATATGTTCACGGTGGAGTTTACTCTGCTCTTATTGATAGTGCTGGATTTTTTTCTGTTTACTCTCGAGTCGAGGGTGATGATAGTGCAGCCACGATTGAGATGAAAGTGAATTATTTATCTAGCGTCAAAAGTGGGAAATTGTTAGCTTACGCTCGTTGTATAACCTTAGGGAAGAGTATTGGCTTGGCGGAAGTATCAATCAAAAATGAGGAAGACAAACTTTTAGCGCATGGTACATTAACTGTGATGGTCAAACCACCTTTAAAGCACCTAGGAGCAGCCAGTTTACCTCCTAAATTTATTGAATCAAACTAGAATATTTTATATTCCATCAAAAAAAAAAAATGGACTCCTTTAATGTTAATAAGATACATCTTGTTTAGAATTAGTAACAATTCTCTGACTGAATTAAAATTAAAAATAAATGATGTAAAGAATGAACGATCAAAATTTTCAAATAACTGAGCAAGATGAAATATCCACTTCAAGTGGATTAGAAGATAGAACTTCTTTCTTTCAGATTGATTTTCTAAAAGCAGTAATGATATTTCTTGTTATTTTTGATCATTATGTATATTGGGACGTCAAAAGGGAAATTGGGGCCGCTCTCTGGGAGAGAATTTCGATACCTGTCTTTTTAGTAGTAATGGGATTGAATATGGGACTCTCTTTTAGAGGACAAGGTGCTACAACGTTAAAGCAATTATATTCTTGGAGTTATTTCAAGAAGAAGATTTTACGTTATATTGTTCCTTTTCTTATTCTATATGCCGCATCAACTTTTATTGGTTTGTTTATCTTTGGATTCGATTTCATAGCAATGTATGATACGCAATATTCCCCCGATTACGGAATCATTAATTTATTCTGGTTGATAATGCCATTTTGGGGACCAGGTAATTGGTTCATTCCCGTTTTAATGCAATCAATTCTCGTCGTGCCATTATTGTATTGGGGTTTTACTAAAAAACCCGTGCTGACGTTAATTTTAACCGTTGTAGTAGAAATTGTTATGCAACTCACAGTTTTTTTTGTAATCGGTGATATAACAACCTGGGAAGAATCGCATATCTTAACCTTGTTCATGACCAGTATCCCATTTTATCTTTCAGCTGTAGGGCTAGGTATGTGGTTTTCTATGGATCATGACCTTCAGAGCAAACATAACTTTTTTATGTGGATTATATATCCAATCAGTTTAGCCTACATTGTTGTATACCAATTTTTTGGATTTAGGTTCATGATTGATGGCACACCCCTCCTAAGAGGAGACTACCATTTCTTGGTTTTTCCTTATTCCGCGTTCTTAGTTTTGCTAGCACTCAAATTTTTACCCAATACTTCAACTAGAAAAATCTCGAAGACAATTTCGTTAATTGGGAGATCAACATATCACATATTACTCACCCAGATATTGGGATTTGGAATCTTAACTGCTTTTTGGGGGACTCATTATGGAATATATTTGCCCTTCGATCCTTTTGAGTTAATAGATTTAGCAGCACTGTGGCTTTTATTTATTTGGGTAGGTATAATTTGGTATAAAATTGATCGGCAAAAAGATTTAGGAAGAAGAATATTATATTACGTGAATTTTTTCATTATATTTCCGTGCATTTTGTTTCTAACTTTCTGGGCGCAAACCTCTTGGGTTCCCATTCAACTTGTCGTAATTATAGGTTATGCCATAGCTGCTACAATACTACATTTTGTAATTAAAAAACATAAAAAACCACTAAATACAAGACTTTTAGCTGTATGGACGGGATTTTTAGTGATTAGCTTTATTTCAATGATCCTTAGATATACATTCTGGCCATACGAATATGTTATTTTCTTAATTCCTATGAGTGCTTACTCTGTTTTTGCGTTATATTATACACTATCCATTAAAATTAAAGGAAAGTTATAATCAAATTCTCTCTTTTTTTTACTTCTTTTTTATAAAAATCACTTGAAATCTAAAATTTTCTTATTTAACCACTCTAAAAATAGTGTATAGATTTTGTTTGGCACTTCTTGATTTCGATAAATAATTTCATGGTAAGAGAAGAAAAATTGAGCAAATGATGTTAAACCCGAGGGAATGGTGTGATCAAAATTGTCCACCAGCTTCATTTTGACTATTGCAGCCAAAAAATAATTAATATCTACTTTCATTTGATTCAAAGAATCAACTTCGTCAATCGTATCAAAATCTATTGACTTATTTTCCTTTTGATTTTTTTGCTCCATGATATTTTATAATTGGATAGGATTTCTTTTTATTTTTAGTTAAAGGTTTTAACCAATCAACAATCAAGTAAATGAAATATAAAAAGAAAAAAATATAACAAACTTATGCGCTAAGTTCCACAATAACTAATAAGCAGATATTCCAGCTACATATAGGATTACGGGTGACAGACTAATTAATAAAAAGACAATACCCGAGATAAGTCCGATTATAGAAATTCCTCTTACAACATCCGCTTCGATCCCTGCTCCTGCAGTGATTACCGAAACTAGTAAGACTGGTGTCGCGAGTGAAATACTGAGATTGCTAAAATTAATCGACACTACTATAACTCCAACCAAAACGAAAAGTAATGATACCATGCCATACATGGGTAAACTTTTTCTTTCATTCTTATTATCTATCACTACAGGTTTGGTAGTTATTTCAGGTCCTAGCATTTCAACTACACTCATCTTTCTTTCCTTCTGTATACAATATTCTATCATAATTATAATATGTGATAAAGTTCATTAATAGTTTACAATCCGAAACTTAGGTTGAACTCTTAACATCATTTTAGACTATCTGTGTTATTAGCGTTTAAATTTGTTGTAGCATATTTCTGGTCATTTATTAAAGAAATAAAGAAAATAATTCGAGTAATTTGAGACAGAAGATTTAACATTTGGGGTGCATTTTTTTTAGAAAGTACTTTCCTAACAACAAAATTCGGGTTAGACATGAAAGAAATAACTTCTGAAATATATTACAATAAAGTTTATGGCTCTTGGATTGGTAGAGTTGCTGGAGATTTCGTTGGAGCGCCCTTAGAATTAAGACCTGTTAAAACAATTCAGCGAAGATACGGCGAAATTGATTATTATCCAAAGAAAATCAATTTGAACTATGTCAACGACGACGAAATGTATGAAATCATCGCACTTATATCCTTAGAGAAATACGGAATAGATTTAACCGCAAGGGATATTGCCTTAGAATGGGTAAATCTCCTGAAATACGATAAAGCAGTTTTTACTGCCGAAAAAGTGGCTTTAAATAACATTAGATCGGGGATTTTCCCTCCGAAATCGGGGACATATGCTAACCCATATTATGATTTTATTGGCGCTCAAATGAGAGCAGATATTTGGGGTCAGATTGCCCCAGGGTGTCCAGAAATCGCTAAGTATTATAGTGTAAAGGATGGATCAATCTCCCATGCGTGGATTGGTATAGAAGGTGAAGTTTTTGTTGCGATCTTAATTTCAAACGCCTTTTTTGAAAATAATTTAAGAAAAAATATAGACCAGGCTCTTACATTTTTACCTAATGAACACGTTAGTTTATATACTCAAACCGTAAAAAAAGCTATAAATCTGTATGAACAAAATCCAGACGACTTCAGAAAAGCGAGAGAAATTTTAATAAACGAGTATTGGAGAAAGATAAAAGAAGATTTAATCAATAGAGAACCTACTTCAGAATCGAAAAGAGCATTAATATTGAAAGGAGTGGAGTCAAAAGTGCACGTCCTTCCAAATATAGGAATTATTATTCTTTCTCTTCTATATGGTGTTCAGGACAAAGAAGATCCTCTTGGTAGGTCTATTTGTGTGGCGGCTATGATGGGATACGATACCGATTGTAATTGTGGGAATATTGGTGCGATACTTGGTGCTCAATTAAGTGCTGATAACATTCCTTCAAAATGGAGCGAACCACTACAAGATACTTTTTCTACATATGTAAAGGGATACGAAAAATGGAAGATTTCTGAACTAGCACGCAGAATAGCTAACATTGGGGAAAAATTAGTAGAAGCGAAAGGAAAAAATGAGGTTCAAATACTCAAATAAGAAAGAGGGAAGCGATTTATAGAGAGTTTACCAATTACTCTTCTTTTCCTAAAAACGTATGAACGAATTCGAGAGCTCTTTTATTATCTTCCAATGATAGGAGGTTCATAGCCTCTTCGTATGAACACCATTTCCAAGCGTTGTGTTCAATAGGGTCTATTTTAGGTGGGCTAGATTCATCTATTTTGGCAATAAAAAGATATTCAGGGATTTCTGTGGTGCCTTCAGGATAGATTTCTTTCCATCTATCTTCCATTGGAATTATATAGGAGATGTCTGTTTTTATTAAATTCAATGGAATATAACCAGTTTCTTCGTATAATTCTCTTTTTGCGCCCTCTGAAAGAGTTTCATCGTTTTCAGGAGCTCCTGTTACGCCTTGCCAAAAACCCCCTCGATTTTCAACCCTTCTAAGCATTAGATACTCCCAATCTTCATTTATTTTTCTAACTGGATATATTAATACTTGTATCGGAATTCTCATTTAATATTCTCATCTCTTGTAAAACAATGAAAAAAAAAAAAGATTAAAATTTAATGACTTTAAGATTTTTACTTTAACCTTCAATATTATGTTCTATTACATTGTTAAGCCCAAAATCATTGATGGTATTATTGTCATTATCGTAAAGTGTATTACCAACAACTGTATTGTTATCACCATTGATCGTCATACCATAGCCTGTACCCGTTCCGTCAGCATCAATTAAACTTATCACATTACCTACAATAGTATTATAATAATAAAAAGAAGCCACTAAAATTCCGTAAACATCTGCGTTATTTACAAAATTATCATATGCAATACTATTTCCTGTAAAAGTACATCCATAACCGCTTATGTAAATTCCATAGCGCCCAATATTTCTTATAACATTGTTAGAAACTGTGGTAAGCATGCAATGCCGTATTTCAATTCCATCATAACAATATCTAATAATATTGTCAGTTATAACACCTTCAATATTAGTAAAAGCAAGGATTCCATGTTCAGTCATATATTGAATTAAATTTCCTGTAATACGATGTCTATGTGCCGACATGGCATAAATTCCAGTAGTTAAATTATAAAAATCACAATTATTAATTGATACATCGTAAGATATTACATAAATTCCATAGCCCCCCCCATCGCCGTATACCTTAACATTTTCAATGTGAAGAAGATTAGTATTATAATCAATTATACTTATTGCACGATTTTCCCCCGTGAGATCAGATGCGTCTATCATTAAATCTCTTATAATACAAGATTGAGTATTTGTGATTGAGAACGTCTCATCATCCGCATTGCGATCAATCGTGATTGAACCTACACCTTGAATAACATAGCTTCCACCGTCATCTAGATTAATAGTGCTAGTAAGCGTTATATCTTCGGTTATCATAATCGTCCCATGGCCAGTGCCAATTGAGCTTAGAGCTAACTCTATTTCAGATTGGGATGAGCAATAATAGATGTTGGTATCGCTTGGATTCTTTACGTATACAATAACTACATTTTGGCTAACATTATTAGATCCCACATCAGTCGCAATAACAGTAATATTCCACAAACCATCACTTACTTCTAAAGTATTCCACTGAAATGGAACGTAAGTTGCATTCAACCAACCATTAATAAGAACTTGGACAGTATAACTATCACTTCCCGAAATTAAAGCCCGGATTGTAACATTACCCGAAACAATTTCTCCATGGTCCGGTTCTAAAACACCTACCACGATCCCTCCTAGAGCGTCTATACCATCCGTGCCATTTAAACCATCTGTACCATCTAAACCATCTGTACCATCTAAACCATCTAGTCCGTTTGTTCCATCTTGTCCTGGAGGACCCTCGATAAATATTGAATATGCTCCGACACCTAAGCCAGAAGCTGCAATAATAACAGCAATAATAGCTAATGTTGAACTTTTATTTTCTCCCATGATTTTTCCTCTTTTTTTATAAATTTTTGTTAGGCATTCATCAACTTCCGTTAATATAAATGTATAGATATTTAGTTTAAAAAGAGTTAAATCTATACATAAATGTAAGGCTTAGATTGGAATTTTTATCTGATTTTCGATATTTACAATAAGGCTATTTTTGGTTTTCCTAATCCCTGTTAATATTTTGCTTACTCTAATTTTTTTTTAAATTCACCAGAATAATTCCTAAGATAACCAATAATAGGGCAACAGGATAAACAACTACATCAAATTCTTCGAGCAAAAATATTGCAGAGAAAAGTACCCCAAATAATGGAACCAAAGCTTGAAAAATAGCTGCTCTACTAGCATTCAACCGTTTAACTCCTTCTAAGTAGAATGTATATGCCCCAATCGTAGAGATAAATGCTAGATACGAGATACCTATCCAGATTCTAGGTGGAATGGTTAAATATGTTGCTGGAATTAAGAATTCTGGACTAATAGCTAATGCGATCGGAGTGGTTATCAAAAATCCAAACAAGGAAATCCAGGTCATGATCCAAATAGAGCTTGGTTGATAGGATTCAGTATCTTCGCGAGTTTTATTCAAGAAAAACCGGGAAATAACCGTATAAGTGGCGTATGCAAATGCCCCCAGTAGTATCATAATATCCCCCAGAATTCTATTCTCAACATTTACATTCGGAGAAAACCCTACAACAATGACTACTGCAGTGAATGCTAATAACGAACCAACCATCTTTCTCCACGCAAATCGTTCAGTTTTTAAGAAAGCACTTGAAATGATTATTACCCAAACTGCATTTGTTGCCACCATTATACTGGCATCGCTCGCACTGGTAAGAAGCTCTCCAATTAAATAACCCGCTTGATAAATTGTCACCGATAACAGTCCCATTAAACTTAAAATCTTCCAGTTCTTTTTAGCAAAATGCCAGTTTAAAGTTCCTTCCTTGAATCTAAGAATAAAAAAAAAACAAATTACGGCTAGGAAATACCGAATCACCGCAATCATAAAGGGAGGGATAGTATCACCTCCAACTTCCTCTGAGACTAACCATCGCCCTAAAGGCCATGTAAATCCCCAGATAATCGTAGTTAAAATCAATAAAAGATATGCTATGATTTCCTGTTTTCTATTAGCATCAAGGACAGAATCTACAATTTTTTCCTTCGTCAATGTTATAGTTTATAATGTGTGATCCTAAAATAATAAGTATGGTAGCTAAAATCGTGGATGATTTTTACATTAGAAAGAAATCAAAATTCTTGAGGAGCTTTGACGAGCGTTTAACTGTAGTAAATGAGGAACTTTGCAAGAAATTTGACGACAAGAAATCCGAAGAACTATTAAATCAAATGAAGGAGGAATTCGAGAAGATTTTACCCGATATTCCCTATATTGGTGGACAAAAGAGTCCTCTCACTTTAGTCCTTGTAAAATGCATGTCTGATCTCGCTATATTTCGCACATTAGAAAAAGAAGGATTTTCATTCAGAGAAATCGGAGAATTTCATTATAATTATGTAATGACAGCCCTTAAACTAAGAAAAGAAGCTCTAGAAAAGGCGGGAAGAGACCCATCCGAATACCCTTTCGATCCTGTTTATAGGGATTACCAAAAAAAATTAACTGAAGATACGCAAATGAACCTCTATCCAGACGATTGGGTAATGGATTTCATAGAGAGTAAGGGAGAAGGAGATACTTTTGAATGGGGCTGGGACATTACGGAATGTGGTGTTCAAAAAGCCTATAAGAAGTTAGGTGACGAGAAATATCTTCCGTTCATTTGCCTAGGAGATTACTACGAAGCTGAAGGTTTAGGATTTGGTTTTTCTCGGACTCAGGCTCTTGGATTTGGTGCTCCGCTTTGTACGCACAGATTCGTAAAAAATTACAAAACACCTCGTGCATGGCCACCGGACGATCTGAAGGAGTTTAATGCTGAATCGTTTCAAGATAAATAATACTTTTTTTCTTCGTGAAAGTGTGCTTTCACGATCTTAATATCTTAGTTTGGATGTTTATAAACCATTTATGTTCTTAATGGCAGAACTTTTTTTATAAATAAAAACTATAAATAAGGTAAAAATTTCAGTTGATTATCTATTAAACTATAAATTAGGAAATAACAATGATTTTTCAATTAGATTATGCTACGGTAATTACTTTTGTATTGATTTCATATCTTGCGACATCACTCATTTTATTTATCGCAGGCACTTATATTATGCAAATGTATGCTAGTTCAAAGAAGTGGGACGATTCCTTTAGCATTCCTTTGAAGATTAACATAATATGGTTAATAATTACTCTCGCAATCGGTATTCCACTATCATTCTTCGCTGGAGATACTCTATTCATCGACTATATGAGGTTGATTATAAATACGATTGTAGGTGTTATATTAGCTATGAGGTATTATAAGAAGGATAGAGGAGAATCTATTCAATTAATTTTAGTTATTCAAGTAATTCTCTTCATAATAGCAATCTTATTTGGTTCTATTTTTGGATTAGTATCACTAGACATTCTAGTTAACTAACCACCATAATAATTCTAGATACAAAATACAATATTAAAACACTTTTTTTTGTTTTTTATTCTAAGCTTCGACAAAAATATTATTATTCTACAAATATATTTAAAGTTGCGAACTGGCGCTCTAATTTTTAGATTATTCGAGATTCCCAATCCGACTTATTTACCTTCTTTAATTTTATACGTATTTTCCCTTTTGTCTTAGGACATATTAGAAAACCCGCAGAGATACTTAAGTTTTTAAATAAGTTTTATAACTATTATTGTAGTTCAATATAATTTTCTAAAAGTAAAATTGAGGAGACATATGTTTCTTAACTATAATAGTGAAAGTCTGCAAAAAGAAGAATTCCAACAACACTTATATTGGTTTGAAACAGAATTTGACGAGATATTCCAAAATAAATCCCCAAATCTTACTGAATTTGAAAAAAATATTGCGAACTCACTTCTCAATAAGTTATCTGAGTCAATAAACCTTTGTCAGGATGAAAAACTTCTCTACGATCTCGTGTCGACTCTCAATAATATCGAGAAAAAGCATCCTGAGCTATTTTAACCTAACTTTTTAGATACTCGAACTTGATTTGTTGTGTTATTCTAATCGTATACTTTTTTTTTATAAAGATTTAATATTATATCTTTATAAGTTTGCATAAGTAAGTTACAATTAACATAACGTAACAAAAACAATTACAAAAAGCTTTGAATAGCATGGCACTAGATGAAATTAAGAACAACGAAGTTTTTGAGCTCGTCAACAAATATTTGGCTGAGCAAGACAACGATAAAGCGTTATCAGCCGTAAATAAGCTTTTGGATAGAGATCCTTCGAACGATCAAGCTTGGCTTTACTTGGGTATCGTCAACCGTCGTATTGGCAAGTTAGATGTCGCAATTACTAGTTTTGAAACCGCTACAGAATTAAACAACACTCTTATAGAAGCGTGGGGATTACTTACGATCACTTTTTTAGATAAAGGTGAACTAGAAAAAGCGGAAGAGATCATGAAGGCTGCAGCTGAAAAAAACCCTCACGACGAAAAAATACAGTTTTATCGCGACAATTTAATTCGAGTCTATAAAAAATTTGGTCCCTTTTTCTAACCCAAATATGTCGTTTAAGGGAAAAACTACAATTGAAGGACGAATTGTAGAAGTCAGGGGGGGTGAGAAGCGCATTTCTCGAGCCTACACTTATGGTTATATGTCATTAACCGTTCGCGTGGGAATCGAAATGTATTCAGTATTAGTTAATGCTTCAAAAATAAATTCATACGGATTTTTACCTCGCGTTGGACATTATATTCGAGCGGAAGGAAGAAGATCCCCTTCTAAAGACGGTTACCACGATTTCTCGTTGAGCTATCTCTCATCCCTCGAGCATATCGAACCTCGAAAGTAATGAATTAAGTCTTTACTTTTAAAACCTTTTTACCGTTAGATTTAATCAATTCCAACGTTTCTATCTCGTCGAAATTAGATTTGAAATACGTTTTTTTTGTCTCTGAACCCAATAATGACGGGCTACGTACTTTCATGAGTTTTTTGAGGAAAAAATACTTATCTAAATAAGAGCCTATTGCCCAAATAACAAGCATTCGTGATTTCCTATTTTGAACTTGAAGAGACCATTTATCTTTACATCTAAGTGAACAGAAGCAATGTCTTCTAGTTTTTTGCGCTATATTCACATGCTCTACTAATTTTTTTTCAGAGCCCTGAATCTTGAATGATTCACCACAGTATTCACAGATCATCATAGATACGAAGAAATTAGTTATTGAGGATGTTTTCGTTTTAAATATTCGATAAAATAGTGATATATAAAAGAAAAATCACGCATCAGATTTGGAAAAAATTAAGAAATTACACTTTTTCTTTAAATAACTTCATAATTTTAGATATTTAACTACTCAAGCTTATTTAATATTAAAAAATATGAGGTGTTTAGATATCTACAAACAGAATATTGATCAAGATAATAATTTTAGCTATATCTATGAAGAAAATTTCCAATCGAACAGAATTTCGCCCTCAATAGGCGATTTTCTAATGCCCAGCTGTCTTGATTCGGTTAATTGGGATAAAATGGTGAAAAAATACGCAAAAAAGAGGTTAATTACTTGAAAAAAAATCGAAATATAGAATGGGGGAATTATCGGCACCCCGAATTTTTACAATCGCTAAATATAAGCGTGAACGAGTTAAAATTCATTAAATTGTTTTTAAAGGGTGGAAGTGCAGCAATGGTAAAGGAAATTCTGAGAGAACGTAAAACTAAACAAGGTTCAACTTATAAAGAAAATTACTCAAATAAATTTCATAAACTCAAAAAAATAAAAGCTTAATCTTTTAAGCTATTTTTCAGTTCTTTACATCTTTGGTTTGAATAAAATAAATATTCAATCTAAAACTTCAACGAATTCATACTCAACGGTAATTGTACTCTTTGTTTCAATTATCTCGCCAAGTATTAGCACTTTTTTATCTATAAACTTATGCAATCCAGGATCGTTCTCCCATAAATGAGTTTTTTTCCATACAAGAATTTCTGACCATCTATTTGCATAATCATCCAGAGGTTTAATATAATAATCAGGCCCTTCAGATTTGGTTCCGACTCGTGCAATTTTAACGCTAAGAATTCCCGTAATTTCATCCATTTAATCATATCACCTAAATAAGAAATATAGCAATAATGAAAATAAATTTACGCTTAATAAATTTATACCATTCAAAGAATTAAATTAATTTTGATAAAAAAAAAAAAAAGAATTTCTTTAATATTGAATTTTTAAACTTTAGGAGGATTTTTCTCGGCCCAAGTTTGATATTTCTTAGCGCAAACTTCATAGTTTTCGTATAATCTAGGCATATTTGCTTCTTTTCGCATACCAAGAAGAATTGGTTCAACTTTTTCCCAAAGCATCCCACCCCATAAATCAAAAACTAGATCTTCACTAAGAAGTTCCTGGTTAACAAGCGTACCTATAAGTTCTCCATTGCTAGCAAATCTTGCGAGGTTTTTATATCCTTCACTTCCCATTGGATACTTGGTTTTGAAATCATCGTAATCCTTTTCGTGAAGTTTTTCAAAGACCCAGTTGGCAGCTATATTATTTTTTTCGTTCGCAGCAAATACCGACAATAATTGGAGTAACAATGCTGCGTCTTCTTTTGTTGGTTTCGACATCTTTATAACCAATTTTGATAATGATAGATTTTTATTTAAATTTTTAGTGATAGCTCTTGAGTTATATTTTTTTTTCAAATAAGAATTAGATTTGCAGATCAACATCTTGTTCAAGTCGTTGAGCAGACACTCCAATTCTCTGTATTTTTCGCGCTTTACGGTTTTTTCTGCGTTCTTCCATCGTATAATCAATGACATATTTCGTGACCCCACCAATAGTAAACCCTGCTTTTCGATCTGCGTCTTGTATTATTTGTATAAACTGTGCGACTTTTTGATTAGGTATAGGGCGCTCAAATGTGTATGGAATTGTGTTTAGTTCGCGTTCAAGATTTTTAATCTCGAGTTGATTTTGTTTCGATACTACAGTACATTTCCATGGCTTCGTGTCAGATATTATTTTATTTTGATAATCCAACGAACCTGGCACGAGATATATGGGAGCTGGGCGAAATTGTATTGGGAGCTGAACCTGATTGCCATCTTCGGTTTTACGTTTCTTGTTGGAATAATATTCTATTGTGTTAACCACATTTTCGCTGTTCTTTAATTCTGTGTCAAGATCACTGAACCCAACTACTAACATCGCAATAACATTCACGCCTGCTTGAGTTAAGTTCTCGATCGTTTCCATGTTTTGATACACGCTCGTTCCTTTGTTCATTTCTTTTAAATCTTCGTCAGAAAACGCCTCAAATCCCACCCAAGCGTCCTCGAATCCCGCTAGTTTCGCTTTCTTAGCTAGACCTGGAGTGATATTGGCCCTAAAGTGCGTACCAAACTTAATATCTAAGTTTTTATCGATTAAAGCGTCACATAACTGCTCGAAATAGTCTAAATCGTCGTTTATTAACGATTCTCCAAATAACATATACCCTGGTTTGTGATTTTGAACTATTTTTTCTATATCTCGAACGACTTTTTCGATCGAACGAGTTCTAAATCGAGGTCCAAACAGTTTCCACTCCGCACAAAATTTACATCTATTCGTACACCCGCGTGATCGGTATGTTGAGGCGATTTGATAATAGGTGTCCAATGGAATATCGGTATAATCTGGTGTGGGTAGTAAATCCAAATCGATTTGTTCTCCCTTAGAAAACTGAACTATGCCTTTCTCATTTATGCTCATTACTCCTTTAATTCCCTTTAAATCGTTTCCACGAGCAATATCCAATAATGGCTTTTCACCTTCTCCTATAACTAACCCATCGCAAATACCATTATCGAGGAATATTTTAAAGGCATCGTAAGATTGCGTGATGGTGGGACCGCCCCATATTATTTTACATTTAGGATTGTGTAGTTTTAAGAAGCAAGTTGAGATAACAGTTTCAGAAATGTTTAGATAGTTTAGCGAGAAACCAAGTGTATCAAACTCTTTTAACGCATCCAGAACTGTGTTTTTACAATAATTTATCATACTTTCAAATCGGCTTTTTGTCGTATCGGGATTTTCGAACATTCTCAGAGAATAATCCTTTAAGATATCTGGATACAAACCCTCACTTATGTTTACTTCCCGATTGTTTAGAATATCGTTCGTAATAGGGATTAAAAGCGGTATATCTTGATGGTTCACAATAAAATTGGTTAGGTTCAACTGGATAAGTGGATCAAAAACAACTTTAGGTAGGGTGTAATCAGATGTTCTAAAATTAAAAATCTTTACTGGAATTAAATTGTGCTTAAGAAATGCCTGTAAGCAAGCAAGTCCAAGTGGTATTAATCGATCATTGATGCACGATACTTTTACTAATGCAATTGTCATAATTTTAATTTTCTCTTTATCTTTGATTTTTTTTTAGTTTACATCGAAAATGAGTCGATATATAAAAAGGAAAAAAAAGAATAAAATTTTATTTTCTTAAGATTCGCTTCTGGACCACATAGTGAGTTCTTAGTGGGGAGCTGTGGGGAAAGATCGATTTAATTGCGCGGTCATTGTTTGCCCAAATAGTTGTCCCTTCATAGTAATCATACCCGTACACAGCAGACGATAGCGTTTTACCAACATTATGAAGCGCAGAAAATATACCTCTTCCAGCGTATTCTTTTTTGATAATTACCGTATCAACGTTCATGTGCGTAAGTGGTTCATCAGCCCACAACTGAAACATATTTGGTTGAGCCATCAATACTCCCACAAGCTCTCCAGAACCTCTATCAAAAGCAAAAATGCTCGTGGAGACGATATTTTCGAGATCGGCTGCATTCCAAGTTTCTAAAAAGCCTGGCATGTCAGCGTAGGTCTGGGGATCGAAGCCGGGATTTAATATTTTAACCTTTTTGCTAGCTTGGTAAAAAATTTCCATTATCTCTTCAAACCGAGATTGACCTCCTGAAGCGTCAGCTAATATGGAATAAAAAGATTGTTGAGCTAATTTCAATATTTGGCCCTTCAATGCTTTTATTTCTTCGAGCGGTAAAAAACGAAGCATAATATCTTCATCTAATTCTTTTCCTTTGGACCAAATCTTAACGAAAGCGTCTACGCAAGAATATTTTGTGTCAATCTTGAAGCCTAATTCTTTTAAGTAAACTAGAGCATTTGATCCTGGATCGTTATATGCTACTCCACTCATCATCGGAGCAGCAAAACCTTCGGTCTGCCAACCGATTCCCCCAATAAGTTTGGGATAATTCACAGGACCTCTAAGCTTTCGAAAGTTGTTCTGTCGAACGAAATTTTCACATTCGTTCATAAGCCTCTTACAGGAAAGATAATTTTTAGCATGGAGCCAGCCAAAAGTAGGGCACGGCTTACCGTAACTTTTGTACTCGTCGTCTATTTGACATATTACGAATCCCGTTAAGATTCCGTTCTGAGTGCTATAAAAAAAGCTAATCTTATAGTCTGGTTTCGAAAATTTCTCTAAAAGATAATCTGCAAGATCTAATACAACCACAAGTTTTAATCTCTCATCAGGAACGTATAAAAGCTCAGTTAAAACATATTGAATTTCCGTAATATTACGGGTTGATGCGACAGTAAACTCTTTTGAAATGGGTTTCTCTAAACTAATTTCCATTTTTTCATCACTTTAATTTTTTTAAATTAAAAACGATAATATTCTCCAAAATGGATTATATTTAAAGAAAAAAAACGAAATTTACTAATTTTATAACTCCTAATGCTAAATAAAAAAAAAATTAAAATCCAAAGATTAGAGTTAATAGACTAATTAGAGTTAAAGATATTGTTAAAACTATGATTAAATTATATTTAAATACTTTCTTCTGTTTGGCAACTAATTCTTCTCGATTTTTCCTTTCCTCCATATTATCTCTAAATAACTGTAGTCGTGAAGCCTCAGTTCTTCCAGTATAGGCTAACATAGCACCAGTCTTTTTATCATAAGGAAGTGTAACTGCAGAAAATTTATACGAAATTAAAAGATAAAAACCTGAAGGGAAAAGGAATACTACGTACCCAAGATTTTCGGTTAAGGCGTGAGCAAAATTAGAAAAGAAAAAGATGAGCGATATAAATGAAAAGATAAAATTATTAAAAGCAAAGGCTCTAATTAGATAGATATTAAATGGGTTCCGAGCTACCCACATGTATATAACTACAAATGCGAACATTACAACTGCAATGCTATATATAAGAGAAATTATCAGATTATTTAGAAGAAAGAATGCCGTTAAGACCATACACAGCGTGTTAAGGAATGTAAAAATTAGATCTATGATTTCATATTCGTCTCTTGATATATCGTCCATGTAATTCAACAATAAAATTCGATATATAAATGTTGTTAATGAGATCAAATGTTAATTTGTAGGTTTAACATGTTTACTAAATCTTGACCGACCGGAAGTAAGGTAGCTTTCGGAACGCTACCCTCGAAATAATTAAACACCACGTAATCCTCGAAAGATTTATCATCTTTTTTGTAACTCCAACACGGTACGTATCCCCTCGCTCTAAAGCCGAACTCGTAAAATAGTTGTTGGTGTTCAGGATTAAGTGCAGAAACAAAAGCTTCGCTGTATCTTATTGAGTTTTCTTTAATCACTTTTAAGAATTCCTCCAAGTATATATAGAGTTCTTCTAAAGATTCAACGTGATATTTGGTTTTCTCGAGGTTCTGTATACAGGGAGTATGGAGAAATGAAAAATATGATTTTGTTCCTGTAATAAAAAATTGGTTATATTGGTAACCATATTTATCCTTGATCACATCTCTTCGAAAAGATTTATGGAGTACCTCGATTTTTTCGTAATTAAGTTGAATGTCCGGACAAACCAAGTTAAATCCGCCGAGTCGATAAATATTATCGCAGTGAAGGAAGCTGTCGAGTGCATTCCGAATTAATTGGGGTTTTTGAGTTTCTCGATATTCCTTAAGAGCTTTCTCTCTAAAAACTACACCCATTACATCCGATTCTACTTGATCGAAAAAGACATCTTTGTTAGGAAAGAACGCCACAGTGTTTATTCCACACACAGAAGTTATATACTGTGAAGCTGCGTGCGCTGTTCGATTCTCACAATACCACATTAATATTTCGTCCTTATAGGTACTCCACATCCACGCGTAAGATCCGATAATCGATTTAGTAACATCGATAATTCCTTGATATTCTTGTCGAACCATAAAACCTCCTGTGTAACCCTTAAAATGCTCAAAATCCAACGCGCACCGAAAACAACCGACTATGTCCTCCTCAATTTTAAAGAGAATAAAATGGTTTTCGGGGCTTTCGATCATTTTCTTCACTTCTTCTGGGTCTTCTATCTCTTTGTATGGGTAAGAGCCTTCGTACACTTCCTTACAAATATTTGCAATCTCAACAGCGTCCTTAGGCTTCGCTAAAAATAGGGTAGGGCTAATTTTGTCCGAACCCAACTTGCTATCGATAGTAAAATCTAACTCCATCCCTTTCTCCAGATTAAGATCTAACACATCTTCAAAAATGTCTAAGAACTCATCTACTGATTTCGGACTTAACCTCTTATATGGAATAATTGGATAAGATATTGTTTCTTGCGTAATCATTTTTTTCGTTGTAACTATGTAGTTTTGATACTTCCAACTAGTAAACGAATCTATATAAATGAAAATTTTAAAAAAATAGAAAATATCATATTTCGAGATTTCAGAGTGTATTTACTAATTTTTATCATCGAATAAAAGCAAATTTTTTTTTGTTACAAAAATGTTAAAAACATCTCTTTCTTACTTAATCTTCGTTAATCCATTTTTAATAATAGAGTGAATTATTATGCAATCTAAATTAGATTTAGAAAGTGTTTATGAAAATTTACGCGAGCATCTAGATAAATATCCTATTGGATTTCCAGTTTCTAAAACCGGAGCAGGCATTAGAATATTGAAACATTTATTTGAGCCCGAAGAAGCAGTTATCGCTACAAAGTTAACGGATAAATATGAGCCTTTAGAAAAGATTCATGAGAGATTTAAATTGGACATGAATATTTCCGAATTGAGAGAAAAGTTAGATATAATGTCAAGCAAGGGGGCAATCCATTATAAAATTGTAGATGGGGAAAAACACTATGCAAACGCCTATCTTGTTATTGGAATGTACGAGTATCAAATTAATAGACTTACTCCAGAATTCTTAGAGGATATTAGCGAATATGCGGGAAATGAATTTGGTATGGAGCTATTTGGAACGAAAATATCACAATTTAGGACGGTTCCAGTAGAAAAAAGTGTAACAACAGAACACAGCTTACCATCATATGAAGAACTTGAAAAGCTCGTAAGCAATAATCCTGGTCCTTATGTGGCGATAGAATGTATCTGCCGGAAAGCTCATAAAATGGGAGGTGAAACTTGTAAGGTTACTTCACGTTATGAAACTTGCTTTGGAATGGGAGAGATGGCTGGTATGTATCTTAATGAAGGGTGGGGGAGGGAGGTAACTCGCGAAGAAGCCCTTGAAATGTTACGGATGAATCAGGAAGAGGGCCTAGTTTTCCAAGCAGAAAACGCTAAGGATTCAAAATTCATATGTAGCTGCTGTGGATGTTGCTGTGGAATTATAACAACTTTAAAAGAATTTCCAAAAACCGTGGATTTTTTTACAACTAATTATTTTGCTCAAATTGATGCAGATATGTGTGTGGGATGTGGAACGTGCATAGATGTTTGTCAGATTGATGCGATTAAAATGAAAAATGAAATTTCCAAGGTTAATAAAAGAAGATGCATTGGTTGCGGAAACTGCGTTCCCAGATGTCCCGAAGAAGCGATTCAATTAATTAAAAAGGACAAAGTTGAAATTCCTCCCGATACTGACGAAGAACTTTTTGCTAAAATACTTGCCAAGAAACTTGAAATTAAATCAACCTAAAATTCTTTTTTTTAGTTTTATTTTTTAAATTTTTTTAATTGCTTGTTTAGTTTTTCCAACTGCAACCTTCGAAGTTTTTTTAATATTTTCGCCGGTTTTTTGTCCAATCCTTCCAATCTGTACCATTAGCCATTCTGGCGATCCAATTCCTTTTCCATATTCATTCCATATATACATCAAAAATCCTAATAATCCAACATTCGCCATAAAGATCACAACGAAGAGATATATGTTCAATTGTTTAACGTATAAGGGCATGAAGATAAAATGGATCATAAAAAGGCTTAAGGAAATTTTCCCATAGTAATTAAACATCTTTACGATATCATTCGATTTCCCTTTTAAATCAATGAAATAAAAAGCAACAGCAATAATTGTGAGAGCAGCACCTAAATCATAAAGCATATTGGAAGCAGTTCCTCTAATTAAAAAATCAGGCATACCAGGTAAGTAAAAAAAGTTCTGACTGTTGGCTATTTCCAAAAGAGATAAATGGCCATATTCTAATATGTTCATGGAATCTACCGTTTGAAGAGTGTATCCCATAATAACTCCCGCTAGAATAAGGAAAATGCCCCATGAAATAAAGATCCGAAATAATCCGCTGTAGGTTTTTTCTGATTTTTGCTCCATCGCCTCATAAAGATATTCTCCAAAAATCGTAGAAATAAAACAAATCGAAAGCCAAGGCAAAAGCGTGACGGATGGGTTTGCTGAAGTTATAATGAAGTGAAAAAAAGTTATAATTAAGTTTGTATCCTTTCCAGTATAGAGAAACGCTCTAATAGTGGGAGTTAAAAAAATGATAAATATTCCAATAATAGCACGAGGCATTTTTGTTATTTTTAATGCGTAATACGAAAAAATTTGGGAAAATCCCATGAAAAATAAAATATTCCAACCCCATAGATTTAACGGGAAGGGATAATTGGTTACTGTCAAATTTATAAACACTCCAATCACCATAATTATCAGCCCTCGTGAGAAAACTCGATTTCTAATAAGTTTTTCAGGCATTCTTCCTGCTTTTCTTTTCACAGTAAAAACTACACTTAAAGCAGAGAGAAAAATAAAGAGCGATGGACCTAAAATATCTAGAAACATAAAGGCTAATCCGTACACAAAATACCAATCTTGATCCAACCAAACGGCAGCATAATGGGCTAACATTATGAAGATTATTGCAAAACCTTTTATAAAATCAATACTCGCTATTCTTCCCGATGAGGAATAATCTCTAATTTCCTCTATGGGGATGTCTTGTCTTAAGTAGTTAATCAAAGTAGGAGAATCAAAATCCTTTTCATTTTTACCACTATACTCCATAATTTTAATTGTAAGATATCTTCGTTAAAAAATATGACATTTTTGGAGATGAAAAAAACATTCATCCTTAAACATAAGTCTCTAAAACATAAGTATAATCAGCGCTCGATCTGAGAGCATTTTAAAACATTCTTACACGATTTTTTCTAGTTCGCTTAATTTGTTTAATAACCACTTTTTGAACTCAGGAAAATTATTAGTTGAAGGAATCGCCTTTGTATTTCTCGGTTGTTTTACATTCGGTATAGTTTCTGGTATTTTGCTTCGAATAGCTTCTTTTTTTTCTGGTTCGGATTTGCACTCTAAATCGATATTATTAACAGAATAAGACAAATGCAACTTATTTAGTATTACCTGGAACTCCGTTAATGCCTCTTCGGGGTCCGAAAAATCTTTTTGGATGTTTTTAAGCCATGTAATCGCGAACTCTATCGGCATTCCGTTTTTCCAATGGTGATTCCTAAGGTAATTGTAAAGTTTCTGGGGGTAAAAAAGTTGTAATACTTCTAAATTTGCCGGATTGACCCTGTCGTAGCGATAATCGTGGATTAAGTGAATAAACGACCTTCCTATTTTTCGGTTGGTCTTAATAATCACTTCGTACTCTGCAGAGTAGTCGATCTCTTTACTTGAACTTTTCTTCTTAGGTAACTGGACAGGGCGATCAAACTCCGGGATTTCTATTTGGTAATACAACCCAGTAAACCGTAGAATTTTATTCCAATATTTCTGGTCGTATTCGTCAAGAATTTCGGAAAGGTTATCGGAACTATTGTTTTGATTTAACTCGGAAAAAATTTTAGAAGAAACACTTTTGATTTTAAGAAGCTCGTCCACGATTGCTTGTGTGGTAGGAGAACTTCGTAGTATCTCTTCTTCAAAAGATAAATCTCTACCTTCAAACTCGTAGTTTAAGAAAGTATTGTTTTTTTTGTTGTAAAAGACGAACTGATCGCCGTTTGCTAAGTTTTCTACGTTCTCCTTTGAGTTGATGACGCATCTTAACCTAGGGGAATCCACTAATATCTCCAGTTCTTCGAACGAAGGGTTGAGTATGAAGTAAAGAGTTTGTAGTTGAGAATAGGAATTGTTACACTCGTATTCTATTATCTCATTTAGGTTGTGGATTACGGTGGAATCGATGTCTACTGTCTCGAAGCCTACGATAAACAAATCCACAGACCTAAGGTGTTTCAAATCGACGTAAGGAAATATTACTAAATTCTTTTGCTCAAAAAACAGCAAATGTAAAAATTCTGAAGTAATAAAATCGTCTCCTGTGTCCATTAGTCTCCTCTTCACATGGAATTTGAAAAATAATTATTTGTATCTATTAATTCAACTTGAAAAAGTTTAATAACACGAGCACCATCAAATCCTCGAAGCATTTCCTCACGCTATCTCCTTCGATCGCAACGGTGGGATAAATTACTTGAGTTCCGTCTTCGTATTTCTCAAACTTTGGTAAACCAAGCTCTTTTTTAAATTCTTTTTCAGGAATAGCTCCTTCTAAATCCCTTTTATTGAGCTGAATAACGAAAGGAACGTTCTGTTCACTTGTAAAACTGATTAATTCTCGAAAACTTCGTTTGTTTTGCTCTATTTTCTTAGGATCGGAGTCTGCGACGAATACAACGCCGTCAGCACCATCCAATACGTATTCACGAGTGGACAAAAACCGTTCCTGCCCGGTCGCAGTCACGATTTGAGTTACGATGTTAAATTTGACTCTCTCGAGGTTAAGATAGAAAGACAATCGAATCGAATCTTGCCACAGAGTTCTTCCGTCAGTGGTCTCAATAGAATATCCTCGGTTTAGTTTTACTCCATCAAATTTTTCTCTTAACCTGAAGTAGTTAGTAGTTTTCCCAGACTCGCCAGGACCCCAATAAACAACTTTGAATTGCAACACTTCTTTAAGAGAATTCGCTCCGGATTTATCACTAATGCCGAGTTGTTCTTTTTCCAAATGCTTTTCTTTATGGTTGGAACCTATTGTCATTTTTTAGCTCGCCTCTGATATGGTTTATGCCGTCCCAAAAACCTTTCTTTTTAAGTCTCTGAGATGCTCTTTGAGATCTCGTTCTGACATCTGCAGCTTTTCCATAATTGTTTGGCTTCGCATGATTGCGTCTTTAATCTTTGCTGCAAACTTGCGCATTTGAAGTATGAGCACGCCAATGTTGACTTGATTGTCTACTAAAAGAACTACTAAAATCTCTCTTTTTCCTTTTTTGACGAGAATCACATCTCCGATTGATTTGATGTAGAGTTGCAAGTCTTTATAGATTAGCGTTGCGCGGACTAAAGAGTCGGTTTCGAAAAAATCTTGCGCTTGCCGGGCGACTCCATACAACGCCGCTCCAATGGAACTTAAGTCCCAATAATTTAACTTCCTGTCGAACCGAGAATCGATTGCGATTATTTTCGCATCTTGGTCTATAGCAATGAGTCCATTAATGAATCCTTTTCTAGTGAGCATTCCGTAATTGTACCGCACCTCGTCTAACACTCGGGCGATTTCATTCTCGTAAAGCGCTTTAGGGACGTATATTGTCATTTTTTACATATCACCAATAAATCTTATTTTTTGTGAGTAACGAGTTTCGAGTATATAAAGGAAAAAACTTTTAACCACACGAAATCACAAAATCTTACTATTAAAACGAGCTTTTAGTGCATCCAAAACAACCTTTTAATTTACAACTTTTTATGACTCTAAAAGGATCCTTAATATATTTAAATTATAATACATAAGGATAACCTATCACCATAGAGAATAAAAAAACTACATTTAACAGAGAATAAAAAATGACAGAAAAAGAAAAAGGAAAAAGAGAAAGAGAGCCAGGTCAAGAGAACGCGGTTTTTGTTGGCCGTCGCCCTACGATGAATTATGTAATGGCTGTAATGATGGTCCTGAATAAAGGAGAAGAATGCACCGTAAAGGCTCGTGGTAGAGCGATTTCTCACGCCGTCGATATTTGCGAGATCTTAAAAAACCGCTTTTTGAAAGGAGTTGAATATAAAGAGATTCGCATTTCTACGGAGCAACTTAAGGGCGAGGATGGCCGTGAAAATAATGTAAGTTCAATAGAGATCGTTCTTACACCTCCGAAGTAAATAGAACTCGAATTTTTTGATGGGTTTATCAATTTAATTATGTAAGATTTAAGATGGCTTATCTTAATCTTCTTTTATTTCAAATTTTTTATACTGATCTTTTACTTCGTCAAAATCTAAGGTTATTAGTGTGTGTCCTTTATGATATAAGGATTGAGTTTGACAAAAAAACGATTAAAGTTTGAACACATAAAAGTTCAACATAAGCAAAAACGCCAAGATAGAGCTTAATAAAAACCACTCGATAAGAGGGATCGAAATTATACAATATAGAACCAACAAGTTCAAGGGGACGACTATCCCAAATAGGCCCAAATGTTTCAGTTTGCACTTATGAGACAAAACAATGTTCAAGCTAATAAAGAAGATAGAAAAAATATAACCGCCAAACGAAATAAAGGAAATAATACCGTGATAAATACCTCCTGGACCTGCCCTGTCTAAACTGAACACTCCTAAGAACACATATCCAATATTTCCAATTACTCCTAAAGCGACACCGAACTCGAGAAACAATGCGGAATACCTCGAACTCTTGTATGTGATCCGTAACTTTTTCTTCACATAAAAATTAATCGGAAGGCTTACCACGCCTCCAAACACGCAAATCAAGTTATGTATATAAGGAAAAGGGATAAATATCTTGCTTCCCAAGTCGCTAATGTAATTTGTTGTGAGCGAAAATCCGAAAAACAAAGACAGCACAACGTTCAAGATTAACAATAGGATGTAGCTAGCGCCACAATAAAATAGAACCCTTCCTAAAAGCGTTAAAAAGGAGTTAGAAGGTGTTTCTAAGCCGATGAGTTTGTATGCGTTTACTTTTTGCTTAGTTATCATGATTTTCAACTTTAGAAAAAAGTGGGATATTTAAACAAAAAATGAACCTTATAAAAAAGTTCTTAAAATGCTAGGTAAAATCTCTCTTCTAATTAAATTCGTTTCTCTAATACTCATAGTTAGATTAACAACACTCTTGAATTTTTCGTGATCATAAGCTCTTTCTCTGCGGTGTATTTGTTCTGTTTAACCGCCAGGTTGGTTATAGAAACGAAATCTCCGTCGTTCACCATTTTCAAGCATTCAACCGCATTCATGCCCCATGCTTTCACTCTGATAGTAAATCCTTCTACTTCTAAAAACATGGTGAGCAAAAACGACTTATCACCTGATTTCAACTCTAATTCCTTAAATTCTTCGATTTGAAGAGTTCCTTTAACAGCGCTGATGTATTTGTTTTTTTGGATGGCTTGTCTCAGAGGTTCTAAGTTACTCTTGGGTGTTGTTTCTTCTGAACTTGCAATCATAATTTCTTCGAATTGTCTTCGTTTCTTATCACTAACTTCAGGAGAAAGAAGTAACATACCTTTTCTTCCGATATGAACTTCTAAAGCTTCGTTTTGTCCTAATTTTGAATACCCACCAATTACTCGAGCGAGTTCTTTCGGTTTAAAGTATTCTTGATTAACAATATCTGCTCGATCGTCCCATAAAACGATTTTCACAGTTGCAGTTGTATCGCCCAGTAAGATAGAACACACTTTTCCGACAGACTGGTCCTTTCGCACGAACTCGCGCACTTTTTGGAAAGATAGAATCTTACCCAATAACACGATGTTACTCATACCCTCTCTTAGGTCCGAGATGTCTATTGTGAACTCGTCGTAATCGACTTCTTCTTCTAACTCGTCGTAAACATAATCGTCAATATCTGGAGATCTTACATCAAGCCCGTTTTCTCTAGCTATTATAAACAACACTCCTTGTTTAGACATAAAACCACCGTATTCGTCTACTTTGTCCTTAACTTTTTTTTCTAACTCTTCTTCTGACAATCCAAGGTCCAATAACTTTTGGAATAGCTCGTCTACTAAGACGCTCATTTTCATAACCTCTCAATTTTTTACTAATAAGTAAAAGTGAGTAACTGAGTATTTAAAGAAAAAATCCAAAAATTGAAAAAACCTAAAAAATCTTCCAGATTAGGTGCAGAGCCGTCCCATCTTATCAATATGAAGCTTCTTTCGAGCCATATGGAAGGCGTAAGCAGAACACGCGCAAAATGCCCTTAGGTTTTTTTGTAGAATATACTCATTTTTCGTTATTGTGGGATCGTTTCTGTCAGTGACGAATATAATTAAGGCAAGCTGAGTAGTGATATGAACCCAAAAAAAGTTTTTCTTTAAGAGTTTGTGTAAAGTCTCCAAGTTAGCAATCGCTCTGGAATAATCAAACACTGGGGCGATCTTATGAACTTTTCTTAAGTAAAACTTCGCTTGCCGCAAAGCACTTTTCTCTCCTGAGCCCCACGATACGAGTCCCAAACTTAAAGTATGACTGAATTGGGTCGCTTCAGTGATGAACTCAAAAACTGTGTTTAATACGACGAAATCGGGTAGGTTGGTTTCTTTTACAATGTTCTCGACGATCAAAGGGGTTAAATCCTTGTATTCATTGGTGTTGTTCGCAAAGCTTTCGAACCTAAAAAAATAATTAAGAACTTTCTCCTTGTTTACATCTTTCCTTGGAGCATTTCTATAGGCTCTTAATTCGTTATGCAGTACTATCGCATCGTTCGTTAATCCTGCCATACTTCTCTCAATTTCGTTAGTTTTGTTGTTTAGGATTTTATTTAGCACATAAACGATTCAGTGAGCCTTTATAAAGAAAAATTAAATTTTTAGTTAGAAAAAATTGAGTCGAATGTTTTTTGTTTTGTAGGAGGATTTCTCGTTTTGTTGGAGAAAAATACTTGACATTTTTCGTAATTCGTCTCCAATTTGTTCAGGTTGGTCTCCACTCTTTCTCGGTTGAGGTGGTGATCTTCGCACAATAAGCTCAGCGTATGCTGATCGCTGGGGTAATTCCAGCTCAGTTTTGGGTAATCTATTAAGACTTCAGGGAGTAAAAAGATTTTTCTTACGCGAGCAATAACTTCGGAACTCAAGGCCGAAAAATCGTAACTTTCTTTTTCTTCGATGATCACATTTTCTACGAATCGGTGTTTTTTGATGAATTTATACGCGTGTTTTGGACCGATGTTTCTAATACCTGGAAAGTAATCGGTTCCGATTAAGAGCGCCATGTCTACCAAATGAAACTGATCAATTCCCAACCTTATTAGGTTTTCTTTGAGATCGATCGTAACCGGAGTGATTTTTTTATATGTCCAGCGACCATGCTCTTTTCTTCTTAACGACTTCGAGATGTTCTGGACTACATGCGGACACCCAAACAGAAGCGAATCGAAATCTTGCGAGTTAGAGTAATGAACTACTTTGTCTTTAATGAGTTGAGCGCATTGCGATTCTGCTGAGGCGGGTGCGCTCATGTATGGCACTCCTAACGCCCCTAGTAGTTGCTTAGATTCTTTGATAATGTTGGGCCACATATACTCTTTCGATAAAGCGATTTGCTTAGCGTTCTCTCGATTCCCAGTTTGGAGTAATGATCGGTATAACCTTTCCGTAAACAAGAAGTCGTTGAGCCTATCTTTCGTTTTAAGTTTTTTGAGGTCGGAATCGAGCCCGTCGAAGCAAAAAATTGGAAATATCTTCTTGGAGTAGAAGAACTTTATTCTAAAAAGCAAACCATAGAGGTGTGATATCGGTCTCTGTGTGCGGTCGAGAATGAGTCCAGCTTTGGAGCCGTCCGTGTTTTTGCGGGCGAAGTTGAATAAGCTCATTATTACATTCGGAGCATCAACCGCTATGATTTTCCCTGCGAGTTTGGAAAATTCAATCGCGTTTCGGATCACCAAATCTTGAAGTTTAACTCCCATACAATTTAGGTCATTACAGATTATAAAAAGAAAAATTAGAAGTATTTCATTGGATATTTTTTTAAGTATTAATTTTTCCGTTTAAAACACTCACCAACCCATCAAAATCCTTTCATACAAAAAAAAATTATACGATAACTATCCCTAACTTTATGAGTAAACCCAATAGGAATACTAGTAATGAGGAAAGAAAAGCGTCATAATTAACGCTAAGCTAATTATTGTAATTATAAAAACGACTGAGATCCATAATATAAGGACTTTCCCTCCTACTTTTTCCAAGTCATCATAATTAAGTTCTACACCACAATTAGAGCAAAAATCTTCTCTATCTCGAGAAATTAAAGTCATAGAGCCACATTTCGGACATTTCACTCGTTCATTATTTGACATATTACATATACTTGAGTGAAGAAATATTAAACTTTTCTTTGATTTTACTATGAATTTAATTTCAATAGGATTAGAAAAAAGTGAACTTTTTCTTTATAAAGATTTAGTTAAAAAATTAAATAAAAATAGAGGATTATCTGCATGGTAAAATATAAAGATCAAATAGTAATCATCCAAAAAAGAAGGAAGCCCAACAAAACCTTTTTAATATTTCTCGGGATATTAGGGTTCGTTGCAATAGTCGTGCCTTTTTTCGGATCAAACTTGCGTTATATGACAGGAACATTTGTCAAAACAATTTTTGTGAGCGTAGGACAAATTTTTCTTACTATAGGGGGTGCTTTATTAGTAATAAACATCCTCAGAATCTTTTTCCGCCAATTCAGAGTTAAATCGTTTCTGTCTAGCGCACTATTACTTTGGATTGGTGCTTTCCTTACAGGAGTCCCTTTCGAGCTTTTAGGGATAGTGATTGGAGGGAGCCAGCCACCCCAAGGATATCATTTTTACTAAAAAATAAGAATTTTTTTTTATCTAAAAATCCTGAAGTATTTGAACCCAGTGTCGAACCCGCAAATCGCTATCAACACAAACGATATGATTATAACTCCTAGCATCTTATAGCGAAGCCGACTTCCGCCCCATACAGCTAACATAATGCCGATTAAGAGTCCAAAGATTCCCACAAGCGAGCCAAAGGCAATCCAAAACTCGAAGCCACTAATCACGTCCTCAAAATAATCAAATAATACCATAATAAATAGCATTCTATTGGAAATTATTTAAAAGAAAAATGAGATAAAAAAACCTAATCAAAACGAAAATAGATAAATTCAATACCATAATAACTATAAATTGACTTACAAGTTGTCAAAATAATTAAATAATAGAGGGAGTTTTTTTTTTGAAAAAACTATTAGAAAAAGCAGGTAAAACCATAGTAGAAACGTGTTCTCAATTAAAACCTAAAGAAGTTGTATCAATCATTACAGATAAAGATTCAATTGACATAGGCATGCTAATAAAAAGACATGCTAGTGAGATTTCCACAAACATACATGTTCATATCTTAGATGATTACGGTGAAAGACCTCTAAGATCTTTCCCAAAGGAGATTAGAGCCGATTTAAAAAAGAGCGATGTTACTTATTATACAGCTCATGCCAAAAAAGACGAATTCCTTATAGGGAGATTGATAATGTTAGCAACTAAAAATGGAAGAGAAATTCACATGCCCAATATCGATGATACCATACTGAAAACCGGCATGCAAGCTAATTATTATAAGATTGCTTCTTTAACATTCATGATAATGGGAATTGCGGTTAAATCTAAAACAGCAAGGGTTATTACTCCTAATGGAACAGATCTTAATGTTAAATTTTCAAATAAATTGAAATGGATTCCAGATGCGGGATTATTATGGCATAAAGGTATGTGGGGTAACCTTCCTGCTGGAGAGGTATTTACTTGCCCGGAATCTGTAGATGGAGTCATGGTGGTAGACGGAACCTTAGGTGCCTTCTTTTGTGAAAAATATGGGGATCTAAAGAAAACCCCAATAAAAATTCCTATACAAAATTCAAAAGCAGAAATAGAGAATATCTCGTGTGAAAATGAAGAATTACTCTTCGAATTTAGAAAATATTTGCAACTAGTGGAAAATGCAGATAGGGTAGGGGAATTTGCATGCGGGACAAATATTGCATTAAAAGAATTTGTTGGTAATATATTGCAGGATGAAAAATTTCCGGGAGTGCATTTAGCATTTGGGAGCCCAATTTCCGAAAAAACTGGAGCAAAATGGAATGCGGGGACTCATGTGGATGGTGTGATGCAAAACTGTTCTCTTTGGTTTGATGAAAAACAGATACTAGATAATGGCAAGTTTATCGAGGAGGAAATATACTCAATTTATTAAAACTAAAAGAAAAGAAAGGTAGGAAAAAAAATCCTAACCTTCCAAAAAAAATAAATTAGGGTGTGTTCAAAGAATTGCAAGGATAGAAACCAATTCCGTGCCTTATAAATAAGATCAGTAGTCATAATTTCTAATTTTTTTTTAACAAGCGCTTTTTCCTTTATAAGCATCGATTTTTACCTTAAAGTAAAAATAAATTTACGGTGTTTAAATTGAAACAGATTCAAGAGATAGGCACTTGCCCCTCCTGCCAGTGCTCACTAATGATGTACAAAACAAATAACTACAAACGGTTCGTTAAATGCGATGCGTGCGGTATTTCGTATCCGATCCCAAAGAAGGGAAAGATAAGTAATTCTGCGCTAGAGTGTCCAAAAGGTAGCTTTCCGCTTTTAATCGTGGAGAGGACAAATCAACCTGCGTATTTTTGGTCGGACCAACCGTGCTTTACCTGTATCGATTTCGATAAGTGCTCAAACGTTAAGATTCTCGTTTCTGAATTTAAAGAATTGCAGGTGTATGGCTATTAATACGCAAAGAATTAGAAAACCCCTCTTTGTTATTTCGATCATCACTGGCCTTGCTATTTTTGGCGTTCTGTCTACTTATCCTCGCCCGGTGTTAGGTGTGACGAATCAAACATACAACCCAAAGACAAGTTCTGAACAAGATTTAGTGGACAAAGTGTTTACTTTTCTAGCTCCTAACGACACATTGAGGTTTGAAAACTTTTATTTGCTCGAAAAAGTCAATTATTACGTGTTACTTGAGATCGTTACTCCTCACGACTGCGAAATCAACGTCACTATCATCGATCCCATTTTGGATGTGTACGAAATATTCAAAACAGAGGTTAACATTTCTCAAAGCGACGATTGGTTCGAAATTCCGTTCGGAACAGCGATCGCTGGAAACTACACATTCATCGTCTCTGTTGCCTGTGCACTTACATTAAACTTGCATATAAAAATATCATTTGACCCGGAAGTAAAATGCTTGTACGACGTGATATCACCAAAATTTTTAGAACAAATGAAATTATATCAAGTGAACAAATTCACCAACGGGATGGTAGTTGAGCATAACACCGTTCTTAAAACCGATAAATCCTACAAATTTTACCTCGGAAGAGTTTCGGCAATTGGAGGGTTAACTGTTGAAAACGAAGTTAGAGTATATTACGATGTGACCGATCCTGAAGGGCTTGAGTTTACGATCTACCAAAACAAAACAGTAGGGAGCGTTGGAACGATAGTGCACTTCGATTTCGGAACCGCAATGGAAGGAATTTACACGGTTAAAATTCGGATTTACTGCCAAGTTGATGTAGTAAACATTGCCTACGCTATCGCGGAAGATTATCAAATTAGCACTATTAACAACGGAACCGACCCTGAACCGGAACCACTTACTAATGAAACTATAAGCGGATATTTTTACGTGCCGATGGAGTGGACGCTTGTTTTCGGACTTTCTGCCGGAGGATTATTGGCTATATTGGTAGTTTTTGGGGCGGTCAGGCGGAAAAAAGACTCTGTTAGCTTACGCACAAATTAAATTCATTTTTCTTTTTTTTTCCTCTTTCTCTCATCTCTATAATTTATTTATATATTATAATTCTATTTTAATAATTAGAACAGTATTGACAAAAAATTAAGTTGAAAACCATGACAATAACTTTTGGATATTTTTTTGGTATGTTCTTCTTTATGGATTTATTTGAAGGGATTTTTCTCGTACTTGCCTACTTGATGTTTATATTTTCTTCAAGAAATCAACCTCGAGATAATAAATCTTCTCAGCTTTTGAGGAATGCGGGTATTATCGGAATAATATTAACTATTCTTGTCATAGCTTTTCCCACGTTAATCTGTAGTTCGTGTACTCCTTCTGAAATTTTAATTGCCAGGATATATGGAACAACAATTACAATAATATCTCAAATCCCAATGCTAGTCTGTTTTGGAGTTTCTTTAATTTTGCTCGGAAAACGGAATAAGGAAACTTATGGGGAGATTTTAATCGCATCAGGAATTTTATGGTTAATTGCATTCCTCGGATATGCTATTGGATTCATAGCCTTACTATTCGGTATGTCGATGCTTTTATCAATAGCGATGTTATCATATCTGTCAATTCCCGCAACTATTTTAACGATAGTGCATGGAATAAAATTCAAGGATAAATTCTTTGTCTTAGCAGGGATTTTCTACATTCTTTCTTGGCTGGCTGTACTCATTGTCCCGTGGCTTTCGTTTCCACTGATTTAAGATCTCAAACCTTTTTTTTAATCGACATGAAATTTTGTTTAATATAGAAATTACCAGTAAAAAGATGAAATTACTCGTTATTTTCAGTACAACCTTTATATTCCACATTCAACAATAATTAATCCATATAAAAAAAAATGACGATTATTGAAAAAAATACATCAAATCAGTATATAATTAGGATTGAGAAAGCTCTTGAAAAGAGAAATGTGTCAGAATTGTGTAATAATTTATTTGATTTGCACATTGATAACTCTCTTTCTGATTTTGAATTTTTCGATGTAATAGGAGATATTTATCAACAAGCACCTGCGTTTTTCATGTTAAAGATTTATCCAAAAATAAGGCGTAAATTTGGTAAGATTTATAGAAACGAAGGAATGCGAGTAATGGATAAATATATTTTGGAGAAGTTCTGCCTAGATGAAGGAGAACAGATAAAACATGAATTTTATGGGACATTAAAACTAAAAGTCCCCAAAAAGTATGTTATTAGGATAATTAATGGAACCTTTTATGTAACTAATCGTCGAATAATTGCTCAAGGAAAATTAGGCTTTGATCTTGACTTATCCACAGGACAAGCAATTTTAGAATTTGGCGGTGGTTCCACTAAGAATCCCAAGAAAGCTTTGAAACATTATATATCGAGTTCAAAATCATGTTATGGATACTCGATTCCAATTAAAAATCTTTATAAATTAATCCGGTTCACAACTGGTTCAAAAATAAAAAAATTAAGTTACCTTGTACCTCAAAAAACAAAAATAACTATTAACATATCTAAAAAAGATAATATTGGAGATAAACTCCTTACAATATTAAACGAATTTCAATGGCCAGAATGAGAGATATGGAAAAAAATAACCGGTAAAAATAGGAATTTACTCGTTAATTTTAGTATAAGCTTTATATATCAATTACAACTATAGTTGATTCATATAATGAATACTATTTATTAGTTGCTTAAAAACAAGTAAAAGAGGCCGATATAATGGTAAAACAAGTAAAACCTTTAGAGTATGAGGAAGATGGATACACAAGAGTAGAAGAAAAAAAGGAAAGAGTGGAATATAAACCAGTAGTAGAAGAACGCAGTAAAACTCCAGGAAGTAAACAGTGGTATGAGAAAACTGGTAATCAAGAATGTTTATGTTTCCTTATAATCGGTATAATCATATTAATCGTGATACTACTCTCTCCGCAGTTATTATTTTTAGTATTGCATGGATAATATAATATTTGAAGGGGATGAGAAATGGAATGGTAAATCAAGTAAGACCTTTAGAATATGAAGAAGATAAAAGACGAGGAGTGGTGAAATTGTTATGAGGTTAATAGAAGAATGGAGAGATTTGAATAATTGCGCTAAATTCTGTATCGTAATTATGATAATTATCGCCTGTGTTATTTTTGTTTTGGAGAACTTTTATGGAGTTGGTTAAGTAAGATGACTAAACAAAAACGAGGTAATGTTGCTTTTCTTTGCAGTGGCAAATAATTTGATTTTGAATTAGATTACTGTTAAAAAAGAAAACAAATAAAACAATAAAAAAAAAAGAGTAAAATTTAAGCGCTTAAAAGAGCTTTTGCGTTCGTTTGCCATTCATTAATCATTTTAGAAGAGATTCCGCTGATTTTAGTAGCGAGTGTTTCTGGATCGGAATTAAGTAAGTCATCAACTGAAGCAACACCGTTTTTAATAAGGTTTTTTGCAGTGCCACCCCCGATTCCTTTCACATCGATTAAGGAATATTCTCCTGAGTTAGTCGCATCCTCAGTAATTCCGACTTCTTGAATTTCCTCTTCTTCGTATAGCGCTTCTACTTCGAAATCTAACCCTTTTGCTTCGGGAACTTCTCCTTTTTCGGTGTCAGCAATGCCTACGCTCGTAATATAAAACTCCGCTTCTTCTGGTGGTAAGTCAGGGGCATCAACTATTATCGCTCTCCGTTTTAACGAGTTATTGGAAGAAAAACCTTTTGTCTTAAACATGACCCTAAAATGACATCCGTGTGCGACGATATTTCCGCCAATAGCATCGTTAGCAGAGAACATTCCTTTCATGCTAACTGAAACTTGATTTGTAAGAAGAATAGCGCAGTTATAGGTTTCCGCGATTCGAGAAAGGCCGTGTATCATGTTATTGAGAACGCCCTGACGACGAGCTAGCATTCCAATTCCAATGTATTCTACCCTCATTAGCGCCATTAAACTATCTACTACGATCAACCGCACATTCCTAGTCTTACATAAGGTCTCTGCTTTTTGAATCATTTGCATTTGGTGGTCACTTGAATAAATCCTAGCGTGAAAGATTTGCGAGAGAACCTTTTTTGGATCGAGTCCAAATCTCTTCGCGATTCTTTTAATTTTTTCTTTCGCAAAAGTATTTTCAGTATCAATGTAAGCGACAGCAGATCCAAGACCCCCTTGTTTCTTCGAAAGTTGAATGGTCACAGCAATCGTGTGAGCTAAATTAGTTTTTCCGCTTTTAAACGGACCGTATACCTCGGTGAGTTTTCCTGTTTGGAATCCACCGCCCAATATTCTATTTAGCTCAGAAGAACCGGTAGTAATATACTCGGTGTTCTCGTCTATGTCTTCTGCTGTTATGAACTCGGTCATCCCAAGAGCATTTCGGGCGTTCCAAATTAATTTCTTCGCTGTCTTATCGCCTAATCCATCAATCTCCGATATGATATTATGTGGCGACATAGCCAGCGCTTCTGCCGTGCTAATTCCACTTTCTTGAAGGAGTTTAATTTGCCGAGCGTTGATCGACTTTACTTGGTCTAAGTCTGAAATTTTTTACTATCAACTCCTATTTGTAATTTGAGATTATATCACATTGAATTCTTTTACTTATAAAGAAAAAAAATGGAGTGAATGCAAAACTCAGTGATGACTAATGTTTTAGATTACTATGAATACTATGAAGATAGTAAAGGATAAAACTAAAATTACAGAAAAACCACGAGTTAAATGATGAAGCAAAAAAAATTACGTGATCGTCCATATATAGCTGATTATGGTATAGAAGAATCAGATAACGGATTATTAGCTTGGGATTTTGTACAAAATGAGATGAAGGATGCAAAAAATTATTGGTTAAGTACTACAAAATCAGATAATCATCCGCACGCAATTCCTATATGGGGATCCTGGATTAATGATATTTTTTATTTTGGGGGAGGTTCAGAAACACAAAATCGTAAAAATTTAGCTGAAAATCCCCATATTGTTGTTCACTCAGAAAGTGGGACGAAGGTTGTTATAATAGAAGGGAAAGTTTCAATTGAAAAAAATGAAAATGTTATTAAGGAGATTAAATTGGATTATATGAGAAAATACAATTTAGATCATCCTCCTCCATTTTATCGGGTAAACAAAACCAAAGTTTTTTGTTGGGATATGAACGATTATGCAAGAACCCCAACACGATGGAAATTTATAGAAATCACAGAATGAATAGATTCGGAAAAGATTTGATTTTTATAATTTAATAAATAAGATAAAAAATTCTAACTCTTCTAACGAAATTGGAAAAAGAAAGATGAAAATAGTGCTAGGCTCTTTTTAATTCTCCATTTTGTTTAATATCTTTGCACACTTCCACTAAATGTTCAAAAAGAACTTCTCGGGTCCATTTAGGTAGTTCTAAATCAATTTTTTTTAGTTGTTCTGCTAATTTTTTCATGCTATTACCGATCTTCTAACGATATATACTCATAATAATAAAGAATTTCTATAAAGAATTAATTCAAAAATAGCTTGTTTGTATCAAAGGCATGGATAAACAGATAACCCAAATATTTATAAATAGAAATGAAAAAAAAGATCAAAAAAAGTTGAATTCAATTATTTTCCAAGTTTGATCGCGTTCTGAGGACAAACGGTAACGCATCTATTACAATAATAACATTCTCGCTTTTTACTATCTCGTTCGGCTTGATGAGTAGGACAAATTGTTTCACACAATCCACAGTCATTGCAGTCTTCTGTTCTTACGTATTTATATCGAGTAAAACGACCTACCAAGGAAGTCAAAGCTCCAAATGGACAGAAAAGTCTGCACCAAGGCCGATATATAAAAAAACTCGCAATTATTACTGTTATTAAAGTAATTCCAGGAATCAAAAACAGAGGAGCAAGAGGGTTTGTAAAAATATTAAAACCTGCGAAAGGGTTGATTATTTGTAGTAATGAAAAGCTCCAAACAATTGCTAATACGGTTATAACTCCAAAGAAAATCCACCGAATAATAGTGGCGGTTTTAAGTGAGATATCAATTTTATATTTTACATTCTTCTGTTTTTTGATATTTGACTTAAAGTTAATTTGTGAAATCAATTCTTGTAGTGCCCCCACTGGGCAAGCAAAACCACAAAGTATGCGTCCAAATAAGAAAACAGTGAGTAACAATAAAAGCAAAACTATTATCAGAGGGAGCATAACATTAAAGGGAGCACCCACTCCAATAGCAGGAAGGAGAGTTTGAATTGATAAATTCAAATTAGGAACACTACCTAGGATAACGCCTCCAAGAACGACTACTACTGTATAAATAATTAAGCTGTATGTTTTATTCAATTTGCCTTTATTTATTAGAAGTAAGGCTACGACAAATACAACTATCCACAATAAAAACATGGGAAGTGTTGAGCCGTGAGTAAAGTCTATTCCGTGTTGAAAAATCATCTTGAGAATCTCTATTTATTTGTAGTTTAGGTAATAAATTTGAATAAGTAATTGAAGTCAAATTTATCCCTTTACTGGTAAGCTAAAGTATTTATACCAAAAAAGTCGTTTTCAAAAAAACTTTACCCGTAAAGGAAAACAAAATTATGAGTTGATTAATTTTAGTTAATTAAATATCAATTAAAATAAAAATAAAATATTAAACGATCATTATGGTTCCTATAAGTGCTGTAATAGCTCCAGTGTTGATTTCCTTCCTCCACAGTACATTTACTGCGATGTGGATTGGAGGCATGTTGGCGCTCGCATTTTCCGTTTTACCTGCAGTCAGGAAAATTCTTGGTAAATCCAAAGAAACTAAAGCGTTAAATGCTTTGATAAAGAAAAAGCTTAGTTTGTTAACCTACATTAGTATGGCTGGTTTGATAATTACCGGGTTCTTTATGGCAAGACAAGCCGCGGCATCTGGTTTGTATACGGGCTTCTTGAGCTTTGGAACGGAATATTCGACTCTCTTGAGTATCAAACACATATTATACTTTGTTATGATAACTTTAAGTGTGTTCCGCAGTTTAATTGTGGATAGAGTTAAAAAATTCACTCCAAAACAGAATCAGACGCTCAATATGCTCACATTAATGTTGAATGTTCTTACTGGGTTAGCAGTTTTGTTCCTAAGTGCATATACAAGCGTACTTGCATCTTTGCCAACACCCTAAATTTTTTTTCTTTTTTTTTACTCTCTTCATATAACTTGGATTGACTATTTATGAATAATTCTTTAAACAACCCGATTCCATAATTTCAAAAACAATTTTTATCCTTTCTAATTAATATATCGCTCGTTTTTTAACAAAAATGTTAAATAATAGTTTGTGATAATTATTCATAATCTAACATAAATTTTAGGCGAAATTAAAATGAAAACAAGAGTAAATAAGGAAAGTTACATTCTTTTAGCAATTTTAACTATTTTTGTATTTGGCTCATTCATAACATTCGGAAAAGCAACGACGGACGATTTCACTTTTACTATAGAAGAATTTAAGGAGACGATTCGTAACTCCCCTGAAGATTCTTGGAAAAAACCAGCTCAAAACAGGAAATCAACTATTTGTAACAAATTAACTGAATTACAGCAATTGATCGAAGAAGAGAATTTCAAGGAAGCATATAATAAACTACTCCACGATATCAAACCTAAATTAACAGGATTAAAGCAAGACGAACATGGAATTCCTTGGGGAAATGGAGTTTATGATCAAGCCTGGGTTACTTGTAGCAATTTAAGAGCAAATTTCATTATTGAATGTGATCTAATTTTAGACCAAATTAATCCATTCTCAGTTTATGATGATGATAAGACTCCACCAACAATTTCAATAATATATGAAGGAGGGCATTACTTAGCCAATTTAGGGGTATGGCACATAGTCATCGAAGATCTTGAATCTGGAATTAATGAGGTTTTAATAGAAATTAATGGAATTGTCTACATAAACGATCAGAATTTAGGAGGGCTCTTATCACTAACCTATAATGATATCCCATTACCACTTGTAATAAATACACACATGATTGTCGTAACTGCGATAAACGATGATAATGATCACGAATGGGATCAAGAAATAGCTACAGAAACTGATTGGGTTGAAATTTTAGAAGATACAACAGCTCCTATAATTAATATTGTGTATCAAGGTGAAAATAATGAAATCAACCCAGGTGATTGGATCGTTTCTATTGAGGATAGTGAATCCGGGGTTGATGAAGTTGAAATTTTCGTTGATGGGTTAATAAAAATATATGAAAAAGATCTTAATGGCATTACATCTGTAATTGATTATCTATTTTCTGTCCCAATTGAACTAGGAACTCACTCAATTGTAGTAAAAGTTAAGAATTTAAGTGGATTAGAACGAACCATAGCTGATTCAGTAGAAATAGAACCTTATTATCCATTAATTTCGATTGTTTATGAAGGATCAGGAATGGATTTTGACACCGGCGCTTGGTTAGTGGATGTAATTGGTGCTCATCTTATGGAAGTGGTGATCTATGTGGGTAGTAATCCTTTTCCACAAATTCATGAACAGTTTCAAACACCAATACATTCATGGTCTTTTAGATTTGCTCTTCCAATTTTGGCAGGTGACCATTTCATTAAAGTAGCAGCCAAATATGGAGATTTTTGGATCGAAGAAACTCTTACTACACATATAGAGGACGATGACACTACTCCACCAACAATAGAAGTTTTGTATGTCGGATCAGGAACAGATTACGATCCTGGGTGGTGGAATGTATATATTACTGATGTTGAATCGGGGATTGATGACGTACTTATTTTAGTTAATGGTTTTGAAATGATCCATGATGAAAATCTAGGCGGTATACTATCAATTTCTTATACTGGGGAAACTGGAGGAGTTATAACTCCTACTTCTATTGGATCTCACATGATAGAGGTTATTTCAATTAATAACGACAATGACTATGAGGGAGACCAAGAATCTAGCTATTATGTGGAAATAAAAGAAATTATCTTTGATCCAATATTTGGTATAGATATATCCCCGCCAACAATTTATCTTGATTACTCTGGGGAAGCAACAGATGAAGATCCTGGAGAATGGTTAGTAGAAGTCGGAGATCCAGACTCGGGGATTGAAGAAGTAACAATTAAAATTGATGAGGTCACGTACGTTTTTGAAACTAATTTAGGAGGATTGGGTTCTAAAATTTACGAACACATTCCTGTACCGGATACTCTTGGTGTACATGTCATTTTGATAATAGTAACAAATGGAGCAGGGATACAATACTCGTTCGATTCATCTGTATCTATCCAAGAAGCACCTGATGACCCCGATCCACCACCAATCATAATTCTATAGATAAAATTCTCAATTATGGAAAAGTTTCACTTTCCACTTTTTTTTTATTAATTCTCGTTTAACAATTTCTTTTTTTCTTTTGCTTGAAGCTTCTATTTTTAGAATGTTGAAATCTTTATTAATAACAAATAGCAATAGTTATTACTATCTATATAAAAATAATAAGAAAAAAGTGAATAGAAAAACATGAGTGAAAGAAAAGGTGCGATGCTTCTTTTGGGGATCATCGCTATTGCTTCTTTAGGTTTAAGCGGATATATGTTCGTCACGAGTGAAATACTTATTACTCCTGGAACCACATCTCCAGATAGTGGACTGATTCTCGTAGGATTATGGGATGATTTAGCAACGAATAAAGAATACGCCCCATACATATTTGATCACTCCTGGCTTATTGAAGTTGGCAATAACCAGTTTAATAATTCTAATTATATCGAAGTAAGCAATAATAATACAAGTTTTAAATTAATAGAGGAGGGTTTTTACAAAATTACACTTCTCTTACTCCTGAATAGTGTTGAACCTTCGACGATATATTATGTTCGTCTTTTAAGAAATAATGTTGTCGATCACAGCTTTGTTAGGATTGCGATGACTGATAATCCGATTTCGTCGGCTTATCAAACTCAGTCTTCTGTATATGTAAAAAGCAATGGTTTAGATAATTTTACAATCCGATGCCATTCCATTTCTGACGCATTTGAAGTCTATGACCTACAACTATATAACCAACTAACAATCGAATATCATAAATAAGATTTTTTCTTCCCAAATTTCTTTTTTTTTAATGGTTTTAGAATAAACCTTCATTTATCAATTATTCTTTAAATATTGGATTATGAATTAGTTTCGCTTCGAAGATGTTCACTTTAAACCTTATATTGTAAATCAATTTATATAGAATATCATAAAATAACTCGAAAATTTAGGTTAAAATAAAATGAAAATTATTACTACAAAAGACGTTCAGATTGCGGACACCGTACATAAAGTAGCTGTGAAAAAATTAATGAATTTTGAGCACGCAACAATCGTACATATCGAATTAAAGCCGGGTGAAGCTCTCAAAAGGCATATAACGCCGGTAGACGTGACTTTTTACGTTCTTGAAGGTGAAGGTATCGTCGAGATCGGAAAAGAAAGAGAAACTGTGAAAAAAGATCAATTAATTTTTAGTCCGGCCAAAATCGTTCACACGTTATTAAACGAATCTGAAGCAAGTTTTCGATTCTTGGTTATAAAAACTCCAACGCCTAAAACCGAAACAAAACTTCTTTAACTTTTTTTTTTAATCATCTCTATAAATAAAAAATCCCCGTTAGAATGTTCTATCCCTTTAATCTCTACAAGCTTATTTTTTTTCACTTGTTTTCAATTCTTTCTCTAGTAATTTAATTTTGGTATCAATGTCCTTCGTTTTACTTTTCCTTTCTTTTTCAATTGCTTTAATATTCTGGTTAAAGATTTTTTCCTTCTCTTTTATCAAGGAGTTGTATTCTGATTCCAATTTCTTTGTAATAGTGAGTAATTCCTTCTTTTTCGCTGTTAATTCATTAAGATTTTTGAGGAGTTCATTTAATTCGGTTTGGTGATGTAGCAACCGTTCCCCAACATCCTTGATTTTAGGATCATATTCCTCATCACATTTATTTGTAAAGTAGTTTTTTTTTTGTTTCGCTGTCTGGTCCACTTTCTCAATTTCTACTGCTATTTTAGTAATTTGCTTACTGAGTTCTTCGTCTGACATCTTGATTTTTAAAAATAAATCGATTAATATTTATGAATCATAATTTAATTATCGTTAATATAGAAGTGAGATAGAAATCAATATAAAAATTATGTTATCAGTTAAGATTCTTTTTTCTCTAAAAAAAACCTTGATCAATGTACGTAGATAACTCACTTAAAAACTCTTTAGGAGCGATACCGTGGGTTAATATTTTGTGCCACATCTTCACATTCTGTAAGTGAAAGGTCGAGTTGCTAGTGTCCAATTGTTCTGCAAATTCTACGATGGTATCGTCTATGGAAAACTTGGATTTTTCGAATTGGCCAAAAAATCCACCAAACGCAAAAAACATGTTAACGATCATCTCGATATCGTCTTCAGAGAATCGTTCTCGGCAAAGTTTGCAGATCACACCCAATTTCAAGCTCGATTGATACAATGTGTGGCGATCTTTAATGTCGACACGGCAAATGGAACATTTAATTTGATTAGAAATTTTAGGATCAGGTGTGTTGATCATCATCGTAATACTTATAAAATAGAGCTATTTAAAGGAAAAGGAAAAATCGGATGGCAAAATTTTTGCTTTATATAACGACCTAATACTAAACTAAAGAAATCCCTCTTTCTAAGATTTGATATTTCAGCTCGCTCGTGATCTTGTTGTTTTTCGATACGACTTTCATACGCTTAGTCTTGGAATTAAATGGCTTCGATAAACTAACATTTACGCTGTTGATCCTCGAATACAACTTATTAAAAAATGGTTGATTCTTTCCCAATTTAGGGTTAAAAGAGACCTCGTGTATTAGAATTAGAACGATTTTTTCCCTTAGACAGCGCATAATGAGGGGAAACAGTTGAGCGCTAAAAAATCTGTCTAATAGCGCAGTTTTTTGCTTGAAATTAGAACAACAAGAAGAGGCAAGCCGTAAGTGGTGCGAGATGTTGTCGATTACTAAATATTTGGTGTTAAAAGGTAAGATAATACTTCCTATTGTTGTTAAAAAGGCTGATTGATCTTCGTAACTCAAAAAAGGAGACGTCACTGGATATAAAAAGATTTTTTTTACGAGGTAGTCGAACTTGCCAGGAGAACTTTTAAAAAAAGTGTGGAGTCGCTTTTTAGGGAATTGCTCGCTAGCCTGTATCCAGACGCAACATTCATCGATATTATCCTCGCTACTTAGTACAGACGCAACTAATTGAAGCGCTAATGTCGTTTTGCCCGTGCTTGACGCTCCCGAAATTGAGATTATTCTTCGTTCCCTTAGTAGATCGAACAGAGAAGTAATGTTGAAAGGATCACTTGGCTCCATCGCGTTTTAATCACTGCTCAATAGGTCTAACACTTCTTTTTGAGTCTTATCGATTGCTTCCCGTCGTTTTCGAGCTTGTTCGGAAATCTGTTGAGTGGCGTTGCTGCTCTGGGAGTTAGTCGAGGAGAGTTGTTGGAGCATCATTAAAGCAATTAAATCGTCTAGTCTACTATCTTGAGGAGACTGATTTCCGCTAAAAAACGCTCCGAGCAACCCATTTCCGTTTTTTTTCGCCTTGTAAACGAAATAGATTACCACCCCAATACCGATAATAATTACCGTGTAAAATGGTTCCTTCTGGTAGAACATTAACATCGCAACTGCTATTGCGATTAAGCAAAATCCTTTCATATTTACCATTGCACCTCTCTTTCGTTTGGGTCTTTTATGTGTATAAACCTCCTCCTTCGAGTAAGAAATTTCGGACTCGCCACCTGAACTTTTCCCATTTTCTTGGCTATTCCTTTAGCAGTTCTACCAACTATCCAAAAAGTTCCTTTCAGCGTAAAGTAAAAAGAAGTGAGAACAATAAAATATCCGATATAATAAAGTACCTCAAAAGGAAGAGCAAAATAATATATATCTACAAATAACCACACCAATACTCCTGATAACACTAGCAGGAATATTTGATAAGCAGAATAACGAGGATCTCTTTGAAAGGAATAGCCTATTTGCTTGATATCTTGACCTGATGGTTCAGAGCCAATAATTAACGAGATGCTGAAAACTATTGCTACCACTTTTACCCACAATTCGGTCTGTATGTTAAAGATTACATCCAAGCAAAGCATTAATAGAAATGTGGATACCAATAAAGGAGCAAAACTAATCGTAAAAATCTGCAAGAGTGAAGATCGTTGGATCTCCGGAAATTTGACTGATCCGTGGGGAGCAACTATTGATTTATCATCGCTTCGATATTTCACCCGCATTTTACTGGGATTCGCACCGAATAATGTTCCCAGTGTATAGTGGGCCATCTCGTGAACAGCTATTCCAATGAAAGCTATGACATTAAACACCGCTTTATATCCAGGTGTTCGGGCATAGCGGTAAAAAATCTGAGCCAACATCGAAAACCCTAACATAACGAGAAGCCAAAAATACAATTCAATCATGATTATATCTTTACTATTATTGGAATGTATTTAAAAGAAAAATTTAATGTCAAAAAAAGTGATAAATTAACTCTTTCTTTGATTTCCTCATTAGACTAAACATTAATTTTAAGAGGTGTTTAAAAAGAAATTTATGGATAAGATAAATGTAAGAATAAAAGTGAGTTTCAATAAAGAACTTTCAACGGGAGACTTAAGAAAAGTCGAAGATAATTAACCCAATTTCAAAAATCTATTAAAATTATCTTTAATTCAGTTGAGTTCTAAATCTATTGTTATTATTGATATATTCAGATTAAAAGACAAATAAATATATGTATTTAATCAAAATTTCCATTACAAATCTCTTCATATTCCTTATTTAGGCTGTAACCTCAGCACCTGCGATTCAAAAATTCTCCTTGTTCGGAATAAAATTGCGAAATTGTGATTTTGATGAAAAAATACATGCTTAATCTTCTACATGTAGAATGTTATCATATTAACCCATGAATTAATTAAAGTTTATTTACCGATTCAGCTTTATTTTTCGCTATTCATTTGATTATATCCCACAATTTTAGAGATTTTTCATAAAACCATATCTTCATAAAGCAAACTGGTGATCTTTATTCTTTGTAATTAAAATATAATCGATATTTTTCAAAAAAATTATAAAAAAGTTGGAAAAAAATGGCAACAACCAAAAACATGGATAAAGCAAAATCGTTAAAGACGATTTCTATGTTTGATCCATTTTACCAGTGTGATATCTGTGGATCACAGGATATTGTGGAAACTCACGAAGGATTTACTTGCCGAGAATGCGGGATAGTGTTAGAGGCACAAAAGTTAGAATATCATAGGCCCTACGATGCTGACGTCGTTCAACATGCGGTATTAAGTAAAACTCAGATTGGTTTCAAATCCGAAAGGCGTAAATCACAATATTCTGCCAAGTTAGAAGGGCTCAGTCGGATTGATGCGTCTCGTTCGACTGAAGAAAATGTCTTAATCACAGCTAAGGTTGAGATTAAAAGGATATTAACCGCTTTAGGTTTCTCACTCAATGATTTTAATGTAATTTTAGGTAAATTTAAAGAGAATCGCGCTCAATTAGGCAAGGGCACTAAATACAGAAGTGCGGAAATGCTCGTACCTTGCGTGATCTATGCTTACTACAAAGAGAATAACAAGCCCGTTCGCGAAAAAGACCTATTAGAGGTTTCAAAAATTTCAAAGAAAGACTTTAACGCCTTTAAATTCTCGATTATTCGCATATGGCCCGAATATCAAGAGCGCGATCGCAAACAATACATAATCGAACGGATTTTAGAAGTGAGTGAGCACTTTAAATTAGGTATGCCATTTTACTACCAATCACGACGGATATTAAACAGGTTTTACGATTCAATTAAAAACACTAAAGACGATGTTATTGTTGGATTAGTGACTTCTATTACACTCCTCTGCTCCCAGAAAAAAGAAGTGAGCGTATGTGCAATTTGTGACCAATTAGGGATTAAAATGTCAACGATTCACCGGCAAGTAGAGAGGCGAGTCATTCAAAGGTTTAAAGTTCCTGGTTTCAAAACCCTTGTAAAATCGGCGGTATTGTTAAAAAAAGTTATGCAAAAATTAGGCGTGCTTGACCCTGGTTTTATCGATCCAATTGAAGTTTCGATTGAAGAATCGCCTGAAAATGTCGACATCGTCCAATTAATACTAGGAAACGCTAATCAAGTATACAATTCCCTAAATGGGAGCAAAGAGCATCTTCTATTTATAAAAGAAGCAAGCGGGTATTTAGTTGCCTCAATTACCAATAAACAAGATAAATTTACCACCAATCATCAACTCAACTCTAAAGAATTTTATGCTTCAGACAAAAACGAGATACTTGACGAACAGGAGCTTGTAAATGTAGAACTATGGAAATATTACAATTCAAAGGGTCCACCCGTGCTTTGTTGACGATGACTTTTGATTGAATGTCAAAATTTCTATTTTTTATTTTTTTTTTACTCTTTCTATAATTTACGATGATAACCCTATTTCTTAACTGCTGTTATGTTCCACAGTTATTACTACATTGCCTTTTTTGTGCCCTTTGTCAACATACCTATGAGCATCGGGGAGTTGTTCAAATGGATAGGTTTTATCTATAACAGCTCTTAGCTTACCCAGCTCAATAAGTTCTTTGAGGAAAATTAAATTTTCAACATTGTCTTTTGTGGAAGATCGAACGGAGAGATAGGATCCGTTTGTCCTTAGCGAATTTTTACTCCGTGAGGACGAAAGCTTTCTTACAGCATCAAAGATAACGTCGTATTTCTCACTATTTTGGGTAAAATCCTCCTTAGTGTAATCAATTACCTTATCAGCTCCTAGAGACTTCACCAATTCTAGATTTGTAGTACTACAGACTCCAGTAACATTTGCTCCAAAGGCGTACTTGGCAAGTTGCACCGCATAAGTGCCTACACTTCCAGAAGCGCCATAGATAAGGACTTTTTGTCCGTTCTCGATCTTACCCCTCTTAAGAATGTCCAATGCTGTATTTCCCCCAACAGGAACGGCAGCGGCTTCCTCGTAGGTCATGTTTGCTGGTTATACTGCAATATGTCCATCTTCAGGCAAGCAGATGTACTCGGCATGAGTACCCCCTCGCATACCCGTAGATGCAAAAATTTGGTCACCTTTCTTAAAAGTTGTCACATCTTTACCTACTGCTTCAATTACACCCGCCAATTCGTGCCCAAGTATACCATTTTTTCTGAGACCAAATATTAATCTAAGAGGGAATTTGAGCTTTCGAAGCATCGCGTCCCCAAAGGTTACTGTTGTTGCATGAATTTTTATCAGAACTTCGTTGTCCTTTGGGGTAGGTTTATCTACCTCTTCAAGTTGAAGACCGTCTGGAGATCCGTATTTTTTGCATACGATCGCTTTCATTTTTTCCATTTTTTTCACCAATTTAGGGTTAAAAAGATGAATGGCATTCTTCCATAATTTCGCATCTTGGACAGATTTTCATTCTAGTATAATACAGCATTAGTGCTAACACTGCTATAAAGCCAATTAAAGAGAGTAAAGCAAACACAGAAAAACTAATGAAGAACGAAACGATTAATAAAATAATTGGAACAAACCAGAGGATGTAAAAACCTTTTGACCATTTCTTCCCGCATTCTACATGCTTCTCTAAACATGATTCTACCCATTGATCTTTAGGTAATAGTTTCTCAATAGTCTTCCCTGTCTTACTATCGGTTGTAGTTTCCTTTACTGCGTAATAACAATATTGACAATGCTTAGTCGGAAATAATAGAAAGTTAAACAACACAGAATACAACAAATACACGACAGCAACCCATAAATTGAAAAAGATTATCCCCACGGTACCAAGAGCCATCAGACCTAACCTCGAAGCAAAATTTATTACTGAATTATTATAGGGACATTTTATCCATAGCACAACCATATTCATTCACAACCAAATTTCTTTTTAATCATCAATTAGTATTATTCCATTCATTAATGGATTTAAATGATTTCCTTCATTATTATAAGTTTAAAGGCATAACCAAGAAATTTTCAATTAATACCACTAATTTTTTCTTTATATAATTTTGGTAGATGGGGAATGCAAAGCTTTTATAATAGACTTTGCGTGAAGTATAATGAAATGGAAAAAACCCCAAGTTTTAGTTAGTGTTGTTTTAATTGTAATTTTAGCTTATTTTTCTACAATAGGTATAAAATCTGTTGCGAATCCTAGCGATAGAGTAAACGAGAATTTAGACCTGCTGGAGTCCTCTGATGTCTCGAGTCTGGAGATGTTGCAAGCAGTTTTTGATGCAAAAAACGCCGATTACGCTGCCTATGGTTATTATCCTCAGATTTATTCTAGCTCTCTTCAAGCTACTTATTACGCGCTATATGTTTTAGACGCTATAGGAAAGCTGGGAGATATTGATCAACAAGCGGTAATCGACTATATCTTGTCGTTTTACAACTCTAGTTCTTACATCTTTTCGGACGAGAACACTCAGAGATACTTTGCTTCAAAAATAGAGGGAAGATATTATCCTTTGTCCACGCTTTTACAAGTTAATTGTTACGCAGTTCTTTCGTTAGAAATCTTGAATAGTGTCAATTCAATAAATATTGCGAGTATGCTTGACTTTATTTGGAGTTGTTATCATCAAGGTCTACACGGATTTATTGGACAACCTTACGATAACTCGTTAGAAGATGGATTTAAAATTCCTACTGCCGACAATACCTATTACGCCGTAATTACTTTAGATACTTTAGGGGTTGATTGGAATTTACGCTCGCAGGAGAGGGGCGATATTACGTTCTACATTGACGGTTTACAATCGTTGGGCTCTTCTACGGGCTTTTATAACGATAATGATGGCTTGTTTGACTCACTAATGGAGCCAGAACCGAACCAATTTGCTTCTTATTATTGCTTAAAGACTCTGGAAATTTTCGGAAGCAGTTATATAGATATAATAGATACAACCAAGTTTCACCAGCACCTTACAACATTATATCATTCTGAAGGGGCTTATTTTGACATCTCAGATTCTATGTGGGTGGATAACTATTCTAATATAGTTTCTACAGCGATCAATTTAGAATTAGCAGATATGACAGGTTTTGGGTCTTTTGAAAGAAGCGAGGTCAAATCTTTTTTACTTAACAATCGAAAATATTTTGGGGGATGGGAAGCTTCAACTTCAGTGAAATATCACGAACTTATTGACACGTTCCAAATTGTAAGGTCACTTTCGGGCACGGGTGAAATCTTAGAATTGTCATTAGGTGATAAAGACGAGATTTCTTCGTTTATCGCCTTGTTTGCTCAAGAACGCGGATATTCTTTGCTTTCAGAGGATTACACTTCTGTAGACTTAATCCACAGCTTAGTGTCATCATATGAGTACTTCGGGAAAATTGGAGAACTTAACATTCAATCGATATACGATTTACTCGTAGGTACTGTAGTAGAACGTTGGGGTAATTACGATTTCTTTTCTTGCACCGGTATGGATTTGGAGAAGGCGAGTTTTCGCTCGAAACCTTTCGATTATGAAACCGCCGGATACCACGAATTCGTGGACGAAATAAATTCCATAGGCTCCCATCAAAATATTTTCAAATCTCTTGACTCGTTGAAGAAAATTTTTAAATTAAACGACTTTGCCTCTCAATTTGATATCAATATTGTTTTACAAGAAGTTGTCAATTCTCAATTCCTTGATCCAAGCTATACCGATAACTTTGGTGGTTTTTTAATAAATATTAATATAGGGTCTTCATCCGAGTGGAAAAACGAGTTAGTTTACCTGAAGTATTCTTATTACGCTATACAAACAATGGAAATTATTAGCCAATTTCTAGGGTTAGGAAATGTAACGGGACAATATTTCGCTGATTTAGGGTTCGATAAAACCGCACTGGCAACTTACATTGTAAGAAATATTGTAGAGACTCCACTTGAGTTATTTTTTGACTCCAAATATTCAGCCGACGTGGAATTAACTTTAGAGAATTTATATTATGCTATATATGTTTTAAACGCTATCGATCAATTTAGCTTGGATGTCATTAAAATTAAAAATTTCGTGGTAAACCATCTCAACTATTCGAACGCAAAAAATCTCTATTACAGCTACAAAATTTCGGAATATTTGGACCTGAACATTAATTTCGATGTTGAACAAACCCATTTGCTCGTTCAAAGCATTTATTCTGATACATACAACGAATTCTATTTATCGGCCGAAAGAAAAGAGCTGGATCACGATGTGTTCATGTGGTTCTGTGAAATAGCAAAAACTGACGATGTGAGATTGAGCGCTTCTTATTACGATACAGTTGGATTAGGAAGTAACAATTTGTTTACTGTTGAACTTGTAAATCTCATTCTTTCAGATTTTGGACAATATACCACGGTTAAAATCGAGTCGGCACAGTTAGGAAATATCGTACTGGATCAATTAGGAAATTATACCTATCAAAAAGAAGTATATATCCCCATTGATACAGCTAATTATCCGATTGTCGAAGGGGAGTTATGTGTGTATGATGGTGCTATAAAAAAAGGAAGCGTTCCTTTCTCTTTTAGCACCGAATTTGATTCTCAGTTTACCTATTCGATCGCAAAGACTGAATCTCGGATTGAAGTTAATGTTTATGGGCGCCATATATTTATTTCAGGAAACGAACCAATTTTCGGAGGCTCGATGTATGCCAATATATATCGCGACGGTGATTACGTGGATGTTATCGATTTGTTAACCTCTCACAACTTAGAGAACTCGATGTTCACTTTTAATTATTCACCGATTTATTTCGGAAACTATACCTTTGAATTCTACCTTAACGATCCTTATCTCTCCAATCCTCAGTTTATCTGCACTGCTACTTTTGACTACAAAGATCCTAACACCACTCCGGATCCAGATCCAGATCCCGACCCAGATCCTGAGGACGATCCTAATAACCTATACGGGGGAGATGCTACCGTGACCCTTCCTTTAGCATTCGGGATGGTAGGCGCCGCTACGATACCTTTACTTGGTACTTATAAAGCAATTCGCTCTAAAAAATTCAAAAGTAAGCAATCCTCAAAAAAATAAATAGTTTTTTCTCCTTTTTTTTCATTTTTTCTCCGTCAATAAAATTTTTTCTTTTTATTACTACGATAAATATAAGCTGTAATGACACAAGGTACTAAAATTAAACAATTACATCAAATCGTTTCAGCTTTGGAAAAGTTCCAAACTCGGAAAAACAGTCTCTTTAGTCTTGATAAGTTGGCCAACTTCCTCAATATGTCCGGGCGAGATTTAGAAGAGGTGTTAGAACTCGTGTTTCGGTTTCAGAACCTTTTCAATTCTGTGATTTCCGGTTTTGTTTTGTGTAAGAAGTGGAGAGAAGATAAATGCTATTTAATTCTAAAACCAAAATCCGAAGTTTCAATTCACGATTTATCTGACCTGAAAGAAGTAGAGATCAACCGAACCCAAGTGAACTTATTGAGCGATATTATATATTATTTCCAACACGTAAAGATTGGGAAGGGCTTCAACATTAATAGAAACACAACAGAACTTTCTAAGAAAGTAAAGCACTTTAACCGTTCCCATCCTTTTTTTTTCGAACATAGAGGAAATGGTCTGATCTATCCTTCAAAACTAGCAGTTGAGGCTGGGATGATCATCCAGTCTTACCACCGAAGCAAAAAGGCTATATCAAAATTAGAGATTGAGGACTTTATCATCCAAATAGTATAAAGGGGACTGAGATGTGATCGAAAGCGAGAGAGAAGGTAGAACGATGATTAATAACGCTTACTTGAAAGAAAAATCCATCGAGAAAAGAGATTACCAATTAAAAATAGCTAGAGCTTGTGCTTCAAAAAATTCGCTAGTCGTCCTCCCTACAGGTCTGGGAAAAACTATTATTGGCGTCTTCGTGGCAGCGCTTACCTTAGAAAAATTCCCAGAGAAAAGTAAAATTATCGTGTTAGCGCCTACAAGACCGTTGATAAATCAGCATTACGAATCATTTGTAAATTTAATGTCTATTCCGGAAAATGAGTTCGTTGTGTTGACGGGAAAAACTCCTGCAGATAGTAGAGTGGAGCTGTTCGAAACCCACCAGATAATATTTTACACGCCTCAAACCTTAAGAAATGATTTGGTGAACTTAAAATATTCCTTAGAACACACGTGTCTAGTAATATTTGATGAGGCCCATCACGCCAGCAAAGATTACGCTTATACATTAATCGCAGATAAGTTTGTAGAACAAAATCCGGATGGGGTAATCTTAGGTTTGACGGCCAGTCCAGGTGCTTCCAAAGAAAAAATTAGGACTCTTTGTGAAAATTTATATGTTCCGTTAGAGAACATCCATACTCGCACTCGAAAAGACGAAGACGTGAAAAATTACCTAAAACCAATGGATGTACATAAGATAGGCGTTAATTTAACCGAACTTATGGCCGACGCATACTATGCGGTTCAAATTCTTTTGGAGGTGCGCTTACAATATCTTTCTCAGCTAAACTTCCTAAATTCAAAGTCAGAAAAATTGCATACTAAAATTATTCGAAAAGATTTATTAAAGTTAAACGGAGAACTAACTAGATTAGTCAATAGCGACGGAGACAAAACAGGGGTCTACAGTGCGCTTTCCATAAACGCTCAAGGGTTAATTTTGTTTCATATGCTTGAATTAATTGAACAGCAAGGTTTAGATGTACTTTTGATCTACCTAACCAAAATGAAAGCCAAGGCTCGCAAGAAAACCAGTTCTAAAGCCTTAAAAGTTCTGGCCAGAGATCACAGACTAAACCAAATATTTATTGAACTGAAAAAGAACGAAGATTTTTCTCCTCAAAAGCTCATCCATCCCAAATATTACACGCTCGAATCATTGTTGATTCAAGAATTTGAAAACAATCCTGGCTCTCGTGTACTGGTGTTCGTAAAGTTGCGCGACTCAGTTAAAAATATCGTACACAAGTTAAAAGCAAGCGAAAATAACGCTATTAAACCATCTCGATTTGTGGGTCAATCTACAAAATCTCAAGACGATAAGGGGATGTCGCAGAAGCAACAGTTAGAGATTTTAGAGCAGTTTAAACGAGGTCAATACAATGTTTTAGTTAGCACCAATGTAGGAGAGGAGGGGTTGGATATCGCTGAGTGCGATCTTGTGGTGTTTTACGACGTAGTAGCTTCTGAAATTCGGTTTATTCAGAGAAAAGGGAGGACTGCTCGCCATCGCGAAGGAAAAGTAATTATCCTTTATTGTAAAGGCACTCACGACGAAATATATATGCATATCGCCCTAACTAAACTCAAGAAGATGAATGTGAACTTGAAAGGCGAAAAACAGCTACACACAGTCTATTCCAATAAGATGCCTCAAAATATACCGAGAATTAAAGAACTTAAAAATATTCAAGTAGAAAAAAATGAACCTAAGTTCTCATATATTGAGAGGCCGTTGGAAAAAATAATTACCTCCGAGAAAAAAGTTAACATTGACAATAATAAAAAAATTAGCAAAGTACGTAATAAAAGAGAAATTCAATCGAGTTTAAGCGCTTTTTCCCAGGGCAAATCGATCGCTCCCAAACCAAAAAAAATTAAATCTGACATCAAAATAAACGTATCCTTCCCTGTTAAATTTGGTTTGAGGAAAAAATTTCATAAAGATGGGTTTTCGTTTGAAATCGTAAAGTCAATCCTTGATTTAACCCTGTTCGATAAAGTTTTGGTCCAAATAATTGATCCTCGAGGATTTGACGGAGATACTCTTCTTAAAAAATATATTCTGTTAAGTAAAAAATATAACCTTATCGTCTCAGTTTTCGACTTTGTAGACTTTAAACAAGAATTTGACAACGAAGAGAAGTTACTCAAGAAAAAGTTCTCCGATTGGGGTGATGACAATAAACTCCAAGCTATTAACATCGATCTTTCGGAAGAATTATATTTTATTCTAAAAAATATTTATCTACACGTAAAAAACGAAGGTGTTTTGTAATCAATGGAAGATTTAACGATTAAAAGAGACGAAACTCCATATCTAATCTTCGCATGCAAAAAGTGTGGGGGATTTTTCTATGTAAAAACCGTTCAAAAGACCAAAAAGTGTCTGAGATGTGGTAGAAAACACCAAGTGCAAGATATATTGAAAAAAGGTGAAGTAGTATCTGGCATGACGGAAGCTTTGAATACCGTAAAAAGAAAACAGAACGAGTTAGCAACGCCGGAATTTCGTTCGAGAAACGATTTTGTTGTTGCTACTCATAGTGTTGTTAGACCTAAAATCAGGAAAAACGATTTGAAAAACAAAAATCAAGAAAATGATTACAAGCAAAAGTTTACCGAGATGTTGTTTGAGCTTTCAAAACTTTACAAGCGGTTTCCGAAGTATATGCTCGAAATCATGTCTGAAGATTATGGAATTCCTGCGATAGAATTAAAAACCCTAATTAGAAACGCTAAAAAAAGTGGGATGGTGATCAAGAAAGATGACTACTACTACTATTCACGATAAGTTTCAGAAAACTCTACAGAAACTCATCTAAAAAAAGTTTTTGATATACAGGGTGTCTTTCTTTAAAGTTGATATCTTCGTCTCCATTATAAGTATATGAAAGATTTTTTGAAATTACAAAATCTGAAAACGGAATTATGATATCATCAAAATTAATGGAATCTTCTATATATGTATCGTAAATAGGAAAAATTGGTCCCTTTTTTTCTACTGTTTGAGAACTCATGATTAAAACCTTTTTATAAAACTATATCTTTATAATTAAATCCTAAATATTCAAATAAAAAGTCAATTGGTATAAAATTGAAGTTTTTCTCAGGTTTAAACAATAAGCTAAAATCTTAATTATTATTTTTTTAATAACTTATTATTTAGCTTCTGTTGAGATGCCGTTTTTTATTACTATCATCGCGTCCGCAAACTCTTGTCTCATAATGATTTGATAGAGAGGATATCGCTTCTCAAACGGTATTTTCTCGTATCCTGTGTATACATCTGGAACATGTGAATCCTTCATTACTTCAGAGAAAGGGATAATAATTTTCGATAACACATCTTCGAGGTTATCGTAGTCCATAATTCTTATAACTACTGGATCGTGTTTTTCTTTTTTAGAAACTTCCATACTCTCATCACTCACCTTTGTAAGTAATTATGTTGAAGTTTTTTGAGTATTTAAAAAAAAATTCCCTAACCTTGATCTTTGTTTACTTCTTTTAAATAGAGTTTTATGAACAAGCGTTGGCGCTTTAAATATCCCTTAACCCGGTCGGAGTTTATCTCTGGGTCGCTTTTTATGATTTTTTGAATAAACTCAAGAGTTTCTAAGTTTTGTTCTTTTGTATTTTCGAACTTTTTAATTACATAATAGTCTTGATCTTCCTCAGATTCCATAAAGACTAAGAATTCTTTAATCCTTACTTTTTTTGAGAAGTTCAGGTCGAATGGATCGTTTTCGGAATCAGAATCCATTATAAAGATAGTAACACACGAACTGTTAAAAAGGAAAAATTTTGCCCTTGATAGAACTATAGCGAAAAATCAAGAATTAGCCAAAAATGTTAAAAATCCTCATATCTTAGATTAAGCTATAAATTATGAGGATGAAGTCTTAAAAATGTGTCCTGTAAAAAAATTAAGATACCCAAAAAGCGTTATATTGCACATAACAGAAGCGTGTAATCTTCGATGTAAAATGTGTTATTTCTGGGGAGAATCCGGTGCGTATATTAAACATGGAAATAAACCAAAAGTACTTGATATTGACATACTTAAAGGATTAATTAAAGAATTAGCTACTTCAAGACCAAAACCATGGTATTCTTTATTTGGAGGAGAGCCACTTAATTATCCCGATTTGGAAGAACTAATTCTTGAAATAAAGGCTGCTAAGGCAGTTGTAGACACTCCTACAAATGGCACTTTTCTGGCTGATCAAGCGCAGATGCTCGTTCGGACAGGATTTGACCAAGTTCGCGTATCTCTCGATGGAACCAAGGATATTAACGATTATCAGCGGGGTAAAGGTAGTTATGAAAGAGCCATAAACGGAATCAATGAACTCCATGAAGAAAAGCAGAAATTAGGAAGCAAAACACCCCGTATTGCGATATTGTTCACTATAACTAAAAATAACTATCAATCAATGGAAGATTTTTTTCTAAATAATCCCGATTTGAATCTCGAATCTCTTAATCATGTTGAAATTGAAATGCAGAATTTTATCACTGAAGAAATGGGACTGAAATTTGAGAATTTCCTTAATACAGAGTTTGAAATCTATAGTGAAAATAAATGGAATGGTTTTGTTCGAAATACTGATAATTTTAAAGATATAGATGTGCCTGTTGTTTCTGATCAGGTAAATAAAGTATGTGAGGAGTTAAAAAAACGCAATATTACCAATTTTTTACAACCCCCTACCTATTCCCCTGAAAATCTTTCTGCATATTTGAAAGCAGATTGGCAAAACATGACTGATCTATATGATGGATGTTCAATTCCATGGATCGGGACTGAAATCACTGCCTCTGGAGATGTTGCCCCTTGTCATATATATCACGATTTTGTTTTAGGCAATCTTAAGGAAAATAGCTTTGATGAAATTTGGTATGGAGAAAAGTATACTAAATTTCGAGCTTATATGGAAAAAAATAAATTTATGCCAATATGTAATATTGGGTGTTGTAATCTCTATATTGCTGGTAATAAAAAATGACTTAATATTTCTTTACTGAGGGTTAATTCTTCCCAACAATCTTTTTGCAGAGTTTTATCCCTAATCCCGTTTTTCGATTAAGTACATAAGGATTTTCTTTTTTTACCTTAGTAGCAGTATGATATCCTGCGTTATACAATATCCTCGCTCTCGCTCTTGCCACATTGTCTAATCTTAAGACCAAATCAAATAATTCTTCGCTAATTCCGTAATGCACTCGAATTTTAAGCGTTTCGGACATTTCAGCTACTTTAACCATAGCCTCAGCTATGTCTGGATCAGACTCGCTTAAATGAACTGCGATAATCCCAATAAAAGTAATAATTCGTTCTAAGTTGTCCTTAGTGGTATAAAGATCGCCTGCCATTATCTTGTGTCTCTCCAAAATGTCGTCAATTGACTCTTCGTCGCACCACTCCAAGAGGGGTTGAAGCATTTTGTAGTTTCGTACTTTTAATTCCGCTTTGAGCACCTCGTAGGCTTCTTTTACGACATCTTGATAGGTCTCAATCGAAGCATTTTCGAGTTTATATCGTATTAAGACTCCTGAAACGGGGTATAGATACAATCGGATAATGAGTTTTCCGAACTGCGAGCATTTTATGGTGTTATCGTCCCGTTTAATGATTAACCCTTTTTCGAACAAGTAATTGAGAACATATTGATTTTTTACCGATTTAGGAACTATGTCCTGGACATATTTTTGGAAGTTCTGGTCGGGAATCCCGATTAGGTGTAGTAAAAGTGCAGTGATGTGGTCACAAAATTCGAAAGAGAATTGATCGTCTGAGTAATTGTTAGATATCCCGTTTTCAAACCCACACGAGCATCGTATCCCAACATCGATATCGAATTCCGCAAAGAATACTCCAAAATCCGTTTTTATGTAGCCCGATACATTTGACTTCGTCAACTTTGTTATTTTAATCTGGTGGTGATTATTCGATAACCTTTCTACTTTTTTCGGGTCGGAGTGCAGTTTCAAGATGTTAATAGGGGTAATTTCTTTAATCATCAAAAGCTGATCAATGGGAATCTGTCGATTTTTTGTTTTGTTTTGTTTGATACCGTACCAAAAATAAGTTTTTTGGAAGAATTCTTTTAATTTTTCTAAGGTGATATTTTTCTCCTCGTAAATCCGCAAAAGCACTTGCTCTTTCAAAGTGTTAAGTTTATTGAGTCCAGAAGTTAAATTATTGTATTTAGGAATATAAACTCCTACTGGAACGGCGTTCTGGAAGTAATGATCTTCGATCCAATCCCGTTCATCGACATTACTAGCAAGTATATAGCCAAAACCTTCTGAATCAAGCCCCGGTCTTCCTGCTCGACCGAGCATTTGAAAAACGGAATTGGCAGAAAACGGCATAAAGTATGAAAATCCGTCTCCGTTCTCATAGTATCCAGAAAAGTTTTTAATGTTGTGGCCTGAAGTCACATATCGTTTGAAATCTTTTACGATGACTACTCGAGCGGGGACATTAACACCGGCACTTAAGGTAGTAGTACAACATATTACCTTGATTATATGTTTTCGATAGGCGTCTTCTACAAGTTTACGTTCTTTTGGGAGCAGTCCAGCGTGATGAAACGCTACTCCACATTTAACTGCTTTCTTTAACTCAGTGTTTCTTCCTTTTATTTTGTTGAGCTTCTCTTCTACCTTTTTACACGCTTTTAACTCGTTTTCAGTTAGTTGCGTTTTCACTAAATTTTTAAGGTTCTGTGCGGTTTGTTGAGTGGCTTTCCTTCGATTTAGGAATACTAAAACCTGCCCTCTATCATTTAAAGTCGTCCTCATTATTTTCTTAATAGTGGAATTTTTATTTTGAGTAATTTCTATTCTATAATGTAAAGGAACAGGCCTGGTATCGGAAAAAATTAGCGTGTTATTGTTTCCGAGTGAAGAAAGCCAGTCATTAAAGAATTCAGGATTTTTTATGGTAGCTGAAAGTCCGATTAGTTGCGGTTGGTGTAAGAACTCGTTTAACCGAACTATTAGAGACTCTAACCTTGGACCTCGAGAACCGCTTGATTCTCCTAAAATGTGAATTTCGTCAATGATAATAGTCGAAATATCGAAAATCCATTCTTTTTCGCTAAAATTTCGCAAAATTGAATCCATTTTCTCGTAAGTGGTTACAATAATATTTGCTTTAGCTAATCGGGAATCGTCTACGTCGTAATCTCCTATTGACAGCTCGGTTGTAATTCCAAACCGCTCGTAACTCTTTTTGAAATGGATGTATTTTTCGGTGGCAAGAGCTTTATAGGGAACTAAATATATTGACTTACCGAACTTTTGAAACACGTTGTTTACGGCACTAATTTCTCCTACTAGAGTTTTACCGCTCCCCGAAGGCGCACATACTAGGAACGACTTTCGAAAGAATAATCCCTTTTGGATCGCCTCTCTCTGAATTTGCCGAAGTTTGAATATCTTTTGCTCGAACAATACTCGAAGGATGCGTTCGTCTTGAACGTACTCAAATATTTCCTCCTCAATTCCTTCTTCGACTTGCGATTTCTTTGAGTTGGTGTAGTTAGTAAGGGACATAGTTTGCGATTGTTTTTAAAAAAGTTATTATTGTAATCACATTGTTGTAATAGCATTTGAAATAGAGCAAATTTAAAGGAAAAAACAAAAAGAAAATAAATCTAACACAAAGACAAAATAATTCAATAGTTCACTACCTTCATCAATAGAAATAAAGATAATTTCACATTCGATTGGCTTATTTGAAAGCATTTATGAAATGAGAAGCGATTTTTTCTTTAAATACAGACGACTTTTCATAAGAATAGATTCTCATGACAGATGTATATGGAACCCAAGAACAAAAAATTAGCGAGCTTTCCCGTGATAATCTAACCGAGATTAAAGGGATTGGCTCTACCACAGCAGAAAAATTATACAACGCAAAAATCGTATCAGTTAGACAGATCGCTGAGATGACACCAGAAAAGCTTTCAGAAACTCCTGGAATTGGGTTAGTGACTGCTACGAAATTTATTACGGCAGCTAAAAATCATTTGGAAAGTTCTCAAAAAGAAGATTTTGTAAGCGAATCTACTCAAATTCAAAGGGAAACAAAGGTTGAATTTACACCAATCCCTATCAAACAATACGAAGTTGAACAAGTAATCGTAGATGAGGCCCAAGAAACCAGTGAAGAACCCAAAACAGAAGGGGAAGAAGAGTTCGACCAGTCGCAAACTGATCCAAAATGGTTATCCGATAAATACAATTATTCGAGATTGACAGCGTCATACACCCCAATATCAAAAAGGGTTAATAACTCTAGCAATACTGTTGAGGAGGAAGAAGAAGAATCTTCACAAGAAATTATTCCTGAAATTCAAATAGAACGGGAGCAACTTGAACAAAAAAACACAATAGAAGAAGAAAACTTTGATTCTACTCCAGCAGAACCAACGAATATCAATTTCGAATATCCTAGAGATAGAACTTTCGAGAGTATCGTACACCAACAAATTGCCGACTCTTTTAAGGATGCTGGGTGCTACGAAATCCCTAGCTCGTTAGAATCGTTAAAACAATTTACTACTGGCCTTGATTACCTCGGGTGTAAGTTAGTGAAAGCTTCGGACGACCTTAGAATTCTGTTCCTGTTTCCTGTGAAACGGTTCGATCATGAAGGAACGGTGTTAGTTGACGAGAGTAAGATAGAATTAAAGTCGCATTCGAGCAAAACTGATCTTGGAGCTTATTGCGATATAGAGCAAATTGCTAAAAGTTTATTGCAAGTCAGAGATTCGATGTATAAAGATATAGCAACTAACCAAGGTATTCTCACATTTTTCCAAAAATATTTACAAATTAGCCTTTCCTTAGAAAAAGGGTTCGGAAACAAAAGTGTGATATTTCTTTCGGGAACTACTCAATACAAGGTGTTTATCGAACCTATCTTGTTATGCTATAACCCTCCCAGAAGCATGGAAAAAACGCTCACCTTCCCATACCAAAAAAGCACTAATCTTCACGCCGTTACCAGAGCCGAATTAGCTCCTTTGGTCAGGTTCTTGGAAAAAAAATATCGGATGATCGAGAAGAGAACGAAAAAGACAAGCTCAGTTAAAGGGTTAAGACTAGCGGAGGAGACGCTTCGTACAAGAGTTCGATATACTTCAATTCCAATCTTCGGATACTCAGTGGCGCTTTTAGTTATTTATTTCGCAGAGCTTTTTTTCCTATTGCGACTGCTTAACACCATCGGGTTTGCTGTTGTAGGGATTTACATCTCTTTATTAACTTTTTTCTATTACAATTTTTACCGGACTAAAAAGCGATTAGCTACTCAATTCAAAACACCTTACTACTTACAAAAATTGGAATTTAGCGAGATAGATTTTTTAGATTTTAAGGAAGAACTCACAGACGAGTTATTGACTCAATTCGGGTACGAATGTCTAAGTAAAGATGCTAAGTATGGAGTAATTGAGCGAAGTGAAGCAAACACATTAAAACACAACGTAGAAGAAAAACGAAGTGAGCCTGAATTCCAAAATTTGTTTGAACTTGAGCAAACAAAAGGGGAATCCGTTAGTAATTTAACAACAAAATACAACAGCAAATATTCATCGTTTTTAGATGACTCCTAATTTTTTTTCTTTATAAATTCACGGCGATTTTAGGCTCCATAAGTGAAAACAAATAGAGTTTAATGTAACATGTCGATAAATATAAAATCAGGATATAAAATCATTTTTTTAATAGGCCTTATCTTCAGCTTCGCGTCGGTGTTTTTAGATTGGTATTACCTCGAGGGTGTGCTTAACAACAGCGGAGAGCCTATAATGTTGTGGATTTACAACACCTTGTTCGGGTGGAGCACCCCATTTACAGAAGGGAACCAGTTTAATGAATCTTATAAACCCCAAAATGCTACTATGCCCGTTGTCATTGTGATAGTTCTTATCGTTGCAGTCTTCCTTTCAGCTTATTCAACGCTTTTTCACGATCTGGAAAAGGGTGACAACCTGCTTAAAGTAAAGAGGTTTAATTTTATCACGCTTTCGTTAATTGTTTTAATTGGATTTTTCGTGTTGATATTTCCGTTGTTTTTTTTATTACCAAACGATCTTTATTATCCTTTTATGGTTTATTACGATAGCGAATTAAGCCTCACGCTTTATTATTCGATTGGTCCAGGATATTGGTTTCAAGTAGCTTCCTTTGGATGTACATTTCCTTATGCATTGTTCAATTTATCGGTAATAAATACTTTCGAAAAGGCAAAATATGCTCCCGCAGAAGTTGTAAAATCATACATTGAAAATGTGAAAGAACCGTTCGATTTAGACAAATTAATCGCTCAAGAAGAATTGGAGATTGAATCCTCTCAAAGGAAGCAGAAAAATGAGTCTAAAAATGAAGTAGAGCAAATTTACGAGGATTTTTTATCTACGAGGGGGCGAAAGTGAGCAAGCAACTTTTAGATTTAAAGCTAAAACGACTGATACAACTCTGCAAAGAAACAGGCAACTATAAAAAGCTAGCGGTGGTAAGTTTTGTACTCGTAAGCAACGCAGTTGGCGAAATAGGGATTAAATTAGGCATGCGAACAAGGGAAAAGGATTCTGGCGAGAATATTTTTGAATACATGGAACTTGTAAATAAAATTTTTGCCCTTAATTTCAATGTAGCGGTGTTCAAGCCCGAAATGATACAGTATTTGTCTCAAATAGAGCTTTTGTTTCTGAAACGACAAGGGGATATAAATCTTGAGCAGGTGAAGAGCGTAATTGAAGCGTATTACGAGCTTCGGAAACTAGAAGTTCCGAACTTACACGAAAATATCAACTCAGAAATGTTAAACCGAAATCGTACAGTATCTATGTTTTCTTTTCTTTCAGGTGGCCAATCTAAAAGGAGAAAAAGTGACAATGCGCTTAATCCGATATTAATGCAAAGGATTAAAGACGAGGAAAAGGCCCTTCAAATTCAACTCGACCACCAATTCGATAAAAACGCTTTCGAAAAGATTTTGCACTTAAAAACAGTAAGGAAGAATTTGGAGCAAAAATCGAGAGGAAAGATTGCAATATCGGGGGCTTTAAAGGATAATATATCGTATCGTCAATCAAAGGAAAATATTGGTCAGCTAATGATCTTTAGCGTAATTATTTTATTTGCTATGATAGGGGCGATACTTTTAGTAGAATCTTTTATGTATGGCGTTTTATCGGTGTCTATTAGCAATACCACCCTTATTTGTTTTGGTGTTATCGTAGTCTTAATTTTTATCAACAAGTTGTATTACGGAAAAAGGTGAAATAAAATTTGGTAAAATCATATGGAGAATTTTTGAACAAAGATAATAATCAGAATAAGGACTGGAAAGAAAAAAACGAAAGTGGGAAAAGAAACGATAAGAATACAGACGAGGACCCATATTATAGCGTCTGGAACTCTTTTCCTTCTTATAAGGATATAGATAATACCGACACGCTCAAAAAAGCGATCTCGTTAGTGGTAATTGAGTTTGTCTTGTTCGCTTCACTAATGCTAACGACGGTCAATATTATGCTCTCTATTAGCGCAACCGTATTAGTTGGAGTTAGTTTCGTATTGGTATTTCGGAAAAGTTTCTTTGGTTTGCGCCACTTATTGGAATTTGGAGCGTTTAACCCCTTTCAAAATTTAACTTTTTGGCAGACCGACTACGATAAGTCAGTATTATATTATACTAATCGCAGAGATATGATAACTACTGGCGTTAGTACCTTAAAAGTTGAAGTCATGGCCGAAAATGTTTCAGCAAATTTACTTACTTTTATCAAAGGATTAAACAAAAATCGCACTCCGTATACTTTTCAAGTCGTCCACAAACCGCTTCAGATAACTGATAGTAAAGTTTACGACAAAAACTCGACTTTTGAGACGGTGATTTTGTTTTCCACCTATTATAAAATACACGGGAAAATAACTAAATCGAAGTTAACTAAATTGGTAGAAGAGCTTCGGCTAAACACTATTGCCTTAAAAACTGGTTTTTCGTCAAATTTTCACCACTTTAATGTATCATCCCTGACCGATCAACAATTAATAAAAGCGTTTCGAAGCACTGTTCTGAAACGAGATGTTCCAATAGAACCCAATTCGAAAAGAATCACTTGTAAAACCGTGCGCCCTAAGTTAAGCACATCAATCACAAAAGCGAGCTATATCGTAGCGTTGGTAGTTTTATTAGATTTATCGCTATTATTTTTCAACTTACCTCTAATTTATAGGTTTTTACTCAATAGCGGAATAATTATTTTGTTAATAAATGTGTGGTGGCAGGAATTGTTCTTTCAGTTGTCAAAAAGTAAACTGTTCAAATCTAAGGAGATTAACGTAATCGATCCTTTTACCAGAATAGAGTTTTTTAAGTCGAGAAAAACGCCAGAGACCATTTTTTACCAGATTGAAGGAAAAACTACGGGAGGGATTAAAATAGCAAACCTCTACTTTTGCAGCCCGCCACCGTATTGTAATCCCGGTAAGTTCTACGAGTCGCTAAATAAAGAAGGGATGTCTTTTACGGTTACCTTCCAGTTAGGACCCTTAAACTTCGAAAAATTTGACTCTGAAGGGTTTGAATATTTAAATGAACGAGAAAAATTTTACTTAATGAAACGCAGAAGCAATCCAGTACAACGTGACAATTGGCTCAGACAAAAAGCAGGTATCTGGAGCGTTATTGCTACTTATTCTACTTCGGTAGTTTCTAACTCGCCATCACTCACTCTTGAAACGATGGACGAGATTGAAAGGCGGTTAGTACGGCAATTCGCAGTTTTAAAATCTGCTTTTGGGAATAATTTTTTGAATTTTAGAATAAAACCGTTACGGAACAATCTATTGGAATCAGGATTAGTATTCGAAGCGCTTAAAAACAAATTTTTCAGAAGGAACGGTACTCATCTTAATTATATGCTATATCAAGGTAAAACTTTACAATTTTTGACCACGATTTCCGATCAATTCAAAAAAGGAGTAGAAACTCGGTTAGCCGCAGAATTTAACACTCCCTTACAGCTTAAAAACGAGATTGCGGTTGGCTCAACTATTAATACGGAATATTTAGAAACAGAAGTACCCGCTGGATTTTTAATCGAGCAAGTACGGAATTTATTCGTTACTAACGGCACGAACACTAGCCGAGAGCTCCTTGCGCAAAAGATCGTGGTAGAGTTGGTTAAAGTGGGCTATCCTTCAGTAGTATTCGATTTTACGGGTAATTGGTCTAAGGTTATAAAAATTTTTCAAGGTTCTATCTACGAAAATCAGTTTATCTACCACAAACTAGGCAAAACTATCGTGATCAACCCACTTCGATCAGAGATACCCTACGATAAAAACAATCTTGCCTATTTAGACTACATGTTTGACGCGTATGCGATGTGCTTTAAGAAGGACGAACGGACCATTGAGATGTTCAAAAACACAATACTTCGAAATCCCGATATTGATATTTCTACGCTTGTATTAGACTTAACTTCCCAACGAGACTGGGAGAAATCTTCTGTCACGGAAGCGTTACTATCCTTCTTTAAGGAGTTCACTCCCCAAGAGTCTTCGTTTATCCAGCGCCAACAACCTCAGAATCTTGAATCTGCCCATGCGCACGAGTTCATCACTGACGACAAAACTGTAATAATAGATCTTTCAGATGTAAAAGATTACGACAAACAGTGCTATTTTATGTTTGTGGTATTGTCTAAAATGATTCATTATTTGAAGACTGGAGAATCGTTTACTCCAAAATTTCTTGTATTGCCACACATCGACATAGTTTTTGACGGTTTTTTCTTAGACAAGAAAATTCAATACGGCAAGATCGATAAGTTTTTTGCCCCATTTGTTAACAAAGGTTTTGGAACTTTAAGTTCTGCCTCGCAAATAAGATATTTGCACCCGAACGTGTTTAATTACTTCGATAACATCGTAACTTTTCGAACATCCGATAAAAAAGATGTGGCGGTACTCAACGGACAGATGAATTTAGAGAACCTACACGGAGTCGGCTACTACAGCAGTCGGAGGAATGAAGCATATCAGACGAGATACATCGGAGCGATGAAACAAAACGAGGCTGTGGTTAAACGGGAGGATATATATCAATCCTTCCCCGTGCAACTTGACTTCGAAGAATTACAACAAATTCAACCTCTATCGTGGCAAGAGATCGTTAGATATATGGGAGATCAAGGTTACGATTTAGAAAAAACTGAGAAAAAAATTATGAAAAGAGCTCAAACTACTCTATTCGAAAGCGATTTCGCCGGGTATAGTGACTTGATAGAGGGCATTATTAAATTTTTAAATAATATCCAAGCGGTTGATAAAGTAGGTAATCTCTACAAAAAAAAAGTGAGAGAAGAGCTGCAAGAAGTGTTGAAGCCTTACATCGCAAAAATTACAAAAGAAAAGAAGAGAGAGAAAGAAATTATTGACAAAGTTTTTGGGATTTTAGTAAACAAACAATATTTAACAGAAACTCACCCCCGAAGAGCCAGCGGTTCGGAGTCCATGCAAACATCCTTTGCGGTCGGACCTCATTACCAAAGAGTTTTAAAAGACTATTACGATTCGCGAGATAGTTCGATCATCACATATGAACCAGTTGAACTGGAATCTACACAACCTTCTGCAGCAGAGGCGCTGAATCCTATTAATCTAAGAAGTGCCCTCTCTAAAAATTTTGCTCCTATTCTATATTACGAATATTTTACCATGCACAAAAACTTAAACCACAAAAAATACGAGAAAGTGATAAAGACTGGTAGGGATTTATTCCCTAAATTTTTACACAGCGTTTACAAAGAATATTATAGCGTGAATTACGCAATAACTTCAGAAGATATTAGTAGATTTATAAAAAATTTCGGTAAAGTCGAAGGGTTTCCGTTTACAGTGGATGATCTAAAGCAATTTTTAACTTCTTGTGAAAAGATAGAAGTAAACGATCAGGCCAAAGTAGCCGAAACCTGTAAAGATATCTTCGAAATATATTCCACAATATTCGATGGTTTCAGACAATACATTGAGGGTGATTTGGGGGGAATTTAATGGAAAAAAGTCAAGAGTTAGCGAATTTTGAACATGTAGTAGAAAAAATAATCTTCAACGATGATGAATTAGAAGAGCTCAAGATTGCGATAAGAAATTTTACGGAGGGAAAAATCAGTGGAAAAGAGTTGAAGCACTTGTTACTTCAATGTCGAGGTCGCATGGTAGAAGAAATAACGGATTTTGGCTTTTTCTTTGCGGAAAAGAGGTCTAAAAAACTAATGCAAATCCTAAGAAATACACAGCAAACTTCTTCACCCACCAAAGTGGAATCTCAACTAAGGGAAGAAATTTTAGAGAAGAACAAATTACTAGAAACAGTAGCAGATAGAATTAATGGGTTTGTGTTAAAAAGAAAGAATAACGCTTCTGTTGAGGACGAAGGTTTGAATAGAGACAAATAAAATAAAAATAGAAAGAAATTTAGTTATTATTTGTTAGGTTAGCTTCCTGGACTTCCATGTTGATGTAGTCGAACCCTTTCAAGTGAGGAGCTAAGTGTTTTGGTTTTATTCCGAGAATACCTGAGAAAATAACATCTACCGACAGTAAGTCGGATGTGATTCTCACGAAGGGGGCAAAAGATCGTGCACCAATTGAACCTTTCATCATTTCTTCGAACGCTCCAGGTTCTCTATCGTATTTTTCTCTGACTCCAGGCATCGTAAACACTTTTGGTAACAATGCTTGATAAGTGGCTAGGTTAATTTCCTTTTTAAGATTAGACAATTCGAAATAATTGAATTTCTCAGTTTCAAGACCGTAACATCTCTCGTAATCTATGCTCTCGGGAGTAAACCACCAAGTAAACAAGAATGGTACGCCCCAGGACTCGATCATAGGTATTCCCCGCTTTCGAGCTTCTCTAGCGATATAGATTGAGGTGACGGGATCGTCTAAGGTCAACGCGATCACTCTCACATCCTTAAGGACCTCATCAATGTTTTGCTGAGTTATTTTAAAAAACTTCCTAACGCTTATTTCAGAATCGATCTTCTGTAAAAAAACTTCTACAACATCAATTTTTCTCTTACCAAGATCCTCAGTAGTGCAAATTTGCCGATTCAAATTTGACTCGTCGAACACATCAAAATCACAAATCACTAAGTCTTGACAGCCTGATCTGACGAGATTCTCTGCGAGTGGACCGCCTAGACCGCCTACTCCGAGTACTGCGATGCGTGAAGTTCTGATTAGTTCTTGTTCTTCAAATGTAATGGGTCCGATGTTCCTAATAATGTGTTCCCAATACGCTGGAGTCCATGTGTTCATTTTTTGATTTACGAACATTAATAATCATCTGTTTTTATTGTGTTTGTTGAGATTAATTTAAGTTACAGCGGTAACTACTAGAGGATATATAAAAGAAAAAACGATACCTAAAGATTTTCTATGGTGTTAAAAGTGTTAACTACGCAAAGTAATTCCTTTTTCGTGTTTGTCAATGCCGGAGTTAAAACCATTAAACAAGGCTACATTGCTCTCCCAATGTTGAGGCAGTTTATTGCAGTATTTATCGTAAAAAGAATGGGCTAACGATTCAAAATGCTCGTTTGCAGCCTTATTTTTAAGGCTCATAGGTGAGATTCCTATAAAGAAGAAGGGTTCAATTTTAGTGAAATGAAGTCGATAGTTATTCATTGAAACTTTTTGCATATCCCTATCGAAACAAACGTTATATAGCGAATTGATTGCGTGAAAATATGCTCCAATAAGCTGATCGTCGCATTTTAAGAGATTAAAATGGCTGAAAATTACTTTACCTCCTTGAGCGAGGACAAAAAAATCAAACAAAAATTCGGTCATGACAAATTCTACCGGATTTTTTGTCTATATTAAATAATGTAATATCGATAGAATGCGGGAATATATCGCTAATATATACAGAATACATGAAGTTTTTTTGTGAAGTATTAGCGACTAGATAAAACCTAATCAAGATATATTAAATTGAAAACCTTTCTAATTATATTAGTAAATTTTCTGTTTTATAGGAGTTTAATTATGGATAAGAACATTGAAAGGCAAATTAATGGACTAAAGTCACTCGTTGGAAATACACCTCTCTTAGCAATAAGCTTTACTTACAAAGGAGAAGTCCGGAAATTATATGCCAAAGCAGAATACCTTAATATGACAGGTAGTATAAAGGATAGGATGGCGTTGTATATTTTTAGAAAAGCCTATCAAAAAGGAACATTAGTTCCCGGTCAATTAATTGCAGAGGCTACTAGCGGTAATACCGGTATATCTATAGCAGCAATAGGAAGAGCGATGGGTCATCCAGTGAGAATTTTCATGCCAAACTGGTTAAGCAACGAGAGAATTAACTTAATCCAAAGCCTTGGGGCTAAAATTACTTTGGTTAGTAAAGATGAAGGTGGATTCTTAGGAAGTATTCGAATGACAGAAGAATTAGCAGAAACCGAAGGTGCTTTTCTCCCAAGACAATTTTCTAATAACGATAATCTTGAAGCTCATTACAATTCAACTGCTCCAGAAATTTGGTGGCAGCTACGATTTCACTCTCTTTATCCTGATGCATTTATTGCTGGAGTTGGGACTGGAGGGACTATCATGGGAACAGGTCGTTTCCTGAAAGAAAAGCATAGCAAGATCAGATTATACGCGTTAGAACCAGAAAATTCCCCTACTCTTTCTACGGGGTGTAAGCTAGGAAAGCATAGAATACAAGGAATATCTGACGAATTTATACCCCCTATCGTAAATTTGGAGGAACTTGACGGTATCATTGGAGTTGATGATGGTGATTCGATCATAATGGCGCAAAAACTAGCGTATGAGCTAGGTATTGCGGTTGGAATATCATCTGGTGCTAACTTTCTAGGTGCGTTGAAAGTTCAAGAGAAACTAGGAAAAGACGCAATTGTGGTTACTGTGTTTGCTGACGACAACAAAAAATACTTAAGCACGGATTTATTAAGAGAAGAACCAGTAAGAGATAAATACCTTTCAAAAGACATCAAGTTAATTGAATTCAATGCTTATAAGAGAGTATGCCACACATGTTGTGATCCTAAGGAATGCGCCGAAAATGAACCCATTCACCTTCTTAATGAAGGAGGTATCCTACCACGATGTTCAAGAAGACCGTCTTAAATCTGTGAAGCGTACTGTTTTTTATGTTCAAAAAAAAAAATAGAAATTATGATATTAATTCTAATAAAACTCCTATTAATCGATCTTCACATGCATAGACTTTAAGAATCTAAGGCAATCTTTAAAGATTAAATCGGGAACTTCGATTGAGTGTAAGACTTTTGGATCGAAACCTTGTTCCCATTTAAATTTTGTCGCTACTTTTTCCATAATTAAGAAAATCAGCTCATGTAAAATAAAAGATAGGACTACCAAAAATTAACGATTTTTTAAGATTCTAAAAAATGGTATCTCATCTCTAAATTATAGGGGGAAATTATTATTATTCTCTCTTATTATCTAATGTAAAAATAATAATCTTACTGTAAAACCACGGAGTTATAATAAAATGGATAAAATTGATGCTAAAAAGCTTTTAGGGGGAGAGTTTAGTCTTATTTTTGATAATATCGATCCTATTATTCAAGAATTAAAATTGGAAAAAAAATCTAAAATTTTAGATGTCGGAACTGGTGAGGGTAGAATGGCAATAGCTCTCGCATTAAATGACTATCACGTGCTAACTGGAGAATTGGAGAGCGACGAATCCAAATACGCTAAAAAAAATTGGTTAAAATCAGCTAAAAAAGCAGAAGTCGATCATCTAATTACTTACACTCCTTTTAATGCGGAGAAGATGCCATTTGAAGACAAATCTTTTGATGTTGTATTTATTTCTGGAGCTCTTCATCACATTGAAGATGGTCAAGCAGCTTACAATGAAAGTGTTCGAGTGATAAAAAACAACGGTAAAATTTGTATTTTCGAACCAAATCTTCGTGCCGTCGGAGTCATAAGGGAAAAAAAATTCGCAGATCATCCAGATGCGGTTGATCCCAGGGAATATAACAGCGTTCATAAGTTGTCGTTAGAAATTAAGAAAACTTCATTCTACGATGCCTACATATTTCAAAAAGTAGAGTAAATCCGGAATTTATGTTTGGTTATTCCTTCTTAGTTAGGTGTCGATATATAACGCTCATATAGCGGTAGTCTTTTTTAGAAACGACTTTAAGGTAATTTAATATATTAAATAATAAGTTTAATCCATACTTATCGCCGTAAATACCAATAATTAAGTATAGTAGTTTTTGATTTCGACTCATTTTTTTTATTTTTTTTACTTCTGGTTCAATGATACTATAATTTTCTAAAAATTGAGTAATTTCACCTAAGCACGATTTTCTTACATTATCGTCATAAAAACAAGCTAAGTTAAATCCCATATTTTTAAATGTTTTAATTTTTAGTGATGGGATAAAAGTCGGGATAAAACTTTTTTTAGATAAAGCCCTATGATAGAACTGGAATCCAGATTTAGCATATTTTAGTTCGTAATAATTTGCAAAATGCGCTGGATAAACTGGGCTATGGATACCGGATTTAGTCATATTAATGTAATATACGCGGCCACGATAAAGCAAGTGACACCATTTTTCAAACCCTAATATTCTTACATTATCATCAATTTTAGGGTAACGTTCAAACGAACTACCGTTGAATACCCACAACACAAAGCAATTATTCTCGTTGTATTCTTTTGTCCGTTGTATTAAATCCTTAACAAGAATCATTGAATGTTGTATTTCTACCACTATTTTTCTACCATTACTTAATTTACAATAAACATCAGCAATTCGATTACCGATAGGATATTCTTTCTTAATTATGTCAATTTTGTTGTCAAACGGTAGGAAGGAATAGAAATGTTCTTTTATTCTAAGATGTTCAAATGATTCCGCTTCTTTTTTTTTAGGTATTATCATAATTCAAGCACTTAGAATCACCAAATAATTAACACCTATATTATTAAACCCTAACATTTTTCTAAAACGATTTTACCAAGCTGTTTTATAGAAAGGAAATTACGATACTCAGAACCGTATATTTTTCTTTTAAATAAACAGAAAAAATTAGTAATTTATGATTGTCTCAGAATATACGAAAAAGAAAACTACTCTAAGTTATATCAAATGCGTTCTTTGTCGAAATGATACTAAATCAGGCGTGAAGATTAAAAAAATTGGAAACTCTTTTGGAACTGTATGTGAAGAATGCACGAAAACATTTAATGATGAAGAAATCGAGTTGATGCATAATATGTTTAAAGCGTTTGGAGGATATTTTGGGAAAATGAATAATTCTAAAGAGTTATCGTTTTCAAAACTTGAGGAGATTGCAAAGAGTTATAGGGAGCAAAATGAAAACATAAATAATATAGAAAACGACATTAAAACACTTCATTCGGCATTTCTTTACGGAATTAGCCCGCAACAGCTCGTAAAAGGAGTAAAACTATTAGTTGATTAGTCATTCGTTAGAAGGAAATATTTATTAGTTCATGCATTATTACTAAAGTAAAAACGACTTAAGTAGTGCGTTTCAATTGAATCCTGAAATTCTTAATACGCTAGAAACAAAACGACTCGTAATCAAGCAGATTAATCTGATGGAGTTTTATAAAAGCAATAGCGAATTACGTCAAATTTTTAAGAGTTATACAGCCCAGACAAGCTTTTCTACAGATTTTCAAAGGAATACACTGATTTTTACGATTACTCACAAAGTTAATGAGCAACTTTTAGGTCTTATTTTTTTAAAACCCCTGAATACCAGTCGTGAAATGGAATGCTATTTTATATTGTTTCCTCAATACAGGGGAAATGGTTACGCAATAGAAGCTCTTAAAAAATCTATTGAATTCGTATTTTCGACCTTAAAGATAGATACACTTAATGCCTATATCAACCAAGATAACAAGAGAGGATGGCTAGTAGCAGAACGTTCTGGGATGAAATACATGGGGGATGTAATCATTAAACAATATAATAAGAAAATAATGAATTTTTCGCTTAACAAAAATGATTTCGACAACTTGTATCGTCATTAAAGTTATAATGATAAGATTTTTTTCAAATCATCTTTAGAAACGGTTAATAACTCACTCTTGGGAAGTCTTTCTGCAAGTAATCTCCAATTATTATCTTTATTAAAGACTTCTTTAAAGATTTTTGATGCGTCTTTAATTTTCTGATTATTAGCTAAGGTGACGGCAGTCCAAAATTTCATTTCAAGATTGTTGGGAAACATATTTAGAGCAGAATCGTATTCTTTAAGTGCAGACTCCATATCATCATGTTCCATTTCTAAATCTCCTTTATCCATGTGTTTATAAGCTCTATAAAGTTTTAATAACCTTTCAAGTTCCCTTACAGGTTTCTCGTTATCTTCTACTCTTAAATCAATGAGTTTATCTTCCCACTTATTTTTAGCTTCTTTACCGCCTACAAGTAAAATCGCTGCAGATTGTTTTCCTCTGATATCGCCGCCTTCAGTTTCTGCCGCTTTCATTGCTTCTATAATTCGCTCAGCTAAGGGTAAATTAGCGTTTGATTCAAAGCTTTTAGCCATTGTGGACCAGACCTTATCAGTAAGCATCATATTAGCTTGAACTGAAAAGTTATTACCTGTTATGTGACCTGCATGAATAATGCATTTCGAACCAGTATGAGTGGCAACCCTTCCTTGAGCGTCTAAAATTGCGACTTGTCTTACCTCTCTACCTTCATCTTCAGATATTAAAAAGTTTAAAGCTTCTTCCGGAGATTTACCCTGCTTTAATAATTCTAACCCTCGTAAACCAAAAGACGCATTCACGAGCGATTGAGTAGCCACGACTCCAACTCCAGATTCGCCCCACGAGACGATGCTTCCAACCGAGAAATAGTGACTCTGGACACCCACACCCATCTCGCCGGTTTTAGTATCTCTTGCCACGATAGAATATGTGTGAGCAAGATTGTTCCCTTTAAAAATGATTTTGTTTTTCTTCATTTTTTGATAACCTTTCCTCGTAATTTTTCTTACATATTTTCTAAGAATGTAGTTCAATAAACATTATTATTATTAGCTTCAATTTAAAGAATGAGATAATCATTTTTTATTCATAGAATAATAATAATCTTTATCTTTATTCTCAAGATAAAGAAATTATGACAGAATTAAATGACTTATTTCAAGAATGGAACGAGTTAAATATTAAAGCTGGAGAATCAATGGGTCAATTTGATTTTACAAAGATTAAAGAAATACGGCAGAGTCAATCAAACGTCGAAAATTCGATCTACGAGGTATTGAGAAATAACGCTTCTGATGATCTGTTAAAAATTCTACCAGAAGAATGCGGTGAATTAGAGATGGGATACAATACGAACGACAAAATATTTTACTTTGTAATGATCGATCCCGAGTTTGAGGACTCAGAAGAGACAATACTATTAGCTGTAACTATAGATCTTGATAAGAAAGTTGGTTTACTTAAAGACTTCAAAATAGAAGACTAGCCAAAAAGAAAAGAAAAGAATGATTTTAAAACTTATCAACGTTTTCATACCATTCTGGAAACCACTGATAGTATTCTTTTGGAAATGATTTTTGTAATCCCTCGTAAGTAGCTTTAACTAAGGCAGTTTTTCCCGAGCGATCGCGATGAATAACGATTAATTTTTGTTCTTCCAGTTGTTCGAAAATCTTTCGCAACTCAGATCTACCCCCGCCTATATCTTCTCGTACATCGTCAGGAGTCATGTACAAGCCTGGATTAACTTTATAATCGTGAGAGATAACTTTTAACACGTTTTCTTCGGTTATATCCATTCCTTTGAATTGGGACTCTTTCTTTGAAATAATGGGTGCATTAACTTTATCGTTCCATTTCAATCTCATAGGTTTATTGTAGGAAGGAAGCATAGCACAGAACCGGTAGATGATCATCTTCTGAACTTCGGTCGTTCCTGCCACAATTTCTCCTATTTTAGCCTCACGTAAAATTCTTTCAGCAGGTAAGAATTTAGTAAGCCCATCTCCTCCTAAAACTTGAATAGCTTTAAGACCTATGTCTCTAGCGTATTCAGTATTAATCATTTTAGCTATCGAAGCTTCAACCATCGGTTCGCCCCCATTATCTATTAATTTTGCGCAGTGATAAGAAAACAACCTTGAAACTTTTGCTTTAGTTATAATTTCAGCAATTTTTTCTTGTATTCCCGGAAATTGATTCGTCGTTCTTCTAAATTGAACTCGTCTTTTAGTGAAGTGAAATAACAAATTTATTACGTCTTCAAATAACCCACTAAAAACAGCTGCCCCAATTAAGCGTTCAAAGTTTAATCCAGCCATCATCACGTTCCATCCATTTCCAACTGCACCTATACGATTAACATCAGGAATTCTAACGTGATCAAAGTCTATATACCCGTTAGGAACGTTATCAAACCCAATCAATGGATTAATTTTTTCTAAACTAAATCCTGGTCTGCCTTTTTCCACTACGAAGGATGTAATATGCCCATATTGCTTACGAGTATCTTTATCATCGCTAGTTTTTGCGTAAATAAAATACCTATCAGAAACTCCTGCTCCTGTAATGAATCGTTTTTTACCATTTAGGATCCACTCGTCTCCATCTTTGGTCGCGGAAGTAAAAACATTTGCGGCATCTGATCCTGCAAACGGTTCAGTAATACATAAAGCGCCTAATTCTTCTCCGCTTGCGATTTTGGGAAGCCATGATTTCTTTTGTTCCTCAGTTCCAAACCTCAATAGTTGTTCCAATCCAGCTAGCATGCTTACGGTAAATACGTGGCCTACAGCGTAAAGTCTCCCCAGTTGTGCTGCCACAATACAACTCCCAGTAGCGCCTAATTCTAAACCACCGTACTCTTTTGGAACTCCAACTCCAAAATAGCCTTTTTCAGCTACCTTCTTTACTAATGGCCACGGAAATTTGGTATTCCAGAAGTATTCTTCAGCTTCTTCGAAGTTATCTTCGACAAATTGTCTCACATCTTTATAGATAGCTTTCTGTTCGTCATTCCACCAAAAAAATTCTTCACTCACACTTTTTCATCTTTTGCTAATTTAATCTAATTATAATTGAAGAAAAAATTAAACAATACATAAATTTTCGTTAAATGTTAATGGTTTCTAAAGTTCGTAATCTTTTTTTTCGTAAGGATAACAAGAGGAATTATACAAACGATTGTAATTATCAAATAATTGCTCCCAAATGGAACTTTAATTATGATATCTTCTTCGTTTAATTCCCATCTATAGATAGTTGTTCCGTTTGTAATTCTTTCAATAATTGTAGATACTCCTGAAGAATTAATGGATAGTTCAATTATGGTATTGTTTCCATCGTGTTCTAAAACGAGTTTTTCTCCAATTATAGAATAGTTTAGGATTCCTTCATTTTTCACCGCTTCACCTATGAGCGATAAATTAAGTGGAGTGGGAAATAAAAATAAATTGCCTTTCAGAAATCCTTCGGAAGACCAGTTCAAATAATTTAGCGTTTTATTATATGCCATGTAAAAAGAATTTGTATAGCGTGGTACCCAAGAGAATCGGTGGTAGAACTCTAAGGTGTAATTCAGAAATAGATAATTATTATTGTTAAAAGTTTCGTTAAAAATTTTTGAAGCGGTGAATCTCACATATTCAACGTCCATGTACCACGATTCAGTTGCATTTACGCTTTCCCATATTATTTCATTTTCTTCTTCAATAGGAAATGTAGACTCTCCTAAAGTAGTACTACCAAGTGAAAAAAGAGGAAATATTGATAGTAAAATTAAGCAAAGGACTGCAATTGAAGTTATAAATCTTTTTTGGCTCATTTTTTTAATTTCATTAAAGGGTGAAGAATTGTATATAAAATATCTCTTTTCAAATATTTAAGTCTAGACAATTAATAATCAAATTAGTATTGATATTGAGTCCTTAATCGCGTGTTACTTGTCTAACGCTTTCTTTTCGAGTTCTTTTGAGTATTCTTCCCATTTGTCTTTTTCATCTGGGTTCTTCTTAGTTATATGAAACAAACAAGTCTTAGCTCCCGCTGGGATGGTTTTTTTAAATTCTACTTGATACTCGTGTTGTAATACGCCAGAATCTTTAAAGGCATTAATTATTCCTTGAACTAAATATCTTTGAACCCTACAATCAAAGGCTTTATAAACATCCTGCAGAGGGCACCAAAGTATGTCAAAAGAACATTGTTCCTTGTTGTCAATTCGTGGATCTTCAATCGAAGTCCAAGCTTGAGTATTTACGATCGTTGCTAAGAAACTCATTAGTTCTATATCGGAAATTTCTGCGGGAATTTGTACGTCTTCAAGAATCTGCTTCCCCATGGTATATCCAGTTTTGATTAAAGCATCGATGACTACTTTTTGACCTTTTTCACCTAATTTTTTTTCGACATCTTGTAAAATAGTGATGACAGCCATAGACATGAACAATCCAAATTGTAATAACGAGGTTGGGTCAAAATCACTACGAGGTATGACATCACTTCTAAACCGCTCAAGAGCCTTTTTAAACGGTTCTCCAAGCTTAGTTTTATTCCACATCGCTTCTTTACGATTGGCGCCTTTTAAAATACCCTTTTCATCCACTTTACATAACACCTAAAAGTATGGTCTTCTATATTAAAATTACATTACAATTGGTAATTATTATAATTGAAATTAATTTAAAAATCTAAATTAATATAGCTATAGTGATAAAAATGAAAAAATTAGTTTTACTACGCCATGGAGAGAGCGAATGGAACAAACAGAACAGATTTACTGGATGGACGGATGTAGATCTTTCAGTTCAAGGGGTAATCGAAGCTGAGGAAGCGGGAAATATACTTAAAGATAACAATTATACCTTTGATATTGCGTATACTTCGCTTCTTAAAAGAGGGATTAGAACCTTATGGATCGTATTAGATAAAATGGATTTAATGTGGATACCGGTATTTAGATCGTGGAGATTAAACGAAAGACATTACGGTGCTCTTCAAGGATTTTACAAATCTAAGTTAGCAGCCGAGATAGGAGAAGAACAAGTGTTAATTTGGCGGAGAAGTTATGATACGCCTCCTCCAGCTCTTAATACTTCAGACCCAAGATACCCCGGAAATGATAAGAGATACAATGATCTTGAATCCAAAGATATTCCCTTAACAGAATGCTTGAAGGATACTGTAGAACGATTTTTACCCTATTGGCACGATACAATTGCCCCAACCATTAGGAGTGGGAAAAATGTGATAATATCAGCACACGGTAATAGCTTAAGAGCTCTAGTTAAATATTTGGACAATATATCTGAAGACGAAATAGTAAAGTTAGATATTCCTACCGGTATTCCATTAATATATGAACTTAACGATGATCTTAAGCCTATACAGCACTACTACTTAGGCGATCCAGAAGCTGTTAAAAAAGCAACTGAAGCCGTTGCAAATCAAGGAAAGGCTTAATTGTGCTTCGTAATATTATTAAAAAAACGATTTTTTACGTTAATTTTTTGTCCTTTATCATAGAAATTTCATGTCCGATAATCCAAAACAATAGGGCAGCCATAAGAATCCACTCTAAAAAATGAGAAAGATCAAATGCTATTTCAATATTGTAATAAATTAGAGCAGTAAAAAAGATGAACACGATAAAAAAAAAAGCTACTACGAATCCTGATAGCGCTTGAAGCTTAGAAATACCTTTAGCTTTCCACTCTGCAATTCCATAAAGTATGCAATAAGCTAAACCACCTAAAAAGAAAAGACTTGATACGACATTATGTAAAACTTGCGATCCATCACCAGGAAATAACCCTATCATAAAAATTCCTATAGACGATATCAAACTAGCGATAAAAGATATATTAACAAGATATCTCGGCACTTCCTTTTTAATTAGAAAAACGCTTAGGTTTAAAAAAAAAAACACCATAACGACGCCTGAAAACATGCTTCCTAAATTAAAAACAATATTAGATCCATTCGGGCCGATTCCTAAATGACTCAAATAATGCGTAAAAACACTAAATGGCGAGTCACTTGAGATATATAAAAATGTAGAAAGCGAGATTGTAAAAAAGGGGATGAAAACTCCTATTGAAACCATGTAGCTCCGATTAAATTTATCAAAGAGAATTGCGTATCTTTCAAAGAAAATTATTGTTCACGTCGCATTTGTGAAATCTAATATGATTTAATAATAATAAATCGCTTAAATAAGTCTTTTTATTACTTAAAAGGCTATTTTATCAAAAAAGTCATAAGGTGAAAAAAGAGTTTAATAAGATACTGGAATATTTATCTAATTATGAAAAAAAATCTATTAATTGACAATCCTACGATTTCAAATGTGGTCTTTTATCCTCGAAAAATGAAAATACCTGACAAGTTAGAATCAAATACTAAAGTTCTTAAATGTGATATCTCTGATAATATCTCGATAGGAGGGTTTTTTTTTGGAACCAAGACAGAAAATCCAACAATTCTATTGTTCCACGGGAACGGAGAGATTGCTTTTGATTATCAATATATCTCGCATTTATTTTTGGAATCTAATGTAAATCTCGCCGTTGTTGATTTCAGAGGGTATGGATTTAGTTCAGGCGAACCATACTTTACGAGTTTAATTTCTGATGCGATGCCTATTTACGACGCTTTTAGAGATTGGTTGGCTGAAATGAATTATCTCGATTCTCTATTCGTACAGGCAGATCTCTTGGAAGCGTTTGTGCAGCAGAAATCGGAGCACATAATCCGTCCAAATTAAAGGGTGTTATTTTTGAGAGTGGTTTCGCTAGCATCTTTAATATGATGACTAATTTATTTCGTGTTAATAGCCCATATTTAACACAAGATTCATTAAAAGAGTACTCGAACGACATCAGAGTTCAAAAGTTTCAAGTTCCAACTTTAATAATTCATGGAACAGAAGACTGGATTATTCCATATTCTGAATCGCAATTGCTATACCAAAATTTACCCAATAGCGTTGAGAAAAAATTAGTTTTAATTAAAGAAGCCGGTCACAATAATATCCTCTCGTTTAATCAAGAATATTTTTTGCCCTTATCAGATTTCGTTCAAAAATTTAAGTAAAAATGTATAGTGCCTATTATTAAGCTAGTTCTTGATCGAGAAAGATTTATAAACAAAAACAAATAGCTTACTTTAATGAAATTCTCTAAATAAAAATATAAAATGAAATTGGATATACTCTATATTAGAACAATGAGGGATTAAAACTTATGAAAGAAGAAATTTCAAAACTATTAAAAATTCTATTTTTAGTGCACTTTTTTGTAGCTGTAATTTTTGGTTTAATTTTTACATTCGTCGTCGAATACTATGTAAGTATAACAGGATGGCCTTATTTAGATCCAGTAACTGGGCGTGTATTGGGAGCAATATTTTTAGGATTGGCTGTAGCTTCTTTATTAGCTTGGAGAGAAACCAAATGGCACCATGTTAAAATCATAGTTCAAATGGAAATAACCTGGCTCGCTATAGGTACAATTATTCATATTTACTCAATATTTATGTTTCCAGTTCCGATTATTATCTGGTTACAAACAGTTATCTTTTTATTTTTCTTCGTAGCGTTTACATGGTTTTATTACGACCAGGAAATGGCAAAATAACAAGTTAAATAAAGCCTTCTTAAAAAAAAAATTATTTTTTTTCTTTTTTACGCATTAATTAATCACGAGATAGCTTCTTATTTAAAGAAACTATAGCTTTAAAAATAACTCTACCAAATAATGAAATTAACAAATATAATTTAAACAAAAATGATAAATTATGTCAACTGAAGTTGGTGAAATAAAACACTCAAAGATAAACATGGCTTCCTACGGTTTCGGTAATTTTATGAACGAATTCGTTGGAATGGCTTTTGGTACTTACGCATTCTTTTTTTATGAGGTCGAACTTAACCTCAACGTCTGGTTAGTAGGTCTTGGATTCTTTGTTTACGCAGTTTACAACGCAATAAATGACCCTCTTGTAGGCTATCTTACCAACAGACCTTTTAAATTCACAAAAAAATGGGGTAGGAGATTTCCTTGGATAATAATAGGAGGCGTTCCATTTGTAGTAAGTTATTTTCTTATCTTTACGCCACCCTCTTTAGATCCAGTTAATGATGCTTGGTTACTGTTTGCCTGGTTAATTTTTACTACGTGTTTATTTGATACATTTGCGTCGGTTTTCTGGGTTAATTTCTCTTCGCTATTTCCTGATAAATTCAGATCTGTTAAAGAACGTAGAACTGCAACAGGACTACAAATACCAATAGGTCTTGTTGGCGTTGCTATGGGTGCGATTGTCCCGCCTATTTTTTTAACAACAGGAGTGCCCTCCACATATGTAGTTACTGCTGGGGCAGTAATAATTGTTGGTTTGCTAGCTCTCGGTTTAGCAATACCTGGCCTAAGAGACGATCAAAATGCTGTTGATAGATATTTAGAAACACATACGTCAAGAGAAAAGGGTCCTCCCTTTTTCAAATCGTTAGGTAATGCTTTAAAGCAAAAGAGTTTTGTTGCCTTCATCATCTCATATACATTATATCGTACATTAGTGCAATCAATGACTGCATCTGTTCCATATGTCGTAAATAATTTAGCTGGATTGGACGAAAAAGCAGCCATCCCACTCTTTGCCGGTTTTCTCATAGGAGCATTAGTTTCTACGCCTTTATGGGTCAAAGCTGCTCATAAATTGAATGATAATAAAAAAATCATGGTTTATTGTGGTTTACTAATGGGTATTTTTACCATACCATTGATATTTTTAGAAGAGTTCATAGCTGTCGTAATTGCTTTAACGGTGTGGGGATTATCAATAGGAGGATATTGGGCAATGATTGCTCCTGTCTTAGCGGACGTCGTAGATGAATCGGTGGTAAAGCTTAAAAAGCGTCAAGAAGGTGTTTATGCCGGGTTTCAACAGTTTTTTGGAAGATTAGCGATTTTCTTTCAAGCGTTAAGTTTTACTCTTGCCCATGCTCTTACTGGTTTTGATGTAGATCCTTATAGCGCATCAGCAAAAATTGGGATTCATATACACTTAGCAGTAGTCCCAATGATATGTATTTTAATTGGCACATTCGTATTTTGGAAATATTACGATCTCACGACGGAAAGAGTAGCAGAAAATCAAAGAATCATAGAAGAATTAAATTTATAAATTTAAGTTAGGTTATTCTAAAAGGATATTAAATCCTCTAACTTTCTTTTTCTTTTAAAAAAAGTAGCAAAAAAAATTTAAGTTTCGAATTCACTTACCATTATCTTCTGAAATTCGATAACTTTTTCTCTAAAAGGTATTTCTTCTTTACCAGAATAGATATCCTCAGCTCCAATATAACCGAGCAATTCTTTAAACGAGATAATTATATCAGATAACTCTAATTCGAGCGCTAAGTAGTTTTTATGAAATTTCTTTCCAGATACTTTAGAACTCATTTTATGATCCCTCTATTTATTATCTCATTAAATTATTAAATTATAACCAAATAGACTCAACAAAATTAATGATTTGATAGTCCGTTGGTACATTGTTAACTAAAGTAATGGGCTACTATCCTGCAGTTCTTGTTTTAAAATATCTTTTAATTCAAAAGAATTTCTCTTAGTTTCAGGATTTTTAAGCTGTCCTTTGGAGAAAATATCAACAGGATAATTCTTTTTGTATAGGTTGAGAAGGATTAAAATTAAGCTTGAAAAATTTCTAAAATTGCTTGCGTAGTTCTTATTAGTACAAAGTTTTAAAAATAGTTCAGTCAACAGCGAGAATTTTTTTTTCTGGATTTCTCTATTATCAGGTAATTCCGCAAAAGAAATAATTTTCTCGAGGATAATCTGATGATCTTTTCTCCAATTATCTAAAATCTTTATTTCCAATATTAAATCGATAGAGCAATTTACCAATAATTTTAAACTAAATTATTTAAAGAAATAGATTTATTCCAATTAATTAGTTAATTTACCTACCGGGCGTTGTGCAATTTACTGTTAAAGTAATGTTCCTTTAGCAATTAGTATAACCTTGCCGCCAACAGTGATATAGAATTTTCCTTCTTTTTCTTCAGCCTTTAAAAGAAGTAGCGATTTTCTCCCTATTTCATAGCCTTGTTCAACTCGAATATTGATTTTCTTTTTACCAAAATAATCATGCTTCACCAAGTAAGCCGCTAAACAACCATTTGCAGAGCCAGTGGCTGGATCTTCTGGAACTCCATAGTAATCAGCAAAAAATCGCACATTTAAATCGTTTTTTTTATCGTAAGTTTCAGGACAAAAGACCAATATAGTTTTAGCTTGTGTATTTTGAATCAGGTGGGTATAGTTTTCATTATTAATCCTTACCTTTTTTATTGCATCTAATGATTTTAAAGGTACGATGATAGTAGAAATACCACTGTAAACCTCTTGAATTTTAAATCTGCCATCGATATCTTTTTCGTTTATACCTAAGACATCGGCTATCAAATCAGGAGCAAAAAACCCGCTGAATGCAGGTTCATTATGTACCATCCATGTTTCTGAAAGAATTTCACCCTTATATTTGAATAAAATTGCAATTTGGCCAATTTTTAAGTTTATAGACATGGTTTTAGCTTTTTCTTTCATGAATTCCTGCTGTAATATGTAAGCTGTTCCAATTGTAGGATGTCCCGCAAAAGGTAACTCTACTTCAGGAGTAAAGATTCTAACATCGTAATTCTCGACAGATGTAATAAATGTAGTTTCGGAGTAATTCATTTCTTTGGCTATTCTTTGCATTTCTTCGCCGTTAAGTTTATTTCTGCTTATTACAACGGCGAGTTGGTTGCCCGAATATTTTCTTTCAGCAAATACATCAACTATATAAAAAGGAATACCTTCGGATTTTAATTCATTCATGGTATTTATCACTGATTTCTTAGTTTATAAATAATTAATTGTCTTTTAAAATTTTACTAAGTTTTAATATTCTTTTAGGCTACATTCAATAATAAACATACGGAATAATCTGAAATTCGTACAATATTTTTATTTCTTTTGAAATTGATCAAATAAAAATAGAAAAATAAATTTTAGTCATAAAAACATTCTAAGTTTGTCGACATCTTTCTTAATTACGGATCTTTTCTTAGCTTTTTCCTCGTCTTGGCCAAAACCTTGTTCGTCTTCTTCTAAACTTGATCCTATTTCATCGTAAGATTTTTCTACCATCATACCGTACTTTATTGCGTAACCTATTAATTCAGGAATGATTGTTATCATGCTTTTAAAACTAAATATTTCGCTTAACCGGCTTAAAATTTTTACCATATCCTCAAAGGGATTAACATTAACATTAGGATTATCCATTACATCCATAATCCTTTTGAAAAGGACCTCGTAAAATACGTTTAATTGCTCTGGATCTAATGCAAACCCTTCTTCTTCTTCTTCTTCTGTCAAACGACTCACCTAAAATTAATTAGTCAATATTAAGTAATATGTAAAGAATGGATTTTTAAGTTTTTAGATTTATTAAAAAAGGATTAAGATCTAGTAGCGAAATCGCTCAGTTCGTAATTATTATAATTCTTTTAGCAGGATTTGTTTAAATTTTTTATCCCATTTACTAAAAGGGATGTCGTTATTTTTTGAAATGAATTCAGAAGAACTTGATTTTCTAAAGATTTCAGAAAATGGAATTACAACCTTGGATAGAGCCTGTTGATATTCTGACTCTACTTCGTATATTTCTTCTAACCTTAGTCTAATTGCTTCTCTAACTTTTTCAATAGCCACCTAAGACACGCTCTACTCTTTTTTTTTTCATTTAATTATTGTTATTTTATGATATTTTCGAAGAACTTCTTCAAATTCTAATTTCATAAGTGTTTTAAAGATTGGATGTCGATTATTAAAACTAATTACTTCTTTACCGGAATAAATGTCTGATTCATCTAAACCTGGTCCAAAACGCTCGATATTAGGAGCTAAAGAATTGTGCGTTGTATCTATTTTCAGTAAAGCCAATTACATCAACTTTAATATTTGATTTTTTTCATTTAGATTCCTTTTTGGTGATTAAACCATCTTCATATCCTAAATTTAAGCCTAACTTTAATAACTCCTTTCTATATCCAAAAATAACTCTCTGGAGCGTTTTCTGATTAACTTCAAGAATTTCTGCGAGTTCTTTTGAATTAATACTCGAAATTGTTTCAAAAAGCATAGGTAGCTGTTCGATTATTTCTCTATCTAAATCTTTCAATTCTTCCTTGATTGACAATCCTTTTGTTTCGGCTAAAACCTGTCGTCTTATGCCGGCGAAATCAATCTCCCATGTCTTCATGATGCGTTCGGAATTTTGATTTATCCACTCTTTTATCATTTGATATATTACTGCAGCTTTCGAATTCGCTATAACACCTTCTAAAGCATCTATGATTTTATAATCTATGCTTTCTAGATTGACAGTTATCCGTTTTTTAGCATTTTCGGTATTGTCGGGTGGCATAACAACTTCTCTTATTATTGTCGAAATTTTGATAATTCTATCTTAATAGAAATAGTTTGGATATTTAAATATTGCGAATTTTGCATCGATGTGATGCAAGTTGCATCACCTTTAAATAGTATTAGTGTTATTCATATAATATCGAAGTGATATTTCGATATTTCCTTAAAAAATTTGAAGAGATAAGGTGTCATGTGAGAAATGATAGAATTATACCCTCTTGAAGTCGAAATAATAAATACTAAAGATAGGATCACAATCGATCTAATTAAAGATGGAGAAGATTTCTTGACTCAATTTGACATAGATAAAAATTTTGTTTTAGATACTGTTTCTTTAGTGTATAGGTATTTAAGAGCTAATAGTAAAATTCCGCACAATCTGTACAAGTTTTTTATTGCTGGCTATTACATTGTGACAAGACATCCCTTTGCGTTTCCAGCCCACGAAAGTAAAAAAAGTTTCTGTAAAAAGTTTAATTTAGAAATAAGTTCGCTAGAATATTGCGTTAACAAAATAATTTCTCGTTTTGGATACATTAAAATTCTAGACGATATGAATTTCCCATACTTTCTTGACCCAGAGCGAGACTTAAGTTTAGAAATCATTAAAAATATTGTAAAATCGAAAATAGACGCTGCCATGATGAAATTCTTATTGTATAACAAAGCGGTTAATTCGCAAATATTAACAGAGGAATTAGTATGTGACATAGTTTTTGAGCACAAAGCATTCCCTGAAGAACTCTTTCGACAGTTGTACGATATAGTTTTTAGACTTGTCGAACAAGAGTTTATCGATCACAACAAATATGTTATGCTTCAGCAAAAATACTTCATATAATATAATCTTTTTTTTACTCTAATTCTTCCTAAAATTCACACTTTCCTTTCGAGTTAACATTTTAATGATTTATAAAAATCAAACTTATATTGAGGCGTTGGTTCCTAAAATCTTAAGATGTCAGAAGTAAATATAGTTATCGCCTTAGTTTTAGGACTAGTCATTGGTGTCCTATTCCTTTTAACCGAATTTTATCACGAAAAGTACTGTTTTGAATGTAAAGGACCTAAATCAAAAGAAAAGCAAGTTTCCATAATTGCGGGATTTTCAATAGCATATTTTTTCTTAAAACTGTTACCAGAGATATTTCAAGAATTATCTCATTATAATCAAGAAATTTTTACTTATTCTGCTATCTTTGTTGGTTTTTGTTTTATACACTTAAGTGAAAAAATGATTCTAAAACGCGTTGGAAATCAATGCAGAACAATAATTAAAGATTTAGTAATAAAAAAAAAGCAGTTAGAGATTGAAGGAAAGATAACAGAGCGTAAATTAAATGTAGAACTCGATAGAGAAAAATGGGACAAAATCACAGTAAGAAAATTAGCTGAAAATATAACAGGTTTAAACGAGAAAGATAAAGAACTCAAGGAGCATGAAAAAGAGATTAAAATGGAACTTGAATCGAATTTGAATAAGGATTTAGAGAGAGTTCATATTGTGATTAACTATTTCTATCATATCATTGTTGGATTAATTATATTTAACTTGCTTAAAGAAGATTTATTTTCAGGGATATTATTCTCATTTTTTGCTATTTTGAAAGCAACAATTTCGAATACCTCAAACAGACATATAAAAATCTTCGATATTAACATTCATACAAAAATCGAAGAACATAATTTTATAAAAATATTATCAATCACTTCCGTCTTAACCGGCGTTGTAGTAGGCTTAGTCCTCGAAATTATTTACCCATTATCCTCATTTGTTATATTTCAATGTTTCGCTTTTATTTCGGGTATAATTCTCTATATAATAGTCCGAGAAGTAATTCCACAAGAAGAGAAAGGGCGCCCCTATTATTTTATATCAGGAGCGACTATTTTTATCATAATCTTGATATTTATCGAAATTTTATCTACTTATATTTTAATAGGATGATGATGACAGGTTCGTTATTATACCAAAAATTATCATTAAAATTACTAATACTATAATACAGCAACATTCTAATCTTTTCTGCGTCTCATCGGTCATTCTTATTAACCATCTTTAATGTAAATGTTAAGTCCTCTAAAATATTTAGATATTAAGTCGAATCTTACTAATCCCTAGACTTATTGTATAATTCTTTACAGAAAAAATAGTGTTAGTGATTTAAAAACTTCAAATAGATAAGTTGGTCTGATTTGTCGCTTTTCTTCATCTCGTATTTATAACTTGGAAAAGAGTTTGAAAGGTAGTAATTCATTGAAGCGAGGTTTGAAACATAATTATTTTCCCACTCATTAAGAGCTAAAACAATGTTTAAAAATTGTTTTTGGAAGTTAAATGGGACGGAAAACTCCTCAAAATGAAGAAATGGCGACATAGTAGAAGGTTCGTTACGAAGTAGCCATCTATCTTCTGAAATTTTAGAATAGACATATTTTCCTGATTTATCAAACTTAGAACACAAGCGATTTGATGTGAGAATTATTCCTAATAAACTAGGATCGTAATTCTTATTTTTCCGAAGATTATAATGCAGATTACAAAGAACGAAAACATTATCCTTTATTTTTATAGCAAATTTATCGTTTCTATATATGAAAACGATTGGGAGAACTAAACTTACTAATAAATAGAAGAAAAATGAATGTTGAAAGAAAATACTCCAGAAAGTGTTATTAAATTGAATAAACCTAAGATCTATATAGAAGAAAATTGCGATAGAGACCGCTGTCAAAACCATAAATAATCCAACGCTCTCAATCTTCTTTATGAATTCAAATCCAGCATATTTGGTTTCTTGTTCGATATATTTAATTAAAGAGGGTGTAAATTTATTTTGACTTGATCGAAAAAAATACACTATTAAGAAAATACATGTACTAAAAAGCGTCCAACTTAAAGTTAAATTCAAAGGAAAACCGTTTCCTCCTGGACTAAAACTCTCAGTAGCTAATAAGTTAGTGAAAAAATTGCTTTCGATATACGGTAAATAACCATACAATAAATAGGTTAGTGCTACAGATAAAACGATAGCGATATACATTAGTGATTTTATCGCTTTTTTAATGTACTCTGATCTTATAATCTTAACAGAATCTTCTAAACTCTGTTCATCTTCAAACTTGAGTTCTACTACGCTTTTCAGAGAATTTCTCATCCTTCTTGGCTCCATTTCTTAGCTTGTTCTACTTCTTCTCGAGGGGATTTCCAATATTTCTGAACGATTTCTCTAAAGACTGCTAAATCGGGGTTATCTCCTTCGTTTAACTTTATAATGTGGAATTTTTCTGTTTTCTTCTCAATCGTAATATACTTCGCTTTTTCTAAATAATCAATTGCAGATTTAATCTTCTCTAATCTTTCAATATGTAAGCACCTTATAACATCCGTTTTGTTTACTACTTTATCTGGTCCTGTTAGTTTTGCTATTGCCATTAATACATGGGCACCCCTCATAGGAGCAATTGTTGCCAGTTTGTCGAATATTGTACTCATACTTTTTAATAGTTTATCGATATCGTTGTAAAAATCTACTTTTGTGCGTCCCGTAAGCTTTAAACTCGTTTTAAAATCGTCGATTTTGTATTTATCTAAAAAATCTTTATACGATTGAGACATGGTTAATTAAAAATACCATAATAGCGTATATATATCTTTTTATTTTAAAGGTAAGCTCACATTTTGTGGATAACATTACCGTAGAATATTGATGGAATACATGTTTTATGTAATAAGGTTTAAGTTAACTAAAACAAGTGAATAGGTCCATTTAATGGATAATAGAATGATTCACAAGTCTATTTCTTGGTGAAAAAAGATTTTATGTAGCAGAAATTTAATCATAAATTGAGCTTTTACTAATATACCTATTTCATTTAGAAAGGTTGACTCCTGTCGCCAAGACCTAAAAATAAGGTCCGAATTAATATAGGGTAAGAATGGCGAATTACGCGAAAATTTCGCGTTACCAAAAGACAAAAATCCAGGGTGGCGCAGGAGTCTTTTTTGACTATATTTTTTCCCTATATTACTTAAATTTTCTTACATTAGGTCTATCTACAATAACAAACTCTTGAGATTTATTTAAATCTTTTCACTTATGTGGTTTACCGTAAACCATAATTTTTTTCATTAATGTTAACGCATTAATTACTAAATCATAAAAATCTCGCTTTTTATAATGGGAAAGCATTCCCAATTATGAAGATATATATAAATGAGTAAAAATTATGAAATAAAATCTTATTAGTGGTGCACTCCTAATCCCAAAAATATAACTAGATTCAAGATTCTTTAATATTTAATTTAAAGCTTATCAACTTTATTTCCCTTATCGTTTTTTACTTATTTAAAATACGTTTTTGTCAAGTAAACTCTATTTTTGTTAGTTATTTTGTAAGCTATGTTTTTGGTTTGTACAACGGATAAATTTGAATCCTTATACATTTTATATGTATTCGTTTACAAATGTCTGACATCATGGTTTAAATAGCCTCTCATCTAATTTTTTTTTAGGATAGAATTTATTAGAATACTAGGAGAAATTATCAGAATAAAACTTGGAATTGAAAGCCACTGTTCTTACAGTTAGGTGCGGTGAAAGTAGCAATTTTCTATGAAACATTCATTACTAATATGAATTTATAAAAAATTTATGTTTAAATAATAAAAAAACGGAATGGGAGGTAGATATTAATGTTAAAAGCAAAAAAAGTAATTTCAAGGACGTATGAACAAATGTGTTTAGACAAATTGAAGGAATTAGGCAAATCTACTGCCAGTGAATGGGCTAGTGCGATGGGATACGAAACTCATAATGCTTTGGCTAAAGTGATTAGAAGAATTGTTAACGAAACACCTGATAAACTAATAGTTGTATATAGTCGCAAACCTAGATATTATCAAGCTACCTGAAGCGATTAAACTCTTACATTTAGTCTTCATACTTATCTCTTTTTTTTAAATACGAATTCAACTTTGAAAATACCCCAATAATAAGGTTTAATTCTTTTTTAGATACGAAAGCTCTCTCAAATACATTTTTAAAGGCGAAAAATACATTTTCTTCCCTATAAGTGCGAATTCTAATATTAGTAATTAAATTTTTAATTAAATTGTAAAACATTTGCTTATCGTTTTTATTTGCAAGTAAAACTGGTTTGGGACCTCTTCCAATTTCTAGATTGTGTATTTTTTTATATAACTCATATAAAATAATTCCACAAGCTTGAGATAGATTTAGTGTAGGGTACTCCTCGCTAGATGGTATCCTTAAGACTAGATCAGTCATCTCGATTTCGTCATTCGTAAGACCGTGAGATTCTCTTCCAAAAATTAAGGCAATTTTAAGTGGTTCTTCTGATACAGGGATTGTTAATTCTGCCGGGAAAGTAGCCAATCTTCTTATATTCGTATAATGCATTCCTTTGGCCGTCGTAGCAAATTTTATATCGAATCTATTCATCAATTCTTTAAAGCCAGATAGGTGGTCAATTTGGTTTTCAATCGTTATAATTTCTGCGTTAAAGAGAATTTCCTTACCGTGCATTGCAAAACCTTGCGTATGGTAACTTCGAATTTTTTCTGCTTTTTCATTTGGATTATAGATAATCAAGTGCTCGAAATTGAAATTTTTCATTAGTCTAGCTATTGCACCAATGTTTGCTGCATGTTCCGGTTTATTCAGTATTACTGAAAACTCTAAATTAGTATATTCAGGCGCTAATTGACTCCTTCTAAAACTCGATAGTTCTTTTTTCTGTTGTTTCTTATTCATTTTGTTTTCGTTAAAATTCCTATTATCCATGATTAGCAAATTAACTAGTAGTAAAAAATTTTGGTTTAGAGTAATAAAAAAAAAAGTGATTAGGAAGAATTAACTAAAATTTGGTCTTTTATCTTGCCAAGGAGCTACTTCTTCGAACGCTTTAGAAACTTGTAAGACAGTGAGTTCATCGAATCTTTTCCCAACAATTTGCATCCCGATAGGTAAACCGTCATTAGTCCAACCACATGGAATAGAAGCTGCGGGGTGACCTGTCATATTAAATGGGAACGTAAACGCCATCCAAGCAGTTGGTGATACATTAAGTCCATTTATCTGCGAAGGAAACATAACCCCCAACTTAAAAGCGGGAACGGCAGTAGATGGAGTTATCAAAATATCGTAATCTTTGAAGACCTTGTAAATTGTTGCATATACTTGGGCGCGAATGGCTAACGCTCTTGGTAGCGACATTCCATCGTAACCCAAACCTGCTTTAATTAATTTTACTAAATCGGGGTCCATTTTATCTTCCCATTCTTTTAAATACGGTTTTAGATTGTACCCTAACGCTGAAGTCCAGATCGTGTTAAATGAAAGTGGAGCTTTACGCAGTTTCATTTTAACTGGTTCGACATCCCAACTAAAATTCTCAAAAAGTTCTACAGAATTTAAAATACTCTTCTCTACCTCATCGTCTACTACTTTTGCGTACCCTAAATCTAACGAGTAACCAATTTTTATTTTTTCAGGAACTTCACCGATTTTATCGATGTATCTAAATCCATCTTTGGGTAATGAGGTTTTATCACCTTCGAATGGACCTTTCATTGAATCTAACATCAATGCTGCGTCTTTAACATGGCGAACAATCGGACCGATGACTGCTATATCCAAAGCCATCGGATATAGCTTGGGATATCGAGGTACCCTTCCAAAACTTGGTTTAAGACCATATGCACCACAAAAACTTGCAGGATGTCTTATTGAGCCACCCCCATCTGAACCTTGCGCTAAAGGACCTAATCCTGAAACAACTGCTGAAGCTGCTCCACCACTAGATCCTGCCGTTGTGACGTCTAAATTCCATGGGTTGCGGCTATGCCCAAAAATTAAATTATCTGTTACTCCCTTGAAACCAAATTCTGGTGTATTAGTTTTTCCTAAGATGACGCATCCTTCTTTTTTTAATCTTTGAACAGCGATGTCATCATAATCCGGAATATGATTTTCATAAATTTTAGAGCCATACGTAGTTCTAATTCCCTTTACAGGATTTAAATCTTTAATTGATGTCGGGATACCGTTTAATAATCCCAATTTTTCTCCTTTTTTAACTTTATCATCTGCTTCTCTTGCCATCTTTCGAGCTAAATCGAATGTTGTTGTGCAATAAGCGTTTGTAATTGGATTGATTTTTTCAATTCTTTCAATAATTGTTTCCGTTATTTCTACTGAAGTTAGTTCCTGCCTTCTTATCGCCTCGAACATGTCGATTGCAGACATAAAACATATCTCTTCTTTATTCATGTTATTCACATTAAAAAATTATATATAGTTCAATAAAATAAGGTAGGCATATATATAAATTATAAATTAAGTTTCATGTAAAAAAACTAAACTAATTTCATTGCTCTTTTGCTGTTCTTTCTCTTAGTTTTCTCCTAAATATTTTACCTACTGAAGTTCTAGGCAATATATTTATAAATTCTATTTGACGGGGGTATTTATAACCTGCTAATCTTTCTTTTGCCCATTCAATAATTTCCCTCTCAGTTATACCACTATCCTTAAATTTTGGTTTTAAAACTACAAATGCTTTGATGGTTTCTCCAATGTTTGGATCTGGTGCCGATACAACACCAGCTTCGAGAATTGCTGGATGTTCATATAATTTTTCTTCGACCTCACGTGGCATTACTTTATATCCTTTATATTTAATTATGTCCTTTGCGCGACCTTCAATATAAAAATAGCCTTGTTCATCCATCCTTGCTAGATCTCCTGTTCTTAACCAACCATCAATAATCGATTTCTTTGTTTCTTCTGGACTTTTCCAATACCCCTTCATTATTTGGGGGCCTTTTATTAAAAGCTCTCCAATTTCATTAGGTTCTAGTTCTTTTAAAGTTTCAAAATTAACAATCTTAGCGTCGGTATCGATTATCGGAACGCCAATACTCTCAGAACGAATCTCTGGCATCCATTGAGCAGCCATGTGAGTAATAGGTGAAGTTTCTGTTAAACCAAAGCCTTGACCAACTTTAATTCCAACAACTACTTCCCATTTTTTAGCTAATTCTGGAGGTAGGGCGGCTGAACCGGAATTAGCTTCTTCAAGACTGGAAAGATCTCGTTCTGTGAAATCTGGATTATTTATTAACATTTGATACATAACTGGGACTCCAACAAAATTAGTAACTTTGTAATGCTCAATGGCTTTAAGAACTTCAGAAGCGTTAAAGGAAGGAAACATTACTATCATTGCTGCCCCGAAAACTGCTGCAATCATTACTAAGAATCCAAAAGAATGGCACAAAGGTATAATTGATAAATTTACTGTTTTACCGAAATTATCTTCTCCCTCTTCTGGTTCACCAGCCATTAATAAGGTTGAGAGCGTGCAGGAAACTAAATTAGTGTGAGTTAACATCACGCCTTTTGGTAATCCCGTAGTCCCCCCTGTAAATAGAAGAGCAGCAAGATCGATAGAGGGATTTATATCTACATCTGGTCGAATGGGTGCCACGCCTTCGATAAACTCCTCTAAAGTTATGGTCCCTTCTTTGGCTATGTCTGCTTCCAAAAGGATAATATTATCTACCCTCACATCTTTTTGTGCTTTTTTCATTGTTCTAAAATTTTTTTTGTGAACAAAAACAGTTTTTACATCTCCAGTTTCTTTGATAATATGAGATACATCCGATTCCTTAAGTAATGGATTAATTGGGATGACTACAGCGCCAGTTTTCATAATTCCAAGACAACAAAATAAAAATTCAGGGCAATTTCCTGTCATGATACCCACTGCATCACCTTTTTTTGTACCTAACTTATACAATGCATTGGAAATTTTATCTGAAATATAGGTTAATTCGCGAAAAGTGTAGTTTTTATTCTTTGATATGTGAAAGACACAGACATTATTTGGAAAATTCTTAGCAGATAATCCTATAAGCTCGTGAACTGGAATAGGATCAAATTTTATTGATTTAGGAATATTAGGAGTTCTGAATTTTAGCCACGGACGATTTAAATTTTCAAGATAAGGAGACTCAGTTTCAAAATTATATATAGGCTCCCAAGTAGAATAATCTTTCATAATTTCATCTAATTAGTTTTTTAAAACTCAAATATATTTACCAGAATTAACATGTAATATATAAATATTTAATTTATTTTTATTAGTTATAAAATTAGTACTTTCAAGATTAAATCAGAAAGATTCACACATTTGAATAATTTCATAAAGCACAAAAAAATCCAGAGCGTAGAGATAAATGGTTGAATATTCTCAAATATTACAAAATCTCGAGTTTATTAACATCAGTACTGATAAATTTACTATTTTTGAATGGAAACCTCCAAGATCATATAAAAGTTTTATACTTGACTTGAATATTGTTAAACAAAATCCTGCGAGTAATATTTTTTTCCATATCTTCAAGGGTAACATGAAAATTGTGCATATTCGAATAAATAACTTGATATACACTGCAGGTTCTAATAATAAAGTTCAATTTCAATTACTTGAAGCTTTAATAGAAAAAGTGAGTATAGAGTTTAATATGAAATATGACGTTGAGTCATACATCTCTTATGGCAATTTTTCTACTGCAATGCTTAATCCATTTAATGAAAATATTGAAGCCATTATTGCGGGCTTTAACGAACTTGACACAGTAAAAGAGCTTAAAGTACCATGCATGGTATGTAATGCTGTCCTTCCTATCATTGTAAAAAAAAGTTTTATAGAAAACGCTGAATCTTACCCCGTACCTCTTGTATATATGCACAAGGGTCATGCGATTCTTTGTTTCATCGATAAAAACTATGATATTAGGGGGGTAGAACTCGTAAATATTACCGGATGATTTGTTACGGTACATAAGTAGATAATTCCAATATTTTAATCTAATTACATTCAACATAGAATAAAGACAGTTAGTTTTACCAATAAATATGGCACAAGAGAAGAAATCTGAAGAAGAAAAAGAAGAAGAAGTTTTTTTTGAAGACATTATAAAAAAGACTAAAACAGGTATCACTTTCCCTAAAGAACTAAGAGAAGCGTTATTCAATGAAGAGAAAGAAGCATTCTTCAGAATAATAGTTCCAAAAGAAAAAGATAAGATTATTTTAGAATTATTAACAGAGGAAGATGCTAAAAATCAAATTGTAAAAGCAAAAGAATCAAAACCAAGAACACCTACAAAATCCAGTCCAAAAACGAAAGATAAGGCAACCTCAAAAAAAATTGCTCCGAATTGGGGTGAATATTTCATCTACGAATTTAAAAATAGAGAAAAAATTCAACCGATTTTAGAATCAGCGTTTTACAAATTCGCAGAAACTCCAATTAATATGGAGGATGCGATGGGAAGGATTAAATATGCTTTAGTATCGTTCTTATCGGGAACCAAAACTGAAAATGCCAAGTTATATTTTTCTGTTATCAAACTACTTATTGACATCATAGAAAGATTTGATCAACCTAATTTAATTGATTGGATATTCGAAAAAATTGTCCCAAATATAGGAAGTAAATTTCTTTACGAACAAGCACTTCTTGCACTCTTAGAAGTGAGTTTGAAAATTAAACGCTACGAAAAAGCGGAGCTCTTTATATTCTATGTATTAAAGAATATTGATGATTATCCTCGTTCAGAGCTCTACAACATTTTTAATTCTTTTAAACAATTAGTTAAAAAAGTGCGTTTTATTGAAAGGACGGATAAGATTGATCTCTTACTGAAAGAAAAACTAATGGAATACGGAGAAGGCGTAGAGGATAGCGATTATAAAATACAGATTGTTGAATTCTTGGAAGATTTAGCATATATCGAGCTTGCTTATAGACTCGCTAAGGCCATACAAAAAAGTTTACCGGCGGATAGCATTAAGGTTGGCGAGATTCGAAAAATAGTGAAGCGATTATACACCGCACCAATTACGGAAGATAAAATCAATTAGAATTTGAGTTGTTTTAACTTTCTTATTATTCAACTGTCTTCGTCAGAGTCGTTAAAATCCTCTTCTTTCAGCTCTTTTATTTTCTCTTCTGCTCTCTCAAGTTCGTTTTCCATGATTCTTTGTTCTTTTTCCTCTATTTTTTTCTGATGAAGTTCAATTTCTACGTTAGATAGTTCTGTTTCTTTTTCAATTAGTTCCTCCTTTATTTTCAAAGCTTTCTCTTTTTCTTGAATAGCAAATTCTTCAATTTCCCGTTCCTTTTCTTCCAAATCTAATTTTTTTTTCTTGATTTCAATTTCTTTTTTCTTTAATTCTATCTCCCTGTCTATGATGTGAGATTCTTCCTTTTCCAATTGTTTTATAACTTTTTTAGGGAGGATTTCTAAGTCAGAACCAACTATAGTTTCTTGTTCGAGAATTTCTTCTTTAAGTTTTAACGTTTTTTCTCTTTCTTGGATTATTTTTTCTTCTAAATCCTTCTCTTTTTCTTCTAATTCTAATTTTTTTTTCTTGATTTCAATTTCTTTTTTCTTTAATTCTAATTCCTTATCGATTATCTCAGTTTCTTCCTTTTTTAATTGTTTTATAACTTTTTTAGGGAGGATTTCTAAGTCAGGCCCTACTGTAGTTTCTTGTTCGTGAATGTCTTCCTTAAGTTTTAGTGTTTTTTCTCTTTCTTGGGTTATTTTTTCTTCTAAGTCCTTCTCTTTTTCTTTCAATTCTAATTTTTTTATCTTGATTTCAATTTCTTTTTTCTTTAAATCTAACTTCTTATCGATTCTCTCAATTTTTTCCTTTTCTAATGATTTCTCGTCCAATATTGCTTCTTTATGGCTTTCTTCTACTAATTCATCAATTTTTTCAACAGTGACTACTGACTTTAGCACAGTATCTATAGCAGTTTTCATTTTTTCGTTTTCTGGCTGTTCTTTAACAAAATTAGTAACTGCTTTTGTAATTAAAGATGGATGTCTTCGACCAATTGTTATTAGCGCTTGTATAGCTTTCTCAATTACAAAATCTTTTTCGTCAGCTAGAGTAGCCACGATTTTATTAACGAGAGATTCATCTTCAATATCTGTTTCTCCTCCTGCCATAAAAATAATAAGCTGTAAGTCGGCTTCTCTAACATTTGGGTCAGGAGAATCTAATAAATCTTCACTGTGGGGGAGGAACAAATCGCATTCGTTTTCACAAAGAGTTTTCAAGAGTAACAAAAATGAATATCGAAGAACAGAATCACGCTTAGAGAGATGTTCTAGTAATGAAGGAATATCTATTATGAGTTGCTCTATTAAAAATCTCAATACCATCCTCCCTCCATGAAGGGAAAGTAGCATCTCGAAAATGTTCTCTAATCTGTTCAAATAATTATCTTGATTTGAGTCTCCAAGGTATAAAGCAATTATTTTAACTGCGTCATCTAATCTATCATCCTTCACAAAATCCTTAATTTTAATTATTTCTGGATTATTTTGGTTACTTTCGGCCATTTTTCGTCAACCATCTTATTTTTTTATCTTAATTTAAAATATGTAATACATAAAAATCGTTATACAAGCGAAATAGAATGTTAAACACTAAACGTAAATCTCGGTATCGAAGTTTTGCTTTTACAGCTATGCTTAGTTTTATTGCTAAATTTTGCTTTCTGTCAACAAATATATTAATTTCTTTACAAAATTGGCTTAAAACATCTAAGTCATTAGGTAAAACGTTCCAAATGTAGGTATCTCGTTTAGAATCTTCATCTTTTGGTTCTTCATTGCTAATGGAAGAAAGCATATCTTTTGGGATAAAAGTTGTAATCTCTACGCATTCGTCCGGAATTAGTTTTAGCTTAACCTCAGGAAAATATATTTGAGCAAAGAGTTTACTCACACCAAATAAAAGTTTCAAATCGGGAATTTTTTCTCTATTTGCATTACACAACGCATAATTCTCGTTTATGAAGCACACATGAATTTTTTCATCGTATTTAAATATCATGAAATCGTATTCTTTAGTTAAAAGATATCGAAAATTTTCGTCCCTGTTATTTATTCTATCATTAAAAATCTTGCGTGCTCCTTTAAAATCTCCTTTTGAAAAAAATTTATTCAGAGCTCGATAATCTCCTCTAAAATAAACGGAAAAGAAGTCTATTAAATACAAATAAGTATCAAATGGCTTATATATTACTGTTTTATGCCAAAAATATCTTTCGATTACATCTCTATGAACTTTATAGCAAAATTTTGGTAAATCATTTAATGTCAAACCATTTTTAATCCGTAAATTAATTAAAAATCGTTGTGTACACAAAGGAGTTAATGTGCATTGGATTCGATCAATTTCACAGTCCTTGAAACATAATCTATCGATTCTTTCACTCAAAAGTTCAAGTAATTCTGACTTGAACTTCAAATCTACATCCTCGTCTAAAAATTTAGCAGTATGTTCGGGCTGGAGTGGCATTTTTTAGTAATATTTTAGTTTAGAAAATCATAAGATACATTTTGATAACATTTAACACTAATTCTAAACTTTTCTATTGAGTTTTAAACTGACTAACTGAAAGTACTTGGAATTGTAAAATATATTAATGAGAGATTAAATATATATTATTAAAGAAAGCGATTAAAGAATTCCTTGAAAAAAGAGGAGATAAAAATACTTCGGCAAATCCATATATTTTATTCTGGAAAAAATATTTATAATCACACATACGCTCTCGCTCTAGGAGATGGCGAGTTGAACAACGTTAGGGGTGTAATCCAGTCGTTCATAGATATGCCTAAGAGAGGTAAAATTTTTCATCGCCCTGTCTCAGAAAACTTCCAAATATTCCACAAAACAGAGAAGAAGGTATTATTTTTATTTATTACAGACTTGGTTGATAGTCTTGAATATATATCCCCAATATTAGAAAACACAATAAAAAAGTTTCATGAATTGTTTTCAAATCCGACAGATGTGAGTAAACCAGATGATAACAAACGAGAATTTGTCGATTTTTTGAGAGAACAGCAGCACAATTTACATTCAAAAATTACTATTGTTGGACCTATTAATTCTGGTAAGACTCAATTATTCAACATGATAAAAAGCGACCAAGTACGTCAAATTATGAATTTCGCAAAAGCATCGATTTTTGCTGTAGATAATTTGAAGTTCGATCTCTGGGATTTTGAATTAAAAGATAATTTTTCGCTCTTGTGGTCAAAATTCATACAAGGGTCTGACTTGGTAGTTTTATTATTTGATTTATCTAATTATCATATCCGAGTAATTAACCATTTTTTAGACTTGCAGAAGCAAGAAAGCAAATTTTCCAAGCTCCTTATTCTTGGAAACAAACGGGAATTGATTGATAATAACGACTTGAAAATTATAAAAAACGAGCTAGACCTTTCTGATTTTGAAGAAATCTCATTAATTGAAACGGGAATGCAAGAAAAAATCAAACTCTTAATCGCTAAAACCCTCAATCTAAAAAAACTTTTGCCTCATCATTTTATTGAATCGCTTAATGAAGCTAAAAGCATTGAAAAAGACGGGAATTTAATACTCGCAATTGCTAAATACAAGGAACTCATAAAAATTTCTAATGACTATCAAGATTTTACTTACATCTCGACTCTTAAGGAAAAAATAACGAAGTTACAAGAACATATCGACGAACAAACTAAAATGAGGAAACAAATAGAAAGTAAAAGGAAATTCGAGATACCAGGAAAAATTCAATTTACGCGACGAGTTCAAGTGGCACCACTACCATCCAATAAATCTCAAATTAAACCACCCCCCATCGAAATACCTAGAACTACGATTAAGGCTTCACGATCGCCAGTAGCTAAGCAAGAGACAGAGGATTTATTGTTATTTTCAATGTCGGATGCTTCAGAAGCAGAAGATATAGATAAAGAAGACATCACGCTCCATATAGACGAAGTTATACCCGAAGAGAAACGCCCAACGTTAGAGCAAAGTGAGAGTGAAAGCGAAGCAATTTATCCTGAAATGCTTCAAAAATTGATTGAACAAAGTGGAAGTACATTAAGTCTAAAGTTATGCTCTCAATTAATAACAGAACTACAGAAAACTTTAGCAAGACCTCTCACAGTGGAGGATCTCGAATCTGCAGCTACCTTTTTTGTAAGACACGATTCATTGTAGAAGTTTTGATTTGCATTTCACATTATAAGAGAATGGAGCAGTGAACCAAAAAAGCAAATTTTTTTTATATACTTAGATTTATCTCGTTTATATAAATTTCAAGAAAATTAAAATAAGTGTTTAAAAATATGAATCCAATAGAAAAGCTTAAGAAGGAATTTAGTGAAATTACTCGACTTAACTATATCCGGTCTTTGTTAGGATGGGATCAACAAGTAAATTTACCCCCCGGATCTTTTGGAGGTAGAGCAGAACAAAGTGCTCTCATGAGTAAAATTGTTCATGAACGATTAATTTCTGATAAAATAGGAAGTCTAATCAAGGAATGTGAGAAGTTAGATAATTTAGATATAATTGATGCTGCTTTCATACGAGAAGCTAAAAGGGATTACGATCTAGAAGTCAAATTACCAACGAAATTGGTCCAAGAAGTTTCGAAAACTGCCTCTTTAGGTCACGCTAAATGGGTTGAAGCCAGAAAAAATGATGACTTTTCTCTATTTCAACCACTATTAGAAAAGATGATCGGGCTTCAAATTCAGGTTGCAGAGAAATTGGATACGCATCCTGATCCTTATTCAACACTCATCGATCTCTACGAACCTGGTGCCACATACGATTGGATTGCGAAAATATTCAACAAATCAAAACAAGATCTTAATAAAATCATAAAAAAATTGAATAATTCAACCGATAAACCAGATTTTTCCATCATTACTCAGAAATGGGACGTAAATAAGCAATGGGACTTTAGTATTGAAGTCATAAAGGGATTAAATTATGATTTTAACAAAGGACGCCAAGACAAATCAGCTCATCCATTTACAACCTCTCTTTCTTCTTCGGATACAAGATTTACCACTCGAATTGACGAAAATTTCTTCTCAACGTGCGTTTTTGGGTCGATTCACGAATGTGGTCACGCCTTATACGATATGGGATTTAAAAAAGAAATTCACGATAACATTTTAGCAAATGGCTGTTCAATGGGCATTCACGAAAGTCAATCGAGAATGTGGGAAAACATGGTAGGGCGCAGTAAAGAATTTTGGAAATATTGGTATCCTAAATTAGAAAAGAGTTTTCCAGAAAATTTAAAAAATATCTCTGTAGAAGATTTTCATCGAAGTATTAACACGGTTCAACCATCCCTGATTCGTGTAGAAGCTGATGAAGTTACTTACGGTATGCATGTAATATTAAGGTTCGAATTAGAGAGAGATATTATCGAGGGAAATGTTAATGTTAGTGAATTACCAGAAATTTGGAATTCAAAAATGGAGGATTTATTAGGGATAACACCTCCAAACAATGCAGATGGCGTACTACAAGACGTACATTGGTCTGGCGGAGCTTTTGGCTATTTTCCGACTTACTATTTAGGAAACTTGTATGGAGCACAATTCTATAAAAAAGCGCTTAAAGACCATCCTTCCTTGCCAGAAGAGTATGAAAAAGGTAATTTTTCTAACTTATTAACATTTGTAAGAGAAAACATCCATCAATACGGCAGAATCTATCAAGCTAAAGACTTAATTACTAGTGTGACGGGAGAAGACTTAAACCCTGACTATTTCATAGAGTATTTAGAAAAGAAATTTTACCCAATCTATCGTGTGTAAAATTCTATTTTATATTTTTTTTTCTCATTGATTCATTATGATAAATTATGATAAGCCTTATATTTGGAAAAAAATATAACCCACTAAATCTAAGATTGTAAAGCAAGATGTTATTAGGAGTAAAAAAATTCTCAGAAAAACTGTTACTTCCATTGGGGAAAAAGATAAAAAGAGTACCCGCTAACGTTATCACTGCTTTAGGTCTTTTTTTCGCGTTTTTAACCCTTTTGAGTTTCTTGGTCCAAAATCTAGTTTTCATTATTATAACGCTATTTATAGTTGAATTTTTTGATCAATTAGATGGCGTAGTTGCTCGATTACAAGGACCTACTAAATTAGGAGCTTTTTTAGATTCTACCTTAGATAGAATAGGAGATATCTTCATTTTCTTTGGAATTATTCTTGGTGGGTATACTAACATCTATATTGGACTAATTACTTTAGCTGGGGCATTTTTAACTTCGTATACGAGAGCCAAAATAGAAAGCTTAGGAGTTCCAAACTTATACGGTGTAGGTTTGCTAGAAAGAACGGACAGAGTACCTATCCTTTTTATAGGTTCAATATTTCAAATCTGGTTTCCCACCGCAATCTGGTGGACAATGGTCATTCTTGCCATTGGCACTAATGTAACAGTTCTTCAAAGATTGATATTCGCCTTTAAAAAATTTTCAGGGAAAAATAACGATAATCCTTCTAATTAGAAGAGTATTTGCTACTTTCTTATATTAGATTCTGCTCATGGATAAAGTATATTTATATAGACCTTTTTTTATAGTTTAATAAATTGTCAATATTATTTTAATTACTGCTCATGCTAGTCTCTGAAATCAATATTAAACTCACGGTATTGGGTCAATGGGGTGTCGGTAAAACATCCATGGTTAATACCTTCGTGGGAAAAGATTTTCCTTCGATGTATATCCCCACTATTGGAAGTAACATTGCCAGAAAGGAATATAAACTAAAAAATAATCATATTCGATTAAATATATGGGATATTGGGGGGCAAAGAAGCTTCAACCCTTTGAACCCCGTGTTTTTCAGTAATTTGGATTCAGCTCTACTATTATTTGACTTGAGTAACCCAAAAGAGTCTCTCCAAGAAATAATCGAAACGTATCTTAAAAACCTATCAAAGCATTCTCCTGAATGCATTATGTATTTAGTGGGAAATAAATCTGACTTACTAAAACCTGAAGATTCTGAAATTCTATTAAATAATATAAGAAAATATCAAATTCAGGGATTTCCAATAATATTTGTGTCTGCCAAAACCCAAGATAATATTGTAGAGCTATTTACACTTGTAATTTTTGATTTTTTAAAAAAATTAGAGGAAAGTGGTAATAAAACAGAATTTCAAGGTATACCTAAGGATTTTTTAGCATCAGTGGGTAAATCTGAAGATGAGTTAAGCGATTTAATTATTAACATTAATGAAATTGATTCAAATACACTTCATAAGAAAATCACTCCCAAAATTATTAAAAAGAATATAAAATTAACCGATAAAGACCATTTTCCTCTTAAAGAAATCAGGGATCTAAAACAAATCAGAGAGTTTGATATTGATAAAAATAAAATTAAAGAAAATATATTTAGTGCTTTTAAGAACAATTTAGTTGCTATTTCTGAGCTAATTTTGGAATTAAAAAAAACTCCAATCAGTTCTCTAATTGATAATATTGATAAAACATTAGAAGATTTATCAAATCTGCATAATGATTTTGAAATAAAGTTAGATTCAATTTTAGAGCTTGAGAAGTCGGATAAGAATAATTAAAATTTATTATGCAAACATATTAGAACATTAATGGTGAAATAGAATTCCTAAGAAAGAAAATATTGAAGAAATTACTCCCAAAGATTTTCAACATTTAATTGAACAAGTTGATAAACTCGAAAAAGATTTCAATTCTATGAAAGATGTCCCAAAAAGCTTGCACCATCTAGCAGACCAATTCGAAAAGACCATATCCAAAATGAATATGATTAAGTCTAACACTAAAACGATTCAAAATCTAAATGAGCAAGTTTCTAATTTAGAAGGTGATATGAAGTTCGTAAAACAAGAGATGACATCCCTTAGGGGTGATATTATATCGAGTCAAGAACGAATTGAACAAACTATTAGAACTCAAGAAGAAATCATCATGGCTATGATAAATAAGTTTAATGAAGAATTATTACAACATAAATCATCAATGAACGAAGATATTGAAATCCTCAAAACTCAACAAGATGTTTTAAAAATCTCTTATACAATAAATGAAAAGAAATTTATGGATAAAGTTGATTCTTCTATCAGTAGAATCATTAATAAGCAAGTCGAAGGAAAAGAGAACGAGATACTTATGAAAATTTGGATTAGCGAATTCAAAGAAATTATCCGTGATTTTGAAAAGTTGAAAAAGTTAAAACCAAAAGAATTTTCTGTGCGTCTAAATGAAATTTCGGAAACAATCGATATCTTCAAACAGAAAATAATGAGCTAAAACCATTCAAAAACATAATTTAGTAATTTTCCCGATTATTTTATCTCTTACGAAAAATTGGTCTCCAAATGTTATATATTTACTTAACCTATTTTTATATTATACATTAAATTCTGTTTGATTCCTTTAATTTTTGAAATAATGTAAAAAAATATATAGTCAAATTACCTTAAAGAAGAAAAAGAATAACGAGATTAATTATGTCTGAAACAGATTTTCATATTAGTTTAAAGGGAAATGTAGAAGCGCTCTATTGTAGTTTAAATAAACGGAAAGAATTCTACATTACTGTTCAAAATCTTACTGATAGTTATATGCCACAAGTTAAAGTAAGTTTAACTGGGCCGCCAGAAGTTAAAATTTTAATAAAAAGAGAATTTTATGGTGGAATCGCAAAGCGAAATAGCCGTAATCGGCTCTTTTCAATACTACCTAAAGAAAACGGCGTCTTTACTTTAACAGCTAACTTATTAACTAAAAAAGGACACAACATAACTCTTCCAATTTCGGTTCAAGTAGGAACTGTTCAAACGATAACAAAACCTATCTCTTTAGCGTCAGCGACTCAAATTGAAACACCCATCGTGAAAGTTAATTGTCCTTATTGTGGAGATGAAATTGATAAAGATGCCAAGTTTTGCCCACATTGTGGTTCGAGTATAGAAAAAAAAACTCAGGAAACACAAGATGTTCAGGATGTTCCGGAGAATAAAAAATGTCAGAATTGCGGAACTGAATTAGCAATGGAAGCTAAATTCTGTGCAAGTTGTGGCCAAAAATTAGAGTAAGACGCACAAACCTCGAAAAAAATATCCAATCATATTTTTTATTTCTAATCATTCAAATTCTAAACGAAGTTGGTCTTTTTCGTTTAGATTCAAGGGTTCATCAAATGAAATTTCAATAATCGAACTATTGAAAATTTGCGTTACACTTACGTCTTGAGAAAATCCTTCTGAAATAATGGTAGATTTACTTATTTTTACGTCCTTAAAATCGTTTTTTAAATCAATCTTTATCGAACTCAACTTCAAAGTTCCGTAAGAGATTGCTATGGAGCAAACAAGCGTTTTTTGCGTAATTTTTTGAAATACTCTACCCCAAGCTGATTTAGTAATAAAAAACGATTGAAATTCTCGCTGATTTAATTTAGGAGATAAGGATATTTGATTTAACTTTGAAGAATACGATATTCCTGTTAAAGCATGGAGTAAGGTCCAAGAAGACATAGCTCTTACATAGTGATCGCCACATTCTACCTCGTTCCAAGGATTCCGATGAGTTCCATCGTATCTATCTCTAACTGCTTTTACTATTTTCAAACCCGACTCAATTTCTCCGATGTAAAAACAGAGCGCAGCAACTTCGTATTCAATCCCTGTCCAAACTTCGTCCGTGTACAGTGTTGGGGTTTCAGGCTTACCTCCATTTGGCCAACTACAAGTCAGCAAACCCGAATCATAATTAGAAGCAAATTCTCTCGGAGTTTGTTTTAATCCATTAAGAGTTTCTTTATAATTATATTTGACAATTGATTTTATAGCTTGTTGGACATGTTCTTTAGGAAATATAAATCCCAAGCCTAAATGAAACGCCCACCATTGCCCAAGTAATTGATCTGAGAAACATCCAATGCCATATTGAAACTCTTTAACCTTCTTTTCGTCGTACTTTTGGATGTAAAATTCACCGTTCCAACACTCCTTATCTACAATTTGTTGACTAAAATTATATAATTTCTTACATCTATCCGCCCAATCAAGAAGATTTAACTCTAAAGCGATTTTCTCGCAGGCAAGTAGCGCAGTAAGATTAAGTGATCCTACAAAAGTATTGAAACCGTAGATAGAGCAGTCATAAGTGTTAGGTTGTGCGCGAGTTATTGTTCCTTCAAAATCAACATAATATTCTTTTAAGATATACTCCATTAATTTTTGAATGTAGCTCCATGAATTTTTTAGAAAATCAAGATCTCTAGTTATTAAATAATCGCGATAAATTTTAAGAATCATACCAAACATTCCATCAATTGCAGGTGGAACATCACCGAAATCTGGTGTTTCCCCAAATTGAGGTAAGTATAAAGGAATAACAGTACGGTGTGGTAAATACCCCAATTTATGTTGGGTTTTAAATTCTGTTTCTCTCATTGACCTTTCTAAAGTAGGAAATAAATGAGCTAAGCTAAACTCGTAGTTCCATACATGGGTGCAATTTAATGGGCAACATCCTCCAGACTTTCCACCCGTAGAAGCCCCATGACATCCTTCAAATCCGTGAAAAGATCCATCTCCAATCCACAAGCAAGTAGGCGTTCTGATTGTCGAAAAATTAGCGGAAATTGAAGTTAAAACTTCAGGCGGTAAAGTGCTGGAAAAAAACGCATCGTGGAATTTGGAAGTGTAATTCGAAAGGTATTGAAAATTGAGTTTAACATATTTGATAACTTCTGAAGAATTCTTGAACCACTTATTATATTGGTTTCCAATCCAAAACTCAGATTGAAAATCGTTAATTAATGCAGAATTGAGATGCCAGTCAACAAGACGATTTGGAAAACTCCAAGCAATAAAAAATGTGATCACTTTTTCCTCGTTAGGTTTCATTTTTTTTTTAACAGCTAGACTTCCAGTCCAAGTTCTCCCAATATCACTTGCTTCTTCTAATTCGCTTCTTAACAGAGTACCTTTTTCTATAAAGTTGGACCAAAAATTATCCAAATTATCCCATTGAGGTGATACCGAAACATGTTGTTGATCGGTTGCAAGTGTTAAATTACCATATCGCTTATCTGATTTAAGAAGTATTTTTGATCTCATATATATAGCGTTCCACTCACCTATTTTCTTATGAATGTTATAATTACCACCAAAAAGGGGATGAGATTCACCTCTAATAGTTTTCAAACCGTCCCATCCTAAGAAATTAAACAAATTTCCTAAAATAATTGCTTCAATTGGCTCATTTGAGATATTTTTAATGCGAAATTGAAATACAATTAAAGGCAATCCCGAATTTTTTGCATCTAAGGGGATAAAAGGGTTAAATGCGGTTAATCTGATTTCAACAGGAAGTTTAGAATCTTCAAACTTTAAGAATGAAAAGGGGTATTCGCCATCATAAATAATATTTTCAACTTGAGGTAATTTACCAAAGAACTCTTTCATATTTTTAGTGATTATATGATCACTAACAGATTTAGCGGGTATAAAATCAATAGCATCGTGAGGTTTAGTACATATAAGCGCTCGTGAAATTGATTTTTCATTCGAGCTACTCAATGTACGAGTTCTTACAGCGAAAAAACTGTTAGGCACGAAGGCGCGATGGTTTACTGTGTTTGTTATTTGCCATTGCTTTAGAAGTCCATCTCCTCCAAGTGCAATTGTGCCTGTACCTATTCCTCCTAATGGCATAGCAGAACATCTTAATTTTTCGTCTGTTAGAGCGAGAATACCTTTAGCTTTCATAATACTTCAGTCATCCTAAATTTAAATTTACATAGATAATTCCTATATCAAAGTTTTAAATGAAGACTTTAATTAAATATTTAATTACTTTCTCCTTTAAAAAGAGTCAGATTAGTTATTTAATAACCAAATTTTTCAAATTATAAGGGTTTTCTTCCTAATTTTCCTTTTAGAAATCAATTTTCAAATTAAAATATTATTAACTCAATTCTGTAATTATTTTTAGAAAAACAAGCATAAATAAAAGATAACTATTTGCTTGGGAATAATGGTTAGCTTGAAAGACCTTGTTGATAATATCGTAGTTCACAATTTTACCATGTTGCTTTATTAGAGGAATCTGAAGATCTATTTTATAATGACATCTATATTAAAAATTGAAATTAGGAGAAAATTATAATGAAATTAAAGAATTACAATCTAATTGGGATAGTACTTTTAGGTATTTTAGTTCTTACGAGCGCATCGAGTTTAGTTTCTGCTAGCGATGATGACGATGACGGAATTGACGATGACTTCGAGGAATCAAATAAGCGGGATATCAGCATTGAATTTGAACCAAATCAAATCCAAATTGAGTCCTCCATGAGAAATGGGGCTAAAAAAGACGAAATTCAATTAAAGCTAACGTTTGAAAGCGAAGGGTTAAGTGTAGAAATTAGTTATGAATCTGAAATGACTTCGGAAAATTCAACTGAGTTCGAAATAGAATTTGAAGTAACTTTTCGAAAATTAATCGAATTCGTTGATATGGATGATAATGGGATTTACAATTCATCAATTGATGATACAATCCAAGAGGTTCTTTTAGACAGTTTCCAACCTGCTATTTACACTCCAATAAATATATCTGGTGATACATTGCTTCACTATTTCATTGTTAACACGACCGATGGCGTATTTGCGGCTCACATTTACTTAGTAGAAGAATTTGATATCGTTAATGGAACTTTCATCAAGCCTACGCAAACGAAGATTGATATTGAAATTACTGACTTTAATTATATCAACGGATCCTCTCAACTTGCTTTATATACGAAATTAGAATCTGAAGTGGAATATGAAGAAGATGAGCACACTGAAAATGAAGAAGAAGGACACGCCTCTGATGAAACGGGGGTAATCATATATGGTACTGATTTTGCTGGATTTTTCACTTGGACCGAAAATGCTACAATTGATGGCGTTTCTAAAGTAGTTTTAGGAAGTCCTATTGAAGTAGATGACGACGATGAAAATGAACAGAAAATGTATTTGAATTATCCTCGCGGTAGTCACATATATCACGATCCTATAATGGGAGTTATGGAATTTCCTGCAGCACCATTTGAATTGCCTATTGTAGTCATTGTATCTATTATATCAATTGTAGGAATAGTTGGCGCTATATTAGTTGTAGTACTCAGACGACGACGAAACATCAAATAAATACCTAACACAACATAATTTTTTTTTATTATTTTATTTAAGCTAAAGGTTTTTAATCAAGTCTGTAAAAATAAAATTAAAGTTGCCGATTTATGAGATTTATCAAAAAAATTGAAATGAAAAAATAATTCGTGAGAGTGTAATAAAAATTGAGCAAGAAAAGTTACATTTTTGTAATGATTCTAATTGGAATATCATTATTAAGTCTCAATTTTAGTTATGCTGCTGCTTCTGACGATGATGACGATGGAATTGATGACGACTTTGAAGATCTAAATAAAAGAGACATTAGCATTGAAATAGAGACTAGTCAAATTCAAATTGAATCGTCTTTAAGAAGCGGAGATCGAATAGACGAAATCCAGCTGAAAGTAATAATGGACAGCGAAGGATTGAGCATAGAAGTCAGTTATGAATCTGAAATAGCTTCTACTGAATTAGAATTAGAATTTGGAATAATCTTTCGGAAACTCGTTGAATTTGTTGATATAGATAGTAATTCTATATACGATCCCGTAATTGATGATACAATACAGGAATTTAATCTGACCGATTTTCTACCAGTTAAATATACTCAGATAAATATTACTGATAATACTGTCCTTCATTATTTTGTTATTAATACAACAAACGGAGTTTTCACCGCTCATATTTACTTTTCCGAAGAATTTCACATAGTCAATGGTACTTTAATAACTCCTGTTCAATCGAAAATAGACATAGAAATAACAAATTTTTCTTATATCAACATTAGTTCTCAACTTGCATTGTATACTTCTTTAGAATCTGAAAATGATTATGAAGAGGAAGAAGAAACAGAAGACGAAATAAGGGAATATGCTACTAACGAGAAGGGACTCATCTCTGAAATGAATAATTTTACAGGAATTTTTACGTGGAAAAATAACGCTACTATTGACGGAATTTCGAAAGAAGTATTAATGAGTGATTTAGATGTTGACGATTACGACGGAGACGAGCAAAAAGTCTATCTTGTCTACCCTCGAGGTACACATATTTATCACGATCCTAAGGTAGGAATCGCAGGTATTTTTAAAATTAAGAGTATTATCGATAATCCGCTATTCCTATTCATTTTAATAGCCATATTAAGCTCGCTGAGTATAAGCATTGGTTATACTGTAATTCACTACAAGGAGCGTATTTTTTCAGGCCATTATAAGGAACTAGATACTAATAAAATTATCGATGGAACTTTCAGTAATGTGAAATATGATTCGAAAAGATTAGATGCTTTACTCGATAATAAACGACTATTATTTCAATTAAAAGAATTATCAGCTGACAACATATCAAACATTGAGGATATAAAAGCAACAGCACTCTCAGAAGATTTTTTCAAAGTTATCAATACTTTCGATTGGGAAGAGGACGATTTAATAGATTTTATCCGAGAAATGATAGCTTTAACCCCAGAGGAAAGAGATGCAGTCTTCAAAGAAATGATAAATAAATCTGAGCAACAGAAGAAAAGTAGACTTGACGATACTAAGAGGCTTTATACATAATATGGTACTAGAGCTGGTTGAAGAAGAAAAAATCATTTTAGCCATTGTCCACGATTATTTGAATAAAAATCGTCAATTCACGTTTGAAGAAATTCTTCCGTATATAAATTCAAGAATTAGACTGAGTTCTATAAATATTAGCAACGAGGGAGTTAGGAAAATTTTGATATCTCTTACAAACAAAAAATTAATTGTAGAAGGCTCTAAGTTAATTAAGGGTGAGATATTGAATAATGAAAAGCGGAAGGAAATTTACGAATTTATCATCAAAAATCCAGGAACTTATTTTAACAAAATTCTCCACGAGTTAAATTATGGTAACCACATCGTTGTTTGGCACCTAAGTATGTTATTGAAATTCGATTTCATTTCCAAAAAAATCTTAGAGAACCACGAGATATATTTTGATGCAACCACAGAAATTGAAGACATAAGCTCTACTTATTTTACTACGAAAGAAAAAAGTCAGAAGATTATTAGCTTCATGAAAAAAGACAATTTAGGGATTACAAAAACGAATTTATCGCAAAAATTAAATATGCATATGAACACTCTTGCAAAATATCTCATCCTCCTTGAAAAATACGATGTAATTGTTAAAAAAAAGATTGATAACAAATATTTATATTTTTTAAGCGAGAAGTCAGCGTAGTAGACTTCATAATCTTTGATTAATAATTACTTTAAATTTGATGCAAAACAATTTAAATTCAATTATAATCTTAATACTCAAAAGAAATTCAAATAAAGGAGAGTAAAAAATTTGACAGTCAAAACTCTTATAATTGGACATGGAGCTAGAGAACATGTACTAGGAGAGACTTTAGTAAGGGATGGAGCAATTTTATACGCGTTCATGAGTTCTAAAAACGCGGGTTTAGAAGACTTAAGCCAAGGAAAGATAAAAATTCACTCTGAAACAGATTTCAGTGAAATTATTGAATTTTCTAAAAAAAATAATATAGATTTCGCTGTTATTGGTCCAGAAGCGCCTCTTGTCGTTGGTGTTGTTGATGCTTTGGAAAAGAGCGGAATTCCTTGCGTCGGTCCTAGAATTGAGGCCGCTCAATTAGAAGGTTCGAAAATATTTACACGTAATCTTTTGGAAAAATACAAAATCACATCCAATATTGTAAGTAAAAGCTTCAGATCAATGGAAAATATAGAGAGTTTCATTAAAGATTTAGGTGAAGAAAATATTGTAGTTAAACCAGATGGCCTGACTGGAGGAAAGGGTGTAAAGGTCTATGGAGATCATCTTTTTTCTAAGCAAGATATTTTAGATTACTGTCAAACTTTAATCGATCAAAAGGCTTCTATTCTACTCGAGGAAAAAGTCGATGGAGAAGAATTTACTCTTCAAACATTTGTTGATGGAAAAAATGTAGTAGCTACTCCCTTAGTTCAAGATCATAAGAGAGCATATGAAGACGATGCGGGACCAAACACCGGAGGTATGGGTAGTTATTCAATGGAAAACCATCTGATGCCCTTTATATCTCAGGAAGATGTAGACGAAGCAATAGAAGATATGAAGAAAGTAGTAGCAGCAACTAAGGCAGAAACAGGAGTTGAATATAAAGGATTTCTGTATGGGGGCTATATTAAAACTGCTAAAGGTATTAAATTAATTGAATTTAACGCAAGGCTTGGAGATCCTGAAGCAATGAACATATTACCTCTGTTAAAAACCAATTTTATCGATATTTGTATGGGAATTATTAATGGTAATTTAAAATCTGACATCCAATTTGAAAATAAAGCTACAGTTTGCAAGTATTTAGCTCCCAAAGGATACCCTATGTCTCCACAAAAGAATGAACTAGTAATAATAAATAAGGAGAAACTGAAACAACTTGGTGCAAAGTATTACTACGCATCTGTTTACAGAGAAGGAGGAAATGTTTACACTACATCATCGAGAGCCATGGGGATTATTGGGGTTGCTAACGATTTAGAAAGCGCTGAAAAGGTTGCTGAACAAGGAGTTGGATGCATTAGTGGTAAACTATTTTACAGAAAAGATATTGGAACGGCAAAGCTACTACAAAAAAGGATAGATCACATGAACTCTCTCTTACAATAGCGTCTGACGCAAATATTGAAATACTGATAAATTACTCGCAGAATTATATATTATAAAGATCAAATTATAATAATTTCGATTTTAAATCTACATAGATTATGGCTTGGCATGCTAAGAACAAAAATTTTAATAATCTAATAAAACAGATGCTTCACGACAAGGATTCTGAGAAAAGAGCCGAATCAGCAAGACAAGTAGGCTTTCTTAGAGATGGTAGATCTGTTAACCTATTATGTCGTGCGTTAAAAACTGAAACAAACCCAAATGTAGTTAACAGAATCATAGAAGCGTTAGGTCGAATTGGAGACGGTAGAGCCACATTAGGTATATTAGAAAAGTTTGAAATCGAAATGAAAAAATCAGAAAGTGAATCAGATAAACTAAGGATTATTTTTATTCTTGAAAGTTTAACTCGAATTAAGGATAAAAGAGCTTTAGAATTCGTAAGTCACTATTTAAATTCCTCAGATGATCAACTTCTTCAATTAGCTCAAAATGCATTTGATATAATTCAACCTAATTGGCGTGAAATTGTAATAAGGAATCAAAAAGAACGATCGATTCAGGATATTTTTAAAACATCAAAGTAATCTCCCACTTAAACCATTTTTATCGTCTTCTCTTGTATATAATAAATCCTTAATAATATTCTTAGCAAACCTCATATAGCCTAAATCTTTACATTCTCCTTATTAACACTAAAATTGATCAATGTTGAAGGTTAAAAACGTTTGTTGCTGGGACTTGGAAGGTCCTGTGAGCACATTGGACTTCGCGGCGGAGTTGAGTCGATTATTAAACCAAAAGCCTATTCTCGAATTACAAGATTTTGACTTCGGCGCACTTTTCGAGATGCTTTCTGAGTATGACGATTATCTCATTGAGATTCCGGGCGTAAAAGAAGAATTAAATATTGATGATTACCAACCGGGCGATACCTTAAGATTAGTTGCACCTTTATATATGTCTTGTTTTTCAGATAAGGAACTAATTAGTTTAGCAGAACAGAACTTAGGACTGCTACCGGGGTGTACAGAATTAATGAAGATTCTTAAGAAGAAATGGGATATATACATTATATCGACAAGTTATACACATTTTGCTAACACCGTTGCAAAAAATTTAAACATACCGCAAGATCATGTATTTTGTACTGAATTAGACCTAAATAAGGCAGCTAAATCTTTCTTGAACATTAAAAGTGATGTAAATTTTTTAGTTAAAAATATCTTCCAACAATTTTTGACTAACGATAAAAAATTAAGCTCAGTATTAGAAAATCTAAACGAATTTTTTTGGAACAAACGAGAATCTGATTATATTAAGGCAATGAATCAAGTTCAAGTCAGAGGAGGTACTAGAAAAGAATTAGCCGTTGAAACAATATCAAAAGAGACTAATGTTCCAATTTCTGAGATTGTTGCGCTAGGGGACTCAATTACCGATATTAATATGCTTCAACGATTAAAGGACGAAGGTGGAATAGCAGTTTCTTTTAACGGTAATCGTTTTACTGTAGGGAGGGCAAATGTTGCTATTACTACAGTAAATAATCTGGGAACGCTACCAATTTTTGAATATAAGGATTCTATTGAGAGTTTTCTTGACTTATGGGAGAAAAACTACAACAATTTTTATACAAATCCTAATGATATCCCTGAAGAATTAATATCAAAAGAAATCAAAAACTATTTTGTTAAATATCAATTTGTACCAGAAATCGAGAATTTAAAAAACAAATCTAATCAAGAGCTTGACCTTATTATCGCAAAACAAAAGAAAATGCGAAAAAAAGTAAGGGGATGGGCTGGAAATTTAGGTTGACTCAATTTTATCCTTAAAATTCTTATCGTAAAACTTTTTTCCCTTTATTAAATCCACTAAAAAAAGGCTGTAATGAAATTTTAGCTTGATAATTACTTTAAATACAATAACGATAGCTACATATCCTAAAACTGCAATAACATTAAGTGGAAAAGGATTGATTAGCAATAAGATACTAGGTAGATAGAAACTGAGTGATTCCCAAATTCTTTTGAGAAAATAATCATCAAATTTCTTCTTTTTTAGGCTCTCAAAGCAATTACAACAAACCAAAGGCATTTTCATGTTGAATTTAACTTCGTAATAAATTTTTTGCATGATCGTGATTGGAAGGTCAATTTTATTTCCACAGAGATTGCATTGAAATCGTGACCTAGTTAACCTATCCAACTCTATTTTATCAATTTCAGCCTTCGGAAAATAACATTCGTCATTTTCATAGTGTGAACATGTAAGACATGTTAATTCGTTCTCCATCTGTCTTTCCTCAATGGGAGTTTTATTTGGTTGGAGAAAAAGTGGATACTTTGAGTGAGATTGGCAGATTACTCGTCCTTTCTCATCGATTTCAAAAGAAGGTTCGATATTAACCATTATAATATTATCTATTTATTATTATGTAAGAGATTAGATGTATCTCCTTATAATTTTTCCATTAGAACTTTGAGTTGTTGGAAAGAATAACATTATTAAAAATCTTTACTAAAATATAAATTAGGAACTTAATATCTTATAAGTCTAAGAGGTCATTAGATAAAATGGCATCAACTACTAATTTTGGGTATAATATAGGCGAGGTCTTAAAAGAATATCTTGACGATCCCATCTTCATTTTAAACGAGGATTACGAATTTGAATTCATCACTGAAAATTTTCTTTTGAAAAACTTAAATCTGAATACAATAGAAGGTAAAATGACTGACATTTTGCACCCCAACGATTCTCAGGGTGGGGTGGATTTTCTCCAAAGAGTGTTAAAGTTTGAAAAAGCAATAGAAACATTAAGGGTTCGTTATGGTGATAATTTCAGATTTTATGAATTTAAAGGGCGCTTATTCAAAAACGAAGCACATGAAACCAAATATTTGATTACAACTCAAGATATTTCTCAATTCAAAAAGAAAGAAGAGGTTTGGACTAAAACGGAGGATGATTTAAAAAAATCAGCGGAGAACATGCAGGAAATCCGATTTTGGAAGTTACTCCTAACTAAGGATGAAAAAATTTCGTTTCAAAAATCAATAGCATTCGAAAAAAAATACAGACAAATTATCGCTAATATAAAAGAAGCCTATTTTGAAGTAGATTTAGAGGGAAATTTCATATATGTGAACAAATCCTTCACTCAAATGACTGGTTATTCATTTGATGAACTGATGAAAATAAACTATAACCATATTATGAACGACGAGAATAAGACGAAAGTTTTTGAAATATTTAATTTGGTTTATAAGTCTGGTTTACCACAAGAATACTTCCAATTTGAGTTCATTAAAAAAGAGAATACGAAAGTCATAGTTGAAACTTCCGTTTACTTAAATAAAGACACTTATGGTAAAAAAATTGGTTTTTATGGAATAACCCGAGACATTACTGAGAGATCTGAGTTAGAACATAAGTTTAGACAATCAGAAGAGAAATACAGACACTTATTTGAAAGATCTCCTTATGCAATTTGGATAGTTGACTTAAAGGGTGTACTAATTGATTGTAATCCAACTACAGACATAATGTTCTCGAAATACAAGAGAGGAAATCTTGTAGGGAAAAATTTTATAGAAGTGTTAGGAATGCTTGAAAGACCAGAATATTTCATTCCTTTTTTTAAGAGTAAATTTGATAGCTTTGTTCAAGACAAACCAATGAAAGCGTTAGAATTTAAAATGACACGAGCAGATGGGATAGAAAAATGGATAAATATAACCAGTTCAAAAATTAAGCTAGGGGATAAGACGCTTATTCAAGTTATAATGCAAGATATCACTGAAAAAAAAACCGCTGATTTAAAGCTCCAAAGATCAGAAGAAGAACTGAAGATTTTAAACAAAGAATTAGAAAAAAAGGTACAAGAAAGAACTAAAGAGCTTAGAGAGTCTGAAGAAAAATTTAGAACAATTGCCGAAAGTTCTCTTATGGGTATTGCGATTATCCAAGATAATAAAATAAAGTATGTTAATCAGTTATCGACGAGTCTTACTGGATATACTGTTGATGAAACTAAAGATTTAAGTCCTGCGAAAGTTTTTGAATTCATTCATCCAGAGGATAGAAACTGGGTAGTAGAACAATTAAGAAAAAAGCAAGGTGGTTCGTTGGATTATATAACAAATTACCAGTATCGGATATTTAATAGATCAGGAGAAATTAGATGGTTGGATAATTATTCTAAGAGTATTGAATACATGGGTAAACCTGCAGATTTGGTAACGGTTTTAGATATTACCGAACGAAAAAAAGCTGAACAAGAGTTAAAAGAATCAGAAGAGAAATTTAGGACCATCACTGAGCACTCAACAATTGGAATAGTAATTATTCAAGATGACAACATTAAGTATGTCAACAATGCGATGTTAGCAATTAATGAATATACAATGGATGAAATGATGGAATGGTCACCAAAAGAATTACTAATAAGTATTCATCCCGAAGATCGAAAACAAGCTATTGAATACCTAAAGGACAGACAATTAGGCGCCTCTACTCTCCCAGCGTACAGCTCCTATAGGTTAATTACTAAAAGTGGAAAAATTAAATGGATAGATTCTTACAGTAAAACTATTACATATTTAGGGCGATTCGCTGACTTAGCTCTTATAACCGATGTCACAGAACAAAAAATTGCTCAAGAGAAATTGAAGGAATCAGAAGAAAAATATCGTTCATTGTTTGAAAATATGAATACGGGCTTTGCCTATCACGAGGTTTTAGTGAACGACGATAACAAACCAATAGATTATAGATACATCGAAGCAAATAGCCAATTTGAAAAATTGACTGGTTTAAAAGTAAGTGACATAATCGGAAAGACCGTAACCGAAATTTTGCCTGGAATTGAGAATGATCCTGCAGATTGGATTGGAAGATATGGGAAAGTGGCTCTCACGGGAGAACCATTAACTTCAGAAGATTATTCAGAAGTACTTGATCGTTGGTATAAAGTTTCGGGCTACTCCCCTAAAAAAGGATTTTTTGCGGTTTCTTTTAGCGATATTACCGATCGCAAACGAGCTGAAAAAAAACTAAAGGAATCAGAGGAAAAGTATCGCCACTTATTTGAAAATTCTCCATTTAGCATCGTACTTTTAAATTTTGAAGGCAAAATCATTGAAATGAACACGGCAACAACGAAACTCTTTGGTTATCAAGAAGAAGACCTTATTGATAAAAAATATTTGACTCTTACGGATATTTTTCCCAAAGAAACAATGCCCGGATTGAGATTGGTTCAGGATTTGATGTCTAAAGGGGAACCATCTGATCCAATAATGAAACCTCAAATCACGAAAATTTACAATAAAGATCAGAAACCAATGTGGGTTGCATCTGAATTGTCTGCCGTTAATATAGGTGGGGAACTAATGATTTTAGCGATAATACAAAATATTACCGAAAAGAAGCTCGCTGAAGAGAAATTAAAAGAGTCCGAAAGAATATTGAGACAGCAAAATATTGAATTAAAAGAACTAGATCGGTTGAAGACAGATTTTATCAGCATTGCTGCTCACGATTTAAAGACACCTCTAATTTCTGTGGGAGGGTATGTCGATTTGATTCTTCTAAGAGAAAAGGATTTGAAAGAAGAGGTTAAGGAGGACTTAAATAGAGTTTTAACTAATGTGCACCGATTAGATGGGTATATAAATCGCTTGTTAGATGTAATGAAAATCGAAGCAAAAAAGGTAGAATTAGTTAAAAGAGAAGAAAATATTCATGACATAATAATTACCTGTCTTTCTGACTTAGAATTTCAAGTTAGTCAGAAAAATTTAACGGTTAATGTAGACGTCCCCGAAAATCTTGAGATGAGAGTAGATAACTTTAGAATTTCGCAAGCTTTGATAAATCTTTTGTCGAATGCGGTCAAATTTACACCCAAGAATGGAAAAATCGATATCTCTATTGTAGAAGAAGATGAAAGGGTTCTATTTAACATAAAAGATAACGGAAAAGGCTTGACTCCCGACGAAATTCAAAAGTTATTTGGTAAATTTGTGACAATTGAACAAGGAGTTGATGGATATTCAACTTTCGATAAAGGAAGTGGGTTAGGATTGTATATCGCTAGAGGTTTTATAGAAGCGCATGGAGGAAAAATATGGGTTGAATCAAAAGGAAGAGATTTAGGTGCTGAATTTAGCTTTACTCTCCCAAAATAAAAAAATCGTTTCCTTTTAAGATTATTAAACAAAACCAATATCGACAACAAAAAATTATAATAAGACGAATTTTCTTATTCAAAGTAGATATTTTTATTTAAAAGCGATTAGAAATATATTAGAAATATATAGCTCTATTGTTATTTATAAAAGTTAAAATAATAATAATCTAAATTATGGAAGACTTAAAACCTATAACCTAATGCCGACTTTAATAATATCTGAAAAAAATAAAGCAGCTAAAAGAATCGCAGAGGCGTTAGGGCCGGTCACGGTCATAAACAGATCAAAATACCTAAAAGTCTATCAAGTACATTCTAAAAGTATTTACGTTGTTCCTCTTCGAGGTCATATTTTAGAGTATAGAAATACAGATCAATTTAAAAGCTGGACTAATTCAGATCCTAGAGAAATCATTACAAATCCAAATTCAATCGATAAAGTCGCTATCAACTACGCTAATCCATATATTAAAGCTTTAATTGATTTCTCTAAAAAATGCGACGAATGTGTGATTGCATCAGATGCCGATGTCGAAGGGTGTAATATTGGACTTTTTGACGCACTGCCTTTTGTAATTAAAGCTAATAGAAATATTAAAGTAAACCAATTATGGTTAAGTTCATTAGAAAAAAAAGAGATATTATCAAAATATAGAAATTTAATTTCCCCTAAATGGAGCTGGGGAGAAACAGGGGAAGCAAGAGCAATTATCGATGCAGTTATCGGCTTTTCAAGTACTAGGGAAGTCACAAATACATTTAGACCAATATTAAATGAGATTAATAATAAATTTGTATCGATAGGTAGAGTACAAACTTCATTACTCTATTTGATATATTTAAGAGACCTCGAGATCGAACAATTTATTCCTGAACAATATTGGACGATTTCCGCTAATTTAGAACATAAAAGTCATATTATAAAAGCTGTGCATACTAAAAATCCATTCATTAAGGAGAAAGAATCCGAAGCCAAAGCCATATTTCAAAAAATTAAAAACGAAAAAATAGCAATAATTTTAAACAATACAAAGGAATCGGGTATAATTAATCCCCCAACGCCATTGAATACTTCTAAAGCCCTTGTATTGTTAACCAAAATTTTAAGAACGAGCGCAAAATCTGTCATGAATGCGATGAATTCGTTATATTTGAACCAAATTATCTCTTACCCAAGAACTGATAGCGATAAATACAGCCCCAATTTTAACCACCTTCCATATTTAGAAAATTTTAAACCCCACATACATTATGGAGGTTACACAGTAAATTTATTTAAAGAAAATCGATTGAACCCAACAACAGGAAAAGTTTATGCGGGAGATCATCCACCCATTACTCCTTTACTAAGTTTAGAGCAAACTAGTTCAAAATTTGAAAACAATCTCCAGAAAAAAGTATACGACATATTGGCACGACATTATTTAGCTCTTTTCGGTAAGCATGCAACAGAATTGAGAATTAAACTAAGGATATCAATCAAAGATGAAATATTTACATCTCGCCTTGTCTCGTTAACCCAGAGCGGGTTTTATGAGATCGCTCCTTTTTTGAAAAAATCTTACCAACCAATATTTGAGATCGAAGTCAAAGAACTTCCAGTTAAAGAAATCCTATTGGACGATAAAAAAACTCAACCTCCACCACATTATACCGATACAACTTTATTAAAGTTGATGGAGAGGGAACATTTGGGTACAAAATCCACTCGTCCAACAATAATAATGATTCTGTTAGATCGTAAATTAACTTATAATATTGCTAAAAATCGCTTTAAAATAACTGAATGGGGAAAATTTCTTATTCAGGAACTAATTCAAGTGTGGTTACCGTTTTTAAAACCTGATTTCACCCGATTTGTTGAAAATTTACTTGAAGATATAAAAGAGAAAAGGAAAACAAAGGAAGATGTTATAACAATAGTAAAAAAGATATTTCTAGCTCTGTTTGATAAATTTCGTACTGAGAAAAATACAATAACGATTAAATTTGACAGCGTTAAAGATAATTTAAAAACGACAATGCAGCAAACATCTCAAAAAAAATTTCCTCAAACTACTTCAAAATGCCCAACCTGTAAAAATCATCCAATGAAATTAATTACAACTTCACAAAAGAAACGATTTCTGGCGTGTTCTGATCGAAATTGTAAAACCTACCTCTCAGTTCCAAAAACGGGAAGGATCACCATATTAAAATCTACGGCTTGTTTAAAGTGCGGTTTTAATGTATTCAAGATACTAAAAAGGAAGAATAATAAAAGTCATGTCTATTACATTTGTCCAAAATGTTGGAATGATAGTTTTAAAGAAGAGGGTATTATTGGTTTCTGTTCTAATTGTACAGATTACCAAATTTCTAAAGAACAATGCGTAAAAAGAAGTTAAAAAAAGAAAATTGATTAGAAGTTAGTCCATTTTAAACCTATATTTGTTGTATGCCGCTCGAGTTAGCCCAACATAATTATCTGAGATTCTGTAAGATAGCTTTCCGTTTATCATTTTCTTTTCAAGGTAATCGTTCTTTAGATGGTGATTTAAAGAGTGAATCATTGTCCCTAAGGTAACAGCTCCCAAATATCTCATTTTCTGCTTAGCTACTCTTATTAAATCTAATTCAGTATGCCAATTCCCATCAAGTAAAGACATTAATATTTCATTTTTTACCGGAGTTTTAATGTCTTTTATCTTATTAAATAATTGAGAGTAGTTAGGTTTGTAATATTTTTTTAGAACTTTGGTTTGTTCAAAACTAGTATTCTGAGGTTCTTCCATTTTCATTCCTCCAATTAAGATGAAATTACACTAAAATATAATATCAGAATAATATTTTTAAAAAACTGTAATACGCTTGTAATATTACAATAATACTTTGAAAAACAGATGCTTGAATCTTAAGCGGCGATTTATAGAATATCTTCAGGAATACCATCAGTAAAATATTTTGCTCTGGTTATCCAGTTCTGCTCGAATTCGGGAATCATTGCTAAAATCGATCCTCCTACCCAAACTGAGAAAATTCTTTCCCGGGGTGCAATTATTTTGATGACTTGGCTTTTCTTTTTACGCCTCGCCAATTCAATTTCTAATTCTTGATAGATTCGAGACTTGAGATTTGGAAACATCGAAGACCCTCCCGACAAAAAAATATTGTTTAGTAAATCTGGACGGACATCTAAGTCACACATTTCAATTACATCCATAATTGCTTCTGGGAGAGATTTTTCCTCTAATTCCATTGAAGGGCTAAATAATAATTCCGGAACTTCGAATCTCTCTCTAGCTAAAGAAATCGTTGAGCCATCCGGCAAGGAATATTCTTTTTCATATTGTTCAACTCTCTTCAAATCTTCTTTGTAATCGAGGGAGACAAAACATGCTTTTTCCTTTAAGGCCCTGACGAGTTCTCTTCTTATTGAAGAATCTGACGAATACCCTTTTGCACCTAATATTTTTTCCATAAATTTTGTGAGAGTTCTTCCGCCAATTTCAAGAATTCTAATTGCGTGATCTAGTTTATAACCTTCATAGATTGGGACTATTCTTGTCAGACTATCTCCGATCTCTATTACCAAACCTGTTCGAAATCCTCCTGCATACAAAGTGAGCATAGAATCTAATACCGGATAAAAAGCATTACATTGATAATGTTCCAAAAATAATTCAAATAGCTTTTTTAAATCATTATGAGGAAACAAAGGATGGACGGCAAATAAGACATTTACTAAACTAGGGTCGACTCTTAAATTATAGAAGATATAATCAATTATTTTTCCGAATGAAACCCAGTCTTGTATTATGCCTTTATTAATAGGGTGAAGCACTTTGTATAACCCTAAAGATTGAATCTCATCTCCTACATAATAGTCGTCTTTTCGAACCATTCCATATTCGTAATCAATTTGTCTATATTTTGGCTTTCCTACGATGGTGAAGAATACTTGGCTTGGCATATCTTCACCAGCAAAACCCGCTTTAGCTGAAAACTGTCCAATGTCTAAAACAACAGTAAGATTGCCCATAATGTCAGATTAATTTTAGCAATTTATTCGCTTATTTAATAAACATGTTTAATCTTTTTATATCTATTCTATACTAATAAAAGCTTAAGTGGGGTATAGGTAGTTTCAGGAATATACGCTTCTCCATACGACGAATTTATTTCGTTACCTCTTAAAATCGCAGTATCTTCTGCCCACTCCATGACTCTTCCTAAAACTTCTTTCTGAGTAAGGTAGGCGATATTAAATATCTCTTTTTTCTTCTCCCAAAATTCTTCGATATCTACTATAACAAAAACAGAACTCTCAATATATTGAAATTTACACGAAGGTCCTTCGTAATAATACACACCTAATGGAGTCCAGTTTCTTTCATATCCTCCATAAGCTTTACCCGTCGAACAATGGTAAATTGCTTCTCTTGAAATTAAGGCCAAGTTTCGATGCACTCGATGAAAATCAGAATGATGAGGCAATAATACAACATGAGGTTGAATATCTCTAATAAGATTTGTTATCTTAGAGATTTTTTCTCTATTTATGTCCATATCAGGAAAATCTAATTCTATGATTTCACACTTCAACGCTGATCGAACAGAATCAAGCTCATGTTTTCTTTGATTTATAATTCCTTCTTTTTGATTATTTTTTGCATATCCGCCAACACCACTCGTCGCAACTACAACGATTATTTGTGATCCGAAAGCTTGGTATTTTAGAAGAGTGCCACCACAAGATATGATTTCATCGTCTGGATGACCAGCAAGTACCATTATGCGTTTAGGAACTACAATTGGTATATTGTTTTCGCAGATGATAGTATTGTGTTTATCCATCTATACTAAATAGTTCATAATCGATGATTAAAAATGTTTTGAATTAATAGTAATGAATTTTATAAGATGTAAAAATCGAGGTTAAAACGGTATAAAAATAAGTATTAGATAAAAAACAAGGAGTTAGTTACTAATCTCCTCTCATAATCTTCTTTAAACGATTTAACTCCTCTAACATTTCATCTCGGAGAGAACTTAAACCCCCTCCTGCTTGAGGTGCTGCTGCAGGTGGACCCGTAGGAGTTCCGGGCGGTCGAGATGGAACGCCTGTTGATGGTGCTTTTGGCGGTATCGGTCTCTTAGCGAATGAGGGCGTTTGCACAGTTCCTGAAACAGGAGGTTGAGCAGATACACCACCAGAACTGGGGGGTAATTTTGGTGCTGGAGGTAAATTAGTTCGTTTAGGTGGTCCACCTTTACTTGGTGCTTTTGGAGGTGCGCCCGATGCAGGTCTTTTTGGAGGACCCTTTCCAGGAGCTTTAGGAGGCCCACCTACTGTTGGAGATACAGTAGCTGCAGTAGTTGGAGGCATTTCTTGTACTGGAGCAGGGCTACCGCTTAGTAAACTAAATAAAGTGCTCGCTGCTGCAGTTTTAGCCATACCATCCGAAGTTGCTATCACTTTTTTAGAGGATGTACTAACAGTTTTTAATTCTGGTTCAATAGAAACATCTTTCAAATCTTTCAAGGCTTTGTTTAACGATTTTACAAAATCATTAATCCCTTTAACAGTATCTTCTAAGTCATCGCTTAGAGAGGTTAAGCCCTTTTTCATAAAATTAACGACCCTCTCTATCTTCTTATATTCCTTCGAAACCAAGGTTAGTTCATTTCCTCCAAATTTTTAATCATCCATTTTAAATGAATAATATATAGCTATAGTAGTAATTGTAATTTATTAATTTATATTTTTATTTTTGTATAATATTTGTATCATAGATTTTCCTAATTTAAATTCAATTTGTAATATTTTTCACAGTTAAAAAAAAACTCTTAAATGTTCCAAATCTAATATATTATATATCATATTTCATTTGTAAGTTTAATAATAGTATTCAATATTAATAGGTGTTTTAATATTCCCAAGAGAGAACTCTTCATCAAGCGAGTATATGAAATTGTTAATGAGCTTAAAATCCCCTTAATTGACGAAAGAGTCTATGAAAAAGCCAACTTCAGTGCTAGTGCGGCTATAGCAAAAATCACTTTTAAATTTGAGGAAGACGAATCAGTTATTCGAGGTTTCTTAGGTTTAGCTGAGTATTTTCATACCGTCGTAATAAAAGTGAAGGATCAATTCTATATCCCTCACGCTTCGATTCTCTTTCAGCTACTTAGCTCGTAAATTTCTATTTTTTTTACTTTTCTTTTATTATATAGAGGTTAAGAAACCTCACCTAACTCGGTGTTTTTTACAATATATCTTTTTAATGATTAAATTCATCTATATAAAAATCCAATATATACACAGAATCGACACAACTTCTATTTATCTATTTACTTAAAAATAAAAATATCCACTCGATTCTCTAGTTAGACGCTTTTTTAAGGAAAAGAAAGGAAGAAGGATTAGTAAAATGGAATTTCAAGAATTTAAGGAAAAATATCTTAAAGCATCTGTTCCAGAAAATAAAGTGGATATGATTAATTCAATAGGTAATTTGATTGATAAAAAAAATTTAAGTTTTTTTGCTACGCAATATAGAAATGAGGCAGACGGTAAGGTACGAGCTACAATTATCAATGTTGCGGCGAGTAATGTGCCAGAAGTTTCAAGTCCAATATTAATTGAAGCTCTTACAGATAATTTTATAGAGGCTAGAAAAACCGCGGTGATTGCGCTTGGTAAAATTAAAATCCTCTCTGCATTACAACCCTTATTAGAAATGTTAAGTAATCCCTCTTTAGAAATAAGGGACGATGTCATAAAATCAATCGTGAACATAGGAAAATTAGGAGATGTACGTGAGATTATAAACTTCTTTGATAAAGGAAATCTATACGTTAAAAGATCAATTCCAGTTATTCTGGGTAAAATTCAATGCGAAGATTCAATTAGTTACTTAAAAGAATTGCTTCACAAAAACGATCCTGAAGTAAAACGCAATGCTGTTCAAGCTTTAGAAAAATTACTTCAAGTAAAGGATGTAAGACTAATTATCAATTTACTTGATGATTCAGATGAGGAAGTCAAGAAAGCAAGTATCAAAGCTTTGGGTACAATTAATAGTAAACGAGCAATTGATCCCCTTCTAAAATTATTAAAAAATAAGAACGAAAACGTACGAAAGTTATCTATTCAATCGTTAAAACGAATTTGTGTTAACATTGACTCTTATGAAAAAATTTACGAAGTTGCAAATAGCAAGAATATGATAGAGAGGAAGGAAGCAATCAAACTTTTAGGTTTACTTGAAGACGAGAACGCTGTTGACTATATGATTAATTCTTTTAAGAGTAGCGATAATAAAACTCGTAAATTGGCGTACAATTCCCTTCTTCAGATTTCTAAAGATAAGGTCCCAGATCAAGTTCTTGAAGGTCTTAAGGCTAAAGAATGGAAAATAAGAAGTTTATGTGTAAAATTAACAGGAAAGTTGGGTAACGACCAGCAAATTTCATCATTAATAGATCTTTTAAACGATCCTGATAATAGAGTGCGGGACGTGACTATTGATGCTTTATCCAAAATGACAAATCAGAAATACCTTAACGATGTAAAGACTTTCTTGAGTTCTTCAAATTGGAAGACTAAAAGAGCAGCAGTTAAGCTCTTAATAAAACAAGGAACTGAAGATAGCTTAGAAGCTCTATTACCTTTGATTAACGACGAGGATATTTTCATTAAAAGTTGGATTGCCTTAGCATTAGGAAAATTCGAAAACATTAGCGACATTTCCCCATTTATAGAAATGCTTAAAGACAGCGATCCAAAAATTAGAATCGCCGCCGCAAGAGCTTTAGGACAACTAGGAGATAAAAATATGCTAAATTCTTTAGCAAATTCGTTATGGGACGATGATTGGGCAGTAAGAAAAGAAATTGAGGCTGCACTTAACAACATCGATCCAAATTGGTTGAAATTAATTAAATCCAATGATTAATTTCGCGAATTATTCAAAAACATTTACTTTTACCAGTAGAGTTTCTAAAATTCGCAATAGCAAGAATTTTTAAACTTACAATTTTATGCTTTTGCTAACTGAAAATTTAACGAAAAAGGGTTAAAATTTATGAATAATTTAAAAAACAGAACGAAATCAACTGTAATCATACTTTTAGCATTCACAGCCGCTATAAATTTAAGTGTGCTTTTTACTTCAGTGAAAGCGGGTCCATATGTTCCCGAAGAACATGCATATAATGGATGGCATTGGGGTGTTGATGTTGGAGACGAGCTTTATTGGGAAGTAGAAATGATCCTTACTAACACTTCAAATGGGGAGGTTACCATGATGTTTAAAGACATTTGGATATATAACATAACCTCAATCGAAAACGTGACAACTGATTGGTTAGGAGTAAACGAATTTTCGCAGGTTAACGCTACTCAATGTTATTTCAATGTTACGGGAGATATTTCAGAGCAAGAGCTGGAATCATATGATGATCCAATGGAATTTGCGCTATTTGGATATAACAACTCAGACACCATTAAGCATAAATACAGAGCAGGAATGGGTGTTGCACCTTATATATTACCCCTAAATGGGTCGAATAATTTAGAAGTTGATGTATTAGACGATATTCTCAAAGAATCGTTTTATGATCCACTTTCTCCTGATAGATTCAACCAATTTAATGGATTTACCTCGGGTCTTTCAACTAACTCCATATCTTTTACAAATTCGTCTGATGGCTATTATCTTAACCTCGTGTATGGTGCTACAGATGGAGTCGCAGAATACGCAGAAGGATACATGATGGTTGAAATGGGTGAGCAAATGCTACTTAATTTTACAATACAAAGAGTTCTCGACTACGATATAACTGACGAGATTGAATGGGGAGTTACTATTGGAGACATTTTTTATTATGACTGGACTGGAGGTAGCACTAGTGCCTACGATGTAAAAGTTGAGGTTATTAACTTTGCAGATGTTTTGCTTCCTAAATCTAATAATGGGTTTATGGAAGGCGACACTTACATGGTATTCCAAGCAGTTTACGCAAATTTATCTGTATGGGATGGATTTGAGTATAATGTCGTAGAGCCAAATATTATAATAGGGTATGCAAACAACTTTTATTTCCAATATTTTGATGATGTAGTAACCGCTAATTATGACTTTGTATATCCTAATAGTACTACTAAGGAAGATATTGAATTCATGTGGAATTCTGACACGCTTCGTATATGGGATGCTCCATTTAACGATCTCGTGCTCATTGAAAATACAAACTTTGAGTTTACTTTAAGAAACACTTATACAGACTTTAAAGTAAATAACATTATTGACAAATCAACTGGAATAGTGCAATCATTCCTGATTTTTGAGCACGGTTATGTTCAACTTTATTACGAAATACAGCACCAAACATTAGTAGAATGGGACTTAGAAATAGGAGATGTTGTTTATTATAAACAAAATTCTCAAGATGGCGGAATGTACATGAGAGCAACAGCTCTTTTTACCGTTAGTGAATTTGCTAATTTGACAATATGGGAAGTGGAGAGTGGAGGAATTTTTACTACAATACCGGGACAACCAGAATTGCAATTCTTTAAAGCAATTATTGCTAATTTTGAAGTATTTGACGAAGAAACAGGCACTTGGGCTTATTTTGGAACGGGTAAATTTCTTGACGCGAATATATACTGGCCAATTTCCCCATATACTATGTTTGGAGGCACAGGAAACTCAGGAGGCACAGCACCACCACTTTTTGTACCTCTAGGTTTTACTGGAGAAGATTTTGAAAATCTTTTAGCATTACTTGGAGGGATGTTTGATGTAATGACATTTGCTGAAGATCATGTTTTTCTTAGAAATTCGACGAATAATAAAGAATACGACACATATCTAGATCCAACCAGTGGAAGAATAAGCTTTATGGGAGGTTGGATGAATATACCGGGTGGAGACGACACAACTTGGAATTATATGAGCATTTATCCTATGTATAACGAAACGCTTCGCTCTGGAACCAGTCATATATCCTTCTCTAGTGATGATGTAAGCGAAATAACTGTCTCATTTATAGAAATCATTACTAATAATACCGGTATAGAAGTAGTAAATGCTCTTTCAGCTTATAATCCTATAGATACCTCGATCACTGATGGAACTGTACTTTACTATAATGATCTTTTAATTACCAACACTACTGGACTAACGAACCTAACTTTCTATATCAAATTCGATGATTCTTTTGATCTAGATAGCTTTAATCTTACCTTTTGGGCATGGAACATGAGTGGTAATAATGAATGGAGCGCAGCTCCTCCAGAAACAACTGATATGTTTGTTTATGACTATGCAGATAATTCTTTGACCATTATTTTTCCATTAAGTGGTAGTTCAGGTCCATTTTCCATTATCATGGCAGTTACATATATATCTGCTATTCCTGAACTAATTCCTGGTTTTCCACTTTTGATGACATTCGGATTTCTTACAGTAGGAGTGTTCGCTTTAATTATGACACATTTCAAGAAAGTTAAGAAATTATAGTTATAAATTCAATTTTTTTTTATTTTATATTTTTATATTTCTTTTTAGGTGCATCTAATTTTATTTAAAAAAAATCATCTATTTTCTTTATCCAAACCAAAATAATTGAAGAATTTAATTGATTTTAGGAGATTATATATTGCTTTCATTTTAATTAGTAATTTTTAAATAAATTCGAGCCTTAATAAATTAGTAAGAGAATGAACGAAAATTTAACAATAAGTTCATCTGATGATGATGATGACATATGGAAGCTCGAGATACTAAAGGTCGAATCGTTAAAGAAACGTTTCCATCTGAAATGGTTTCCATTGTGGGTGATATCCTTGCGGGAATCGTACTCTCTCTTTTAATAGTCTCATTTAAGAGCTTTCTTCTATTAATTCTAATTATACCTGCTTTACTTTCTCTTAGGGGTAATTTAAGTGGGCCATTTATTGCGCGTACTTCAAGAGACTTCATTATAGGCGAATTTAATAAGAAATCATGGTTTGAAAATGTATTAGCTACATTAGCTTTGTCGTTATTAACAGCAATAGCAATAGGAGTTTTTAGCATTCTTATTAATTTCTTATTAATTAGACTATATATTTTTCATATTGGTTTGCTAATCGTAATTCCAGTTGTTTCAATATCGCTAACTTTAACGATTTCAATTCCTTGTTCTACATTTCTAAATTTTTTAGCGTTTAAGCGGGGGCTCGATCCAAATAATGTTGTAAATCCTGTAATGACAGCCATTGACGACTTTTTTACGGTTATTTGCTTCTATTTAACAATTATTATGTTGGGGGTGCCATAAAATTGGACTATTTTAAAAAAATCTTCAAGGAATCAGTAATAGTAGTTCTAATTAGTTCTGTTATGGGCCTCTTTTCTGGGACGCTTCTATCTAATAACGAAAGAGTGTTGTCTAGTTTTCCTATTATTTTATTAGTATTACCGTCCTTAAATTCTTTAATAGGTGATATATCAACTGTTCTGGTATCTCGTCTTACCTCTCATCTGTATATAGGTACGTTATCTCCAAAAATTCAAGTCTCTGATCGATTAAAACAAGACTTTTATGGGTTATTTATAACAATTTTATTAAGCCTTGCTGCGTTGATAAGCCTAGGATACATATTGGGAAGTGTAACAGGAATACAAATCGTTAATCCCTTGTTGATTATATCAATTTTTATTATTACTATTTTGATTTTATTTGGACTAATGTTCGTATTTTTATTTATGGGTTCCATATTAATATTTAGAAAAGGAAAAGACCCAAATAATTTCTTAATTCCAATGGTTACATCGTTAGCGGACTTCTTAACCCCTTTATTTATAATAATCTTTATCCAAATATTTGCGTAATTATCTAAACGAGAGTGAGAAAATAATTAAAAAGCATGAAAAAAGAAAGAAATTTCAGTACCAAGCTATATCACTAAAAGACATATTAAGAGAGATGAAACAGAAGATCGACTTGATGATTGATCTTGCTTACAGTGCTATTAAATTTAGTAGTAAGGAAATTGCAGACGAGACCTCAAAAATTGAAAAAAGAATCCATGAATTAACATTTCTATTGAATTTGCAAATTATTCAAACTCAAACTGGGGGTTTTAAAGAAGCAAAAGCTTTAGAACCTATTGTGGTAATGGGTTATTCAATTGACAAAATCTCTGATGCTCTTGCAGATATCGCTCGAGTTGTATATATTAATAGCGATATATCCGATTTCACGCAACTTTTTTGGGACGAAGTCCCGGAACCAATAGTAAAAATTGTTGTAAATGATGCTTGTGAATTTATAGGCATGAAACGCAAAGAAGTGCATTTTAGGTCTAAGTACGGAGTAGATTTGATTGCAATAAAAAGAAAGAACGATTGGTTATTTGAAAGAGATAATGAAATTAAAACCGGAGATATCTTGATAATTAAAGGAGAAATTGAACCAATTAAAGAATTAAAGAAGTTAACATATGACTCTGAAGATTTTTCTTTCCACTTAGGGGAAACAAAAGAGGAATCGGATTATGATCTAAAAAATCCTGAATTTTACGAAGAAATTAAAGAACTAAAAAGGGATTATGTGTTGATTACAGATATTTCAGAGACAATGATTGAATTAGCTTTAGCCGCATTGTTCTTTAACAGTTATGATGTAGCTGAAGATGTTTTAGAAATGGAATCTTTAATGGATGGATTGAATATTAATTTTGAGAAAGATCTTTTAGATTTAACGCAATCACTTGATAATCCAAAAATTTTAACAGGAATAATGCGTATAGTATTTTCATGTGAATTGATAGCAGATGCAGCTGCTCATTTAGCCGAAAATATATTAGAAGGCTTTGAACCCCATATTATTCTACAAAAAGCCATAAAAGAAACTTCAGAAATAGTCGTGCGAGAAACAATTTCAACAGATTCTTATTTTAAAAATAAAACGTATAATCAATTACAAAATCAAAAATATAAGCGAGGGTTTCATATTATAGCCTTAAAAAGAGAAAACAAATGGATTTACAGCTTTAAATCTGATTTTATATTTGAAGTTGGGGACCTTTTGATTGGTTTAGGTCCTAAAGAAACCGTCGATCAATGGAGAAGTTGTGTCAATCCCGAATTATCAAAGGAGGAAAAATAGAAATGAATGATTCTAATTCAAAACTACTACGGGAAAGATTTCTAAATACTCTTTTAGAAATCGCAGATCAAGTAAAAAAAAATTCTGATTCTGTTGACACGGATCAAGTCTTAAAACTAATTGAGTTAATAGTTGAAATTGATTCAAAAAATGGAAGGATTTTTATATATGGTGCTGGTAGATCTGGATTTATTGGAAGATGTTTTGCTCAAAGATTAATGCATTTAGGTATTAAATCTTGTTTTGTTTCCGACGCAGTTACATATCGCTACAGTAAGGGGGATCTATTGATTTTGGTAAGCGGAAGCGGCGAAACAACTTCACCTAAAGCCATAGCCGAAGAAGCAAAAAAAATTGGAGGAAAAATTGCTTTATTTACAGGGAATCTCAAAAGCACTATCGCAAAGTTATCTGACCTAGTCATTAAAGTTGAGGGAAAAAGTAAAGAGAAAGCAATTTCACAAGATTCCTTAGCACCATTCACTTCATTATTTGACATTTCTACGCTTTCCATATTAGATTCGATTGGAGCCTCATTAATGGTTCTATTAGGAATAACCGAAAACGACATTGATAAGCGTCACGCATCAATAGAATAAAAAAGAATAGAATCAGTGATTCCATTGCATGAATTTATAGAAGTTAAATTTATATCTAATACAAAAGGAAAAGGCGCCTTTGCGAAGAAGGATATTAAAAAAGGTACAGTAATCGACGTAGCAAATGTAGTTCTAATACCAAATAAAGACTATAGAAAGATTAAAAAAACTCAATTATACAATTATTGCTATATTTGGGAAGACCCACGCCACAAACCGGCTTTTAAAAACGCAATCACTCTAAGCATTAGTCAGTTCATCAACCATTCCTACGCTCCCAATGTACAGTATTTTTACGATTATAAGAATAAAGCAATTGAATATATGGCTATTAAAGATATTAAGAAAGGGGAGGAATTAACAGTAAATTATAATGGCTTAATTGACGATACTAGTCCTTTATGGTTTAAGATTCACGAATAATAAAAAATAAAATAAAAAAGTTAATTAAAAATTAGATTTGCTTCTTTAAGAGCATTTTACCCATCATCTTCATAGAGCCCAATAATCCTTTTTTTTTAATCATGATTTTCTGTAAAAGAGCGTCCATATTTTTCGGAGGTACTTTCTCTTTTTCGTTTTTTTTGAGTTTAATCGCATCTGATGGACATGTAATAACGCAATTGCCACAACCTATACATCTATCATAGTCTACTTCTGATATATTGTTAATAAGAGATAATGCTTCCATTTGACACCGTTCTACACATGTTTCACACCCTTCACAAGCCTCAGAATCAACTGATGCATGAAAATTTGAAGTAAAATAATCTGCAGGTCGAGGATATCTTTTTACCATTTGTAAAACTTGACAACAATCTCCACAACAGGCGCATATAAAAGCAGAATCTTGTGAGTTATTGGGTTGTAATATTAAACCTAATTCCTGATATTTTTGCAAATGCTCCATCATTTCACTTTTATTGACTTCACGACCATATCCTAATTCCATAGTACCTTTTGCAAATTTTCCGAATGCCATACATGTATCCCGCATATCTGTAACATTACAAGATTTCCCTAACAAATCCATTTCTTGTTTACAAATGCAATTAAATATTGTCATTGGTCCATCAACATTGTCAATTATTTTAGTAACATCATCAAAAGTACTAATATGATGTTCGGGAAGAATACTCTTTTCTATTGGAATTGTTCGCATTTGATTAGGGACATTTGCTTTAAACCATTCCTTATAATATATATTCTTGTTATAATCTGCAGACGCTTGGGCTAGTTCTTTTGTAAGTTTGTCTACTTGAAATTCAAACATTCCAATCGCAAATTGTGCTGTACTATAGGTTTTTTTATCAGGATTATTAAAACTACCACCCATAATTGCACCTTTACTTACTAAGCCATCTAATTTATCTTCTAATTCTTTTAAAGATATCCCACTATCTTTAACACGCTTATATATACGTTCTATAGGTTCTGCTAAAGCACTAAGGTTTAATGTAATACTTGCTTCCTCGGGAGTAAAAAGATTTTTCAAAATCTTTATGTCTGTACCTGATTCACTTGGAGGAAAGCCAACAGGCATACGTTCATCAATATGTTGTTGCAATTTTCTATATACATCTATTGTTTCAACCATTTCATTCGCCTCTATTTAGTAGAAATATCAATTCAATTTTTTTAATTGAATTGCATTAATCTAAGAATTGTTAAAGCAATATTTAAACATTTTTGTCAAGCAAGAAAAAAGTTTTTTATTAAAATGCTAGTTTTATTTAAATTATTGAACTAGTTTACCAAAGATCTAAGAGTTGCAAGATTCATTACATCTTCTTTCATGTCTTTACCTTTTGGAGTTTCTATAATTCCAGGGTGATCTCTAAATCTATCGTCACTTAACAAGAATCCAAAGGGTTCCTTGCCGATTTTTCCTTGTCCTATGTGAGTATGACGATCAACTCTAGAACCTAACTCTTTTTCCGTATCGTTTAGATGGAAGGCAAATAGATACTTCAATCCAATAATATCGTCAAAATCATTCCACATTTCGTTATATTTTTTCTTGGTAGTAAAGTCGTAGCCTGCTGCGAATGAATGGGCGGTATCAAAACAAACCCCAATTCTATTTTTATCTTTAATTTTATCAATAATCGTATTTAAATGATGGAATTTATTGCCTAAACCCTTACCTTGCCCAGCGGTAGTTTCTAATAAAATTCTAACTTTTGAACTTTTAGTCTCATCAATTAATTTGTTTAATTGATTGGCGATCTGAGATAAAGCTTCTTTTTTAGAGATTTCATCTTTATCGCTTAAAGGAATAACTCCAGGATGCATATTTTCCAATTCAATACCGAGTTGATTAGCTTTAATAAGCTCATCTAGCATAGAACTATATGATTTCTCCAATTTTTCGTTATTGATACTTGCTAAATTTATTAAATAACTATTGTGACTAATTATTGGCCAAATATCTTCTTTTAATTCTTCCTTAATTTTAAGAAAATCGTCAATATCACTTTGTATTAAAGGTTTTGACGACCAAGAGCGAACATTTCTGATAAATACTTGAATAGTTTCGCACCTAAGCTCTTTTCCCCTCTCAAGAGCCATATATTTTCCCCCTGTAACGCTCATGTGAGCACCTAACCTCGTTTCAATCACATCTACAAATTAAGTATTTACAAATAAACAAAGCAAATAATCTGAATTATTTATACTTTTTTTTATTTCAGTAAATGAAAATAATTAAAAAAAAATTTTTTACCAATCTAAGCCTAATCAACAATAATATGGATTCATAATAACATTAAATGTGAGAGTTGTGAATTGTAGGTTTACTTCTATTCCAATTGATATATTTAAATTTCTATTAACAAAAAAGTATAAATAGTAGTCTTAAGTAATAGATTATCGACAAAAAATAAAATTTAATAAATTTTTATGAAAATAAAATGAAATCAAGTGTAAAATCAAATATAATAATTTTAATCACTTTAATTATCTTTTTCGCTTTATTACCAATATTTACCACTAATCTTAGTCTTATTACGAGCAGTTGCGGCAAAAGTTCGGAATATAGCGATGATATTAGTTTAGATAACGATAGTTTGAAACTCGCAAAAATATCGGGAAAAATTCATATCTATAATAATTGGTCTGCTACTGAAGCTGCGGGAATCTGTACGGGGAACGGCACCTATTCCGATCCTTATGTCATAGAAGATTTGGTAATAGATGGCGAAGACTCGGGAAGTTGTATCGAGATTGAAAATTCCGATGTGTTCTTTAAGATTGAAAATTGCACTATCTACAATTCAGGAAATAATCCTAATGCGGGAATCCTATTATTAAATGTTACTAATTCCCTATTAATTAATAATACTTTTTCATCTAATCGTTGTGGGATACGGATATCTTCTAGCAGTTATAACAACATTTCGGCAAACACTGCAAGGAACAACGATTTTGTTGGGATATGGTTAATATTTAGCAGTTTTAACAACATTTCGGGAAATAATCCAAGCTACAACACTTATCATGGGATATTTTTATCTTATAGTGATAATAATATTATTTCGGGAAATAACCTAAGCTACAACACTTATCATGGGATATATTTATATAATAGTGATAATAATAATATTTCGGGAAATAACGCAAGCTACAACACTAATTGTGGGATAAGTTTAATAGAAAGTGATAATAATATCATCGTCACAAACACAATTAATAATAATTCGGTTGGTATTAAGCTATATAATTCTATCTACAATGAAGTATTAAATAACAGTTTTAGCGGTAATGGAGAGGATACTCAAGAAGTTTCCAGTAATATCAATGGATACAAATTTCCTTTTGGAAGTGTAATAATAGTAGTGATTCTCATTGTTATCATATTGGTTATAAGTGTGATACTAATAGTAAGAAAGAGAAGAATCCCTAGAAAGCAAGTTATTTCAGATAGAAAATTGGGTGTAAGGTTAAAAATGACTGAGATTGCACCAAGAGAAAAGGAGCGGCAGTTTGAAATTGAACCAGAACCAATTGTTCAAGCGGAGGTAGTAGAAGAAATAGTACTACCTAAAGTTGCACCTGAACCTATCCCCCAAGCGGAGGTAATAGAAGAAATAGTACCACCTAAAGTTGTACCTGAACCTATCCCCCAAGCGGAGGTAGAAGAAGTAGTATCACCTAAAGTTGCACCTGAACCTATTCCCCCACCAGAAGTAGTGGAAGAAGTAGCTATAGAAAAAGTAATAATAGGCAAAGTTGCTAGGGTAGAAGGAACTATTATTCCTGTTCAAATTTTTGAAGGCCATGGAAAGGGTATAAGCTCGGTGGTGTTTTCTCCTGATGGGAAATATGTTGTTAGTGCATCGAACGACAAAACTATAAAAATATGGGAAATATCCTCAGGTAAGCTCATAAAAACGCTCGAGGGACATAAAAAATACGTAACTTCAGTTGCCCTATCTTCTGACGGAAAATATATAGTGAGTGGCTCGAACGATGAAACTATAAAAATCTGGGAATTTTCCACGAGAGAGTCTATTCGAACGCTCAAAGGGCATTCTTGGTTCGTTACCGCCATAGCTGTTTCTCCTGATGGTAATTATATTGTCAGTGGTTCATATGATAAAGATATTAAAGTATGGGATACAAATACTGGCGATATCGTGAGGACACTCGAGGGGCACAAAAAAGAGGTGAGTTCAGTTGCTATCTCTCCTGATGGTGAATATATAGCTAGCGCCTCGAGTGACCGAACTCTAAAGGTCTGGAGTCTTGAGACTGGTCAGATTGTTAGAACGATTGATGCTCACAAAAAATACATAACTACAGTTGTATTTTCTCCTGATGGGAAACATATCGTTAGTGGTTCGAATGACAAAACTATAAGAGAGTGGCATGTTGCAACTGGAAAGCTTGTGAGGTCTTTCAAAGGGCATTCTTGGTTTGTTACCGATGTAGCTGTTTCTCTCGATGGTAATTATATGGTCAGTGGTTCATATGATAAAGATATTAAAGTGTGGGATTTAACTACTAACGAACTCGTTTGGATACTCGAAGGACATAAAAAATATATAACTTCAGTTGCCTTCTCTCCTGATGGTAGGTATATAGTAAGTGGATCGAATGATAAGACCATTAAAATTTGGGACATCTTACAAGAGCCATAGATTTCGCTTTGAATAAATTTATTTCTATTTAATTTTCTAATTATGATTTAGTAAACGGTAAGTTAATGTTCTGTATCAGTAATTTCGAATTCCAATTTATCTATTATCTCAATCAAATCGATAACTTCAAAATTCATATCAAAATTATCGTTGGCATCGCTCAAATTCGTTCTACAAAATGGACACACTGATGATACAACTGAAGCTCCAGTTGTTTTAGCTTCTTCAAGTCTTTCCTTTGAAATCTCAACTGACCACTCGGGGAAACCTATTTTTACCCCACCTCCAGCGCCGCAACACCAAGCGTTTTCTCGATTTCTTTTCATTTCTACAAGCTTAAGTCCCGGAATTTGTTTGTATACTTCTCTTGGAACATCGTAGATTTTCATATGTCTTCCTAAATGGCACGGATCATGATAAGTTACTATTTTGTTGTATTCTGATTGAAATTTTAATTTTCCTTCGTCTAATAGCTCTTTAACTAATTCTACGGTGTGATATATTTGAAAATTATAGTCGGCACCATATTTTACCCAATCCTTTTTTAACGTACGATAACAACCGGCACAAGATGTGATAACCTTTGATGCACCTACATCGTTTATTTGAGCAATATTAAAATTAATGAAGTCTTTAACAGAATTAATTTGACCAGTTCGCATTACCGGGCTACAGCAACAATGTTCGTCGATCAAAGTAAAATCGATATTAGCTTTCTTCAAGAACCTTAAAGTGGCGTCTCTTAATTTTTTTTGACGATAATTAGATGTGCAACCGATAAAATAAACCCATTCTGCTTTATCTGGTAGGTCGTATTCTTTCTTCAAATCTTCGTTGTTAGAATTTTGTTCGCCATATGGATTGTACATCTCAGGGTTCTCTATGCGTTCAATTAATGCCTTTTGCTTCTCTGGACAAAATCCATTTTTCACTGCCTCTGCTCGAGCAGCTTCAATAATATCTACCAGAAAATCGTTAAATTTGTCAAACCTGCAATTTTCCATACAATTTCCGCAAGTAGAACACGCGTAAAGTACATTTGCTACACTCTGACTCCACGGGATTTCCCCACTTATTAAACCATAAATGAGCCATAACCTTCCACCAGTGGAATAACTCTCAAACTGGTGTTTTTTGTAGCTAGGACAATTAAAATCAGAATAATCGAAAGTAAATTTGCAATATCCACATCTAAAACATCTATGAACTATATCCTTCCAATCTTTTTCCACGTTTAATTCCATATTTAAAGCACCTCCCAATTTCCTGGATTCATGATATTATTCGGATCGAGAGTGTTTTTAATAGTTTTCAGCAGCTTTTTATAGCTAGGATCTATCTTTCCAAGCGTTAATCTTTGTCCTTCTAGCTCAGCTTTCCATGGAATTCCTCCTAATTCTAACGCTAATTTATTGGTTTCGTGAAGAGCTCTTCTAGCGTTTTCCATATCTTTAGGGTCAGCTCTATTGAAGGAATAAGAAAAAAACATTACAACGGTATGAACTCCACCTATTAACCGAGAGCCTAAAGTTGGAGGAATCCCATATTTTCTTGCAAGATCTGCACCTTTCTCATATGCTTCGGGGATTTTTTCGAGAGGCATAAACGCTCCTACATATTCGAATCCTCCACCTTTTCTAAAATCGGAAGCCCCTGCAGCAAAGATAGGTTTGTCTAAGTACAGATTTCGCATTTTTTCAGGAGCTTTCATAAATCTTGCATTAGACTTTCGATAGATTCGTTTAATAGCTTTTAATTGGCGATTTATATCCCCTTCTGATTCACCAGTGATATAAGTCATAATAAAAATGTATCCTTTCATCCATTCAGGTTTATCTTGCATTCCAAGGAGTATATCTTCAGCATAACCGGTCGCCGTGATTTTCAGTAGTAAATCGGGTATATCTTTAGGATCCTTCAATAATCCAAAAATTATCTCTCTCATTTTCGGTTTTGGAAATAATTGTATCGAAAGCTTAGTTATTACTCCCATTGTTCCGAAAGCGCTAATAAATAAGCCAATAAAGTCCGGAATTGGTCCTCTATCAAACCAATAATCTGAAAGCGCACAAGATCCTAATTTGCATATTTCGCCGTTAGGTAAAACAACTTCAAGACCATTAATCATTGCTCCATGTCCTCCATATCTTTGCGATAAATATCCTGACCCATGAATTAACATGTTTCCAGCGATAGTAGCAGAAGGAGGTGCGTCTGGAATAGGTGGTTGTAGATCCGGATACTTTTCGTTTAAATGCGAAAGTAGTTGACCAGTAGTTACTCCTGCTTCGACAAGTGCATAACGACTAAACCGATTTATTTCAAGGATTTGACTCATCCTTTTCATATCTAATACGATGCCTCTTTTTACAGGAATTATTAATCCACTTAAAGTAAGTCCTCCACCCATAGGGACAATGGGAATTTTCTCTCGATTTGCTAATTTAACTATCTTTTGAACTTGTTCAGTGGTATTTGGCATCACTACGAAATCTACAGGTCGAGAAAGTGACGCGCCCGGATCTTGGGAGTAAATATATAAATCTTCCGAACGATTAGAGGCAAATTCTTTCCCAACAATTTCTTCCAGCTCTTTTAAAATCTTTATTTCACTCAATATATACAACTCGTTATGTTTAATTATCCTATTTTTAGAATTATTTGAATAAAGATTCAAATATTACTACAATAATTCAAAATACTTTTTTTTCTTTATAAATTTATAATGTCTTGAAATTAAAAAAAAAATATAGGTTTCGATATGAGTATTAAAGGTAAAAAATTAGGCATCTATAGACTTTTAGGTTCCATTTTACTTCTAATAAGTCTTGTTTTAGGTTTGTTATTAGGATTTCTGACACTTACCCATCCATTCCTTTCCATTACCTTGATATTAATCACAATCCCTCCTTTTGTTTTTAGTATCCTTTTAAAATTAGAACAAGATTTTTTCGTTAACAACGCTAAAAGATTCTTATATTTGCTCCTAATAGAAATTATCGTTGTAAATTCCATAACCTTTGCTTTTTATAACACATTCTTGGCGCTCTCAACTGTTATAACTTCAAGCTCTATTATACTACTTACCATTTGCTGGCACTTTTCGCTCTCAATTTATAAGAAAAGAAAGATAATATTCTTTATTTGCGGTATTAGTTATATTTTAATAAATATTCCAATATTGTTGGATACTATTTCTGTTTCTCATTTATTTATTATTAAGTTGATTCTCATTATATCCGTTTCTCTAGGGTTGTTTCTAATAATCTCGGCGGAATTAATAATGAAAAAAAAGGGATGGTTGAATTACATTTGATTACTAGCACAAAATTTTATTTCTTATTCTAATCTCTTCCAAAAATCTCGTAATTCTTCTTTAGTGAATGTAAATTTCAAACCACTAGGTTCGGAAGGTTCTAGTTTTAAAAATTCGGGAACATCGTTCATGTCCTTGCTAATGCCTGCTTTCTCGTTGAATGCTAGCTCAGTTTTAAGAATGTGTTTTCCAATATTAATTACTTCCGCTCTTGTTAAATCTAAATTATACATTGCGTTAATAGCAGCAGTTATAATCTCCATATTCTCATAACTCGGTCCTATAAAATAACAACAACCCATAGAATCCAATACTGTAGTGTATACTTGCAATTCAAACGATAAATCAAATTTTCCTTCGTTTTTTGTAAGTTCACCGTAATCTTTGGTTTGACTCGGGACTCTGCCAGCTATAGCTGCTCCACTTGTATGATCAGCACCCATTGGGCTTGTAGCGTACGTTACCCCCATTCCTTTAAAAACTCTAGGATCGTAAGCAGATATACCTTGTCCTTTTATTTCAGGTATTCTTTGAGCATTCAACTTCTTTCCAATATTTCTAACACCATATCCGTACAATTTACCAATTTCAGTATTCTCCCGGATTTCTTTATCCAAGATATTAAAAACTGCTTCGGCATCACCCCAAGGAATCTTACCACAATCCATAGAAACTCCAACTGTACCTCCGAACTCAATGGTATCGATTCCTATATCGTCGCAGAAATGATCAATTTTAGCTAAGCTGTCTAAGTCATCAATAAGCAAATTGGTACCATTTAACACCATCGTTTCGTATTCAAGGCTTGAAGTTATATGGTTCCCGTCCTCGTCTACAATTAAATTAGAGCATTTTATAACACAATTAGGAGAACAAGCCAAATTTTTCTTTCCTCCCCTGGCAACTACGAGTTCATGGAGTTTTTCTCCACTAATATTCGAAATTTTATCGTAAGATCCAAATCGGAAGTTTTTCGTAGGGATTCCTTGATGTTCACTCATAAATCTCATATTTAATGCTGTTCCGAAGGTAGAAAACACTTTCTTAGTTTCTGCTAAATGTTTCGCAAAAGGAGTTGAAGCTTCTCTAAACTTCTTAAGATCGTGCATCTTTACCTTTGACTCTTTTGAAGGGATAATTACTATAGCTTTAACGCCTTTAGAACCCATGACTGCACCTAATCCACCTCGAGCAGCGTGCCTACTTGGATAGCCTTCCAAATCGTTGGCAGCAACAGTTGCTGATGGCATCTTATGTTCGCCAGCTGGCCCTATAGAATAAATACCAATATTTTCTCCATATTTACCTCTTAGTCTCCGATGTAGTTCGTAATTTCCTAACCCTTTATATTCATTACCGGATAATAACTCAATTCCATTCTCGTTAATTAGGATTATTTTTAATTCTGTGGATACATCTTCAAGGACTAAGGCTCTTATACCATGCTTAGCGAGCATGTATGAAGGTCTACCACCTACATTAGCTTCTTTTATACCATTTGTCAATGGACTTTTGGCACCGATTGAAGTGCGCGCAGAATTTGGGAATGGACTTCCTGTAAGTAACCCATTTGCTAAAATAAGTTTATTTTCTGGCCCAAGCGGATCACATCGTGGAGGAACCTCTTCATAAATAATTTGTGAAGTTAGCCCTCGAGCACCTAATATAAAGTATTTCGAACTCTTAACGATTTCTTCGTATTTAATCGAGTTTGAATTAGCATTAATTCTTACAATATTCATATATGAAATAAAATATGAGATTATTTTACTTTTACTTTAAATAAAAATTAAAAATAAAAAAGACAGATTTTCAAGTTAAATTAGAATTTGTCGTAATGTACGATTTCTTCAATAAGCTTACGTTCTTTAACTTCGCCTTTTTCTTTAACAGGATATCCTAATGGTGTCAAAGCCATAACTCTGAAATCTTCAGGTATTTCAAGGATTTTTTTTACTTTAGTTTCATTAAACCATCCAATCCAACAAGTAGCTAAACCTTCAGCTGTTGCAGCTAAAATCAAATGTTCAAAACAGATTCCACAATCTAAAGGAAAATATTTTATACCATTAGTATTTGTCCCAGAACCTGATTCAGAAATGACACCTACGACGTACATGGGAGCCTCGACAAATTTTTTCCTTTGGCCAACAGCTTTCCATACTCCTTTTACGTTTTCAGGGTCTTTGACAATAATATAATGCATCCCTTGCATATTTCCCCATGTAGGAGCCAATCTAGCAGCTTCTAATATTCGAGTAACTTTATCATCTTCTGGCATGTCAGGTTTATACACTCTATAACTTCTTCTCTTCTTTACAGTTTCATAAAAATCCATAGTAAACACATTTTTTCAATGATTATTTAATATTTAAAGATGAAGATTTTTCTTAAATTTACTTCTTATAGATTATCGTAAAAAAAATTACTGTTATCATTAATTCCCATGTTATTCCCCGTAAATAAAAATGTATAATTTAATTAATATCGTACAAACATTTATAAATGCGACTAGGATATTATGATATTATTAAAGTCGTAACATCATCTAATTTTTTTATAAGATTTATGTTTAGATGGTACTGTATATGTAATAACATATTTTTTGTGTGATTTTATAATGAATAGCAATTACCGTGATCGATTAATTTCTAAAGATAATGATCAAGATAATTTGCCCTCTAGTAATAATATCGAGTGTTGTTCAACCCCATCCATAGAAGAACGTGATGGGAATAAAGTTTGCTTAAATTGTGGTATGATAAAAGAAAGAACCTACGTTGGTAATGAAAGAAGAGCTTACACTGTAGAAGAAATTCAGAACCGGAGAAGGACTGAACCTCGTTGGCGGGATTTCGGCCCGCGTACTATGTTACCAACTACAAAGACAGATTCAAAAGGGAAATCGATAGGTCCTAAGGAGCAAGCTTTGTTTTCACGTTTATCAAAAATTCAAAATTCTCTTATTTCAAGTATCGAACGAAACTTTTGGGAAGCTAAACCCAAATTGAAAATGCTTACTTCAAAATTAAATATTCCTGAATACATTTCAGAAACTGCGTGGAAGATTTATAGCATTGTAGCTAAGAAGAAATTAACAATGGGACGATCGATTAATGGATTTATCGCGGGATCGTTATACGCCGCGATTAGAGTCCACGACTTTCCGCGATTATTAGACGAGGTTTGCGAAGCTTCGCTAACTCCTAGACGAACTGTTCATAGGAGTTTGGCAATGATTATAAGAGAAGTACTTCCTAGTTTAGGTCTTAGGTATCAACCTATCACCGCTGAGAGTTTAGTTTTTCGTTTTGGTAACGAATTGGAACTTCCTATGAAAATCCAGAAAGTTGCAATCGACATGTTAAGAACGGCATCTAGGAACGGTTTAGCGCGAACAGGAAAGGATCCGAAAGGACTCGCTGCAGCGTGTATCTATATCGCAGCAAAAGATGGAGAAATAAGAAGAACACAATCTCTCGTAGCTGCGATTGCGAAGATTACAGAAGTCACCTTAAGATCTAGAGCAAAACAAATCAAAGGTAAACTCTAGTAAGAGAGTTCATAGATAGGGCAGATTAAATTAATTTTCTTTTTTTTTATATGTTTTCGTGATGATTGGATGATAAATAGATATGTTTCTAAGATGGTTAAGAAACGAAGTAATAAATTATGTTTTCGTTAACATCTGAGCGAATCTTCCTTAAAAAATACAAAAGGCATAATATTTTTTTAATTTAGCAGTTTTAATCGTTCGAAGTTTCTTCTTCTTGAATAAGAAGCGTCCATTTAAGACCAATTCCGCCGAAAATCAATCCAGAGACTAAGAAACAATAAACTACAAAAATAAAATATGACCACATCATCGCTCCAATAGCAGAAGAATTATGGAATATAACTGTTGTGAGTCCTGTGTCAATGGTACTATTACCTAATAAAACTAGAAAACTCAGAGTGATAAAACTGCCAATAATTAGAAATAAACCGATAAGTAATAGAAATTTAGCAAGAATTTTATCATCGAGGGTATTTTTACTAGCAACTTTAAAAATTGAGTATGATAAAACAATATAGGCACTAAAAATACTGAGTAAAACAATCCATAGCAACGCCGCGTGAAATGACATGAAACCAGATTGAAAAATTATCGCCAGAATAGTATACTGCTCGCTGTCTAAAGTTACGTTAATAATTGTACTGAACAAGATGAAATCAATTAATCCACCTAATGAAAGAATGAGGAAGCTAATACTAAAGATTTTTAACCATTTTATTACGACTTTACGCTCCATTACTAATCGCTTGTTTTTTTCTCATTATATTATATATAATGTATACTCATTATTTTCTTTTAAATCTTTTACATAATATTTAATTTGATGGTTTTTTTATGCTACATTTATAAATTAAAGATTAATACTTTTTTTGAATAGATGTGAAAGATTTTAATTAGCTCAATTAATGGTTGGATCCTTGAATAACAAAAATAAAGAAATCGCTGATTGCGAACACAAGAACATAAAACTTGAAGGCGGATACTTTGTCTGTCAAGATTGTGGTTTAATTGAGAAAGACAAAATCGCTTTTGAGAAATCTCCGGTATCTGATTTTTATTCTGAATCTCATTTAGATTACGAAAGAAAAATTAGAATAGGTGACTCAAGAGCTCTTCAGGATCCAAAAACAAAAGCTCGTTTTGAGCAAATTAAAACTTTGAATACGTGGTTTAGAGACTCTCAGAGCAGTTTTACGGAGCAAAAAAAAACTATTAGCATGCTCAAAAGTTATGGTATTGGACTAAATATTGACAAGACCAAGTACAACGAAATAAAGGATAATTATCTCCGATATAACAAATATCATAGACAGACTTATGAAAATATGGTAATCATCTTTCTGGCAATCATTTGGATGGAAATAAAAGAAACTACAAATGTGAGGATTGAAGATTTCATCAAAGCATCTAAGGAGTTAGGGCACAAGATAAACAAAAAGATGCTCGCAAATGCAATGCTCAAAGTCAAAAGAACGGAGAAAAGGCTGAAAGGATATAAAAACGCAGAAAATCTAGAAGAAGATATAAAGAATAAAATTAAAATTTTATTTCAAAAGGATTTAAACAATATCAATTTTGAACACGTCAAACAACACTTCTCCAGCGAGTCAGATTACACCAAATTAAAGTTGGAATTGCAATTAATTGCAGCTAAAATTTTACTGAAAATTAATTACGAGCAAATCCTAAACATGAACTACAAGGCTTTTACCGCAGGATTAATCTATTACATTGGACAATCTTTAGATAATCGCAAGATTTTTACTCAAAGTATTGTTGAACAAACAAGCAGATTTTCGAGTACAACAATTAGGAAAAAATATCACATATTAATTGATATATTAGGAGATCCATCCGAATTTAATCTCTAATTATAACAGTTAACTTTGTTTTAGAGAAAAAATTATATAATTAAAAATGTTTAAATCAATATTTATTAAATTTTGATACATTCGTAAATTGAGAATGATACTGAGATGAATCAAACCCTAATTCGTTCTGATAAACCATATTTCCAGCCAATTGATGCTTTAATTTCAAAATTTCAAACAGATTCTAACAATGGTTTAAAAACTTCTGAAATAGAGGAAAAATACATCAAATATGGCTTTAATGAATTACCAAAAATTAAAGCATCTCTTTGGAAAATCTATTTAGCACCAATTTTCAATTTTTTAATAATAATACTGATTATTTCAGCAGTAATTGTTATAATACTCGGAGATCTAACATCAACAATCATTACTTTTACAGTTGTAGTTATTAATTCAATAACCGTAATAACTCAACAATATAGAGCTCGAAAAGCATTAGACGCTTTAAGGCAAATTGCCGCTTTAAAAACGGTTGTTTTACGAGACGGAATTCAATTTGAGATTCCTACCAAAGAACTAGTTCCAGGGGATATTATTTTATTAGAACAAGGAGATAAAATCGGTGCAGATGCGAGAATTATTGAGTCAACCAATTTAACTGTTGACGAGGCTCCACTCACCGGGGAGAGCGAGCCGGTAGAGAAAAACAATAAGACACTAAAAGATAGAGAATTACCCATTCAGAAACAAAGCAATATGGTGTTCATGGGGACTTACATAAATACTGGTAGAGGAAAAGCACTTATCGCTGGAACTGGCCTTAATACTGAGATTGGTAAAATTTCAAATCAACTTAATGATATGGGAAGTATCGAAGACATTCCGCTAACAAGAAAACTAAATAGGTTAGGGTATATCCTTGGAACGATAGTTATCATTTACCTAATCGTCTTAATTGTGTATAAATTTTCCATTTTAGGGTTAGAAGGTCTATTTTTTGGTGATAATATAAGAGATGCAATTATATCTTCTATTCTAAGATCAATGGGAATTATGCCTATTAACCTACCTTTATTGACAACTCTCGTTCTCGTTACAGGGGTACTTAATATGGCTCAAAGTGGAGTAATTATAAAAAATTTGTCAGCAATTGAATCTCTTGGGCGCGTATCGGTAATTTGTTCAGATAAGACGGGAACCATTACTAAAAACGAGATGACCGTTGAAAGATTATGGATAAACAACAACGAATACCAAGTTACTGGCTCAGGATATGATCCTGAAGGAATTATTCTTGAAAATGGAAAGGAAATAAGCTTCAAGGAAAATCCTACATTTACCAAATTCATTGATTCAAGCGTCTTAAATAATAACGCTAAATTAGTATATGAAGATGTTAAAGTTCAATTAAGAGAATCAAAGGAAATAGCCGTAAGAAAAGCGTTAGGTTCGCCAACAGAAGCTTCTTTATTAGTGTTAGCTGAAAAGGCGGGATACATTCCTTATGATGTGAAAAATAAATACGCAATATTGAAGGAGTTTTCGTTTAATTCTGAAGTTAAGCGGATGACAACTGTGTGTAAACTTAATACAGATGATACTAAGACTATAGCATTCTCGAAAGGAGCACCGGAGAGGATCTTAGATATAACAAACAAAATTGAAATAAATGGTGTAGAAGAAACATTAACTGAAAAATCAAAAAAACTCTTAATCGAGAACATTCAAACTCGTGCGAACCAAGGATATCGAACCTTGGCTATTGGATATCGGAAAATCGAGGATGAACAAGATTTTAAAAGACAAAAAGTTGAAAATGATCTCGTCTTCTTAGGTTTTGTTTCAATATTAGACCCTCCTAAACCGGGAGTGAAAGCATCAGTAGAGGAATGTGAATCAGCCGGTATCAAGATTTCAATGATCACAGGCGATCATCCAGCTACTGCCAAAACTATTGCAGCTCAAATGAGAATTTACAAGGAAGGGGATTTAGTCGTAGAAGGTTCAGAAATTAACGATTTAAACGATAAAAATTTCAATAAAGTGTCTGTATTTGCACGAGTCAATCCTTCAGATAAAGAGATAATTATAGAAAAGTATCAGTCAGCGAATCACATCTGTGCGATGACGGGGGATGGTATTAACGACGCTCTAGCTTTAAAACTAGCGAATGCAGGTATAGCTATGGGTATTATGGGTACTGATGTTGCTAAAGAAACTGCTGATATGGTTGTTAGCGACGATAACTTCACATCCATAGTTAGGGGTGTAAAAATTGGTCGTGGATTATTTGCGAGAATTCGAACCATAATATTCTTTTTTATCTGCTTAAATCTAATGGAATCCGTTATTTTTTTTGCGTATGAGTTTGTCCCATTATTTGAATTGTTTAGCTCAGAGTGGCAACACATTTACATCTACGCAATCGTTCATTCTTTACCTGCTTTAGCTCTAGTGATAGATAAACATCCAACAGATGTGATGAAAGAACATCCCAGAGACGAGGAACAACTATTAAACAAGAATATGTGGATTATGTTGGTGATACAAGCGTTATTGATGGGAATCGGTTTGGTATTAGTTCTTCAACTTACATTAGGAGGTGCAATTCCGTTAAATGAATGGAATCTTAATTCTTCTATTAGTTATATACCTGTTGGATCAACGCAACCCGAATTGTTAGCACAAAAAGCAAGAACTATGTTTATCACTACGATCTACATTGTTGAAACTACATTCATCTGGACGTTCAGACGGCCTAACAAATCACTTTTCAAAAGCCTTAAAAGCGAATTTTCGCTAACTTTACTCGTAATAAGCTTATTTACTCTCGCTTTACACGTCTTATTCGTGTTATTTTCAAATGCCGTTAATTTTTATATAAACGATGAATTCGGTTTAGATCTACAAATCAACTTTCTCTTTTTGAGTGGAACTGATTGGATTATGTGTATTTTACTCGCGCTGCCAGGTATAATTGGGATCGAAATTTTCAAGTATTTCGCTAGAGCTAAGAAAATTGTTTTCTAATTTATTTAAATTAGGGGTAAACTTTATAAATTAAAACTCATAAATTTCTTAATTATGAACGAGACAAATATTAAACAAACAGATTATCGCACTAAATTTAAAGAAAAAGTAGAGGAGTTAAAGGAGACTCTCGTCCCTTTAGGGAAAGATCCAGGAAATAGTTGTGCAGCATTAACCTTTACGAGTATATTAGATGTGCTTGAAAGTGATGTTTTAAAAAGTTACTATTTCAATAATCTCGCGATTCCTTTTAGTGGTCTTGCTTCTTATACTAGTAAGAATAATTGGAAAGGCGCGTGTGGTGCAGTAGGTGGAGGTATAGCTGCGATGGGTATCATTATGGGAGGTCAAGAAAAAGCTAAGTCTAGCGAAGTTCCAAAAATCTATGCAAAAGCAGTAAGATTTGCTACTAAATTTGAAAATCAATTTGGTTCGTTAAGTTGTGAAGAAATCTGTGGTGTTAATACAAGTCTAAATATAAGAGAGTATGTGAAAAATAATGTGTGGGAAAAAAAATGCTGTAATTTTGTTCGTTATGCTGTAGAACAAGTAGGGAATTTAACTAGAAAGGATTTAAATGAAAAATGGAAATAATACCATTATTAGCTTGAATACTAATTTTATTGTTACTAGCTCATTTTAATAAATAAAAATACTATAAAATAAAAATACATCTTGATAAATTATTTTATGGTCTGAAAAAGAAAGACAAAAAAGAAAGTCCAATCAAATAATTCGATCTTATTTTCCATCCTAATTCGTATTTTTGAATCTTTTCTATTATTTTTTTAAAGTATCTTTAATAACTATTTTTATTAACAAAAATACTATAGAATAAAAACAAGAATTTCTATTGTGTATTTATTATAAATTATTTTTTATCATAAAATCAAAATTAAGATATAAGTCCCGGGAGAATGGCTAATGGTGGAAGAAATCTACTACAATATGGAGTTAGATCAAATCTACAAAAAATTTCAAACTAACTCAACTGATGGATTAACAAGTGAAGAAGCGCAAAAACGGCTTGAACTTTACGGATTTAACGAGATTCCGAAAGCTTCTAAAGGATTTATCAAAATTTATCTCGCTCCTTTATTTAATTGGTTAATAGTTATTTATCTTTTCGCCTCGTTGATTCTGTTTTTAGCAGCAATCACAATGGGTGAAGGAAATTTAATATTCGTCATGCTAACTCTAGGCATAGTAGCGCTCAATTGTATAGTTGCAATCATACAGCAATATAGAGCAACAAAAAAATTAAGCGCACTACGAGAAATGACGGCACCCACAACCACTGTAATAAGAAATGGTCAAAAGGAGGATATTAACACCAAAAATGTAGTTGTGGGCGATTTATTAGTCTTGAAGCAAGGTGATCGAATACCTGCTGATGGAAGAATAATTCAATCCTCAAACTTAGAAGTTAACGAATCCAGTTTAACGGGAGAATCTGAACCTGTCAGAAAAGTTCATGATGGTACCGTAATAAAAAACGAAGATGTGGCCATCGCTGAACGATTCAATATGGTGTTTTACGGAACTTTTATCGCTACTGGTAATTCAACAGCAATAGCAGCAAAAACTGGAAGGGATACCGAAATAGGAAAAATTTCTCAAGGTTTAGAAGACGCAGGAACAAGTGAGATTCCAATTCGAGAAAAAATGAATAATTTTGGAAAGTGGTTAGGGTTAATCGTTATCGGATTTTGGTTTATTATTCTCATGATTCTTTGGGGCGCTACAGGTGAGTTAGATATAGTCAAGAGTCTTAATTCTGCCATGGATCTCCTTCCTATCAACATACCTCTCCTTGTAACAATTATTTTATTAACGGGCGTTGTAGCTATGGCACGCCATGGGGTTATCATCAGAAATCTCGCCTCAGTAGATAGTTTAGGTCGAGTAAGCGTAGTCTGTTCGGACAAAACTGGCACATTAACAAGAAATCAAATGTCAATTCAACATGTCTGGACAAATGGTTCTACATATAACGTCTCTGGTAGCGGTTATAGTCCTGATGGGGACATTATACTAGTCGACGATCCGAAAAATTCTGTTTTTGTGAAACACATTGATGATCATCCTCAACTCAAGCTACTTTTAACTTCAGGATTTTTGAACAATAACTCAGCTTTGGTAAAAAATGAGATTGAAATATCTGGTAAAATAATTAATAACTGGAAAGTAATTGGTTCTCCAACTGAGGGAGCTTTGATGGTTCTTTTTCAAAAAGGAATGGGAGATTATCTCTTAGAAGATTTTGAGTACATTAAAGAGCATCCTTTTGATTCAAAAGTTAAAAGAATGACTAAAGTTTATAAAAAAAAGGGTAAATTCTTTTCATTTACTAAAGGAGCAAGCGAAATTTTGATTCCACTTTGTCAAAAAGTCTTATACAAAGACCAAGAGTTAGAATTTACAGACGAAATAAAAGACAAGGTTTTAAAGATTTCTGATTTCTACGCAGAACAAGGATATAGAATTTTAAGTTTATGCTATAAGAAACTAGATGCTCTTCCACCAGAAGACGAGAAAAGTAGAAAGTTGTGCGAGTCAGATATGATATACATTGGGTTTGTAACGATCCTAGATCCTCCCCGGGAAGGCGTAAAAGAAAGCGTTGAGCAATGTCACAACGCAGGGGTGGAGGTAGTAATGATCACTGGAGATTCTCCCACCACGGCACAGGCTATCGCCCGACAAATATCTATTATTAAAAACAAAGAAGAAATTGTATTAGAAGGTAAAAACATAAAGAAAATTAAATCCTTTTTTGATTTTAGCAGAATTAAAGTGTTTGCTCGAGTATCTCCAGAGCATAAACAAGACATAATCGAAAGGTACCAGGAAGCTAATCAGGTTGTAGCAATGACCGGTGATGGAGTTAACGATGCCCTAGCTTTAAATTTAGCAGATGCAGGAATAGCTATGGGTATTCAAGGAACTGATGTTGCGAAAGAAGCTAGTGATATGGTAATAAGCGACGATTCTTTTACATCAATTGTTACGGGCATCGAACAAGGACGTGGTATTTTTGCTCGCATCAGAGCAGTGGTATTTTTCTATATCTGTATAAATGTTTTTGAAGGCATTTTTCAATTTATTTTATCTGTTATTTTAGATTTCCCCTACTTTTTAGACGACGCATTCTATTACCAATGGATTTTCCTCTCAATAACGGTTCACATATTTCCGGGCTTAATTCTTACTTTCGATCGTAATTCTAAAGATTTAATGAAGCAGAAACCACACGACGAGGAAGAAATCTTATCGAAAAATACTGTTATTCTTATGTTTATATTTGGAGCGTTATTAGCGACTAGCATGATCGTTGTCTACTTCATGACACTTTTAGGTCCTGAAGTTTCTGTTATCGATTTCGGAGATTTAAACGAAGCTTATTTGTTTTCTCCCCTCACATTCCCAGATGGAAGTGGAATTTCTCTAAATGAAGCTAAAACCCTTACAATGTTAATGGTGACGATTTTCTTCTGCGAATCATTTTTAGTTTTACAAATTCGTAGACCAAACAAATCGTTAATTCTAAGCATAAAAGAAGACAGTACGCGTTTCATGTATGCTCTAATTGGTTTTTTATTTGCACTACTTATAGCTCTCATATATATTCCAGGAGTCCAAGTAACACTAGCTGATTGGGGCTTAAACTTTAGATTTATGTTCCTTACGGGATTAGATTGGTTAGTGTGCTTTTTGATTTCGTTGATCTGTATAGTTTCCTTTGAATTCGTCAAATACATGGCAAGAAGATCAGATATTTATTTCTAATTTTATCTTTTTCTTCAGTAAATCATTCTTAAATCGTTAATTTTTTAATTTTTGCTGTAATCCTAGTTTTTATGTTAAAAGGAAAGAGAATTAAGTTAGCTCCCCTTGAAAGGAAACACATAGATCATTTTCTAAAGTGGTTTAACGATCCAGAAATTACGCAATATTTAACGATATATAAACCAATGACGAGAGACTGGGAAGAAGAATGGTTCAGTAATCTTAAAACTAGAGAAGATTCTGTATATTTTTCTATTCAGATAATTGATGAAGAAGATCAGGATAAAATAATTGGAAATTGCGCGATTCAAGATATAAACAACAAAAATAGAGCGTGTTCGTGCGGTATTACTATTGGAGAGAAAGTATATCATAACAAAGGATTTGGAACAGAAGCGATGGAAATGTTGGTAGAATATGGTTTTAACACATTAAATATGAATAGGATCGAATTGAGTGTCTACGAATTTAATACTCGCGCTTTTAAAACATACCGAAAAGTAGAATTTGTTGAAGAAGGTAGGAAAAGGCAAGCGTGGTATCACAACGGTAAGTATCACGACGAAATAATAATGGCAATCCTAAGAGAAGACTGGGAAAACAAAGCAAAAGAATAAAATTATTTCTAAAACAATTTAATTTTTAAAATAGTTAATATTCATTTTCCTAATAATTTTTAATTAATGAAAAGATGTTTATATATGAGTAAATCGAGTGTATCTATAGTAAAATATGAAAAGGAAAAAGATTCTGTTCGTAAAGCTGTCAAACTTGTAAATGGATTTGAAAAACTTGATCCTAACGCAAAGGTTTTCATAAAACCTAATTTGGTTTATTGGAATAGGCATTGTGACTTTCCTAAATGGGGTATGCTTACAACTTCGAGCGTAATGGAGGAAATTTTAATATTGTTAAAAGAGCATGGTGTAACTGACATTACTATCGGAGAAGGAATAGTCACTGAAAGCCCAAAAGATAGAGAAACATCTAAAGATGCATTCGAAAAGCTTGGATACAATATTCTTAAGAAACGATATGGTGTAAAAGTATACGATATTTTTCAACGACCATTTGAAAAAGTAGAGTTAGCAGAAGGGGTATCCGCAAAAATGAATGCAGATATGCTTCATTCAGATTTTTTAATTGATGTTCCTGTTCTTAAAACTCACGCGCAATGCGTTGTTAGTTTAGGGTTAAAAAATCTGAAAGGCTTGATAAATATTCCCTCGCGTAAAAAGTTCCATGGGGACGATCCCAAATACACCTTACATTATAATGTGTCACACCTTGCAGATAAAGCACCGCTTGGTCTTACAATCATTGATGGGATTTATACACTTGAACGAGGTCCATCTTTTGACGGTAAAGCTCATAGAAGCGATATAATAGTTGCTTCCAAAAACATGCTCTCCGCGGATATGGTGGGTTCTAGTTTATTAGGCATATCTCCTACTGCTGTTCCACATTTAGTACAAGCAGCTAAGGACAGAAATCGTCCATTAGATTTATCAGATATTGATGTCAAAGGAGAAAGCATAGAAGATCTTGCAGTGCTTCATGGATGGGATTATATCTACAAAAATAATAATACGTTACCTCTTACTTACGCAAAAGCGGGTATTGGAGGGCTAAGTTATCCAAAATATGATGAAACTATATGTACTTATTGTAGTTTTTATAATGCAGTTTTACTTATAGCAATTAAATCAGCGTGGAAGGGTAAAGATTTTGACAATGTAGAAGTACTTACTGGAAAAATCATGGAACCTTCTGAGGGGAAGAATAAAACAATATTGCTTGGACAATGCATCATCAATAAGCGCAAGGACCATCCAAATATTAAAGAAGCGATCGCAATTGAAGGATGCCCACCTGAAGTTAATCAAATACAAGACGCTCTAAGGCAAGCAGGAATCAGAGCACCCTCGTATATTTTTAAGAACATCGAAAAGGCCCCGTTGATCTTCATGCAGAAGTATCAGGGCAAGCCTGAATTTGAAGAACATTTCTATCAAATAAATTAACTTTCTTCTTTAACCGCCTACTACTTAAAATTTAGGGATTAAACAAATAAAGGGTTATTATCTTTCTTTTCATCTTTTTTTTCTATTTGTAATATTCACCCCTTTCAAATGAGAAAGAATTATAAACATACATATAGACAAATAATCAAGGTGATACCGATCTCAATTCAGCTAATACATTCGTAATCATAATGACATTAATAATTCCAATTGGAATTTTAATCCCTGTCACTGCTTTTGTTGAAATTAAAGTGAAAAAAACGAAATCAAGCGTTAAATCATCGACAAAAATCAAAGAAGTGATAAAAAATTAAAAACAAAAAAACTATTTATAGCGTGGTCTTTCTTCTACTTTTGACATGCGAATTGCTATTTTGAGGTTTATATTATAATTTTATTCCCTAATTGATTTATTTTTTAATATAACTATTGCACTTACTAATAACAAACCAAATAGAAAAAAGTAATTATATCCTGGAATCCCCCCTTCTGGACTACTGAAGGCATTAGTCTCAATAAATTCATATTTCTCCCAATATGCATTATAGCGATTTGTGCCATTTACAAGAAATCCTTTACTTTTTTCATACCAAAGCACACTCCCAAAAGCATCTTCTAATTCCCAAACCTCCATAGAAACATCCATCGTGCCACCAGTAATACTGTATTCACCAGTAATATTATATACAGTGTCTCCATCTCCAGTATATGATTCCTTAGGGTGATTATACATTATAATTTGATCATTAAGGGAAGCATTAATGTAAATCCAACACCCATTATGAGAATCATCAGGAGGACCAAAATTATCCATATTTGATACAATATTAGTGCTGATAGTTACATCCCAATGACCACTACCCATATCGCTAGGAGATTCCCATCTCCAGGTAACATGAAAGAGATCATCTGAAGTCTTAGAAAAAGTGAGTGTTGTTGGCCACCCATCCAGATGTGAATGTTGAGTAAGAAAATGTTTAATATACATACCATCTGTTATTCCTACTTCGTTAGAATAGCCAATTGCGACGATATTTGAAAAGAATAGTGAAAATATAATGAACAGAAAAATATTGTTTGTTAATTTAGATTTATTCATTTTTATTCGACATCCTTAATTAAAATTGGATACTACTTATTTTCTATTTCATCAAATATAAGTATTTACTTTTTTGTCAAATAAATTAAATTTTATTTATATTCCCGTTTCTATCCATAAATTTTAAAACACATATTTAGACAAAGGAGTCAAAAATATTAAATATGATTTTAAGTTCTTTTCTCATGAAAAGCTTTATTTACCGTTAAATAAAAATTATAATTATTATAAATTTGTAAAGATAGAGGTGTGAAATAATGTCTAAAGAAGTAAAAGAAAGAATTAGTTGGAGTGCAAAAGGTAGATGGTATGAGGCATGCGCAGCAGAAGGGCATTGCTCGTTTTATTTTGGAAGAGACAGAGAAACTCCTTGTAAATCATTTCAATTATTCCAATATGACGAAGGAAAAATAGGTGATGTTGATATCGGCGGTGTAATGGCAATTCATGTAATTGATTTATATTCTAATAAAGCTGCTGATGTAATGAGTAAAGGCGGAGAAGGAGGGGTGTATATAAGCGATAAAACTACTGAAGAACAAAGGAAATATTTAGAACCTTTTTTTACTAATAAAATTCAGGATGGGATGATTCTATCGAAAGTTTTAGGAATAAAATATGTGGATATTAATTTTAATCAAGAGGGAAATACTTTCCACATTACTATGCCTTACGGAGAAATGAAATTATCCTATACTCCAGGACTCGATGGAAAAAATCCTCAAAGACTTGAAAATTCTATATTCGGTTTGTATATTTCAGATTTAAAAATATGCAACACTCATTTCTGGAACTATAATGATTTTGATAGAAATTGGGAGTTCAAGAATAGAAGTGGAGTTGTAGCGAATTTCGATATGAAAGGAAAATCAAGGAAATTTTAAATTCTTTATTTTTTTTGTTAATTCATTCAAAAATATTTCATTATTCCAAATTCGAAAACATCATAAAACACATGAGCGATTTAGAACGAAAAGAAGGAAAAATAGCTTTTAAAGGGAGACTTGAAGCAATTTATAAAGTTATTGTTATAGGAGATCCTGCTGTCGGAAAAGTGGACCTTCTTTCTAGATTTGCTACAGATAAATTTGAAGCAAATTATCTGCCAACGGTTGGTGTTGAAATTTTAAAAGAAACAATCGAACTGAACGATTACAATGCCACAGTTACATTAGTGTTTTGGAATATCGCGGGACAACCTCAATTCTACATGCTCCACCGTCCATATTTCAATGGGGCCGATGGCATGCTTCTAGTATTTGATATCACGCGCTCAAGTACATTTAGTAATATTAACAACTGGTATAGCGCAGCTGTCAAGTATGGATTAAGTGGAATACCTAGAATATTAATCGGAAATAAGTCACATCTAAAAGAAGAAAGGAAAATTATTTTACCTATGGGTGAACATTTAGGTGAGAAATTAAATGCACCCTATTTTGAGACATCAGCTCTTACTGGAGAAAATGTAAAAGCAGTCTTCCAGAAAATGGCTGAATTGATTTATAAATCTAAAGAAAATTATCGATGATACTTCGTCAACATAGGATAATCCAATTTATATATCTACTTTGTTTCTATTCAAATCCTTGACAGAACAATTCAAACATTTAGTTGTGACACTTCAGCAGAACGTAGTTAGTGGTACATTGAACCGAAGGATACATATTTAAGGTACCACTACCGTAGTGACGCGAATAGCGCGCAACCTGGTGGTGTATGATGGGCAATATCTCAACTGTGGCGCAACACCGCTCTAAGACAAGCAAGAATCAGAGCACCTTCTTATCTTTTTAAGAACATCGAAAAGGCCCCGTTGATCTTCATGCAGAAGTATCAGGGCAAGCCTGAATTTGAAGAACATTTCTATCAAATACATTAATTTTTTTATTCTAATTTTAAAGAAAATGAGAAAAAAATTCTTTTAATCTTCAATATAAAAATATCCTTTAAATAAAATGCCTTTCACATTTTTGTAAATCTTTAAATCCTATTATCTCTTAATTGAAATTTAATTAATCCAAAAAAAGATTTGAGGTTATCAAATGGATATTAGTGAAGTAAAGATAGGAATATTTAATACATATACTCCTCCTTTTGAAAACGGAATTAAAACGACAAAAATGTATGAGAAAGCTGGTTTTGATTCTCTATGGGTTCCAGATCATATTATGAGTTGGTTTCCAGATGCAATCTGGACTCCAAATATTGTAAACATCGCATCAGTTATCAAAAACCCGCATGATTCGTATAACATTTTTCCTGTAATGGCAATCATAGCAAATAACACCAAAAAAGTTAGTATAGGAACTGCAGTTACTGAGACTTTTCGACATCATCCGGCATTACTTGCTCACTTAATCATAACTTTAGATCACATTTCAAAAGGAAGGATAATTCTTGGGATTGGATTTGGAGAGGGAGAAAATGTCACACCATACGGGATTAAATGGGAAAAACCTGTTAGTAGACTAGAAGAATCGATTAAAATTATAAAACTTTTATGGAAACACGATAAAAAAGTAGATTTTGATGGCAAATTTTGGAAATTAAATGATGCGGTCCTTTCACTAAAACCCTACAGAAAAAATAAGGCTCCTCCTATATGGGTTGGTGCTCATGGTCCTCAAATGCTAGAATTGACAGGAAAACTGGGAGATGGTTGGTTGCCTTGGAGTATTAATCTAGATGATTATAAAGAGAGTTTAGAAAAAATTCAAAATCATGCCAAAAATGTAGGGCGGAATCCAGATGAGATAACCCCGGGTATTTCGTTGCCGGTAATAATAGATGAAAAAAGGGAGGAATGCGATAAAATGCTCGCAAGCCCCCTTGCTAAAAATCAACTGCTAGTAGGGTCAAGTGAATATTTTCAGAGTTATGGTATCTCACATCCGTTAGGTGAAAACTTTAATGGTATCTATGATTTTATTCCAACGAAATACGACAAAAAGACACTATTGGAAGCATATGAGAAAATTCCAATGAAGATGTGCAAAGATAATTTTTTAAATGGCACACCCGATGAAATAATTGAGAAAGTAGAAAAATATTTTAAAACAGGGGTAAAACACATGATTTTTGTTAACTATACGACTATTTGTGACGTTACCAAGAATCAAAGTTCATACCTCTGTCTTAAAAAAGTGCTAGATTACTTCAAAGGGAAGTAGTATAATCCAAGTTTAAGTATCATTTTTTTTATTTAAACCCTGTACAGAAAGAGTTCACATTTTTAGGTAATGCATCGTGATTATAACCACCCTCTAATAGCGCATATCTCCGCCCTTCGCATAGCTTTTCAGAATATTCTTTCATTAATAGCCCTAAATCATCATAATCTTCAGGATATAAAAGATGACCCCAATCATCAATTCCTTGATCAAAACCAGCTGAAGCCACAAAAATATCTATATTATCTAATTCTTCCATGTAGTTCTTAACTTCTTTAATATAACCTGTTCTTCCGCTTGAATCGGGATTGAGAATCTTTACTCGAAAACTTTCTTCTTTAAAGCTTAAGATATTGATGTTACCATCACCTGTGTGCAAATCGAAATCGAGAACGAAGGCTGATTTAATTTTACCCTCTGAGAACAGTTTTAATAGGCTTACGCTTATATTATTGAAGTAGCAGAAACCCCAACAAGAGTCTGCTGATGCGTGATGACCAGGAGGTCGAATAACAGCAAAAGTAGGATTTCCATCGTAAGCTTCTTCTGCAGCTAAAATTGCGCCTCCAGCAGCTAAAGATGCGAGCTCCAACAGTAAAGGATTACGCTCAATATATTCAAAGTGTCGTTCAGTATGAGCTCTTAATATATCCTCTTTTATAGCAGGTTTTGGTTCGATAAACACGTACTCTTTGTTTTTCGATAGAATATCGACTATTCCTTCTAATCGCCCGGGAGCTGCCGCAGGATCCATTGCGTAACTTGAATTATAATATCTTTTATGAAATACAATTTTCATTATATATCTCACTTAACAAAATTCGCTAGTAAATATAACAAATTATCAAAAAGAAAATAGGAATTATGATTTATAACTTTTACAATCTTTTACTTAAAATATCGATCATATCTTTTGTCATAGATTCAAGGTCGTACTCAGGGTTCCAGCCCCATTCTTCTCGAGCAAGCGAATCGTCAATCGTTTTAGGCCAAGAATCGGCTATTGCTTGTCTGAAATCTGGCTTATAATCAATTTTGAATTCGGGTATATGTTTCTTGATCTCGGCTGCGATCTCACCAGCAGAAAAACTTATTCCTGTTAAATTGTAAACTCGGCGTTTTAATTTTGAATTGTCTGCTTCTAGAAGGTCTATCATACATTTGCTACAATCCGGCATATACAACATAGGTAATACTGTATCTTCCTTTAGAAAGCAAGTATATTGTTTATTTTTAATAGCTTCGTAAAAAATCTCCACAGCGTAGTCCGTGGTTCCGCCACCTGGCAAAGTTTCACTGCTAATTATTCCCGGTAATCTCATCGATCTTATATCTAAGTTATACTTATTATAGTAATATTCTGCAAGAAGTTCTCCCGCTACTTTGGTTATCCCATACATCGTAGTCGGTTGTAGCACCGTAATATTAGGTGTATTCTCTCGGGGAGTTGTAGGACCAAAAGCCGCTATGGAGCTAGGCCAAATGACTCTATCAATTTTATAACTTCTCGCAACTTCCAAAACATTAATTAAACCATTTAAATTTATATCCCAAGCTGTTTGAGGTATTTTTTCTCCGGTAGCAGATAAAATTGAAGCCATGTGAAAGATAGTATCGATTTCATATTCGAAGATAACTTTTGCAATAGAATCCTTATCTAGTGCATCTAAGTAGATTACTGGTCCCGAATTTTTAATAGCATCGGGAAGTGGAGTTCTTCTACCAGTAGCTATTACGTTTTCTCCACCGTACTTTGTTCTTAACGCAGGAACTAGTTCAGAGCCGATCTGACCAGCGCTGCCTATTACAAGTATTTTTCTTTTTCTACTCATATTCATCAATTTTCATGTTCATAATTCTTAGTAACAATAATGAAGTTCATAATTCACCCAATTAAAAAAGGTTTATCCATTTTTCTCCCACTTTGAACCCCTTTTATTTCTTATAGCAAAAACTAATATAGGTTTCTAAATAGACTTAATTTATTAATTTACACATGATTCAAAAAAATTTAAGGTGATATGAACATATGAAGAGAGATCCAGTTGCTTTTCTTAAGGAGGATATGACCGAATTGAGAGGCAACAATCTTGAATGGGTTATTCGATATTTAGAAGGAGGTTCTAAGCCACATTGCATTGTAAATGGAAAAGAAGTATTGATGCTTAATACAAATAATTATTTGGGATTAGCTACACATCCAAAAATTATTCAGGCAGCAATTGACGCCACTAAAAAATATGGGGCAGGAGCAGGGGCAGTTCCAGTTATTGCTGGGAGTTTTGATTTAACCCGTGAATTTCAAGAAAAATTTGCGAAATATAAAGAAGTCGAAGCATCGCTCTTATGTCAGACAGGATTTGCAGTAAACTCGGGATTAATTCCGATGTTGGTTGGAAAGCCCGACATAGTTGTCTCAGATGAATTAAACCACGGTTCTATTATTGATGGCGTTAGGTTATCCGGTGCGAAACGGGTTATTTTTAAACATAGAGATATTTCAGATTTAGAAAAACAATTAAAAGAAGCTGAAAAAGGTGGAGCTAGAAGAATTTGCATCATTACTGATGGAGTTTTTAGCATGGATGGAGACATGGCTCCTTTAGATAAGATTGTAGGCGTAGCGGAAGATTTTGGAGCTATGGTTTTCGTGGATGATTGCCATGGAGAAGGCATTCTTGGAGAAGGTAAAGGTATCGTTGCACATTTTAATTTACAAGGAAAAGTTCACGTGGAAGGAGGCTCAATGAGCAAAGGATTCGGAGTGTTTGGCGGCACCGTCGCTGGTTCTAAAGACTTGATTGAATTCTGTACGAACAAAAGTAGAACATATTTGTTAAGCACTGCTCATCCACCTGGAATAGTAGCAGCTAACATCGCTTCAATAGAAGTTGTTGAAAACGAACCTCAACACTTTAAAGCAGTCTGGGAACACACTAACTATTTCAAGAAAGAAGTTCAAAGTATGGGATACGACACTGGTAGATCAGAAACGCCAATCATTCCTTTGATTATTGGCGATCCTGGTAAAGCTCAAGAACTCGCAAGAATCTTGTTCGAAGAAGAAAATATCTATGGCACACCAATAGTCTTCCCTATGGTCGCAAGAGAATTGTCAAGGATTCGAGTTCAGATGAACGCCTTGTTAACTAAAGAAGATTTAAACTTGGCGCTAGCTTCCATTGAAAAAGTTGGAAAAAAATTAGATATAATTTAAAATTTCTTTTTTTATCTTTTTCTTATTATCTTTTTAGTATCTGTTGAGCTAAAGTTGAATTGCTATCAGTTTAAAAAAATAAAAAAAAAGGTTATAAGTATTTCCTTATCGCGCTTGTTTTAACACTAAATCATTATTATTCTCTTTTTGGACGAAGCTTAGGATAAAGATGCCTAATGCCAATATAATACCTACAGATATCATTGCCCAACCATATGCTGCCTTGCCTATTACATCGTAAGTTAACATAACAGTACCCCAAACTAATGGCCCTAATGCTGAAGATAGTTTTCCGCTTAACTTTGAAAAACCAAAAAACTCTCCGAACTTTTCTTTAGGAGCAAGCTCAATTACCATGATTCGTTGTGCTGTCCATGTTCCTCCCAGAGCTGGTCCGGCTACCACTCCCATAATAAGGCTAAATATAAAAGGGATATTTGCGCCAACTTCGATGGACGGTGTTGTAAATACTAATATAACTCCAATTATTAGTGCAACAGCCCATAAAGTCCCTACGAGGTAAAATGTTTTCTTTGCTCCGTATTTTTCACCAAACTTTCCAACGAAATAAGTAAAAACCACGGCAGAAAATGTGGCAATTATTATAAAAAGTATGGCATAAAATGTAGATGAAGTTCCCCCAGTTCCAATAACTAACCCATCAGTAACAAGTGGAGTCATATAAAGAACTATGACATTAGCAACATCAGCAACAAAGAAGTAACCAATAATGAAAATAATCATTGATTTATGTTTTCTAATCTCTTTAAATGTACTACCTAACTGCTTAAAAGTATTACCGATTAACTTCCCTACTGGAGGTCTTTTACCTTTCTTCTGCTTTTCACGAACGTAAAGAAATGGTATTGCAAAAACTAAAAATAGAATCATGGGTAAGACAAATGTGAACCAATCACCAGCATAGCCATATACGATTGGACCTTGTGAAGGATCAGAATTCATGTCCCCCAATGGTCCAAGGATTAAAGGCATCATGATAAAGAGAGAAATAATCGTACCAAAGTAGCCCCACGCGACTCCAAAACCAGCAACCTTTCCAAGATCTTCCCTTTTAGCAATAAATGGAAGCATTGCGTCATAGAACATTAAACTAAATTGATAAGAAACATTTGCAATAATAAAAAACAAGAAAACTAATGTAAGATCATGGGAAAATCCCAATAGCCCGGCAAAGAGAATGATTATCCCTGTTAAGCTTATAACAAATGGTTTACGCTTTCCTACATTATCACTCAGCGCTCCTAAAAAAGGTATACAGATTGCTATTGCTATCTGCATAACAAAGGCAACTACACCAAAGAGAAAGTTAGCTTCACCATAAGACATTCCGTATTCGGCTTGGCCTATCACCAGTATATAACGATTAATTATTAGACTGACAATAACCATGGAATAAATCGTATTAGCTAAATCGTACATCGCCCAAAAAAACACATTGCGCTTAGTTGTTATAGTTTCTACTTCAATTTCTTCGTTTTTAATATCTAACGACATTTAAATCATTTTTATATATAGATAATTTTAATTGATAGATTTTGTAATCCATATTCTTATAAATTTTGTGTCAACGGATTCAGATTTCTTCAAAGCCTTCAAAAAATAAAAAGAAGAAATTTAGACTCACACTTTTTATACCAAGGGCAAAATAATATTACTGGGATTCTATATTATATCTTATATAACTCTATAGATGCATCCCATTGCCTCACTATTTCAGCTTTGTTTTAAGAAGTACCATTATAGGAGAGGTTATTTTTGATGTTTTTCGAATACAAAATCAAAAAGAGAGAAACCTCTCATTTCTTTCTATTAAAGTGCTATTTGGAAGAAGATTGAGCTCAGGTTTAGCCAAAAGGTTAGAAAAAGTAAAAATTCATAAATAGTATGGAATATTAATCAATAGGAAAATGCAGAGATTTAAAAGTATTGACATTTTTCGTGGCATGTGTATGAGTTATATGTTTTTAACTCACCTAATTGATTGGTGGTTTAGTGGTGGTGATTGGTTACAAACTAATACCGTAGGTATTATAGATCCAATTGGGGCTTCGGGTTTTTTATTTATTTCTGGAGTAAGTGTCGCATTGTCATATCGAAACCGCATGCATAGAGTTGAAATATTAAAAGATATAAGTTACACAAGGGTAAAACTCTCTTATTATCTTCGAGCTTCTTTTCTATTAATAATAGCAATAATTTATAACTTGGCTATTGCTTTAACGATATCTAATTTATCGTGGATTTGGACTTGGTTTGTCTTAATGACTGCTGCATTTTCGTTACTTATATCTTGGCCTTTATTAAAGTTTTCAAAGAAGTCTAGAATCGCGATTGGTTTTTCTATATGGCTTATTAGCCAATTTATGTATTTTACTTTTATTCCATTTCAAAATCAAGAAAATCTTCAAGGTGTATTATATCACATTTTTTATAACGACTTTAGTCAAGATCCTGTTTTATTATTTTTTCCTTTCTTTCTTTTTGGAACTATTGTTGGAGATATCATAAATGATTTAAATAAAAATAAAAATCTCGTACATAGAAGGAAAATGATTAAAAAAAAGATGTGGTTCCCCATAGGCGGCATAAGTTTATCGCTAATTTCATTTGGAATATTATTCAATTTTCCAAATTTTCTTGTTAGGAGTAGTTTTTCTTGGTTAATATATACATTAGGCATTGATTTGATAATACTACTAATTTTAATAACTTTAGAAGAATATAATGTTTTTAAAACCAAGAAAAGTTACCGCGTTTTTTTTTACTTCTCGTACTACTCCTTTACAGTTTTTCTAGGGCATAATTTCTTATATTTTATTTTTTACAAAAGGTTAGACCTCATTCAAATTTGGATTGCCTCCCTATTAACTTTCGTTATATTTAGCTTGATTCTACGTCAGATATATAAAAGTTGGGGTTGGAAAGCTTCGTTAAAAGTGGCACTAAGCAAATTGAGTTTAAAATCTGCAATAAAAATTGAAGAAAAAATAAATAAAATGAGAAAGAAAGTAAAAAACGCACCCTAATCTATATAGTAGTAAGGCTACATCTTACTTCTATTTAAGAAATATATTAGAATTAATTATAGAGGTTTAGCAAGTATTGCTTTTACTCGTGAATATTAATACAATCCCTGTTCCGCCAATAATCCCAACCATTATCACAATATATCACTTGGATTCACTTTTTTTACATAAAAGGAAATAAGTTAGAAGATTTAATAAATTAAATAGAATAAAAAATAATAATAGCATTTAATTTAAAAAATCTTATTTAAAAACGAGGTATTGACAATATGGGTAAAACAAGAACTGGAAGAGGTATTGCCATTTTAGCATTTATATTAGCTATTAGTGGATTGGGTTTTGGAGGTTTTTCTTTCATATACTTTAACAATCTCATCCCCACATCAACCACATCACCCACATCACCCACAGGAGAAGGAAATATAGTGCAAGAGATATGGTATGCGGAGTATTTAACATCCCAAACGCCTTCACAACAACCCACTTTTACCACCCTCACGAATATGCAGATAGTTATTACTGTAAATACAAGTGAATCTGTATATATCTCCTTTAATGCAAAATATACAATAGATAATTCTGGAGTTTATGAATGGATTCAGAGTTTAATATATCAAAATGGTACGGCAATACCCGCACCATATGCATATGTTGGAGAAGTAAACTCGGAAGCAGAAGATAGCCTTCGTATGGTCTCACTTCAATATTCTATTTCGGGTTTAGCTGCTGGAGATTACGAATTTTCCATTCGAGCAGCTACTGGCGATAACACGGGCGATAACAGAATTGATGATACAATTTTATTCATACAAACATATCTATAAATCAAAATTTTATTCTTTTTTTTTTTAAAAAGAAGCAGAATATCACTTCATCTCAATGTGATGTGTTGTTTTAATAATTATTAAAAAAGAAGAATATCTGAATGGAAGTATATTAATAAAGATTAACATTGACTTATGTTTTCTAATGTCTTTAAATGTACTGCCTAGCTGCTTAAAAGTATTACCGATTAATTTACCTACAGGAGGTCTTTTACTTTTTTTCTGTTTTTCACGAACATAAAGAAATGGTATTGCAAAAACTAAAAATTGCTTTTTATAGAGGTTTAGCTAATATTGCTTTTACTCGAAGATTCTTAAAATCGCTTGTTGGTGCAGGTTTAATTAAACAAACTGTATCAGCACCTCTTCCAGTGCCCCCGACTGCGATTATGTCTCTTTCAAGGTCGGGGATTAGTCCTGCATCGCAAATTGTTGCTGATATCTCTATGCATACTTTAACGCCCTGACTGAAGTGGTATCCTAACATCTTAGCTAATAAATCGACAAATTGCCAAGCTTCTTTTTTCAATCGTATTCCTCTTTCAATGCCACTCATTGAATGTGTCCCAATATGAAAGTTTAAGCCAAGTTCCTTAAGATTATTCAATTTTTCCTCAGGAAATTCTTGTCTTGTTGTACTGTTGACAAAGTAGTAGGCGTGGGTCACAATCATTATATTGTAATCCTTTGGGTCAAAAATTTCTGCAGCTTTTTCAGCAGATGCTCCTGTGGTGCTGGCGATGACGATATCCTTTATACCAAATTGATCTGCGTATTTTTTTGCTATTTCCAAAGCCCTCTGTGTATTTTGAGATCCTCCCTTTTCAAAATACGTTACATCTAAATTTAAATCCGCCATTTTTTAAGTAAACTCCTTTATTTAGCTTATAGAAACAAATATGTTTTATATAAAAAAAAGAAAAATGTATTATAGAAATAGTTATTTAATTTTTTTAGCTTGCTCAATCCAATCTTCAATCATACCTAAAGTTGGAGGTTTTCTAAACATGTCAGGTTTCTCTTTATCTAATTTCGCTATGCGTTCTAGAGTATTACTCGGATTACGTTGAGCAAATTCTTTAACTGAATCAATTCCAATTTCATTAATTACTTCAGCATATTCTGGACCTACACCGTCAATTCTCATTAAATCAGCGTGTTCTGCCCACTTATCGAGTAATTTTTCTGAAATCTTTGTTTTCTCGGCTAGTTTTTTGATTGCATCTCTATCTAATCCTATTAAACTTTCAACGTCGAGATATCCTGCAGTTTCCATAGTTTTTCCATATTTTTTACCGATTCCCTCGATCTCAATAATCGGGGTTTCCTTAGGTATTGTTTTAGTTTTCTTCACATTATTCAGTTCTTTTGCCTTGTTAATCCAATCCTCAATATCTTCAACTCTTGGTATTTTTCTAATAACATCAGGTTGCTCCTTATCAAACTTAACAATGCTATCTAATGTATTCTTAGGATTTCGATAAGCAAGTTCTCTTGTAGAATCAATACCAATTTTATTTAGAACTTCTGAATATTCAGGACCTACACCTTTAATTACCATTAATTCTGCTTGATCTTGCCATTTTTCGAGTAATTTTAAAGAAATACTAGTTGTATTAGCAAGTTCTTTAATTTCACTCCATTTCAACGGTATCAAGTCTTCTACATTTGCAATCGTAGCTTTTCCAAGTGTCTTTGCATATTTTTCTCCTACACCTTCAATATCAACAATTTTCATCGTTTTTCTTCTCTATTTATTAAATTAGTTTTTTAATATGTAATATTAAAAAATATAAATTCCATGTTTTAAAATATTTGTTTCATTTATTATAAAACAGCATTTGATATTGATTGTTTGTAGTTTTTAACCAAATTAAATCTAATTAAACTTAGATGTAAGAAATGATGCGATTGAACATCATTGGAATAGAATTTCTGAGTTAACCTTTTAAGAACTCCTCTTTGACTTTAATTAAGCATAATTTTAAATAAAATATAATGTAATCAAACTCAATTAAAATTTAATTAGAATTTAGGTATTAAAAATGAGTGAAGAGAAATTAACATTTAAGAAGAAATTCCTTTTTGGGCTTAGTGCATTTCCGGATCAGCTTACTTACCAAATCTTTCAATTCTTGATTTTTACCTTCTATTTTACAGTCATCGAAATTCCATTGACTCTAATGATAATTACCTACGTTTTATGGGGTATATGGAACGCAATTAACGACCCTATGCTCGGAGCACTCTCAGAAAGGACGAAGCATAGAGGAAAGTTGGGAAAGAGAAAGTTTTATCTACTGATTTCGATAATTCCGTTATGCATTATGGTGGTTTTAATGTTCTACGTGCCTTTCACTTCAAGCGATAAAATGCTAGAGTTTATTTACTTTTTATCAACGATTGTTATCTTTGAGTTCTTCTATACTATGTTTGACGTAAACGTGAACGCTCTTTTCCCAGAAATGTTCCCAAATATGAAACAGAGAGCTTCTACTAATTTAATTATAAAAGCGCTAACTGTAGTTGGCTTAATATTAAGCTCACTTATTCCTATGATATTTATTACCGATTTAGTTCCAGAAACCGCCGCAATTCCCGTCGCTAAAAACGAATATTTTATAATGGCGATCGTCGTAGCAGCTTTTACGCTTTTAATCTCAATACCGTTTCTTTTGAAGGGGATTGAAGAAAAAGTAGAAAAAGCGGAAGACTTCGAAAAAAGACCATCGTTTTTTCAATCAATGAAAATTACATTGACAAATAAAACATTTGTAAAATTCGTTGTAGCAAATACTGCGGTTTGGTACTGTTTTAGCATTTTACCTATGATTATTCCCATTTACGCTAAATACGTTATAGGAGGTTCTCTTTTTGCAGGAGGGGGCTCGCTTATAGTCGGGATATCGCTAATGTTAGCTTTTATCATTGCTGCCCTTGTCATGCCAATTCACAAAAAGCTTGGCTTTAAATACGGAATGCGAAAAGCTTTCATGATAACATTAGGAATTTGGATTTGTACGCTGTTTCCATTCCTATTTATAACTGGAGAAGCGTTTCAAATCGCATTTATTCTTCTTATAGCACTTCAAGGATTTCCATTGTCAGGGGCATTGTTTTACGTAGACATTTTGCACGCTGATGTTATAGACGAAGACGCAGTTAAATTTGGAGTTAAACGATCTGCTAGCTTTTATGGAATTAACGCATTTATTCATAGAATCTCAATAATCTTAGTCATTTTAACTATTGGCTTAATGTTTGGAAATATAGGTTGGGACAAACAATTTATTCCCTTACCTGCAGACCCAGGTTTAGTTATTTTGGGTCTGAAAGCTATAATGGTTATCTTTCCTAGTATCGCACTTGTAATTGGACTTCTAGCCATGAAATATTATGGTTTACATGGAGAAAGACTTGAACGCATAAGAGAAGAATTGAAAAAAATCTGAGCTTAAAGTAACCTATTTTTATTTTTTTATTATTTTTTTTGATATTATGCTTGGTGCCCACAATTAGTACAAAATTTTTCATAGCCTTTCTTCATTTCTCCACAGTTAGAACAAAATTGGGCAATGGATTTCGGTGGTACTTTGGTATAAGAAGATTTTGGTTTCTGTTCTATTACAGGATCAATTGAAGTAGAGTAATATTTGGCAATTTTTCTGCAACGAATCAAGGAATAAAGACTAATTACAAATACGCCACATAAGACAAACATATAAGGAAGCATGCTAAAAAGCATCATTATCATATAATCATCTTCTGGAGGGTAATAATAGGGATCGTAAAATATCATGTTCATAAGTAACGGATACAATATTGACATAAACAAAAATGTTGAAATGAAGAGTCCTGCAATTGATAATATAAATAAGGATACAGATTGCGCTTGTGTTAAGTTAAATCCAAACCAAGTTATTTTTTTTCTACTCATCAAATTCACTCTCAATAGTGCTATATATTGTGATCTAACTTCAATTAATAAATGTTAGTGTGAAAATACTTTTATGTCTAAAAAATAAGTCACGTTGAATAATTCCAACGCATTTTACATTATTCCTAAAATTTCCTTAGCTTCATCGACTGTTGCGACTTCTCTTCCGATTTCCTTAGCTATTCTAACCATTCGTTTGACCAATTGTGCGTTATTCTGAGCTAACTCGCCTTTTCCATAATAAATAGTATCTTCTAAACCAGTTCGTACGTTTCCTCCCATACACATTGCCATTACAGTCGTTCGTAAATTGAATTTACCGACTGTTACAACTTGCCATGTTGAACCTTCTGGTAATTGATCAATCATGTGTAACAAATTAGCGGGGTTAGCTTCAGCGCCCCCTTTAATTCCTAAGACTAAGCTAAAATGTAAGGGAGGGTTTAACAATCCCGTTTCGACAAATTCTAACACATTAGTAATGTGACTTGAATCGTATACTTCGATTTCTATGCCAAAACCTTTTTTATTGCATCTTTTGATGTATTTGCGATTGAAATCTTGCGGGTTTTTGAACAAAGACCCTCCATAAGGCGTTCTAAATTCAAACGATCCGGCGTTAATAGTGTGCATCTCAGGTTCAGGATCTATATTGAGAAGATTTAACCGTTCTTCTAACGAAGGTTGGACAATTTCGGTTGTAGTTCTTCTTTTGCCAGACTTAGTTGTGAATTTATGTTCAACGACTTGCGCACCAATGCCGTTTCCTATTTGTCTAATCATAGGACATATTTCCCCAATTTGTTTGACGGTTTTACCGTAATAGCTTAAATCAGGAGTATTTTGACCATCATCTCCACGAACATGGATATGAACAATAGATGCCCCCGCTTCATAACATTCTAAAGCGTCCTGCGCTTGCTCTTCAGCAGTTAATGGTAAACATGGATTAGCCCATTTACCGTGAATTCCACCCGTAATAGCAGCGGTGATTATAACTTTTTTGTTTGTTAATAGGTTAGGTTTCATTTATCCTCAGCAATTATAATAATTCTATATATTATTAAAACAAGTTAGATAATTATTTAATTATTTTAAATATTATAACTACCAATTAAACAAGACCAAAAATAAGCGAGCATGACAGACGTAAATGTAATTTTTTTACTATCAATCTCGATTGTCGCTATTGGTTATTTAGTTAAAAAATTAAACATCTTAAAAGAAACTGATGGAGATACAATTGCTAAAATTATCTTTAACATCACTCTTCCAGCTGTAATTCTTCAAGTTACGACAACTATTCAATTTGAACTGTCCTTGGTTCTTTTACCTTTAATCAGCGTAGTTTTTGGCTTTTTTATGACATTTCTTGCGTTATTAGTTTTTCGAAAACATCCTTCTAACATAAAAGGAGCTATGATTATGACAATGATAGGGTTCAATGTAGCGAATTTTTTTTTCCCTTTAGTAGAAGGCATTTGGGGTCAACCAGGTATGCAATATATCGCTCTCGTTGACGCAGGAAACGCCTTTACGATATTTATAGTATGTTATATTATGTCAACTATTTATTCTCCAAAAAATCAAGAAAATGTTGTTAAGATTAATGTTAAATACATTTTAAAGAGAATAGTTAGATCTGCTCCTATATTAAGCTATATTGTTGCCTTAATTATTAATTTCTCGGGATTTGTAATACCAAGTTTTTTCTCTGAACTATTAGATATATTAGCACGGGCGAATTCAGCTTTAGCGTTGTTATTGTTAGGGGTCTTTCTTCACTTTAAATTTGGAAAAGCGGAATGGATTTCAATAATCAAGGTTTTAGTATTAAGATATGGCATAGGCCTTCTGGTAGGGTTAACCTTATTTTTCTTATTGCCACCAACCATATTCAACCATTTATTTAGAATAATTATTTGTCTCTCCTTGATCCTTCCAGTGGGTCTTGCTGTTATCCCCTTTTCTGTAGAAAATGGTTACGACCAAAAATTAGTCACGATGGTTGTAAATCTTACGATAATAATTAGTTTTGGTCTTATCTGGATCTTAATTTTACTTTTAAATTGATAATATAAAAAAAGCTATTTCTTTCTTCTTCTTCTAAAAGTGTAAAATCCTTTTCCCGTTTTCATACCCAAATCCCCATTTTCTACCAGCTCTTTAAGCGCATCAGGTGGTTTATCATTTGGGTCTCCACTCGCTTCATAATAAGACATTTCTACTGCATAAGCAACATCTAATCCGATACCATCCATCATAGTAAATGGCCCCATTTTCATCCCTGTAAAAATTTTCCACGCAGTATCAACTGTTTCTATATCGGCGTATCCTCCGTCCCAAATTTTTAAGCATTCTTTTTTTACGGCGTGCCAGACTCTATTGAAAACAAATCCTAAACACTCTTTTTTAACCACGAGGGGTTCACATTTAATATCTATTATCCACTGCTTCCCTTTTTCAAAAGTTTCTTGGCTTGTTTCAGAGCCAGCCATAATGTCTACCATTGGGCGCGTAGGAATAGGTGGATAAAAATGCAAATTTAAAACTTTATCTTTCCTTTTAACCGCAGACTCGATTTTTGAAACAGGATATGAAGAACTATTTGTCCCTATTATTGTGTGGACAGGTGCGATACTATCAATCTGGGAAAAAATTTTCTTTTTTAACTCAAGATTTTCTGGAACTGCTTCAACCACGAGATCAACATCCTCTAACGCTTTATCTAGATCTGAATAGTATGAAACTTTTTGGATTGAATCCATCTTATTTTTTCGTTTTAGAACACCGCTTATGTATTTTTCAGCGCCTTCTAAAACTTTTGGGTCAATATCATAAACATCCACAACAAAATCGTTTAAAGCAGTTTGAGCTGCTATCTGTTTTCCGGTAAAACCAGCTCCAACAATTCCAATCCTTTTAATTTCCTTTGCCATACAAAAACACCTTAATCAATTACTTTAATTTTTTCATGAGAATTTAGCACTCAACCAAGATTTGATGTCTTTGAAAACTTCTTCAGAAAATTCAACAGCATGCTTAGCACCAGCCATAACAAAGAATTTTTTATCATTGGAAGGAATTTCATCAAGCAGTGATTGAGCTGATTCTACAGAGAATATTTCATCGTGCTCTCCAACACCAAGAATTACCGGGCATTCTATTTCTTCTGAAAAGTCTAAATCTTGAAAACTTACTAGCCTCATAAATCGTAACGTATATTTAAAATTGAATAGCGGATCGTCTAAGCCTGAAATACCCTCTCGATAATAATTTATCACAGGTTTGCTAGGGCGAAAGATCGAACTAATTAGTATTTTTAATTTCTGTAGAACTGAAGGACTCTTGTAAACTCCAGGATTAACAGTTTTGCCGGCGCTCAATAAAATTAACCCATCAATTTTTTCAGTACTATTTTTTTTTGTTATAAAAGCGGTAAGGACTCCTAGACTGTGTCCAAATAGCAATAGCGTACTGTATTGTTTTTTTAGATACGCTATGGTTTCTACAAGATCGTTTATTAACCTCTCTTTACTCGGATAATCGCCCCTAATACCGTCAGATAACCCATGACCTCTTAAATCTAATCCAACAACAGTAAATCCTGTTTTTGAGATTGCATTAGCGAACATTTCATACGGTTCACTGTAAGCGGTAATTCCGTGAAAAATTAGTATAGCCTTATTTGATGGACTCTGGGTTTCCCATTTTCTTAAAAATAATGTTATTCCATCAGAAGTGTTAACCAGTTCGTAAGGCTCTTTGAAGTCTTCTCTTAACTTTTTTACATCAATTCCCATAAATTCCACTTTTTTTTAAAGTTTTTATGTTTATTGAAAGTTTAAAATTTTAAAAGTATATATATTTCTTTAATATTGGTAATATTATGGTGAAAAACGCAAATACAGAAAAATCGACTAGGGATTTTATTATAGTTCATCTTATTTTCATAAGTTTGTGCTTGGCTGTTTTATTAATACCAATCCCAATCGCTATAGGGATTAAATTGTTTATACTTGTAGCTAGTTATAATTTACTGATTCTATTAGTAGGATTGTTCCGAAAATATAATGAATGGATAAAACTATGGGTTTTTGTGTTTTTAATTAGTTTATTCCAAATATGGCCAGATTGGTTCTTATCGGCTCAGTTAAACATATTAGTCTTTCCAGATGATGGGCTTTTTAAAATTGGCACTGTTTCGGGGTATATGGCAGGATTATGGGTTATCCCTTTATTTTTGATTTGTTTCATTGGCTTGAAGCTACAAGAAAAATATTCTCCCTGTAAAACCCTTATTGCCGTAGGATTAATTTCATTGGCGATTTTTGGGTTTTCTGAGCAATCTATGTGGATGCTGCAATCGTGGTATCCTCAAAATGTCACTCTGATTTTCGATCATTTAGCAGTCTACATAATTATACCTGAAATAATACTCGGTCTAAGCACATTTTATTATTTTCAAAAGACAAAAAATAAACAATACTTAATGCTAATTATAGCTGCTTTTGGTGTAATGCTATTGTATCTTGGGAGCGCATCCTTTTTCTATTTTCTTTTCGAGAAAATTATTTTTATCTAATTCGCATTTAATTTTTTCGAACATAATTAAAAGTTTTTATTGAATTATATCTAAGATAGTATTAAGACAAACTCCATTTTGATCATGACTGAATTCAAAGTAAACGAGTATCTCACTCTCAAACTCGAGGAAGGAAAAACCAATATTTACATAAGAAATGATGTGTTTACGCAGTGCAAACACCTAAAATTAATGGAACTTGCAACTCATGAACCAACCCTTATTACTCCAGAAACTAATTTTTGGGGCCATTGCTCTGCCTTACAAGCATGGGCAGAAAACAACTACTCTCTTGAACTTCTCGATAAACATTTTGCATTTCTTCTCCTTAAAAAACTACGAAAAGCAGGAGATATTATGGCTACGAAGGTTCTCATATCAACGAAGCATTGCATATATTGTGACCAAGAACTAACACGAGAAGATGTGTATTGCCCAAATTGCAGAAAACTTATATTCATTTCTCATCCAAGAGAGTCTGCAATCAAATTTTTTAATAACATCCAGTTCGAGAAGGCTATAGAAATATTTAATCTGATATTGAAAGAAGATTCTCAAAATGTAGATGCACTAGATTATTTAGCGCACTCATACATGAGACTTAATCAAAATAGAAAAGCATTAAAGTTTTTGAAGAAATTAGTAACAATCGATCCATCCCATAGATATATAACGGATATATATTCTTATATTCTTCTTTTGTACATTAATTTGAATAAGTTCGATAAAGCAATAACGCTCAGCGAAAAATTAGTCAAAAAGCATCCCGAAGTAGCCCAATATTATGTAAATAGGGGTTTTGTTCATGCAAGCATGGGAAGATATATAGAAGCTAAGGAATCTTATGATAAAGCTCTCAAATTTGTAGCTAAAAGGAAGATTCCTTCTAGCGTATATGTTTGGCTAGGTAAGCTTTATATTGAAAAGTATGAATTTACAAATGCGATGGATACAACAATACGTGGCTTGGTACGTTTCAAAAATCATAATAATTTGATCATTAATAAGATCCTAATTTATATCAGCACTGGTGATTATGATTTGGCAATGAATCTTTTAATAAAATTGAAACGTACTAATCCAAAGGTACGACATGATTACATATACTTAATCATAGGCCAAATTTACTTAGTTAAGGGGCAATATTATAAGGCAATTAAATGTTTCCAAAAGAGTATTTACTCTTTTAAATTTTTAAGTATTGTTTATAATAGAAGGAGGAGGTATCAAAAGGCTATTTACTTGTGTGAAAAGTGGATAAATTTTAACAGAACCGATGAAAATGCATGGGAGCTTTTAGGAATATATCATGCGAATGCCAAAGAATTAGATAGGGCAAAAAGAGCAATCAATATGGCTCTAGCACTTAATCCCTATTCAAATATAATAAAGTTGAGTCTTGCATATATTTATATTAAGAATAAGGAATATGACAAAGCTACTACTATTTGCAATAAAATATTAGAACTCATTCCTAAACACTTTTTAGGACGCTTGTACATGGGATATGCGTTTTACGGAAAAGAAAATCTCGAAATGGCAATGAAATTCTTTAAGAAAGCACTGGAAATTGATATAAATTCCGACAAAGCCAAACATTCTTTGGCAAGAATCTATTTTGATCAAAAAAAATTTTATGAAGCTATTTTTTTAATCAAGAGTCGTCTAAATCCGTATTCCCGAGATTTTTTCGATCTCGTAATAGAAATAAAGAAAGCTTTAAAGTCACATAAGATATGTCCCAATTGTGGCTTTCTTTCTAAAAAACAAAGCAATTTCTGTACTAATTGTGGCCTTAACCACATTTAAAAAGAACCTTCGTAGAGATAACAAGAAATTATATTATCTCTTAAATAATGTAAATTTATATTTTTTCAAAAAAGAATAAAAATTAAAACCTATTATCTAAATCTTGTTAAATTCCTTTATTTAATTCAAGCTTATGTTAGATATGAGATTTAAAATCGAAAGCATTGAGCTAACGCCGCTACATGTTCCATTCAAGGATTATGTACTAAAAGCTTTTTCTAAATAATGTATCCTTTATCAAGTTCTACATATGGCATAATAATCGTATTAGCTACTTTTTTATATATAATTTTCCCCTCGAACTTAATCAATATGAGATTTTTTTTAAGATTACACACATTTTATATGCCATCAAAAAGAAATGTATTAGAAACTTTAACATACATAGATTAAGATCATATTTCATACACAAGGAGCTGAAAACGATTTTTAAAAACATAAAAAATGCTGCTAGAGTTGTCTCTGATGTAGCAAAAAAGACCCCTATTATGACAAGTAGGACATTAGATTCCATAACAGGCGCTAAGAGAGTAGTAATTAAGTGTGAGAACTTCCAACGGACGGGTTCTTTTAAGTTCAGAGGTGCTTGGAACTCTATTAGCCACTTAGCTTCTCTAGAAAGAAAAAAAGGAATTATTGCCCATTCTTCAGGAAATTTTGCTCAAGCAGTAGCATTAGTAGCTCAAATTTTACAAACGAAAGCTACTATAGTAATGCCTAATAACGCTACGCCCTCGAAAATCCAGGCTACGCAAGGTTATGGGGCAGAAGTTGTTTTATGCGGCAATAACCCTGGAGATCGAGAAAAAATGGCAGAAGAATTAGTTCAAAAATACTCGTATAAACTCGTTCACCCTTTCGATGATTATCACGTAATTTTTGGAGCTGGAACAACGGCGTATGAATTAGTCCGTGCTGTAAATAGAATTGATCTATTACTCGTTCCCGTAGGTGGTGGTGGATTGATTAGTGGATGTTCAATTGCAGCAAAAGGAATAAATCCCCGAATTAAAGTTATAGGCGTGGAGCCTAAGAATGCTGACGATGCGTTTCGCTCGTTTCAACTAGGGAAAAGGGTTCCCGTAGAAAATCCGAACACAATTGCGGACGGTTTAAGGACTTCAGTAGGAGAAAAAACATTTCCTATAATTAAGGAATTTGTAGATGATATAATTACAGTTACAGAGGAACAGATAATTGACGCTATGAAATTCTATTGGGAACGCATGAAACTTGTTGTAGAACCTTCAGGAGCAGTGCCTTTGGCAGGTATATTGAGCGGTAACATAGAGTCACCTTTAATTAAAAATAAAAGGATTGGAATTATAATAAGCGGCGGAAATATCGACCTATCAGATTTCTTTTCTACTTTAAAAAAAAACATTCAATTTAGAAAAGACCACTTAGATCATATCACGATTTAAAACAAGAAAAAAAAGAATAAAAATAATTTATTTTTTAACTATCTAATCAATTTTCGGAATATCTTTAATACGACTTATATCGCCTTCCATGGCTGAAGTAAGCATATCTACAGCGTTATCCCATAATGTTTCCATTATTTTTGCGACTTTTATGAAATCCTCTTCGCTCTGGAATTTTAGCGTGATATTTTGAGCATCGTTATCGATATCTACTTCCATAGGGATATCTTCCCTCAATCCACCGTACATTTTTAACATTACGATGATTTCATCAGGCTCTGCCACATTACCGTGAATTTTTTTAACTATAGTAATAGTTATTTCAAATTTTGTTGCATCAGATTTTATTACCGTCGCTTCTTTTAACATACCTTTTAACCGTTGTAAAATTTCTTCCATTTTTTTTATCACCTATTTAACGAGTTAATTTACTCCTTCTTTATAATTGGAAGTTCAATATAAGACGGAAAGTCTTTATTTCGAGAAATAGTAATCGTAGGCCTTCCCTCTGCAGGATAACGTATAAATGTATCTTTATCGGCTCCAGCAATGGCAATTTTAATTTTATGTCCTTTTTTAATAAGAACTGAAGTTACATGGAACCCAAACTTAACCTCAGTTATCTCTCCTGGAATTAAAGGCGCAGAATCTTCTTTTTTATAACTATGGTAAGGAATTAACATTTTATACGGTGGCTCATCTGTTAGAATTTTTCTGTGGAGTGGTCGGAACTCTCCATCGGTAATATATGTAACATTACCACTCTCATCAACATCCTCAAAATAAGCGAAAATAGCACCATCTTTGTGGGTGGAGGATAAATAAAGACATGCAATTATTTGACCGGTGATTACTGTATCAGATTCGAAAGGTTTGCTTGTATAACATAACAACTTCTCATCGATTTTGTTTCTGTTATAATATGTTATAGGCAAACCTAAAAGCGCCCACCATCTATTATTCCGTCCGGTTGTAGCCCGGTAATTTACTTTGTAATCGTCGGATCCAGTATTTTCCTTAGGTTCTTCTCTTATTAGCGAATTGTTTTCTGAAAAATACCATTTTTGATAAAAGTGCCCTTTAGGGGGCCAAACATTCGACTTCTTCCATTTTTCTTCCGCTAGAGTATAATAATATATAGTTTTTCCTTGTATTCCATCGCCATATACGCATTTATCGAAGAAATTAATCCATGCGTGAACCTTATCTTCAGGAGTCGGAGTTACGAAAGTCCGATTAGGAAAAAACTGGTTTGCAGGGTAGCCAGCTCCGTGGCTCCAATCGCCCAAAATAGCAATTTGAGAAGTAGATGTATTCATAAATCGATTAACAATTGCGTCTCCATAACCAGAATCTAACCACGAACACCAAGCCAACATTGGAATGTTTGAACTTTCAATCTTTTCTTTTCGAGCAAATATACTAAGATCGTCAAAAACGGTGCCATCAGGAAGCTTGTCGTCGCGAAAATCCCTAGTTAGCGTATGCTCGTAAACATATTTATTTGATTTATGTTGTTTTATAGCATCTTGTAATAATTTTAGGTCGTTGTCGCTTTTTACAGGTTTTACACCTTTTGCAAGTAACCAAACTCCGGGCATTAATTGTCTGAAGACTTTAGGACTATTTAAATCTAAATTCTTCCCTAAAAATGACCATAATTGCATAAAGGCATGGTCGAAACATCCACCTGGAAATGCGACATCTGTGTAAGGATCCCAGAAACCATGTCCCGGTACAACCGCTTTTATTGCGCTGTGATTATTCTTAGCAAATAACTCCGCTGTAGTTCCAGTATACGAAATACCTTTAGATACGACGTTTCCATCTGACCAAGGCTGAGATATTATCCAATCAATTACATCAGAACCGTCCATGATCTCTTCTTCAGAAAACGGAACTACCCGAGTACCATCTGATGCCCCAGTTCCTCTGACATCAGTATAAATAAGTGCGTAACCTCGACTAGTAATAACCTCCGGGTTTGGAGTATTAGGCACCATACTATCAAGAACCCACCTAAAAGGAATTCGTAATTCCATTGCTCTCCAATACCTCGTTTGCGTTAACACTGTAGGAATTTTAGTATCTATGGAAAGTCCCTTCGGGAGACAGATAGTAGCAGCAATTTTAACGCCCTCTCTTACGGTTATATATGTCGAATCAACTATATATCCATCGGCGTATTTTTTTTCTGGAATTTCACCTAACTCTTTAAAAGGATTGTTTTCTATAGCTTTAGGGTCTGTCATTTCTCATCAAATTGAATCATTTTTATAATTTTATTTTATAGTTAGTATTTATCTGAAGTTATTAATTAAATCTCATAAAAGTTTTATTATTTGAAGAATTTTGGTTTAAAAGCCTAAATAAAAAGGTGTAGAGATCATATTTTGTAAAATCGAAGGCCAGGAAATACCGATAGTATCGGTAGGGACCTCACCATTCTTTGGAGCTTCCCAATTCGGAAAGAATGCGCGTGTATACCGAAGAAAATTCTTAAATAACGCGGAAGCTGTGTTAGAGATACTGGAAGCGTCTTATGAAGTAGGGGGTCGCGGAATACAATTAATCCCGGGTGGAAAAATCACCAATGCAGCTAAAATAATGGTTGAAACTCATAGCGACTTTGTCATTACGGGGTCTACTTTTCCGGGACCTGATCCTCTCATTAAAGAATTAGCTGAACTTGGAGCTAAAATAGTTTTTGCCCACGGAATGGTCGCGGATAAAAAAGATGAGAAATTAGAGAAATTTATTGCTGAGATTGAGTCAATGGGAATAATACCCGGAATAGCTGCGCATAATCCCGTTTCTACCTTGGAATACGCTTTCGAAAACCTTCCTAATGTAAAAGCGTTTTTAATTCCATTTAACGCTCGGGGGTATTTAATGGGGAATCAAAAAGAGCTTGAAAATCAAGTAAATAACCATAAAGATCATCACTTTATTGGAATGAAAACGCTAGCAGCCGGTAAATTGAACCCTAAAAAAGCTTATGAGTACATTTCTAAGCATAACATCTGCTGCACTACAATAGGTATGGTCAGCGTGGACGAAGCTCGAGAATCGACCGAATTAGCTTTAAAATATCTTTAGAGTTCTTATAACAATTAGAAAATCATCAGATTTATTAATCCAGTTCCTTCCCGAATCCTTTGTATACTAAATAAGCAGCCACTACTCCTACTCCTGGCAGTGTTAAAAAATAACTCGTCCTAAAAATTACATTTTCAGGCATTGCGTGATATACGAAGAGAAAAATGGGGATTAGGAATCCCAAAAATACGCTAAAAATAAATAAATTTAATCTTTTCTTGAGGACAACACCCTCGTATACTTTCATAATTTTAAACGAGAAATATATTTGAGGGATAATTAAAAAAATCAAGATAAAAACCCAACTAAAACCAAGCATGAACCAACTGTATTGAGGAATCCAACCAATACTCGCATTTAAGATCACTCCATTAAATGGAATAGCAATTATAAGAACATAGAGTGATAAGATCGCATAAAAAGCAATTCTTAAGTAAAATTTAGTGGAAGATGCTTTTTTATCAAGATTAATAAGTAACCAACTAAAATTTATTAGAATACTATAACTAAATATAAGCGTGTAGATTGAAAGCACATAAATGATGTAAGTAAAGGAAAACAAAGGAGTAGCTACTAAAAAAGTTGAAACTGTTGCAAGAAAATAAGTAAGAGCGGTAAGTATGAAAAAACTACTCAAAGTATAAGTAGAACGATTTTTAGCTCGCTTGAGTAATTTATAGGCGAAATAGGACGAGTAAAAAATTGGCCATATCTGAAAAACTGAAACAACAATTAATCTGACAATAAATTCGTTTTGAAATAGCAATGTATCATAATTCAGTGTATGAATTTTTAAATGTTATGACTCTTTTCTATATGTTCCTTATTTTTATTCTATTAAATCTCCAGCGTTTTTTTATAATACAAAATTTCTTGTGTATTGATTGATTAATCGTTATTTTTTAATCCAGTTCCTTCCCGAATCCTTTATATATTAAATAAGCAGCATATACTCCTACTTCCGGCATTGTTAAAAGATAAAATGTCCTGAAAACTATATTTTCAGGCATAGCGTGATATAAGAATACAAAAATGGGTATTAACAATCCCAAAAACACACTTATTAGAAAAAGATTTAATCTTCTCCTGAGGACAATGCCTTCATATATTTTCACAATTTTTAAAGATAAAAATACTTGTGGAATAATAAAAAAAATCAAGATAAAAGTCCAACTAAAACCAAGAAAGAACCAGCTGTAAACAGGTATCCACCCAGTGCTTGCACTTAAGGTTATACCGTGAAACGGAATCGCAATCACTAAAACATATAGAGATAAAATCGCATAAAGAATTGCTCTTAAGTAAAATTTAGTAGGGCATGTTTTTTCATCAAGTTTAGTAAGTAACCAGCTAAAATTTATTAAAAAACTATAGCTAAAGATAAGCGTGTAAATTGAAAGCACATAAATAATGTGAGTAAAGGTAAACAAAGGCGTAGCGACTAAAAAAGTTGAAAGTGAAGCAAGAAAATAAGTAAGAGCTGTTAAAATGAAAAAACTACTTAACGTATAAGTCGAACGATTTTTAGCGCGCTTTAGTAATTTAAAGGCGAAATACGACGCGTAGAAAATTGGCCATATTTGAAAAACTGAAACAACAATTAATCTGACAATAAATTCGTTTTGAAATAACAATAAATATACATGACTTTTTGTTTTTTTAAAGGTTATGACTTTTTTATATAATTCTGAATATATATTCTATCAAAACTCCAGCATTTTTTCCATCTCATTATTTTCTGTGTATAGATTAGGATGGTTACCGTTGAAGAGGCAAAGGTTTTCACAGAAATTACAATATAATATCGAAGAAATTAACATTATTCATTAATCTAGCATCTTTCCGAATCCTTTGTAGACGAAATAAGCGGCAAATACACCTAATTCCGGCATTATAAAAACGTAAAATGTCCGGAAAATTACATTTTCAGTCCATGTGTTATATAATAACATAAAAACTGCCAACACCATCACTAACAATACGCTAATTAGAAACATATTTAATCTATGTTTAAGAGCAACACCCTCGTATACTTTCAAAATTTTAAACGAGAGATATATTTGTGGAATAATTAAAAAAATCAAGAAGTAAGTCCAACTAATGCCAAGAAAGAACCAACTATAAGTAGGAATCCAACCAGTACTCGCATTTAAGGTTATGCCGTTAAAAGGAATGGCAACCAATAGAACATATAGTGATAAGATTGCGTAAAGAGTTGTTCTTAAGTAAAATTTAGTATTACACGATTTTTCATCAAGTCTAGTAAGAAGCCAGCTAAAATTTATTGCAAAACTATAGCTAAAAACAAACACATAAATTGAAATCACGTAAAGAATGTAAGAAAAGGGTGTATTTACCAAAAATGTTGAAATCGTTGCAAGAAAATAAGTAAGAGCAGTGGTTATAAAATAGCCACTCATTGTATAAGTAGAGCGATTTTTAGCCCGCTTTAATAACTTATAGGCGAAATATGACCCGTAAACAACAGGCCATATTTGAAAAACTGAAACAACAATTAATCTGACAAAAAATTCATTTTGAAACAGCAACGCATTGTATACAAAAAAGTGCATGATTTTTTAAATGTTTTGACTTTATTCCATAGAGGTCTTATATCTTTTCTATTATAATGGTTTCTAAGTTATTTGGGAGATAAATATAATAAATTAAAGGTCAGGAAATGTTCATTATTTTTTATTCCAGTTGCTTCCCGAATCCCTTGTATATTAAATATGCAGCTGATATCCCAAATACTAGCCCCAGAAAAATATGAAATGTCCTGAAAATTAGATTTTCAATCCATGTGTGATACAAGAATAGCGAAATAGCCAATGACAAAGATAGAAAGACACTAAATATAAATGAATTTAATCTCTTCTTGAGGACAACTCCCTCATATACTTTTAAAATTTTAAACGAGAAATATATTTGTGGAATAATTAATAAAATCAAGAAATAAATCCAACTAAAAACAAGAAAGAGCCAACTGTAATTAGGTGTCCATCCAGTACTTGCATCTAAGGCTATACCATTAAATGGAATACTAATTACAATAACATAGAGTGATAAGATCGCGTAGAAAATTATTCTTAAATAAAGCTTTGTATAGTGTGGTTTTTCATCTAGTCGAGTAAGTAACCAGCTAAAATTTATTAAAAAACTATAACTAAAAACAAAAACATAAATTGAAAGCACATAAATGATGTAAGCAAAGGGCGTATTTGTTAAAAAAATTGAAAGAGTGGCAAGAAAATAAGCAAGTGCTGTTGTTACGAAATAAGCACTCAAAATATAAGTTGAACGATTTTTAGCTCGCCTTAGTAATCTATATGTGAAATAAGATAAGTAAAAAATCGGCCATACTTGAAGCACTGATGCAGCAATTAATCTTACAATAATTTCATTTTGAAATAGCAATGCATATACATGAATTTATGAATTTTTAAATGTTATGACTTTATCCAATATATTCCCTATATATTTTCTATCGACCCTACAGCGTTTTTATTTTGAAAACATTTCAATTTTTAACATTTCCGCGCGAAAATAACGCCAGATCGTATCCTCTATTTTTCTTTCAAGTTTCTTTTGAGTATAATTTCTTGTCGGTGTATCCTCCAATACATGATTGATACCCTTAAGAATAGTTTCTGTATAGGTTCTAAATTTCTCCATTAGTTTTTCTTCTTCTTTAATCTCTTCCATGTAATCCTTGGAAAGTTTTTTTATCGATTCATTTAAATTTTTCACTGTGGGCAAGATTAATCTCTCGTATTCACTCCTTACTTTTTTTTCTACAAAAATTCTCACGATTCTCTTCCTGCCAGCAACTGGATCAGAAATTTTTTTAACGGTGAAATTCTTAGTGCACAGATTTCTTATATAATCGTACCCTTTAGTTCTACTCCCAAGTTTAAATCTCGCATCGATTGCAGCTTTTAAAACTGCTAATTCCTCCCCATCGTTTTTTAAAATTATCAATAAAGCCTCAAACTCTCTCATTGACAGTGGACTAACCAAGGTTACCATTTTTTTTTCATTTTTTTGATTTGACATATTTATCTTGCAACAAATTGTAAATATTTATTCATATAAAATTATTTAGCGTAAATATTAAATGACCTTAATTGAATATAAATTTAATGTTAAGATGATTAACAAATCCGACTCATTTAGCAGACTTTTTGATAAAAAATGAGAACCAAGGCGTAAATTTAGAGAATAACTAAATTTTTCTCCATGATTGAGGACAATCTAAGTGACGCAGGAAAATTTTCCTCAATTCTGGGGAATAACACTTATATTTTCATAATCAATATCTATTTTATAGATTTTATGACAAAAATCTATGGGTGGGGTATTTAACGCTCTAAACAGTTGTTATTTAAGTAATTTAATTAAGAGAGAGTAGGAGGAGGGCAAAATTCATTACTATTACTCTCTTTTATACCACCTTTAAAATAAGGCTTTCCAACTTTCGTTTTGGGATGTGCATTTCGTTTCCTTCTTTCCAATATTTAAAAGACTCTTTATACGGTTCAATCACAGATGTCTCGTCAGGGTACCCTAGACTAATCACATGTTTAATTTCGTAAAAATCAGGAATGTCAAGTAATACTCTTATTTTATCTCCTTTTATTGAACCCATCCAACACGTTCCAATTCCAAACGTCACAGCACCGAGTAATATGTTCTCAACTGCGGCTCCAACGTCAAAATCGTAATATGATTTTTTAATGTTTGTATTTACTAGCACGATTATATATGCTGTTGGTTCCCTACCACTTTCTGGAGTTCTTAATTCTTTAGGTAGCGATGCGGCCCATCTTACTAAAGGAAACATTTTTTCTCTCATTTCTGGAGATTCTACGATTACATATTCAACGCATTGAATATTATTTCCAGCAGGAGCGATTCGAGCGTAATCGATTAATTTTTTTAAGATTTCGCTCGGAATAGTTTCTTGAGTAAATCTCCTAATTGTTCTACGTTTATTTATTGCTTCTTCTAAATCCATATTTATAACCTTTAAGGTTTGTTCAAACGCATTTTTACGACTGTGTTGGCAATATCATAAAAAGCGTATTCGACATTTTTACCAGTTAGGGCAGATATTTCTATGTATTTTAAATTCAATTCCTTAGCTAAAGCTAAAGCTTCAACTAATTTAACTTTTCGTAGTTCGATTAAATCACTTTTATTTCCAAAAATATAACCCGACATTTTGTGGTGATGTTTCTCCATGTTTTTCATAACGTCATGATACCACGATTTTATACTTGTAAAGGAATTTCTATTAGTTAGATCAAAAATAAGTAATATCGCCTCAGAGCCTTGGTAGAAATGTCTTCTCATCGTCTCAAATTTTGCTTGTCCTGCGATGTCCCATAAGATCGTTTCTATTACTCCGCTTTTGGTATCAAATAATTTTTCAGTAATGGATACCCCAAGTGTTGGAACATATGTTCTTAAGAACGCGTTATCAGTAAATCTTAGTATGGTAGATGTCTTACCTACTCCAGGATCTCCAACTATTACGAGTTTAAGTCTATAATCTACTACTTTATCATCTTTAACTCGTTTTTCTGGAAATTCTTTTGATGCTGGTGAAGTTATTTCTTTAGTTCTAAAATCATCTAGTAATTCACTGACGCTATCTCGTAAAATTTTAATCTCTTCAAAGATTTTTGAACTTTCTGCATGGTTGTTCTCTAATTCAATTATTTTTCTCGAAGTTTCATCGAAGGGAGCTTTAAGATAACCCATATATTTATAGAAAATCACATCATCTGTTTCTTTAAACAAGAATGTTATTGCACTTCTTGCGAATCCTCCTCTTTTACTTTCATCTTCTCTTTCTATATATCTAATTAATCCTTTTAATTTAAGTGAAGGAAAAGGGATTATTAATAGCGAATCTGGTACAGACCCTTGGTCACCTGTAAGTAATGTTACAGTTTTAATTCCTACTAACATTCTGACAGATTCAGGTAAATTTGGCGGTAGCCAAAGAATGGGATTCGGACCGAGTTCATCGTGAACATCTGTATATATTACAGCATCAATTAGCTTCTTCATGGTGAAAAATTATTATAATTTGTTAAAAAAAATTACATTTTCTTTTGCATACGGAATAATAAAAAAAAATAATTAAAAATATTTATATCTAGGTTATTAGGAATTAAAGCAAGGTTTTTGCACAGACAAAAATAAAATATCTTATTATCAATTTGGGAATGTAAACTATGAATGAAACTAGTTTTCGATAGCTAATTACTTGATTGTCTAAAGTTTTACCAAATATTCTTAAACGAGAACTAGCCCGCCTTGAAACATAATATAAGATGTATTGTATTCTTTGTTATTTGTTCTTTAGTCACGCAATTGTCAAAATAACAACTATTTTTTAAGCCTTCATTTCTTCTTTTAATACAACGGGAAACAAGTTTAAGCGGTAATAATTAAAAATGGAAAAAACTGATATTGTTTACGAATCGACGAAAAAGGCATTAATTAATTTTGAGAATATTAAAGACTGTATTCGAGGCCTTTATGAAATTTTTAAGATAACTCTTCCCTCTGAAGATATATACTTTCAAATCGGGCAGGATAACATCGAGCACCTCTACGAAAATCTATTAGAATTAATGGTAAATGAAGTTGGGGCTGTAGAATTCATGAAAAAGCTTAAATCTGCTGAAGTAGATTTAGATTTACCGTTGGATAATTTGTAACAATAGCCTTTCTTTTATTTTATTTCTTTATTAGTAGTTTGTTATTTCATAAAGTCTAAATTTAATGCGTAAAAATAATATATTATCGATTTACTTCAATTTGTATAAGGTAAAGACTGAAATGAAACGAGATAAAGTAATAGTATTGGGTTCCCTTGCTTTCGATTACATCATGGGATTTGACGAGAATTTTGTAAATGCTGTGTCTATTGATTACGAGAAAAAAGTATACCAAAGCACAGTAACTGCCAATAGCCGAATCCAGCATTTCGGCGGAACTGCGGGAAACATCGCGTATAACCTTGGATTACTAAATATATCCCCCGTCTCACTCTTAGGTTCGGTTGGTAAAGATTTCGAAAGCTTAGGTTATAAAGATCACATAACAAAATTCCAAAACATCGATTTGAATGTAGATATTCAAATTGATCTGTTTACTGCAGCATGCTACATTGTAAACGATGAGAAATCGAATCAAATGATTATTTTTCATGGGGGCGCTTTAGATGATGGTAAAAATATAGATTTACGGAGAAAGATTAAAAATCCTGAACAATATGCCTATGCTATAAATTCTACCCAAGGTATTGATGCAATGAAGAATTTTGCTGATCAATTAAGCGAGTTAGGTATTCCTATGATATTTGACCCTGGACAAATTACTCCCTTATTCTCCAAAGACAATTTAATGAGCATTTTAGCCAAATCTGAATTTCTTATAGGAAATACGTACGAAATAAATCAAGTTATGAGCAAGACAGAGATGAACGAAACAGATTTACTCGAGTATATTAGTACTATAGTAAAAACTAAGGGGTCGGAGGGTTCAGAAATTGTAACAAAAACTCCATCTGGAAAAGTAGAGTCCATAGAAATTCCGATTTCGAATCCGAATAAAGTAATTGACACTACAGGTGCCGGGGATGGATACCGCGCAGGCTTTTTGTCTGGAATGATTCTTAATATGAGTTTGCAAGATTCTTGTCGTTTAGGTTCAACTGTAGGCTCTTTCGTTGTAGAAACTAGTGGTGCTCAAACACAAATTTATGACATTTCAGACGTGCGAAAGCGTTTCTTAGACACTTTTGGTTTTATTCCTTCAGAAATTGAAAATCTATAGGATTATTCTTGTCCCTTGTTAAACTCTTTTTACTCACTTTTCTCATTTAGGGGAGATATTATCAGCGTAATACATAAGAAAATAACACTCTTCTTGAAATTCTTACTTGTCGATAATGGATGTTATTTTTATCAAGAACCATAAATTTTTGGAAAATTAACGTGCGGATTGTCGCAACAAAAAACCATGATTCTCATGGAATTTAAAAACAAATAATTTGGTTATATATGTATAACAACGGTCAAAAACTTATGAATGAGTCAAACAACTGCGATACCTCTGAATTTGAATATTACTCAAATATCATAGAATTCTTCCAGAATCCGAACGTAAATAAAGAAACCATAGAAATATGGAAAAATAAATCATTCATAGAATTAATGAAGGTTTTAGAAAGAAAAACGAGTAGAAAAGAATTTGTAAAAAATGCAATATTACTCATTCTTTCATTATTTGAAGAACATCCTCCAGATATTTATACTAGCAGAGGGACGAATGTGAATTCCTTAGACCACATAGAAAAAAAGTCTTACATTTCACTTCTCAAAACGGAGTTTGCCGATGAGATACCTAATTAGCTAATAGAATTGGCAAATTATTCATAAACTCCTTAAATTTAAACTTTAAAACTCCTAAAAAGTAAATTTCGAATAGAGATTCATTTTATATTCCCTTAAATTTATTAATTTTATTTTTTATGAGTTTTATAATTATTTTTTATTTAACAACAGGGGATAGTATGAAAAAGGTTTCTAATAATTCACTTTTAAAAAAATCATTAGTTCTGAGAATAGCCTATCTTATTATTATATTAGGTATATTTCTTTCAAGTAGTTTTCTCATTCCAAATTCCAAAAATATTAAAAAAATAGACAGCGACTTTAATTATTATTCCCAGTCACCCTTACTTGCCGATTCTGATTCAATTTTATTTGAAGGAAATGAAATATCTTTAAATATAACAGATTACGGTAACTTATATGAAAATAATCAACTAATTTCTTTAACGAGTCAGGAAGAACTCGAAATTAATTACACTCTCGACGATGTTCATGATTGGGAGATATCAAAAATAGAAACAAACATCCGAAACATTCAAGATACAAGAGAATGGGTTAAAAACAACGACTACTCAGAAGTTTCTACTTATAGAGTAAATGTATCGTTAACAAATATTCCAGACACATCTCCGCCTCGACATAATTACACCGCGGATTTATCTCGAGATCCTGCTACTCCTGCAAACATCCATAGTGAAATAACTCAAAATAATGCGTCATTAATACGAGTTCATTTTGACAGATTTGAAATAGAAGAAGATTGGGACATAGTTTGTTTTTACGATGAGAATAACATACTACAATATGTTGACACAGGAAATAAAGCATCATTTTTTAGCCCTTGGATTAAAACAACAAATATAAAAATTACTATGGATTCCGATGGATCGGTTCAATGGTGGGGTTACGATATTGACTATTACGAATATATCTATGACGGTATAGAATACTATGATAGCTTCGATCATTGGGGATATGATAATGCTACAATAGGAGGTAATTTTGGTTCTTCTACCATGGAAAATGAAACAGCGATGTATGTCAGCTTAGTAGGAAATCCCGCCAGAGACGGAAGGATAGAGGTATCTTATTACGAAAACGACTTTTCAGAAATCTATCAAAACATAACTATTCCTCGAGGCCAAATTATTGATGGTTATATAAGTTTCGATTACTATGCTGAATACGCAATGGATTCTAACGAAAATTTTTTGTATTGTGAGATAAATAATAAAAAAATTTACTCTAAAGGTTTAGGGGATATTGTTGGTGATGGAAGTGGTAGGCGAACTTGGTTAAGTACTGGAGAAATACATCTAGACTTATGGTCGAATACTTCGAGCTTATTTGAAGAAATTCAAAATAATCAAGAGTTTAATATCTCAGTTGGTATTATGAGTGGTGGTACAATAACATATTCCGGTTTTGATGAACGATTCCAACAACTCTTTTGGTTTGATAATTTATCTTTAGTACTTATTACGCTCGCAAATTCAAGTCAAAGCGATATAAATCTTACGTTAAACGGGTATTCTCTTACTCAAGGAGACCAATGGGGAGAATCAGAGTTAAATATTACGGGGAATTGGGGTGTAAATCCTGTAGTTCTTACCGCAAATACAAGTTCACCTTCGCTTACTTTTGAATTGGACACTTTTTTGTATGGATATCACGAAACTACTTCAAGGGTAGGGCAAACTATAGTTGAAGGAATCTCTTATGAAATCTTAGAAAATGGCTCAGTATATTGGTATTTTTCACATAATTTCTACATGCCTTCTCAGTATTCGGATTTTGAATTTATAATTGATAAACCTGTAAATTGGGAGTTTCTCTACGCTCTAGACCCAACTCTTCTTTCTCGACCATTTGAAAACGGAAATATTGGCGATTTATTATTAAAAATTAATAAAACAAATGCGCTTTATCCTGGTTGGTGGTCATTTAAAGCGACCTCTCCAAATTATCTCGATATAACAAATACAAAAATGTTGAAACAAGGTGAATGGACACACACCAGTTTTAATACCGGCGAATCAACACGAATTAAAACTCAAGTAAATTACAGCGGTGAAATTCCTAATAATCTTGGTTCAACAGAAGTAAACTTAACGATATTTGATCCCGAAGGAAATCAGTGGTATTCAGAAGTAAATTCACCCTTGTCAAATGGAAGCGTGTTCTTTTCTGAGTTATTTTTTGATGCATTAAATACAACTGGAGGACAATATGATTACACGCTCTTTTGGTCTAATGGCACTTCTATAGGGGGATTAAACGCTAGTTTTTTAGTTATACATCAGAGTTCATTCTCACTTCTTAAACCTAATGATGCCATTTCTGATTCCATAACAGACGCATTTATTGGAGATATTATACCCGTACAAGTAAATTTAACAGATTCTGATAACAATGATTTTATTTTAAATGCATTAATTTCCTATAATTGGACCTCAGGAACAGTAGATTTTGTAGAAGCCGGTTTTGGAATTTATGAGACCATTTTAGATACTTCATTATTAGGATCAAATGGTTTTTATGAGATTTTAATTGAATCTTCAAAAGTAGGGTTCTTAGATTATAATTTGACTTTGAAAATTAACCTTGGAGAGGAAACTAACGTGCAACGACTTCAGTCTGATTATAATATAGAGTTGCACGCAAATAGCACAATAGAATTTAGATATTATTCACTATTAGATAGCGAAGGAATTGATGGAGCGACTGTAGGTGTTAATATATCAAATCCTGACCTATATAGCATTGAAAATTTACCGGGTGGTTATTATAATATTGAATTTGATACTTCATTTACTAATAACTTAGGTATAAAACAGCTTAACTTCAATTTTTCTGCTCCTTCTTTTGAACCTCAAACGCACATATATCAATTTGAGATTGTAGAACAGAGTGTCAATATCACTGCTTATATTGATAATGTAGAAATTTATCGAAATTCAATAATTGAAGTTATATTTATGGAAGAGATAAACATCTCTACTCAAGCTAGAGCCTTGATTGATGACAATCTTTTAACGGGAGGAAATTTCTCGTGGAAAATCAATAGTTATGAACAGACATTAAACGAATATTCTAATTTTTGGTATAATACTTCCATTCAATTTAATCCATCAATTTACTCACCTGGATTAAATTTAATTGGGATACAGTTTGAAATGGATAAATATCAAACCGATATATTCTATTTCCAATTGTTAGTATATGAGCAACCAGTCGATCTGTCTGTATTTATCAATTCTCAACCAATTTTGGAGAATGAGATAGTTGAAATAATGTATATGGAAAGCATTACTATTTCAGCAAAAGCATTCGCAACAATTGAAGCAGATTATGTAAATGGAGCGTTAATAACTTGGCAAGGTGGAGATCAAGATAGAACTCTAATTGAGGTAGGAGCAGATTGGTATAATACATCAATTCAAATAGTGCCATCAAATTATACTCCAGGATTAAACAGTATAGCAATAGAATTCATAAAAGATAATTTCCAACACGAAATCTTTTATTTTCAACTACTTGTAGAAGAACAATCGGTCGATTTTTCATTATACTTGAATTCTCAACAAATTGCAGAAGATCAGTTAGTTGAAGTAATGTTTAAACAAAATATAACAATCTCTGCGAGAGTCTATGGTGAGATTGATTCGAATTACATTGATGAGGCTTACATTTCTTGGAATAGCGAATTTTATATTACAAATTTCATTGAATATGGAGCCAATTGGTATAATTTATCCTTAACTTTTTCAGCGATAAATTTCAGTTCAGGGATTAATACCGTTTCAATTAAATTCGAAAAGCAAAATTATACAACAACATACTTTTCATTTCAATTATTAGTTAGAGAACAATCAGTCCAACTTAACGTATCAATCAATAGTCAATCTATCCTCGAAAACGCTCTAATTGAAGTAATGCTTAAGGAGAATATAACAATTGCTGCACAAGCATATGCTATGGGAGAGGGTATTTTTCTTTCCGGAGGAAATATAACCATAATAGGTGAAATGTTTTCTTTTAACATTAATGAAAATGTAACTTATCTCACGTGGTTTTCTACAGATATTGTAATAGATGGAGCTAACTTTGAATTAGGAATCAATACTGTATCTGTTAAATTTGAGCAAGCTAATTATTCTGAAGCTTATTTTTCATTCCAATTTTTTATAACCGCTGAAACAGTTAATTTGTCGTTATATATAGATTCACAAGAAATTGATGCGAATAGTTTAATTCAAATCACATATTATGACGTATTCTCTCTATCAATAAGAGCTCTCGCAAATGTAGAAAAAGTTTTTCTTGATGGTGGTAGTGCCATTATTGCTATTGGTAGTTATAATCAAGATTTTACTCAAACTGCTAACTATTGGTATAACACATCTGTTGTATGTGATCTTGCTAATTTCGATTTGGGGATTAATTCTGTTTATGTTAGGTTTCTACATCCGAATTACACATCCTCAACCTTTTACTTTCAGATTTTAGTTAATCAAATAGAAATGAAAGTTGATACTATTGATTTTCAAGATTCAATTGAAAGTCTTGCTGGAAATTCTTTAGTCATTAGAATTAATTTAACTGAACTTATTTCAGCCATTTCTATTGAGAATACTACAATCTCGTATTCGTGGGACTTTGGATTAGGTAATTTTGAAGAAGTAGGAAATGGAATTTATGAAATTGAACTTGAGATCCCAGAAAATATCCATGGAAGTTTTAAGGTGTCTTTAATTATTTCAACAGAAAATGTTCTTTATAAATCGATGCAATCTTCATTTCTCTTGGTAATTGGCGAACCAGAATTTCCTGTGTTATTAATGTTTATTATATTCTTTATTGCAGTGGCGATTATAAGTGTTTTAGGAATATTAAGCTTGAGATCTTACGTGATTTTACCACGAAGAAGGAGAAAAGAAGCAGATTTACTGTCAAAAACCCAAAGATTCAAAGATATCCAGAACATTCAAGCTATTGTGGCCATACACAGGTATAGCGGCATTCCACTCTATTCAAAAAGTTATTCTATTTTAGAGAAGCACAAAAAAGAACTTTTTTCAGGCTTCATCCAAGCTATTATTACAGTTGGAGAAGAAATGGTAGGTAAAAGGGAAGTCGATGGTGATTCAACCAATCTTGATGACTCGGATGGTAGTAGGACGATTTTAGAATTAGATTTTAAATATTTTTATTGCCTAATCTGTGACCGACAAGATTTACGAATGATTTTTTTACTCAATGAAAAAGCTTCAGACCGATTGAAGAAATTGATATCAGATTTGTCTCTTGGAATCATGTTCGATCTTTCACAGCTAATAGAAAGCTGGGACGGAGCAATTCATGAGTTTGAAGCACAATTACCTCCTATCATAACAAAATATGTAGAGTTATATTATAAAGACGCTTTTAAAATCAACGATGCTAAGTTTATTGCAAGATTAAGAAAAGAAAGCGAGTTAAATTCGATGGAAACACGAATCTTAAATGTAATATACTCGATCGCTAAGAATAAGCAGGAATTTCATCTGGAGACTATATTTGAAGTGGTACACGAAAAAAATCAAGATCTCATAATAGATGCAATAGAAACTCTCATAAACAAGCAAATTATTATACCATCAAATAAATAAATATTTATTACTTTTTTCGCATTCTATTAGCTACTTATGGGTATTAATAATAACTTTAAGTTTGAATGTGTACACTGTGGTCACTGTTGTACCGATTTAAATACGCTTGTAAATACGACATACATAGATGTTCTTCGAATAAAGAATGGATTAAATCTAACTATCGATGAAGTACTTGAAATTCTAGGCTTTTATGTATTTGATCAGGCGCCCTCTGAAAAAGAAATAGATCGAATGGTGGTTCCACCTATACAAACTGAAAGAGGAATGGCATTTACTGGTTTGAAAAAGAGATTAAATGGGAAATGTTTTTTTTACGATGAAGCTAAAGAGAGATGTTCTATTTATTCTTTTAGACCCGGATTTTGTAGGACTTTTCCTTTTACATTTACAATTCAAAAAGGCAAAGATAAGAAAACAAGCGAGATCAACATATTTTACACTGATAAGGGGATTCAATATTGCAGAGGTATAAGTGAAGAATATCCAACTATTAATTTAGAACAATGGATTAAATTAGGTCGTAAAGTCATACAAGATTTATCGAAAAATAATCAATTAATTAAAAAATGGAATAATAGCGTTAAAAATAAACAGATTATACCCTCAGCGAGGAATTTTATCATGACTATTTTTAATTTAGAATAAATTTTTTAAACTACACTAGAAATACTGAGAAAATGCAAGTAATACCCAAAAAAGCATCCGTAGTTCTATTTTAAAAGCAATCTTATTATTTTTCCAATCGAATTCAGTAAAATTACTTTCATCTTTAAACATATTTACATTTTGATTCAAGAAATTTAAAAATCCCGAAATGATATTCAATTCTTTATCCTGTAAACCTAATAATTGTAAACTCAACAACGCTCTAGCAGTTTCTGTAATGTTTTCATTAAGAGAACCGTCAGACGATATTTTATTTTTAAGCGTACTCAAATAAGGTTCTCTAAAATTGCTGAAACTAACATTCTTATCTAATAAACTTAGAAGTCCTAGAAAATAGAAAATTTCTGAAGCTGGTTTAAATCCTTCCAAATTAAATACATCTACTTTTGCAAGCGGTGCCATTAAATATTTCTTGTCCGTTATAATTCCTCCCGTTTTTTCTAGCATCTTAAAGCATAGGATTGTAAAAAAGTGTAGAATTATATTCTCAGGAACAAAATTATTTAATTCATTTTCAAGGAACATTTCTATATTTAATAGATCAATAATTTCACCATTTAACATATCTAATTCGTGAAGAATTGACAATCCATAAAAAACACTCATCGGATTCGGAATGTGATACCTTCCTGTGCTGAAGACTCCTCCATTTATGTAATTACTCATGATTTTTTTAATGTATCCCGGTTCGAGCTGATTTCTTAGTCCTAACATTTTAATAATATTAATGCTATAAAAGAGATTCTCTAAATCTAAAAATTCTGGTGAGGAATTAACAAAATTTATTAACTGCTTTACGTCAACTTTAATCTTTTCTAATATTGAGTGGCTTACAGCGGGAAAATCTAAAAAATTAGATAAAAGCGATTGGGATTCGATTTGAGACGCACTACCTTCTCCCCGCTCTCGATGTGTGGGTTGCTGGAGAGCCTCTATATTATCCACGCGAGCTTCTTGTAAGCGTTTTAAGATAGCGTCTTCAGATAAATCTTCTTTAAGTTCTTGAATTTCAAAATCAAATTTCTTAAATGTTAAATTTGACGGATTGAAATAAGTATCAATTTCATTATAAAAAATGTTAAATCTTTTCTTACTCTCTTCAGATATCGCATATTTCTTTCTGAGGATTCTTAAGTTGCTAAGGAAATTTCTAGGTAATAAATCAAATAAATCCAAATTTTCAAGGATTTTATCCTCAGCATCGATTATATACTCTATAATTATTACGAATAGATGTTTATTGATGTATTCTTTTAATCCAACTTGTAAAAATGAAAGATAATTTGTAAAAATATCTCTCTTACTTAAAAAGTCATTTTGGAATAGGTCTTGATTAGACATAATTTTATTTTTAGATACTCCAATCGTCACGAACGCAGAATTTGTAGCAGATATAATTTGAAATATCGTATCATTTATCTCTTCTTCCGTTTCGTTATCGATGATCGCTGAAATATTTACGTTTTTAGAAATAATGAGATCTCGTACATAAGACTCATAAATCCTATATAAATTATAGACATCATCGTTCAAGAAATCTACTATATTGTTTACAGTGTTCACTATTTCATTCATTATTATCCCCCAATCTACGGTGCTTATAAATATTTAATAATATCTGAATTAAAAGTACTAATTACAAATAAATTTACATTAAATTAAATTACTTCGAACAATGAGTAAGAAAATTTACGATATTTTGGCACTCGATTATCATAAAAAACGATTTTATCCATGGAAGGATTTTAAATTGTTTTTTGATGAGCTCATTCAAAAAGATGTATCCTTTAATGGATACAATATTGATTTAGGATGTGCTAATGGGCGAAATTTTAAAATTTTCTTACAGTCTGACATTAAACTTATCGGTATTGATAATTCCATAGAATTTCTGAAAATAACTCGCAATAGATTAAAAACGGGACATAATTATACAATGAAAGAACGGAGATCAATAGAACTAATCCAAAGCGATATCAACGCTATACCAATCCGACCAGAAGCAATAGATAATATCTTTTCTATCGCAGCTATCCACCATATTAAAAACATCCAGAGTCGTAATCACGTTGTAAAGCAAATATACGCAATTTTAAAAGATAATGGATTATTTTTTTTAACCCTTTGGAGAAAATATCAAAAAAAATATCGTTATTATTTCGTTCGCGATTGGTTCAAAAGATTGTATAGTTCTCACTATAGGATGACTCAAAACAAGCTTGGGTTAGAGGATTTTGGAGACAAATTTGTCCCTTGGACAATTTCAAAAGAGAATTTGACTTACAATCGATTTTATCACTTCTTTTCGCGTAAAGAATTGAAAAAATTGTTACAAATGTATATAATTATGGAAATGAAGAAGAGAGGAGGTCCTAATAAAAAAGACAATTTTTTTATTTTGGCCAAAAAAAGAGCGAGAAGGTAAAAAAGCTATAACAATAATAATTTACTTCATTCGTGACATATAATGGTGCTGAGAGATTTAATGACGAATGGTTTAAAATTATCAAAATGCTTATCAATAACATTAACATGAATATTAATTAGACGCTCAGTAACATCACAATAGAATATACCATGGATACATTTTTCTCGATAATATCTTTTCCTCATCATTTTAGTTCTTTGTCCGAACCATGTAACAAATTCGTGACTAAGGAGCCAATCGCTCTCCTTCTTTATAATTACAAATCCAATTGAACTATAAAGCTCGATAGAATTTTGAACTTCTTTTCCATGAAAAAAACCGGCCCTCTCTTTTTTCTCCCAGTGAATCTCCATTTTTGCATTAGCACCGTAAAACTCATCGTAATCGTTTTGAGAGTGGAATGAGATATATCCTTCATTTATGTCTCCTTCAAACTTCTCTTCTATAAACCATTTAGCTAATTTATGAACTGTTATGTTAGCTTCCTTTTTTTCGTAGGTATAGTAATTATACTCCATTATTAGACTGATTTCCTTAGGAAATTTAAAAAATGATATTAATATATCAAAAAAATAGTTTACAATAATAAAAACCTTTATTTTCCATAAAAATATGCAAAAAAGGAGAACTTGATTATAATATACAAATAGGATTATTCTTGTTGTAATTCTTTACATTCTTTAATCCAATTTTTAATTCTTTCTTCCGAAACCCCTTTAATCAGTTTAGCCAGCTCAGCAGGATCTTCTTTCACAAGCTCTTCAGCACAATTTACTCCAAGTTCTTCAAATTTTTTGGCAGTGGCAGGACCCAAGCCCGAAAGGGAAGTTAACGCTGTTGTTTCAGCTTTTGGAAGCTCTTTCTTTATAGCTTTTGCTTCTTTTTTAACTTTCTCTTTTTTGGGAGCAGGTGCCTTTTTAGCGGCTTTAGTTGGTTTAGCTGGTTTCTCGGCTACAACTTTTTTAGCTGGTTTCTTTTCTGGTTTTGAAACTCTTGGTTTAAAAGGCGTCCTTTTCTTCTCTTTAGCCTCGTATGGCTTCTTCTTTTTCGCTTTTTTGCCTGTATCTTTTAGTGTTCTAAGTTTTTCAATATTGTTTTCATGTTTAGATTTTCTGAAAAAATCAACATCAACATTCAATTTTCTTAGTAATTCAACAGTTTTTCCCGCTTCTTGTATTTCTCCTAAAGAAAATCCTTTCGCTTTTCGCTTATGAGCGTCTTTCGCGGGTGAAGTTACCATTGCTACAATTTTTTTATTACTCTCCATAATCTAAACATCACATAATTGATTCTAAGGTAATTTAGATAAATATAACAACCTTTTATTTTTTTCTATTTACTATCGAATTTATAGATTGTTTAACTTACAAAATAAATTAATTAGTAATACCTTTATACCTCAAGGTAAGGATTAGAATGATAATGACCTTAGAAATTAACGATATCTAACTGTTCTAATTTTTTTAAGATGCTATTTACGTCGTTCCGAGATTTAGCTAACTCCCTTGCTATTCTTAAGGGTGAGGTTTTTCCAGTGCATTTCAAGGCAACTTGAAGGTCCTCGTCGTCAATCATCCCCATTGAAACGATTTTGGGCAAGACTTTCTCGCCCACGAGTAATCTTGGAAAGACTTCAGCTATACGCCCCCCTTGACATATATTTTCTATATCCGTTTTAATCGTCTGAAATCTCGATTTCTCTGAAGTAGTTCTAAATAATGCTAGGTCCGATTGATGTTTTTTAAAGAACCTACTAGATATTTTATGAATTACATTAATTAATTTATCTATATCATCATCAGCATCAGAAATAGAGCAATATAAAATCCTTGAGGGAGGATGGTAAACAATAATAATTGTAGAATTTTCCGATTCGACAATTCTAGTCATATCATCTTTATTTTTACCCTTAACCATAGCAGCTTGAATTTTATCGATTATCTCATTTATTTCATTAAAAAAACCGGGTATAACATTATTACCATTGTTTTTATATTTTAATTCCTTAAAAGTAGTTTCTAGAAGTGAAATCCCACTGTCGCTATCAATTAGAAATATTTTGTAGATAATAGTATCTTACCCTTAGTAGTAGCTCAAAATTTAATTATTAACATAATAAAATTTCTGTCTTAATAATGTTCTTCTTTAGTAAAAATACCAGAACAAATAAAAATAGAGATTTTCATAATATCTATACAAAACATAATTTAATTGATCTCACAACCATGAAAGCATTCAAACTAGTATTAATAGTATTAATTGTTCTATTCCCGTTAAATATCACCAATGAGCTCGCAGTTAGCTCTACTGACGGTGTATCTAATTATTCAATCAACCAAGGAATTACATATCAAGTAGACATAAACTATACTTTCACTCATACGAGAATAACTCCGCAAAATTATTATTTTAAAGTTGTACGTTTGAATAATAGACAACCTAATTCGTCAATAACCCAATATACTCCACCATATCAAGAAGCTCAACTCTTGTACAATTCTATAACTGGATACGATACGCTTATAATGGGGTCACATGATAAATTCAACAATACCTATGATCTATTTAATGTTACTGCTATGAGTACTTCTGAAACAATTACACTTAGTCAAAAATATCTTATAAAGCTGAACGAAATCGCTTTTGGCAACATAGGAGATACTGATATAGGAAGCTATGACACATCTGATGAAATGTTTAATTTATATTGTAATAATACAGAAACTTATTACGATATAAACGATCCTGATTTAATCACCGCCTCAAATCGCATCGTACTTCCTTCTGATAACCCGTTAGAAAAAGCTAGGAAAATTTGTGAAAATGTATCCAATTACTTAGTATACGATGGAACTCTTCCTGCTGAAGAAAAAGGAGCCTCTTGGGCCTTTGACAACAAAAAAGGAGATTGTAGTGAATATTCTACTTTAATGGTTACACTATTGCGAATTCAAGGGATTCCAGCAAGAAAAGTAGCCGGTTTTTTCATTGTCTCTGAAGATGAATTCAATCCTGCAGTAGGAGAGGTTTTCACATTCACCGCGGCCTCCAGTGGGAGCTCAAACTTTTTAGGACATGCTTGGGTCGAATACTATATCCCTGAAATAGGATGGATTGCGTGTGAACCTCAAATAGGAAGTTCCTATAAAAAAATTGATTACAGAAGATTTAACTTAAACATTGGCGCGTGGTTTTTTATACCCGGTGCCTCCTCTGGATACGATTATGCCTCAGAATTCCCCTTTATCCCATCTCCAGTTGCATCAGATCACGACGCTTACTCTTTTAACTACGAAGTTAAAATAACAGTATTAGAAACAGACTTGCTTTTCACTGACCTAATTATTATTATTGTTATAGTATCTATTGTTGGGGTAGTAATAATCGGTGTTACTCTATTGATTAGATCGAGTAGGAAAAAAAGAAGGTTATACGAACAAGCTTCAGGCTATTAAAATTTTTCTTTTTATTTTGTTTGTGATATTTTGTGTGTTTTAATCACGCCTTATTAAGCCTCTCTATGAGAAATTTACACTCCCAAAATCTCAATCTATTTATAATCTCTTAGTAAACGCTTTGCTTAATATCCATATTGAATGTTTAAGAAAAAAAATTAATCTATTAATGAAATAGAAACGGGATGTTTCTTAGCTTGTGATAATTACTATCGTTCAAGTTAATAAAAAGTTAAAAATCATGAAATGTAGTAATTAAATTAATCAAAGTATTTCCAAATTGTTTTTAAAAATAATAATATATTGAGCGAAAATGAACGATAACGAATTTGAAACATATTTAAAGGATAGATATGAAAATCAAAGACAATGGTATGAAAACAAGGCTAGATTTAATAAAAACTGGAATACAACTCTACAATTAACTTTAATTGCTTTAACATCAATGACTCCACTTTTAATCATCATAGATATTATCTTCCAAGAATTCCCTATTTTGCGAGTTCTTTCCGTGATTACATCCATACTTATAGCCTTTATAGCACCAACCATAAGATTTCTGAAATTTCAAGAAAAATGGGTAAATTATAGATCGGTTGCTGAATTATTGAAAAAAGAGCAGTACTACTTCAAAGCAAACATAAATGAATATGGTAAAGCTCAAGATAAGCAAAAATTGTTTGTAGAGCGAATTGAAAATCTTATCTCTCAGGCTCACACATCTTGGGTTGCAGAATACAGGTTTAGAGCTGAACCAGAAAAATAAAAGATATCAAAAAGTCGATTCTTGTTGCCCATCAAAAGGGACTACTCCAGAATCGCCGGATTTTTTTTTAATATAGTATTAAAAGTGAATTTAAAATCAATTACGAGAAGAACAAGGCCGAAAGGAAAAAATAGAAAATGTATTTAATCAGGTTTTCCACTTTTTTTGATACCTCCATGTTTTATACTATTCATTTATGATGCTATTTTCTTTTGATTTTAATCATAATTCTTCATAGTTTTATATGAATTTCTTAATGTTATGGAGTATATACATTGAATTAGATAATTTTAAAGATGCTAAGGGACACAACCCAAAGCATCATAGAAAATCTATCAAGTAAAGTCAAAAGAATTCAGGATTAAGAGTGATACAAATTAGCGGAAAGTTATATGTAAGTCTGGATTAAATCATTCAAGTTTTTAGATAATTTAGGTAAATTTTTATCTATTTTATCAATATTTAGCTCTTTTTCCAAGAACAAAAGTAGGTAAAGGTTATATTTCTCAACAGGAATCCTTTTAAATATTATTTTCTTTGATTCAGAAGTTATTCCAGATGAAATTAAAAAATCTTGTTTAAGTATTTTAAATTCCTTAAATGTTTTATACAATGTTTGGAAGTGAGGGGCAGAAATTTCAAAAACCCTTTCAGAAATGCCAGGCTTAGAGAAATTTGAAAGGATAATTCCATTTTCGTTGAGCAATAGTATTGCATCGGAATTTATTTTCTTCGCAAAATGCTTTAATTGATTTTGAAACAGTTCCCTATTAGGGCTTAATTGCGATAAACCGTAGGAATAAGCTGAGACTAACGACCAATGATCAAAGATAGAAGTCTGGAAAATCTTCACAAAAAACCTTTCAGAGATTAAATGAATGTTTTCATTTACAGTTTTAATATTTTTTTTAATTTCCTTCGCATTTTTAATATCGGGATCAAATTTATTGAGGCATACAACAATTGGGGGAAATTCTTCCAATTCGATAAGAGAATTGATGACGGTTTCAAACAATTCAATTGCTTCCGAAATCCTTTCTGAATCTTGAATATCTATAAAATAATAAAGTAGATCAACGTTGTAGAGGTAAACTTTTCTTTGTTCAATAAATTTATCTCTGTACTTCTTTTGCCCCCCTAAATCCCAAAGCGATATCTTAGAATTTTGTTCTTCGAATATCTTTTCTTCGCTTCGTGCGACTCCCTTAGTTGGTAAAGTTTTGATAATTTCACTATATCTTTGCTTAACGGCATGCAAGAAACTTGTTTTTCCCGCTCGATCCAATCCTGTCATAAGAATTTTGATTTGTCTCAAATTTAGGAAGGGATCCTTTATCTCGCTAGTAAAATTGAATAATTCTTCTTTTAAATCATCCATAATTGTTTGGTTTTCTTCCATCGTTTTAGCTAATTGAACTCTTGACGCAGATTTATCTATTATGACTCTTAAATACTTCATATTTTCGTAGAAAAAAACCCTATCGTCTTCATTTATTAGAACGGTAATAGTAGCTGCCTTAGCGTTGCCTCTGGCCGTCGGATCAAGAATTAAGAAGAAATATGTCAACCCGTTCAATTTTAAATCTGGAAAAGGTAATATGCCGAAATAATTAACACTATCTGACGAAGTTCCATTTTGATACACAGAATCCCCCATTAATAGCGAAATCGTTTTCATCGCTATTAGCAAGCGTGACGATTCGTCCATTGCTGTAGGCCAGTAAATCTTAGGGGTGGGTCCATCGTCGTCAAATAAACTTAAAACTATTGATTTAATAATACTATTTTTCTGTTCTGACATAATCCTACGACAATCTTGGCTACTATCTAAGATTTAAAAGAAGTTAGCTAAAAAGACACTGCTTCTAAGTATAATCATAAACCTATTTTATCCTAATTTCTTATAAAACCATTTAAAATAATATATTATATAAATATACTAATATCAAAAGGAAATCCTTTTATAAATTTATTCAAGTTTTATTATTCAATTTTACTCAAAAACGATTATAAAATGAAGTACAAAATCGCTATCTGTAAATCTTTTCAGTATCATTTAAGGGAATTAATAAAAATTTAATAATAGGCTTTAATGAAAAGTATTTCTTTTTATAATTTAATCATTAAAATCAAAGTTAAAACTCCTAAAATGTTTGACGAAAAAATAATTCAATCGTTTCCAGAAGTCCTTTATAAAGATAAAAAGGAGGGTATTGTAAAGAAGAACAAATTCGATCCCAATCGCATCTATGATAGGCTTGTTAAAGAAACGAGTCTTTCTGAAAAGGACGCTGAAAAGGTGACGCTTGACGTATTCCGTTTTATAGCGTCGTCTAACCTTAAAATTTTAACAGCGCCTCTTATAAGAGAGTTAGTTAGTTATACTCTTTCAAAATTTGGTTTTGAAATAGCTCGGCTACAAAATACAAGAATAGGGTTTCCTTATCACGATTTAGAAGAGAAGATTGATGAGTGTCAAGACATTAACGAGCTAAAAGAATTTATTTATCAGGGAGTTCTAACCGAATTTAATGAAGTAAAAAAACTTATTGAGAATCCTGACGAGCCCAGTTAGCTTTCTAATAAAAGAAAGTATAAACTCAAAATACTTCATTTAATCAATATATCGATACTCTCCTTATATTATTTTATACCATCATCTTCAGTTAGAATATGATCGATCCTTTTTCTTATTCATCAGTTAAACATTTCTTTTCAGATATTTACGACTTACTTAAAGAATCGAATTCGGAAGTCACCGAATTGTGGTTTGAGTTTTCTGATATTGATCTTTTTAAGACTTTTGATAAATGTGAAGTCCTGGATTTTATAAAAGGATTTGAATTTATCACGATTCAAAAAGGGAATTACATACCTTACCTTGTAATTGACAAAATTGCGTTTATTACGAGATGCTTCAACTACTTGGATTTAGATATAAACCAATTATCATATTTATTAAACTACGACGGATTCGAAGCGCTAATTCAAGAAATTTTATCTCAAAATCATTATAAGGTGATAAAAAATTATAGGTTTTCAGATAAGTCTGAGTTAAAATATGAAACTTCTCAAAAACGATACGAAATTGATGTAATAGGGATTTATCAAAACTATATACTTGTTATAGACGCTAAACAATGGAAGCGCAAAGATTCTTATTCCGCCATGAACAAGGCTGCGAATTTACAATATCAGCGAGTAAAAGCCCTTAAAAAGAATCCAGAAATCCTGTCGAATATGATTCAAGAGATATTAGGATTAAGCTATAACTATAAAAAACGGTTACCATTTACTCTAATTCCGCTTATGGTTACAGTAGAATCAAATTGGATAAAAATTAACGATAATTCAGTCCCACTTGTGGCAATTGTAAATTTGAACTCGTTTTTGCAAGAACTATCAGTAAATTTGCCATATTTTAAAACAGTCACGGTTGAAAAAATTAGTGTGCAAAAGCAGTTACATTGATGTTAAGAACACGATTTTTATTTTGATAAACCTAGATATTGCTTTACTCGTTTCTTTACAATACTGACTGCGAAGTGTATTATTCCACTCTTGATTTTGGGATGCGAAAAAATAATTAAGATCATCTCGTCTCCAGGAAGGTTTTTAAAGCTGATAGGCGCTAAGTCTAGTACTCCATCAGTGCCCCTTATAGACATATTTAATAAGGTTCCAGCACTTAACCCTTCAATTATATCCACTCCCATCATTGACAGGTTGGCTGCAATTGTCGCAAAAAGGGAATCTGAAATCCTTGAACTAAGAGCTGAGGCTAATATTGTCCCATCTTTTTTAATAATCGCAGACGCTTCAATGTGTAAGTCTAATTTTAACAAATCTTTCAAGATTTCGTTCATACTCGAGGGAGGTATGGAATCTTTAGGTTTTGATGAAGCTTTTACCCCTTTTTTAACTGGTTTTAAGGGTTTTACAGTAATTTTCTTTGACAAGAATGAAAGCACTTTAGTCATATCTTCTTCCAATTGTTTCTGCTTTAGAAGGTTGGATTCAGTGCTTTCGGAACCAACTCCGTCTTGAATGCCTTTTTTGGACTTAGAACGTGAAACCTTTCTTTTTGGTTTAGGTTGTCCATAAACGCCTTTATCAGCAATTATCGAGCCTCTGAATGGTTGTGGAGCAATTTCCTGTAGAAAATCTGTATCTTCTTCCAGATCGTCTAAATCATCATCGAAATCATCTTCAATTATTTCCTCTTCATCTATATCATCTTCCGAAATTTCGACTTGGTCGTTATTCAATGCTTTAACTTTCGGGATTTCATGAAGATCCAAACTTGTAGGTTTTGTTTGTTCCTTCTTAACTGGTGGTTTTTTCTGGGATTTAGCTGGTTGTGGAGTTTTTTTTGTTTTTGTTTTTGTTTTTACCTTTGTCTTTTCTCCCTGAGGTTCTAAGATTTCTTTTTTCTTTGGAGCAATTCTCATTCTTGGTGGTCTACGTGACCTCGGAAGTAATGCTCCACACTTTCTACAAATATTACCTGCTGATTCATTGTTAGTAGTCCCACAATTAGAACAGATTATCACAGTGTTTACCTCCTCGACCAATTATCAAATTAGGAAAATTTTCTCTTAGAAAGATTTGACAATATATAGTACTAATAAATAAATTCGATTTTATTAATGTTGACAAAAAGGTTTTAAAAAGAGTAGAAGTTAACTATATAAAATTTGTTTTAAGAGATTAGCAAAGGTTTCAATTTCGTCTTTATTTATATTCGTATCTTGCTTAAGCATAAGGATGTAATAAGGACTCGATCCCTCTTTAAATGTAAGTTGTTTGAAGATAAAATTCCTTCCATATCTTTGTACAATCATGTGATTTTCTTCATGTTGGCGTCCTGGTTGTACTTCGGTAAAGATAAATGAATCGTTTAAAGTCAAAAAATAAGGGGTACTCGCCGTGAGGAGATTCTTTATTTCCTCGTCTTTATAATAGCTTCCAACGATAAGAGAATTATCATCCAAAAGTACAACTCCGTCAGAAGAGGTTTTTTTGCCAAATTCTATTATAGTTTTTTCAATTAATTCTGATTTCGGATACAAACTGAGCAGGATTTCGGACATGGCTTTAATTATACTCGGCAAATCATAAATAGATGTCGTGTAATAAAAGATTTCCTTATAATCTACGGTTCTTTTTATTTTATCCTTAATTTCTACTTCGAGATTCTTCATTTCGTTTAGGGCATTTCTTCTTAGCGCGGGATCGTATTTATGGAGGAACACATATATTGGTGGAGCTATTTCAAGTTTTTTAAACCGGTCAACTACGTCTTTTAGATAACTAAGGGCTTCGGGAATCCTGACACGATTTTGAACATCTATAACATAAATAGTGATCTCAGTGTCGTCAAAATACTTTCCAGGGTTTTTCAAATAAGAGATTCGATAACTTATCTGTCCCCCGAGGTCCCATTCTGCAATTTCCCGTCCCATAAATTCAAAAATTCTTCTCTGAGCACCTCGTGTAGGTTTGAGAAACGCGATTTTCGAAAACTCACGCTGAATTCCTTGGATTATAGTCGTTTTTCCAGCATTGTCCAATCCTGTGAAAAGGAGTTTACTTGGGCTAACGGATTCTTTTGTTTTCTTTTTCTCATCTAAAAATTGAATTGTCAAAATAATCTCACCGGTATTAGATAAAAAATTTCAAGTATATATTCTTATGTTTCTTATGTAGCCCGTTCTTATAAAATTAACCTAACCTTATATATACTCTATAGCATATTGATGGTTTAATATTATTTTCAAGGATGATTTTTGGATAAAATATCGAAAAAAAATTCCTATTTAAAATTCAGTAGGCATCTTATACTTGATATTGGGTTTAGTTTTAAAAATGTCGTTCAATCGGTCAACGACTTCTTGAGCTGATGTAGCTCCATAGATCGAATCACTCCTCCTGTCATCGATTTTTTTTCCCGCCATTTTGGAAGACCACCCATGAATTTCACCAGTTAGTGCAATAATAGGTTTCCCATATATCCAAGCAAAACAGATTTCAGAAAGAGTCCCAGCCTTTCCTTCTACAGCGACACAAGCATCACCACTCAATACTACAACAATATTTCGAGCCTGAGAAAAAGGGACTGGTATTACAACATCTATAAACTCATTTGCTCGACTCTTATCTTCGTAAGGAATAATACCTATAGTAAAACCACCTTCTTTTTTAGCGCCCTTACAAACGGCTTCCATAACACCATACAACCCCCCGCACGCCACGGCATAATTATTAATAGCTAATAACCGTCCTAATTCTATAGCTATCTCTTCTGTTCTTGGTTCGATGTCACTCGTGCCAATAATAGAGATTGTTCCCTTAAATTTATTTTTGAAATTAAAACTCATTTTATTTCAATATCTTGTTTTTTTATAATTCCTAATATTGCTCGAATATTATTATTTTATTAGAAAGATAAGTATCCAATAAATTATTATTTTTCAAAATGAATTTATTGATCTTCAAATGTTCTAAAATGATCATCATATGACCGAAAGCAAAAAGTTAAATGCATGAAATCATACTATTATTATATGGAAACAAAACACAGATTTAAACCAAATTTTTTTTTAACCCCCCATCGAAAAGATTTTCCAACATATTGCCCAGCTTGTGGACACATCATGGAACTAATTCATCATACGCCCAAAAATGAAAAACTAGTTTATCAGTGTCCTATTTGTAATACAATTACTCCGAAACAAATTTTTAGATTGTCAGATCTTAAGTAAAGGCTAATAACTAAAATTATCGTTAGATGTGGGATAAATGGTGTTTCTCATAGCTTACTTCTTATCGATTAGATTAAACCTTAGAAGATTAAAATTCTATAACTTTAATTGTATCTTGACCGTCAGTAATATTTAATTCTTGTTCATTCCTTATCCTTCCAATTACAGCAGCAAACATTCCATGATCGTTGAAAATCTTTACTACATCTTGACTTGTCTTTTCTGGGGCGGTTAAAACATATGAGGTTGTTAAATACATTTGCATATAGGTCTCTAAATTGTAAGCTTTTTCTATTAACACGGGAGGCATTACGATCTTTTCTATATTTATGTCCGCTCCAACTTTGGAATAATTAATTAACTGTAAAATCGTGCCGAAAATACCTCCGTTTGATATATCCTTAGCGGAGTTTACGATTTTTAGTTTAGCAATTTCATTCATCGACTTCCTTTTATTCAAAACTTCCTCAGAGCTTTTAAAAGTAACTGTATCCCAATGGAGCTTACTTGCTTTTCCAACATTTCCACTAAAATCTACAGCTAGGATAATTTCGTCTTTATCTTGCGCATTAGTCGCAGATATATACTCGTCTTTCTTAATTTCGCCTATCACAGTCGAACTCAATTCGTTAAACTCTTTTAAATTCGTGTGACCACGAACTATTGGAACCTGAAATAATCTCGAACCCTTACAAATACCATCGATCATTTTTTGACCAAGGATTTGATCTTTGAATGATATAATTATGCTTGCTGCTATCGGTTTTCCTCCACACGCATATATATCGTCTACACCGACCAAGATTGAGCTAAATCCCGCACCCAATGGGAAATTTTCTATATAACTAGTCTTTATTCTATCAGTAGTGATTAATGTGAGCATATCGTTATTATTTGTAACAGCTGCTGAGTCTTGACCAATATCTGAAAATATTCGAGGGCTTTTATAGGAATTCTCGTTAATATTTTGAACAAATGGGCTAATTTCAGTCTTTTCTATGATGTTTAGATTTGTTCTAATATATTCAGCAATTTTATCTAGCATATAATTAATCTATATATAATTTAATATAATTAGATTGATAATTAATTAATATTAAAAAACTATATTCCAGAACCCCAACTTATGGATAAATTAATTGATAAATTAATTGAATCGTCTATAATTAAAGGAATATTATTCTCTGCATTCGATAAACTCGGACCTCAACCAATTTATATGTTTCCAGAGCCTATTGATGAGGACCTGCGGGAAAAAGCCAATTCAGATAATGGAGAGGCGAATAAACTTGGAATTTCCTTAAGAGATTACACGCAGATTGCGATTAAAAATATCTCCTTATTACTTGGGGATGGAAATATTTTTAAACAAGATTTTAACGCATTGAAGAAATACCACCATTTTGGTATCATGCCATTTCCTGATTTTCATTTAACTTCGCTTAGTTACTTTCATTTTATTGATGCTAAATTTTCAGAAATACCACTAGCAAGTGCTTTTTGCATATTAATAGATGAAAAAAAAAGGAGTTTCTTATACGATAATATAAAACGATTAAAAAATGTAATTACTGATTTTTTTTCAGAATTTGATAAACATATCACTGAAGAACTATTACCTCAAGAACAGGTAGCAAGAGATTTTAAAAAGCTCTTAGAAAAAATAATTAACATTGAACAAACACCATCAACACCAATAACAACACAGAGAAAAATGAAAATTATTCTCTCTGGTCTTGATAATAGCGGAAAAACCAGCTTTATATTATCTGTTGATAGAAAATTCTCAAAGCTGATTGGATTAAAACCCACAAGAGGAGCAGATGTAAGCTCAATAGAAGCTTTAGGAACAAATATCTTTTTGTGGGACTTAGGGGGACAACGACGCTATCAAGAAGGATATCTCGATAAATCTCAAATTTACTTATTTGAAGCTGATTTGCTCTTTTATTTTATCGACCTTCGAGATGAAGAGAGGTTCAGCGAAAGCATTGAATATCTCAAAAAAATTAGAACTGCTTTGAAAAATTTGGAGCAGAATACTCCAATAATTTACATTTTTTCGAAAGGAGATCCTGACATTATCGATTCTATTGAAATGCAATCAAACATAAAAGACCTTAAAAAAAACTTAACAAATTTATCTTCTATCGGAAGTCCTGAAATATATGTGACGAGTATGTTTAAAATCTTTTCAATTTTAAGAGCTTTTTCATCTGGTATAGCAAAATTGAGCCCAAATAGGAATTTAATCGAACAAAATCTTCGAGAATTTACTTCGCTCACAGGCTCATCGTTAGTGCTCCTTTTGAGTAGCGATGGTTTAGTGTTAGCAGAGCACTTCACCCCAGAAGCAATGAAAATTACTAATATGCAAAATTCTGAAGAGTTAATAAATGTGTTTGAAGTCGTTGCCCCTCAGTTTACTACATTATTCAAGATTTTTTACAAATTTAAATTGTCTGAGAAAGAAGAAGCAATCTTTAGAGTTTCAAACTCAATAATCTTGTTAAAGCGAGTAGAAATCGTAAACTACGAGTTATATGTCCTCTTTTTAATTGATGAAGAAAGTAAAAAAGATATCATTAACCAACATCTTCAAGATTTTCTTAATCGCACGCAAGATTTACTACTGAGGTATATATCTTAAAACAAATCTTAGAAGATGTGTTTCAACGGAGTTCGGTCAGATATTTCTTTTCTTAAAACTCTTTTTCGATAATAAGAATTAATAGCAGAAATCAGGGACATTGAGGGAATAATGCACTTTGCGAACTTAACAGGCCCAAATAACACAAAATCACTCCCAGCGTTGACACAATAAGCCATCAAAGAAGCGATGCCACCACATCTCGCTTTGTCACCATATTTTTTAACAAAATTCCAACCATAAATTGCATTGGCGGGGGCAAATCCGGTGGGCAAACCTAACTCTGATTTTACTAACCGGGTTGTCTCAGCATTAATTCCTATCGAAGGTAGGTCTAAAACCGCAGTATCGACTAGTACATTTTCTATATTAGCGCTTTGAGCTTTTTTAAGCAAAGTATTTTTTAAAAAATCGATTTTTTTTTGAGGAAAAATATACCTGTTTCCGAAAGTTAACAACACGGCATGTTTCACCCCAATTTCTTTCAGCTTTTGCAAACTTTCCTCGCTGGTTGCTTCATCAATGCTGTTTAGGATGGCTCTATCCAACAATCCAATGTCTTTTAAACCCTCCATTGCTGGAATTCGGGAACTATCGTTTAACCCATCAACTAAAAACGGATAATCCACAATGTCAGCGACAAACTCACACTGTTTTAGTAATGCCTCGGGATATCCTCCTACCACGTCTATTATTCCTTGCATTCCGGTTTCTTCAATAATTTCTGAGTATTCATTTAATTCTTGTTCGACGAGTTTTTTATCAATTTTTCCAGTTTTCTCGTCTAGTAAAGCAGCGTGGTTAGTGTAAAAAACGGTAGCAACCATTACTACGGGATTCTCACCCGGTTGCCCTCCTACGGATACATTACCGATTTTTGAAACTATTTGCTCTTTCTCAAAATTTAACATGATTATCTCTAACTTTTTAGTTATTGAACAAATGAACAATTGGTATGTTTAAAATTTTATTACTATTCTTTTGGCTTTCTCACGCGTTTAACTCTTTTGCTAATTAAAGTGCCAATATATATGATGCTAATGATGAATTCGGGGATCCATTTATGAAGTAAGAGAATAATAATAGCTGCAATGAAAGAGCTTGCTGCGCTGATCGAAACATGTATGCTATCCCAGGGATATCCAAGGTAATATAATTCAATCTGGATTAACATTCGAATAACATTTACCACGTAGAAGATAATTGAAGATACAATTAATGCTTTAGCTTTTCTCCAAATTATATCCTTGTTAGTGCGTTTATCTTGGGAGTGAGGAGTGCAAATGATGATACCTGCGAATACGCAGATAGCTTGAATGCCCGTACAGAACGTCTCAAAATAAATACTACTTAACGGGTCTCCATCAATACTCCCTACAAAATTAAAACTCCAATGATATTTCCCACTTGGAATATAGCTAGTAGATACATCCATGTCAAAAAATAAATTAAGGAAATAGATAGTCTGTTTCACAACTATTTCGTGTAGCCAAAATTGAGCCTCAATATCGAAGAAGAAATAAATGACTATTGCTAGAAGAGGTGTGCCAACTCCTAATATTATTAAAGAATTTAACGAAAAAACGTACTTTTTGTTTTCGAATTCTATAACGGGTCTTGTTGATTTCTTTTTCGGCTTTTCCTCTTTCTCAAGGGTAAAACCCTTCATATCGTTATCATATTTATCTGTTATAACGAGACTCAATATTAGAAGTAAAGGAATCATTACTATCCCAAAATTATATTTGAAATCAGATTCCATCACCGAAATGGAAAATCCAATAACGATAGCAAATAACAAATTCAACGAGTGCGTAGTTAGCATTCCAATCTTCAATCGATTTTTTATTCTACTGCTCGCAAAATTTAAAATTAAAAGAATTTGGATACAGAAAGAGATGATCAATACTACCAGGATAATGATAGTCACTTCTAGAGACGAAGCAAATAAAAACATACCAAGAAAAAAGCTAGCAACAAGTAAAAATGATAAAATAAGCCATATTAGATATTTATTAGTGATCAAGGTTTTCATAATGTTGTCCTAAAACTGATAAATTGACTCTAGATTTAGTTCCTAGTAGACTTACTAGGAAATGTAATAATATTTTTAAGATTATTTGTTAAAACATATTAGTCTTCCTTTAAATAGGCAATTAGAATGAAGTGAAAAGGAGATCGAATTTTTCACAATTAAATGCATTTCCAAATCAAAAGATAAATAAAAAAAAGAATTTTTCAAGGATCAACTTAATAAAACTAAGTTTAGTGAATGAAATGAGAAAAATTTTTGGGATTATTTCATTACTTTGTGGTATATTCGGCTTCTTTGCATGGTATTTTATTTGCTTAGTATTTCCATTATGCTTATATTTTTTTACCTATTACTATTTACCGGGAGCGGCGATCATATTTGGAGTTATTGGATCGAAATATGACGATTCTGAAGTTCTATCGATTATCGGTATTATATTAGGTTTTATAGGTATATTTACATTGCCAGTGATAATTCAGTTTGTACTCTTAGCACTTTACGATTAAATAAAACAATAGCACCTAAAATTTAAAGAATAGTATACCAATTTATCATATAAAAAAAGAAAATTTTTTTTCAATGATTAATTCTTTAAATTGAAAAGTATCAAAATTTATCAAACTTTTATTAGTGTTTGTTATGGTTGAAAATAATAAAAATGATGAAAAACCGGAAGTAAAAGAAGAAGATAAGAAAATAGAGGACATCAAAGAGGAATCTGAGACCAAGACCGACATTGAAGAGCCAAAAGCAAAATTCACATTTAAGTGTACTCGATCCGATAAATGTTGTTTAACTCGTGGACCGATACCGATTACCTTTTGGGATCTTGAATTGTGGGCAAGAAATGGCGTTGTTACGAACTTTTTACCATATTTGGATATATATAATAAACCAAGTGGAGGAATTGATTTGGTCCTAAAACCTTTACCACCTACTCCAAAAGAAGGTGAAGAAGAAAAACCACGGGATCCATTTGGTGGAGTTCCAATAGAAGATTTACTAGAAATTAAGTGTGCTCTCTATAACAAAGAGAAAAAAGAATGTTTAGTGTATGATAACCGCCCTCTGAGTTGCAGAACTTATCCGTTAGAATTTGATGGAAAAAATTTCACTGTTGTCGATGTAGAATGCCCTGGAATAGGTGAGGAAGGAATGACTAAAGAAAACTTGAAGGATATGAGAGACACAGCGAAACAAATGTTCTATGAACTCACTCGAATGAGGATTGCTTTACCAGTATTAAGCCAGTTAATTTCACAGAAAGTAATGATGGATTTAATGAAGCAAAACATGGACGCGATGTCGAAAATGAGTGACGAAGATCGTTCTCAACTTGATGAGATTTTAAAGAAAGGCCAAGAACCCCAACCAGAATAATTTTATTTTTTTATTATTTATTTTTGGAGTTGCACATATAAACTTTGGACAAAATGTATTCTATAGTTGTTAAAAACTCTTTGATCAAAATTGTGCAAGCAGATATAACAGATTTAGACACTGATGTTATAGTCAACGCCGCGAATGCCCAATTAATCCTTGGTGGAGGAGTAGCGGGTGCGATTAGACGGACAGGAGGTTCAACAATTCAAGAAGAATGTAATAAAATTGGAGGGACATTCGTAGGTGGTGCTGTTATTACAACAGGAGGGAATTTAAAAGCTAAATTTGTTATTCACGCTGTTGGACCTCGTATGGGTGAGGGCGATGAGGATTCTAAATTAACCAACGCCGTTTTAAATAGCCTTAAACTCATGGACGAGCACGAACTGAAGACTGTTGCGTTTCCAGCTATATCAACGGGAATTTTTGGATATCCCATCGATAGATGTGCAAAGATAATGATCTTTAGCGTAAAAAAATACCTTGCTGGAGAAACTCAAATAAGGGAAGTTGTTTTTTGCCTATATAGCACTTCTGATTACGAAGTTTTCAATAGGGAGTTAAATTTGAATTAAATCACAATTCTGTCAATAGAAAATTATTTACACTTTTTTTGAATATATTAGTAAAGATTAAGATTTAAGTAGGTGTAAAATATTATTTTTGTACTCCATTTTTACTCACTTAATTTTCATTTTTTCTTTTTTTTTAGAAAAGTTGTATTAATAAATTAAGTTGTGTATGTAGAAGTCATCCATAATTATTGGATAATGACTAACACCGTTAATCTATAACTAGAAATTAACAAATTTATTTTATTTAATATTAGAATAAAAATAAAAAAAATAGTTATTTTATTGACTTGGTAAACTTCGATTGATACTATCTAGGGCTTCCACTATATTTGTCCACACTCGAATTTTGAACTCAAATCCCTTGATAAGCTGAAAATAAGACATCCTTCTATAATCCCATAAAAGAGCTTCCGTAAGTTTACCTTCTTTTACGCTCATAATACTTAACGTCTTCACTCCCTTTGGAGTGGTTGTGACTGCTACCTTTATCGTTTCTTTTCCGAGAGATTTATCAAAAGGCATTTCTTTTAACATTTTAAAATAAGCTTCGACTGCTTCTTCTCTTAAATCGGTCGGGTAAGAAGACGTTGTAAACATATATGGCATTTTTCACATTCATCTCGTTATTAATTCCTTTAGAAATTTACTTCTACTAAAAATTCCGAAGTAATTAATAATTAGAAACAGTGTAATATAAATTTTACATTTGTGTAATAAAATAACGGGTTACTAAAAATGACCTTTAAGCATTTGTTAATGCATGAGGAGTCCATGGAATACAGATTTTCTTTTAAATGTTTAATTTTAAAATTAGTACTTAATGGGAAAAGAGGATTATATGCATCTAATAAAATTAACAATTTTTTTAAGCATAAAAAACTTAAAAAAAAAGTAATAGAAAAATAAAATTTTAGTGATTTTGTCATGAATGAAGAAAAACCAAGCTTTCACTACATCAAATTTTTCGACGACGTTCGAGCTAATGATGTGGGTATTGTTGGAGGAAAAAACGCTTCTTTGGGAGAACTTCTTTCTTTTGGAATCCCAGTACCGTTAGGATTTGCTGTTACAGCTGATGCTTATGATTATATTTTAGAGACTAATTATTTTAGGATTAAAAATGAAGAGATAACCTTAAAAAATTACATTAAACGAGACATAAACAAGATCGAAAAGGAGCTTAAAAAAGAGGATATAAAATCAATTCAAAAGGTAGATAAATTTTGTGCTGATATCCGTTACGTCATCGAACAAGCCAAAATACCTGATAGTTTGGCTGACGAGATAATCGAAGCATACCACATTTTGGTGGGTCGAATCGGAAGTGAAACCACTTTTGCAATTAGAAGCTCTGCTACGGCAGAAGATCTACCTGATGCCTCTTTTGCCGGTCAACAAGATACACACTTAAATATTTCTGGAGAAAATCAAATTTTAGAATATATCCTTAAAGATATGGCCTCGATTTTCACAACAAGAGCTACGATGTACAGAGAAAGAGCTGGTTTCGATCACTTTACCGTTAAATTAAGCGTAGGTGTACAAGAAATAGCCGGAGGGTTAAAAGGTGTAAAATCCTCAGGTGTTATGTTTACTGAAGATCCCGATTCTGGAAATCCAAATGTAGTTGTGATTAGAGGAACATGGGGTTTAGGAGAACTTATTGTTCAAGGAGTTGAGAAAGGGGACGAGTTTATTGTCTTCAAGCACGGACCTAATTTACAAATAATAAGTCGCGAGTTGGTAAAAAAAGAACAAATGATGATTTTTGACACCGAAAAAGGTGGAACGATAACTTTACCAGTGGAATTAGAAAGACAAAAACAATTTTGTTTGAGTAAGGATGAAGTTAAGATTTTAACAGAATACGCTATCAAAATTCGGGAGCATTATGGTCGACCTATGGACATCGAATGGGCTTTAGGCAACGACGGTAAAATTTATATTGTTCAAGCTCGACCTGAAACAGTTCATTCACAGAAAGGAGATACCGAGGAAATTTTTTATTTATTAGAAGATCCTGTAAAACTCATTAACGATGGCTTTTTAGTTGATAATAATGGAACTGCTATAGGTCGTAGAATTGGATATGGTAAAATCAAAGTAATTGAATCTATTAACGATGCACACTTATTAGAGGAAGGAGATATATTAGTTACGGAAGAAACAAACCCCGATTGGACCTCTTATATGCAGAATTTAGGTGGCGTTATTACTGAAAAAGGGGGCCCAACTTGTCACGCAGCTATAGTATCCCGAGAATTAAATATCGCATCAGTAGTAGGAGCAGATAATATAATACAAAAAATTAAGGAAAAGCAAAGAGACGGTCTTGAAAGCGTTACGATTGATTGTAGCGAAGGAGAACCCCGGCTCTGGCTTAAAGATGTAGAGTATGATTTCGATTCTATCGAATTTGCACAACTTCCCTCGACCAAAACTCAAGTTTTAGTTAATTTAGGAATCCCTAAGGGGGCTTTATCTTCAGGCAAATATCCTGATGGTACTGGTTTAGCCCGGTTAGAATTTATTATAAACGACGAGATTCGGATACACCCTAACGCTTTGATCGCGTTTGATTCCCTAGTTATGAGGTATGGAGTTTTGCTAGATCATAGGAAAAAAATTGAAAACATCAAGAAAAGCGATCTATACCACAAAGATCCATTTAATAGAGAAATTTTGAAATTGAAGGAAACTCTTGACATGATTAGGGAACTTACAGCGGGTTACGACGACAAGGAAGAATTTTATATTGAAAAACTAGCAGAAGGAATTGCCACTATCGCAGCCGGAGTCTGGAAAATATTACCAAATGGGGAGTTAGCTGAATGCGTAGTACGTCTTTCAGATTTCAAGACTAATGAATACGCAAATCTAATCGGAGGATGGATATACGAAGGAGATGAAAATAATCCTATGCTTGGTTTTAGGGGCTGTTCACGCTACGTTCACGAAGAATTCCAAGAGGCCTTCATTTTAGAACTGAAAGCAATTAAAAAAGCGAGAGCATGGGGGCTGATCAACATAATTCCAATGCTTCCATTCTGTCGAAGTCCCGAGGAAGCCAAGAAAATCATAGAGATTATGGAAAACGAAGGATTAATTAGAGGTCAGGACGGTCTTAAGGTCTATGTTATGGCCGAGATTCCATCGAATATCATATGTGCCGACATATTCTGCGAATATTTCGACGGCTTCAGCATCGGAAGCAATGATCTTACCCAATTAACATATGGTGTAGGTAGAGACAACGAAAAAATGATTCCCCTCATGAATGATTACGATTATAACACAAACAGCGAATCAATTCGGAGATCGGTAAGTCACTTGATAAAAACTGCCCATGAACGAAATAGAAAAGTCGGTATTTGTGGTCAAGCTCCTAGTGACGATCCCGAATTTCTACGGTTTTTAGTCAGGGAAGGTATCGATTCTATTTCCCTTAATTTTGACACATTTGCGCGAGGACGAATAAATACTTGGCGTACCGAGATCATTGAAACTAATTTACCGGAAGAGAATCGAGTGGACACATATTTATTTTTGGATAAATGTGATAAGCTAATAGATAATATAAGAATCCCTCGAGGAAAATTGAGGAACATGAAAAGGAAACAAAGAAAAAAGGTCGAACCGAAGTTAGTAGAAATTACTGAGAAATTTAATAATGTTTTTACAGAGATATCTGAAATATCTTATGATTTCGTTAAAGATTTGAATCAAGCTGGAAGCTCAGCGTTTAGTGAAATTTATGATAGATATCAAAATCAATTAAAAACGTTCGAAGAAGAAATTCCAAAATTAACGAAAAAAATACGTGAATTTGGAATTTTCTAGTCTTCTATCATTATTCTTTCCCTACTTCTCTATTTATTTATATTAGAAAATCAAAAAAATTAAATTTTAATCAATATTTAAAAAGTCAAGTAATAGAGTATTTTATTATTATTTTTTTTAGACTAAATTAAAAAGTGAGATGATTATGCCAAGGGGACCAGAATTTACTGAAGATATCTTGGATGCATTTTCAAAAGTGGATTACCTACTTAATGGAATGATTAACGACCGAGGCGTTCCAAGAAATATAAAACGAGTTGCGAGCAAAGGAATCGAGGAATTAAAGCGTGAAGATGATTCTCCCGCAGTTCTTGCCAGTAGTGTAATGTATATGATTACAGACTTATCTCAAGATGCAAATATTCCATTTCATTCGCGAACTACTATTTATCGGATAATCTCACTCTTAGAAAATATAAAAGATTAATTTTTACCATTTTAATCTCTTCTTATTTGTATTTCAAACATAATTAAAACTTTTTCACTCTAAAAAGCGTTAATATTTATATTTCTACACGATAATAATATTAAGAAATTTTCAATTTTTTGTTTTTATTACGATCGCCTTACGATGGAAGCTAAACTAATAAAGGGAATATTGTACACAGAATTGGACGACGAACTTGGGCCAAATCCATTTGTATGGTTAGGAGATGTTCCTCAATCGAGTAGAATTCATATTAGTGTTAAGACAATTACAGTTCTATCAGGAGAAGATGGTCTTATTCCTGAATCGTTAGTAATTCTTCCATTTCCTTCCTTAAATTTAAAAGGATTAATAAAATATATAAAATGGAACGATGAGTCCAGACGAGGCGGAATTGGGCAAGGAGCAATTACCTTATTGTTTAAGGAATCTGACGATGTTATCTTTTATAAATATTTGAATTATTTTCAGGCTCCATTTGAAGAAGTGGCTGAAAAAGTTGCACACTTGCAAAAATCAAAAGCTCCAAGAGAGAATTATATAGATATTTTAAATGAAATTTTCCTCACTATTGACCAATTTTTAACCGAGTTTAAAAATAACGAGATCGCTGAGGAAAACGCAAAAGCTTTTCCTGATCAGAAAATAAAAGAAGCTAAGTTAATTAATTATAAATTTAAAATAATTATCTGTGGCGATCCCTCTGTTGGTAAATCCTCGTTAATATTAAGATTCACTAACAACGCGTTTCGAAGGCATTATATTCCAACACTTGGGGTGCACGTCTCGGATAAGATATTTCAAATAGAAGAGTCTTACATACAATTGGTTCTATGGGACATAGCAGGACAAGCAAAATTCGAAACTATGAGACAACAATTCTATTTAGGATCTGATGGCATATTCCTCATCTTCGACTTATCAAAGCCAAACTCGCTAGAAAGCGTTTCAAATTGGTATTATGACATTCAGAACCAGCTAACAGATAGACCGGCTTTAACAGGTTATATTATTGGAAATAAAAAAGATATTGGCCAATCTTCAGAGAGCACTTCTGAAAAAGGGTCTGATCTCGCGAGTTACCTTAATTTAGGATACATTGAAACCAGCGCTTTAACTGGTGAAAATGTTGAATATGCCTTTTATACTATAGCGAAATCGCTTTATAACTTGTTGCAATAAATACAATTAACATAAAGATCGTGAAAGATTCATTTCACGCTAAATTGTGTATACACCCGTATTCGTAGAACGACATCTACATATTATGATCTTTGCCCTAATGTAATTTTTTCGAACATTTTAGAGTAGAGAAATTGTTATAGACCTACGATTTCCTTAAATTTAGACGGTTCACTTCCCTCGTCAACGGCTACAATTTTAAAATCTATTCCATAATTGTCTCGTATATTTGGTACTTTTTGAGCCGCAATAAATTTCTTTCTAACATTAACATTCTTTCCGTGATATATCCAAACTATTTTATTTACAGGGTCCACAATTATAAAAATTGATGATGTATCTAAAGGAGTTTGAATTGGACCGTTTTCAACTTCAATTTTCATAAAATCTTCGTTTTCCTCATCTATTTCAAACAAATGAAATTGTTCTTCTAAGATATTCATATTAATTCCTGTGAATATAATATACAAAAAAGTGCAAATAACAATTATGCAATTCTTTTTTATAAGCTTTATCTATGAAAATTTACTATGCTTAGATTTACCTTTAAATTTAAAATTTTTTTTTTTTAAGAAAAAGATTTTAAACTTAAAAATATAAATAGAAAAACGGGTTAACTATTTGATCATATCATTATTTTTATAGGTGGACAAAATTTCTCAACAAACTGTTGATTACGATGTTATCATAGTTGGTGGAGGCCCAGGCGGATCTACTGCGGGTTATTTATTAAAGAGACTCGGACTCAATGTACAAATAATCGATAAAGATATATTTCCTCGACAAAAGCTATGTGGTGGTATCCTGACTTTTAAAACTTTTAAGCTTTTAAAGAGAATATTCGGCGAAACGGTGGAATCACTTCTGGATAAGCATATTATAAATTATTTTACAAATCGTTTTGAAATTAATTATAAAGTAAAAAGGATTATGTCAAGCAATATTTCCCAGTTTCCTTTTTACTTCGTGGACAGATTAGTATATGATAATTTCCTTTTGGACAAGGCGAAGGAAGCTGGCGTAGATGTAATCGAAGGAGATAAAGTTGAGAAGGTAAATTTACAATCTTGCGAAATAAGTTTATCGAAAGGTGATACATTTAAAGCAAATATTATCATAGGCGCTGATGGAGTTAATAGTATAGTGAAGCAAGAATTTATCCGTAATCGAATAATTAAAAAAGAGCAATGGAATTATAATTTAGCTACAGGACTGGAGTGTTTTATTGATAGAAAGGATTTAGATAAAGAGCTTTTCAAATATCCTATGATTTCATTAGGGTTTTTAAAATATGGATATAATTGGTTGTTTCCAAATAAAGATAAAGTAATTCTTGGAGTTGGAGGTCTCATTAGAAAAAATAAAGGCTTTTTTAAAAAAGCGTTGCATAATTTTATATCTGCGTTGGGTATAAATCCAGAAGATATTTCCGAAATCCATGGGCATCCTATCCCCTATGGAAATTTCAAAGTCACTCCTATTTATAAAAACAAAGTAATGTTAATAGGTGATGCGGCGGGTATTGCTGATCCATATTGGGGTGAGGGAATTTATTACGCACAAAAAACCGCTGAATTCGCCTCTTACGCAATTTTAAAAAATTTACAAAACGTAAAGAAATCTACCAGCTTCTATTTACACTTATTAACTAAATATCTTTACTCTGAGTTTCAATACACAATGAAGCTAAGATGGCTTATTTTTAATCGAGTTAATACGCTATTAAAGTATTATCCTACGCATTTATTACTAAAAATGATGAGAGAAAAATTACTAGAAGTAACACAAGGGATCAGGTCGTATAGATGGTTTCGAGTAAGAGATTATTTTTAACTTAGATATTTCTACAATTAGTTATAGAAACTGTTCTTTTAAGATATTCAATCTCATATTACGATATAAATTTCCAGTTTGTTCATAAAATACGCTAGGAGCCAGATGAAAGCAGTATGAACGATAGCTAATGGGAAAAGAATTATGCTAGGAGTATCGAAAGGAAATATCGAATAAATCGTGAAAGCAATCAACATATGAATTAGATAAAAAATAAACGCGTTCTTCCCTACAACGCTGAATATCTTCTCATTTTTAACGAAATTATAATTAGTTTTCCATTCTTCAAATATAAAGGATAAAAGATAATATAGCATCGATGCTATTCCTACGCTAATTAAAATATAAGGAAGCGAAATATAAGATCTACTTACACCCAAAAAGAATCCAGTTCCAATCCCAATTAGTAAGCAAATCAACCCCCCATACAAGAAATAGTGCTTTACATGTTCTTTACCCTTCTCTAATCCCTCGGATAAAAACGAGGATAAAATCATCATAGAACCCCACGAAAGTACTGCTAAAAGACCTCCTTCTACCGAATCGTAAATTATTACGCTTGCAGGTGTAAGAAGAATTAATTGATGTAAAACCATAAAAACGATGGCAAAGGTTAGCTTCACAAATGGTTTTAATTCGAGTAGAGGTAATACCATTAATCCTGAAAACCCTAACACTTGAAGAGTACCCCATCGAAAGTAAAAACCGTCGTAATCGATATATATAGTTAATAACAAACCTATGGCAATGAAAATTAAAAATCTGCGTACAAATCTTAATACCACTCTTTTCTTTCCAAATTTTTCAGCACGGCGTCTATATGAGATTTTCATATTAAGCGCCAGCATAAATACAAAAAAAGGTGCTACTAAATCAACATATGTTAGTCCGTATTCCCCAGCGTGTTTAGACCAAGCTGGAACGTCGTCGTAGGGATGAAAAGTGTTAAGAAAAACCATTAAAAGGATAGTTAACCCTTTAAATACATCTATGCTTAAAATCCTTCTATTTTGGTCAGTAGAAGTATCTTTCTCTTCCTCTTTAATCATATTTTTACGAATTTATCAATCAATTTAAAATTAAAAGAGAAAATTTAGTTAAAAGTTTTATTAGTAAATAGAATTTGTTTAAATCTTCCACTTACCCTCTTCGTAAATAATTTTTCCGTCAGCAATAACCTTAGAACCTGGTAAGCTCATATCTTTAAGGATATCCCAGTGAATCGCACTTTTGTTGGTTGATCCTGTATCGGGTGGTCCTGCACCTAACGCACAATGCATAGTCCCTCCCATTTTTTCGTCAAACAACATATTTTTTGTAAAATCGGTGACACCATAGTTAGTTCCGAAAGCGAATTCACCAAGGATTTTAGCACCTTCGATAGCAATTAACTCATGAAGCAAGTCCTCAGCCTTATCTGCAGTAGCTTTGGTAACTATTCCATCTTTGAATTCTAAGTATATATTTTCTACTTCTCTACCGCTATAAATTCCGGGATATGTAAATCTTATGTGTCCATTAACAGAATCTTCTAAAGGACTTGTATATACCTCACCATCAGGTAAATTATTATGTCCGCAGCAATTAATCCATTTTCTACCCTTCACTGAAACAGTTAAGTCCGTATCTTGCCCTAAAACTTGTATTTTTTCCACTTTGTCTAAAATTTCGACGAGTTTATCTTGTTTCTTCTCAATTTCCTTCCACTCTTTTACGGGATCATCCTTATCTAAGAGTAATGCGGTTTTTACAAAGTCAAAGTACGAGAAAAGATCCATATTTGCTTCTTGTGCAAATGCATTACACGGAAAAGGAACTATAACCCAATTCAATTCACCTTTAGCGTATCTTTCCATATAAATTCCCATCATTTCTCGACGTCCTGGTGATCCTCGAGATTTAGCAACCTTTTTTGGATCGACTAACGACAGTTTTTTCTGGTTATAATCCGCAAAAATACTAATAAGGCAGTCAAATTCGTTAATCACCATTTTTTGGATGGTATCAACATATTCCAATTGTTCTTCAGAACCATATTTATAAAGTAATTCTTGAGTTCCTTCGATATCAGGAACCAAAGTTGGATGAGCACCCACTTTTATAACCTCTACATAAATTGCTTGAAAGAGTTCTTTAGCCAATGTTGGTCCTACTACAGCCACTCGTTGGCCCTTTTTTACGTCCACGGCATAATTTACTGCTAATTTAGCTAATTTTTCGTAAAAATCACTTATCATAATTTTCTAAAATTCTTGACACTTTAAAAATCATTCTCAGTTGATTCAAATTACGCCAATTCTTTTTCATTGATATAATTTCAAAATACTAATATTATTAACCCGAAAATTTAAAGAAATTCTATTCTTTAATATATTCTATAAAAATACAAATCGTGGAAAATTATGCCGATCGTGGGAATAGATTATGAAAGATGTAATGGTTGCCGTTTGTGTATTCAAGAGTGTCGATTTTATTCGTTAGATGAAGCCAAAAATAATGTCCTTTTTGAAGATTTAGACAATATGTGTATGCTTTGTGGGCACTGTATTGCAGTTTGTCCACAAGATGCAATAATTTACGAAGATTTTGGAGATGAGGCTTTCGCTTTTGAAGGGATTGAAAAACTCGATTCAATCGTACCCTACGATAATCTGTATAAATTTCTAAGAGGTCACCGTTCTATAAGGCAGTACAAAAAGAAAGAAGTGCCTAAGAATATCTTAAAAAAAGTCCTGGATCTTATGCAACATGCTCCAACAGCCAGTAATCTCAGGTATGAAAAGTATGCGATTGTATCTGATCAAGAGATATTAAAGAGTTTATCAGATGAGGTAATTGACACGTTATTTAATAAACTTGGCATGAGAGCACAATATGGAGAATCTTTTGAAGCTCGGAAAAAAAATTATGCTAATCCCTTATTCCATGATGCTCCTCATGTGATATTTGTATCATCCATGTTTGATATGCAACTTGCTGATCATAATATTGGTATCATAATTACGTATGGTAGACTCGCAGCACAATCTTTAGGTTTAGGTACGTGTTGGAATGGTTTTATTAATATTGCATCTCAGCACAATAAGAAAATTATGAAATTAGCTGGTGTGAGAGGGAAACGTATTGGAGCTTTTATGATTGGATATCCTAACATAACCTTCAAACGAGCTCCTCCACGATCACGCAAGCCGGTTAAAGGGTTAAAATTAGATTAAATTGTTTTAAATGTAAAATCTATTAGAAGAGTTAATCAAGGCGCTGATCGCTGATTCAGAGATATTAAATTCATTGAATAAATACATTTGGTAGACATAATCTCTTCCGTAGAAATTGTCAGCATAATAGAACTGGGCGAAAAATATTAAGTGATAATTATTGAGAAAGCGAACATCTGCTTTAATGTAACTAAAATACTCGTCATTCAATATAAGAAAAGTTATATTTTGGTCTAAAATATAATCTGTATCCTCCGGATTATTATATAAATGTAGATCTTGTAAACTATCGGGGTATATATCTATTGTGCGGATATTAGAATAAAATGGAATAGCTCCAGCATCCCAAACGGCAAGAGATGCATTTTCTGATGAATTCTCGTCAATCCACTTTCCTAAAACTATATTACAATCGTTGATTCCAGTTCCATAAAAATCAACGAAAGGATAGAATGTAAAAATCTGTGAGAAACTTAATACGCAAATTATTGTTACAGTTATATATTTGAAGTTCTTAGACAAAATGCTGAGTTTAAATTTGTTTCTATAAGTAGTAAATATGAAATTAAGCGGTTTCAGTAGTAGTAAATAGACTAATGGAATTATCGGCACGGTAAATCTAAATCCGGGCATCCAAGCTGTTAAGAATAGGATTATAATTGATAATGAAAGTATAATTAGAATAATATACTGTTGAATTACATCCTTTATTCGGTAATTGGAGCGTTTAATATAATATAGCATAATTAGGAGAAAAGTAGGTAATAGAAAGATTATTAACGGTAAATAAAAAACCAATCGCCCCATAAACAACAATAAATCAAAACCCGTTTGCTTTGCTACGAATGTATGGGGGAGGATGTTGTTATAATAAGCGATTCTCCATAGAAAATATGGTGCGTATGTAAGCAAAAATGTTCCTCCATAACAAAAAAGAAGAATGATTCGTCTATTGACTTCAATTTCTTTGCTCTTGATGAGTAAATAAATAAAGAAAATCAATGTTAGGGTATATAAGACTGCTCCTTCGTGACGCGTTAAACTTAACAACAGGAAAGAAAAAGGTGATAGCTTAACAATTCGATTTTTCCTAACAGATACATCTTGAATAAAAAAGTAAACGGATACAAGTAAAAGACAGGAGAATAGGGAAGTCTCTAAACCACCCACTGACCATAGAGCTATGTTTGGAGTTAAAACATAAAAAAGAATTATCAGACAGCTTGAATCTTTTGATTTACTTATTCGAAAAGCTAATTTGTAAAGGATTACAACGCTAAAATGACAAAAAATCAATCCAGAAACTTTGGAAAAAAAGACAATTTCTATGTTAAAAGCGAAACTTAACGTCATCCACATTACCCATAAGAAATTCGAATAACCTTCAACGGGAGCCTCACCTACATTAAATACCATTTCTTGATTGAAAAAAAGATTTTTAGCGTATCTAAACGAGATAAACGCATCGTCTATGGTGAAATTCCAAAATAGTAATTGTAATAATAATAGAATTAGATGTAGTGCGATTCGAATGGAAAAAGGGTTTCTAATTCTCATATTATTGTTCTTTAATTACATCTCTATACTTAAGTTTTTTTAGGTAAGTCAAAATTTAATAATTATTTGAGTCATCATCTACTACTAAACAAGATTCGGAACACCAACATTGTAATTGAAGTATAAGTGAGTAATACTGTAATAGAAATTATAATGAGGCTTATTAAAACCCCTGATTTGATCGAAAAACTTAATTTTCTTTTTGTAAACTCTGCTTTCCAGTTTTTCTTGGTAAATAGAAAAAATAAAAACGCTCCCGACATAAGCACAGTAATGATACAATTAAGGTACACTACACTCTTTAAATAGGACAAACCATATTTCCAAACTATGGCACCATCTCTATTAAGTTCATATACAACACCTCCTATACCATTACCAATTAGTATATTTCCATTGTCGAGCATATCGGCTTCATATGGATTTACTAAATCACCTTTGAATTGCCATAAAATTGCTTTAGACTCTTTATTAATTATAAAGACCCTACTATTTAACGAATCTGTGATCAAAATATTTCCGTTGAGTATTTCATCTGCGTCTCTTGGCCAATCTAATCCGCTTTGATATACCCATTCTACCTTTTTAGTGGTGTAATTGACCTCTATGATTCGATTATTTTCAGAATCAGCAATGATAATGTTTCCATTACTTAAATAATCCGGATTATGCTGTCGTTGTAGAACTGAATGGTTTTTATAATCCCCATAATACCACACAATATTATCGGGATTATTACTGGGACCTAATTTTTCTGCAGTATAGTTAACTTCTACAATCATATCAAAATTCCGAATTGAAATTAAACACGCGTTCCAAGTAGAGTACTGCTTAAAATCCACATCGTTTAGATGAGTCCAATCAAAAGCTGGAGGCCCATTGTAATAATGGCTAGAATCCCAGAGTGGGTTTACCTTGGTCCAATTAATGTGCTCTGGTTTCCATTCCCATACTATATTTTTATTTGGATAATCGATTTCTATTACCCTATCAAAGCCAGTATCGGCTATTAATAAATGTCCATTCGGTAATTCCTCAATCTCATGAGGTTGCGCTAAGCCAATTAGCTCCCATACTTTATTTCCTGATCGATCTACTTCAAAGATTTTATGATCTGAACTATTTGGTTCTACTGGAATCTGATTTAGCATTCTATTTGGATAATTCAATACTTCTAAAAAACTGAATGTAGAAATCATGGTGTTTCCATTGGCTTTTCGATCTACATCTAAATAAGTAGGCATCATGTTATTGTCGACAAAAATAGAAAACATTGTTATATTTGAAACTAAAAACAACACTACAAAAGAGAGAAATGTAATACGGTTCTTATTTAAAATTTGCCGAGGCATCTCAATAGTCAGATGTTTTTATTATTATTTTATATTATTATCAAAGAGAAATTACATGCAATTATTGCATTTAATTCAAGAATTGTAATAAGTTTAATAGTGGGTTAGTGCTGGGAAATAAGCATCTTTAAATAACACGATGACTATGTTAATTACAACAAATTTAAAAAATTTGTAGTATAAAAACAAAACTGAGGCAAAAAAAAATGTTATTTACTTTCCCATTTGATCCTTTTGGAGCGTTAGGATTCTTATTGATACTACCCTTAATCTTGGCTGGAGTCTGGTTTATTATCGCAATAATAGTCGCTATATGGGTATATAAGGACGCTAAGAAAAGAGACATGAATGCAGCAGTCTGGTTATTAATAGTTTTAGTTACAGGATGTATAGGCTGCATCATCTATTTAGTAGTTAGAGATTAAATTAGAATATTATTTATAACAATCTATTCTTTTTTTTTTAATTTTGATTGGATTCAAGTAATTTTATTTTCAGAAAAAATATTTGAGGATACTTTACAAACCAAGGTGAAGTTTTTTAAAAAGATAAGACATAAATTTTCTCGTTTCCGCTTGCTTTTATCGGATTTTAAACCAATCATGTTATCGCACCATCCAAATTGCGATGAGTTCTCAGCCCATGTATATCACTTAGGAAAACGGCGGCTCTGTATTGGTTGCTTTACTTTCTATCCCGTAATAATAATCACTATCATTCTTACTTTATTGTTTATAGACCTAAACATATACAATTTGATCATTATGTATCTCATTTCACCTATCTTTTTTATACCTATAATCCTCAGCGTTATAGGTTTAACCAAGTACCGATTCCTAAAGATATTCTCAAAAGCCTCTAACGGAATAGGAGTAGGATTACATCTCGTTTCCGTATTTCTATTACCTTTCCCATTATTCGTAAAAATACTTACATTGTTAGAAATTAATTTCCTAATTGGAGCAATAGCCTACATTCGAGCAAACCGTCTTAAAAAGGATTGTATTAAATGTGACTACCAAGGAAATTGGGATGATTGTCCCGGAATGAAAAAGATTCGAGATAAATTATACGAACATGGTTTTCGTGAGAGAAAAAGTTAAGAATCCTAAATGATAATTCCAACACAACCTACTTTATGCTGAAAAAATTAAATATTAGTTTAAATTTCTTATAAATTAAGACCATACGATATTAATTTAACATTATTCAATATTAATTTCGAGTTGATTTAACAAAATGTCTGAACACACAATTGTTTTGGAAGGAATGGTTAAAAGTTTCACAAAATCCTATTCGGGAAATTTGTCTTTTATGTTAGAAGACTCGCAAAATAACTTACATTATTGTTTTTCAACGAAAAAAAGACCAACTCTGAGTCCATCAGATAATATTATCGTAATTGGAACCACAACCTCGGGGAATAAAGTAAGGATCAATTACATCATTAACCAATCGAGAAACATTGAAGAAAACATGTTAGAAGGATCAAGTGATTGGATGTATTATATGTCGCTAACTTCTGCTATTTTAGTTACAATTGGTTTAGTCATAGGAGTATTAGTAGTAGTAGGTATCATCCCGATATCTTTTGGGTCGATGTGGGGCATTTTTGGATCGCTATACTCGATAATTATTTTCATGGTTCTTATCATTGCACTCGTTCCGGCTATGATAATCTTTTGGGTACTAACTAATAGCTTTTCGAAAAAAAGAAAAAATGATGTACAACTTATTGAAGATGTTTCTAAGATTAAAGCAAATTTTTCTGGATCGGTCAAACCATCGATCAAATCTTCAGAAATAACGAAGGAACCCACAAGTGTCAAAAAACAAGAGAGTTCATATAGTCCAAGACCGGAATTCTGCGCACATTGTGGTACAAAAATATCGTTTGAAGCAAAATTTTGCCCAAATTGTGGATCAGAACAGTAAATTTACAGAATTAGGCTATATTTTAACTCTTTTACCCTTTTATTTATACTAAGATTTTTATAGATCTTGCACTCATTAAAGATTAATAAACTCTACATAGAAATTAAAACTAATAAAAACTAAATTTAGTGATAAAAATGGGTAAACTTTTTGGGATTCTCGCTTTACTTTGTGGGATATTAGGGTTATTTGCATGGCTTTTGTTAGGTTCTCTTCCTTTTGGTTTTTACTATTTACCAGGAGCGGCTATCGTTCTTGGCATTGTAGGCCTGATTGCGGACGAATCTAAAGGGATGGCAATAGCAGGATTAATATTTGGTATTTTCGATATAGTATTTATTCTATTCATCTTACCAATGTTACTAGTTTTCTTAATCCTGATGGGACTTGGAGCCATATTACCAACTCTCTAAATGTATTTTTACTTTTAATTAATCTCTATTTTTTTTTATTTTTTAAAAATTTTTGATTTCCGAAAACTTATATTTTTGAACTTTATTTTTTTTATATAAAAAAAATTGTTTAATAATACTTTTAAAACATATTAAGGTTATAGAGAAAATGTCTGATTTAATAATTGTAGATATTACTGAAAATGAAAAAATTCTTTTAGATGGTCAACTAAATCAAAAAGAAATTAAAGGAAATGGAAAAATTCTAATAAAGAATCCTTCTCAGAAAAGTCGACTATGGAATTTGGAATGCAACTTAAAGGAGATTGTTAATACAACATTTAATTCAAGAGAATTAAGTGTGGGAATTTTAAATCCAAACCAAGAATACTCAAAAGAATACGAGATTCATAATTTAAAGGAACCTTCTCTTAAAGTCGTTGAAATATTTGATACTGCTATTTCTATGCCAGATAAATTAAATAACACATTTCTATTTGAAACAGAGAATAAGTGTAAACTGAGTTTAATACTAACAAATCCTTTAGATATACCTATATCAAACATCAAAGTGAACAGAAAAATCCCCTCATTTTTCCAAGAAATTGAATTAGCTAATCCGAACATTGGGATTGCAGGTATTGCTGAGGATGGAGAGGAGAAGGCTTTGAATTGGGATATTATATCATTAGATGGACAACAAAGAGCTGAATTGGTGTTAAAATGTACTGTAAATTTAAAGGATACAGATGTAAAAGCATTAGGCGCTTTAAATGTAACTTATTTAATTAATAATTATAAATTAACATTGGTTAATCCAGAAGTCCGAGGACTTACGGATTCAATGTCCGGGATTGACAGAGATGAAGGAACTCAACCAGGAATGTGGGATTGTAGTGTTGAGTTTATTAACGAGTCGGAATTTCAAGTAAAATTGGAGAGCGCTAAAGTTTCACAGAAAATCACTACAGGAATCGAACCTGTAGTATCTCAAGCACCTAACCATTTGCTTAATCCAAACCAATCTTGGAGTTTTGATTTTCCAATTGAGTCTAAGAATGTTCCAGAATTAAGTTCTGTTATTGAATTCACGCCTTTATTCGTTGTTATCACCAGAGTGTGTGGTGAAATTAATAAAGAATCTACTGTTTATCCCGTTCTAAGCGCCACTGTAAATAAATCTCTTAATCCCGCAGAAGTTGACGCGTACGCAAATACTGATATGGTATCAGAAATTATTATTGTAAATAATGGCACCTCAGATATAGGGACAATTAATATAATAGATGAAATTCCCCAAGATTTTATTCCTCCTATGTTAAACCAGATAAGATTTACATTGGGGGCGATTGACATTAGTTCTCGGACAGATTTCACAAAAAAGCTTCAAATTGAACCAAATAATCAAAATCCAGATGAAAAACACCAAATCATTATCGAACTTTTCAATTTATCTAGCGAGTTTAAAGCAGATGCTAAATTAATCGTTTCGTACCCTCTTAAAGCAAGAAATCCTCGCCCACCTACCGAAATGCTTTACAAAACTCCTGTAACAATAGAAATGAATAGCCCATTAGAAGGAAATCTGTATATTAAAACTCCAGATATTGAACCAGAAATTAAAGTAAGATATGTAAAGCGAAAATTGAAAACACTTAAAAGTATAAAACCTGGTATCTCTGATGGAGAGTTTTCTATCAGCGTCAGGCTCCAGAATAAAGGAAATGTAGAACTAGAAAATATAATTGTAAAAGATAAAATTCCTAAGGGTTTCGATTTAACTGATATCAACATCAAAGATTACGAAATTGTTAAAATTGGGGAAGAATCTGAGTTACATGTCAAGATTGCAGAGTTAAAAGGAAATGAATCATTAAATCTTAATTATAGTTGTACTGGACAAGGTGAATATCCAAGATATGAACCAGAAATCCTTGTTCAAGGTCGTAAAGGCTCAGAATTGGCTCCTTCTTCTAATATACAATCAGATAAGACAGAAAAAAGTGTTGGTGGTTCAGTTTCGGTTATGCGTCCTGAAAAAAGTGCAATTATTAACGATCTTTTTTTAAGTATATCTAAAAAAATAGATCAAACCATAACTGGAGGAACCTTTGGAGATTTCATTGAAAATATGAAAGATCGATTTCCCCCTGGACCGGTATTGCATCAATTTATGCAGTTTGCCAAAGATCTCAAAACAAAATGGCCAGATAAATTAATCGTTGGTCCTTTACGAGACGAGGTATTGGCAAAGTTAAAAGAGTTTAAAGAGAAGTACATTTGAGATTTCCTTTTTTTTATTTTTATTGATTTTGAGCACGCTTCAAAGAGCTTCAAAAAAGTTATGTTTTTTATTGTAACAAAAAATCCCAGTCGATTTCGTTTTCCATTAAATCTAAAACTGTTTGAATTTCATCCTCTTGAATTCCCGGTTTTATTCTCTCGAGATTTCTCATTGTCGTATACGTATCAGAAGGGCTAAGAATTATCGGAATATTTTTCTCATTGGCTACTGTAATCACTTTCGCATCGGGTTGTATAAAACCAGTTAAAATAAGCACGGATACATCTTCATATAGCGCTGCTAACGCAAGATCTGCGCGATCTCCACCTGTAATTACAGCCGCTTTTTTAACTTGTCTTAAATATTTAAGAGCAGCTTGAGCATTCATAGCTCCGATGATAAAAGTTTCAACAGTATTATTCAAGCCTGCTGACGCCATTTCGTTAATAAATTCTCCACCTATTGCCTCCATCACTTCGTTCACACGGGGAGAAAATAATGCAATGCTCCTTTCTATTATACCTAATACTGGTAAATTATACTTAACAATATGGTCTTTTTGAAGCTCTTTGATTCTTGCTATGTATTCTAGGTCTATTTTATTAAAAATAACCCCAGATATCCTAACGTTCCTGAATTCAAAGTAATTTTTCGTAAAAAATATATTATCAATGCAATCATCTGAAGATTCGGGAGAGACATAGATTAAGTCATTGATGCCTAAAGCTTTTGCGATACTAACATCATCGATTCCCACTCTCACAAATTTCCGAATTGAAGGTGCTCCTTCTATAATTACGTAATCAACATCCTTAACGATTTTGTCGTATGCCGTCTTGATCTTTTGGATATACTCTGATTTTTTACTAGAATCAATTAAATCGATATAATATGAATCGGGAATAGAAACTGGACAAACTAAATCATAAGGGCTTCGATCCTTATAGACATTTTGTAAAATGAACTCAATATCTTTGTCTGCCTTAGAACTATACGCTCCATGTGGGCACCCGATCGGTTTAAAGTACGCAAAACGTTTCCCTTCTTTTTGTAATTTTTGAATAAAACCAATGGAAAGAAAACTCTTTCCAGCTCTTTGTGCTAAACTACACAAATAGAATGCTTTTACCACTTTACTCACTTCTTTTTAATTTTTTTATTATTATTATTATTTTATAATTAATTTAACGCGATATCGTAATTTTAATGTCAACCGCACTATACCCTTTAACAAATGAAAGTAGAGGATTGATATCTAATTCCACAATCTCCGGGAATTCGTTTACAAGTTGGGATAGTCTTAACAAAACTTCTATAATAGCATTAATATCAGAAGAGGGTTCACCTCTAACTCCTTGAAGTAAACTATAGATTCTGGTATTTTCGATTAACTTTTTAGCTCCTTCCTTAGTAAACTTGCATGCCAACGCAAAATTTACGTCTTTCATGAAATTAGCATAAATTCCACCTGTTCCAAACATCAGTAGAGGTCCAAATTGTGGATCTTCAGACATTCCGATAATAATTTCATTCACTTTGAGTTCTTTTTTAATATCGATCATTTCTTGGACCTCGACACCATAAATGCGGGCGTTTTGGGGTCCAAATTTTTTAGCATTTTCAATGATTTGCACATAAGCTTCAAAAGCTTCTTGTTCGGTTTCAATATTTAAGAATATTCCCCCTACATCGGTTTTATGGATAATATTGGGACTGACAATTTTTAAAACTGATTTTCCTATTTCACGCTGTAATTTTCTCGCTTGTGCTGGTGTTTTTGCTAATCTTGATTTTGGTGAAACAATTCCGTATTTATCGAAAATTTCACTCGTTTCGTGGCTTAAGAGAACTGTTCTTCCATCGGCTCTGACTTCCTTGAATATTTCTGCTACTTTCTCTTGCTCTACCTTAAATTTTGTTACTTCTAAATCTTCTATCTTTTTTCTATTTATAAAGCCACTATATTCTACCATACCTTTAAGAGATTGAGCAGCTCTTCCAGGAAATCGATAACAGGGAATTCGGTGCTGTTTTAAATATTTTGTAGCTTCTGCCATAGAGACTCCACCTATGAGTGCACATACAATCGGTTTATCAGATAGATGTTTTGATGCTATATCATAAATTAATTTAGCAACATCAGCTGGTTTCGTTTGAGCTTGGGGGCTCATTATAATTAGAGCGCCATAGGTTGTAATATCTTCTTCTTCGATAGAACCTTGGACTGTTTCGTGATTTAATCCAAAAATCGTTTTAATCGTAAATTCATAACGTTTAGGAGTTGCATCTCCGATTATATCTATAGGATTAAATATTGCCGCCTCAGCTGGTAAATTTTCTCTTAACAAGTGCAAAACTGGTTCAGAAAATTGAGCAAATTTTAGACCTTCTCTTTCAAATGCATCTGTTGCTACAATTCCGGGTCCGCCTGCGTTAGTGACAATAGCAAAAGAGTTCTTTTTTGGTATAGGTTGATATAAAAAGAGTTCACCGTAATCAAAAAGCTCCGCAATTGAATTTGCCCTTAAAACTCCACATTTTTCGAAAGCTAAATCGTAAGCTATATCGGATCCTGCCAAAGCTCCAGTATGGCTTGAAGCCGCTCGAGCACCTGCAGGACTAACTCCAGATTTTAAAATAATAATAGGTTTTTTGCGAGCAACTTTCGAAACAACTCGAAGGAATTTTTTTCCATCTTCAATGCTTTCTAAATAGCACAAGATTACTTTAGTGTTTGGGTCGTTAGCCAAGTATTCAATAAAATCAACCTCGTCCATGTCGGCTTTATTTCCCAAGCTTATATTACAAGAGAATCCGAATGCTTGGTCCATGGAATAATCCATCATTCCCGTTAGCATGGCTCCTGATTGAGAAATCATAGCTATTTCCCCCTTTTTAGGAGTATTGGCAGCGAAGGAACCATTATAGTTTACGCCAATTAGACCTAAACAATTAGGCCCAATAACTCTCATATCATATTTCTTAGCAATTTTGACTAATTCTTGTTCTAGAATAATTCCGGCTCCTCCAATTTCTTTGAAGCCTGCAGTAATGATAACCAACCCCTTTATATTTTTCTTTCCGCACTCTTCTGCTATAGGATTAACAAGCTTACCGGGAATAACGATTATGGCTATGTCGATTTCTTCTGGAACATCTAAGACGCTTTTGTATGATGTGAATCCAAGTATCTCTTCTGCTTTAGGGTTGATAGGAAATAGTTTACCCTTATACTTTGATTCAACGATATTTTTCAATACATTATATCCTACTTTTCCTGGTTTTGAGCTTGCTCCTATGATTGCAATGCTTTTAGGATCAAAGAAATAAGAAATATCGTTATTTTCTACCATAGTAATTGGGGTGATTTGGAACTTTTACTGTATTCTAAAACTGTTTTATCTCTAGTAAGTTAAAAATTTTTATATTTTTTTCATAAAAAAATTAATTCTATTTTAGGGTTTATTACCAAGAAATTTTTTATAACAATTTTTTAAAAATGCTTTTTTATAGGTATTATGACAATAGTAAAAATGATTACAACTAAAGGAGATATTAATATTACCTTATTCGACGAGGAAGCTCCACTCACTGTTTCAAGTTTCTTGTTTTTAGTAAATAAAGGGTTCTATAACGGAATAAAATTTCATCGAGTAATTCCTAACTTTATGATTCAAGGGGGCGATCCTCTTGGAAATGGTACGGGTGGTCCGGGCGCAGTTGGAGTAAAATCTTTCCCCTTTCAAGGAAAAGACGTATCATATCCTTACGCAGACGAATTTAAATCAGGAAAAGTCTTTATTAAAGCAGGTATATTGGCCATGGCAAATGCTGGACCTGGCACGAATGGTTCGCAATTTTTCATAACGCACGTCCCTACTCCTCACTTAAACAACAAGCACACGATTTTTGGAGAAGTAGTAAGTTCTGCGGATCAAAGTGTAGTTGACAAGATTGCACAAGGAGATAAAATAACGGCAATTGAGATTGTATAATTTTAAGAAGTAAAATTCAACGGACAAACTTTTTTTTTTCTTACTTCTTTTTCGATTTTTTCACTAACACACATTTTACTCATCTTCTTCATCCCATCCCCCATCATTGTAGTCATCATCATCTTCGTCATCGTCATCGTCTTCTTCGTTATCTTCGTAATCATAATTCTCTTCTTCTTTTTTATCTTTATATACATTACCTAATTTTCCTTCACCCATTTAGCAAACTTCCTTTATGAAAAAATGTTTTTTAAAATTTACGATCAGAAAGATTTATTAGCCTATGCCTTTATTAATAATTCAAATTAGAACATTAATTTGCGTTTAAAATGAGTAAAGAACTAAAAGATTTAATAGATTCGGTTGATTCGGCTAATCAAGCTCAAGCTGACTTAGAAACAATGAATAGAGAGCTTAAAGAAGAGGTCCAACGTTTAAACTTTACTATCGATGAACAGATAAGAATAATTCAAAACCAAGAGTCAAAGCTTTCCAATTTTCCAAACGGTAATATTCCTGAAGACATTTCTGTGCTAAAAGAATTGGTAACGCAACAACGGCAAGATATTATAAAAAAGGATAAAGATGTTGAAATTCTCCAACAAACGATTTCAGAAATTACTGTGGAATTAGAAAATGTTCAAAAATATGAAGGAGAAAACGAAGAACTAATCTATGCGAATAAAGAAATTGTTCAATTAACAGAAGAAAACGAAAATTTTCGATTAAAAGTTGAAGAGCTTAATATCAGCTTGGCAAATCTCCAGAAAGAGTCAGTCAATCTTAAAGAAGATCCAGACGAAGAGGGCTCTGATTTACTAGATGCTAAAAAATTGATTATCCAATTAACTGAAGAGAACGGGATTAGTCGCGTGCAAATTGCAAATTTCCAACAAGAGCTAGAAAATCTTAAACAACAAAATCAAGAGAACGAAACATTAAAAAATCAATTCTCACGCGAGTTAGGTGAAACAAATAAAATATTAGACCAATTAACTTACGATAACGATCAGTATCATGCAAAGGTAAATTATATACAACAAAAATTAGAAGAAACAGTAAAACTTCAAGTTGAATTACCTAAAGCTGAAGGAGATAACAATGAGCTCGAAGAATTAAATAAAATCCTATTTGACTTAGAGATTGAGAATAACGATTTGAATAACCTCGTTAACACTAATATTTCCATAATAGAAAATTTAAAACAAAGAAACAGCGATATGGAAAAGAAATTAGGAGAAGAAATAAATTTTAGAACTCAAAAAATCGATGATTTACGGGAAAAAGTTATAGAAAAAGAAGAAATGTTAAATAAACTAATTCTTAAATCGCAGAAGTTTGAGAATGCTAACAAACAACTCAGTGATATTATTGTCGACTTAAAAGTACAAAAAGATGATAACGGTAAAACCATAGAGGTCGAAAGTACTCCTAAAAGTGTTGTGTACGAATACTTACCTCCCAATCTTTTCTTTAGAATGTATCGATTTTTAAGCGAAGGTGATAAATTAACCATCGTAAATCAATTGATCGACGACCTAAATAGCCATATCAGAGATGTAAGGACATACGCTATAAAAATATTAAGTGTTATTAAAGGAGATCGCATATTTGAAGTGTTAAAAGATATTGTTAATGACGATGATTGGATAGTTAAACTCTATCTTATTAAGGCATTTCGATACTTTAAAAAAGATGATATAACTCCGTTATTAAAAAAAATGCTAGAAGATAAAGATACTGATGTTCGCGAAGCTGCACTAAGCATGCTTTCAGATTTAAAGCAATCCTAAAATATTATATTTTCTCGTTAATATGTTTTTTCTAAAAAAAATAAATAGCAGTTCGCATAAAACATTAAATAATAAACAGGTTTAAGCATTTGAATCTTCATTTCTCTGCATTTATTAATCAATTCCTGAAAGTTTATTCAATATGATACGAAAATTAACTCAGAATAGATGGAACTGGTCTCAAAAAGATCAACAATGGGTATTTATTGAGTGCGATGATAATGGAACATTACTTTACCATTATCAAATAAATCCTCCTAAAGAATTCACAGAGTTAACCATGAAAATTAAAATTCTGAACGATAAGTTAATTATGTGTAAAGATCCGAAAAAGAACTCAGATATTTTTAATGAGATGATGAAAGTCTCAAAAAGAATGCAATCGATGGGTAAGAGCTGTTAGCTTCAATAACGCCTTTGACATTCCGTGCTAATAATATATTAATTATTTGTAAAATTTCTTATTAATGTTAAACTATTCTTATGAGTCATTTACAGAATCAAATCTCAAGCTTTTAAATCTAATACAACATAATAAATATAGTTTATATTATAATTCAATAGGGATCTCTTATGAAAATTGCGATTTCGGGAAAAGGAGGCGTAGGTAAAACGCTTGTAGCTGGAACAATTGCTCGACTATTTGCTAAAGACGGATTTAATGTTTTAGCGATTGACAACGACTCGGCAATGAATCTAAGTTATACTCTGGGGATTGAAGACGATGTGAAATCAAAAATTGTCCCGATTTCTGAGATGACAGCTATGATTGAAGAGCGGACATCTGTAAAGGGAGCTGGTGCCGGCGTTTATAACATTAATCCCAAAGTCTCGGATATTCCAGATAGATTCAAAGTTACTGGTCCAGATAACTTACAGCTTCTAGTTTTAGGGGGTATAGAAGAACCCGCATCTGGATGTTTATGCCCCGAAAACGCGCTCATTAGAACCTTGCTATTTAATTTACTTGTAAAAAGAAATGAAGTAATAATTGTAGATTTTGAAGCGGGACTGGAGCATTTAGGTCGCGGAACTGCTAAAGGAATCGATGTGATGCTCGTAGTTACTGAACCCTCTCAAAAATCATTGGACTTATGTAATAAAATAATCGATCTCTCAAAAAAGTTAGGAGTTGTTAACATTTTTCTTATTGCCAATAAAATTTTTGACGATACTCAATTATCTGCAATTAACGAGAGAATTAAAACCTGGGAAATCCCGCTCTATCATTCCATCCCTTTTGATCTTGAAATTGGAAAAGCCGATTTAGAAGGTACCTCCCCTTTAGATCATAATGATCAATCAGAAGCGATCCAATCTATTAAAAGACTTTACGATAAATTAAAGAAACTAAAATTAGAGCTATTTGATTTGTAATCGGAGTAAAGTTTCTCTACATCCCTTGTTTCTCCCAATTATTTAAAATATATAGTCTATATATGGAATCAATAAATAAGCAAATTTAACTTTCGTGATTGGAGCAATCCAAAAATTATTAAAATTAATAAAAGGAGGGATGAGATAGATGGTTAAGAAAAAAGAGAATCTACTAGTATTAGGAATGTTTTGCTTGATAACTGCGTTTATCTTTGAGATGTTTGGTAATGCGAATATAATCCTTGATGTGATAAGTTTACTTTTTATTGGTGCTGCGATATTTTCAAACGCAAAATATTTGGTAATGTCAACCATAGATAAGAAGAAGAAGTAGTTTCTTTTAGTTGGATATCCGTAATCATAACATATCGGATAAATCGAGATTCTGATCCTCAGCGATTTCTTTCCATTGTTCTATCGCCTCCATAGCATCCTTCTCTTCCATTTGTTCAATTGCGTAACCGGCGTGAACAATAACGTACTTACCTACTTCAGGGTTTAAGACTAGCGCTATGATAATTTTTTGCTCTATTCCATCGAAGTCGACTAATGCGGAATGCCCATCAATACTTACAATTTTACCTGGAATTGCGAGACACATGAGTAATATAATTCAGCGATTTTAACTACATTATGTAATATTAGAGGCTAAAAAAAAGTAATGATTATTATTATTATACATCGATTAGTTCTTCTTTAACTCATACGCGAATTCTTTATATTACTTACAGCAAATAATACATTAAATAATTAAATTTAATATCACAACAACGTGAAAAAATAGAATGATTTTAGAAAAATTAAAAAAAACACCAAGCGATTTAATTTTATTAATAATCGCGGCTATAGGTATCATTATCCTTCTAGTTATAAATATGGTTGTTTTTGAACCCCTAGCAAATTCAGGTTTTTTTTATGGAATCCTTGATTTCGAATTTGCTTGGACTAAAGACCAAATTTTAATTATTTTTACAGAGTGGGGGGGCGTTGGAATGGCTTTACAAGCTAATGGAGTGTATTGGGACTTTTTCTATATCATAGGATACTCAGTGCCTTTATTTGCATTAATTTTATTATTCACTCGAAAATTAAGCGGTAAAATAGTAGACATCGGCCTTTACATAAGTCTTACGCCATTAGTCGCAGGAATTTTCGACTTAGTTGAAAATGTCAACCTTCTTATCATGCTTAACGATACTCCTAACTTCGCATCTTTCGTACCTTCGATTGCTTCGATAACAGCGTTTATTAAATTTGGTTTACTATTGGTAGGGGCAATCTTCTTCTTAATTGTCTTAGTCCTGACCATAATTAAACGATTTAAGAAATAGATTCAATAAATTCTCGTTTTTTCTTTTAATCCATTTAATAAAATATACGCTAGTTAATCTTTTCACTGTACGAGGTTAATAAATCATCTAACCAGTTATAGATTTCTTCTTTCGATAAATTATCGAGGTTAAATTTCAATCGTTCTATTTCCTTGAGCAGGTTTATCATCTCTAAGGGAATCGATCTTTCGATCAATTCAAACAAAAGCTCGTTGGTTTTTGAAATTATCATTTTAATTTTTGTGACTAAAGGCTCAACATCAGGGATGTCCTCAAGCCGAACGAGTAGATTAATAAGGCTGAATAAAAATTCTGTTTTATTTCCTTTAAAAGTACTTTTAAATTGGTAATAATATCGATCGAAATACTCCATTGGAATTATTTCCTCGTACCTATTAGATATTTTTATTACAGACTTTATGTTTTTAAAAAGGAGAGAAGGAGTCCATGAAAAAATTTGAAAGTTTGAAACGACATTTCCACTACGAATCACGGGGATAAATTTATGATCTTCTTTAAAACGTCCAAACGGAATAACTATGAGATCCAGCGAATCAGAAGAGGAATAATCTTTCACGTTGATATACAAATCTTTTATAGTATGAATCATCTCGTTTCTATGGTCAAGAAGGTCGAATTCTATCCTATTAAACGATGGTTTGTAAATATAAAAAATCAACCCCTCAAATCCTTGAATTTCTAAATCGAGCGAGAAGTTTAACATCTCGGCTGATACATCTTCTGTCTTAAATCGCAAATCTAACATGATATGAGAATAATTCTCAATATATTGGAAAAACCATGGTGGTGTGCGCTCTGTTTCAAACGATATCATTTAATCTCTACTCCTAATATGTCTCATTCAGATGAATTATATATATCTTATACCTAATATATACTTCTTCACTACATTGAAATATATGCACATAATTAATCGCCACCACTATTTTTAATGTTTGCGATATAAACCTTGACAGACACTAGAAATATAACGCAAATAGTAAGAAAAAATAATATCAATAATTGCGGATATTCAAAGGGGTAGTTATATCTATATATATTATACGCGCCAAATAACTATAGACAGAATAATTTAATTCTAAGGTTTGAATAACTTGGATACATATAATATAATAAAAATAATAACGACAATAATTACAGCAGCTATCGCACTAATTATTGGATTACGAGTTCTTCTTTTAAACAAAAGAGATTTGTTGAACAGATGGTTTGCCTTATATTTTATATCCTCATCCTTAGGATTTTTCATTTATGCGATTTATCATTTAATTTTAGACAATCCGGATATTATTATTCCACTCATGATAACAGCCCATATCTTTTTTAATTTTAACTCAATTTCTCTCGTGATGACCCTGTTCGTGCTTGAAAAACATACTAAGATTGCCATGGGCATGAAGTATCTTGGAACCATGCTAATTTTATTCTTTGTCATGAGTATGGGATATTTTATATTTCCACCGTATTTAGATATGGGTGATTATGCTCTGCGTATAGTAAATACTCATACTCCTCTCGGATTGTTAATTTTTGTGAATGCCGTTCGGATATTTTTAACTGCATTTGCTGCTTATAGATATATTGGAATTACGAAAAAAATAGAGGACGATACCAGAAAAATAGAAGGCGAAACTAGAAATCGATTAAAATGGTTTTCTATAGGAGTAATATTATTTATTTTAGGGATTTTTATCAATGTAATAGGGGGAATTTTCTCGTTAATTGCGATAGAGATTTTAGCGTTGATTATTATCGATATTGGGGCTCTGGTAGTCCTTAAAGGATTTCTGATCTAATATTATTAAACTCTTAAAATATTGAAATTGTGAAGATTAGCATTATCATTTAACTTTTTCGGTAACCGAGCTTTCTTTCTTTTTTGTAGGTTTCACATTTTGTACTCTTAAGATAGATAACGGCTCGTTTAAATTTTATGTCTTAGATAAATTGCCTGCAATCTAAGAGACTGATAAATATGCCCGATTGTGTGATGGATAATGAACCCAAACCAATCTTCGTACGTCATCTCTCTCCCAAAAGGGGATTTAAACATATTTTTAAGGTCTTCTTCATTATATTTTATTCTTTCTTCTGTATAGGCTTCATTTGCTTTATTAAATAAATCTAACAATTGTTCATGCAAAGGTGTGGTGGATTTGGGATCTAACTTTATTGCTATATCTTTCATATCTGCATTAGGATTAGTCGTTTTTTTCATTGCAAAATGAAGCGTGCTAACAGAATGTACAAATAAATCGAGAGCGGTTTTCTCTCCTTTAAATAACGATTCTTTCATGGATTCTTCAAAATGATTATCTTTTCGCTTTTCAAACAAACTTTTAACGTAATCATATAAAAACTCTAAAGATTTGATACTTTCTGGCATGATTTCTAAAGGGGATGTTAAGCAAATAAATTTTTTGGTAATGAATTCGTTGATTTTGAATTCTTTCATGATTTCTTATAACTCAAAATCAACAATTCTAAAAATTTTGATGCATTATTTCAATGAAGATTTATAAAAAATGATTGGTTATCGATATTTCTGAAAAAATAATTGATATTCTCTTACTAATCCCGTGTTTTAATGAAGAAGAAAACATTGAACATATACTAGAGCATCTCCGTTGTGTAAAACAAAATTCGCAAAGAAGCAGCGAATTTAATTTGAAAATCCTTATCATTAATGATGGTTCTACAGATGGAACTATGCAAATTTTGGATAAAAACAATCATGATTCTCTTTTTTCTATTGTTAATTTTAAAGAAAATAAAGGTTATGGGTATACACTCATAAGAGGTTTTAAATACGCTAAAGAAATGAAATTTTCTTGGATAATATCGTTCGATATGGATGGCCAACATGAACCAAACTATTTATACAAGTTTATTGATCTAATTCTTGAAAAACCAACAGATCAAATTATTTCGGGGTCAAGATATAAAAATTTAGAACATTCATGGCAAAAACCTTGGAAAGATAGATTTCTTGTGAATGCGATCATCACGGGAATTCTCAATACACTCGGATTTTCTATTACAGACGCATTTTGTGGTTTAAAGGCATATGAATGTAATGCAATTAATGATTTGGATTTAGAAATAAACGGATATGAAATACCCATCGAAATCTGGATTAAATCAATGAAAAAAGGGTACAAAATTGTTGAAAAAGGAGTTCCAGTAATATATAAAGATAGAGATGCAATTTTAAAAAATGCAAAAGATAGCTTTTTGTTTAAAAAAGGAGAAGAAAGAATTGAAAGATATATTCAGTTAATTGAATCACTTGTGAATACTCCCTTAAAAACAAATATTAATGTTTTTAAGTCAATTTTTTCAGATTATTTCAATGGTGTGGATGATATTAATAAATATAATTTTAAAAAAATACAAGAATCAATATTTACACAAATTAAAGAACTGGAAACTTAGTAGAATAAAATGAAGCTTGAATTAGATATTTTAGTAATAGGAGCCCATCCTGATGACGCAGAAATCGGATGTGGAGGAACAATTGCCCATTACAAGAAAAAGGGTAAAAAAATTGGAGTGCTGGATTTATCAAATGGAGAACCTACTCCATTCGGTACTGTAGAAAAAAGGATGGCTGAGGCTAAAGCAGCTTCTGAAATTTTAAATCTAGATCTAAGAATTACTCTCGATATGACAAATAGATATATTGAAAATACAATAGAGAATAGAAAAAAAGTTTCTGAAGTGATTAGAAAATATAAACCCAATATTCTCATTACCCATCCATCCAATGATTGGCACCCAGATCACATAGCTTGTCACCGGATTGTTAATGCCGCTAAATTTCAAGCAAAACTAACAAAAACTGAATCCGAATATCGAGAATACTACCCAAAATATGTTTTTTATTTTGATCATTCACATTTAAAAGATAAGAATCGAAAATTGGACTTTTTAATCGATATTTCTGATTCAATCGAAGAAAAAATAAATGCGCTTAAAGCCTATAAATCACAGTTTGTTGATAATAAAAAGCATTTAAGGATTTTTGATTATATAAAAGAACGTGCCGGATATTTGGGATATCAAATAGGGGTAAAATTCGCTGAAGGATTTATTAATCCTGAACATTTAATGCTGGATTTTGAAAACTTGAAATTGTAGGTAAAATAAATATGTCGAACGATAAATTCGAAGACCCATTAAAATATTACTTGTTATATGCCTTAGAAGGACAAAAATCTTGGATTTCTGAAGGTATGAAAGGTCTTATACCCCAAACTATGAGCGATGCCATTTTACTTGCAAAGAAAGTAAATAGAGAAACGGAAAAAGATACAAATAATGAAAAAATAAAAGTAGCACTGGGAAAAATTTTTGAAAACACAAATAAGAAATATAATCTGCTAACTGGCAAAGCCAAAAGACATTTGGAAAATTTTCTTACCGATAATAATAGTCTTAACTTAGAAGTTTCACATCAACCAAAATTTTTAGGTGGTGAAAGGTTTCTTTTTAACAAAATTGCATGCGGAGCAGCTTTCACCAACCTTGATCCTAACGTAATTCCAATTTTTTACGTTGCTGATTATGATAAGATTCATTCAGAATTAATAAAAACTAAATTTTCCCAAAGCGATTCCCCTAATGGATTTTCAATTTCAATAAAACCTGAAATAGAAAAGGAATTTCTTGGAATGAGAATTAGAAATCTTCCGCTACCATCTGTATCTTATCTCATGGAGCAATTTCAAGAAATTAGAAAAAAATACAGTAATTCTATTAATTCCAGTGTAGAAGATAATTGGCATAAAAAGCTATTAGAAGAACGGCTAGAAGAAGCGTTTCGATTAATCAAAATAGCCCACAATAACGCAGAGAACTATACAGATTGGTTCATCAACATAATTGGGACAATTTCCAATGTTATCTTTGACCAAGGATATCTTTTCATTTCTGCTTCAGATTTAGAATTTAAGAAGCTATTAACGCCATTTTATGAAACTCTATTAGAGAATCAAAGTAGGTATGTTGATACTTATATCAATTTGAAAAATCAATTTATGGAGCATAATATTCGCCCTCCCTTAAGAGAGATTAGACGTGATTTTGTCCCCTTTTTTTATGAGTGCGATAACGAACAGTGTAACTGCAGAAGGTTGGAATTAACCGGGCAAGACTATACCTCAATGATCCATGTTAAATGTGAGTGCGATAATTGCGGGAATTTAATAGATTTTAGCCTCGAAAAGGATAGCCCTGATCTTTCTGAACACGTTGCTTTTTTTACTCCAAGAGTTGAATCACGCCAATATTTAGTTTCAAAAACCATCAAACCAGCAATTCATATTGCAGGTACTGGTGAAGCCAGATATTATACAATGGGAATCCCGTTAATTAAACAGTTTGACAAAACAATTTCTTTACCAGTTATTTATTTCTACAATAAAATAACAATGAATACTTTTATAACTAGGAAATTAGAACAAGATTTAGTCAAATTAAATATACCACACTTTTTAGACAACATTAAAGGTCTTATGAAAAATCTTGGCAAGTTTAGTAAATTAAATACTAAACCCAAGGATTATCCTCAAGATAGAGCTAAAATATTAGAACTCTTAACAAATTTTAAATCTTACATGGAGCAACTTGAAAATATCTTAGTAAATATCCAAGCAACAGATATACCTTCAGAACATAAAAATATTGTCGGAAGTTATTTGAGTAATATGTTCGGAAAAATCTCTAAAGAAAAACATGGGCAAGAAGTAGTATTTCATTGGTTAGATTTATGTTTAAAAAATGGTTTTTCAAATTTCTTTAAAGATCACATGCGAATTTACAAACCGTGGCTTCCCCCTGGAATGGAAATTTTTCTCTAAGTTTAACGATTCAAGTGAGTTTGAGGAACTTATTTGCGTTTTCCCAATAAATTTTCTTTAAGATATCTAAGGGAAGATCCAACCCATTAATCTTTGTTTCATTATTATTTTCAGGATCTGGAAAAGGTAAAGGTAAATCTCTGACCGAAGTCTCTAAAATTGCTTGAAACGTAAAATAACGAGTTCGATAATAGGTGGAAACGGGTTTGTTTCGATCCTGTACAAGATCGGACCCAAAAAGAATCCTGTCTGAATATTTAATGAAAAATTCCCGTGCTTTTTCTGGATCCCTCCCAAGCTCTCGTGCCATCCATCTTGCTGAAGACATATCTACATAGTAATTTGGATATGATTCAAACCACCTCGATAAATGGTCTAGATCTTCTGGTTGACTCCCAAAATGTGCTTGGAGCACTTTTAATTTTGGAAAACTTGACAAAACCTCCTCAAAATCATCTAAATGCTCTTTCTTTGTACCATATCGGCTAACCGGTTGATACACTTTCTCATACCATTGATCAGGATCGCTAACGTGAATTAATAAATAGAGCCCCAATTCTTCCATCTTAGCGAATATGGATTTAAAAATGGGATCAGATAAGTGAATTGTTTTTGGTTCTAATTTGAAGTATTCTTTTACGTAGTCTCTCACTCTCGGTCCAAACCAGAATTTAACAATTGGAAATCCTTGTTGGTAAATTTTTTCTATCTCTTCCGTTAACAATTTAGAATCCGGGTTTGCAGTAAACATATGCTTACTTCTAAAATACTTTGCCAGCACAAACTTATCTGGAAATCTTTTCTCATATACATCAGTCTTATCGTCCCAGACAATACCGACCGATTTTTTTATGTTAAACTCTTCTCTGTACTTAATTAAATTATGAATACCTTTCATACTCCCTAAATGAACGTGGGCATCAAATTTCGGGCCATTATACTTCGAAGAAACAGTTGTATCATCATCATCGTAGTCTGAAATAAATTTTTGCATTCGTAAATCACACTAAAAAACGATTCTCTTATACTTATTAGCAGCAATTCGATTTTCAAATAAAAAATCTGCTATTTTAAAAATTAATAATTGATACTATAATTCTTACCCTAATTATTTTTTGATTGTATAACATATTCAATCTATTTTCAAAATAGCGACACAAATGTATAAAAATTATGTTGACATTATTTCTACCTAAAATCAAATAGAGGTAATTTTTAAATGAGAATGGAGAAAAAAATTGAAATTAAATCAAGTCCAAAAAGAATTTATGATATTCTTATTGATGCAGAAATTATTACAAAATGGAATCTTGGTGTTGATGAAATAACAGAAAAAGAGGAAGGAAAAGAATTTCATCTAAAATCTTCTATAGGAGATATTTTTATTGTAGATTGGGAACAGGTTGAAAATGAATACGTAACTTGGCATATGAAGAATAGCACCATGAATTCTCTTGGTTATATTTTAGAACCTAAAGGAGATATTGTTGAAACAACTTTATGGGTCGATTTGGATAACAAAAAATTGGCAAAGGGTTACGAGAAGGTTGGTGAGTTAACCCTAAAAGCTTTAAAGAATTTTGTAGATTTTCTAGAAGAAGGAGGAAATGCAGAGGACTTTGATAAGAAGCAACTCATGGTAAGCCCATAAACATCTTAACAACAGGTTAATTTTCAAAAAGTATCTGTTATTTTAATAATTGATATTATAATTCTTAACCTAATTATTTTTTGAAAAGAATGTTGTTCGTATTATTCAATTTTTGCCTATTGAAGTGTTCTCTTCCTCTAAGCAACTATAAACTTTTTAAATATTAAAATTAATTATCATTTTATGATTTCTAAAAACAACGGCGATGTCTATAGAAAACTTCAACAATATCTTGATACACTTCCAATAGACTATCCTGAGACAGAATCGGGGGTTGAAATTAGGATTTTAAAGCACCTTTTTACCCCTCAAGAAGCAGAAATTGCATTAAGGTTAAAAGTAATTCCTCAGGAGGCAAAAAAACTATTTAGACCTTTTAAAAAGAATGGTTGGACCCTAGAACAGTTTTCTAATAAGCTTCTCACACTGGCAAAAAAAGGTTCAATAAATTGGATTAAATCTAAAGAGGGAATAAATTATTTTGGTATCGTCCCTTTAGCTATTGGATTTATTGATTTTCAAATTGATAAACTTACAAAAGAATTTGCAGAAGATTTTGATCAGTATTGTGATGAAGGATTTATGTCTAAAATGTTGGAAAATGGTATTATTCAACTAAGAACAATCCCTATTGAAAAAAGTATCCCTATAGAATATAATATCTCCAATTATGATGAGATTACAAGTCTTTTAGATAATGTTCACACAACTTTTTTTTTAAGCCCTTGCATATGTAGACAATCAAAAGAAATACAGGGAAAGGGTTGTGACCACCCAAAAGAAACTTGCTTAACATTTGGTAAAGGCTCACGAGTTAATTTGAATCAAGGTCGTGAAGTTACAAAAGAAGAAGCTCTTGAGGTCCTACGAATGGCACAGGAAAGGGGAATGGTTCTTTGCCCAACCAACTCTCAGAAACCATCTATGATTTGTTGCTGTTGTGGTTGCTCATGTATGGTTCTAGAAAATCTTAAAAAATATGAAAATCCCGCACAATATATCACTTCTAATTATTACCTATCCATTAACGAAGAAATTTGTAAAGGTTGCGGCGATTGCGTCCCGAGTTGCCACATGGATGCGACTAAAATTAATGAAAATGGAGTTTCTGAAGTTAATTTAGGCTATTGTATAGGTTGTGGCGTTTGTATTCCAAGATGTCCGGAAAATGCACGAAAACTAGTCAAAAAAAAAGAAGAATCGATACCTCCAAAAAGTTTCATTGATATGTATCAAGTTATCTCGAAAAATAAGGCTTTACTTAAGGAGAAGAGAATAAAAGATAAAAATTTCGGTAAAGTTATAAAAATTCATTAAATCAAGTGATAATTACATGTGTAGTATTTAGGGAATCGAACTTATTGAGTACATAATCATTATTTTTCTCAAGCTACAATTATTTTTTGAGATTTTTAATTGTTATGACTGCTTTAGATTATAATCTATTACCCAATTAAAGGTTTATTTTGAATTAATAGGAGAATCTGGTATATAATTTCATTCGGAGAAATTGAAAATAACTCTTAATAATAAGTAAGAATAAAAAAATAAAAAAATAAAGTTATAAATTTGGTTATTTATAGTCCAAGTTTTTCTAACGTGGATTTTAATCGAGTTCTGTGAAATTTCAAGCCGATATCTTCTGGAGTGAAGCCCATCGCCAAAGCGTAAAGCTCTGTGATATACATCGCTGGAATCCCGTATTCAGTCTCGTATTTCTTGCCTAAATCTCTCTGCTTTTCATCGAATTGTTGATAACACGCAGGACAATTTACTGCAATCACATCTGCGCCAGATTTTTTGATAGCATCCATCTTAATCTTTAAGTTAGCAAATCCGTGTTCAGGGTAAGCGTTAGTTACGGCATTCCCGCAACATAAAATTTCCTCTCCATAATCAACTACGGTTGCTCCACTTGCTTCTACGAGCTTCTTTAACGTTGTTGGCCTCATGGGATCGTCTGATTCCATCCACTCACCAGGGCGCATATAATGACATCCTGGATGGACAGCAACTTTTAGACCCTCAAGTGGCTTAGTAATTGCTCCTTTGACCTTGTCTAAATTGTCGCTTAGCACATCTACAAAGTGTTTAATATCAATGGATCCTTTGTATTCCTTCCCGATTTTAGCGAGTTCACCATTTATCTTGTCCATTTTCCACGAATCGTGTTTTAATTGATGCTGAACGCCTCGAAGCGTATTAGTACAACCATTACATAAAGAAATTATGTCTTTTCCTTCAGCTTCAGCTAAACATAAGTTTCTCGCGCCAATTGCTAACCAAGCGTCATTATCAAACGATTTCATGCCCGTAGGATCAGGGCAACAAGAAAAGGGCGCTTGCGATGTTTCAATACCCACTTTATCAAAAACTTTTCTACATGCGGCTTCTATAGCTGGTATACGGTTTCCGAGTACACAACCTTCAAACATTTTATATTCTGTCATCTTTTTTTATACCTCTTATTTAAGTTTTTTATCTACTCCCATGTTTTTTAATAAAGTTTGGAATTCACTAACATCTGGCTCCGCAACAGCGGGTAGACCAAATTGTTCTCGTCTACGGACTATAGCAGGCTGAGATGGAATAGCCTTCGCATTGTCAAAAATTGCTTTTGCTTGCGAATAAATAAAATCAGGCGCATCTCCATTTGCTACACTTTGATTCTTTAAAAGCGTAAAAATCTCAGTTAATTCAATGTTCTGTGGACAAACCTCGTCGCATGTATCGCATACTGTACAACCCCAAATAGTCAAGGCATCAGCAGAAAATATCGCATCCTTGTATCCTAACAAAGCATTAAGAATATTACTTCTTGGATTGTATCCTGTAGTCCCATAGAAGTCTGTCGTCACAGCACTAACTGGACAATTATCTGCACAACGACTACATTGATAACAATACTTAATTAAATCAGACCCGATATGATAATCCATAACTTGTTTTCGAAATTCAAAATCTACTGTCATTTTTTTCACGTCTTTTCCAATTTTTCATTTCCATTTATTTTATATATTTATTGGCTTTTACCCCGGGCAGGGGGCGTTGTATCCAATCTATTGTTTTTATTGGATATTCATCCTAAGCCAACGTTCAACTTGCGAGAGTAAATCTCTTCCCCGTTTTCTTTAACAACGGTTATGTGGGCTGCACACGATAGTCAACAATCGAAGCAACGCACAATCATTTCTAAAAGGTTTACTACTCCTTCCGGTATTTCTTCGCTCATTTTTTAATCACGGTTTCCTCTTTTTTAATTAATCCAAGGGTCTGGTAATTTTAATCCTTCTAGTGCCTTATCTTCAAACACTTGTTTGGCAACATGCATTAGCGTCTTTTCAATTCCAGCAATGTTATGATTAGTTGCTACTAAGAGATTTGCTTTCTTACATATTCCTTCAGCATCAGACCAGATATGATACAACAATAAGCCTCTAGGGGCCTCAGTTATCGCTACACCATTTCCTTCTCTTGGTTGCACATCCAAAGTTTTACAATCAGGATTCACTATATCAGGGTCTTCAAGATATTTTGCGATTAATTCAATTGACTCCACAGCTTCAATAATTCGTGCCCAATGATAAGCAAAGGTATGATGCGACACATCGCCAATTTTGGCTTTCATTTCCTTTAAAGCCTTGTCAGCTAAAGGTGTTGCCATTTTATCAGCACAATTCGTCATTGCCAGAGTATTGGCTCGATAAATTCCATCGGGATATCCTGCTGGTTTATAATACATATGTGTTGCATACGAATGTTCTGGAATATGTTCGCCAAGTACGTCCAAATAATTATGAACGTCGTAATCAATCTTCTTGCCTTCAGGTGTAACTATCCTAAGATCACCTTCGTAAATATCGTGTACTCCGTTCTTAGTCATACCAAGATAGTAAGTTGGTACAACACCTACATTAGCAACGACATCCCAATAATCGGTTACAACTTTTAGAGCAATATCAACTGTCTTCAACATGAAATCAACTTGTTCAGGGACCATTTTTAGGAACTTATCCCTTGCGGCTTCGTCCATTGGTTTTTTCATCCCGCCTACAATTGCAGAAACGGGGTGAACTGACTTTCCACCGATTTCAGCGCATAGTTTTTGACCAAAATCCATCATCTTCAATGCCATTGCCCCAACATCGGGCATCTTGTTTATCACATGAACAACATTCCTCAAAGCTGGATCCGCAAAAGGCCCCAGTAAGAAATCAGGTGCTGCTAATGCATAAAAATGAAGCATATGTGAAGAATATTGTTTCGCATTTTGTAGCAAAATTCGTAATTTTCGAGCGGGTTCTGGTATTTTAACGCCCCAAGCATCTTCTATTGCTTTAGTGGGAGTTAAATGATGTGGGATTGGACAAATTCCGCAAATTCTAGGCGTGATTCTCGGTATATGTTCGCAATAACGTCCTTCAAGAAATTTCTCGAAAAATCGTGTCGAAGTTATGTTAAACTGAGCGTCTTTTACCTTACCGTCATCTCCTATGACAACTCTTAATCCACCATGTCCCTCTAATCGAGTGACTGGTTCTACTGTTATTTCTTTTACCATTTTTTTTACACCTACCTATAATTTTTGTTTGTAGCCAATGTGAATTTTTCCATGAAGCCAAGCTTATCCTTAACTTGCGCAAGCAATTCTTCTTTAGATAAAGCCACATTAAAGCCCTTCGTTACTACATCAGCAAAGCGTTCAGCTTGATCAACATTCCAAGCGGTTTGACCAAAGCAGCCGGAACAAGGTGTGTTAACTCTCATACACAAACCTCCACATCCAGCTCTTGTTATCGGACCTGCACATAGGTAACCTTGTTCTATTAAACAATCGGTTGAGTTTGGAAGTCCTTCGTAATCCCGTTTAACTTTCGTCATTTGAGATTTGCTTCCAATTTCAAGGTCGCATTGGTCGCACACATTTGAAATCTTTATGAATTCTCGATTGTTCTTCAGAAATTTCATAAGGTTAGCGTATATATCGCCTGTATCAGCAGGTACGTTAGCTAAAGCGGTTTGAGCTTCACCAGTTTTTCTCACTTGTTTTAAAATGTCTCCTGCTAAATCAAATCCAGACATGAGAGGAACATTTAAAAACAACGTTAAGAACTCGTGTAAATTCTTCTTGTCACCAGAACTAAGTTGATGCATATTCTGTGTCATTGTTTTCAATTTTTCTGCTCTTGCCGAAACTGTTTTTGCTGGACCGAGACAGCCAACGCATGGTTCTCCATTATCAGTACATTTTAAGGTACATCCGATACTAGTAATAGGACCAAAACATAATTCGTATTTTTCTAGTAAACAATTCTCATTATTTAAAGAGCAATCGTTACAGAAAGACAAATCTGCCATTGGCTGTGGCTTTTGACCAAGCAAAAATTGAACTGCGCTTATAATAGCTTCAGGTTTCGGAGGACATCCCGCCATAAATATATCAACGCTTATGACTTCGTCCAATGGAACGATTTTTCCCGTAAATCCTGGCATGTGTTCTTTTGGTTCGTGCGGAGATTCATCGGTAATTGATTCGGTTTGTTCGTACTTCCGTTTAATAACATCTTCAATATCCCACTCATTAGCTAATCCGTGAACATTTCCGTAGCATGCACAACTACCAAACCCAACTATGAGTTGGCATTTAGCCCTCATGAGTTTGGCGTTTTCTACATCCTCATTTGTTCTCATACTTCCTTCTAAGAAGCCTACAAGTATGTCACCGTCTGGTCGCGCTTTTAGTGAATCGTGTTTGAAATCTACAACTGCTGGCCAATAAACTATATCGAGCGCTGGGAGAACAGGCAACAATCCTAAATGTGCGTTCAATAAGGATTGATGACAGCCCCAGCAATCACTGGCCTGCATAAAAGCTACTTTTACTGCCATTTTTCATCTTCCAATTTTTTTTTTTTTTTTAATTAAGTTTCTAAATTTGTTAATTTGTTTTAAAATTTGATTCTATTTTATTTAATTTGTTTTAATTTAAATTTTATCATATTTTTTTACAGAAAGTTCTGATTCCGTAACTTTGCTACGGTAAAAAGTTTCAAATCTCTAAATAAAAGTTCATATTTGATCATAAAAAACCAGATAATGATAATTTAGAGAAAGATACATCGATAAATTTTGTGAGTTAGCTAAAAAAGCAATTTTTACTTTGCGATGAAGTTATAAATAGTCATGATACAAAAAATGTATTCTAACAAAATATAAACAGAATGGGTTAATAATTTTTGAATAATTATTCTTAAAGTTCCAGATATGCATAAAACTTCTAATTTTTGATGCAATGTTGTTTAAAAAAAATTAATTTAGCAAATTTGGCATAAAAGAAACAGTTTTTCGTGAAAGTAGGGCTCTTTTTTGAATGATTATTAACAAATTTTAAATGCAACTGAATATGATCACAATTATCTATTATTATTGAATAGATATTCAAAAAAATAACACAAAACATACTGGTTTATAAAAAATGGTTGATATAACTGAAACATTGGATGTTACGGGCGAAGTATGCCCATATCCAGACGTAAAAAGTAAAAGAAAAGTGAAGAAAATGAAGTCAGGAGAAGTCTTAAAGATTTTAGTAGATTATCCTCTCTCTGCTGAGAGAATTCCTGAAACTATGGAGTCTCTAGGTCATGAAATAGTCTCGTCGGAAAAGACAGGGAAATCTGAGTGGCAAATCCTGATAAAAATAAAATAAGGTGTAAAAACAACTATGGAATTTATGTATGCTTTAATTGTTGGACTTTTAGTTGGAGCTCTTTTTGGCTTCGTGTTGCAACGCGGAAGATTTTGCATGAACTCTGCTTTTAGAGATATAATTCTCTTAAAAGAGTTTAAATTGGCAAAAGCAGTTGTTGTGGCATTGGCAGTTTTGATGGTGGGATTCGCTATTTTTGCTATGAGCGGAGTAATAACTCTAGCTCCAAAACCCTTAAAAATATGGGGGGCAATTGTTGGCGGTCTAGTATTTGGTGTCGGAATGGTTCTTGCGGCCGGATGTGCTAGTGGAACTACGTACCGCGTAGGAGAAGGCATGATGGGCTCAGTTGTAGCTGCTTTTGGGTTGACTACAGGAGCTTTAATGACTGCAGGTGGTGTTTTAACTGAACTGAAAACTGCCTTACAAACGACTACAATTGGAACAGGCGCACCTCTTACACTTTTCGGAGAAGCGGGAGAACTCACACCGATTTTTATGCTTATTTTAGGTTTAGTCGGTATGGCATTAATGTTCTATTTCTGGGCATGGCCAGCACTAAAAAAGAGAAGGGAAACTAAAGAACCTTTAGTTAAATTTGATAACGTCTTTGAATCCATTTTTAAAAAGGGATATCCTTGGTGGGTTACTGGAATCGTTATTGGAATAGTTGGAATAATCGCATATATTGCAGGTCAAGGAGTACTAGGTATTACTGGTGGCTGGATGGATATAAGCAAATGGCTTACGTTAAATGATCCACTTGCGTGGCCAGGTTTCATTATCGTTGGTGCTATTCTTGGATCGCTCATTGCTGCTGTTATTGCCGGTGAATTTAAATTAAGAGTTCCAAAAAATGCTTTTACATTATTGAAGCAGTTCTTTGGCGGAATTTTAATGGGATTTGGCGCAGTAACAGCTATGGGATGTAATATTACGAACATCTTAGGCGGTGTTCCACAACTTTCACTACACAGCATTATAACTGGCGCTTGCATTATGTTTGGATCCTGGATAATGGCGTATCTTCTCTTCATGAGAAAAGATTAAGTATTGGAGTTGACAAAAAAAATGTCTCGATTAGGTATTCTTTTTTTTGATGGGCCGTACCAAACACAAGCCTCTGAAACAGTGGTTAAACTAGCTGATGCTGCCTTAGACAAAGGACACGAAGTTCGTATCTTTTGCTATATGGATGCCGTAAATGCACTCTTAGAGAATCAGAAAAAAATTGAAGGAATTTTCAATATTGAAGAGGGTTTCAGAGAAATTCTAAATAAGGGAGCTACGATAAGATTGTGTAATCTATGTCTCTTAGTTAGAGGAACTATGAAAAACTGTTTAAAAAAAGAGTGCGGCGATGTGAAACGGGCAGGAACTCCCGATCTTGCTAAAATTATAGAAGAAACCGATAGACTTGTAGTAATTTGTTAAGGTGATAAAAAATGGCAGAAGAAAAAAATGTGGTTATACTTTTACGGCAACCTCCTCACGGGACGCTATATCCCGTTGAAGGACTAAGAATGACGGTTGCTGTTAGTGCTGATTTCGACCCGATTACAATTGCGATTAACGACGCTGTTTACACCTTTACAAAGGATGTCGATAAAACAATGTACGCTATGCACATAGATTTTATTAGAAATATTGATTTAGATATATTTGTTGACAAGAAATCGCTTGATGAGCGTGGTTTAACTAAAGACGATCTCATCGATAAAGTTGAAGTAAAAGAACATGGAGAGATATTAAAAATAATTGCGGATTCATCCGTAACCATACCATTCTAGGAGGATTGAAAAAAAATGGGCAAAAAAGTGTTATATTTTATAACGAGTGAAGATATTACAGGCGTAGAGCTTGCAATGGAACACACAGACGACGACGACGTTACAATCCTTTTACTTCAAAACGCAGTCTATTTTGCGAATAAATCTAATAGCGCAATTTCACAAGCGCTTAATCAAAAGAAAAAAGTTGCTGCTTGTAAAGAGCACATAGATATTCGGGGACTCAATAAGTTTATTTCTGATAAAATCAGACTGGTTGCTTCTGATGAGGTAATTGACATAATTTTCGAAAACGATTCCATTATCAATATGTAATCAAGAAATTTAAGAAACTAAACTAAATTTTTTTTTATTTATTATTTTTTTATATTTTTTATTTGAAACCAAACCAAATGAATTTTATATTTTCCAAGATTTTTAGGAGTTAATTCTATCATAAAATAATTATATAATGTAAATAGTGATTAAACATGGTATTTAATCCGTTTGGAAGTAATTTGGTTTTTGTTTGGGATTTAGTGGCGACTGTCATATCTATTGTAATACTATTAGCTATAGTTCAGATTGTCGCTTATATTCAGAAAAAGGGAAAAGTTTCACCGATCATTACGAGGAAACTTGTGCATATTTTAGTAGGTCCCGTATTCGTAGTTACATGGATGCTCTTTTCAGGTGAGATTGTTAGTCATTATATAGCTGTAATAGTGCCGTTGTTATTCGTATTACAATTCATAACTATCGGTATTGGTGTTATAAAGAACGAAAGTTTTGTGGCATCAATGTCGAGATCGGGAGACCCTCGAGAACTTCTACAAGGAACGCTCTACTATTCAATTGTAATGGTGTTAATGACATATTTCTGGTTTTACGTACCGTCTACCGGTATAAGTAACGCTAATCCTACTGCTCTACTTATAATTGGATGTGTTTCCGGTGGAGATGGGTTAGCTGATATAATAGGGCGTAAATTTGGGAGGAAAAAGATTGGAATCAAGGGGAGCGAAAAAACCTTTATAGGAAGTATAGGCATGTTGGTTGGATCGATATTAGTAAGCTCTATTCTCGTCTTAATTTTTTCTCTAGAAGTTCCGAGTTTTGATATAGCTACTCTGATTTTGCCGATAATAGTTGTTAGTATAATTGCTACGATAGTAGAAGCGATATCACCTAAGAATTCAGATAATTTCACAATTTTTGTGGCGGTCATAATCACGACCTTGATACTTGAATTTGCAGTTCCAGCCTTCTGGCCTTATCCCACTATTTTCTAATATAATATCTAGGAATACAAATGACGGCAGAAGACTTAATTGTTTTAAAGCTTGGCGGTTCATTGTTTACGGACAAATCAACCCCGTACAAACTTAGAGAAAGTGTTATAAAGGCGGTTGCCGCGGAAATAAAAGAATGTATTGATTTAGGATTAATCAAAAATCTTGTGATTGTCCACGGAGTAGGTTCTTTCGGCCATCCTCCAGTGTTAAAATACAACCTTCATAAGGGGTTTAGAAACAAAGATCAATTAATCTCTATGTCAAAAACGCAGCAAATCGTGAATGAGCTTCGAAAAACGATTGCGATCACATTTATTGAGGAAGGGGTTCCTATTAACTTGATGCACGCCTCTTCGATAATTGTAGGTGATAAGATGGCGATAGCTGATTATACATTTAACTCTTTAAAAGGCTTTTTATCTTTAGGGATGGTTCCACTAATAGGAGGAGATATGATGTACGATAAGACCATGGGTTTTAGCGTTTGTAGTGGAGATCAATTAGCTGTCGTTCTTTCACGTGTATTACGCGCTAAACAACTAATATTTGCAACAGATGTATCTGGCGTGTTCGATAAAGACCCAAAATTGGAAGAGCACGCACAATTGCTTAGGGAAATAAATATCAATGAGATTGAACAATTATTTGGCAAGACGGAGGAAGAAACTAGCAAAGATGCTTCTGGCAAGATGCAGGGTAAATTGTTTTCACTAATCTCAATTAAAGATCAAATACAAGAAGGTCTTGAAGTAGTTATCCTCTCAATGAACAAGAAGGGCGTTCTCAAGAACCATCTAAAAGGACAAGAAAGTGAACTGACAAAAATAATTTATAATTAAAATTCAAACAAAACTCTGGAATTCTTATTTATCTAAATTTTCTTTTTTTTTCATTTTTTTAAACAAGTGCCTAAATCCCATAATAGGATGCGTGTAAATCATCCGTGGCCCGGCATAACGCATCGCTTCTCGGACTTTCTCCCTCATGTCAGGTTTATAACAATGAATTGAGCACGCATCACATGGGGGTTTATCTTCACCAAATTTACAATTATTCAATCGTTCTTCAGCGTATTTGAGAAGATCAGAGCATTCTTGACATAATCCTTCCTCACAGTCATGAACCTTTTTACAATACATTTGAATCATAGTTTTAATTGTTTCGTATTCTTGTTCTAGGCGATTTTTAGAAGGAGTCATGTTCATTCACTTAACATAATAAAAACTAACATTAAAATAATTTGATTTATTACAAAAAATTTTAATTTTGATGTGAAATTTCAGTATGTTAACAGGAAAATAAATAGAAAAACTAATTTTGGTGAGAAAACAGATTTCACAAGATTCTTTAGGTGTTACAGAAGAGAAAAGCCATAAAAATCTGATAATTGAAAAAAAACATATTTTTTTAGCACTTACATTATCATTTCTGGTCAATTTTGACAGCAACGCAGCAATTCCGATAATTGCCACGTATTCGTTAGATTTAGGAGCCTCGTTATTATTCATGGGATTTATTGTAGGAATTTACTCCATGGTCCATATTCCCTCAAATTTAATTTTTGGAAGGTTAGTGGACAGATTCGGCAGAAAAAGATTAATAGCTTTCGGGATATTTTTAGATGGTGTATCAATGCTTCTATATGCGTTAGCGCAAGACCCTTTTTTCCTTTTATTTGGAAGGATAATTCACGGAATAGGAGGAGGTTTTGGAGGGCCTGCTACAATGTCTTATATATCAGACGCTACTTCCCAGAAAAGGGGCGGAAGGGGGATGGCACTATATGGAATGTCCATCGGATTTTCAAATTTGGTAGGGTTCATGTTAGGTGGGTTAGTTGCTCAAATAATTGGAGCAAGCAATTTATTTTTCATAATAGCAATTATATTATTCGTTATGTCATTTACATCGCTACTTCTTCCTGAGATTTATCACCCGTCTAAAGAGAAATTAAACCTCCGCAAGGAAATCAAAAAATTTAGAGAAATCGTCATTAGAAAATCCATGATAAGTCCTTATTTTTCGATGTTAGCAATGATGTTTAACATGGGAATTGTTACAGCGGCTTATACGGTAATACTGGAGTCTGCAGCCTATACTGCTGGTCAAACGGGAATGATACTTAGTATAATGGTTATTTTTTCGATAATAATTCATTATCCAGCAGGTATATTGAGCGACAAAATAGGTTATACCAAAGTAATGTTAATAGGATTATTGTTGATAGCATCTGCATTTGGAGTTTTCATAATTTCCCCCGAAATCCCAATACCTATGTATATACCTATGATTGGTATGGTCTTCCTTGGTCTAGGGCATGGATTGATTTTTCCATCTTCAGCAGGTGCTGTTAAAGAGAAAACCAAGGGTTCCGAGAGCGGTTTAGCTACAGGAGCATTCTATGCTCTGATAGTTACTGGAGTAGCCATTGGAGCGCCAATTTCGACTCATGTTTACGAAATTTTTAACGCCCAATTAACTTTGGCATTAGGAATCATCGTTCCCTTAATCATAGCTATCGTCCTCGTAGTTCTCTTAAAATATCTTAAAAAAGATTAATCTGATTAATTTGTTCGATCTTTTTTTTTATTCTATTCTATAATATATTTAAACTGAATGTAAGTGTTATGTGTTCTTTTTTTTTATTAGTAAGAACTCAAGTAATACGAACTCAAGCCATATTAAACAATGTGCAAAAATTACCTTTACGTGATTAAAGCGTGAAATTATTCAAGGAGGTTGTAATTTTTCTCAATGAAAATGTAAAAATATTAAATTGCTAAACTATTTTAACAATTCATAAATTTATATTTTAAAAAAAAAAAACGAATTAACATGTCTAAAAAAAAAATATTTTACGTTTTGTCTGTTTTTTTGCTTCTCGGTGCTACGATGAGCGTTCTTAACGCGAGAGCGCATCCGCCTATAAATATTGATTTAGAATACTCTGTAGCAGATGGAGAACTTGCCATTAGACTTACGCACGGAATTTCTGATCCTACGGTCCACTATATATACGAAATAGATGTGTGGGTTAATGTCACACAAGTATGGCAACGTCATATAGAACACACATATCATTTCGATGATCAGGATAATTATGCTATTGCCATACTTCCTACAGTAGCGCCTAATTATACATTCACCTACTCTGAACAACCAACTCATGTGACTCCCATCACAGTCTCTCACACAATAGCTATTTATAGACTTCCTTTACCAGGACTCCAGAAAACCGGAGATGTGATAGATAATCCACCATATGACGAAAACTTCGAAAGATATGTACCATTTCTAGGTGTAGGTCGGACTAATATTACTGTAGATGTTAAATGTTCCCTCGGGGGCTCGCTAACAGAGCATTATTACGTTGGATTACCATACTATAACCCACATCTAACCTTCGCTGAAGCAGCTATGCCGGCAACTATCTCGACGATAGTCGTAATTGTATTACTTTACACGTTACCACTGTTAGGACAAAAAAACGTACCAAAATTAGAAGGTAAACACAAACTTTAAACAAAATTAAATAAAAACAAATTTTTTTACTTGTTTTATTTTCTTACTTTTTAACTTACAACTAATATGATTTTTATTTAGATAAAACACAATTTTTTCCTTCCTATTTTAATTAACTAATGAGAAATATAATCATTATATCGTTCAGGAAATATTCCATCTTTTCTCTGTTAAAAGAGGAAATTTAAGGTCAATTTTCTCGATTAAACCTATGACTAGTCAATTACCATTATAATATCATCAATACTATATTGATTAGCAACACTTTCAACAACACTTCTCAAATTCGTTTTTCTAATTTATTTTCATAAGAAATAATTCTATTTTTTTTAATGAATGATAATCAATATCCAATAATTGTTAAAATAACAGGAATTTTAGCCTTAATTTGGAACATATGCATTCATTTTCTTAAGTTGTTTTAGGTAAGATCAATATCGTAATTAAGTTGTTAGATGTAAAAAAGAAGTATTTGTGAAATGCATAAATCTTGGGTTAAATTGGAAAAAAAAAATTATAGAAATACTATTAATCCTAACAACTTGAATTTATTAAACCATCAATAAATAACACGTGATTAAAACAAACATCGATGTTCGTGTAAATAATTTAAAAAGTCAAAAAATAATGCTCTTTAGATGGTTGTTTAGATAGTTTAAGTCAAAAAACGGCGAATTCAAACGTAAGGAAAAAAATATGAGAAAAAAAAAAAAGAAAAAAAAATTTAAACACTCCAATTACTTGCGGAATGCTACATCATTTATAATATTTTTAGCATTATCTACTTTTACTTAGTTGTTATAAGCGCTGAGGATGGTCGAATTTGATTGTAAATCAAAGCGGTTGACATTATTGAAGCACCAATGATTGTCGTAATTACTCCACCAGCAAATTGGAAGTCAACAGTAGTCCAAATATTAATTCCGTCTACTACGTGAGCATCTCTCATGAACTGTGTCCCGAGGAATGAAGTCGCTGCTAACCAGAAGAAAAACAAGGATATTAAAATCATTTGTTTTACATATTGTCCAGCTATGCTACGCTCTTCAATAAATTTTTTGGTCGCTACATTTAATCTTGGTACAAAGTTCATCACAACAAGTAGAACCATCATTATTGCATTTCCTATTGTTCGCCCCCAATTCGGGGAACCAATTCCCTCAAACGGAACAGTAAATCCAGAAGTATCTGAGGCAAGTGCAGGGAGAAGTCCAGTAATGAATCCTGCGAAGGCGACAGCCATAGAAATTAAAAAGAAACGTTTCCAAGGCATTTTCGTTAAGTATAAGTACATCAAAACGCCGTAAGCAAATGCTACAATCCAGGTTACTACATTCGATGGTTGATATAGCCAACTTAAAGCTCTGACTGTATCATTACCCCACGTGCTATTGGGTACAGGAAATCCTGGACCACGGGGTAAATCCCACACTACACATATAGCCCCATAAGCACTGAGTATTTGAGTACTCGCTACAATCGCAAAAAGAGCTAACACTATAATATTAAATATAAATTCAGATCGTTTTATCCGCGTTTTAAACACCACATATTTGTTTTTTTTTATTTGATTTTATATTTATTTAAAAAAGTTTGTTTTGTAATTTTTTTTTAAATAATAGTAATAAATAGAAATGCTCTAGTATAAAAAGGTTTGTGATTGAAACCACATATGAATTATGATTCAAAATATGAATCAGTCTTTAAATAGTAAAATACTTCATCCGTTAAATTCGAGAAATTAGCTAAAATAGACGATTCTCCTACGATGATCAGTTGAGTTGGGACAAAAACGATTCCAACCCATTGCATTTGATTGTAAATGTGATACTTAAGTGTAAATCTATAGAAGTTTAATTCTTTGATGATTGGTCTAGGGATAATAACCAAGTTACTGGGCCAAAAACAAGGAAGACATAATCGAACTCGAGCTAAACCAATTTAGAATGGATAATTACGTAAATTAAACCAATAGAATGAATCCTTATATACCTTATTACCGTGGATCGCATCTAAAACACAAAAAAGAAATCGAAGAAGGTATTACAGAGTGGAAGGAAAAATTATTTCCAGGTAGAAATCATAATTATATAGCGATTTCAAAACGACATACTTGAGACTAAAGAAAAAAAAATCAATATAAACAGACTTTTATATGTAAAAATTAAGGTAAAATATAAAACGAAGTTAAAAAAAATAAATAGTGAATAAAAAATAACCTCAAAAACACACAAAATTCGCCTAACTAGTAACAGTGTTTGTAATATCATGGATTGTTGTGTTATCGTTGTTCGTTCGGTCGGGCTTTACCAGCAGCGTCGTTAGATTACAGATGGAAGATGAACATCTACCCCGTGTCGACAACTATTATTTAAAGATTTATTCTTATTTTGAATCATAATTCATATGTGGTTTCAATCACAAACCTTTTTATACTAGAGCATTTCTATTTATTACTATTATTTAAAAAAAAATTACAAAACAAACTTTTTTAAATAAATATAAAATTAAATAAAAAAAATACAAAAAAAAGTGATATAAAAAATGGTGTTATTTCAACCGCCTAGTGGTCCCCCTCCGGGTCCTTGGGAGTTCGGCTTTGAAGGATATCCTAATAGTCAAATGATTGAAGTCGTAATGTGGATTGGAGCTATTATCTCAATAATTTTCGCATTATTTCTGTTGGCTTCCTATTTCAATAGTAGGAAACAAGAACACTTCCTTTGGGGTATTTCATTTGCTTTGCTCTGGATAAATCTCCACTTAGCTATTCCGGGTGGTGATTTCGAGTATTTTCTAACTGCGATACCTGCCGGTTTTTCAGCTTTAACATTAGGGCTGTTTGCGGTAGGTCTATGGAAAAATGTTAAGCCTGAAAAGACAAGGATCGGAAATCTCCTATTACTGTATGTTGTTTGTATGTCTGTAGCAATAATGGTTCTTAAAAATCCAAATATTGCCGTTCCTTATACATACGGTTTTCAAGTGATTCCCGGTATTGTTACTACGATTCTAGTATTGGCTCTACACATTCCCAGCGCAGCTTTAATAATTTATCTGCCAATAACAACGAAGGAAGAAAACGGACCTTCCACATGGGCATTCGTAGCAGCAGGTGCTATAATGAGTCTAGTAGGACTTCTTATAGGTCTTGCAGCTTTGTTCGGGTATTCATTCCCATACGATGCTCAAACGATGGTAGTAGATACGGGTAATTACATATTAGTCGGATATCTATTTATAGTCCTATCAGTATTTCCATTTGCTTTAACGTTAGCTATTGCAGCCTTTGCTTGGGGAACATTCGTTCCTAAAAGATGGGGCTTTGATATTGCAGGTATTGAATTAGAAGACTAAGCTAAATTAATTAAAATGCATTTATACAATAAATTTTTTTTTATTTTTTATTTTTTTTACTAATAACCTCTACTCTTGAAATTCGGTTATTCAATTTAAGACAATTAATCTCGTATATAAATCTCATTTATCCGTTAGGTTTATTAATCCTAAAGCATAACCCAATCAAAAAATTCTATTTTACATCATTCTCAATTATTAAATTTATAAGGAATAGGGTAACTACTTCTATCTCTCATAGTTTTTCGCTTAAACAAAAGATATATTAATCAATAATTATTTAATTAGTAAAAAAATACTTTTTTAATCTATATTACAAATTAAGGTGTTAAAAATAACAGAAATAACAGAAACAGTCCCAATGGAAACTGGTGTAGAAAAGTCAATGGAAACACAGGATATGAAAGTTGAATCAGAAACGAATTTTAAGAAGATACATTTTATGTTGTTCGCTTTTGTCTTTATACAAGTATTATTCTATATGACATTCTCTGAACCCTTAACCGTTTTAATTGGTGGAGAGCCGATCTGGCCTTGGATGCTTAACGACACTGTGATGTCAAGGACAGCTCGACTTGTCATGATATATCACTCGTTAGCGCTACCCTTTTTTATCGCGAACACATTCTGGATATTAGAACACTACGAAGTCCGTAAGAGGTGGTTACCAACCTTAAAAATTCTCTTTATACCTAGTGCGTTTCTTGTAGGTATAAACGGAATGATTTTTGCCTATACACGTCTAAGAATTTTCCACGAACTTTTCACGTTCGGGATGCTATTGTGTTTTATCGGTGGATTAGTATTTCTTATAGCAGCTTGGCCCGTGAAAAATAGATTTCCAAAACATAACCCCGATGGATCGACTTTTCGCGGGTTAAATTTGGAATACTTCAATCTTTGTGTCCTCGCTATATGTATTATGGTTTCGGCAATATATGGCGCTCTGTCCGCTATTGAAAACTTTACTGGTACTATTTGGGGATTAGGTCGGGAACCTATTGCCTTCTTAGCAGAAGCCATCATCAGAAAAGGTATAACATTTGGCGGGCATCACGATATCGTCCAAGACATGATAGTTGGTCACCTACACATACAGCTTGCTCAATCAGCCGCTATGGTTATGTTGGTCGCCTTCCGTACGAGTAAAATGTCAGGTAAACTTTATACTAGACTCTTGGTAATTACTCCGATTGGCGTTATAACATTATCGTGGGGTGCTTGGGTCCTAAATCATTACATAATATGGGTCGGAGCAGGTATATTGATCCTCGTAACGGTTGTTATGTCAATTATTGGCATGAAGAACACTATTAAGGATCATATGGGAGACGATTTCCGGGATGCATCGCGTGGGCAAAAGCTTAAAGCATTGTTTAAGGAACCTGTAAAGTTGTCGTATTATTACCTGCTTTTTATCGCAGAAATTTTAGTTTTTCCTCAAATCTATGTTGGTCTTTTAGTAGATGAATATTATAGATTACCTATTATGGTAACGCTGGAGTATAACTTTAATGTTGCTCACTGGCACCAATTGGCAGTGATGATCGCTGTGGCTCTGATGATACACGCTATTGACTTTTTCAAGGTTAAGGGTAGGTTAAAACAAATTCTGGGTTGGACATTTTTTATCGGAGTTAATTTAACATTTCCTTTCGCAATGTTGCATATGATACGTTTTCAAGGATTGGAAAACTTCGACGGCTTTCGAACCGTAACATTTATAGGAGTATGGGTTCTCTTAACAGGCTTTGTACTCGGATTATACGCGCTTGCTAAAAATGTAAAAACTTTACCACCAGCGGCTCACGGAGTATCTAAACCTCTGATTCTTACTGAAAAAACCGCTTAAAATCGGATAAAAAATTTTTTTCTAATCTTATTTTTTTCTATTCTTATTTTGTTCTATTCTAATCTTATATTTCTCGAAATAAAATTTTATAAAGTATTCTTAATTTCACTATTAAACTTTTATTTGGTATTTATTTCATTTATAAACTGAATAATAATAGTAAACGCTCGGGGATATTGTTGAACTTTAAAAATATATTAACGCTCTTCGGAGAACTTATTAAAGCGAGACAGACAATACTTTTAGTGTATACTGGTGTTTTTACTTATTTGATAACGGCTGTAAGTTTAGCAGTAGAAATTAACTGGTTTAATTTACTCCATTTAGCAATTTCGCTGTATCTTGCAGTATCGGGAACTACGGTGCTTAATATGTACATAGACAGAGATATCGACGCAATCATGGAACGGACAAAAGATCGACCCCTACCTAGTGGAAAAGTTACTGCCTCCTCAGTGCTTACATTTGGAACCATATTCACTGTTTTAGGAATATTACTTGCGTTTGTTACCCTAAATTGGTTAGCCGCTTTAATCGTGTTTTTTGGATTCTTCTTTGATGTGGTAATTTATAGCATCTGGTTAAAAAGAAGAACTAAATATAGTATTATCTTCGGAGGGATAGCCGGTGGGCTCCCTGCTTGGGCAGGTCGAGTCGCAATAACTGGGAGTTTAGATTGGATTGGATTTTTATTGCTAATTTTCATTCTTACTTGGATACCTGTGCATATTCTTACGATAGCATTAATTCCTAGAAATTTTGAGGGGTATAAAAAAGCAAAGGTACCTATGTGGCCTGTTGTTAGTTCACAAGCCCAGACTATGCGCGTAATAGCTATTGGTGCGTTTCTTAGTAGTGTAGCGCTTTACGAAGCTGCGAGATTATTAGGTGCAAATGCGATTATCAGAATTATCTGGGGTGTCATGTCGTTATTTATCATAATTCTATCAATCAAAAGTTTGATAAAACCGACGAATAAACTTACGTTTCTAATCTTCAAGATCGCTTCACTTTACATGCTAGTTGGGTTTTTATTAGTCTTCTTAGGTGTAATTTTTAGGTGATTATGGAATAACAAGGTTTATTTAGCATTATAAATGATTAAATAAAATATCAAAATTTAACTACAAATTTAAACAAAATAAAAAAAAAAAGGTAAAGATATATGGAACCTGAAATACAAATAATCCTTTCCTTTGCAGCTGTAGCAATATTTATAGCACTGATTGTCATTTTGAACTATAGAAAACAGGGTACACAAAAAGCGCTCATTTGGATTATGGCAACGATATTCGGAGTTTTGATGACTGTAATAGTAGTATTAGACGGTATTGAAATATTTGCTCTTAGACTGGCTGATTATCAATCTCCTGGATTTGATCCAATTTTTGGTAGTTGGCATATTGGTCTAATTTTAGGGTTACCAGCATTAATTTTGCTATCTATTGGGACGATTCTTGTCTTATACGACGAAGCTAAATATGTTATGTGGCACGGGTTAACTGCTGGAAGTTCATTAATTATAACGATAATTAACGTTATTCTATTAATATTCTTGAGTCCACCGGAAATACTTAACTATTCCGGAATGATCCACACGCTTCATATATTTCTTGGAGCCTTTGGATTGATGACAGGTGTCGCAAGCTTTTTATTTGGAGCTTCTGGGCAACGAAATATCGCAAGAATGACTGGATACTTTACGTTAGCAGGATGGTGGGGGGCTTTTCTTTTAGGGCTCTTATTACATCTACCCATTCCTCCCGTATACTGATGAGGTGAAAAAAAAAATGAATGAAGCAAAAATTGATGAAAACCAAGAAATTGGAAAGACAAAATTTACTAAAGAAGTAGAAGAATTCATAGTCTCACCACATGTAAGCACAGATATCTACGAGATTGAAGCAACTTCCGGTGATCTTTCGCTGTTATCGAAGTATCACTACAAGTTTAAAGCAGAATATCGAGCGAGTCACGTAATTCGTCCTGGTAATACCGAAGAGCTTTCTAAATTAATGCAAAAATGCGATGAATATTCAATGCCTATGACCCTTCGAGCCGCAGGAACTTCGTGTTATTCTTCTTCTACACCTACTAATGGTGGTGTAATAATTGATCTAAGACGAATGAACAAAGTTCACAACATTGACAAGGAAAACATGACTGTCAAATGCGACGCTGGAATTACTTGGCAAAAACTCATGGAAGAACTTCTCGAGTACGGATTAGCTCCAAAATGCTACCCTACTAGCTATAAATCTAGTTGTGTTAGCGGATTTGTTGTTACTTCTGGTAAAGTAGGAGTTGGTGTCTTGAAAAATGGAGTTATGCAAGATGTATTACGATCTGTTGTTTTTGTGAAACCTGATGGTTCTACTGAAACAATCACTAAAGATTCTCAAGGAGATTTATCACTTGATGATATTATAGGCTCTTTTGGGATATTTGGCGCCGTTGCTGAAGTAGAATTAGAAATTACTTCTCTTAAAACTTCACTAGAAATGGTAGGATATAGTTTTAATACATTTAAAATGGCAAGTGAGTTCTTTCGAACATTAAAAAATAACGAGGCAAGTAAACCACTTTTCCTTTCGCTCTCAGATAAAGAATTTGAGAAATATGCTCACTGGACTTATCCATCACGAGGCTTTTTTGTCTATGCTGTATATTCTGACGACTCTAGTGTGACCTCTCAAAGCGTTTCATTTGCGAAAGAAACAGCTTCAAAGTTAGACGGACTTAGCGTTGAGGAATGGTATCTAAAAGAAAAATGGAGAGACATGGCTGATACTGAATTAAACTTAGGCCGATGGTGTGAAAATCTGATATTTCAAGAATATTATGTATCGGATAATAGAGTTGAAGATTTTTACAACTTTTATCTTGAAAAAGCTGGCAAGAAGTATCGAAAAGCATTCTATATGATGTCTGGAGCCATAGGAGGAAACAGAATCAAATTGTTCGGTCTTTCGGATATTAAGGACTCTCGAGAATTTTTCGGAATTAAAGCAGTTTTTAACGATATTACTATAAACAACTACGAAAATGGAGACAGTTTATACACCTTAGGTGTAGTAAATACGTTCTACTTTTTAAAATTCCATCCTGAAAAAGCAGCAGCCTTACTAGCTATGAAAAACAAAATTGATCCCAAAGATCTCGTTAACAATTATAGATTGGTGAAAGCAAAGATGAGAACTTGGCGCGTTGGACTCCTATTTTGGATAGCAAAACGACTCTACAAAGCAGCCTAAAATTATAAAACTAAATGAGGTAAAAAAAAATGAATGAAAAAATTAAAAATGTAATAACAACTGGCTCTCCAGTCTCAGGATTTTTTGCACCAGACCAAGAGAATTTAGTTGATCCGGGACATAAAACAGACAACGATTTCGAGCGATGCATACAATGCGGTTATTGCCGTAACGTTTGTAGAGTATACAGTATAACCTTTTCTGAAAGAGACTATGCTGGTGGACGCAATAGAATCCTCAGAGCCTTATCTAAAAAAGAACTTGATTTCGATAAAGAAGAAATCATTCCTGCCCTCTATCAGTGTATGCTTTGTGGCCATTGTAGAACCGTTTGCCCTGTTGGAATTGATACATTAGAAGTTTTTCAAAATTATAGAAGAACTGCAGTGCGTAAAGGTGTTCTACCTGAAAAACTAGGAATCTTAAAAAACTCGATACTGACAAATAAAAATCCGTTTCTCGAAGATGGAACTGATAGATATAAATGGTGTGATTCAGAAACCTGTAAAGAAGGATACGACGCTTATCAGCGTGGTGCTGACCTTACTAAAGCAATAAAATCTGGAGAATTAAAGCCGAGCAATATTGAAGAACATTTAGTAGGATATTTTGTTGGTTGTACAAGTTCGTATCGTAATAACGAGTTAAGCACAGCAACTAGTCGAATTTTAGAAAAACTAGGCGTTAAGTTCTTAATCTTTCCAGATGAATACTGCTGTGGGTCGGTTCTGTTCCGAACTGGGTTAGAAGACGAAGCTCTTCAATTAGTTGAATATAACCTTGACATGGTCCGTAAATTAGGAGTAAACGAACTCGTCTTTTCTTGTGCAGGCTGTTTTTCTACATTTACAACAGAATATACTAAATTTGCTGGCGGAGATCTTGGGTTTGAGCTTTCTCACTTAGTTCAATTTGTTCCTAAAATCGTAAAACAAAAAGGTCTTAAAATAAGATACAAGAAACGTACGAAAGAAGACCCTATGGTTATCACATATCACGATCCATGCCACTTAGGACGATATTGTGGAGTTTACGATGAGCCAAGAGAACTAATGAACATGATTGAAGGCATTAAGTTTATCGAGATGAAACATAACAGAGAAATGTCGTTATGCTGCGGTGCTGGAGGCGGAGTAAGAGCCTTATACGGAGAAATCTCACTTGATATTGCTAATAACCGTTTAGATGAAACTGTAGCTTGCTGGGAGGACATTAACGAAGATCGCTTAAAAGAAGCAATCGAAACAGATGCTGAAGTTTTGGTTAGCGCTTGTGTCTTTTGTAAAAATAATTTACATTTAGCTGCCAGTCGAAACAAACCTGACTTACCGGTCATAGATTTGTCTATGATACTTGAAGATTGTGAATTTTATTAAAAAATTTTTTAATTAATTAAACTTTTTATTTTTTAACTTTTATTTTATTCTAAAGTATTCTTAATATATTTTCTTCATGTTTTTATCGATCTACTTAATTCGAAAAGATAATAAATTTACGGTGTTTATTCCTACTAAGTGTTTAATTAAAATTTAATTACGATTAACTTTACGGTATGAATGATTATGGAATTAAAAAATTACAAACTTCTGATTTCTGACGGTTTAGCTCAAGAAGGTGTTGAGATATTAAAGAAATTTAAAAATTTTGAACTTACGATTAACGACAAAACAAGTAGAGAACAACTTCTTGACATTATAGAACAATTCGATGGTATAATAGTTAGGAGCGCTACTAAAATTACTCCGGAAATAATTAAAGCTGGAAAAAAATTGAAAGTGATTGTTCGAGCTGGAACAGGATACGATAACATCAATATTGAAGAGTGTAATACGCATGGAATTGTTGTTTTAATAACTCCATTAGGCAATTCTAACGCGGTAGTTGAGCTAACAGTCGGACTCATGTTGAATTTTGCGCGAAATATTTACAAAGCGAACTCTTCTATGCGTGAAGGGAAATGGGATAAAAAAATCTTAAGAGGTTCTGAATTGCAAGGGAAAACCGTCGGAGTTATTGGATTAGGGAATATTGGAGCCGGAGTTGTAAAAAAATGTCAAGCGTTCGATATGGAGGCTGTGGCTTATGATAAATTCGTTCCAAAAAAGAGAGGTCAGGATTTAGGTGTTGATTTATTAGATAATTTTGACGAATTTTTAGCTCGATCAGACTATATTACGATTCACGTTCCTTTAACCGCCCAAACAAAAGATTTAATTAGTTATGCTGAGATAGAAAAAATGAAATCTACAGCGATTATTGTTAACGTTGCTCGAGGTGGTGTTGTAAATGAACAAGCGCTATACGAAGCTCTAAAAAACCACAAAATTGGAGGAGCTTGTATTGATGTTTTTTCAAAAGAGCCAGTTGATCCCAAGGACGCCCCTTTTATCGGCTTAGATAACTGTATTACAACGCCTCACTTAGGGGCTAGCACCTTTGAGGCTCAAATTGAAGTAGCGAAATTAGCAGCGGAAAGAATAGTCCAAGCTCTTAATTCCAAAATATTCGTAGATGCGGTTAATATTTCTTTTAACATGTCAGAAGAAATGGCTGATGTGTATCGGCCTTATATAGAATTAGGGGCTTCCTTAAGCAAGTTCATTACACAATTTAACCTTTCGAAAATTGTGAGTGTGAAGATTAAGTATAAAGGAGAGATATTTACTAACTTTGAACCAATTAAAGCTGTGATATTGCAGTCGCTTTTTGATGGTAGGTTAATAGATATAATTACTTATATTAACTTAGAAGAAATTTTAAAAGAAAATGAAATTAACGTGATTATAGAAAAGTACGGTAAACCAATTAATTACGAAAATTACATTAAAATTTCTATTATGGCGGAAGATGGTTCTATCACAAAAATAGCTGGAACAGTTTTCTCGGAAAAACCTCGAATTACTGAGATAAACGGGCTTTTTTACGACTTTGCTCCTTCGAACTATATGCTTGCTTTAAGAAACAACGATGTTCCTGGAGTGATCGGGAGTATCGGAACCTTCTTAGGGGATAAAGGAATAAATATCGCCGGGCTACAATGCGGAAGAAAAGAAATAGGTAAAATCGCAATTTCAATTATTACGCTAGACGAAGCAGTCTCTAGCGAAGATTTAAACGAACTCAAGAAATTTCCAGACATAATTGACGCTTACGGAATAAAACTTTAAACAAAACTGTAATTCGTATGAAAGCTATGATTTTATAATCTAAATGCTTTTAATTTTTCTTTCTTATTTTCTATTATGAGTATGAAAAAAGTGAGTTCAAATGTAATTACATTAGCTCATGGTGCTGGTGGAAAATTACAAGAAGAACTGATCTCGTTTGTTACTAGAAATATTACGTTCAAAAACGTGAACAATGGTATAGGAGTTAAAGAGCTTGACGATGGAGCAACAATTCCTTTAGATGATTATGAAAAAGAAATTGTAATTACGGCCGATGGGCACACAGTTTATCCCCTTTTTTTCCCTGGTGGCAATTTAGGGACATTAAGCGTTTGTGGCACGGTAAACGATTTAATAATGATGGGTGCGCAACCAATAGCATTGACATCGATAGTCATAATAGAGGAAGGTTTTAAGTTCGAACAGCTAAACAAAATTCTAAATTCGTTTAATAACAAAGCCAAAGAAGCGAATGTTGCGATTATCGCCGGAGACAGTAAGGTGATGCCTAAGGGAACTCTGAATGAAATGATAATGGCAACAACGGGCATTGGAATTAAGGATAAAAACATAAAGGTGCTAGATAATAATTTAAAATCGGGTGATAAAATTATTGTTACAGGGAGTATTGGTGATCATGGGACGGCATTAATTGGAAGCCGTGAAGGACTGAATATCTCAACTGATTTGAATTCTGATGTAGCGCATTTACTTGATATTTATAATGTTCTTAAGGAAGAAATTGAAAATAATCACATCCACGCAATGAAAGACCCAACAAGAGGAGGAATAGCAGGTGCACTAAACGATTGGGCAAATAAATCGGATGTAAGTATTACCTTAGAAGAAGACAAGATTCCCATCAAAAGACAAGTTAATGCCATCTGTGAAATGCTGGGATTAGATCCTTATGCGATTGCTTGTGAGGGGAGAGCCCTTATGTCTGTAGATCCAAATCGAGCAGAAAAAATCTTACATAAAATAAAATCAACATCAATTGGACAAGAAGCAGAGATAATCGGTATAGTCAAGGCAGACAATCCAAAAAGAGTACTTTTAAACACGATTGTAGGTGGAACCCGGTTTGTAGATATGCCTTTAGGGGAGCCAATTCCAAGAATTTGTTAAGATATTTACAGAAATTGAAATTTAAATCGTAAATAAAATAAACCATAACAATTTGAGAAAAATATGGACATAAGAAAGGAAGAATATCGAAAAGTTCTTGAAAAATTTCCAGATGTAATTTCTGTTAACGGAAATGATTTTCATTTACATTTTAAAATCAATAGTGAAGCTCTCTTAGAAGTTGATTTTAGAAAATATCCGAAAAAACTGAAAGCTTACTTAATTAATTATAATAAAGAATATAAATTCAAACTCAGTCGGATCGTCACCTCATTACGGAATTGGAACAGACATTCAACAGACTCCGTTTTAGAAATAATAGATGAAATTCTATTATTAATTGACAATGTGAAATTAAATCAAATTATGATTAAAAGAGATTTTCTTGAAGGATTAGTTGATATGTGTAAAAAAGGTCATCCCAGAAAAATGAAAGGGATATTAGGAGTCCATAAAGGAGTTGTATCTGAATATATTTTATCATCAAGAGCTTGTACTGATAATGAAAAAGATTTTGAGATAATTAGACCAACCTGTAGTATTCCATTAGATTTCTCATACGAGGGAACTTTCATATCACGCCCATCAGGCACGCTCTCAACAAATGTGAAACTAAACCAGATTTTTAAAAAACGAAGATTTACAATGTTATTGGCGCATCCTTACAATCTTTCTGATAGTATAAAGTGTTTTGATACTTCGGGTAAAATTTTAGACCACATAATTATTGATTAAAATAGACTGAAAAAGATGGATTTTCCAGGAGCCCAGATTTTCAAGGAAGTTTAAACTGTATTTAATTCAACCTGTCAACATATTTGCCCAAGTTAAAAACAAACGGAGTTATAAGTCCCAAGATACTTATTAAGATTACGATTAACAAAAAGAAATTCGGGATGCCTGGTATAAGATCTATTGCTTTCATTGTTATACAACTTTCTGAATTATAATTAAGACGATAAGAAGATAAAATGCTTCCGCTATATTCTATGTATATATCTACAATGCCTTGTCCGGTAAGCGCAAGTCCTATTATGTAAAATCCGTTTTCTCTTTCGACTGGTAACCCTCTAGTAAAATATCCTCCCGATCCGAGTCGATTACATACATCCACAGCTAAATCATAGTAATCCAGATCATTTGGAATAATATAATAGTCGGGAATGTCAAAGGTTGAAAATAAATATAGCCCGATATTAAATGAGTAATATTCTGTATCTTCGATGCATTGAAACTGAATGGCGTGGTTATCTACAGATTGTTCCCATGTATTACTATCATCCTTTTTGATGAATCCATCAACTAATATCCCTACCATAGTGAGCCCAAACATCGTCGTTCCATTTGTACGCACGATATTCATCTTCTTTTGAGTATATGATGTATCTATATTGAAATAAGCATAATGATTTAGCAGATTATTACAGTTTTGTTCATTATATTCAATATCCCACACGATTTCATTTCCATCTTTTACCTGTATGCCGCTTGGAAGATTTGGATTGTACTGAAAAGCGACAAAGACACCAACCCCTACACAAATAAAAACAACTAGTCCAATAAAGAACGATAAGCAAAAATTTTGAAAACTAAAAATTTTTTTTGATTTAGATTCATATCTCGTTCTTGAACTATTTTTATAATAGTTTGATTCAGGTTCATATCTCGTTCTTGAACTATTTTTATAATAGTTTGATTCAGGTTCATGTCTCGTTTTTGAACTATATTTATAACCCGAATTTACGCTTACACTTGATTTTTGTTTGATTTTGTGGGGGGTTTGAGTGGTCTGCGCTTTACTGGGTCTGTCCATAGTACACCCATGATTTTCTGGAATCCTATGTTCTTTACAAAAATATCTACCACAATAAGAGCATTTAAAGGGAAGATACCCAGCATTAATGCCACAAAAATTGCATGATGTCAATTTAGTTCATACCTTAATTTTTGTCTATATGCTATATAGATTCATTAGTTTATAAAAGTAATGTACAAAAATTTGATTCATAATATCGTAAAGGCGAGAATATTGCCAAGTTAGAAAAGAATAAAAATTATTAAAAAAAAAATACTTTATTGGATACTGAATTTATGAAAGAAATAAGTAAACGAAAATGGATATACCAGGAATTAAAATTTTAAGAAGCAGAGAATTCACTGAAACAATAATTAAATCAATAAATAAAATTGTTAAGGATATAAATAAACCACTTAAGTTTATGCACGTGTGTGGCACTCACGAACATACTCTTGCGAAGCATGGGCTAAGACCATTGTTACCTAAAGAGATCGAAATCCTTTCAGGTCCAGGGTGTCCGGTTTGCGTATGTCCCGCTGCAGATATTGATAAAGCAATTGAGATTGGAAAACGAGACGACACTATAATAACTACTTTTGGGGATATGATACGCGTTCCAGCTACCAACCTATCTTTAGCACAAGCGAAGGCGAAAGGTGCAGATGTAAGAATAGTATACGGACCACACGACGCAATCAAAATTGCAAAAGAAAATCCAAATAAAGAAGTAATATTTTTTGCTATTGGATTTGAAACCACAGCTCCACTAATAGGATACGAAATCAAAAGTGGACCTCCTTCTAATTTCTCTGTAATTTGTGCGTATAAATTAATTCCTGCAGCATTAGAGCTTTTAATCAGTCAATCGCAGCTTCGGATTGATGGATTTATATCACCGGGTCACGTTTCTACGATAATAGGCTTACAACCTTTTAAGATCTTTTCAGACGCTTATAAAGTACCTAACGTAATCGCAGGTTTTGAACCTAACGACGTATTATTGGGCATCTTAATGCTTCTCCGGCAAATAAAAAATAAAAAATTCGAAACGTTAAACGAGTATTCGAGAGTTGTAAAACCTGAGGGAAATAAAATTGCTCAGGAAATTATAACCGACGTTTTCCAATCGGTATCAAGTCCTTGGAGGGGGATTGGACGAATTCTTGACGGAGGTTTGGCTATACGAGACAAATACGAAAAATTTGACGCTGATAAGAAATTCGACATAAAAATTGAAAAATCACAAGATATCCCTCCAGATTGTTCTTGTCATTTAATAATGGTAGGTAAACTTTCTCCAAAGGGGTGTAAGTTGTTTGCAAAGGAGTGTACTCCGCTCAATCCAATTGGTCCATGCATGGTTTCGCAAGAAGGCACATGTAGCATTTATTATAAATACAATAAAGACTACGATGATTAAATGCAAATAGGATGGGCTCTAAAGAAGATCTTATTTTTAATTTCATCAACCCTAGATATATTAATTAGACATGTATAAAATAATTATACATTCTTGTTAAATAATAAGAGGGAATAAATATTAGTAGAAAAAACGTAATAGGAATCTGGAAGCTCATTTCTATGGAGAGTCAAACTGTTGATGGTGAAGTTTTGGAAAAATTTAACTGGATTGGCCGTCTAAGGTATGATGATAAAGGGTACATGTCTGTGCAATTGATGGATTCAAATCGACAGCCTCTCGAAGATTGGGAATCGTCAGAAGAATTAAAAAAGGCATTTGAAGGATATAATGCTTATTATGGGACATATGATGTTGATCATGAAGAAGGAAGTGTTACACATCATCTCGAGGGATCTTTGTTTCCAAACTGGACAAATATAGATTTAAAAAGATTCTTCAAATTTTATGATAACAAACTAGAACTAATAACAACACCTATACAGATAAAAGGTACCGAAGTTGTTTGGCACCTGATATGGGAGCGGATACGCTAGGAAATTGAAAATGTTAGACAGACCAAGGAAAAACTCTATTATATTAGACACGTTGCCGATCCTTATAAGAAACTTATTTTCTATTATATATTCTAAGAATAAATCAGTAGATATTATAAATATCATTAAAAAAAAAGAATTAAAAAAGATTATTTTAGATTTATTTTTCGCTTTTTTAGAATAACAATAGACACTATGGCAATTATTCCAAAAATCATAAAGTAATTTCCAAAGGGAATCTCCGGTGTTGGTTCTTCGGGGGGTAGTTCTTTAGTTACAGTCATACCCATAGTTAAAAGGTGACCAGATGTATCGTTTACAAAGAACCCGAGTGAAAAGTTTCCTTCAGCTAAAGCATCCCAACTAGTTTGATCGATCTGAATTATGTTAATACCATTGACCGGTGTGAAAAAGTGTATATACGTGTCATTTAGCTTATACCAAGCCATATGCAAGTTTACATCGTATATCGTTATATTAAAGGTGGGCGCAGTAGCTCCAAATGTGAATGGTGGCGAGGGTGAATTCCTTATCATTGTTGGATAAATATCGTCCCCATCTTCCCAAATAGGAAAGTTATCTTGATTTCCTCCAGTACCACTAATACCGTATGGAGTATCTCCAATTCCATCATCGTTAGCATCAACTCCTCCGTAATCGTCCCAATAATTTCCAAAACTTCCTTTATCCCAACTTGTGTCACCAGTACCACTGTCATCTACAGCATTTACTCCAGCGTTATTAACGAATCGATTTAACCACACCTCATTATTATCGCACGTATCAGTTTGGATTAGAATCCCTCTTGTATCACAATTAGTAATAAAATTCTCCGTTATATCAGTATTATTGACATTGTTGTTGATTTTAATACCCGTAAAAGTATCGTTGATAAAATTATTTTGAATAATATTATTTACACAATTAAATTCTATTACAACCCCTTCAGGATTAGACCCGGAACTTTGAGATATCGAATTATTTACGATTATATTTGAATCACATGATGAGTAGAGTCGCAAACCAACTTCATGATTTTTTATCGTGTTGTTATTAAAAAGATTTCCATCGCTTAAGCCAACGTGTATTCCGATATACCAGTTGTTTTCTATTAAATTGAGGGTAAAATTGTTGTTATGACAGTAATTCCAAACAACAATTCCGCCTTCAGGGTAAAAATCACCATTACTTCTTATGGTATTATTCTTAACATTATTAAAATCACATAATTGTGTTAATTTAATACCATTCTCCCCGTTTCCATTTATAATATTATCAACTAATGAGTTATAATCACAGGAATCTAATTCTATTCCGTTCGCTCCATTGTTTACCAAGTAATTCCGAGCGATGTAGTTAAGCTCGCAACTCGTCTCTAAAAATATTCCATTTCCAGTACTGGTACGAATAGTGTTGTTAATGAGATTATTATTATAGCAATTATCAAATAGATATATTCCCCGCCCATTATTTTCTAACCGATTATAACTCATCGTATTCATGTTTGATTGTAACTGAATGTTGATTCCTCGACCATTGCCGTTTATATCATTATCCGTGACTGTATTATTTGAGCAATATTGCCATAAATCTATACCGTATGCCGTGTTTCCATTAATATCATTATCAGCTATAGTATTATTATCGCAATAATATTCCAAGAAGATTCCCCGATTACCATTACTATTTACTGTATTACCGATTATAGTGTTATTATTACTACTTTTAGTATTCCCTATATTTCCCATTAAAACAATACCTGAATATGATGAGCCCGAGCACGTATTATTCTCGATTAGACCATTACTTGAGTTTAGAAGCTTAATTCCGCCGTCCTCATTAGTTAATCCCCAATTAGATATAGTACAGTTCTTAATCTTAAAATACACATCTTTTGAATCTTCGATTAAAATTCCAGAGCCGGTTGGAGAAGTTGTTGCATCTATAGTCATGTTTTCAATGGTATATGGATTAGACCAAGAACCATCTCCATCAATAATAGGAAAGTCAGTCCAATTATTCTTGACATGGATAAAGGTAAAATTAGACCAATATCCAGAAGCTTTAAGATCGATACTTTTTGAACTCTCTTGATCTAGAATAGTCGCATCATTTTCAATTGTAAAACTAGTTAAAAATAGCGAAGACATTAGAAATATTCCAAGAATTGAAAGGTTTTTGATTTTTTTGTTAAATTTAATCATAGTTTTTCATACAATATTTATGATATTAACTCAATAATCCCTCATCTATATAATTTTATCCAATAAAATACTGAATAATGATTCTCATCAATTAATAATGATTTTCAGTTTTCAAATTTTATGGTATATAAAAGCTCAAAAATGAGCTTTTCTTACATTATGAATAAAATAGTTTCGACACTCACAAGTGATCCTCACAGTGAGAAGCTCATAGAAGCGTTATATAATTCATTATTAATTTAAATTGACCAAGGAAATGATTTCTCATATTCTATTGTCGCCCAAGAATCAGTCGCCATGAAATTTGCTCTAAAACCGCTTTCATAATTTTTTTCGTAATATGTTTTCACATGACGCCCCATTCTTATTTTATCAAAATCGACTCTCGTGGATCGTTGTAGTTTCACATTCTCTTCATAATTTTTGGTGCTAAATTCTATACTGCATTTCCAAAATGTGGCTTTCTCTTTCATAAATAGTTTTTGTTTCCCTTTATCCTCTTCGATCCAAGCAACGAAGCAAACATCATCCTCGCCTTTCAGACAATTGTCTAAGTATTGTAAACGGGATTCGAACCCACCTTCACTTGAAGCCCAATAACCCCCCCAATAACTAGTTAATACAACAATGACGCGTCCTTTTAATTCTCCTACTGTAGGCCAATGATATTCGTTTTTCCTAAAATCGCTATGTGAGTACAAGTATTTAGGTGATAATGTATCAAGAATCACCTTATTTAACCTTTTAATGCCATACAATTCGCTTGGTTTATTATTCTCGTCTATAATACAATCTTTCAATTCGATAAAAAGAGTTATAGGTGCGTGTTCATTACTCTGTTCATCTGACCAGTCCTTCAACAATGTGAGCCAATTGGATAGTAATAAATCTCTTGGATTTCCATCCACATTAATTGCGGTACCAACATGTTTAGGCAAGTGATATACTTCAAAATCGCCAACCTCTTGAATCCTATCGTCGTGTATGTCGTATTCAAGACCTCTAACGCCGTGATTGAGTTGTTTTCGAACAGAAATGTTGAAAGAATTATGACTAGTTTTAAAAAAAGCTTGATGATAAGGTACGTCCCATCTTAAATCTGTATTTGTCATAGTAAATCAAATAAGTGTAGTTACTTAGAAATTACATATTTGTTCTATATTTCTTATCATAATAAAATATTAATTTTATTTTTGAAGTATACTTTATTAGATTAGTTTTAAATTATAGAAGGATTTTAAAGGTTCTACTTGAAGCATATAACTTATAATCTGGAAATAACGGGAATAGTACAAGGCGTCGGATTTCGGCCTTTTTTGTATAATTTGGCACGAAATCACGATTTAAGAGGTGTTATTTTAAATCGAGGAAATGCGGGCGTTAGTCTTACTTTACAGGGCGATCAAAAAGACTTTGAGGAATTTATCGTCAACATAGAAAAGAAGAAAACTAATATATCATATATTGAAAAACTCACGGTTAAGGAAAGTGAAATAAGCGAGGTTTTTCCAGATTTAAGAATTGGAAAAAGCGAAGAAGGAAGGGGCATTAGTCTAACTCTGCCTCCAGACATAGCGATTTGTAATGACTGCTTGAGAGACATGCGAAATCCAGATTTACAAAAGTATTACAATTATCCCTTTATTGCTTGTGCCGTTTGTGGACCACGATTTACTACAGTAAGAGAATTACCATACGATAGAGAAAGAAGCACAATGATAAAATTTCCTTTTTGTAAAGAGGCAAAACCAGAATCGTGTATGGCAGAATATTCTGACTTTCATAACAGAAGATTTCACGCTCAAACATTTGCTTGTTCCGTTTGCGGACCTAATTATCACCTTTACGATAAAAGAAATAACATTGTTAACACAGATTCGATTGAGGAAATATTAAAAATAACTGCAAAAAGGATAAAAGAAGGAGAAGTTGCGGCAATTAAGGGAATAGGTGGGGTCCATTTGGTTTGCCTTGCTAACGACGATAAAACAATTTTAAAACTCCGTAGGAGGAAAGGCAAGCGTAAGAATAAACCATTTGCTTTAATGGTTCCGAATTTAAGCATTCTTGAAGATTATTTAAAGATTTCAAATAAAGAAAAAGAACTCCTTACGTCCTTTCGAAAACCTATCGTGCTCTTAGAGAAAAATAGTAATTTTAATGCCTCCAATATTAGCGAATTCGTAGCACCCGGTTTGAACAATGTAGGGATTATGCTTCCCTATTCAGGTATTCATTATTTACTTTTTGACCATGTTGGAGAACAACCACTAGTTTATACAAGTGGGAACAAATCAAATATCCCTATGGCAATTGAAAACGAAAAGATATTTGATCAACTCAACAATTTAGCCGATTTCTTCTTACTTCATAATAGACCCATATACCAAAGAGCAGACGACAGCGTATTAAGGGTTCATAACGATAAAGTTAAGCTAATAAGGCGATCACGAGGTTATGTTCCAGAGTATTATGCATTGCCATTTGAAGTAGAAACACCAGCAGCATTATCAACTGGTCCGGAATTAGCCGTTACTGGGGCCATAATGCGGAATAATCGAATTTTTCCTACTCAGCATATTGGAAACGTAACTCACCTCGAGACCTTCGAATTTTTAAATGAATCTTTACACCATATGAAAAAGTTGCTACAGATAAAAGATTCTGAGATTAAGTATATTGCTTGTGACGCTCACCCAAGCTTCACAACAACTAAACTAGCTCAAGAACTATCTACACAGTACAATATTGAAACATATAAAATTCAACATCATTATGCTCATACATTAAGTTTAATGGCAGAAAACAATGTAAATCGTGATGAGAGAATCGTAGGAATTAGCGTTGATGGGGTAGGATATGGGGACGACGGAAATGTCTGGGGAGGTGAGATTTTATTAAGTGGTTATAAAGAATACGAAAGATTAGGGCAATTACAATACCAACCCATGATTGGAGGTGATCGCTGTACTAAATTTCCTGCTCGAATGGCAGCGTCCATTATTTTAAATTCTATGGAACACGAAGAAAGCAAAAGAATTTTTGAAAGAATTAGAATAGCAAGCGACTTGGAATACGAAATTGTGGAATTAAATACCATTATTTCTCAATTTGAGCACTATACAAAATCGTCCTTTGACCAAAACATACCATTAACGAGTTCTGCCGGAAGAATATTTGATACAGTAAGCTATCTTTTAGGAGTGTCAATTCTTAAAACTTATAGAGGCGAACCCGCTATGAAGCTTGAAGGGTTTGCTTCAAAAGGGAATCCAGATAAAATCGACTTAGAAATTAAATACTACAAAAAAGACGGAATGTTCTTCATAAACACTTCAGAATTAATTGTAAATATCTTAACTCTTCTTGAAAATCCGAGCATTAATCGGCATGATATCGCTGCAAAATTTCACGTGGTTTTTGCAGAAGCTTTTGCAGATATAGCTATAATAGTGGCTAATTTTAACAAGATTGATAAAATTGGTTTAACTGGAGGAGTAGCTTACAACAGATTATTTTCGAATGCAATTAAAGATACTGTTTTAAAAAATGGTTTAAATTTTTTAGAGCACAATAAAATACCTCCGGGAGACGCAGGAATTAGCACAGGCCAATTAATTGGTGGATATTTCAAGCATAATTATTAAATAGATATTTAGGTAATATGCGTTTTTTTATAACTTTTTGTGGGTTGTGCGCGGTTACATGCCCAGAAAATGCGCTCTCAATGATACGATTTGAAAGGGAAGATATACCCGGAGCGATCTAACATTATTTATCTAATTATTTATTTTATATATTGAAAAAAAGACTATACTGTCAAATCTTATCATATTAATAATTCACTTTAATAATTCTAATAAAATACAATACTTAGGAGATGTGATAAAACATGGGAGGATTATTTGGAGTTTTCTCGGATACGGACTGCGTAGATGATGTTTTTTACGGCACTGATTATCATTCGCATTTGGGAACTAAGAGAGGGGGTTTGGCAGTAAAAAACTCTGGTGGGTTTCAAAGGTTCATCAAGGATATAACGACGAGCCAATTTAGATCTAAATTCGATAAAGATATCAAAAAAATGCATGGAAATAAAGGGATCGGAGTAATAAGCGATTACGAAGACCAACCCTTAATAATAAATTCACGATTAGGTGTTTTTGCCATTTCAACAGTAGGTAAAATTAATAACATAGACGAACTCGCAAGCGAAGCGTTACAAAACGGAACTCATTTCTCAGAAATGCAGGGAGGAGAAATTAACCCTACAGAAATGGTAGCAACAATAATTAGTCAAGCAACGACATTTGAAGAAGGGATACAAAAGGTTCAAGGTTTGATCGATGGATCGTGTACCATTCTTATCTTAACGGATAAAGGGATATTCGCTGCACGCGATTTACTAGGGCGAACACCTCTCGTTATAGCTGAAAAGCCCGGTTCTTATGCTGTTGCAATGGAAACTTGTGCCTTCCCAAATCTTGGTTTTAAAATAACAAAATATCTGGGACCTGGAGAAATTGTGTTTCTAGGTGAAAACGGTCTCGAGCAAAAAGTTGCACCAGGTAGTAGATTGCAAATCTGTTCTTTCTTATGGGTCTATTATGGATATCCTGCTTCTAGTTATGAAGGTATAAATGTTGAAACTGTTCGGTATAAATGTGGTGCTTTTCTACGAAGAGAAGACGATCTGGAAATTGATCTCGTAGCAGGAATCCCCGATTCGGGTACAGCTCATGGATTAGGTTATGCTAACGAAGCACAAATTCCATTTGCTCGACCCTTTGTAAAGTATACGCCCACTTGGCCTCGAAGTTTCATGCCTCAAGAACAATCCATTCGAGATACTGTAGCAAAGATGAAACTTATACCGATTAAAGAACTTATCGTGGATAAGCGTCTTCTTTTTTGCGAAGACTCAATCGTGAGAGGCACTCAATTGAGAAGGCAAGTTGAAAGGTTGTTTGAATCGGGAGCCAAAGAAGTACACATGAGACCTGCTTGTCCTCCACTTGTTTACGGATGTAAATTTTTAAACTTCTCTCGATCTCGTTCTGAGCTAGATTTAGCAGGAAGATGGGCGATTAAAGATTTAATCGGTAGAGATTTAGAGAACCCAGTAGAATATACAGATCCAGAATCTGAAAATTATAAGGCAATGGTCAATGTTATACGCGAAAAGTTGCATTTAACAACATTAAAATATCAGAAGTTAGAAAACTTAGTTAAAGCTATTGGATTACCTAAAGAAAAACTATGCACTTATTGCTGGGATGGAGTAGAGTAGCATTTTTTAAGTTGACCAATTAGTTTCTATCAGATGATATAGCTTTTTCTAATTCTATAATCTTATTTACGGATTTTAATGGATATATTCCAGTAAGACACGCCATACAAAGCTGATCTTTTCCTTTTCCTATTGCGCTCATTAGATCCTCAATAGTTTGATATCTTAGAGAATCTGCTCCGATTTTTTTCTTAATTTCATCGATATATGCTTCATCTCCGTAAAGCTCTTTAAAACGGCCAGCTATTAGTTCAGAAGTTGTAGGAAAATCGATGCCCATATAACACGGTCTTATTACAGGAGGACAACTTATCCTTACATTTACAGATAAAGCACCTGCTTCTCTAATTAAGCTAATAATCTTTTTCGTTGTGGTACCTCTTACAATCGAGTCGTCTAAAAGAATTACGTTCTTCCCTTCAACAAAAACTTTTATAGGGTTTAATTTTTCTTTAACTGCCGCTTCCCTTTTTTTTTGTCCAGGCATTATAAATGTGCGCCATACGTATCTGTTTTTCATTAAACCTTCTACATAAGGTAGCTTTGCTTCCTGTGCGTAACCTACGGCGACACTTCGCCCAGAATCGGGTACTGGAACCACAATTGCATTTTCTCTAAAATGAGCATCAGTCAGAATTGGATCGTTTTTGGCAAGGTTAATTCCTAATTGCAGCCTAGTTTGAGCAACAGAGACTCCATCTATAATTGAATCAGGACGAGCGAAATACACAAATTCAAACTGACAGAGCGCAGTTCTTTCGCTTTCAATAACCATTTCGGAATGAATTCCCCTCTCACTGCTTAGATGAATTATCTCTCCTGGCCTTACATCCCTAAGCAAATTTCCGCCTACAACATCAATGCCACAAGATTCAGAGGAGACTAAGTAATATTTTCTTTCTTTAGTTATCATTTCTCCTATACATAAAGGCTTAAAGCCTAAAGGATCTCTAATAGCGTAAATATCACTTTCATTTGTCAATATTATGAGCGAATAAGAACCATCTAAAGATTTACTCATCTCTTTCAAGATTTTTGGCCAGCTATCATTTTCATTTGCAATATAAGCTAATAATTGGGCGATAACTTCCGTATCAGTGTTAGTTATGAAAATTCGACCATTAGCCTCTAGCTGTTGTTTTAATTCGTGGTAATTCGGAATTGTTCCATTGAATGCTAATGAAAATTCGATTTCATCGTTTTTAAAATGGTAGGGTTGAATATACTCTAGTGAATCATATTCTTGAGCTCCCGTTGTAGCGTACCTGTTATGACCAATCCCTACATTTCCCCACAACTTGGAGAGAGTTTTATCATTTAGTACTTGAGAAACTAATCCTTTATTTTTATAAGTAACAATTGAACCACCGGTTTTAAGGATAGAAATACCAGTGGATTCTTGACCGCGGTGTTGTTGAGAAATAAGCCCAAGGTAAAGCTGTCTTGAGATGGTAAAGGTTTTATCGTTGCAAACAACGCCAAATACTGCACATTGTTCAATAGGTTTATCTATTTTAATATTTTTCTTACAATTAAGAGCCATTTTATTACTCTATGGTGTAATGAGAATTAAAAATCTAGTTCATGTGCTATTAATTTAAATGATTTATTATTTTTATTACTTGATTTAATAGATTATTAGTGATTTTTTAAGAAAGTTGGTAAGAAATTAACGATAGAAATAAATATCTTGCTTTTGCAATACTTATCGGGGGTAAAAGTACGCGCTTTGGTTCGGATAAAGGACTCTTTATCCATCAAGGAAAATCATTTATTTCTCACCAATTAGAAACAGTATCTCGCTTTAACCGTGATGTTTTTCTCATAGCCAATTCACAACAACAAGTTCAGAATTATATAAATGAAATTGACTACACGAAGATATCAGCTTTTATTGTAGATGATTACGAGAGTAAGATAAAGAAAAAATTAAGCTCACCATTAATCGGACTCTATACTACTTTTAAAGAACTCCAAAAATTAGGGTATAAAAAAGTTTTTGTGCTCTCTTGTGATAATCCCCTTGTAAAGTTTGAAGTTATTGAATATATAATAAAGCATTGTAAAGGATTCGATTGCTGTATCCCAAAATGGAAAAACAATTTTTTAGAACCTTTGCTCGCGATTTACCCTATTGCTAAAGCGTTTGAATCTACTAAACGAAATTTAAACAAAAACACATTCAAATTAACACAATTAATTAGCCCAGCTTGGAAAACTAACTATATCTCTATTGAAAACGAAATACGGTTTTTAGATAAGAAATTGCAGTCATTTATTAACATTAATACGATGAAAGATATATCTAATCTGACATTGAAATAATAGAAAAAAAAAGTTAAAATATTATTATTTATTATTCTCGAGGCATACTTGAACCTACGATTCCTAAAACTCCACCACCAAGCAAGAAATAAGTTCCTAAACCTAAATCGCCAAGTGGTACAAGAATCGGGAAAAATCCTCCTATTTGTTCACCTACAGTCATTAGCGTGAAAATTGCACTCATCATACCTAAGATATCGGTGTATATGAGTAATATAAGCATTAATCCAATAGCTAATGGAATAAGGGAAAAAATAATGCCACCGATTCTAGATTTTAATCCTATTAATTGTAGTACTCCGGAAGCAAGCCATGCGATAAAAAGGACCAACAAGAGATAGAAAACGACAGCATCGGCACCAGGATCTACTCCAATTATACTAGGAAGGTTCATAGCGAATCCTAGACCCGAGCCCACATAACCAGGGATAAATAAGATAGTGGCAAAAACCCAGGTCCCGAGTATAGTCAATAGAGCCCCTAATATTATAAATATTTTACCTAAAGCCAAAATTCTTCACCAAATTAATTATTATTTGATATTTTTAATTAAATTGAAATTTAATTATGATTATATGCTTTTTCATGCTTAAATATATTTAGATATTTTTTAAGCGAGTTATTATCAATTCTTTTTTCAAACAATATTTTTCTTTAATTAATATTGAAGCTAGAATCTCTCATATATTCATTTCCAAGATTGAACAAATGATCTTCTAAGTTGCTCATTAATATTTTGAATTAAGTGTTTATTTTTAAGTCATTAGTTCTTCATTTTATTCATTACATTGTTGAAAACAAATAAAAAGTGAAAATTTATGCCTAATAAGAGTTTAAATTCATTTACACCTCGTTTGATAAAAGAAGACGATATGTACGGAGAACTTGAAGGATACAGATTAAACCTTTTAAGGCCGAATGTATACCAATTTTACTCGAGAACCGCAGGATGTCACATTTTTCTGATAATTGGCGATGATCTAAATGTTTTAATAGATACCGGTCTAATTACTAAATTCAATAGCTTTAACTATTTGCTCACCACAGAAATAGGTTTAAAAGTAGAAGACATAGGTTTGGTGATCAACACACACGAACATTTCGATCACATAAGCGCTAATGCTTATTTTCATTGTCCCATTGCTGCGCATCGATGGGCTGCTGTTAAAATACAACATAGCGATGAGTTAATAACAAAAGGGAAAAAATGGGGCATTGATTTAACCGACATGAGAATTAATTTGTGGTTGGAAGATAGAAACATTATCGATTTAGGAAACACAATGTTGAAGGTAATCGAAACACCGGGACATACATCGGGGTGCATTTGTCTTTTTGAGCCTTATAAAAATTATCTTTTTTCTGGCGATATGTTGTTTAAAGGAACCTTATCAAACATTTACGAATCAGGCTCGATTTCGGAGTACATCGATTCCTTGGAATTATTAGACACTTTAAAAATAAACACATTTTATCCGAGTCATGGACATTCAGTAATCGGAGCTGATTTAGTAGCTCAAGAGATTACAAAGTCTATAGAAAATGCAAAAAAGGAATTACATACATTTGTTAATCGAATTAAAAGTAAACCGCTTGATAAAGCAAGACCTCCACCCTCACTTTACAATAGAGAAAAAGAAGACTTATAGTAATTTTTAGAGAGGACTGAGCTCAACTTCCACTTTTTCTCCACAATATTGACAGTTCTTCAACTTTTTATTAAAAATTTCATCACATGATTTACACGTTTGTAGATTATTCTTAATTATCTCTTTGACAACTCGAACAAACGCATTCTCAACATTTTCTCCAGTTTTCGAGGATGTGCTGGTGATTTCTGTACACCATTCATATTTTTTAAAAAAATCCTCAGCGTCCTTTTTAGAAACTTCTCTCCTATCTTTTAAATCGATCTTTGTTGCTATGATTTGTTTAACAATATTAGAATAGGCATTTTTATCAATGATTTCAACCCAGTCATCGATATCTTTTAGTGTTTCTCTTCTAGTGGTGTCAAACAGAATAAACGCTGCTGAAGCACCATTAGCATACGCGGGAAATAATGTGCGATATTTTTCTTCTCCCGCAAAATCCCATATATGTAATTCTAAAGCAATATCGCCATGAGCTCCTTGTATAGTAATGTGTTTTCTTTTAAAATCGACCCCAATCGTTGCTTTCATATCCTCTTTGAATACATTATCGCAAAAGCGCGCTATTAGAGAAGATTTACCGACATCTTTTGCTCCAGCAATTATAATTTTATATTTCAACAATTTAACCACTCCATTCCTAAACCTATGTAAAAGTAATAAGAAGATGTTATTAAAAGGTTTTTGCCTAAGATCTTAAAAATTCCCAATTTTTAATTAAAAAGACCAATTATAATCCAATTAATATCTAATTAAAGGAGTTTTCATGCTACTCCTTAAAATCTGAATAAAATTGACAAAAGATATAGAACGATTAATTGATTTATACAAACTCTTAAGTAGCGGAAATTATGTATATGATAACACTGTATCTTTTATAGATTTTATAAGAGTTTTACGATTAGTAAAATTTAACAGTGATTTCCATAAATGTTTTAAGAAATCACATTTAGAACTGATTTCCTTTATAGGGATTATAGAATTTTTACAAAATGTAAATATTATTAAATTAAATAAAAATAAGCGAATTAAAATCCAGAACAACGAGATATTTGAACTACTTTACAAGCCTCCTTCAAAAAGGAGTATGTTCTTAAAAACTATCGGAAAGATTCCATATAGACATCATCTCGCAAGGAAACTGGTTCCTATGTTAAAAACGAATCTGCTTGAGTTATACGAACCAAAATTTAAATTAAATCCAAAGAGTTTTCAAGTTCCGTGTTCTTTAAAATCGTCCCTTAAAAGAGCCAGAGTTATCTGTAACCGAGCCTATTTCACATCTCAAAAAGCATTATTCATAGGAGACGATGATTTAATTAGTATTTTATGTAAATTTATTATACCTGAACTACCCATAACTGTAATAGAAATTGATGGAAGGATAACAAAATTATTAAAGAAAATCGCAATAAAACATAATTTTAAAGAGTTTAACGTGTATAATCTCGATTTTAAGGAAATTAATGAAATAAGTGAAATTTTAAAAACTAAATTTTCAATTATTCATTTAGATCCTCCCTATGACGAAAAAGAATTACTGAAATTTACAGCTAATTTAAGCTTAATCTTGGATGAGAATATAGTCCAAATCTTTCTTAACGGTTTATACGATATTAAATGTATGTCGGTAGTAAGTAATTTTATTACCAAAAACAAGTTGAGTATTTCGGATTATTATAGGTCTTTCAGTTCGTATTCCTTTAAATCTACGGATTCAAAATATTTGAAATATATGAAAAATCAATTAAAACTGGAAACAGACTTGAAATTTAAAGAAAAAGATCTAAAAGAAATTGAATTTTCCAGCGACCTGTATATACTTGAAAAAAGTTTAACGGAGCAAGATATAAATTCCTATAAGTTACAAGAAAATATTTAGAAAAAAATGAGGTAAATTAAATGAAGTATAAAACGGAAACAATGTTAAGCTCAGTAAAAATCAAAATGGAAATTGAGAAAACATTAGAAGATTTCTATTCTGAATTTAATCATATCGAAATCATAAAAACGCGAAGTTTAGGTAAAATCCTTTTTTTAGATAACGAAATACAGTTTGCAGAATTAGACGAATTTATTTATCACGAGATGTTTTGTTTTCCCGCTTTATTAAGTCATCCTAGCCCCAAGAGAATTTTGATTATTGGTGGAGGCGACTTACTATTAGCAAAACAAGCATTAAAGTGTCCTACTGTTGATGTAGTGGATTTAATTGAATTAGATCGATACGTAATCAAATTTTGTATCAAACATTTCAAGCAACTTATTCAAGATACTAAATCTCATCCAAAATTAAATGTTAAAGTAGAGGACGGCTATGAATTCATAAAATCGTGTAATATACCTTATGATATCGTTTATATCGATTTGCCTGATGAGAAAAAAAACTGCGAATTTGCCTCTAAAGATAAGTTTTACGAAGATATTAAGAAAATTTTGAATCCTAATGGAATTCTTTCAGCACAAACTGGAGATGCTAGCTGTTTCTATTACTCTCAAAGATCTAAAAAAATACGAAAAATGCTCTCAATTAAAAATCTGAAAAGTAATATTGAATATTTAAAAATAATTTCTCGACATTTTAAGAACGCATGGCAATATCGCCAACACATTCCTTCTTTTTTTGATGAATGGTCTTTTACCCTCGGTTCAAATGAAATTGATTTCACAAAAACAAACTACGACCAAATTAAAAACAATTATGAGCAACTAGCCCCTAGTACTTTATATTATTCTCCCTTGTATCATAGAAGTCTTGTATATCAGCCCAAAATTGTGGAGAATATGATTTCTTGTATCAAAAATGATCGGAGAGTTTAACATTAACAAAATACCTCAAATTTTTTTAAAATAGTCTTTTACTACCTTAATTAACTTATCTGATGATTTTGGAGTAAAGGTTTTCGAATGACTTAAAGTTAATAATGTGAAAGGTTGAGAACTTTTATATTCTAAGAGAGGGATAAACTCTACCGGAATCTTAGGTTCGAAACCTAATGGTTTTAATTCTTTTTCAAAACCTTTTTCGAGTAATTCATTTTTATCGAATTTTTTTAATTGGATAAAACCGCTTGTTATGTCAAAATCTTTAAAATAAACTTCTATCAAATCGTTTTCCCAGGTAGGATGTAGAACAAAAGTTAATTTCTTGATCCATCTACACGCCAACGCGAACGCAAGATAATTTGCTTCGTTGATCCCAAAAAGGAGTGATTTATCAGGATTCATCCGTTCTTCAAGAGGCTTATGAAGTAATTCACTAGTTAAATAAATCCAGCCCCAATCTGCAACCCCAATGTCCGAATGAGCATCTATATGAACAATTTCGAATGGGATTTCAATTCTTCTGGTTTGTATTAACTCTCTCCAGAAAAAGAATGCTTGATGGTGATTTTTTACTACCCTACCTCGTATTGGGGTTTTATTTGCTAAATTGCATCTATTCTCGAGAAAACTTCTTAACGCATCTACGCGCCAAGGATCATATTTATTTTTATCTAATCTCTTACCGTCTTCTCGAGAATCGGATACCTTGTTAAGAAAAAAATCTAAATCGATATCTAAAATTCTGTTCATTCTATTTTTACATCTATTAACTTCTTTTATTAAACATTAAATAATATCATGACTTGAATGAATTATTAATACTATTTTAAATATACTCAGTGTGAATAAAAGATGAATCTAATTGAGCCTTGGATAATAGTGATTTGTACAGGTAGTTTTTTTATAATTTTGCTAACTCATTTTATTAGAAGAGTAGGAAGTGCTTTCCGAAGGGTTTCAAGAAGAGTAGCACGAGGAGTTGTCAGACAGTCCAGAGTGGTTAGAAGGGTTCAAAGACGAATTGCCAAAACGGATCCTACGATTTTTAAAGCAATTAATGCCTCGAGTTTAAAACATGTGGAAAAAGCAATTAATAATAAAGGCAAGAAGTGGATAAAAGAAAAAGACTTTAAAAAGAAAGTTAAAAGTGAGGTCGCCATTGAAATCGAAGATCAATTGCAGAAGAGCCCAATGAGGGACATGAGACCTCTCGTAGATAAAACCATTGAAGCTACAATTGATTTAGCGTTCTTAAAAGAGATATCAAAAAGAGGAGATCAAGCAGGAATTGTAATGACTTCTCCAATAGCAAAATTGTTTTGGAGGTTATTGTTTCCCCTCGCTACTGCCGGCGTTCTTGGGGGATTAACATATGTTTATCCCGATAAAATCCCTCCTGGAAGTTTAACTATCCCTGAGAGGGTACCCCCTCCAACAGGAGGACCTCTACTTCCAGTAGATCCATTAGACATTGTACAATCAACAGCAATAAACGCTGCAGTATTTGGAATCGGAGCTTTAGTCCTTGTGGGTTTAATAATTCTTATAAGGAGAAGATAAGCAAAAGGAAGATTGGAACAAATTGCTAGGGACTAATTGCGTCTTACTTTTTGAAATTACTACAAAATGTAACTTAAACTGCACTCATTGTTTTGGAAATAAATCTCCAAAAAATTCTTTATCGGTATCCCAGATACACCAGATTTTAAAAAAGGCAGCCTCTTACGGAATTACAGATCTAATACTGACCGGTGGAGAACCATTTATGCGAGAGGATTTTTTTGACATCATCCATTCTGCTAAAAAAGTAGGGATTGAAAATATAGCTATTACTACTAATGGTCTATTACTTAACGATAAAAAACTCGTTCGTAATATTAAAAAAAATCGGAATATTATTACCCAGCTCTATATTGGAGTCAACGGAGCTACTTCTACTACACACGATCTAATACGAGGGAAAGGGCAATTTAATCAGTTAATAGAAATATTAGAAAGTCCGCTAGTCAGAAAATTACCAATTGGGATGGATATTTGCATTGGTAAATGGAATTTTCATGAGATGTATGACTTTTTCGAATTAGGAGAGCTTTATAATTGTCAATTCTTCAATTTCGTACCACTCGTCCCAATTGGCGAGGGTAAAAACCTAATAGATCAAGTTCTTTCTCCGGAAGAATGCAAAGCTATGCTCGAAATGGTATTGGGAAAAAAAAGAGAAGGTTATTTTGTTGATCTTTGTTTTACGCCTTACGCTAAGGTAATTGATGAGGAATTAACGGGGTGCTGCAATCTTTTATCTGAATTCCTGACCATTACTGCCCAAGGTGATGTAGTACCGTGTTTATATATGAAAGATTACAATTTGGGTTCTTTTTTGACAGACGATTTGGAACGTATCTATTCAAATCCAAAAGCAAAATATTTTCTACAACCTCAGAATTACCAAGATAAAATGGAAGGTTACTGCAATCGATGTCCCAGCTTCCATATATGTCAAGGAGGGTGTAAAATGGTTACCTACGCATTAAAGGGAACGATTTTTGATACTGACCCGCTGTGCCCATTTGCGAAGTAATGGTAATCTACATGTTAATCATTATTTTAAATAATAGTATAGTTTATTAAAATGGCAGATTTTTAATAATAAATAGATTTTGAACTAAATAAATTAGAAAGGATATTTGCGATGAGTGATTTAATAATCAAAAACGGTTTGGTTTACGATCCTTTAAACAAACTCGACGGTGAAAAGAAAGATATTTTCATTAAAAACGGTGTTATCGTTGATAAGGTAAACGGTGACGCCAAAATTATCAACGCTGCAGGTATGATAATTATGCCTGGAGGCGTAGATATTCATTCTCATATCGCTGGAGCGAAAGTAAACACGGGTCGAACACTTAGACCCGATGATAAGCCTCCAGAATATAACGAAAAGAAAACCAATGTAAGGCGTTCTGGAACCGGATTTAGCGTTCCTAGCACGTGGTCTACCGGTTATAGATATGCTAAAATGGGGTATACAACCGTGTGTGAGCCTGCAATGCCTATGTTGGAAGCTCGACATACCCACGAAGAGTTTTTAGAAATCCCGATTATCGATAAGCTCGCCATGCCAATTTTTGGAAATAACTGGTACGTTTTGAACTTTATAAGAAACAACGAAATCGAAAAGCTAGCAGCTTATGTAAATTGGATTTTAAAGGCTACAAAAGGGTATGCAATTAAAATTGTTAATCCTGGAGGCGTAGAAAACTGGGCTTGGGGTAAGAATTGCGACAATGTAGACACACCTGTCTTATATTGGGATGTCACTCCCAGACAGATTGTCGAAAGTCTAGCAAAAGCTAACGAAATGCTAAATTTACCACATTCCATTCACGTCCATTGTAATAACTTAGGACACCCTGGAAATTATAAGCACTCAATTGAAACGTTCAAGATTTGCGAAAAAATTAAACCAGCAGGCGACAGAACTAGTTCATTCCATGTTACTCACGCCCAATTCAACGCATACGCGGGCACCAACTGGGGAGATATCAACTCAGGAGCGGCAGATATCGCTGATTATGTCAATTCACACAAGCACATGACATTAGATAGCGGTCAAGTTGTTTTTACTAAATACGCAACCACAACAATGACGGGAGATGGCCCCTGGGAGTTCGCACTTCATCACCTAGGAGGTATGTCTGCGTGGGGTTCAAAACCAGGAATTAAATGGGTTAACGGTCAAGTAGAGGCAGAATCTGGATCTGGAGTAGTACCTTACTTCTTCTCACCAAAGATTGGCGTTAACGCTATCCAGTGGGCAATTGCTCTTGAATTAATGCTCTTGATTAAGAATCCTTGGCAGCTTAGCCACACAACAGACCATCCTAACGGAGCTCCTTTTACTACCTATCCTATTGTATTCAAATGGTTAATGGATAAAAAATCCCGAAAGGATATGTTAGAAAATGTAGTCTCAAAGAAAGCCAGCACGGCAACATCGCTTCCAGACATAGATAGAGAATACACATTAAGCGAATTATGTGTTGTAACACGAGCAGGAAACGCTAAGACCTTAGGATTGACAGATAGAGGTCATCTTGGTATTGGAGCGATAGGCGACGTCGCAGTTTATAATCTTGATCCTAAGAAGATGGATGGAAAGGCAATCGAGAAAGCGTTTTCAAGCGCTGCTTACACGATAAAAGATGGAAAAATAGTCGTGAAAGACGGTGAAATAACAGCTACAACTTCAGGAACATTATTACGTGCGGAAGGTAAAGTTAAAGACCACGTTCACGAAGAAATGATGCAAGAAGTAAAAGCACGTTGGCGCGATCATTACAGCATAAACTTTAACAATTACGCAGTTCAAGACGAATACGCTCCTAAAGAGAAAGTCTTTAAGGGAGAGTAAACAAAATCTTTTTTTATCTTTTAATAAGGAAAATTTAGTTTTAAAAAAAAAAATTAGAATTCAGATTTCTCAAACTTCATCAGGGCGATCAATAGAAACGCAGTTATAAGTGCAATCACAGAAATTATCGGAATGATCGACGGAATTGGCAATCCCAAGATTACTGAGGTCATTATCGAAGTTTCATCGGGCATAAAGTAAATGTATTGCGGTAGTATAAATTTTGCATATGGGATGCTCACTAAAAATTGTTGCATGAAATTAAATGCTATTGGGATAGCCGCAACCGCACCAGCACTGTCTAAGAACGTACCAAACATTAGTGTAAGGGTAACAAAGAAGATTAAATTTAGGCTAAGTATTACAATTCCCAAAAAAAACGACGGGAAAAAAAACCATTGACCGTAAAACAGCGAAAATATGACGTAATTAATTATTCCCGGCAGTAATGCTATCGTTATAAAAACATTCAAAGAATTTCCCATCCATTTCGCAAGAATGAATGATTTACGAGAGACTGGTTTTGATAGAACCCATTCTGCAGTTCCTGACTTCTTTTCTCCAATAATAGAGTCTTGCATTATTAAAATAACTGCTATTGGAGGAAATAAACCACCGAACAAACCATATAATGAAATTGCGGATGAGATATCAATTTCAGCAAGGAGTAGCATTATGGTCATGCCGTTAATAATCGCTACCCATATTGAAGTCATCACTAACCATGTTCTACTTTTCCACCATCCGCCAAATTCTATTGACATTAAATTGAAAAAACTGTTTTGCCATCTTTTCTCCACAATAACATCTAAGTTTTCATTTATCGACAATTTACTTAGCCTCCACTACTTGTAAAAATATTTCTTCTAAATCATATTTTTTAATCCTAAAATCAGTAATTCTTATATTTTTTTCTGCAAGAATAAGTCGTAATAACTTCTCCTCAGCGATATTATCATCGGATACAGTAATTTGCCAACTTGTTTGTTCTCTCTTTTTCTCAGATTCTATATTTGTAATCCAAGGTTGATCAGAGATGTTCTTTAACGAAGCTTCGGTATTCCCCTTTATTTTTACTAAATAAATAGTTTCTTCACTCCCTGCAAGAAGTTTATCAACATTTCCTTTGGCGACCATTGTACCACGATTCAAAATTGCAACTGTATCACTAACTCGTTGGACATCATCTAATATATGGGTGGAATAAAAAATAGTAGAAAATTCTCTTAACTTCTCCATTAGTTCAAGAATCATATGACGACCAAGTGGATCCAATGAAGCGGTTGGTTCATCCAATATTAATAAATCGGGATAATTAATCATGGCTTGAGCAATTCCTAATCTTTGTCTTTCTCCTCCTGAAAATCCTTTAATTGGTCGATCTGCTTTACCTGTAATTCCAACTAATTCAATCATTTCATTGATTCGATTTTTAATTTCAATTTTGGGGCCACTAAAAAAGAAACGCGCTGTAAATCTCAATATTTCTCGAGCACTCATTTCCTCATAAAACCGAGGGTCTTGAGGGAGATATCCGACGCGGGCACGGATTTTAAGACTTTCTCTGATAATATCATGATTAAAAATTGTTCCCGTTCCGCTAGTAGGTTTTATCAATCCTAATAATAACTTTATTGCTGTCGTTTTACCCGCACCATTTGGTCCTAAAAAGCCGTAGATGGAATTTCTCCTTACTTTCAAATCAAGATTTTTAAGGGCTTCAATTCCATTATAGTTCTTGCACAATTCAGAGGTATTGATTATAATTGGATCTTGTTTTGACATAATAATCATTTTTTTTGATTGTATTGGAAGATTATTATCCAAATATATGTGTTCCAATTTAAACTTTGAATTTATAAATCTTAAATATATATAGTTTAGCTAGGTCAAGAATGATATTAGTACTCGACAATTGATTCTTAATAGTTTGATAAAGATTATCTTCTCTCGAAAAGATTTTTAACGGGAAATAAAATATTATTCTCTCTTTCTTTTTCTGAGTGTATTTTTGACTCGGTATGAGAGCTCTATAAAAAAAAGGTTAGAATTGATTTTCATTTTTTCTTTTTATCAACTAATAATTCACTATTTGTCCCTATATTTTCGGGGGAATTTTCGCGGATAATTATTGTTACATGAGGAAAATCTTCCGGATATCCATAAATTTCTTTGAATATTCTTGTAAATTGCTTTACAAGCTTCCGTTTAGTTTCAATATCGCGAGGCGGGCCCTCAATTGTAATTACGGGCATTATTTATCATCTCTTTATTAAAAATTATTTTTGTTTATTGTGTAAAAAAGGATATTTCGTAATATATTTAGAAACTATATAAAAATATCAAAAAAAGTTAAAAAATGTTTAAAGAAAGTTTCATCTTCTTTTTATGATTATAATTACAACAACTATAATACCTACAACAACTACAACGCTTATTCCAATTATTACTGGCATAGGAAGTCCAGGTGTGGGAGTAGTACATGCTGAATGATGGTGTACTTTAGTCCATAACACAGTTTGTACCGCATTATTTACCCCATCGGTCTGAAAGTGATCTTCGAACATACGACTTAGCACATAACTACTAGTGTAATTAATCTCAGCGTCATAAGTCCAGGAATTTCCTGAGCTTCCTCCGTATGCTGAAATTAAGAGATTGTTTCCAGATCTCGACATACTAAAGTTGTCTAGAACCGTCCCTATCTCATTCTGTAATTGAGTCATAAGACCTTGTATCCCTTGCTCGTCAGCAATATATCGAACGAATATACTGTTTGATGTTCTTATATTAATTCCATAGAGATCGTCTAAACTTTGAGTATTTAAGAATACGCTCACTGCGGAACCACCATCTTCTCTCCTATCAGCTGTGACATAATCACCTACATAAGTTACATTAAAAGTCACGGTCAGAGTAATGGTTTGATCAATAATAAATTGATTATCAGTGTATTTAGTTGCTGTATATTCCAAATTGTCTCCATTACAAACTCCCCACGTTACCGCTGCTGCAGTGTTTATTATACCAATAGTTAGAAGGAACCCTATTAAGAGAAAAAAAACAATTTTACTTCTTTTCATGTTAAGACACTCCACTTTTAGTTTTTAAATTCTTTTTATTGCTAAATAACATATCATACTCCATCTATTTATTTTTTCTTATAAAAACCCTATACATTCTCAATCGTCTTTCTACAATATTCCCGCTTCCAGCTTAATGATGTATATTAGTTAGATATTAACAAATCGTACTAAAATTTATAATAGAAAGTCTCCTTTTTAAGCACTGAAGGTATAATATATATTTAAACGTCTAATAATTTCTATAAAATTCTTGTGGAATGAAAGGGTTAAGAAAAAGAAGAGTTTTTAAATCTTCTCTAGAGGAACTGTTAAAAGACATTATGGATAATGTCGAAGGAGTTAAAGCAGCTCAACTTACAGCAGATACTGGTCAACCTCTCGCCTCATTTTTACCCTCAACTACGGACGATATGCGATTAGCAGCGATGACAGCAGCACTATGTTCGTTAAGCGAACGAGCAATTGGAGAAATGGGATTAGGGGAGTTTGAGCAATCCTACATCCAAGCTAAAAAGGGATATCTTTTGATACTACACGCTGGAGAAGATCAAATTTTAACCGTTTCTACTACTAAAGATGTTAAACTTGCTCCAATTCTTTACAAACACTATAAAAATCTCGAAGAGGAAGAAGAATTAATAAACACTACTCCTGATCTGTAAATCTGCTTAATAAAAGAGAAGTTTATGTAATAGAATAATAACTTAGCTATTTTACTTTTTTATCTTCGATATCGAGCCCCAATTCTTTCAACCGATCTCGGATTATATCGCTTAGCTCATAAAGTTTCTTTTCTCTTAATGCTATTCGCGTTTCAATAATCAAATTAATAAGATTTTTTATGAGGTTATCCTTCTCGTCGTTGCCAACCGTTGAGAAAGGTAGCGTTTTAGATTTCAAAAAAGGAAATATCCCGAAAATTTCTTCAATAAACTCAATATAATTAAAGAATAATTCTTTGAACGATTGATTAATTTTTAACCCCTCTTGTAATAGGGCTTTATTTATTTCTCTAAATAGGGTTAATAGTTCAGCTAAAGCTACGGGGGTGTCGAAATCGTCGTCCATGGCTTCAATAATTTTATCTTTAGATTCAGTAATTTTATTAATCAATCCATCAAGCTGTTTAGACGGTCCTTCGCCAAACTCGGCATCGTTAACTTTCTTGATAGTATTAATTAATCTATTGTAAGTCTTTTTTGCGGGTTCCAGACTGTCTGAAGTGTAATTATTTGAACTTCGATAATGACTCGATATCAGATACCAGCGGATAACCATAGGATCGTAATCTTTGATAATGTCAGCGACAGTAAAAAAATTATTTAGGCTTTTTGACATTTTTTCGTTGTTTACATTAACATAACCATTATGTAAGAAGTATTTAGCAAATTCTTTGCCTGTATAAGATTCTGATTGAGCTATCTCGTTTCTATGATGAGGAAATTTCAGATCCTGCCCCCCTCCGTGAATATCAATCCTTTCTCCTAAGTAATTTAAGATCATGACTGAACATTCGATGTGCCATCCAGGACGTCCCTTACCCCAAGGGCTTTCCCAATACGGCTCTCCTTTTTTCATTTTTTTCCATAAAGCAAAATCACGCTTATCGAGCTTATCTTCGCCAAATGCAGTATCTTGATCTACCATATAATCCTCTTCTTCGCTTTCAGTATCGTGTTCCTTTATTCTTTGAAGGATAGAAGTATACTTGGGGAAGGACTTAACTGAAAAATAAACTGATCCATTTTGCTCATAAGCATTACCTTTTAAAATTAATTCTTGGATGAATTTGATAATCAGATCAATTACATCTGTTGCTCGAGGATTTTGAGTGTCTTTTTCAACATTTAATAATTCCATGATTTCCTCGTATTCGGCTATATGCCGGTCACTTAATATCCTATAATCTTCATTGCTTTCTTGCGAGGCTTTGATAATTTTATCGTCTATATCAGTGTAATTCTTTACTATGTTTACCTCGTATCCTTTATATTTTAAAAACCTATGAATTAAATCAAATGCAACAGCAGACTTTGCGTGTCCTAGGTGAGGCGAACCATAAACGGTAACGCCACAAACGTACATCTTGATTTTACCGGACTCTAACGGGATAAATTCTTCTTTTTGGAATGTTAGACTATTGTATACTTTCACGATTGTTGATACACCCAAATTAGTTAATTTAGAAGATGGTTTAAGAGCCAGCGGTGGGATTTGCACCCACGACGCTGAAAGCAACGGCTCTGCAGGCCGCCTCCTTAACTACTCGGATACGCTGGCTAGTTAAATTATTATAAAATTTTCAATTATTGGTTAAATTTGATTACTTGATTGATTAAAGATCACTATCTAATTATAAAAAAGTAGAATATGCTAAAAATTTGTTGTTAATAGAATAAAAAAGTTTGTCCTATTCTAAGAAACGAGATTAACCAATTCTAAAATTTTATTGGAATTTTAGGCAAAACATTTTCCACAACACTCATGGTTTGAAGTTAAGCTACAATTCTCGAAATTAAAATCTAATGGGAGGATTAAATCATTCGTCACATCAGTAATAATGTCCATGTAGACATCTGATACGTTAGGATCTTTCCTAAAGTGATGGTTTACAATCTCGTCGAGGTGTGCGAGTTTATTACTAACTACAAGGATACTAAAATTCGATGTGCCACTTAATCTGAAAGCGTTTAACATGTGAGGACAATCTTTTACTAATTTAACAGTTTCATCCGGTTTTGACGTCTGGATTTCAACCCTTGCCAATAGTAAATCCATAGTTTTTACATTGATACCTGCTTGAAATTTTAATACTCCTGCTTTTTCAAGTTTACGAATTCTCGTTCCAATTGTAGGCTGACTTCGATTAACTTTCCTAGCAATCTCGGTGTGGGTAAGTGATGGTTCTTTTTGAATTATTTCGATTATACTTTTGTCTAATTCATCGATTTTAAAAGCTTTGCTCTCCATAATTTTTAGTCAAGAAAATATTTTTTGTGTATTCCTCAGAACAAAATGTGATAAATAAATATACTTGCCATTATAGCACCTTTATTTATTCTATTTCACTAACAAAGCTTATTTTATAAAACGACGCAAATTAGTTGTTTAACCTTGATATGTAAAAAGCAAAGAAAAAAAGAAATATAAACTATTACTCCTTAAACTCCCGTTTGGCAAAAAATCCTATTCTAATAAACAATTTTAAAATTTTCTGAAATTTTAGGCAAAACATTTTCCACAACATTCTTTCTTTGAAGTTAAACCGCAATTATCGAAATTAAAATCAAATGGGAGGACAAAATCATTCGTCACATCAGTAATAATGTCCATGTAGACATCTGATACGTTAGGATCTTTCCTAAAGTGATGGTTTACAATCTCGTCTAGGTGTGCGAGTTTATTACTTACTAGAAGGATACTAAGATTCGATGTGCCACTTAATCTGAAAGCGTTTAACATGTGCGGACAATTTTTTACTAATTTAACCGTTTCATCCGGTTTTAATGTCTGAATTTCAACCCTTGCTAATAGTAAATCCATAGTTTTCACATTGATACCCGCTTGAAATTTTAATACTCCTGCTTTTTCAAGTTTACGAATTCTCATCCCAATTGTAGGTTGGCTTCGATTTACTTTCTTAGCGATCTCGGTATGTGTAAGCATTGGGTCTTTTTGGATAATCTCGATTATATTTTTGTCTATTTCATCGATTTTAAAAACTTTGCTTGAACTTTCCATAAGAATTGGTGAAAAAATTATTTTTATCTATATTCATTAATAACGATATGCCGATATATAAATATTGCGGTAGAATTATATTTAAATATTAATACTTAATAAATAATTAAAAATACGTTTAAATGCGATTAACACCAATAATCCTAAAATACAGCTGAATAGAATTTATGAGTGAACTTAAAAAAGATATCGTCGAGTTTATGAAAGTATTAGCCGATCAAACTCGATTAGAGATACTAGATT
>JAUVNS010000036.1 GCA_030599585.1 Promethearchaeota archaeon | reverse complement strand
CGAAGAGTTGGGAGCAGATCATAATAACGGTATATCCCAATTCATAGAGTTAAAATTCGTGGCTCCAAAAGGCCTTACTTTTAATAGATTTGTGTTTATCATAGAAGGCAATAATTATATTATAAAATAAAAACTAAATTATTTTTTTTTTAACTCTCATTTTCGTCTTCTTTAGGGATTTTATGACGATCGTCTTATTTTTCCTTTTTTAATTTGGATTTAATATTTTTCTTTTCCTTTTAGTAAAAGTGGTATCCTTGAGGTGGGGGGTTGCCTCCAATTACAAATCCTAAAATATCAAAAGATACTCCCGTAAGGAACGCTCCAATCAACAGTAAAAGAACGGCGTATAACAAAGTCTTTACGCTAAACCTTTTAAAAAAGATTTTAAGAAACCCGATTACTAACAGTGCACCTCCAATCGTAAGGCTATAGTTAAGGCTAATATGTTAGCCTGTAACCTTTCAATTCTAAAATAATCGTGACCAATAGTTTTCAAATCGTCAGTTAATAAATAAAAGGAAAGAAAGTTATTTGTACTTTTTATGGGATTTTATATAAAACGAAGTGAGCAAAAAATTGCCAAAAACAGTTGAATTAAACGAGGAAGAGATGGATTGGTTAGATAACGGAAATGGGTTCTGCGCTTTAGAAAACCTTCCAAAAAAGGATTATAATGAAATATCCTACGCGGTTACTTTGAAAATAAGGGAATCGTATAATCAAGCAGATTTAACGAATAAATATATCTTAACGTTAACAGAGGAAGAAATTGATTGTATTTTCGATATAATGGTAGAATTACTAATAGAAATTGAGTATCAAGAGAAAGTTGTAGATGTAAAAGACAAATCTCTTGAACTTCGAGAAGTGTATATAAATGATTTTAAAGGCACATTGGCGTTAACGAACAGCATATTCGAGAAAATGGGAAAACCATTACAAACCTTAGAAATGCTTGAAAAACACCTAAAACAAATGAATTCTTGCGAGGAACAAGTATAATCATAAATTTTAAAAATGAATCCCGATTTAAAATCAAGAATCTACATGAAAAATATTAGGCTGAGATTAGTTACATTATCTAAAGGTTGGTGGCGAAATATTGCTTGTATATTAACAACCTTGATTGTTTTTCAGTCGGTAATAAGCCTCGTATTTAGACCCCTAAATTATTTGCACGATTTCTTTATGCACTTTTGGTTAATTTCTGGAATATGGGTAACCTTCTACGTATGTTCTTATTTGTGCGACGATTTTAAGAATCTTAAACCAGAAGATAAAACAAAGGAAGAACCTTTTACATTTGTTGAAGATGAGAAGAAAACTCTTACCATTGTTTTAAAAGGCGTTATAGTCGCGTTAATAATGGCGACCAATATCTTTTGGATTATTTACACGTACTTTCAATATACAAACCCAAAAGTGGGATACCATCCTATCGACCTTTTTCTTATTGTCTCTAACCTCTTTACTTATCCGATAATTCTATGCTTTGCCTCAATTGCAGCTATTTTTATCGTCCAAAGTTCGTACGATATAAGTAAAATTTACGTCAAAAAATCTAAGACTTTAAATTACTACGAAATACAAACAGGAGTCCTTCGAGATGCAGGAAATTACATAAGAAAAGCTACTGTGGGACCGATGCTTGTCTCTTTAGTAGTAGGATTAATTGGTTTACTGTATCTATTTGGTTTTCAAGATCAATTAAATGCTTTAGGGCTTTTTATCGTGAGTATCACGTTAACAGGAAGCATGGGGTATTCTTTAATAATTAGCAGTAAAAATATCCATAAAATAACAGCAGAACAAATAGAATGCATCAGACAAGAATTACAACCATTTCTGAAAGATTTTAATAACGTGGATTCGTTTAAATCCGCTTTGAAAGTTTTTAACATCCTAAACGAGGACAAAAACTGGCCTTTCAATTCAAAAATGATAGCAACCAATATAGTAAGCATTTTAAGTTCTATAGCTACCTTAACTATCGGTTTGATTTCAGTTTACATTTAGAAATAATTTAAAAACTTAGATGAATTTCCCGCGTTTATTTCGAAATTTATGGCAATAACAACATTTTACGGCAAAGCTTTTGATATTCCATTTATCAAACACGAAATGGGAATCGGTTTTAATCAAATCCATTTTGACGTCTGCTTCTTACTCAGGAGATTACAGATAAAGGGTGGCTTAAAAAAAATTGAAAAAAGGTTTGGAATCTCGCGCGGAGCTCTTGAAGACTTGGACGGTTATTCTGCGGTGCTCTTGTGGAAAAAATTTAAACAAACTAAAGAAAAAGAATATCTCGAAACATTATTGGCCTATAATAACGAAGATGTGATCAATCTCGAATTTCTCTTACATCAAGCGTATAATTTACTCATCGAAAAAGAGCAAGTCTTTACGCCTCCTTTAGAATTTTCAAAAAAGAAGGTTACAAATCCTTTTCAGGCGAGCAAACGTGTTGTGAAAGAAATTTTAGGAAGAAGGACAAATTTATACCGTTAATATTCTAGTATTAACTAGCATTAATCTTCAAGATCTGGCTCGGTACCTATTTTATACCACTGTTTATTCCAAATCCAACCTTTACCACGCATGTCATACAATCCAGTCCAAATATATTCAGAGCCAGGTAAATCGGGAGGGTTGGTTACTCCTCTTGGTCCAGATAAATAATAAAGAATGTACATACCCCCAGGATATTCAGTAATATCAAGACCAGTTGAAATGTCTAATTTATAACCTTGATTATAACGCCGCCCTAAATACCCTGGAATATGATGACCTGCCATTGGAAACCTTAATTCAGAAAACCCACACCCAAAATGATCTGACTCTGTATGATCAATGAAAAAACTTTCATCAGGAATTCTCTCATCTTCTAAAATCACACCCTCTTCATTAACATCATAATAATAATCATGTTCATTCCCAGAGTATATAGTTTCTGCATAATCCATTATTTTATAGCATGCGATCCATTGTATTTCGTAAATAGGTCTAAAATATACATTAAATGAATTTGATTGTCGATAGGAAGATGAGAATGGAACATTTACCCAGAGCTTACCTAAAAATGGATGAAAACCTTCAAAATCAGGATGCAAAACAGCACAAATCTTATTAGGAAACCAGTATGCTATTTCAAGCTCTATAACTTCATTCTCACTTGTCTCAAGAAAAACAGATCCTTCAATATCCCCAAAATTTATACCATGTATCGCAACAGCTCTACCTGGAGAAAGAATTATATTATCACAGTAATAACTGGCTGTGTCGCAACTTAAAGTTACTAATCGGTCAATATAAGGCCAGATTGAATCAAGATCGATCATAGGACCTAGTATTTCTAGCAAATATTCAGATCTTAGTATTAGATCAGGATGTTCAGACAGAATTAACCAATCACGTGTTATTGGAAGAGTTTTTCCAATTAAACTGTTTGAATCAGCATTAACTTTAGAAGTGAGTAAAGATTTTTCAAATCTTTTGATTTCCTCAACAAAATTGATTTTTCTCCCTCCTGATTTTTTTCTGCGTTCGAATATTTTAGAATAATTTTTGTTAACTATTATCAGAGCCTTTTCAACATATTCAGATCGTGTTTCATGAGGTTTTTCATCCTCCTTGATCTTATATGGAATGAGATATTTATTCTGATCTTTTTGTTTTTTCTCTCTTTCTTTCATATTTTACTTTCACTTAACTTAAGTTTATAGAATTAATTTATGAGTCTTAAACATTTAAAGATTTCTGCTTGTAATATTTTAAAGTTAGAAACCATAAATTATACCTTGATTTTCGGAAAAAGTTCAGTTTGTAACTTGGTACACCACCCTACTATCATTTCACAAAAGTCGAAATTTTTTATGGATTATTAAATCAAAATTTTCAGAAATTTGGATTCTTCAGATAAAAAGTTATTTTTTACCTAGTTTATCTGCCGTAGTAAAAAAAGGCGATTTTTTTTCTTTTAATGTTTTATTTTTCGATAATTTAGTTTTGAAATGGACTGACGATCTTTTATAGACTTTAGGATTTCCTTTTTTTTTTCTTTTTTCCTTTTTTTAATGGCAATTCAACAACTTTTGGCTCCTCTTTTATTTTTATTTTAAGAGGAAGTACTATAACTTCTTGAGTTACGGACAAATTTTTCTTAATGGACTTGTTTGAGTTATTCCTATTCGCGACGATTGGGGGACGCGATCGGATTTCGAGAAAAGGATAAGATTCTTTTACCTCCAATTCTTCCCTTTTTCCCCCGAGATAGATAAACTTAAGGGACACGATCTCTATTTCGCATTCTTCAGGTCTGTGTAGTTGGTTTAACTCGAATTTTACGACAATTTCTCCTCGTATGACCAATATGTCTTTTTTTCTAATGAGAATCGTATTCCTGACATAATTACCCTGTGCTTTTATTTTGTAGACTGCGTACACGCTTTTAATCCTCTCAAGGGACTTTTCGTCTTGTCCTCGCTCCTGAGAGCCGTCTAAACTGATATAAATGCAACTATCCTGATATTTAACGCTTGCTAAATCCATAATATTTAACCTTATGAGTATTAGATGGTTAAACCACAATTCCAATGGTTCAAAGAAACCCAGATAATAGGTAAAAAAACCTACGTTAGTTTTTTCAGAAATCGTCTATTTAAATTCCAACAATTTTGTAAAATCAAAAGGAAGCACTATTATATCCATTCTAAATTGAAAAATCAGTTTAGAAAAATAAGAAATACGATTAAAATAAAACATGGCACTAAATGGAAAATATTTCTTGTATTATGAAAATTACTTGGTTAATACCCATCTAGTATTAATATAGTATAAATTTTGTCCAACAACTATTAATAATATTGCGTTAGTAAAAGTATACTGTTTAAACGATCGGTTAATCCCACTCGGACTTGCGTGTTTGCTAGCTTTTCTTAGATAAAATTCAATTCCAGTGAAGGTGTTTAATTTTAGAAGTACTGATTATACCCTACCTAAAGTAGTTTTCGATCCTCTTGTCTAATTGAACCTAACTAATTGTATCGTGAACCATCAAGATTTACCGCTTTTAATCTCTATTACGAACGACAATCTAAATAATCGGGAGGTAAACCTCGCTGAAGGTGTGTATCCAGATATTTTAAACGATTATTCTTCGAGGATGTTCGAAAATCTTGAAACAAAAAAAAAAGCTTTTTGAAGAAGTTTATTTACAAAAATGTAGATATATTTATAAAGCAATTTGAATAATAATGTATAAAACAAACAGAGGGGAATTTTTATGGTTTTATATGCTGGTAGATCAATTGCAAATATGTATGTAGAAAATTGGGGAGAATGGAATGGACCCTTCCCTTCAGGAGGGACAGTATCTTCAGTAGCTTTTAATCTTGATATACCAACTCAAATTGAAGTAAATGAACTTTCAATTCGTTTTAAAGTTGATTATGAATTTCATGACCATCCGATATCTGATAATGGAAAAGGCAGATTTAAAGCTTGGCTAGATGTTATGAGAGATGGAGGATGGCAAAATGTTGATTATAAAGAAGATGATCTTGGAAATGATCATGACAATGGAGACTGGTATGATTCTTATGAAATTTCTCATACTATGGAATTTCCAATGGAGATGTATCGAGTAAGATTAGAATGTCGAACTAAAGACACATCTTTGGGCACATCAGCAGAATCTAGCAAGACATTCACTTGTGTTCAAGCCATAGGATATATTGGAGACTTTACGTTAGATTATGTTCCTTTATCCATTGTATATTGTCCTCCTGGGCAGGACATGACTAACAATTTAAGCCACACAATTCAGTATGCTTCTATGACAACAATTGGAAATAGTTATACAATGCAATCTGTTGAAGGCGTACACCTTGGTGCTTCATATAAAGGCATTGCCAGTATTGGAATGGGTTATCAAGAATCACAATCCACTTCAAATACAGCTGTTAATGGTATAGAAATATCTGATTTTAGAAATACAGTGATTACAGCAGATAATCGACAAGCAATAGGGAGAGCATATTGGGGACCATTAAGCGATTTATTTCTTGTAATGGTTAATCCTAAATTCGCTGCATCCCAAAGGGCGGATGGAATTATATTTTATGAACATCAAGATACAGAAAATCTATTAATTATTCCAGCTCATAAATTATTACGTCCAGGTGATGATCCGATCGTGAGTAACATTCCCGCTGACGATCGTAGGAAGATTCTTGAACTTGATCCTTTTATTTATAATCTTGATTTGTTCTTTCCTGTAGATACTGGAGCGGATTTACATGCTGCAGCCAATCCTTATGCAGATCCTAGTAGGAATAATCGTGCTGAGCCAATTGGATTATGGTATTTATCACAAGGGACTGTACTTAATTATTCAATTGGCGATGGTCTAAAACTAATTAATAAAATAGGTACAGAAGAAACCTTTTCAACTACTATGAGTGGCAGTGCTGCTATAATTATTGGGCCTAGTGCCAGTTTTACAACCTCGGTAGGAATTCAATGGTCAAAGGAGGTTACTAACTATCTTTCCAAATCTGCGACGTGCTTTTTAATAAAAAATCAAAATGACCCCGATACTTATGCGATCAAACTTTATTATGATAGAAATTTTGGAACTATCATGTTCAGAAAAGTGATGACGGGAGCTCTTCCCATTTATCCCCACCCTTTTCCTTGGGGTTGGGATATAGAGTGGATGGAAATTCCATATGGTTTAATAGAAAGAATAAAGGATCTTATTGGAATAGAATGGCCATTTATTCCCGAAATACCAGAAGGACCCAAACCACCAATTCCATGGCCAAAACAAATTGGATTAGATTTAGGTTCACCTGATTTGAACTTAAAAGAATTATTTCCTGATCTTTCACCGGATGAAATTAATGCTTTGGTAAAAGAAATAACATCATTAATAATCCCCAACAAATCATTAATTGGGAAAGCGAAGGATTTAGATGGAAATCCTATTTTTCATGAAAATGTGATCCTTTTAAGCGGTAAAGAAAAAGATCAGAAAGTCATTGCATTATCTGAGACTGATGGAAATGGTAATTTCCGGATTGATAATCTTTTTTCAGGTATATATACAATTAATATTGGGAATAAGTCAAAAGATGTAAAAATAGATATCAAACATGAATACAACTCCCCTTATATCCAGAATATATCCGATGTGAGAAGAATTATTGATTTAAATAATTGTCCTATTTGGAAATTCCGAAGAATTGCCAATTTAAATTCAGATAGAATAAACAGATATCGGGATTTTATTAGGAGAAATTTTAATGTTTTTAATGAAGAGGATCTAATATTTACCATTCAAAAAGATCAAAAAGAATTTCAATCTATACTCAAGAATAATATCTTTGTATTCCCTAAAAAACCATTAAATAAGCTAGATTCAATAACAAAGAAACAGATTGAGGTTTTGGGCAATACTGGTATTAAATCAATTCAAAAGTTATGGACAGAAATTCAAATTAATAATAATCTATCTAACATCCATAAAAAAACAGGGATTGAACAAGAAATTTTAACTGAATGGGCTGAAAAGGAAAATAAGAATCGCGTATCTATAAAAAAACCAACATGGAGTCCTGAAGAACATTTAAAGATGAGATTCTCTTCGGATAGTATCATTAAAAAAGAAGGATATATAGCTAGGAAGCCTCAGAAGGAGAAAAATTAATGGTTTTAAAAATAGACCGTGAATTCACTTCAGTCCCGACTTTAGATAAAGAGAGAAAAACACCATTTGTTGCAAGTGGAGATTGGACCCCCTCAAATATCAATATATTCGGACATTCTATTAATATTGATATTTCTACTGGTAACCTAATTATTTCTACAACAGATGTGGCTTATCCCTATTATAAATTCTCCATTGGGATTAATCGTAAATATGATCTTCAAGAGCAGCATATGCAAATTCAATATCAACATAACTACCCAAATATCAATCCCAAACCCCATTGGTTTGGTAATTGGCAATTTGCTTATGAAGCTGATCTCGACGAAATCTGGCGCACATCTCTTCCAGAACTACACATTACATCTGAAACCGGCATTAATAGTCTTTTTGAACAAAATAATTCTGATTTTTTGATACACCAGAAGTCCTCTATAGAAAATATTCTTTTGACTTATGGTATTCCTAAGCGAACATTAAATGAGCTAAATTGGCTTCAAACACCAGATGATTTTCTACTAAGAACTAAAATGGATACATTCCAAATAACTACGGGATTTTTTTATCCCGAGACTTTAGTTGACAATATATACGCTAAAATATGGATTTTTTCCCCGATCTCCGGCTCTGGATTTTTAATTAATTCTGATTATTTTTATAATGAACCTTCCAATCAATATCGTGATATTGGTTTCCCACTTGTTGTTACTAATTTTGTAGATTGTTTAGGACATAAGATAACTTTACAACCAGTTCCAGGTACCACTCCACCTTTTAAGGAATATGAATTATTTGATGATTCCACACTTCCCAATCCCTTAGAAAGAAAATTTCTCATCAAGCTTGGAGAAGAATTAACCTTTCCTGATGGCTTAAAAACTAATAGACTTTGTCGAAGGTTGATTGTTAATGAAGTTTTTGATAAGACAAAAACTGCTCATAATAAGTTTGAATATCATTATTCTACAAATAAATATGGATCATGTGACTTTAAATTATTAGAAAATGTATTATTTCCCTGCAGTATAGCAGGAAATCGACGTAAAATTATCTATCATTATAATGATCCTCAATTTCCAGGAGTATTATCAGCTATCGAAGATACTGAAGGAAGTATAATAACATTTGAATATTTTGAAGACTTAACAGATAATGATGATCGTCTCAATCCAAGATTAAAAATTCATAAAATCATCGATCCTGTGGGTATCACCTATGAATATAATTATGATCACCTAAATGGAAAAGTATCAGTAAAAATTTCTCAAAATGCCAAAATTGACCAAATCAGCCAATATACATATATAAGAGATATTGAAAATACAAAAAAACGATATATTAGATTTATTGAGACTAAAGTTGAGAGAGGTTATAGGGAAGATGGAGCAGGAACGATTGTCGAAAGAGATGTTAATAATCATCAAATCGTAAAATATGAAAACATATATACTAATGATGGCAGATATAATATTGCCGAAAAAGTAGATCCATTACATGGTAAAAGATATGGAACAATTCATCCCATAACTTATAATCGAATTCGAAGATTTTCTTATAATGATTTTAATCAGGTAGTGCAAACATGGGACTTCGACGGCAAATATATCAAATATATCTATGATATACCAATTAATCCATCTCCTACTAACCCAATAAGATATGATCTGAAAAAGGAAGAAAAGCAGAATATAATTAGAACACTAGTAAATCATGATCCTCTTACATTTCAAGAAGAGCATGATAAAATTATATCAAGGTCTTTTGAGTATAAGAAATATGAGGCTATGACATCTACAGAGCCTCTAGATTATGAATTAAGCACTCATAGATTAATAGAAGTAGAAAATGAAAGGGGAAAAAAATGGAAATACTCATATGATGATTTTTTTGACGACACTGGAGCTCGAGTAGGTGACGATCCTCATAAACAATTTAAACCTTCTTTATGTATAAGTCCTTTAGGAAATGAAACTAAAGCAGTTTATAACGATCGTGGTAATGTATGTCTCATCCTTGATGCCGAAACAAATAAAACTACCTTTGAATATTTTCCTCAAGGTCAGGTAAAAAGTATTGAAGATCCCAATGATGAAATAATTGAATTACGATATTATCCTTGTGGAAGTTGGTTGAATGAATATGAAGATCAATTACATAAAGTTACCACATTCATTCGTCGTTCAGATGGTCAGATAACCCGAATTATTGATCCTATTGGCGATTATGTTGACTATGAATATTATTCCAATCTAAGACTTAACAAAATTACCGAACATCGTCCTGCACTTCCAGGAATAACCGCCTTCCCGAATTTAGATACCATTTTTGCATATAACACTTTAGGAAATTTGGCTTCTTTAACGAATCCACGTGGGTTAAACTTGATAATAGAGTACGATGAATTAGGTAGAAAAACTAGTTGGTATACTAATCATAATCCAAACAAGACAAGATATCTATATAACGAATCTGGGCAACTAATACAGATTGTGGATCGAACTAATAAAGCGATAAAATATGAATACCATAATTTAGGTTTTCTCCATACCATAAAAGCACCTGATTGGATGGATAATAATAATGTTCCAGTTCAAGGTAAAATCGTAAATTTTATGAGATATGATTATTCTGGGCGAATGCTTTCCCAATATGATTCTGAAATAACCGGAGACATATTTTATTGTTATGATGAATCAGGAAATCTCACTTTTAGGCAATCTCATAGATCAATTCCATCTGGACTTCTTTCATTTCAACTTAAATTTACCTATGATGATGATGACCGTTTAGAGGATGTAAGGGATCCTAGGGACATATATATATTACATTTAACGTTAGATTCTCTTGGAAGAGTTAGAGAGTTAAAGGATTCCGGTCATTGGGATATACCAATTGATTGGTTCTATACTTACCAAAAAATTAGTGGTACTAAAAAGGTATTGAATTTATATAAAATTGAAACATCAAATCCTCTTAACATTATTTCAGAATTTGATTATGACCAGAAAAATCGATTAACATCAATAAGTCATATCTGGATACCACCTACTCCCCCTCCTCCCACTGTAGATATATTCCCCTCTCAAACGCTAGAATATCGGGATGATAATTTGCTATGGAAAATTCATAATTTTGAGCCAAACTTATATTCTTATGATGCGCTTAAGCAATTAATCCACGAAGAATATTTAAACAATTCAATAGATTATGATAGGGCTGGAAATAGATTATATAATATCGATAAAACCACATATCCTGGGTTCTTGACGAATAATTATAACAATCTTAACCATCTTAAGAGAGAAGAAAATATTGGAGCAGATCTTACATATGACGGAAAAGGCAATTTAAAAAGTTTCATTTCTCCAACAATAAATAATGAATATTGGTATGATGGATTTAATAGACTTCGAATTTTTAAGAACAATTCTTGTATTATTAAATATCAATATGATTTCGAAGGAAAACTTACTAAAAGAGAAGTAAACAACACTGAAACGACGATATTTAATTATCTTTTTACCAAACCCATTGTCTTGTATCGTGATCAATATCTAACTCCTTTCATGATCTTAACTTGGGATTCAAACGGGAAATTATTACGTATTCATAGTGAAAATATTGGAGCAGGTAATTATCAACACTCAATATTTCCTATCTATAATGGATTAGGTGATATTGTCCAATTACTTAATAGTGATAATAATAAATTAGTAGATATTCGATACAATGCATGGGGGGAGATGACATTGACAGATCCTGCTGGAAAATTTGAATTCTGGGGTTATAAAGGAGGTATAGTTGATCTTTTATCAAAATTAATAAAATTTGGTGAAAGATGGTATTTTCCAAAGTTAGGAAGATGGATTTCACAAGATCCAAGTGAAGATTTTAGTACTTCTAATTGTGATAATATAAATAATCAATTTTCTTATGTATTCAATAATCCTATTAATTATCATGATTTATCAGGATTACAAGGCAGTAGACGGGAAAGAGGGAATTTAATTGTACTTATTACTAAGTCAGATTATTTTGGAATAAGTTTTTACGATCATACAGCCATTTGGATTGAAAATGAAGGGAATCCAATTTTATTGGATATAGATGGAAGTTTTAATAGGAATAAACAAACAGGACCCATACATATGTATAATGCTTCTTTAAAGGATTACTTAAATTATCATAGAAGTTCTTATAAAAATGGCAGTATAGAATCTTACATCTTTAATATAAACCTTCATGAACAACGAAAATTCATTGAGTATATCATCGATGCTAGAGATAGTGGCCTTTCTTGTGGGTGTGCATTATCGGTGTCAGCAGCACTAAGAAGTCTTAATCTATTCAAGGACCTTGGTATTTCAATAACTCCTGGAGGGCTCAGAGATGACTTAGAGGAGATTGAAGATCAACAACGTAACCCCAAATAAATTTAATATTCTTAAATAGTATCTGAAATAATTTCCTTTTACGATCATCCCGTTTGTTTTCTTAACGCTCCTGAGAGGCCATACAAAAATAATAAATAAAGTTACTTTCAATCCTATTTAGGGTTTCGGAAAGAGAGGTAACTTTTTCTTTAAATAAAACAAGAAATTTGATCTCACATGATGGAAGGATTCCTACTCACCCAGTTGCAATTAAATGTGTTTCTCTACGCTTTAGAGAGGAAGTACAAATTTAATGGAGACGAATGGGAGTGCGGAGGTTCGGAGTTTCTTTACGCAAGGAAAATACTTGAATCGATGGGAATATCCCCTATCGACCAAGAGAAGTTACTAGAAATCTGCAAAGAAAACGGGGGATGTTGTGATTGCAAAATATTAATGAACGCAGCACGCTTCCTTACGGGGGAAGGTACGACTGAATAAATTTGGAGAGATTTTTTTTATTAAGTTTTTTTTAAGTAAATAGTACTGATAGAGTGTCGGACAATAGTAGACAATTATCATTTATTTGACTTTATGTAATTTTGGGTAGTTACAAAATTAAGTGATCGCGTTTAAATCTTTCGCTGAGTCCCATTCTCTGTTAATTGCGAAATATTCGCCCCAAATCTCTTGGTATTTTCCGAACCACTTATCAAGCTTCTTAAATTCTGCTTGAAAATATCTATGCTGAGCTCTCATGTGGCGTTTATCGGGTAATTCGGATAAAATGACTTTAAATTCTTCAAATTTCGTTTCAAACATCTCTTTATGCACGGGAAATCTTCCAAAATTGTGCCTAAAAACGCGATAATCTAAGATTCGCTGTGCTCCTCTTATCGTCATCATGCTCCGTTTAAACGACGGATAGTAGGTGTATTTCTTATGATACGACTTTAACAGATTATTGGTGGTTGGGATGAAGGGATTCCGCTGATGGGCTATAATTTTCGGCAACCAAGACTCCAACTGTTTCAATGCAGTTTGAAGTTCTTTTATCTTCTTTCCTTTTAAACGTTCTACTGTTCTGCGTAGGACTTCTAACTTAATATATATATAATATTTAATAAAAGCTAATCTTTTAATTATATCCTGATTCAGTTCCATAGCTCGTTTATTAATTCTATATTTAATTTACAAAAATGTTGATATTTAATTAAACTGAATTATTAAATAGTTAATTGATAATAGACTGTATTCATTTTGTAAAATTAATTATCTCACAATTACTATAGTTTATTAGAAAATAATTAATTTCTTTCAAGTCCTATCATTTTCATATTTCTCTCGTAATTCCTCTACAGAACTAGAAGATAATTTTTGAATAATCTTTGTTCTTTCATCCCAAACTCCTTCATTACTAGTTTTAGTCAAACTATCATCAATAATTTTGATAGAATCCTCTCTTATTTTATGTGATTCCTTTCTGTGCAGGTAATCTGAAGTATCTTTTTTAATTTTTGCTTGAAAACGAGCAAATTTTTTTAAATTCTGCTTTGCAAAACTCTCCCATCTTATTGGATACAAACGAACCCATTCTTTAGTATTCTCTAATATACCCGCAGTACATACAGTATTTCCATACTTTTTACTACGTAAAGGATAAGTTTTTACAATTAACAATATCTCTCTTTTTTCCCAGCTCATAACAATCACTTAATTAAAGAATATTTACCACTTTTGTCCATAATCTTAAAATTGAAATTGATTTAAAAAATATTACTTATTTTAGCTAGTCTAACTAGCTTTTTGTCAAGTATAATTCAGATTTGATTCTATATTCTCATATATTATCGAGTAATTAAACTCGTTAATCTCTTTTAAGATTTCATACTTTAACATCAAATTATTTTTTAGATTGCTCTCAAGCTCTCTCGTGGCGGTATTGGACTCAATCCTATATGGAATCTTATAAATAACTATTTTTTTTTCTTCTTTTTGGGTATTTCCTTCCCTTTTTGAAATAATTTCATATTTGGACGGTAACTATTTCTATAATCAATTGCTGGCTTTGTAAAACCACCTTTACTTGACACTTCTTTCACATCTTTCTTTGCCAT
>JAUVNS010000040.1 GCA_030599585.1 Promethearchaeota archaeon | reverse complement strand
ACGCACCGCACGCAACGCATCTTCCCGCCATGTGCATTGCCCGGATTAGGTGATAAACGAATACATCTGGTAGATCAGTTGTCTTCCCGAACCAAACCGGTTTATTTTGATCAACAAAACAAAGGTTACAATAGCACATAGGACAAGCTTCTCGACACGCGTAACACCTGGTACACACGCTTAACTCTTCCGTAATCTGGTTCCATTTTTCTTGAGGAGTTAACGCTTCAAACTCAGCAATGTCGCTAAAATCGTCTACGATGTTCGAGTATTCTTCGCATTCGCCAACGCATAAGTCAGGCGCCTTAGAAACGAGAGGAGGTTTTCGAATTTTACAGGTCTTGCATAAATCGTTCATGTATTCGTCGTAAGAAAATTCCTTTTCAAAGTCCTTTCCTTTTACGATTATACTATTACCCGACACGGAGACCTCAAGAATTTCTTTTTCTCCAATTTCCATCTCAATCCGTTGTCTGTTTATTACACCATTACATGGAATTCCTATAATTTTAATCTCGTCTAATTTTATCTTATTTTCTGACGCTAAGTGAATTAAAGCTCTACCTACACAGCCCTTAGAAACAACTCCTACCTTTAAGTTGCCTTTTTCGGAGTCTACAAATTTAGGCACTCGAGGTACTAAATACTTAGCCAAATTTACGTAGCATAAATTGTTCCAAATCAACTTATCGACATCTTCTTCGCTGTCGATTATAATTGGTTGAGAGAGCATAGGTAAAGTGCCTTCCATATAGCCAATGATCACGTCGACTTTTTTATCTTTTAGTAATCCTTTGGCAATTTCTCTTAGATTAGTCTCAATATCCTTATTTTCTGTCTCAAGTCCCATAGTCTTCACCATTTCTTTTCAAATTTTGTGTTTGGACCCAATTTTTTTACGATTTCAGTTGCTTTTCGAACTAACACGGCAAAACGTTCGCCTTCTGCGGCAGAAGCCCACATAAAGTTAACTCTACCGGGTTCGATACCAAAAAATTCTAACAGTTCTTTTAATATCGCAAATCTTCTCCGGGCAACCAAATTTCCGCTAATATAGTGGCAATCGCCGGGATGACATCCAGAAATAAGAACCCCGTCCCAACCATCAGTTAAACTTTTTATAATAAAATAAGCGTTAATCCTTCCAGAGCACGGGACCCTTACAATCCTAATGTTTGGTGGATATTGGATTCGACTTACACCCGCCAAATCTGCTCCGGCGTAGGAACACCAATTACATAGAAAAGCGATAATTTTTGGCTCCCACTCTTTATTTTCAGACTGCTTTGTTTCTACTATTGGTTCTGTCATTATTAAATCCTCTTAGTTATCATTGAATGTAATTGTTCAGAAGAAAATCCTATAATATCAATTGCGGAGCTTCTACAATTACCAGAGCAAGCACCACAACCTTTACAGAGTGCTACATTTACTGAAGCTATCGTGCCAAACCTTCTATCATCAACGTAATCAATAGCTCCATAAGCGCAATTTTGAATACACATTCCACAACCAGAACATCGATCAGCATGAATTACCGCAAAAAATGGCTCAATCTCTACTTCTCCTTTCGCCATTAACGCAATTGCGCTAGCGGCAGCAGCTTTCGCCTGAGCTACGGAATCAGGTATGTCCTTAGGTCCTTGAGAAACGCCTGCTATGAAAATACCTTCGGTTAAAGTATCTACAGGTCTTAATTTAGGGTGAGCTTCTAAAAAGAATCCATCAGCTGACTTTTGAATTCGCAAAAGGGTAGTAATAGAATCTGAGTCTGCTCTAGGCTCGATACCAGTCGAAAGGACAAATAATTCAACTTCTACCTCAATAGGTTGTTGCAGTAATGTATCCTCAGCGCGAATAATAATATTTTTATTTAGAGGATTTTCCCTTACTTCAGCAATTCGACCTCTTATGTAATTAATACCGTAATCCCTTGCTGCGGATTCGTAAAACTCTTCATAACCTTTTCCAAACGCTCTAATATCCATGTAAAATATATAGATATCCGCTTCTGGATGCTTTTCTTTGTATTGCCTTGCCTGCTTGGTAGCATACATACAGCACACTCGAGAGCAATATTTATTTCCGCCCTCTCTGAAATTTCTGCTTCCAACGCATTGTAAAAATGCAATACTATGCGGGTCTTTAAGATCTGATGGTTTTACAGGCTTTCCTATAACTGGACCAAACGAACTAAGTAATCGTTCCATTTGAAGCCCTGTAATGACGTTGTCGTATTTATCATAACCATATTGTTTTAGCCCTGACGGATCGTATTCATCATACCCCGTCGCTACTATAATAGTACCTATTTTTACCGTAATATATTCAGGCTTGTCGTCGTAATTTATAGCAAGAGGTTCACATACACTTTCTCTGGCACAAATTCCACATAAAACGCAGCTGTCCATGTCGATAGTATATTCGCTTGGAACCGCTTGAGGGAATGGAACGTAAATAGATTTTCTTGTTGCCAATCCTAACTCAAACTCGTTAGCAACCGAAATAGGGCATGAATCGACACAGATCCCACAGCCATTACATTTCTCTTGATCTACATAATGAGGTTTCTTTTTAATCGTAACTTCAAAATTTCCGACATATCCTGTTACTTCTTCTACTTCAGAATAAGTCAACAATTCAATATTTTTATCTCGTGATATTTCAGACATTTTAGGTGTGAGGATACAAGAAGAACAATCCATAGTTGGAAAAGTCTTGTCAAGTTGGGCCATGTGCCCTCCAATCGTAGCAGATCTTTCCACTAAGTAAACTTTGTACCCTGCTGCACTGAGATTTAAAGCGGCATTCATTCCGGTAATCCCGGCACCGATAATTAAAGTTGTTGGTTCTACTTTTACTTTTTGTACTGCTAATGGTGCCAGTTCTCTCGCTTTCGCAATCGCTAACCTAATGTGATCTTTCGCTACTTCATAGGCGCCTTCAGTATCTTTCATGTGAACCCACGTAGAATGTTCTCTTATATTTGCCATTTCAAACAAAAACTGGTTTAAGCCTGCTTCTTTACAAGCTATTCGAAATGTAGGCTCGTGCATTCTCGGAGAACAAGCCGCAACCACAACCCGGTTAATTAGTCCTGCTTCGATATCTTCTTTAATCATTTTTTGCCCAACATCTGAACAAAAGAATTTGTATTCGCGACCAACCGTAACATCCGGTAGCGTTTTAGCGTATTCCACTAAATCTGGAACTGAAACTACTCCACCAATATTCACGCCGCAGTGACACACATAAACTCCTATCCTTGGTTTTTCATTTCCCATGATACTGATTTTTTTATCTGATTCTGTCAATTTTTCGATCCTCCTAAGTTAACTGATTCTTTACTTTTTCTAAAAACGGTTCAATACTGATAAATGGAGTAACTCCTTTTAGGTCGTGATTTTTCATTAATCCTAAAAGATTTGGATCAATTCCAAATGATAACCCTAAAAGCTGAGTAACGTAAACCACAGGGATTTTATACGGTTCTCCAATCATATCTTTATAAATATTATTAGCTTCTAATTGGCCTAAATCTAATTGCAAATGACAAAAAGGGCAGCAATCGATGATAATATCGGCGCCGGCATCCCTCATGTTCTCTAGTTTTTCCCGAGAAAAGTCAGCTGAAATTTCCTTTACCGCCGTCCTTACTGCCCCACCTGCTCCACAACACATGAATTTATCTTTATAATCGATGCTTGTAGCTCCTGTTAATTCTATGATTTCATCGAGAAATCGAGGGTCTTCGGATTCTCCACCCCAAGGTCTTTTATCGCTTGGTTTTACAATGTGGCATCCGTAATGAACAGCAACTTTTAAATCCTTAAATTTGTGTTTTACAAAACCACGTAAGTAATCTAAACCCATATCTTGATACAAAATTTGAACTAAATGCTTTGGTTCAATTGAACCCTTGAACTCTCTTCCAACTTTAGCGAGATGTTCATTTACCATTTTCTTTAATTCGTGGTCGTGTTCTAATTCAACCCAAGCGTCTCGAAGCGTACCATAACACCCATTGCATCCCGTTATAATATCTACTCCTAATTCTTCTGCTAGTGTAATATTGCGAGCAGCGATTACTAACCAAGTAGGAATGTGAAACGCTCGAAAAACTCCTGGGGCAGGACAACACGACGCTCCTTCTAATTCCAAAATTTCTGCACCTAAATGATCAAACACTGCTCGAATGGACGCTTCTATCATAGGATAACGATTAGGTGTTACGCAACCAAGAAAGAAACCGTATTTCCATTTATTTTCTTCACTCATGATTAATTATCACTTTATTTTTTCTTTTTTTCCTCTTTTTTATTTTCTAGTTTTTCCGCTTCAGCTTTTTCCTTGTTTTTTTGTTTTTCGATTTTATCTAACAAATCTCGAAAACCAACAGACTTCATTAATTCTTGGCATTCTTTAACCGCTTCAGGATGCACATGGACGGTTGGAGGTAATGGTGGTAACCCAAACGACTCTCGCAAATCTCTCCATTTTTTATTTCCTTCTCCATTGGCTGGCACACCATGTCCAGTTT
>JAUVNS010000031.1 GCA_030599585.1 Promethearchaeota archaeon | reverse complement strand
TGTTTAAGTTCATGGTAATTATTAAGAAAAGAATTGTTCTATTCTTAAAATATTAATAATCACATTAATTTGAATTACGCGTATATTAAAGACATTAGAGGATCTTGTAAAATGTTATTCTTTTTTTTATTCAGTTCATAATTGAGTTTAAGCCAATAATCCAATGTAGCCGAGTCGTTTTTTCCAACATTAAGAATTCCGCTTAAAATTTAAAGAGGCTTCTACGACTTCATATTTAATCAATGTATTTGTCAACAAATACACCTTCACATCATTATACAGTAAAGGTCTTGCACGATGGAAGGCTTGTTCTTCTTCTGATATTGCAATTCTACTTGTGCCAAAGGGTTACCACTGACTTTATCATATTTAATCTTTGCAATGATAGAATTAGTAGCTCCAGAAATATCTAAGTAATCTCCTTTTGCCATGGCATCAATCATTAAGATACGATTAGGATCAGCAGCTTTCACTGGTGTAACAAATGCTATGACATTTATCAAAAGCAATGATACTATCAATGCTGTAGTCACTTTTAGTTTCATTTTCTCCACCATTTTCACCTCAAATATTTTTTTTTATTCAACTCTTTTTTTTTAAATTTTGGTTTTATCATCTTTATGATGATTAATTAAAGGTTGAGATTCAGTTCCATTTATAATTGAGCTTCCGATAGTTCTATGATAGTTTCATTTCTGTATGGAAGTTTAATCATAAACAATACTGGGAAACGTGATAGTTTATCTATTTTATCACACACAAGGCTTTTATTTAAAAACCTAGAATTTCTAAGTGCAACTATGCACTTAGATATGAAAAATCAGGGATTAAGATTACAATCTCTTTTCTTTTTAAAGGAATCTCTTTAATTGTTGTTTTATGCTTGCCAATTAATTATCTGATCAATATGTTTTAAGCTTTCATTGACTTTAACATTTATTTTATTTGCTTTTTTTTCATATTCGATGTGGCGCTTACGTTGCAAGTTATCTAATAGCCGTTTTACCTTTGTTCTATAACGATTTTTATCTTTTTTTTTTAAATCGTCCCATTCAACAGATTGGTCGGTTTCAGTAACGAATTCTCTTATGATTTCTTTTATAGTGTTAAATTGATCTTGAATAGCAAGTATTTTTATCAAAGTTTTTTCATCTTGAGAAAATTCTAATATAGGAAAAGTTGGAATTTCCTCAATTTTATATGGCCCTTTTGTTAAACCATTTTTTAAAAACTCTGTTTCCAATTCTTTTATTGAACCATCTTTTTCTAAATATTCTAAAATAAGATATTTAGATGCCTTCATATAAAAAATTGTCACTATATTAAAATGTATTAGAGCAAAAACATATGCAGATAACGCAAAGGCTTTAGATGCGGTAGATACATTAATGAAAATGTGTTTTAATTTATTTGTTGCAATCTCTTCTTTGTAGATCTCATCTAAAATATTATAACATTCATAAAAAGAATTTAAAGCGGCATATTTAAATTCCACAATTAAGTAAGAATCTTCGAATTTTCTCTTTATCATTTTAGCAAATTTGAGGGTATATTTTTGTACTGAAGATAATTTTTTCTTTTTATCATTCACATTAGTTGTTTTTCCTTCAGAATTGTTTTCTGGGTTTGTTATTAAATAAAGTACATTTATAGCATAAGGAGTAAACCCCTCAATAATTCTTGCTACTTCAAGACCTACAGGTACAATCATTGCCCTACGTTCTTTTACATTTGCTAACCTATCCGACATAAAAAATCTAGTTACTTAAGTTACATTATAATTAGTATAATAATATTTAGTCACATAAAGTAACAATTATATTTATATTTAATGTCTTCTTGTTTAAAATGAAGATCTTAATGTTAATTGAATTAAAATGAAGAATCCATTATTTGTATTTGGCGTATTGTTTGTCTTTACGGGGTTTTTATTTTTTATTATGTTGAGTAATCCCTCTCTAATTCCATATGTCGGACCAGTCGCAGGAGAATCATTGTTTTTATTGTTCGGTATTGGTTGTGAATTAATAGGAATCCCTACAATATTCTTTTCATTAAAGAAAAGAAAACAGAAATACACTAAATTATAAGAATAGACCTCCCTAGATGCTAAATAAATATAGCAAAAGCCATCAAGGTTTTAATATAATTTATAAATTTATCTTATCTTACATAAAAACAAAATAAGTGTTATAATGACTACATTTAATAGAAAATCATTGGTAATTGTTATATCGGACATTCACTTAGGTGATTTATATTGTAAAATAAGCGAATTTGAGCTATTTCTCCTTAATTTATTTCAAGATATAGAACGAGGTAATCTACCTCAATTGAAAACTTTTATTATCCTTGGAGATACATTTGACATCATTATGAATACTTTTAGAAACTTATGCAATAATCCCGAATTTAAGAGAATCTATGATTTACTTTATACCATAAAAAATCAAGGCGTTTATATAGTATTCGTTTTAGGTAATCACGAGATTCCTACAACGGGCGCTTATAATTGGTTTTTTGAACTGCGAATTCTTAACAAAAATTATGAAATGATGTAATAATTCATAGTATAACAAAAATTCTTAACAAAAATTATGAAATGATGTAATAATTCATACTATAACAAAAATTCGTTCAGTTTCTACAAAGAAATTATCCTAAAGATTTTAATATTAAAGAAATTTCGGATAAACTAAAGCTAAATCATCATACTGTAAGTACATATTTAAAAGTATTGGTAAAAGAAAAGAAGATTAGTATGTCTCGAAATATTGGAAAGGTCGTAATGTATAGCTTTAAGGAAGAAGGAAAAGAAAGTTAACTATCTTTACCAAGATTTTTAATTACAAAAAGGAGCACGAATTAAATCAAGAGTTAATCAAGATTCCTGATAATACTATTATCATTTTTGATGTTATTTTTCTTCTACGAAAGGAATTATTCCATTATTGGGATATTAAAATTTTTTTAGAAATAACCTTTGAAACTTTAATTGAACGAGCATTGAATAGGAATATTGACTATTTTAAAGATATTTAAATTATCCTAAACATTAAATATTGGATTTGATTAATGAAATATGAAATTGAATATTAATTGATTTAAGATAATAATAAGATAGAATTAGAAAATATTTTAAGAGTGTTAAATATGGAAATTGGTGCATCATATAGACTAGGTTTTACAATAGCAAAGATTTCATGGTATTTTGGAAGCTTTCAAGAACGGAAAAACTTGATCTCCCAAGCAGAATTGTTCTCTTCCCGAATTGGTTTTCCTAAAAAAAAATTGAAAAAAGCCTTATCAAAATTGAAGGAAAATAAAATAAAGGAAAAGATTTTAGAAAACGCACGTGCAGGTCTTGATGTAAGAAATACCTTATCAATTGAAATAGATACATTTTTAGGTGGAATGATAGCAGCAGCTTTTAGGTTTGGATTTAATATAATATATATCTGCCCACAATTGGAATTTATGGAGATGAGTTGTCAAGCGGGATTACCATATCAGCAATTATATGGTCCAATCTTTGAGCAAATTAGAAACTTAGTTAAAGACGGAAAATTAATAAAAATAGGGAATAATGAGTTGACTAAATTGGCAAATATACAACCTGAATCTATGAGTGGAGATAGAGCTCGTCAAATGTTTATTGACATTGGCATAAAAGTTGATCAATCTTTAAATCAATAAAAAATAGAATTCTATTTTTTTTTTCTAAATTTTTTCAACCAACTAGATATTTCATGAGGGACAATTTTAATTGGATTATTTTTAAAACTAAAGATTTCAAGATTTTTGCAGCATATAATTGAAATAGGGAAAGATTTTAATTGATTATCCGATAAAATTAAATATTCAAGAGATTTTAGATTTCCTATAGAATTCGGGAGTTTTTTCAATTTATTCTTCCATAAAGACAAGTAGATGAGAGATGTAAGGCCATCTATCGATATTGGGAGAGATACTAATCGATTACTATTTAAAATAAGATTTTTGAGTGAATTAAGTTGTCCAATTGTTGAAGGAAGGGATTTTATTAGATTATCACTCAAATCAAGATATGTGAGCAATTTAAGCTGTCCAATTTCATCTGGAATCTCATTGAGTTGGTTTTTAGAAAGATTTAAAGTTTGGAGAGAATTTAGCGATCCAATAGTTTTTGGAATTTTTTTAATTTGATTGTGATATAATTCTAATTTTATTAATGATTGTAAGTTTCCAATGCTTTCCGGTAAATTCAATAACTGATTTGCACTCAAATTAAGTTCTGTTAATGATTTAAGGTTTCCAATTGTATCTGGTAAAATTTTTATTTTATTGTTTTTAATCCATAATATTTGAAGTGAATTAAGGTGTCCAATTGTTTTTGGTAAAGTAGTTATTTCATTGTTATTTAAACCAAGAATTTGAAGTGAATTTAAATTCTTAATTGAAAATGGTAGAAATGTCAATCCACAGCTTGGGAGTCCTAAAGAGATTATTCGACCATCGTTTTCAGAAAAGCCAAATGTGTCAATTTCGACTTTATTTACGATTGGAATAGATTTATTACCAATTAAACCTTCAAATTCTTTTAATATTTCATAATGTTCCTGAATGAGCAATACTCCCTGGTATGGTTGAAATTCTGGGATTTCAATTATGTCAAACTTGAGATTTCCATCTCCTTTGAGTTCAGGTATCTTCCAGTTAGGGTGATTATGTAGTTGCATGTTATTTTTAGCATTTTCAAACATTTCGAGAATTGTTGTCTCAGGGCTATAAGCCTCATAAAAGCCTTCTGTGAATAATCTAGCTGCTTCTTCCTTAATTTCTTGTTCCATTGAGATCGTACATATACCTAGTTTGGATAATTCTTCACCTAATTTGAAGGAAAAACACGAATTAAAAATCATGCATTTAAGTTGATTGTCAGGGGATTGAAGTTTCTTCTCTATAAATTTAATAAAGGAATTTATTGGGATTCTGCGACTAGTACCATCCTCTTTTTCAAAAAAAATATGTGTTTGATTTGAATGTCCTGAAAATTGGATTAGTTGAAAATCATCTTTTAACAGTTCTTTAAATTTAGGTAGAGTTATATGTAATTCTGGAGTAATATCAAATAAATGAGCATAGCCTGTGTTATTTATAGCTTTAACCAAAGTTTCCTTTTCCAATCTAATATTAAGTCGTTCCTTCCCTCTTGGTGCGGAAAAGACAGCTAAACCTTTAATCGGCATTTTTCATTTTTTAATCTAAATTCTCAAATCTTTCCTATTTTACTTTTTCTTTAATTTAAAAGATATCGAAGCTCCTACCCCACCACCAATTTCAAAAACTCCAAAATTTAATCTGGAACTTAAATCCCCCTTAAAATCAAGGTTGATTTCATCCAATTCTAAATTCTCATCATCTATTATTTTAAACATACGTGCACCAAAAGATTTAATACCATTTATGTACTTCTTTTCAATTCTTCTCATAACTCTAGGTATTTTCTTCTCATCTTCTTCTCCTCTCACGATCTCTGCTTTTTCTGGTTCTATTATGAAATAAAGGTCAAAAACTTCATCATTTTCATTACTCATTTTATAACCTCCTCTAAATATTTATAATATTCATATTTATTACAAATGTGTCTATGGATTATTTCAATTGTAAATAGCACTGTTTATTAATTTTTCCATCCTGAAGGAGTTAAAAAAAAAAGACAATATCCAAAATAGTATCAAAATTCCCAATTTCTGATTTATCGATTCCGCTTTTTTTAATAGCTATTTCGATAGAGTTTTAATATTTGAATTTCTTAATAAAATGTAGAAAGGGAACCTTATACCAAGACAATTTGAGCTAAATCGGATTTCGCCCCCTATTAAACTCAACTGGGTTTAAACTCTCCCTAATTTTAAATAAAAATGCTCAGATTTCTTTTCCCTTCTCTTTCTTTTAATATTCACCTGTTCTCTTTTATTAAAGGTTAAATACGCATGGAATTGAAAAGTAAGTCTAATTTTACTTTTCAGTCCATAAGAAATCTAAGACTCTATTTAGAGTCTCATGTTGGAAATGATATATAACCTCTTGATTAAAGGATGTTTAGGGAGCGAATTAGGGCGAAATCTTAGTTTATCGCGAACAAAATCTTTAAGAAAAATCAAGTCCACTTTCAAGATTGTTTTTTACATCTTCTCACATAGTACTTGTTAGAATTGATACTCGTTATCATTCAAGTTTCTTTCCATAAGCTGAAAAAAATTCATAAAAAAGATCTATTGAAGCAAATAAGATTATAATGGTAGCAATAAGAAGAATTACATTATTAAGAATTCCCAAAAAAAACAAAATAGGAATGCCCCAAAAAAAAGGAACGCTCCCGTATAAATAGTATGATTCATCAAAATTTACTCTATTTTTATCCCTTGCGAGGAGTGAAAAACAAAATAGTTGAATAAAAATCATCATTAAGCTAATAGAAAAAAACCAATAAGGTAAATAATTATTTAAAGCCAAAGACAAAAAGGTAAAGAAGAAAAGAACATTATCTACAATATTTTCAAGTATCCATCCTAATCTACTATCTTGTTTTGACTTTCGCGAAATTTTGCCATCTAGAATATCTGATAGTGCAGCAATAAGAAAAATTATGAATGCTCCAATAATTATCCTCTGGAAAATAAAAAAGAAGATTAAAATTGCGAAAGGTACCCGCATAATTGAGAGGATAGCGCAAATATAGAAAAATTTTGTTTTTTCTTGCATTTCAAATCTCTTTTTAGAGTATTTAGCTGCTAATCGTAAACTAACCATAAAAAGATTATATCATTTTAGAACTAAATTTCGCGTCAATACTTTGTAATATACTTTGAATTTAAAATTTATCTTAAATACTGGCTTAAAATAAACTAATATTAAATTGTAATGAACTAAATTCCATTAATTTCTGAATTTAATTATGAATTCAATATATTTTGTTTATTTTCGTTAGAATAAATACCTAAAAAATTCATTACCAAAGGGAATTTCTTTCAAGAAATAACTTAATACCCAATTTTTATTACTTTATAAATTTGAAATATTTTCTAACACTTTTGTTATTGCATCAGCTATTGCTTGAAGATGCTCATAGTTACCTAATAGTACTCTATGGGGGAGTGATACAAACGAATTATATGCCTTTTCTGCTTTATGAAAGTTCAAGTCTTGTGTCTTTAATTTTCTAATATGTTCTTCATTAATATGGAACCTTTTCTTACTTAAGGGATTATAAATTTTTGATTGATTGAGGGGTTTATAAATAGGTTCAACTGAAATCCCCAATTCTGATGATAGCAGTCCACATATAACTTCTATGGATTTATCTTTAATTTTTTTGGAATTTATTTTAAAAACATAACGGTAATAAACTCTTTTTTTAACACTTTTATATGTTGATAATGGTACGATTCCATCAATTTCTAAAAGCAATTTATCTAAGATTTTTGCGTTTTTCCATCTTTTTTCATGTTGTAAATCTAGAGTTTTCAATTTTTCATATAATAACGCTGCTTGATATTCTGTTAAACAATAATTATTACCTTGTAAATCTCCCATTTTTACGATATCCATTTCCCCTAAAATATTAACTCCTTTCTTAAAAATTCTACCATCTGCACGTAATTGCTCCATATAATTCGCTAGAGATTTTTCATTTGTTACTGTGGCCCCTCCTTCACCAGCCGTCAGAACCTTTGTCTGTTGCATACTAAAAGTGCCAATCTTACCAATCGATCCCGCTGGTGATTCCCTCCATAAAGCACCATGTACGTGAGAACAATCTTCAATAATTGGAATTTCATTTTGAGATGATATTTTTGATAATTTATCCATATCTGCCATCCCTGAATATAAATGGACAGGTATTATGGCTTTAGTATTTGGAGTTATTGCAGAATTAATCGCTTCAGGAGATACACATAAAGTTTTCGGATCTACATCTACAAACACAGGAATGGCATTGACATTTGTAACTGCGCTAGCTGTTGCCACCCATGTCAAAATTGGAACAATGACTTCATCTCCATAACCAATGTTAAGAGCTTCTAAAGCAATTAATAAAGCACTTGTACCATTACAAGTTGGAACGCAATAATTCACACCACAATATTTTGCAAAAGCTATACTAAATTTTTTTTCCCAAGATATTTTTCCTAAAGAAGGGCCGCTTATAGCCCATCTTTCGGATTTCATTACTTCAATAACTTTACTAAGCTCTTTTTCTGTTATTTCAGGCCATTTTGGCCATACTCCGTTCCAAACTGGCTTTCCTCCCTTAATCGCAAGCATTTCGCTTTTTTTCTTCATTATAAAATAATGGAAATGTTTTACACCCTTGTAAAAAAAATAAGTTAGTATTGTTTAAAAATATTAATTTATTAATAATTCAGAAATGAAAATACTATGTTTTTTAAAATTAACATTTAGGATCATACTAAACTTATAAAACATAATCATATCTTATAGGTTCTAAATGAGCGATATTATTGCAAATTTTGCATATATTAACCGCTTCTCTATTACCACTTGCGAGTTGTTTTCTAATTTCAATAAACTTATTTGAATACCAAATTTCTTCCAATGGTTGGTACATAATGTTTCCGAATACATGTTCTCTTCTTGCATCTTCATAACAAAGTAAGATTTCACCAGTTATTGTGATAATTAAAGTTGTTGTTGGTGCAAAACACGGGAACTTAAATGGTTCAATTAAAACCCCAATAACACCACCTCGATTTGTTAAATGCAAATTATTAGGATATAAGACTATTTGCTTTGGACGATTCGGAAATGTTTTTAATGAATGAGACGTAACAACAAAATAGTCTACACCAGATTTAACTAATTCTAAATATTTTTTTTCAGTCAATAAGTCTCCATTTGTATAAAGAATTAACCTTGATTTTTTTAACATTTTTGAGGTTTTCTCAATTAAATTTCCTAAATTTGGATGCAAAAGTGGTTCTCCATAAAAATGATAAGAGATTCTTCCATCGAAATTAATTTTTTTTAGTTCACTTAATATCTTATTAAATAATTCGGTGTCCATATAGAGAGGTAAATTGGTTCTTTTTAATTTAGAATTTGGGCAATATTGACATTTACGGTTGCAATTTGAATTTATTTCAATTTCAACCATAGAAAACCACCCATCATCATTCTTGTTCGTAACCTATACAGCTCCTTTTTATTATCTAACCACAATTTTTGCATGAATATTCTTTCAAGATTTTAACCTATCAATGTCATTTAAGGTTTTTATGAATAATTTGAGATTAACAGTGTTTCCTTTATTTTAATTAGAATGATAGATATAAAATTACAAATTTTGTATTTAATTCCTTAGATGCTGAAGAAATTCACATTAAACTTTTTAAGTTAAAATTTATTTAAAGCTTTATTGCTAATCGACCGGTTTTATCATATCTACTCAAGAATATTTTAATTTTATTTTCTTCCATGAATTGATCCACTGCTTTTCTTGATCCCTTCCAATAACCATAATCATCAACCATTAAAATTCCATCTTTAGCTAATTTTGGATATAGATACCCAAGTTCATGATATGTTGATTCATACCAATCAGTATCAAGTTTTATAAATGCAATCCTTTCAGGGATTACACTTGGAATTGTATTCTCAACTTTCCCTTTTATAAAGAAAATATTCTCTTTAGGATATTGAGTGGAATTAACATTCTTTTTTACATTTTCAAGAGGTTCAAAATGCCACTTTTCACCACATTTTCTCATTCTGTCCCATTCATAAACAGCTTTAAGATCATCAAATCCTCTTATGTCATATTGAGTTGGTTTACTCATACCTTCATACGTATCATATAAATATAATTTACGATCATTAACACCCAATGATAATAAAGTTAAAGCACATAGCATCATACTTCCTCCTTTCCAAACACCACATTCTACAATATCTCCTGGAATATTGTTTTTTACTATGAAAATTATTGCTTTATAATGAGAATACAAGCTTCCGATAGTAGATACTGTGTATTTTTTACATTTATAATATAACTGAAGGAAATCATCTTCGATATCATAAGGAATCATAATTTTCTTCTTACTATCTGAAATGTTTTTAATTTTATAACTTAGGTGCATTAAGCTGAAAGTCTTATTTATTATTCTAACTAATGTATTTTGAGTCATAAAAATTTATTTTGGATTACATAAATTATGGTTCTAATGATTAAATATAATTTCTACTTTAAAATTGTTTCTTCATTTTATTAGAATTTGAGATTAACTTATCTAAAAGATTAAATTTAAAATTTATGAATAAGAATCTAATGAAACAACAATTCTAATTACTTTTTTGTGTATTTGAAAGGAGGCTGTTTATTGGTTTATTAAGTATTATTATTTTACCTACCTAGTTTTTCCTATCTTCTTTTTAAAAGTAATTAATTATATGATGATTGCGTGGCTTAACTTTAAATCGATAAAGCTTTTAAAAATCAGGTTTTAAGCCTTCTATATCTAATTATTATCTGTATTGAATTTCACCTATCTCTAATAGAACATACTAATACCAAGATGAATTGTTTCTACACATCATTCTTTTCTAAATCTTATACATTAGGATCATTGTGTGGTGCGAAATTCGTGCTAGCAACAATTTAAAAATCTAGACATTCAATTGTATAAGTAAATTTTATATAAATATAAAAATAATGCGGTAAAGTTTAAATAGATCCTGAAGGATCATTTAAAATAAAGATAAAGTGATTTATTGTGAATAACCAAAGAATTATAGATTATAATAGAACCTTAATTGTAAGTAAAAGAAAATTTCTCAAATCAATTTGGATCCTAAATTTATTAATAGTAATACTACTGGTTTTGACCATTATAGCTATTATTTTCGAAATATTTAATATGAATTTAGCGAACATAGTAGTGGGAATCGGTATTTCAATTGCGTGCATCGTTGGAGAATTCTATTCTTCAAGAGCTATAGGAAAACTACGGTGGGAAATAGATTATCTTAAAAATCAAATAGAAGAAATTGAGAAAGAACAGTCCCACCCTCAAAATTGGATCAGGATAAAATAAGTCTACTATAAAAGATCAAAGTTTAGGTACTTCAAAAATCCTTTGATTATTTCGAAGGGTTTTTAGAAGGATTTGAGTATTTAATTGCACTTGGTTCGATCGTGGATTTATTTGGGTTCATGATTGGGATAGTTTTTCTAATCTGGGACGGTCAGCGGTATCGAAATAAGATGATTGGCGCTATTATCGCGTCCATCGTACTTTTGGCTGTGTGTGGGCTTGACACTGGGATTAAATACTTCAGGATTTTTTAGATAAAAAAAAAGAGAATTAGAGAGTAATTTAATACGATAGTGGAAATTTAAATGAAAGAAGACTGTATAGGTTGTGGTAATAGGCACACTTGTTAAAAAACACATTATCAGACGAATAAAATTCCCCCATATAAGCATTTTAATTTTGCTATTCAAGAGATAGAAGCTTTCTATCATATGATTGAAAAAAGAAATTTTAATAAGAGTAGAATATGGGAGTAAATAGTCTGACAAATAATATAATAAGAAGATATAAGGACATTCATAAAGTTGAAAAAACCAGGAACCGATGGTACTGCTGTAAAAATAGGTTATGTATGATAGTTTTTATTCGGATCGATTGTGGGCTTATTAAGGTTCATATTTACATATTCAAAATTGAACCTTTAATAGAAGAGTAAAACTATTCTTGAAAATAAAAAGATTGATAAGATATATAAAAAAATTAATAAGATAAATAAACCTCTTAAAATTGGTAAAACAACCTTATTTTTTCTCCCTTTTATCGAATATTCACCATAAATTAATAAAATAATTCCAATTAGAAAAGGTAACACTAAAAAAGGAAAATTATAGAGTAAATATTCAGGGTTATATGAAACCATTGTGATGATGATTAAAAATCCACATAAAAGTGAAATAATTAACCCTATTACGAATGATACAACCCCAATTAATTTTTTATCTTTTTTTTGTTTTTCCTCTTTTTTTGTTTGCTCATCATATTTTAACTTTATTTTGTGGGAAAACAAATTAATTCCGAGAAAAATTAATCCTATACCTGAAATAATTTCGAAAATATTAACGATGGTAATAGAATCTATAATTATCACAGTAATTGATAAGATTATGATTACTATTCCTATTAAAAAAATAATAAGGGCAACGCTTTTTTTAACTCTAATGTTAACGGACATAATAAAAGTACCAATTAGAATCAATATAACACCATACAGCATTATTATGATTGCAAATGTAAATAGAAAGTAGATGATTGTTTTTGATAATAAATCTATTAAGGAAACTCCCGCAAAAATTAATAAGAAAAGCCCTCCAAGAAGAAAACAAAATCCATATATCCATCTTTCTATTTTTTCCATCGAATTAACCTATTAGATTTTCTAAAAAAAAAAGGTAATAAAATGTTTTAATGTTTTTGATTAGTTGTTATATTCTTATTTTATGATATAATTGTGCCCTTCAATGATAAATGTAAATCCTGAAAAAACCTGATTAGGAAGCGATTTAAATTCTATATCAATGAACTCAGAGGTCCCGTTATTGTGAATGGCTCCCAGAACGTCAACCCGGTTATCATCACTAAACTTTAACTCGGGTAATACATTTCCTAGAGAAGAGTGAAGCGCTGTTTTAAGAGCTAATGGTACTAATGATCCATTGGAGAGTCGACCATAAAGTTCTACCTTATCAATATGTGAAATGGTTAAAGGATGTTCAGTAAGGCGAAGAAAACAGCTTTTCTTAACAAATTTCGGTTCTGTCACAAGTTCGTGAACAGTAACTACATCAATACCATCAGAGTTATGGATATCTAATAGGCCTTCATCAATAAACTCAGATCCGTTATAAACAGATAAAATTGGACATCCACCACCACCACCACCATTTAGGACTCTGACTGTTTTCTGAGTTTGAGCCCAGTTTCCTCGAGCATCATACGCTCTACAATAAATTGTATGAATTCCATCACTATAACTGTTTGTATTCCAATTCCATGACCACCCATTTGTAGCATCGTAATCTATATGCCACGACCCAGAATCAATTTTGAATTGAACTTTATACAATCTGTAATTATCAGAAGCAGAAGCACTAATCGATACTATCCCTGATACATAATATGAAGATGGATTTGTGATACTTACTATGGGATTTTCAACATCGAGAGCTCCATAAGCATTGACCAGACCAAAACCAGTTTCGTCATCTTGACCAGGGTCACCAACATCTTCAGCAGTTAGCTGTAAAATTGTTTTTATTTCAGATGGAGTTAAAGTTGGATCTTGAGAGAGCAATAAAGCGCAAATTCCTGCAACATGTGGGGCTGCTGCAGAAGTACCACTAAAGTGGGGATAAATAGTAGCCCCACCTCCTAACTTAGTAGTCATTATACGTAATCCTGGAGCAATAAAATCAACTTCAGGACCATAACAACTTGACCACCAGCCAGGGATATCAACTCTCTCTCCATTGTAATCTGACGCACCTACAGCTATTACACTAGGCAAACTAGCAGGAAAGAGCACATGATCTTCCTGAGTAGTGGGATAATTTCCCGTTGAAGCTACAAGAACTATGCCATTTGCGTATGCTATGTCTAAAGCAATTGCTATACCAATTAATGCTGGATTCCAATTAGGGTAAGCTCCCCAACTCATTGATATAACATCCATATTGTTATCAATACTCCAACAAATACAATTTAATAGAGAAGCTAAAAAAAACCCACCCTCAGATGTAATTCCTTTAGCGGCATAAATTGTAGTGTGTGGCGCTACACCTATAACATCTATTTCGTTATCTACTGCAGCAATAATACCGGCACATCCCGTACCATGCCCGTCATAATCCACTTGAGGGTATCCTAGATCTATATAATTTATTCCACCTCCATAATTACTTTCTAGATCATTATGGTTATTATCTACACCAGTATCAATAATAGCTACTTTAATTCCTTGACCAGATGGATTTCCGGGAATTACATATGTGTTCCCTACAGCAGGATGTGATCTTTCCCCTCCCCAAACTCTATCAGCTTCAATTTGCCAAACGCCAGAAGGACAAGTTTCATCAAGTTGCATAAATCCTTCTCCTTCTATTTCAGTTGTAATGAATTTCACTGAAGGTGATTTCTTTAAAAACTCATATGTTGAGTATGGTATTCTTCCATTAAATGCATTTAAGGATTCCCATTGATAGATGTACTCAACACCAGAAACTTCAACACTCTCGTTCGGTTCAAAAAAAACGATAACTTCTACATATTGATTTTCTTGATATCCAAAAGTCGAAGATATTGATGCAATATTTATTATTAAGGTGATTAATACTATACATATAATTTTAAATTTTTTGTCTTTAATTCTCATATTAGAATCACTGTTGTCATTTTTGTCAAAAAAGATATTCCAACATAAATTATGTACCTTTGTTTATAAACTAATTGAAAAATGTTTGGTACATCAGTCTATGAATTTTGAAATAAAATGTGTCATACATCTTTTTGAATTAGAAGGAATTCTTTTCGTATGAAAAAAAAAAAAAAAAAAAAAGTGAGTAAATTTTAACTTTAAATCTTTTTATTTTTTTTGATATTTTTACTTGATCTTTCGAGTTAGGACATTAACCCATAACGATTTTTAATTCGTCGGCGTAATACTTCGTCGGAATTGAAGTAAATATATCCCGATTTTTGTGCTTCGTAAGGAAGCATGAGTTTAAAATTGGAGTGCCGAGAGGATTCAAAAGCAGAAGGCTTCATAATTAACTTGGGGCGCCCTATTTTATACGCAGTCAGCGCTTTTAATAGTTCTAGAATATAGATTATTGATCGATGTTTTCTTGCCGCGTCCATTCCCCTAGTGTTCATCCGAAAGGCATTATAAAACGTATAATTGTATGAATTTCCTTGCTCAATCATTGGTCGAAAGCTGTAGATCTTGAGAAAATAATCATCCGACCATCCTTTTGGAATATATTCCGTATTGAAAAAAAATCCTTTTTTTAACTCCCTTATAGGATGGGTCTTCAGATGTTTCCGCGCTCGAATAATTGGTAATAGCCCTTTAGATCGCATATTCTCCATGTTTTGTAGAGAATAATGGCCCGAATCTGCAATAAGTACTTGCCATTCATATTCCGTATGTGTAAAAAATTCTTCCATTGTTTCTCTAAACGCGAGAATATCGTTCCGATTTCCAGCAAACATCTTGAAATATATGGGAAACCAGCGATTAAAGCAATGAACGTATAATATTCCGGGATCATAGCCCACACCCTTCTTGATACCATTATGGCGACAATATCCCGCATCAGAATCAGTATATTTCGGTTGCCCTTTCTTTTTATTATTGTTACAATTTGAACGTATGAATTGACCATCCCAAATTAGGATTCTAGGGACGATTATACCATAATTAATGCATTCTTTTACCAGCAGCTGAAAGAATTCAAACAGCGCTTCAGGCGGGATTCTGGTCATTACATAACTGATATCTTGTGCCTTTGGAAAGAATTTAGAGTCATGTGTAATGCTGAATAGAGGTGGAAAAGAAAGAAACCTCCCCATTTTCTCAATTCCAGCGTAATTTTTAAAGCCCAAGTTAATTCGCAACATTTCATATGCAAGCACATCCTCAATAAACATATTCTTAAATGACACGCCGTGTTCCTCAAGAATCCCTTGGAGATCCTGGAAAAAGCTAAAATCGTTAAATTCAAATAAGTTTTCAAAGAATCCGCTAAATCCTTTTAGATATCGATGCATATTCCATTCCAATTTAGAGATCACTCCCATCCCAAAATCTTTAAAACAGGGGATTTTGACACGCGGGAATCGATATAAGTATATATCCTTTAGTTTTGGTTCCCAATCTATGAAGTCTTGAATCCTTTTCTGGGATTTAGGTATGGTTCTCGGAGTTTGCTTAGTATGCGCCCCCCATGTGGGATGTATTGGAATCCAACGAAATTTTTTTCGGGCGTTTCTGTAATCTTTTGGAACGCTCATGTCGTATTTTTCAATAGATTTTAACCCTGTAAAATCGGTCAATTGTGTTTGGTAAATACTGGGCTTTATTCTGTATAAGATTATTATCATGATGAGCCAATTTTAAGATCTATAATAAAGTATTAGGTAATCGCCTATTTATTCTTTTTGGTTAATAATTAGAGCTATAACTAACTAAATACAAATCTTATCATTTAAATATTTATTATTGTGAATAACTACTTAGAGAATTTAATCTTGATGCTTAAATTTTGCGATCGCCTTTCATGCAATGAAGGTCTCAAATCACACGACATAAATCTAATAGGTATAGAACCATTATAAAGGAAGCAATTAATAAAAGATTAAGTTAAAAAAATAAAAGGATTTAAAGTTAAAATTTACTCAAGTAATTATTATTTTTTATACATTCTTTGATAATTTTTGATAAGTCTAAAATTTATGGGTTTTTGGGTTTTGGTTTGGGTTTTATTGCATCATAAAATGTATCAATATGAGTTTTAATATCTTTCAACCATTCACCTTCGCCTGTGTGAGATTGTAATTCGTTTACAAATCGAACAAGACGAGATCGATGTTTAGATATTTCAGTAGCATGAGCCACATCCTCTTTATAAACTCTTCTTTTCTGCATTTCAGATATAAACAGAATTGAAACTAAAAAAAAAGTACCAACGATAAATGATACCAAAACGAGAATGAATTTTTGATCTGAAGTAAGTACTATTTTCAAGTCTGTGAATATAGTGAGCAATCCTGTAAAAAGAGGAGTTACTATCGCAATTATCATAGCTAATGCTTCTTTAAGATTAGGTAACTGTAAATCTACCATTTAGTTTTACCTCAATTGGAAATCTAGTTAAATATTTTTTTAATATATATTTTCATTAATACAGAAATGTATATAATATTTTTGAAAACCCATCAAAATCAAAAAATATGCCCCAGTTAAACTAGAAGAAAGGTCTTCTTATTAATAATCGAAATTATTAAAGAAATAAAGGAAAGCGAGTAGTAGAACTCGATTGTTTTAGCGTACTTTATGGATAAAAGTTCTAATCCACATATTTCAAGAATCTAACCATTTATAAACAAAAAAACTCTCGGGTTTTTAATTCTTCCTTTTAAAAATCTTTATATACATAGGATTTACGAAATTCTTAAATTAGTATACATTTGTATATAAACTAAATCTTATAAATAGAAGATGAAATATTGATGTCACCTTTAAAATTAATACCCACACACCCAAATGTTATATTAAAACTGCGAAAAAAATACTTAAAGAAAAAAAAAAAATTCCCAGATTTGAGCTTTCGAAATTATTTAATAGACATAGGATTTCGTGATAGGGCTAAATCTATGGAAGGGGATGATGATAACCAACCAAATATAAAACGGGTTTCTGACAGAAAAAAAATCAATATACCGAGAGTTAAAATTAATGATAGAATCCCAATAAAAGTACTTTTGGTTGATTTTAAAGATAGGAGAGGGAAAATGAGCAAAAAATTTTATGAAGATATCTTATTTTCGAAAAGCATAGTTCCAGCTAATAGTTTAAAAGAATACTATCAGGAAGTATCTTTAGGGAAGGTTGAAATATGCGGTACCGTCCATGGTTGGTTTAGAATGCCCGAAAAATATAGTTATTATATAGGAAAAGACTCTGGTATGGATGGAGATTCCTATCCCAATAATTCCCAAAAATTAGTAGAAGAGGCAGTTACAATAGCGATAGATAAGGGCACAACCTTTGAGCAAGATTTAGATATCTTAAATAACGGCAAGGTCGGGTCTCTCATGATCGTACATTCTGGAAAAGAAGCTGCTTATCTGGATCCGCCAGGTAACTTAAAACATATAATAGCTCATTGGGGGCAAATAAGGAATAAGATAAAATGCCCACCATTTAATTTAAATATTGATTGCTTTATTATTGTCTCACAAAAACCTGATCTCGGTACTTTGGCTCATGAATTTGGTCACCTAGCGTTTCAATGGGATGATTTTTACGACACAGATTATTCTCAGACTGATCCGCATAAATGGGCAGGATCAGGATATTGGGATTTAATGGGTAATGGATGTTTTGTTCATAACCTATCTCACCCCGCGGGACTCCATAAATCTCAGCATGAATGGATTAAAGTGGATATTGTCAGTAGACCACAATCTCCCCAAAAATATGTATTATTTCCTTACTCAAAATCCTCAGGTAATATTTTAAAAATAATTAGTCCAAAGTTTAAGGATGGGCAATTTATTATCATAGAAAATCGAAATAAGCTAGGGTTCGATTCAGATCTTCCGGGGGAAGGATTGCTTGTTTGGAAAGTTGATTTAAATGGACATGTGATGAGCCCTATAAACCCTGCCCTCTTACTCGTTCAAGCTGATGGATATTTAGATTTGGAGACTGATTATAATTGGGGTGATCCAGGAGATCCATTTCCTGGAGATCAAAATGTGAATTCCTTAGGTGATACTGGAACTATCTCAACCTCTTTCGCTTCAATGAATTCAGGAATATTTCTTTCCGATATCTATAGAAATCCTACCTCAGGTGAGATTTCTTTCAAGGTTGAGATAAAGCAATAAAAAAATAAATAAATTCTCATTTTTCTTGTTAATCGAGGGTTTCAGTAGGTGATATAAATATCGGCTTAATATCTACAAAATATTCTAGTCTTATACTACATAGATTTTACCTTATCCCATTATTATTTTCAATAATAATTATCCTATTTTTGTCTTTCCTTATAATAAAGGAATGGGTAGAGAAATTCTGCTCTATAGGTTCTTCTTTTTATAGTCTAAAATGGATTTGTATTCCTTATCGAATTCGGCTTCCGTTAGTAGCACGAGATTCCAAAATAGAAACTACTGAAATTGAAGAGATTTTTAAACTTTTGAGGTTTGGTATTACTGAAAAATTAAAACAAGCTTTAAAAAGTGTTTTTATAGCATTAAGATATGTTTTGGAAGAGGTACTCATCAAGATTTTAGAGATGTTGTAAAAGAACTTAAAGATAAATTAGCTAAAAGAAAAGCTAATATAAAAGAACTAACCTAATTTTTTTCTTTCCTTGCCATACTATTTTTTTTAATGATTTTTATATCAACTTTAAAATAATCGTGCGAAATTTGTCTTGTGTTTAAGTTATATGAGTAAAATATTACCTGAAGAGAGATCATTTCATAATTAGGAATAATTTTGTAAAAAAAATTAAAGATCTTGGACTATTTCTCTATATTCATTGCAGAGCTTTTCTCCCTCTGGTTTTATTATTTCAAACCAATTAGGTTCAGAAGTGTTAGCAAGCTCTAAAAACTCTAAACTAGTTTTTCGAATTTTGATAATTAAAACTTTTTCTAAATCCTTTGCTCTTCTTGTATAGAAATCAATTATTTCCTTAAGTTGGGTTTTAAGGTCTTCTTTAAAATCCTTGTATATAATGCATGAGATTTTATAATTTTCCCACATTTCGAATAACATTGTTATAAAAGCTTTCAGATCTTCTTTAATTTGGATTTTAGTTTCTTTTTTTCCTCTCCAAAAAGTATATTTCTTTACCAAGATTTCTTTTAAAAGATCAACACCTAAAGATAAGAAAATGCCTATAACAACACCTAAAATTAAATCAAGCTCTGCCATTTAAAGATTCACAGATTACTATTCTTCTGATCCTTCTTTTTTTACGATTTTATATCCTTTTAATGACAATTCAACTTGTTTACTTACTGGAATCCCTGTTTCGTCTCTAATTTTTTCCAATTCTTTAGCAGTTTCTTCATCAACAGTAAAACAAATTTGTTTTTTTACCATTTTTAAATCACCATTATTATCATGTGAAATAGGGTATTTAAATGTATCTCATTGGGTCTAAATGTATTAACCCTTCTTTACTAATATTTAATGTTTTAACAAGATATAATTATTTCTTATCTCTTAATATTTTTATACTACTTTTTAAAAATCGATTGAAATTTCGAATTAAAAATAAGTTTTAAACTTATCAAAAGAAAATTACCCATACAATATAGAAAAAATCAGTTTCTTTGTAGTATTCTTTATGAATGTTTTCTAATTCAACCAAGTCTTTTGCAAATACGTAGATTAAACCATTTGTAATTCCATAATAACAATCTTTATCATCATCATTATCAACAAAACTTAAATGTGAACAAAAATCATCTGGAACAAATTGATTGTTCTCTTCAGCATTTTCTCTCAATTTGTATATTTTTTCACATAATTTACTTAAATAATCATCACCAGCAAAACCATATAATCTTAGTACTGAATTGGAATGATCATTTCCTTCAAATGGTAAAATCATTAATTGATTACACATTTTTCTTTGCCTCTTTATTTTAATTTTTTCTATTTTATATTTTTCTTAGCTAAAATTATACCCATGATGATACCAGCTAAGAGTAATGATATACACACGTCTATAAATAGATTGAATCCTATACCCAGTGGTTCAGAGATTTGTAGAATTCTAAATAGGATCATTATTGCAAGTGTGGTTAAACCTAATATTCCAATCAACCAGTAATATTTTTTTTTCATTATTTTTTACCTCTAATTTTTTTTATCATTTGTTTATCTGTGGCAATGCACCAACAGGTTTCAGGAATCGTAATCACCATTTTTTATTTTTTGAAATTCTTTAAGATTAAATTTGAAATATTTGATAAATGCTCTAAATAGTTTAGAACCATCTTTATTGGATTCTTTGCATAATTCTTCTAAAGCTTCTATACATTTGAGAGAGAGAAATTATTTTAAAATGTAATAGATTGTATAAGAAAATCCAATAAGAATCTAAAAGTCCAATCAAAGTTCGATAAGATCTACTAAATATGTGAACTCTTCTTAATTTTTGTTACCATAGTTTTGACATGAGTGTCGACTATGATAAGGTTTTCAGGAAAGTGAAAAAATAAAGATTAAAATTTAAAAAACGAGACAGAATTCAGAAATAGTAAGACCTTCCTTTCCTGAAAAGGTTGAAAATCTCGCTAATTCATCGAGAGATCTAGAATTAAACTTTATTAAAAATAAAAAAGAGGTATTTCTAATGAATGAAAATGTAAAGGAAATAAGAAAAGAACTTTATAACCTTAGATCAACTATCCGAAATGAGTCTTTGAAATTAAG
>JAUVNS010000035.1 GCA_030599585.1 Promethearchaeota archaeon | reverse complement strand
TTCTTGATTTTCATAAAATTCTGTTCCTGGATAGGGTACTAACATTCCAAATACTAAATTACATTCGTCTAATTCTTTTAATGAATTTAAAAATCCTTTAAAATCCTTTTTTGTTTCCCAAGGAAAACCCAAAATAAAATATAAAGTTACTAAAATACCAACATCATGACAAGCTTTAATAGCCTTTTTAATTTTATGAATATTTATTTCCTTATTAATTCGGTCTAAAGATTTTTGATTTAAGGATTCAATTCCAAAACTTATTTGGATACAACCAGATTTCTGCATTTTATCAATCATTTCCTCATCAATTTGATCTATTCTGCCCATACATTTCCATTTTAAATTAATTTTCCTTTTGGTCATCTCCTTACAAAAATCAATTACTCGTTTTTTATTTATGGTAAATAAATCATTCAAAGTAAGTGTTTTTTCATCAATTTTTTCAACTCCCGTAGAAATATAGCCCGAGTAATTAAAAGAAAATATAAATTCTTTCATATTTTTTCACGCAATAAGTAAATTCTGATTATTCAATATGATTTCGTGAAGATCTTTGAAATCGTATAAACTAATAGGATAATGCTTATAATGTCCGTGAAAGAAGCAATTAAAAACCTCATCTTTGCCTATATCATTAATAGCAAATTTATTTTTTGTATCTATTCCTCTCAATATGAACTGTTCTATTTGATCCAAAAAGCGTTTTATATCCTTCTGAATCTTAAGATCTTGTAAACCCCCCCCTGCCTTCAGTTATTATCCCACCTATATAGTAAGCCCCTGTCGATCTTTAGAATCATTTTAATTAATGCTACTTTACGAATTTTAATCCCATATTTACTAAAAAGAAGAGACTTCATAATAATTTTTAAGTATATGGATGGCCTCCTTTTTTAGTTATATCTGAAAAAAAGACAAATTTGCTCCAGTTATCAAAAAATTCTTTTAAATATATTGAGTGAGTGATTGAAATTCTTGTCATATTACATATAAGTTTTATTATGATTTATTTCTTTATCTCTCTGGTGTCCCGCCGTGGTACCCTCCTCATTCCTCGAGGAAAAATTTTCACATGAATCCTGAGATTAAAAGAACATTGAATTCTATTTTTACGAATGGAATGTTCTTAACTGGGTGAGGTTTCTACGAGTATTAGGATTCCGATCTTAATCGCTCATTCGAGTAATTCCACATATCAAGGATATTTGTAAATTGCATCGAACACATTGTTGCTGAACGAATTAATACACATGGTTCTACTCCTTGATGTTCAAAATGATAATAGAGTCGCCGATAATCTCTTTGAGATAGCTCAATCATATAATCAATAATTTTTTTAGGATGTTTTGGGATAAAAGGTGAAAATTCATTAATCCACCAAATAATTTTAGCTTTACATATAAAAAAAACCCACTTAATTGCTGCTTTTATGAATTCATCTAGTGATTTGTTGTTATAAATGGCTTGTTCAAACAGCTATTGTATAAAACGCTGTGAATTCATCCACCATGTAGTTCTTATCAAACTGAGATTGACATATTTTAACAATGTTTTTATGAATTAATTCTCCTTGAGAGGATAACACCTTATAAATTCTCCTGAGAAGTTCTATCCCTTTCCCTGGAATTGGGGCATAATGTTCAACGATTAAGTCTGTCATGTAATACAAGATTTCGTTATAAATTTGATCTTTAAAGGTAAGTGTAACCCGTTGATCAAAAATATCTAAAAGGTACCTTAAATATGTATCCTTCGGTTGAATGTACCACTAACTACATTCTGCTGAAGTGTCACAACCAAATGTTTAATGATTTGAAAAATTTGTCGTTAAATGCACTATTTTTATATACTTAAATGTCCTTATTATATTTATAAAGATAAATACTTTATGAAAGGGATAATTTTTGGTAAAGTTTAAGATTGCAAAAGAAGATTTGTTTAAAAAAGGAAAAGAAGCGCTATATTTCGCTGAAAATAAAATGCCTGTGACTGGAAAAGTCATTCGAGAAAGGTTTAAGAAGGAAAAACCTTTAGAGAGTATAATTATTGCAGGTTGCCTTCATGTAACAAAAGAGACGGGGATACTTGCACGAACCCTAAAAGCTGGAGGAGCAAAAGTCATTTTATGTGGAAGTAATCCATTATCAACTCAAGATGATGTTGCTGCTGCTCTTGTAAAGGAAGGGATTAATGTTTTCGCGTGGTATGGAAGTAATAATGATGAATTTTATTGGTGTATTCGGGAATGTCTAAAATTTAAACCTAATATTTTAATTGATGATGGTGCTGACTTGATCTATACAGCTCATAAAGAATTTCCAGAACTTATAACTAATGGAACAATAATAGGTTGTCAAGAAGAAACTACAACAGGGGTGAAAAGATTCGAAGCAATGGAAAAAACGGGGCATTTGAAGGTTCCTTTATTCCCTGTTAATGATGCACGCTGTAAGAATCAATTTGATAATGAATTAGGCACGGGGCAAGGAATTGTTTCTGCGATATATGGTATGCATGTCTTATTCGCAGGCAAAACTGTTATAATTGCAGGATATGGTCATTGTTCTTCTGGTATGGCATTAAAGGCAAGAGGTTTGGGTGCAATTGTAATTGTAACTGAGATTGATCCGATAAAAGCGCTTCAAGCAAGATTTGCTGGTTTTCAAGTAGTGCCTATTGCTAAAGCATTACCTAATGCTGATATAATTCTAACTGCAACGGGTTGTAAAGACGTCATTCAACCTACGAAAGAAATATTTGAATCTCTCAAAGATGGAGTTATATTAGGTAATTTAGGACATTTTAATGTCGAAATTCCTACTGAAGAATTATATAAATTCGCAAAAAAGATCAATCCAATTCGTAGTAATGTTGAAGAATTAGTCTTTCCCAGTGGAAAACGAGTTTATCTCTTAGCAGAGGGTAGATTAGCAAATCTTATTCTTTCTGAAGGACATCCGAGCGAAGTCATGGACATGTCATTCTCCCTACAATGCCTTATGTCTGAATATATTGTAAAAAATAAAGATTTTCTAAGCCCTAGTATGATTAAAGTCCCTGAAGAAATTGACAATGAAGTTGGACGTCTAAAATTAGATTCAATGGGGATTGAAATTGATAAATTGACAGAAGATCAAATCAAATATATTAATGATCCTGGATCTGGTACGTAAAATAAGGGTGAAAAAAAATGGTAAATTTATCAAAAAAAGAAATGTCAACCATAAACGGAGCAATCTCTAATAATGACGCAAAAACAATTTTACTCCTTTTATATAATTCAAAAATTTTCCCTGATATATTAACAGAAGAAAAAATCGAAGATTATACTGGTGTCAAGCCTCTTAACTTATTGCGTACTTTTGAAAAGTATAATTTAGTCAATACTGAATTCGATGTAGAAGCTGAAAAAACCTACTATATACTTAATGAAGGAATCTTCGAGCAAGTAGCCGAACAATCAGATTTTTATGACAAGTATTTTGAATGGTATAAAATTCCCCCAAAAATAAATTTAAACAATCAAATTTTAGAAATTGAAGATATAGTCAAGAAGATCTATTATTCAAGAACAAAACAAAAAAAATATGGGAATTATTCAACTAAAATTCTAAAATTATTCCTAAAATTTTCATGTGCTTATTGCTCATTGATAGGTTATCAAGTTCGAAATAGTAATCAAGATATTCTCTTGCGCTCAGGTTCAAGATATTTATTACATATAAGCACTTATCAGGCTGCTAAGAGTTTTGAGGATAATCTAGCACACATTATAAAAGAACACATAAGATATAATCGATACTGGCAAAAGGATGAAATTTATACATTATATATTGTCCCAATAATAGAGGACGATATGAGAAAAGTAATATGGGATGTAGATATTCCAATAAAAATAATTGACTTATTAAATTTTCTATATTGGATAAATTTTTTTAACATTGATAAAAATAATGAAAAACGTACAAATGGAGATAGGGATTATCCAAATGAGGAAAAATCGAAAATCCTCCAATTTCTACCATTTTGGCTCGAGTATGATAATTTACAAAATACTGGAATATTAGATTTTGAGTCATTTATTGATGTTTTAGATCAAAAAACAGATATTATTTCAGGTAAAAATCCATGATTGAGATTTTAACTTCTACTATAGGATCATTTCCATTTAGATCGCCTGAAGATGCTATAAAATTTCAATTAGATCTAAAATTAGATATTATAACTGACGGACAAGTTTATTTAATGAATCGACAAGATGATTATTTACCATTTTTATCAAATAATAACAGTGAAGTATATTTAAATTTTTATGAGATTATATGCCCTAATTTTCATAGTCGAATTGTGATTCCAAAAGAAACTGAAAATATTGTAAAATTTGTAGAACCAGAAGAATTTAATTTTGTTAGAAGTTTTAAACGAGGATGGGAATTTGCTGAAAAATATTTAGAAAAGAAAAATTATCCTACAAAACCTAAATTAAAATTTGTAATTCCCTCACCATTGTCTTTATATAGTAGGTTCTCTATTCCATTAAATTGGGAGGATGAATATGAGGAATTCTTGACTCTTCTTAAGGATCATATAATAATACCAGCAATAAAATCATTGATTGAATATTCTAAAACAGTAGAAAAAGTCTTAGAATGGAGATATATTCAAATAGATCATCCCGTTCTGGATGATTTTGAAGCCTACAAAAATATTCAGATAAAAACAGACTTGAAGTTAATTAAAGAAATAATAGATAATATAAATGATGAGTATCCCGAAAAAAAATTTAATTGGATTTATTATACCCCTGCAATATTAAATAAAGATGTTGCTGACCTTAACATTCTAGGAGATAGTATTGACATATGCGCATTTATGATCTCTGGCTTGAGAGATTATTCTGCTAAAAGTAAGCAAATTAATTATATTAATTCATATCATTTCTATAAGAACTATAGTATTGGTATAATAAATGCTTTTGAACCGGATTTAAAAAATGAAGACCCACAAATAATTGCACAAACTATAGACAAGTTTGTTTCAAATAACCCATTTCTAATCCAGAATAAAAAAAAAATAATATTTACACCTAATATTGGATTACGAGGGTTATTACGTAAAGATGTGAAGAAAAAATTAGAAAATATGGTAAATGGTGTCACAGAATATAAAAATAAGCTAACTTCAAGTGTAAACAAAGGTAGAGGAAGAAAAACAACAAAACGAGGAGGAGGATCAAGTTCAAATAAGACTTAATTATTTCTAATTAATAACAGGATAGATGAAATCTTCTCATGTTAGTGCTTGAGGAATTAATGATAAGTGAAAATTTTAGCATAAATTCTGAGAATGAATTAGAAATTAAAGGGCAAATTAGGCTTTTCGTTAGAAACCTAAAAAGACCAGTAAAACTTTCTAAGGTTAATATAAATGAGCATAAATCTCTTCATATAATCAATGATTTATTAAATCATATCGAAGATTTTAAATATTTTAAATTTAAAAACACCGATTATGACCCTAAACTATATATTGAATCTTTGAAAAATGGTTACTCGTTATATTTAGAGCCAACAAAAGAATTTTCTAAAAAACAAGTGATGGAAATCACATATCTTAAAAATATTGATAATTATGTTTTAAAAGTTAACCCAAATATTACTAGAAAGATAAAATGGGAGGGATTAAAAACAGAAAATGCCTTAATAAATATTAATTATTCAGGAATAAATCTTTCTATTTCAGGTTTTGATAGTATAAAGAAGAATAATTTTCATCATCAAACTAAAATGAATCAGTTTATTTTTTCAATTTATATTAAAAGAATAATTAGTAATCAATCTTCTTTGAAATTTCATAAAACTTTAAATAGCTTTAAAAAGCAATCTACCACATATAGAAAAGAGTTTGAAGACAAAAAAAAATCAGATGATGTTATGGCTTATTTACTTGAGTGTTTTAATGCTCCTGATGCAATTAAACGAAGAGATGGTGATCCTCAAATCGAACAATTAGCAACTTTTATTTTAGGAAGATATTCTTCCGCAAAAGAAGAAATTAAAATAATCGATGTCGGAGCCGGATATGGGGACTTGGTTAAAGCTATTAATAATAGTGGGATTGTATCAAAATTCAATTATATACCTATTGAAATAGATAAGGGAAAATGGCCTGAAATTGAAAGTCGCTGTAAATCCATTAACAAATTAAAATATAATCCCCCTTCAGATAATATTGAAGCTGTAGAAAAAGCGGATATTGTATTCTTTGTAAATGTGTTTCACGAATTGAATTTAAATCAACGTGTCGATCTTTTATATGGAAGTTTTAAATTAATTCAAAAAAAAGGTGAAATATTAATTCATGAAGTCGTAATTCTTCCCAAATTAGAAAACGCCTTTTTTATGTGGGACGAAGACGACTTTAAATTGATAATGTCTAAAATTAATTCTAATATTGAGATTAAAACAGCAAGGACATATAGTCGCCCAGAAGGTTGGCCATTGCATACAATAATAATAACTTATAATGATGGTAATCTAATAACAAAGGAAGAGATTCGCTCGGCAATTATTTCTTCACTTAAGGATATAAAGCAAAATTGGCTTAATTATGAATCCACAGACGATTTCATTAAGATTGAAGATTTAGAAATGAAAAAAAAAACCCAAGCATTTCTTATGGCTCAAAACCGTTATAATGATTTATGGCTTAAGGAGAATAATGCAATGAATGAAGAAGAGCAGCTTAATAAGGAAAAAATTTTCGACCAAAATATAATTAACAATCCCTTAGAGAGAAAAATTCTTGTTGAACAAGATCCGAAATTCTTTGCTAAATTTAAAAGGTTAAAGAGAGAGATTTCTGAATATTTTCAATTAGTTGAACATGAGTTTCTTTCGGATTATGAAATAAATTATAGTGATTTAAATGAAATAAGTAAATTACCTGTTTTATTTGAAATGTTAAAGGACATAATCGTGAAAAACGAGAATTTAAGAATGATAGGATACTCAAATGAGGAGCGAAATATTCAACTGAAGAGTCTAAGAGATTATTTTAGTCGTATCTTAAACGATTAATAGAACTAAACAAAATGACTTCTATTCATTTAAAAATAAAATAAATCTTAAAATTTTTTATTCGTTATTTCTTTTTTCAAACAATCCTAATTTCCCAAGGAGAAGAACCCACATTCGTGGTTCCAAAAGAATAAATACAATTTAGTGAATGTTTTATCATAAAAAGAATCCAAAAGTAATAATATAAAAGTAATTTCTCTTTAGCTTTGATTTTTTATTAATTTACAACGAAAATGAGGGTAATAGAAAAAGGAAAAATTGAGAAAAAAAGATTTTTTTTAATTTTTTTAACTCAAATCTATTTTTTAATAACCGTGGGGTTTATATAGTTAGAAGATTGCGACGAAAACCCCAGATCACCCTATTTTTACAATCAGATCGTAAAATCTATCAAAAAAATCCTGGGGATGACATCCTCCGCTCATGGAGATAACACAAGAACTAAAGAATCCAGTTTTTTTTCATTAATGCATGTACATAGTTTATTTACGTTTTACTGAAGAGGAGTTAGAAATGGTGTCTGAACAAGCGATTCACAACAAGAAATCACGAGATGAATTCATAAAAGCAGCAATTGAATGGGGTTGTTTTATGTGTAAAGTTAATGTTATTTGGTGGATTAATGAATTTTCGACTTTTATCCCAAGACATCCTAAAAAAAAAATTGAATATATAATTGAGCTAAATCAAAGAGATTATCGGCGACTTCATTATCATTCTGAACAACAAGGAGTAGAACCAGATGTATTAATTCGCTCAGCAACAATGTGTGGGACGCAATTTACAAATATCCTTGATATGTGGAAATACTCGAATGAGAGATTGAGATCGGAATCCTGATACTCATAGAATCCTCACCCAATTAAGAATATTCCATTCGCAATAATAGAATTTTTGCTTCAATTAAATTTCTATTTTAAGATAGATACAATAGTAAGTATTCAATTAAGCTTGACTTCAATCCTTTGATTGTTAAAAAGTTAACTGAAGTGAGACTTTTTTAAAAATTTCATGAATTATCGTCAAGAAATCCAGAATTTTGCGATGTCTGTTACTGGAAAGATTCCAACAGGTAGTTCAGTAAAGTCGACTATTGATAATTTCCTTGACGAGATAACTGAATCTAATGTCGGTTTTCTAATACATCAAACATACTTTAAACTATGGGAGCATTCTAGAGAAGATTCAGATAATACGAGTTATTATGAACAAGAATTAACCTGGTTTAAAGATCTCATTAGGCGAACTCTTAACCTCGAATTAGACGATAATGGTGAAGTATTTAGTATTTTTCCAACCCATACTCAAGATAGACAGAGAATTTATATTGAAATACAATTACAAAACCTTGGCTTTAGCAACATTTTAAATGACTTTTAACATGCTTTTCAAGTTTTTTTAAGTTCTGGAAGAGCTGCTTTAGACCTCTTAAGAGGCGTCTATGAAAGCTTGGTAAGAAAAATGGCAAATAATTCAGAAGATTTAACAAATGATGAAGAAATTGATGAAGATAAATTAAAAAAAGAATTATTAGACTGTTTATTCTTGAATTGCCTTATTTGTAGAGATGTTAGTTGTTTTCATTTAAAACCACCTCATTCTAATGATCCAGATGTCATGGATGATTTATACAATGGTAAGGTTCTCTGTGATAAGGTTCATATTGATGAGGATATAGAAGATTTGAAAAATGTAATTTGTGTAAATTTGCATTTATTCAGAGCAGCCTGCTTTATTGTTAATTCGATTCCCAACGAGGGATCTGATAATATAATTTTGAGGGAATCCTCCTTTCATGCCACAAGAGACTTAAAAGCTTCGATCTTTTTAGCTACTTCTGGATATTATAGAAATTCCATGCAGATCCTTAGATGTATTTTTGAAACTTTATTATATGGTATATACTACCAATCTGATTATAAAAAGGAACAAAACAACGAAATTAAGGATAAAATCTTAAAATCATATTCAAATTGGAAAAAAGGTGGAGTAGTAAAGAGAATTGATGTTATGACTGAAGTATACAGAAGAATTGGATTGATATCAAGACAAGAAGAAAAAGAATGGAAAAAATTATATGATACTTTATCAAAATTTATTCATACTCCTAAATCTACATGGGGAAAAAAAATTAATGAAACAGGTTTTAGTGAAAAAATAACATGTATGGCATATAATATATATGATCTACAGGATTTTCTAACATGGTCGGAATGCTTCAGAAAGGTATATGAAATCTTGATTAAAATGTGCTTCATTTTGGAACCAACCATGATAGAACAAGAGGGAATTGAACTTGCTTTTGATATTTTTAAAAAACAATCTATAGATTTAGAAGAAAACGATGCGTTAAAAGTTTTAGTAGAATTTATTGAATTGAAGAAAAATCAGCATGAGAATTCATAAAAATTTGGATAAAAAAACAGAATTTTTTAATTGAACTTGTCTCACAAAATCAAGCCTTTCTAATCAGTATTAACTTATTTGGAAAATAAAACCTAAAAAATAATAAGTATAAGTTTGAAATCAATACAAAATGTCTCGTAAAAATGTTGAAGATTTAACTAAGGTTACTAAAGATCAGATAGATAGTCTTATTCTCTATTATAGAAAGATGGATGAAATTAAGCGTACGAGATTCTATAATTTTTATAAAAAAACCTATTTCCATATGAAGCAAAGCATTTCAATAAACTTAGAGAGGAACTCAATGATTATTTAAATTCATCCCCTCAGATAAAAATTGATCGTATTTTTGGTGAAAATTCTTACTCTTTTGAGTCTAATTGGGAAATTTTTCAGAGTTTTGCATATGGTGGATTAATTCATTCAAATCGGGATAAAATCAAAAAATATTATGCATTTAATCTCCATCGCAATGAGGGGAAAAATGTTACAATTTTCCCATTATATAGAGGGAATATTATTTGGATTTTATTAAACATAACTAAATTTACTGATCTTATTTCAGAAAGAGTGATCAGTGAAATAATAAGAAAAGTAACCGATTCTAGTATAAAGGTCGCTGAAAGATTAATAAAAGAAAATAATTTTAAAAAGGCTTGGAAAAAATTAGAAAATACGAGATATATTTTAGATCATATTGAAGATAATACTGGTAGATTAGTAGTTTATAAGAAACTTGAAGACTTATCTCGATTAATGAATGACCAAGAAAAAGTAAAGTCATACAGGAATGCATATAAAGACATAAAGAGGGTGGTAGATGGTTTACCCCCAGATTTTAGTGATTATAAGTTCTCTGCTGAGTTAAAAAAGCATGATTAAGCTTTAATATTTCACTCATTTGTCCTTTTCACCGTTTTAAAATTTAAGAGAGGTTTATATAGAAAAAATATGAGATATTCGCGGGTAAGAAAACTTTTTATTTTTTCAAAACTCAACTACAGCCGGAGTCTAAGGAAATCTCCGAAATTCTTTGCCCAATGAGAAACAAATAAGATTTTTTAAGAAATTTCCATTACAAAACCCTTATCTTCTTCGCGTTGTAGTTGCAGACAACTTCTCCTTAACTTGACATGCAATGCAGTTCACAATAGAAAATTACAGTTTGAACTGTAATTATAGTGTAAATCAAATTTTAATTTTAATTTAGTTAAATTTCGTCAAAATTTGAAGCCAATTTTTATGTTTTGGTTTTTTTTTGTGATGATTTGCTTTGTTATGCTTGGCAAATAACCCAAAGAGTTTATAAAGTCGTTTTCATTTAATATCACATTACTGAAAGTATTAATCCAAGTTCAAGCAAACAATTTGATCTGATTAAATTAGATAAAGATAAAAACCATAAAGTGATAAGTCGATGGAGTTAAAAAAATATTTTCTTGGGGCTTGTGTAGGGATATTAATTTTCATCCTTGCATTCACTTTTAGGTATATTGGGATATTTACCTTGATAAAAGTTTTATTTGCTTTATCAGCATTAGCCATAATATATTTTATGATTTGGGATCTCTCTGATACCCTTTCATTTCATTTCGAGAAACGTATGTTTTATCGAACGAATCAAAAAATGAATCTCTGGGAAGAGGATGAGTATAAAAAAATATTAAAATATGAGGATATCATGTTTGGGAAATTTATGTTAGCAGTTCTCTTCATAGCATCATATATATTATTAGGGTATTTTATTGGCAATTTAAGATTTTTCTTTCATGAGATTGGTCACCTAATAGCTGCACTTAGCTTTAACTGTCAAATAGTGGATGTATTCATCTCACTTACAAGTGGTTATGTGAGTTTTATTAGTTCTCCCTCTTTGATCCAAAATAATCTAATTATAATTTCAGGTACATTTTGGTTAGTCGTAGTTGGAATGATCTTTTTAATCGCCCTCCATCAAGACAAAAAGATGCCATTGACATTGAACGTACCTCTCAGCATAATAATATTTGTTGAATTGTCTGATGATGTAAGATACTGGTTTTTAGGAGCTATCCTTGGAATAGGAGATCCTTACCAACTAATTAATAACAATTCAGGGATCGATTCGTTTATCGTATCTTATTATAGTTTTATTTTCTTAATTATCCTATATGTCTTTATTTTTTTCTCTTTGGGATTTAAAATATATTCCCAATTTAAGCTAGTTCTTGGCGAATTCATTCCTGACCTTAATATTTTTAACGCTCGAGGAATAATAGCTATCTTTTAGATAATAGAATTATAAGATTTTTCTACTTTTTAAATGTTAATAAAAAATTCAGAACCGTTAAGATAGCCATTAAAAAACGATTTTCGTACATTGTTCGGTTCGGATCACTTTGGTACCCACTGATAAAAACAGCTACAACTACCGAATTCAACTCATTGTTTTTAACACTGTTATAATTTGTCGAGGGGAAAAGGAGACTCCTGCCACCAGGACCTAATGAGAAGGTCGAAAAGATAATACGGGGAGGAGGGCGAAATTAGTGTGTAGTACACACTATCAAAAGACAAAAATCCAGGGCGGCAACAGGAGTCGTAGTTTTGTCCCTCCACAATAGGTTATTTATATAATTATCTTTCACTTATTAATTTATAATAACATTATTGCTCTTCGTAAACCGAATGTAAGCTCAATGTATTGAGTTGCGAATTTTATCTTCTCTACACTATCAATTATTGCGCACTTATATAAACCTATTCACTTCGTCGTATAAGAATTACGCAATATCTTTCAGTTTAATAATTTTTCACAGTTTTCGATTTTTTGAATTAATAAATATCAAGAAAACAAGGACGTTATTAAATCTTATTTTCTCTAATTTTTTTTTAGTGTGATTTGAGAACCATTTTTCTTTTAAATACTCATAACTTCTATAGCACCTATCATGGTAGTATTCGACTATTTTGAAGACTTATTAGGTGGTTTCGAGTTTATCATCGCCTTCGGGTCGCTTATAGGCATATTAGGGCTCGTTCTAGGTATTATGTTGGCTGTATGGGGCGGAAGTCGGCTTCGCTACAAGATGTTAGGCGTTATAATTTTCTCTTTCGTGCTGTTGGCGGTGTGTGGGGTCGATACGGGCTTCAAATACTTCCGAATTTTTAGATAAAACAAATAAAAAAATTTTTCCTTTTGGTAAAGATTTAGTTAAAGTTTTCCTCAAATAATGATGAATATTTAAATGTCAACATGTATTCATATAGAATTGAATATCTTTTAAGACAAAATCTATAATAAAGGTGAAAATCTAATATGAAATTTAAACAACCAATAGTCATTATCACCATCCTAATTCTTTCTGGAGCGATGTTATTCCTTCCATTTAGAATTGATGATGGTATTGGAATAAAGAAGAATGAAATTGAGTCAGATTTAAAAAGTTCTGCTACAACAAAAATCTTTCGACCAACGGGGAATTTTCAAACTGAATGGGGGGATTTTTCAAATATCAATGAAGAGGTAATAGCTCCTAATCTTCCTGATGGGGTAAAGAATTACCTTTCAGGGAATGAGGAATATGGAACAGATATTTACAATATGGGTATCTACGGTGTTACCATATATTCAATCACCGTTCATATTTACGCTTCTTGTAGCATACTACATAGTGGATGGGCAAAAATTTCTACCAAGTTTAGGTTTGGAAACGACGAAGTTTGGTCAACCGCGCAAACAGTTCAAGATCCATTTGGTCCGGCATGGACCTCATTCTCTTGGTCAGAATTGAATACTGTTGCTAGTAATTTACAAATTGCGTTAGTAGCGGATATTCAGGATGTTCCGGGATTTGAAGGGCATGTAAGTGTAGATGCAATGTATGTTGAAATTAATTACGATGATGAATCTCGAGATCATCTTTCTCGTGTTGATGATATTGATGCCGAAATGGTATGGGGAGAAAGAGATGGAGCTACAAATGTTTCTGATCCTGTTAAAGCGGGAGAAGGTATAAAATTATGCGTTCTAGACACAGGAATTGATTATAATCATCCGGCATTTTTGGGCAGATATGAGGGAGGATATGATACAGCATATAACGACGATGATCCTATTGATACTGAAGAATACGAATGGCACGGAACTAAAGCATGCGGAATAATTGCCGCAAATGACGATGGACAGGGAAATATCGGAGTCGCTCCAAAAGTCAGTTTATATGTCGTTCGCGTTTATCGTAAAGATAATCCTGATGCGATTTCCTCAATTATTCAAGGGATTCAGTGGGCCATTAGTAACGAAATGGATGTTATATATGTTAACATTCAAATACAAGTTGATGATTTACTACTTAGAAATATATGTATCCTTGCACATGACCTTGGAATTGTGGTTATTGCTCCAACTGGAAACCATGATGCAATACCAGAATCATTTGGTATTGCATATCCTGCTAGGTACCCATCGGTGATTTCTGTAGGAGCTGTTTGGATCCATCCGTCCATCGACGGGTATATACGGAGTACGAGCTCATGTTACGGTCCTCAATTGGATGTTGTGGCAATTACAAACGGGTATACAACAATTAATGGAAGTGAATACGGTTATTCAGGTCCTGGCACTTCTTTTTCAGGACCTTATGTTACAGGTGTTTGCGCTTTAATCTTGGCTCAAAATCCAGAATATACTCCTGCTCAAGTGCGAGAAGCGCTTATAGAGACAAGCAAAGATCAAATAAATGAATACTCAAACCCTACCAGTCCTACTTATAACCCCAACAGTGTTCATTATGATCCCGAAGGGTGGGATCCTAAATACGGATATGGGTTAGTAAACGCTTATGGAGCGTGCGATGAAGAAGAGCCAACTATAAGCATTACTGCTCCTGGATCATCTGTTACTACTACTGGTCTAATTCCATGTGAGGCTGAAGCTACTGATAACTATAGAATAGATTTAGTTCAATTTAAAGTCGGTTCAGGATCTTGGAATGATGCGTACCATATAGTAAATAGTAATATCTGGGTATGGAATTGGGCAGTTGGGAGCAGTGGTTCATATACATTGCATTGTCGTGCATATGATGCGCGGGGAAATTACAAAGACACCTCAAAAGTCGTATTTGTAACCATGGGAGGAGGTGGAGGCGGAGGATGCCCGATTTTAAGCGTTTTTGACGGTGAAGAATATGTTGAAGAAGGATTATTGGACATACACGATATTGACGGCATTGATGTGATCTATGAGCATACACTCATCGCGCAACCCGTAGCAGTACAACATCGTTTTTTACTGCGATTAGTAGAGCATCCTAAGACGATCTCGCTTATCGATAAAGTCGAACTATGGGGAGAATTATCTAATGGAAAGTTGTTTAAGCTCCATCTTGTCTCAGCAATT
>JAUVNS010000022.1 GCA_030599585.1 Promethearchaeota archaeon | reverse complement strand
CCTGACATATCTGGGTCTCTGGAAAATCTTGGCAACGTTTAGAGACGATTATACAACATGGATCTATCACAAAATGAGCGAACACGAATATAATAGAATGAGATATAAGAAACATGGTAAAGCCGAGCTATCCTTTAATGTAGGTAGCAAGTTAAAAGAATTGTATAAAAAATATAACAAATTTCTAGAAACATTTAAAAAAATTAAAAGCCCGATAGAACGCTGGTTTTATACCTGGGCTTGGGATAGAATTAATGGATTGGAGAGGCAGTATCCAATCAGTAATCTGCACGTTGATTTTGCAATTCCAGAGTTGAAAATCGCAATAGAGTGCGATGGAAAAATGACGCATTCAAACGTGGCAGATAGAAATAGAGATAATAAACGCGACGCTTTTTTAAACTCTCAGGGTTGGCAGGTCCAAAGATTTACGGGAAACCAAATTTATAACGATGTAGAAGACTGCGTTAATAGAGTATTGAAAATAATCGAAAATAAGAAAACGGGTAATACTTATGCTAAAAAGTCCTAAAATATATAATCGATTAGACCAAATCAGAAAAATATTTAACGCAAAACAAGTAATTCTTGCGCGGAAAGATGGTTTACCACTTCAATGGGATGGGAATTGGTACTCTGTTTTAGAATTAATTAACACAAGCTATCAAGCAGCATTTATTTATAAAAATTACACAGATTTTTTTTCAGAAGATCTAACACATATTCTTATCGATGGAAAGAAAGAACGCTCCATTATCCTACCCCTGAGAATTGAAACAAACTTTAGAATTAATGGGATATGTAGGAAATCGGAATTAATAAAGGAGAAATCTCTTTTTTTGGTTTTTAATAGCATAGAAAATAATAGAAGAGAAAATACTTTATTGTTTAATGAAGGAATAATAAATAAGACCGATTTTAATACGTTTAATTTAAAAGACAATTACCCTCAAATTATAATTCTACATCGAATTTTTAAAAAAAGAAAGGAACGCCTAGACCAACTGATTTCTTCAAAGTCTAAGGGCGAAGTCTTGGAATTGAAAATCATGTATTCAGTTTTCCAAAATCAATATTCAAAATACATAGCTTCTGAACTAAACGACGTCTTACAAAGAATGGTGATAGATTGCATAAATCTGAGATATGCGTTTGTTGCTCTTGATGGGGGATTTATTGTAGATAAAATTGTGAAAAATGAAAAACTTGATAATATTGCATTGAATAAGATTTCTTATGTAATTGATCGAATCCTTTCTTTAGCGAAACGAAGTTTCTTCTATATGAGCAAAGATTCTTTCGATTACATGGTGATTGAATGCATTTTTTCGTGTTATTTCATATTTAGACTAAAGTATGGTTTTTTCTTTATCGAAATTAGAATTCCAAAACACGTGTCTAAATCAAAAGTAAGAAAATTACAATATTTAGAGAATTACAAACAAAACTTACAATTTTTGGCTAAAAAATTAGAATATTTGATAAAATATACAATGGTTTCTTATAAGGTTGTTAACGATGAGAGAAATAGAACGAATAGATAGGATATGTAAATTATTAAAGGAAAAGTGGAAAAAAGTTCCTGATCAGAGGTTAGGTCAATTTTTGATAAATCATATCTTTGGATCTAATCCACACCATCCACGATATGATAGTTATATTTTCTTTAAAGAAGACGATGAGATTGAAGAACTACTGAAGTTGGCATGATTTTTTAAAAGTTTCTCATATAAATTTAAGATTAGAATGATTGTTGGAGGGAAATTATGAATTGGTTTACAGCAGATTATCACTTATCTCATAAAAATATAATCGGGTATTGTAATCGCCCCTTTACCAACGTTGAAGAAATGAATGCTACAATACTAAATAATCTTGAACACAAAGTGAAACAAGGTGATAAACTTTATTTTCTTGGTGACTTATCCTTTAAAAAAGATACAGCTCTTATGTTTTTTAAGAAATTTAGTGATATCGAGATTCATTTTGTTATTGGAAATCACGATCATACCGATGTAATTAAATTGGCTGAAAATTATTGCGATTCTGTATCACGGTTAGAGGATATTCAAATAGAAGACCAGCCAATAACAGTGTGTCATTATGCGATGAGAGTATGGAATAAAAGCATCTTTAATGCGTGGCAATTACACGGTCATTCTCACGGAACCCTCGTTCCTTTTAGAAATCAATACGATATAGGCATTGATAACAATAACTTTTATCCTGTATCATACCGGGAACTTCTTCCATTTTTAAATGTCAAAAAGAATAATATTGCCAACAAAACTTTCGAAAAAAAATAACTGAGCGAAGTATAATTGCTAAAGCATGAAATAAATTAAAAAAAGGACTCTAAATATTTCCCGTATAAAAGATCTTTTTTACCCAAGAATTTCATTTAAAAGTAATCTATGAACAAATATTTGTGTTTCAATCAATCACAGAAATTAAATTCTTATTTACTTCTATATGATATCTGGATATTATCAGTGCATTACAGAAAATTTGTTCTGAGTCTACATATTTATACTTAAAAAAATTTTATCATCCTTGAAACCATGGAAAAAGACAGGGTCATTTTTTTTGACAAAAAGCAAATAGAAGAAATTAAACAAGAAATAATCCAACATATTGAAAACTATATTGATTTAAAAATAAAACCTATCATGAATTATTTCGAAAAAAAGAAAGATTTTTTCGAAATGAGCTTTCTGTAATTAAGAAATTGTTGGAACTTTAGAGAATTCTATTAAGTATTATAGATGTAATAAAGGAGACGGAGTATTAGATTTGTTTACAGTCTACTAACTCCCGAAATTGAAATGATTGAAGTCTTATTAATTCTCTCTACAAAAAATTAAAAAAAAAGGGATTTTGGCTTGGTAACTTTTTCTAAAGCATTTTTGTTTTTTAATTAAACGACGATATTAAACCTAATTCGGAGTCTAATGGATTTCCTAAACAGAAATATACATTACTCTTAGCATCTACAAAGAAAGACCCTGCTGTGCCTACGCTTAGTGGGTCTGGTGATGTATATCTTCGTGATATCAAGGTGTCTGAATAAATTTGAAATAAGTCATTGATGTCTAATTCTCCGTCTTGACTATAGGTTTGACATAATTCTGAGACTCTATCATACCGTTCTACATATTTCGTAGGATAAATCATAAAAGCCTTGAAATAGGGATTCTCGTAAACATTTGCGTCAAATGTATAGCTTCCTTTTTTAACGCTCTCGATTGAATAAGAGTTGGGAATAGTTTCAATTGATACTATGTGTCGCTTGTCTCTAATAATATAATTCCAACCTAGTGTAAAATCGTTATCAAGAATAATGTCCTTAGCTTGTCTAACATTCTTAGCATTTTCTAAAGCACTTCTATAGATTACTGAAATAGGTTTTCCTACACATCCTACATTAAGTACTTCAAGTAAATTGGTTGAGATTGCCACCCCGTATTTATTAACGCCTCCCATTGCTAACATACTCCCCGTTCTGAAAGAGAAAACCTTTTTTCCTTGAATATTAGTGTAAACCCAAGATGCCGTAGGTTGCATAAGAACTGATATATCGATTGTTTGTCCTAAAATAGCTTTTCTTCCAGTGTTAGAACCAATAGCAGTGCATCCTGCAACAATCAAAGGCGGTTGAGGATATCCCGAAAGCATAGGAATAATTTTACCGTAATATACATCCCAGAAACAATTCTGAACTAATACATCATAGAAATCTATGGTAATCTCGTAAATTTGACCCATAAATGGAATTTGAACGACATCAATCCCATCAGCTATTCCTTGCATTTCCATAATATTTTCTTCAGAAAAGTAATCGAGATAAGCTAAAGCATAATAAATTGCGATATCGTAAGTAAGACCTATTTGTTCTGCTTGAAGCGTAATCATAAGTTTCATCCAAGCTGTTTGAAAAGCTAAATTCTGTCCTTCCAAATAACCGAGAGTATAATAGTTATCTGCTTCAGCATATAAATAAGGCTGAGAGTTTGAGAATCTCCATTCTGCATAATTAGTCTCATATGAACCGGTTTCATAAGCTACGGCGGAATTTAAAAAACAAAACCCTACAGAAAAAGTCATAATAAAAAATAATATCATAGATTTATTTCTTAATCGCATATGACTTCTCCTAATTAAATGGTATTAAATTTTGATTAAAGTTTGGTATACAGAACTATGAAAATTGCGATTTAAACCCCTTGTTTTCGTGTTTTCTGTCGCTTTTCCGACTATAATAATTAAAGATAACTTGAATTTTACACTCATTTTAAAATGTTTCTGTCGGAATAATAGATACGATGCATGATTTTGAAGTGACTGGATATGAACTTATTAGCAAAGATGGGGAAACTCATATTTATGCTTGTTATGGGTGCTTTGAAGAAAAAATCCCAGAATTAAGAGAGACGCATAACATTAAACACGAGTTCCCTATATATTACTCCGATGGGATTGACTCCCTTTCTAATTGTGATTTTTGTAAAGTCCCTATTGAGCAAACCCTAAAAAAAGCGAAAAATGATTTCAATTTCAATAAAAGATCAAATACAGAGTTCAAAAGCGATTAAAAGAGATGTGTTAAACTTCTTAGATTATCTAAAGAGTGCTTATATCTTAATAATAAGACCTGAACACATCTATAAACTTTTTAAGTTTAAGACAGGACTCACATATAAAAAAAAAGATTTTTTGAAACCCTTAGTTTATTTATAGAAAAGGGTTTTTTAAGCTATTTATGGAAAATAAGAAGACTTATTACGAACTTAATCCAGCAAGATTAAAAATCGAACCTTATTAGTAGTCATAACTTCGATAATCCCTTAATCTCGAACAAAATTTAGGAAGTTTTAAAGTTTGATGTTTTAAAGGTTCGGAATTCCCTTCTACATTACTATCGACTTCTTTTACATTATCATCTTTTACATTTATATCTACAAGCGCCATTTTATCAACCTCTATTATTATTACTTGCTCGTCTTTTTGCCTCAGCCTTCTCCCAACCTTTTGCGTTAATCCATCTTTGGATTATACTTCTACAAATATCCTCTTTCGACTTTGGCACTCTAAATCCAAGAACTATGCTCTCTTCATTAAATTTCTTATTACGAGGCATTACTCTTATTTTCGTCTTAAACATTAAAAATACCCCGAAGAATTAATTTTTATTTCGTTTACGTTTCTAAACCCCAAAAATAGATTTCGTTTTCGTTAACGCGAAAATACTCCTATAAATTGTAATTATTTCGTTAACAAAATAAAAAAGAAAAACAGTTATTTATTCACAGTAATAATATAATTCCCAAGCGGGGGGATTAAATTTATTATTACAGTTGTCAATTACCGCATTTCCACTAACTACCATAGCCAAATTCACACTAAAAGAACGATTGAGTTAAGGGTTATCTCGACTGCCCCTACACACTAATCCAGAGGGACAAACGTTTGGATATATTTTGGGCATTAACTTTGTAGCCTCTCGCCCTTAATATTTTTGTAATTTCAGGAATTGAATGTCCTATTTCACAAAACTTAGATAAAATTTTTCCTTTTTCTTTTTCTAAGCAGTTGGGATTTCTTGAGAAGACTTTACTGTATCGGGCCAAGCGTTCTAAAGCTTTTGGGTGCATCCTTCCAATTCTAACTTTAAGCCGCATTGGAGAATCATAAGGAATCCCAAAATTCTTGTTAATTCGGTTAAAGCTAAAAGTCGTGGTTAGATACAATGCTAAACCTATTTTAGTTTTATAATGGGGATTCCAATTTTGTTGAAAACAAAAGCTTTCAATATTTTTAAGAATCTTTTTAGCCTTAAGTAGATTTATCTTCTCGGTTTGAGATTCTCTTTTCTGGTTGTATTCATTAACGATCTTTTTTAACAATAACACATCTGGATTACACGAGATTAGTTTGCAAGCTTTATTAGGAGATAAATTTTTGTTTTTTTTAGCTTTCAGCATCGCATTATCTCTAAAATTATTTTCGATTAATGCTAAGCCTGAATCATTCATACCAATCCCTAAATAGGTAATCTTACCCCTAGCCCCTTTACTTGTTGTTTTAATCCCCTTTTTTTTTAAGTATTGCGTCATACCTGCTGTTGAAGTAATTGAAAAAGAATATTCTTTTCCACAGCGATAACAGTTATAAGCTCTTAATAACTTCTCTGCCCAGATCGACCCTTTCCCGATAGAACAGTAATTCTTAAAGAAATGATCGAAATCAACTATATTAAACACACTTAGACCTTCTAATCTTGAAGGAATTTTTCTCCCAAGATATTGACAGAGAAGTATTAAGTTTTTCTTATAATGAACTTGAGTGCTAGAGGTTAGTTTTGTAAAATAATAAGATAAAATAAATCGAGAAACATCATCTTTGGTAAAGTTAACATCCCCTTCAATAAAAGCAACAAACTTTCTGTAAAGTGGAATAATCTCGTTATGCATCTCTAAATGTTCTTTTACTAAATCGCCTCCTTCAAGATTTGAAAGAAATACCCATAACTTTTCAACTGATGAATTTGTCATAGACATAGTAAAGTCGCTTAAATTTTTAATCTAAAGTAGAAATATAGTTAAAAGATTGTAGAAGGGCATCCAACTTTTCATACATCCCATCTTTAAACACACATTTTGAATGAAGCGTAATAAATCTGTCTCTATTTTCATCAAGAAATAGATGGAATCGCTGAAGGAAGGCACGAGGCTCAAATTCACCGCACATAGCACACATAAGAGAATTATTGTAATTATCTTTATCTAAAACAACCTCTAAGGCTTCTTCTTTTAGAAAAGTTTTGAAAATTTGAAAATCATGAATAGTAATTGTTCATCATACTCCTTTTTTTAGATTGAGGTTCTTTATGAAAGGTCCCTAAATGGTGCATAAACAGTAATTGATGACATAATTCCTCGGATATTGACCCTATGTATGTTAGTATTTGATTACAAATCCCAATTATTGCTTCCTTACTAGCTGTAAAACCTTCTGCTTGGAAGTCAGCTATCAGTTGTAAGATTAGGATAAACTTAACTTCCTCGTGAATTCTCTTATTAATTACATCAAAAGACTTTTCATTATTACTAAGGTGATTTTCGATTCGTTCACGGTCAAAATATTGGGGCTCAGTGCTCTTATTTAAACTATCTTTAATTAATACTTTTTTTTCTTTAAGAGATTTTGGTTCTTTATAGATGTTTTCCATTAATTTAACTAAATCTTGTGCGTTCCATCGTTTTAATTCATTTAAAAATTTTTTCCAAAAAATCTCTATCTTCGGATGAATTATTTTGAATTTATGTATTTGGAAACTATGTAACAATAAAACAAAAAAATTTTTGTTGGTTTCTCTTCTAAACGCTAGAAAATTTTTAATATAATCGAACAAGGATTTCTCGTTTGATAAATTTTCTTTAACAGGGAGGATCTCTTCTATTTTATTCTTATAGATGTATTCAAAATCGTATTTCTCGATTATAAGATTTAATGTTTCTTTCGTTTGGGGATTAAAAACCTGTATATTATTCTTCAACCTTGTTTCACCGTATTTTTTGTAGATTATTTAATAAATATATATTTAAAGTAGTGGCTTTAGCTACATTTATATGAAATTCATCCTGATGTTAGGACGATTCTATTCTAATAGATAAAATTTATCACTTCTTCTCATTTTGTTAACGAATCAACATTTTTTCTTTCGTTTTAAAACCAGTTAAAAATATTCCATACGATAATCATCATAAATTTGGCATATATTTATATTATATTTTTTCCTATTATCATAGTAACTATCTATGTGTCTATCTATCTAACTAAAAATTTATAACCAAATGAGGGAAAATCACATGGTCAAATATATTAACATAGCTATTGATGATGATAAATATGAACAACTAAAAAAAGCAAAAGGCAATGATTCTTGGAAAGACTTTATTTTAACTTTATTACACCAAGATAAAAAAGAGGATGAGAAGAAAAAATGAGTATATTACCTGAAATAACATATCAAAATAAGGATTGGCTTAAGAGAGAATACATTACGAAGGAAAGATTCGCTAAAGAGATAGCAGAAGAATGTAATGTAAGCGTGGGGGCAATATCTCGATGGGCTACGAAATTCAAACTTTCTAAAATATCTACTAATCATAAATTCGATTATAAAAATAAGGCTTGGCTCTATAACGAGTATGTTGTCTTAAAAAAAAAAAAGAAAGAGATTGCCGACCAACAAGGAGTAGCAGAGAACACTATTGAGCGATGGCGAATTAAATATGAGATAACCAAATTAAAAGCGTGAGGAAGATAACAGCAGAGCAAAACATATATCAGAAATTATGAGAATATTAAAGCTGGTATTGCTTTAAATTGGTTATTATTCATATAAAAGAAAAAAAAACTTGATATCAATTAAAGCGAGATGTCTTTTTTAATTCCTTAAATAAATTTTTTAAAAAATGAGGTAAAAACAAAATGTGTAAAAAATGTGAAGAATTACGAGCAAAATGCATTAATCTTTTTCCATTAGCGGATGCGGGTAATAGAGAGGATATAGAGGCTAAAATCGAGGTAATTAATGAAACTCTTGATTCTATGGGGTTCACTGTTATAGAAAAACAGGGATTAAAGTATAGTTTAAACAACTCTAAATTTTAATTTTTTTGATTTTAATGGATTTCCCAGAATGGTCAAGAAGAGAAGATAAATAAATGTCAGAATACACACCAGGCAAAGTAAAAATAGAGTTTCTGAAGGCTTTAAAGTCAGTCACTCCAATAACAAAAGAAATTTTTAGAGCTTTAAAAAAACTAACTACTGAAGAGATAAAGGATTGTGTAGAAATTCCCCCGAAGGACTCCCCCTGTTCTTATGCTCTTAATTGTAAGAAGCTTTATTACAAATATCTTAAACCAAAAATAGAAAGCAGTGAATAGACTCCTTGTAATTTAATTGGAGAATTCTTTAAAATCGCTCTTGCAACTTAATTGGAGAATTAAATCTTTTTATCTGAATGGCCTCAAATTTTACTTTACCTTGTTTAATTAAAGAATCAACCCAATCAATATCTTGTCGATGAATCCAAAGATTTTTTTTCCATTTTATTACATTTGGTATTTCCTCATCGTCATAATAGAGCTTAGTGAATAAAGTGGCATTGGTTAAAAATCCTAATTTTTCTAGTTCCCAAGGTTCAACAAATCTAATGCCACAATTGGAATGGATGAGATCATAGAGATGAGTTTCAACATTATTGAAGTCTTCAATTAAGCATCCACAAATTTCATTCTCTTCTTCTTCATCTTCAAAATTACAATAAATCTCTAAATCCCCATTAGGAAGAATTTTACTAGAAATTTTCACAATTAGAATGTCTTAATTTAGATTAAAAAACCTAAAGAATTTAACGATTTTTTATCAATAATTAAACCCTATCACTAATATTTATACCCGGTCAAAAATTTCGGCCAATATAAAATATATGAGAACAATAAAATCTTTACTGATTGATGAACTAAAGAAGTATAAGGAACCTCATCTCAACATATTCCCTATAAACACATTAGAAAAATACGACGAAGGTTAAATCATTCTTTACCATACTTTTAAGCCTTGTTGACTATACGGAAGTATTTCTGCTAACACTTTCGCATCTATTACTTGGGTTCTATGACCTTGATGTTTTAGTTCAAAAGTATGCAACGATTCTTTAGTTTTATAATCACTTACATTAATACGATGAAACTCACGGCAATCGAAACAAACTCTTACCCTATTTTCCGTATTTTTAGTAGTAAAACTCATCACTCTATTATTTATAATCTAAATTTAAAAAGTCGTAGAGTTTTGGACAAAAAAATAAAAAGAAACAAAAAAAATTATTTAAAATAATCTAATATGTCCCGTATTGCTTCGTCAGTATGTTTCATTACTTCAACATCATAATGTATAGAGCTCGGAAAAGTAGCATTCATTTTAGGTTGCTCAATTCCAGTTAAAGCCTCTCTTAACGCCCATATAAACTTTCCAGAAGAATATCCGATTTTGTCATTAAAACCAATATCAATTTGAATCTTTGCTTTGTTACCATTTGACTTTACCAAATGATTCTTAGTATCAATCTCAATCCCAGAATCATCAAACCATTTAGCGAAGGCTATAGGAATATATATGCTTTTCGAATTAAAGGATAATCTCCTTACAGCTTCACAAATATATTCAGTATCCATTCAAACCACTCCTTTTTTTAGTGAACTAACATTATTAATAAATTAGTAGATTTACATCTCAAGCATTTTGTAGGAACGCCTAACGAGGGAAATTCAGCACCACATCTAACACAATAGAAGTATTTCTTATGAATGTTTTCATAATCTACCTCGGAAGGTTTTTTAGAAAATAGATTTATGATTTCTGATAATTTATCAGCATATTCACTATAAAAAGAGTCATTTGGATAAGATTTTGCTAACTTACGAAATCTATTTACTGTTCGGTTTAATAACCACACATCGGACATTTTTTATATTCACATCCTTGTCAAAACTTTTTATTCTAAGATGTATAAAAACCTAACAAATATGTTAAGATGATTGCTCCAATCCCTCTTCTATTTGCTTTCTAATAGCTTCCAATGTTCTCAATCTTTTTTGATGGAGAACTTTATGCTTTACTAAAATTTTTGCAGTTTCCTGAAGACTTTTTTTATTTTTCTCTTTGGTTTGAAAACGAATTAAATTACACATATTAAGAATATACTCGTTTAAGCCTTCCATATAATTCATCATAGCGATCTACCTCAGAATGGATTGTCTATTATTTGCTGTATTGCCATTTGTATCTCTAATAACCGATAATTACTCGCCATATCCATAAGAGCTCCAAAGCGCGAAGTTAGGCTATACTGCTTTATTTTATTATTTAGTAGAACTAATCTTCTTTTAACAACATTAACCCATAGAGACATTTTTCTCACTTTTATTTTAGATTTTTAATTGGTGATTCTTCGAGAAGCGAGAATTTATTTTTAAGTATCGGTGGGAGCGATAATTGTGGCGTTTTTTCCTTTATATAGAGATGAGTTGATCTCAGTTTTTCGTTTAATCATCTACGCCTTTTAAATAACATTATATCTAGACTTCCTCATTATTTCAGTAAGTTCATGATATGATAAGGGTAAAAAATCATTATTATCCACGCTTACATCATATTCCCTCTCTTTTTGAGCACTCTTTCCATGAGAATGACCATGAAGACACCAAAAATTATGTTTGTCATTATCAAATCTAATAGGATAGTGGCAAAGAGTTATCATTTGCCTTTTTATTTTAATAACTTTTAAGTTCGATACTGTAGCACAGAATTTATATGCAATTTCTAAAATTTTAGTTGAGTCGTGATTTCCTATAATAAAATGAATTTGAATATCTTTAAAATTTTTAAAAAAATGCAATGCTATGTTGATATCAAATGTTAAATCACCAAGAAAATACAATGTATCACCTGGTTCTAATTTACGCTCAAGGTTTGATACAATTGTCCTATCCATTACTTGAACATTTTCAAAAGGACGATTACAATATTCAATTATATTTTTGTGAGATAAATGATAATCAGAAGTAAACCAAATCATAGAAATTCCCTTTTTTTATAAGATAATGTGAATTGCAGTCTTGGATACCTTCACGCATTATGGAAAAATGTGCATCATTGTTAGGCAATTGTGGTGCTTCTACAATTTTAGCAATTCGAGATGTACCTTTTCCTTTTAATAATTTAATTTGAATGGATGAGTTAAAAAACACAACACGCCCCCCAGCAGGTTTATTTTTGTTGAGATTCGGATCATAGGTCACTTGATTAGTAACTACTATTGCTAAGTTATTAAAATCTTTTAATAAATTCAACAGGTCGAGCATATGGGTATTTATACGTTGTTGTCTTTTTAAAAAAATAGAATCTCCAAGGTATTCATTGCGAAAGTGACTTATTAAGGAATCAATTACTATTAATTTAATATTTTTTTTCTTTATAATTTTAGATACCTCCTTTATAATGTAGATTTGATGTTCGCTGGAATAAGCTCGAGCTACAGTAATATTTTTTAACACTTTTATATAATCCATATTTAAAGCATCTGCCATCGAGACTATCCTCTCAGGACGGAAAGTATTGTCAGTATCCAAAAAACACACGCCTCCATCCACACCCCCTTCATCGTATGGGAGTTGGGCATTTACGCAAACCTGGTGAGCAAGTTGAGTTTTTCCAGTTCCGCTCCCCCCATGTATTTGGACTAATTGCCCAGGTTTAATCCCGCCGTTTAATAGATTGTCTAATTTCTGACTCCCGGTCGAAATTCCTGAATGCGTTAAACTATTACTCTCGATTTTATTTTCAGAATTAGTTTTCAAAAATTCTTGAGCATCTTTTACTATTTTAATTCCATCTTCAATTTTGATGCCCGTTTTTCTTATAACAGAAAGTGGAGTTATAGCTAACAATTTAACCGTATCGATTTGTGATCTTTGCAGCTTGCTTTTTATTGAATTTTTGATTTCTAATTTTTCTAATTTGAAATCTGATTGATAATTTGGAATAGAATTTAACACTTGGAGCTCATGAGGGGATAAAAAGTAAGCATTAGACATGTTTTACGGCTCCTTATTTATTAAAATAACTAAAAGTTAGGTTAATCAAACAAATACCAGCGATAAGTAATAAATTATCCCATTTTGATATGTCTTCATTAATTTCTTGAGCGTTAGAATCATAAGAGACGCTATAAAGTCCCTAAATCCTAAGTCCGAGAAACCTCAAAGACCTCGTGTGGCGGAACACCACAACATCCTCTTCTCTGTGATAAAGAAAGGATAGCCTGGTTTTGTTATATCTCCTTTTTACACCTAACTGTGATAATGTGACTGAAATATTATATTGTTTTTTTATCTTTAAATAAATATTTAAACTTCGATAATCTTAACTCTTGAAATTCGAGATAAAAATGATAATATTTCCCCCTATTGACACCCATTGCATAGTTTATCCTACCTTGAACGTTCTTTAACTTATTTAGGAGAACTTCTAGCGCTTCTTTCTCACAGTCTAAATATTTTAATTCATGCAGAGCTGCGCGAAGTCTCTTTATCCATTGCCGAGGAAGTGTTAAATGTGTGTCGTGGGCAATAATTCCAGTAATCTTCTGTCTTGTTCTTGTGATGAGCTCCTTTTTGTAATTTATATAAAATCCCGATTCCTTGATGATTTTTGTTACACCTGCTCTAAATTCAGTTGGAACAATTTTCCGTTCCTTACTAGAAAAAGTTATATCATCCGCATATCTAGAGTATTCAAAGTTATATTTACGAGATAATTTATATAAAGCATAATCTGCTTCGCTAAAAATAAGATTAGAGATGTATGGAGAACTCGGAGATCCTTGGGGAAGAAAACTTTCAGAATTTGGCAACAACTTTAACATCCCATTGGAATGTCTACGAGGTAAGTGAGTGGTTAATTTAGTTAACAAAAATGAGATGGCTTTTGAATATCCAAATTTTAAATTGTACATTTCAAATACATTTGAAAATTTAATTGTAGGAAAAAAGTTTTTTAAATCCAAGATGTAAATAACTTTAAACCCATAATGATTTTTTGCATTTGTTATATTTGATTTAGTTGGTATAAATCCCGTAGCAAACCTAGAAGCTCTTACATGTAAAAGAATAAATCTATAAATCTTTTTTTGAATTTCTTTTAATCCATCAACGGGGGTTATGATATATCGTTTCCCCCCAGTCTTCTTTTTTATTGTAAATATCTTATACATCGATTCAGAGAGGGTTATCTCTTCTTTTACACTCCCGTATTTTATTAGAGTGGAAAATTTTATATCCAAATAATCAGCAAGGTCAAAGGGTCTAACTAAAACAGGTAATTCATTTATGTTCAAGAGGTTAAAATTGGGAACTATGTCATTCATATAACTCCCATATTGAGATAAATAATAATCCGAAAAATAAAATCCGCATCTTACCAAATAATTTTTATGGGATTGCTTTATTGCGGTCAAGATAATCAAGGATTTTTGATAAATTTTTGAATTTTCTTATTTACTATTTGTAGAAATCTGTTGCTTTGGGATTAATTCAATATTTGGCTTTTAATTTTGCTAAAAAAGCTTTACCCTTATTGGTATTCTCAGTATTAAGATTCTCAATCGCTATTCTTATACTATCTTTTAAATGTCCTCTTTTAACGACTGCTTCGTTCCAATATATCTTTGCATAAGATTCTTTATCGGATGTTCCTAATTGCTCATCATACCAGCCCCAATCATCTTCAGTTATTTCACCAGCGTTTTTTTCAAATATCTGACTAGCAACCTCATCATCATTTATCCTTCCTACAATTATCTTTTCATTTTCAGAATTACATAGATAAATTACATAATTTCCATCATGAATCTGTTTTGCTTTAATCTCTTGGAAATCTTTAATCACTTTTTCAATTAATTCCATACTAATGAGTAATTTCCCTCCATTGTTTCAATTTTTTTCGATTTTATAATGAGAGTCGAGTAAGAGGGATTTTATTGTTATGACAGGCATGATCCCTCCTGCTCACTCCAATCCAGGTTTATTTCTTTTTAGGAGTTTAAATCTCTGATTGTAGTTCCCAACTCTCAGCAAATATTTCATCAATTTCACGAGAAAAACCAGGTATTTTATTCAATGGTTCCACAATATACTTTCCATAATTAATTTCAAATGTATTGAGCAATTCTTCCAATTTTGGCCGAATCTTGTTACCAACATAAGATTCAAGACTAGAATTTCTATTATTTACTATTGCATAAGCTACAACATGAAAAGATTCATTTGTATCGATGTTTTTAATAATCTTTTTTGAATATACTAAGATGTGGTGCTTTCCTTTGAGATATTCCAACTCCTGTGAAAATGTTGTTTTATAGAACACTTCCACAGCAGAAATAAGAGCGCAAATCAAATCTCTATCAGTCTTAAGAGTTGTAGAATTATAATAAGTTCGATTAGTAAGAAGAACTCCATTGAGATAAATCCCTATTTCATGGATCAATGAGATCCCCCCCCATAAATCACTATTCTTTTCTTAACCAAAAACATTTTTTTTACCTTTTTTTCTTCTTTAATTTGCTTTCTGAATGGTTTTCATCAGAGTTTGATTTAATACTTTTTATGAATGCTAGTTTTTCTTTAACAGCTAATACCTCATCCCTATCGAGATTTTCAATATCAAATTTTTCAAATTCTAACTGACAATCTTCACACTCAATTGTTTTTCCTAAATCTTGAATATTCAATCCTTCACACCTAGGACATTTATATTTTTTATTCATTTTTCTTTCTTCTTTTTCATTTTTAACACTAAAATTCTATTCTTTAAGGTATTTATTTGGTTTTAATAGGATTCAATAGTATATTATCTATTTTCTATCTACTTTATTATTTATATCCTTAAATAATCATATAATATTTGGGAAAGTATATTTTTTCATCTCAATATATTTTTTTATAAGGATTCATTTGGAATTATAAGAAGTTACAGGTGTTAATAATCATCAAGCTGGAAACATAATTAATAAAAAGACTTATATCTGAGAGGTTCATATTTTAAAATAAATTATCATACTAATTACAAAATTACTGTTGATTAAGATTGAGAGATGTGGTTGAATTAAAACAATCAACTAAGGGAAAATCAATACAGTTCTTAATCCCACCTTCAATTCAAGATGCGGAAGGCATCAACGATGGAGATACAATACAATTACATATTGAAGGAATTTACAAGGAAGGAACCGAAAAAATTTCTGTAAGTATCCCTACCTCTGGAACCGTGGTAAAAGCAGGGGGTTCTTCTAAAGGAATAACAATTAGAAAAGATATAGTAAAACGATTTAAATTAAAAGCAGGTTATAGCTTAGAAATAGAATTTCAGAAATATGCAAAAAATGAAGCTTAAAATATCTAAATTTCTAAGTTAGATGAATTTATTCTATTAAATTATCTCTAATTTCTAAGTATTAGAGTTTCACCTTCGCAGATCAAATTTTGAAGATTAATTTTTTCTTTATAAATAAAGAAATTTGAGTGTATTTACAATAAAGCTTTATTCAATTTTCATAAGTTTGGAGATATGATTACACAATGAGTAAATCAATAACTAGTGCAAACCAAAAAACTTCTCGTTTTTATTATAGACCAAGGATACTTTCAATTCATACCTTTAAGATATTATTCTATTTAGTAAAAAAGGAGGATTCCGCTTATAATAGTGAAATCAAGGCATATTTGAATAGAAGTAGCAGTCAAGTCTCCCAAATAATGAGAAGATTGATAGACAAAAATTATCTCTACATTGAGAGTTCTCGGCCATTAAAATACGCTATAACAGAATTAGGTAGAAAAGTTTATAAGCAAACAATCAAGGATTTCTTGAGATTTCAGGATAAAGGAAGAGATGTAAGGCAGAGAGAAAATACTAATAAATCTGTGCTTTATGAAGTAAGAGAAGACATAGAAAATGAAAAATATATTGAAATGAAAGAATATTTTAAGGATATACTTATCAGTTTTTTCATTGAACTACCTGAGATATTAGTAGATTTAAATGTTAACTTCACACCCGAAAAATACCACAGATTTGTTGAAGAAACTAAGACACACTTATTAAAATATGAAATAATACTATGAATTTTAAGGAAATCATATCAGAAATTATCATTCATGTATTTTAGAGTGATAATATTTTAAATTTCCCTCCCCGTTTGAGGTTTAAATTCTATTAGAACCTTCTACTAACATTTTGAAAAGATGAAGATTTAACGAGATCGAGATTGAAACAAGTCGGAGGTTAACTAAAAAATGTTATTCACGGTTTCCGATCGAGTATTCCTAAAACTTTCTTTGACTATAAACAAACCGTTTATTAACATCCTTACAGAAATATTTTTATAAAAATGTATAATATATATTTCCAACCAAAAATGATCAAAATTGGGATGGTGAAATGACAGAAAAAGACCAGTGTCCTCGATGTAAAAGCAAAAAAATAATCAGTTATGAAAATACAATCGAATGTCCTATATGTTGTTTAGAATTTGATAAAGAAGATCTTGAGATATTAGAAGGAGATCAGATTCTATCAATTCAAGAAAAGTTAGCATTTATAGGATCAATTAAAGATTAGATCATAAAAGAAACAATTCAGATATTAATAATATATTAATTCATATAATTACAAGATTGTTTTAAACGTATTATATTGTCAAACATTCAAAGATAGATATCTAAACTACTCTTAACTTTTTTGTGAATTAAGAATCCTTATCATCTGAAAACTATAGCGTACTTGAAGGATTATTATATAACCCCTCCTCATTCTTTAGAATAGATGATATCTCTTTATACCTATTTCTCAGAGTTACTTCAGTAACATTAGATATTACTGAAATTTCTTTCTGACTCCTTGTTTCACCAAGTATTCGACATGCTTTGTATAACGCCCCAGCGCCAAATCCCGAAGGACTTTTTCCCTTCATCATTCCCTTTTTTTGGGCTAGTTCAATTATTTTTATTGCTAGTGATTGGACCTCACCTGAGAGTTTTAATTCGGAGGCGTAATAAGAGATATAATCTTTTGGTGAAGAAGTAGGTAATCTAATATTGAGCTCGTATTTGATGGCTCTTACGAATTTTGCAATAATACGCTTTTTTAAAGAAGTTATCTCAGTAAAAGATTCAAATGTAATTGGAATTCTATTTAATCTACACGCAATGAAAGTTGACGCCGAAATTATCCCTATTATTGATCTTCCTTTTGTTATTCCTTTTGAGAGTGCTTTTCTATATATAAATGCTGAAGATTCTTTGATATCTTTAGATAAATTGAGTTGAGATCCAATATGGTCTAATTCGTTCATAGCGTCATTTAAGTTCCGGTCTTTTGGTTTTGTTCTTTTTGTTCTTTCATGCCATTTTCTCAACCGATAAATATTGTCTCTCATATTAGGGCTTATTGGTATCCCATAAGCATCTTTATTTTCTTTCGGAATTATTGTTGTCAATCCCTTATCAAATTGATCTAATCTCGATTTCGATCCTACGCGAGTTCGGTTTTTGTAATCTTGTGGAGTAAACGCACGCCATTCCGCACCTGAATCAATAATCTTTTGTTCTATAACAGCTCCACAACTGGTGCATATAGTTTCTCCACGGGCAGCATCTGTTATTAGAAATCCATTTCCGCAATCCGGGCAAATTTGTTTAGTGTTTTGAGTCATAGTTTTTATGACAAACTAAATCTAATAAATTGATAATTAGAAAAAGACTTAAAAAAATGTTTAAAATTTTATATAAAAAGTTCAAGGTTTTTAGTAGGTAAAAAAAAACCAATCCAAAATTTTTCTTTAAATATATTCGTCAATTTCGTGCTTTACAATGACTATATTAGATTTTGACGAATGTTCGATATGTTTTGAAAAAATCGCCCCCTACTCAAATGTATATTACCCAAAATTCAGCGTAGGTCTGGTATGCGAAAGTTGCAATAATTGTTTTGATGAAGAAGGTAAGGAAATTTTAACTCATGTGTTCAATGTTGGAAAAGGCTCTTTTGGAGCCGAGAATGATGATCTTCCAAGAGTTAAGGATGTGCTCTACGATGTTCAGAGCGAGTTGAAACAAAGGAAGGAGTATTTCACTCCCGAATCTGTATTTTTGGCGATTCTAAAAAGGTCACGGATATATTGCCTTAATCTTAGTCTTTTTGTTATATCTAATATAAAAGGTCAACAGGTTAATTCTGAACAATCGTCTTGTATTATATGTAATAGCTATTTAGGATATGAATTAAAAGATCATAACTTAAGTCAAGAACTAGAATTTATATGTAACAACTGTATTCAAAGATATTCAAACGAAGAAATTCAGGTTATGGCAGGGTTATTCAGAAGATACGGGGGGTCCTTTGGTCAATTAAAAGATGATAAAGTTGAAACAAGGCAAATTGCTGCAGATTTAATAGAGAGGCTTAAAAAAATAAAAGATTCTTCAAGAATATTTGAAATTAATGAACTTGCTTTACATCGTGCATTATTACATGGATACACTCCCCAAGATTTCATTGAAGAACTAAAAAAAATATAAATTTTTTTTCTTAATACCGATATCAGTACTGGGTATAATTTAATTAGGATAATAATCCCAGATGCAATATCTGTTGATGAGATAGGGGATGAAGGGTTACATCAGCATTCCATGAAGAGAAATTAAAAATAAACTGGAACTTTAAATAATAGAGATGACATAGAAGTAAGTGTTAGATTTTAGCTTTTTTATAGTAGGAATCATTATATTTCCTGCTTTTTGCACTATAATCCTAGCCTATAATTTAATAGCCATGGATTTAATTGTAGAAGTATTTTCATTTGCGGTTTGGTTTTTTGCAGCGTTTATTTATATGATTTGTTTAAAAGAAATAAAAACATTTTTGATTATTAGTCATTTATATGAAATAGAGTTTTTGCGTTTCTTAATAAATCTAGGCACATTATTAGTTTTTTTGCCAGGATTGATTCTGTTTGTATTAATCTTAATTCATCTATTTTTTGGGTAAGCTCCTTTTTTTTCCTGTATCTTTTAGCACACATTTCAAATTTAAAGTTGATTAAATCAAGTTTTAAGGAAGAAACGTGGAGTTTTTATAAATAAATAGAAGAAATAAATTAAAAGAACATATAGCTATGGGTAAATTATTAGAGCGTATTTTATTCATCGGATTAGGGATTATTGTTTTGAGTACCATAGTTAGCGGAGTCTATCCTTTCTTTAACAATATTAAGGTCTTTGATAAATTTAATGACACAGAGTTCTATTTAGATATAGATGAATTTGTAAATGATGTCGATGAATGGGTAGAAGAGGTTATATCCAATAAAGAAAGCAAATCTGAGAGAGAAATTGAGAAATATTTTTATGCTCCTTTCATATCAGAATTAAATATTTCTGTTGGAGGTAAAATTCTAGAAGATCACGGGGAGTATTATACTATGAGGTTTCCTGAAAGTGATATTCTTTTTGAAGTTGTGATAAAAGGAGAAAGGAAAGAATATGAATTAAATTTTGATGGGGCAAATTTTATTCTAAGAAATTATATTGGCCTTAGTCCTAAAGAATATTATCTAAGTATTATTGTGTCTTTCTTTGATGTATATTTTAATAATACCTATGAGAATCCTTTAGTTTGGATAGAGATAAGAGATGGAAAAACGGTTAGAAGAGAGAAAGAAGATATCAACAAAGGGTGGCATTTTTTAAATCAAACAATGAATGTAATTTCTGATTTTTTCAATTATCCTGATAAGAGCGATAAAATATATAATGCCTCTATAATCGTTCCTGAAAATATAAAATATGTAAAATTCTGTGGCGACCATTTCGTTTTTGATTTTCTCATGAATGATGAATTAAAAAAAAATGGAGGCCGAGGTGAAATCTTCGGTCAAGAGTTTATTTGCCTTAGTTTTGATTTCGAATTATCTCAACCAAGAAAACTTAATTTTAGCATATACTACTACGATAATAGACTTGCTGTGTTTTATTGGGAGACTCCTGAAGATTTTTTATATTATGTCAATTATTTTATTCCTTGGATAGTTAGCCAAGAATAACGCTAATACTAAAAAAAATGTAAAAGTAAGTACTGGTGTATTTTCATTAAACATTCTTAAAAAAATCCTGCGACTGTCAGAAATGCCGTTGCAAATGAAATAAGATAAATAACACTTGTCGTTATTAAATAGAAGTAATTTTTTTCAAATTTGATTATTTTTAAGAAATTGTAGGTTGTGATAGCATTACATAAGAGAAGTGTAATAAATGTAGAAATCAAACTAAAAGGATTTATTAGAATAAGGAGTTCTATAAAGGATATTGAGTAAATACTTCCAGTAAAAGAGAAAAGAATCGTAAATAAAGGCATTAAACCATTCATCATTCCTGAAATTATGGGTATCAGAATTATAAATGAAAATACTTTTATACGAACGCCTCTAATTTCGGTATCTAAATCATCTTCTAATTTTTTATGTCGATTGATGATGCTTAAAAGTTCAAATATTTTCTCTGAAGTTAAATAAGCGCTCCTCGATAACATGTGCTTGATAGTCTCTAAAATAAAACGATACCTTACGGATTTTAAGTCAAATTTTAGTTTATCCAGCATCTCATTGAATGGAGCTTTCAACAATACCAAATTTGAGATATTTTCTTTAAGTGAGTTTTCTATTAAATTTTTCTTAAAATCCATTTGATTAAAAGCTTCTATAAAAGCAACTTCAGGAGAAATATTTTGTGAAAGATTGATTGCGAATCGTTCTAAAAAAAGAATAAATTGTTCAAATCTTCGCTTCTCTAATTTAGATCCTTCTATGATTGCGATTAGATGGGTCTTTATTTTTAGTAATTTTTTATATATAAAATTTAATAAAAATAGAAAGATAGGAATACAGAAAAGAGATAAGACGTAATTAATTTGACCTGAAAGAAGGATTAAACTTAAAACAAAAGGAAAACCTAATCCCGCAAAGAAAACTAAAGATAATTTTTCGTCTAAAGTTTTCAAATACACCTTAAATCTATTTTCTAAGGTATTTTTTTCGTATAAATTAACGTTTAATTCTTTGAAATTACTTCTTAGTAATTGATTCTTATATGTGTTAAAATCTTCTGAAGCTGTTAATATTTTACTCAATTCAGAATTTGGAGAACTTCCTAATTGAACATTATGCATTATCTTTTTAAAAAAATTAGATAAAGGGAGATTAAATTCTATCATCAAATCTATAAAAGCAAAATAAGGGTCTTCACTCTCTCCTATAGATGTATGCATGATCGAAAAACTCATTTTAATGTAATAAATTAAAGCGTTTAGTTGATCTTCTTGTTTTCTAATTTTGTTATGTAGATACGAATTAAATTTATAAGAAATTAAGATTGATGACACGCTGGAAATTGTAAATGCTAATAATATATTGTTGAATCCTAAGAATATCAATAGCAGCAATAAACTAATTAATAAACAAAGAATTAATACTATAAAAGTTGCTTTGTCAATATCTTCTTTACTAACTCCTTGTTGAAGATAAAGAGATCTATAAGTTTCGTTATCCTCTCTAAAATTTAATTTTGGCGATCTCATACCTCTAAATTTAGAGCAGAATGATATGTAAAAATTTAAGAATCCCATTTTTAATAGTCTACTAAAAGTAAAAAGAATCTTAATTCTTTTTTAAAAATGATATTAAAAAACTAATCTGTTTTTAATCAAACCGAGAATTCTACAAAATTCTAGTCGTTTTTAAAATCCTTTCTTCAATCTAATGTAATAATAAAATCGCAAAATTAAAATGATGATTTCAAGTAAAAAAACCAGTGATATCACAAAAATTATAGAAAAATCCATTTATGTAGAATACGATTCTAAAGAAATTGAATTCGATTTAAAAAAAATAAAATTTTTTTATCTTATATATTCGATTGGTGCAATATACGTAAGTCTTTTAATATTTGGATTAACCCTAGAGATTAGAATTCTTTATCTTTTTAGCGAAATACTTCAAATCGTTTTATTACTTATGTTAAGCTTATATTTAATTAAAAAAGGAAGATTTCTGAAAAAATTAGGAGTGTGTTTAGGGATATTTGCTTTTTTCATTTTATTCTTGAATTTATCGGCTACAAATAAGAATTCCTATGCGTTTTCTTCTTTGATGATCCAGGGTCCGAACTTCAATTTTTATGGAATTTCAACTTCTTTTGATTATAGCATCATATTCTACTTTTTACTTTTCATTGGGCTTTTTATTTTAATAAATCGTCTAAAACCTTCTGATAAGGAGTCTAAAAATGGAAATTTTACCCAAATATTTAAATTCTTGATGAATAATCCCTCAACCTATAAAAAGTTATTATTATTACTGCTCATTTCATTATTAACTTTATATGAAGAGGTAATTTTTAGATATCTTCTTATAAATGTGATTATTTCTTATACTAATTTAGACTTATTCTTTACAATTATGTTAGTTAGTATTACATTCACTCTTTTACATATATTTAATCATAAGAAGCTTGATAAGAACGCAATCATACATTTAAATATATGTTTTTTTTATAGTATTATTTTCTCCATTACATTGATTAGTAATGGTTTATTTTTTGCTTGGTTACTTCATTATTTTTGGAATTTTTTACTCGTTTTTCAGGTAATCGTTAAAAAATAGTTGTAATAAAATTGTTACCTGTTAATACGAGAACATTTTAATTGAACTCACCATTTTCCAAATGTGAAATGAGCATAAATGCCAAAATGAGATTTTTTAAAAATAATCTAAAGTAAATTTCTTTTATTGACTGTATTTTCGTCTCTCTTATTCAATAATCTTTAATTTCATCTCATCTAATTTTCCTGTGCGTTTTCATAAATAACCCAAAAATTTTCAAAATAATGTCCCCTTGGTTATCAAGAGTCTTATTACATCGATTTAGAACAAGGTTGAAGGATAAATCTGGAGTATCAGGGGGTAACTCTGATCATTGGATTGATGAGATTCCAATTGAGGATAAACTCCTTAAAACAGAAGAAAATTTGGATAATCAAAACATTCTTGAAGAAAAATATAATAAGCATAAAGATCAGATCATAAGAGAAGCTGGAAAATCTGGATTCGGGATATTATGCATTGCAGATATTAGAAAAGAAATAAAAAACAACATTGTTGTTGCATTTCCATTAAAAAAATGTTTTCATATATATTATAAAAATAATATTTGGATCGCTGTTTTCTTATTTCAAGCTTTTACTAAAACACCATCAAAAGTAAAATTAAATTAACTTTTAATTTTAGTATGTTCTATTTTTCTTAAATTTCGTCAACCTATTCTTAATTATTTAACTCGAATGGATTCTTGAATCCGACATTTTTATAATCTTCTTTTTAATCCTTTTTTAATATTGATAAACATTTTTATTCTATTTGATTTTAATATTCAATATTAGATTATAAATTTTGATTAGCTAATTTATATATCCCATTTTTTTAATTTTAAGTTTTTTTCTACTATTAAAAGTTGATTATTGTTTAACTCTATCCAATTTTCATCTTCTGTCAATGGTTCTGAACATACTAATACAGCTTCTTCACCTTTTAAATTCTTAGAAGTTATTAATTGCCTGGTTTCATTTGATTGGAATTTCATATGTTCCATTATATCTGGTTTTCGGTTAGAATAATACAAAGAATACTTATGTGATCTCTGGAGCGCCTTTCTTAGTGCAATTAATTTTTCCCCATTTATAAGTACAAAATTTAATCCAGTTGTTCTATCCCCCTTATTTGATTGTATAAAAGAGATACTTTTTTTGATACCATTAAAAAGATCATTTTGGTCTTCAATATTTTGCATTAACCAGTAAAAATAGACTTCAGAATCAGTTTTTCCTTTAATCAAATTTTTAAATTTGGAATTAAGAAGTTCTAATAATTTATCTCTGATATCGATATTTCCATTATGGGCAAATATCCAATTATCATATATAAATGGATGAGTATTTTCAAATGTTTTTTCTCCTTGAGTAGAATACCTAACATGAGAAATAAACATCTTTGAATTTTCATTTCTAGCAATTTCCTCAAATTTTTTACTTTGGATTGCTGGAAAGGGTTCTTTTTGAATTTTAGCAAAATTTTCCTTATAATAACCTATTCCCCATCCGTGTGGGTTATTTCTACTTAAATTTTTGAAAGGTAAATCTGCTTTCAGAAAACTAAATTCAAGATTCACTTCTCTATTTGCAATTAATCCAAATAATCTACACAATTTTATTTCACTCTTCCATATTTGACAGAGTTTTCTTTATTTTAATAAAAATTAACTACAATTTGATGTAGTAATACGAAGATATTGCATTATGTATTATTTGCATAAATAATTAATTCTCTCCAACTTTTTATCCTAAAAGTATTTCGTTAATTATTTTCCTCCTTTATAAAGTGCAATTGGGAAATCCATAGAATTACAGCGTAACCAAACGTCTTGTTTTGCCTTTGTGCTAGATGATATATATTTAATCAAACCCAGTATTCTAATCATTCCATCATTATCGTAAGTTCTATAATCCTCTGTACCACCCTTTAATCCTTGACAGAAATATTGGGTAAATAAACTTAAATCTCCTGAAAGCCCACCTAGGGAATTCTGTTCTTTACCTGAAGATGAGATAATTACACGACCATGAGTCTTTAAAATCGAGTTAAAGTACTTTTCACTTAATCCACTTTTCAAATCAGAGTCGTTTCCTTTTATAATTGTTGTATTAGTAAATAATCCCCCAGATTTACAAGCATCTAAAACAATTACTAAACGATGAACATTAATATTATCTAGCGATTTTCTAAATTCTTCTCCTGAAATTAATGTATCTACTTCTCCTTGTTGATAATCGCTTGGTACAAGATAGGATTTTCCATCTTTATGGGTTCCATGTCCAGAAAAATAAATGATCACAGTTGAGTTTCCTGAAATATTACTAAACTCTTTCAGATTGTATATAATTTTAGCCTTAGTTGCATTATGTAAAACTATCACATTTTCAGGGGAATATCCACATCGGTTAGGATCTATAAGAATTTCTTTAATTTCATCAACATCATAAATGCAGCTTGTTAATTTATTGACATTGGTATCCTGATAAGAATCTATCCCAATAAGTAACGCTTTAGAACTTTTTTGAATTAATTCTTTTTCTGTTTTTGGTGAAATAAATATGTTGTCTATATGTGATTTTTCGATGAAATTATGAAGTAGTAGAGAAGTGATCTCCAGAGTATCTTGATGACACTGTTTGAAGCACTCCAGAGCAGTTCTTAAAAAAGCCTCTTGATTTGTATTTTTATATCTCAAATACAATGCATGTCCTTTGAAATAATACCACCAAGCTCGATATTTTTTTTTTTTGTCATCTAAATCTGTAATTATTTTAGATGCATAGTTAATTGCCCCCTCCCAAGCTTTTCCCCATAGGGACTTCATAAACTTAATTTCATTTTCTAGAGATTGAATATTATTGTTTGGAGATGTTGTTCCTTCGCTTTTTCTTCTGGTTGTTTCACTTAATATTTTCGAAACTGCACCTTTCCAATTTGCGGTTTTTTTTTTGAAGTGATCTATTAGAGTTTTAATCTTTTGAGGTGAGTTATTCATGGACCATCCCAATCCATATTCAATTTCAACACTCAGTTGACTAGGAAAATTTTTTATATCTCTTTTATTTAATACATTTACAAATTCATTGCCGCATAATAATACTAGCGTTTGATCATTATCTGTTCTTGTACATCGTCCCAATCCCTGAATAATTCGAGTGAGGGTGCGTGTTTTTATAATTGTTTGTTCTCCGAGAGTATCTCCCAAAAATGATTCTTGAAGATTAATCGCAGTCGGAGCATGCCAAAAAACTAACATTGGACATCCAATCAAATCTATACCATCATATCTTGTTAATAAAAGAATTGCACTTTTTTCGTCTTGAAATGGAGCAAGAGTTTCTTCTATCTCATTGCCTTCAATTTTTTTGTTAAATGGTTTTATTAAACCTCGTTGTTTTATCTTTTTAATTTCTTCGTTAGATGGGGATAATAATAATGCTTTATCAAAGGAGTTAATAATCTGACTCAAGAATTTGTCTTTTTCTTCAGAAACTTGAGTAAGAATTTGGGATACAAATAATATCATTCTTTTCCCCTTGATCAAATCAGTTTTTTCAGAGAATTCAATAGATTTAATAGGGTATACTCCAAAAATCCGTTCAAGATCATTATAAAGACCGATGGTGGCACTTAAATATATTCGATGGTTTACATTATTAAAAGGCTGATGTGTCCATGTTGGAGAGATCCATGGACGGATCAGAATTCTTGTATAAGAGATAAAAAACAAACAACAGTGAAGATGATCTTTAATATTCCGATAAGGAAAAAAAAGATCAGTGGGTTTTTTACTCTCTACATCTATGTTATTCTCTAGTACACGGTTAATTCTATCAAGGTTTTCAGAAATAAGAACTGCGGGAATTAATTGCACTTTACTTGTTTCATCAAAATCAAAAGAAAAATAATCTTTAAAAATATCAAAAAATTGATTATATAACAATCTATATTTTATTCGAGGTATTTCTATTGAATATTGACTTGAAACATAATTATCAGCTGAATGTGCATCATCACAAATCAAACATTGTGGTTTTCCTATCGAGTATGCATCTGATCCATCTTTGAATCGAGTAGATGTGTTAAAAAAATTGGTATAATTACTAATAGCAATTGATTTGCAATTTGTGTAAGCTTCACAATCAGCTTCAGGATAATTTAGAAACGTTCCATGTAGAACAACCGCTGAAATTCCAAGAGATTCTGCTTCATTTGCTACTTGGTTAGCCAATTGTTTTGTAGGGGTTAAATATAAGACCCGCTCTTGTAAGTGTGTGCGTCTCCACTCCCCTATGAGTAATCCTATTAAAGTTTTTCCTCCCGCAGTTGCTAATTGTATTGATAAATCTTTACTATCGTGTAAACTATAATATTTTTCTATCATTGGTTCTTGTGGGTGGATTAAACCTTTAAATTTCGGATCTTTATTCAATTGCCGATATAAATCTAGAGGGTTAAGTGCTGTAGTTTTAGAATCTGGGATATCAAAACTCATTATTTCTTCTCCTTTTTATAATAGAATTGGTTCTTTTCAAACTAAATTATAATAAATTCATTATTGTATAGTATATAGATAGTTTTTTATTTTAAAATTTTGACCTATAGTGTTAAAAATTTTTAAATAATTCTTAATAATACTCAATCAGCATATTTGACTGCATTCATAAAAGTGATTGTTTTGATGATATCAAGTTCCCATAATTCATTAAAATCTTGAGAAAGGAATATGGTTTATGAGGTGGTTATTAATTTCTTATGGATTAACAGAAAAACAGATGAATGATATATAGGAAATCCTAAAGGATACTATTGAGCAAAGAAATATAGGGATTGATCCTCTTTTGCGGAGAGAAAGTTTAGTAAAAAGACTAAATTGTGAAATATGTAAAAATTTTGATTGAGATCAAGAAAATAGTAGTATGATAAGTCTTTACAGAGTTTGACCAAATGATTATAATCTTTTATTAAACTCTGTTCATCTGAAAAATATAATCTTCAAGAATTTGGATTTGATAAATTTATTCGTTTTAGTTAAGTAAAAAAATATTATCCACCAGCTCCAGTCCAATTGAAAAGATCGTTAAAAGAATCTCCTGCCCATGTAAAAACTCCAAGGACAATCGCTATAATTACAAAGAAAATGATAACGCCAATAACTATCCCCATTATATATTCGCTCAGATTCCCGCCATATTCGTCTAAAATAAATTCAACGACTTTTTTCTTAAAACCAGTTGCTATTTTTTTTAAATATTTCATAACAACATGCTTTTCAATCTAAATTATTAAAACCCTTATAAAAAATATTAAAAAATTATCGGAGTTAAAAACGTGTTAACGCATATAACCGAGTTATAGCAGTTCAATTAAAATGTAGTTTTTAAATGTCTATTATTAAAATATTATGTGAATAGTACACAGGATCAGAATAAGGATATAATTTCGAATAGCGAAGAAATCGATGTTATAGCATTAAACAAGCTAATAAATAAAATTTGGGAAGCGGAAAACTTAGAAAATAATAAAGAGAAGGCAATAAGGCAATTAAAATCTAAACACATTTTAAATCCAGTAAGTGTAAACTCAAATATTCAGGTAGAATTGCCATCACATCCTCCTGTAGCACCAAAATCAGAAAAAAATGTTTTCGATAAAAGTAAAATTTCGGACAATAATACATTGCACCATCCACCGAAAATACCCCATTCAAATAGCAGGGGTAAGGAATCAGCGGGAAATAATAGATTAGCAATAATTAACGAGTTAAAAGAAAAATTTAAGAAGAGAGGGCTCCAATCCCTATGATTTTATTATTCTAAAAATATTCATTTTATAAAAATTCAAAATTACTATATATGTGAATTATGGTAAGAAAAAGCAAATATAATCTATCTACGTATTTTATAGAAGAAAATCTATTATTTTTTACGAGTTTGGGTAAGGAAAAAAAGAAAATTGCATTTTCAATTCTAAAAATACAAGATATCGATTTAGCAATTGCTAATCTTAACGAATTTTTAAAAATGGATTATCTTAATTATTATTCGATTCAAATATCATTATTAAACAATTACGAGATTCTAGTTTTTATTGGATTTATCGATTTTGAAAAAAAAAGAATATTAAATTCTTTTAATATAATAAGGGAAAAATTATCTCAAATAAAAGAAAAAATAATATTTTTAAAAGAAGAAAGTTTGGAAAAGCAGTTTTTTAATATAGGATTCAATAATAAAGATTCAAAATTTAGTTGTTCAAAATCAAAAGATGCAGTTATTATAGAAAATGGTCGTTCAACTCATCTATTAACCTTCTCAATCCTAGATCTTTTGAAGTTATCTGAAAAAACAACTTTCTTACACGATTTTTTTAATTTTTTAAAGAAAAGAGAGCTTAAGGGGTCCTTCATTTTAAATTTTAAAAAAGCATTAAATGGTGATATCTCCTTATCCAACTATTTTATTGAATTAAAAGAAACAGATGGAAATGAAACGAATTTAAATGAAGAAATTAATGAGTTCTTTAAAATCCCGCTATTAAAAAAACAAAAATTAGAGAAAAAGAACCTATTTAAACTCCTGTGGAGATTAGAAATCTCAGAGGAGTGTTTAGCGTTTAATAAAGTCTCAGAACTATTTAATTATAACGAAATAGAAAAGGTACAAGACCTAACCGAATTAAATTTGAAATGTGAAAAACTTTTAAAAACAAATAAAATCAATTTCCATAGATTAAATCCAAATTTGATTTTAATCAAAAAAAACATCTTGTTTGTCCTTTTTGAAAGGGTTGATTACGAATTATTAAATAAAGTAATTGCAAATTATTACGATAAATATCAGATACTTATATTAGTTTTAAATAGAAAAGAATATTTCAAATTAAATCGATTAGAAAAAATAAACAACTTAAACCGGTTAAAAATTTTTAATTATCAAGAATATGCGAATACTTTTCTAAATTCGCTTTTAAATCATCTAAATTAACGAAAAAATCGTAGCAAGCATAATAAAAGTGGTTATTTATATCTTTTTTTTTTAATAATTCTTTAGACATGTTAACTAGTAATAAAATAATTGAAATTCAAGAAAGAGAAAACTTTGACGGCAAAAAGGAAAATATAGCTTTAATTGATTGTAATGAATGTCTCGAAAGCAAAAATAAATTATTTCATAAAGAAGAATGTATCTTATGCATTTTAGTAAAATTATATTCTATTAGGAAAAAAAAATTTAAGAAGGTCATAATTAACGCAGATTATTTAATTGATTGGGTCCAGATCAGATTATTCCTGCAATATTTTAATAAATTAAATAAAATTAAAAATCTATGGGAATCCATCAAAATTGGAGTAAGAAAAAAATGTAATTTTGAAGAATTTAAATGTAGAATCCTTCCAAATTTTGAATCAGTTTTTCATTTAGACGAAAAAGAGTTTTGCGATCCTATAGGAATGTACCTAAAAGTTTTAGAAAAATTTAAATTAATTGATTATCAAAATGTTCAATCGCCCACCTGCTTAAGATGTTACAGCGATGTAAAGCAAAAAATCAAATCTTTATTAGCATATTTAGAAAACACTCAAGTTATCCAGGAATATAAAACACTTAAAAAGGAGAAAGGAGAGATTTCTAATTATTTAATTGACTATAGAGAACTCCTTTCAATTAATTCTAATCTCTTACCGTTAAAAAAAGAGATTATGGAAGAGAAAGAACAGATCAAAAGAAAATTAATTGAAATATACAATATTGGAAACGAAAATTTGTATAAAATCTTAATTTATCACATACCTTACGAATACGAAAAAATCTATGAAATTGAAATGTGTTTTAAGGATAAAGAAGAAGAAAGTTTTTCTAAGAAGATCGTTAGAAATGTTGAAGATTACTTAACCCCAAAAATTTCTTTCTCTAAAAAAATATCGTTAGAAGATTTAATAGAGGGTCTAAAAATCCAAGCTATTAATTTTATTAGCAAAAAGTACAATTTTACGAAAAGCGAAAAAGAAAGGTTAGGGTTTCATTCTGCGTTAAGAATAATAAATTTGGAAAAAATCTTTCCTTTACTTATAGATGATTTCATAGAAGAGATATTTTTAGACTCGGATAACGATGCTATATATATTAATCATCAAAAATATGGGAGATGCCGAACTTTAATAGATTTTAATGCAAAAGAAATTGAGCGATTAAAGTCCTTTCTAAGGTTATATAGTGGAAAGAGACTTGATTATTCAAATCCTAGTATTAAATTTGTTATTAAAAACAAATACTTTTATTGTCGATTCACAACTGATGTAGAACCGGTAAATTTCAATCATTTTGCATTGGACATTAGGAAATTGAATAAGAATATATTTACAATTCAGGATTTATTGAAAAATAAAACATTAAGTCCACTTATGGCCGCTTTTCTCTATTTTAACGAGTTACATCAAAATAATATAACGTCTGTAGGTAAAACCGATACTGGAAAAACAACGCTGATAAATGCTCTTGATTTATTAGCGCCTAAAAATTTTAGAAAAGTTTACGTTGAGAATGCAGTTGAGTCGTTAAATCAAAAACAATTTAAAAAACATCAATTAAAATACAAAGTAGATTCGATTGAAGATGCTATTATTCATAAATATTCAAAGCAAAATCAGATTAAAAAGTTATTGCATCGGTCTCCGGATATAATATATTTAGGAGAAATTCTTACGCAAGAAGAAGCAGAAGCAATGTTTCATTGCTTATCCGCAGGATTAAAAGGTTTTCAAACGATACACGCAAATAGTTTAGAATCGTTAATAAATAGATTTTTATCTCACTTTAAAATTGATCAAACATGCCTAAACGACTTAGATTTATTAGTATTAATGAAAAAAAATAATAACGAAAGAAAAATAATTCAAATTGCCGAAATCGAAGCTTCTTGGGAAGACAAAGTCTTTCTACGACCGATCTTTAAATACAATCCAAAATCAAACGATTGGGATGAGATGACGGACGATCTCTTCAGAACTAAATCTATACAGCAATTAACAGATTTTATGAATCTTGACGAGGAGTCATTTTCGAAATATATTACGATATTCGAAGATATTTTTAAATATATTAAGAAAAATAATAAATTATCAAATACCGATTTAATAGAATTTTTCCACAAAATCTCTTATTTGAGTAAGTTTAGTTTTGAAAAGCTAGAAGATTTTTGGAATAGATGGAAGACAAATTTGAGACTCTAGAATTACTAGAAATAGACTTAATTGAAAATTTACACATTTTTTTTTAAAAACTTTTTTTTGTATGAGAAAAATAGTGGTTTTTTAAATAGAATAAGAATATCTTAGTAGAAATTTGGAATTTATAGCTCGATTCTTAATGGCGCTAAAAGAAAAATTAGGAATTCATTTGGATCAAATAAAACAGTCAATTTATGGGGTAGGAATAGAATATGATATATGATTATGAAAAGAAAATTTTACAGATTAAGATTGTGTATTATGGTCCTGCTATGTCAGGAAAAACAACATCAATAAAATATTTATTTGCTTATTTCAATAAAGAAGATAAGGTAACCTCAATAGATAATACTGTTGGAAGAACTTTATTCTTTGATTTCGGCGTATTACCTTTTAAAGGTGCTGAGTGGAATTTAAATTGTTTAGTTTATACTGCAACCGGGCAAGATTTTTATGCTATTACCCGACAAGCAACTTTAAATGGTGTTGATGGGATAATTTTTGTGGCTGATTCAAGAGTTCAATGCTTACATCATAATTTGAGATCGTGGAATGAATTACGATCTTTATTTGGTAATAAGGCTCATACTATTCCAATTATAATCTCATTAAATAAATATGATATTGAAAATCTAACTAAAATATCTAAGGAAGGTTTCTTGAACGAAATTGATTTTTCTTCGTTTAAAAAAATCTATATCAATAAAACAATCGCAATAAAAGGGCAAGGAATCTTAGAGTCGTTTGAGCAATTAATAAAGTTCATTTTTCCTCAATTGACGATAAGATAATTATTTTTGAAAAAATTACTAAAAAAAAAGATAATTGAAAGATTATATGAAATACAGAAAAAATATAATGATAATGTTGAAGAGTTCTACAAAAACCTATCCTCCTTATCATTTATTCTGTTTTTTCATGCATTTCTTTAATTGTATCGCTTATCCCTTTTATTGCAAATCCCCCAACTGCAAGCGTGCCACCTAATAACAGAATTTTAAATAATGCTTCAGTACCTAATCTCTTTTTTATATTTTCTCGAATTATCGGCATTATTTTATCAAAAAATAAAGGAATTTTCTTCAAATTATACGAATCAAATACTATACAATCACATTTCGACGCCGGCCCTGAAAGATCTATACCCCTTTCAACAAGTATTAGAATTTGTTTCTTTTTAGAAAGAGCCATTCCAGTCTCACCTTGAAGCCATTCAAATGTTTTCCAGTGTAAATTATTTGCGAGTTGATCGCGCCTTGTTGCAATTCCGAAAACAACATCAGCCATTTGGATTTGGTTATTTATTTCATCTAAAAGTTCTACATCTGAATATTGTTTATTTAAAGGGTGAATACCAACAGTATAGGGAGAAAAACCCCAATATTGAATATATTGGGAAATAATATCGGGAGCATATTTCTCATTCTCTCTGACGCTTCTACTGATAAACGCCCTATAAATCGGTGAGGGTATAAATTGAAAACGAGATTCCAATAACAACGAATTTGGAGGAGTGAATTTTCCCTTTTCCAATCTGCGAACTAAAATTTTCATTTCGAAGTTATAAGGGAAAACAATTTTTTGAATTAAATTGAGGGGAATTGAAGTATACGCTTTATGATTAAAAAACCAATTCGGTTTTGGGAGGTTTTTATTTATTTCTTTATAGTAATTATAAATATTTAGATCGGGAATAGAAATATAGCAACCTTGCAGAAAATAATGTATTTTTCCATCATTTTCAAATGTGATTTTTAATATATGGGTATTATTATTGGAATATGGATCAGGTTGGATTTCTTTATATATTTTCATTTTTATTCTGTATTATTTTTAAGAACGATATATGTACATAAAAAAAAATAATCAATTAAAGCATTATTATTAAATTAAACGGATATTCATAGTCCTAATAAAGCTATCGCCAGTTTTTTGCCATTCTCTGTTATTTTCCATTTATGAGTCTTTATAGTTGCTTTTTTTCCAAGTAAACCCGTTTCTCTGTCAAATGGCGTTGCCCAATAAGTCTCAGGCTCACCTATTAGAAAACTTTTTTCTTTAATAATCATTAATTCTTCTGTTATCGTTTTTTCTTGTATTTTTAATCTTTCAGCCAAAATATCACTAGTGACCCCAATGATATATTCGTAATTTTTCCCGTTGTTATAGAGATTTACGATTTCTAAAAAAATATCTTTTTGGAGCTTTGATAATAGGTTTTTAGCTTTTTCCTTTCGGTCCGAGCTAACTAATTCAATTAATTTCTGCTTTCTTTGGTTAGAATATCCAGTCAGTTTATTCCTCCTAGCATAGTCTTTTAGTTCATTAACATTCTTGTTTTTTGGAATAAAATTTAATTCGGGCTCTTTCATATACATAACTCTTTCTCTACTTTTTTAAAATACAAGAAAATTTGAATAAATCTCGTTAGTCTATTTTTTTCTCTGGATTTTTAGATAAAATATAAAAAAAAATTTAATTAAGAAAATCAGTAGTTTTAAAAAATAGTGCAAATTCTAATCGTGCCTTTAAAATTTTAATCCTTTCCGATAACTTAGAAATATCTTTGGTAAATATATTATGATAGATATTTTGGTACATCTCCTTCGTAAACAGCGTTGGGTTTTTTAGGTATACTTCCACAGCAATTCGTAATTGTCGAGGCAAATATTGTAATAGAGATTTTTCAAGGAGTGGATACGCAATCTGACAACTGTAATCTTCAAATGTTTTCGACTTGATCGCAATTGGATCGACTGCGGGAGTGTCATTTAGCTCATTTCTCCAACCACAATTTCCACATGTGGTAATGTAGTCAGAATCTTCGAATTCTATTTCAGAATTGCAATTTAAACACCTATAATCGCTCATAATTTATACTTCTTTATTTTAATTGAAATTGAAAAAAATATATAACATAAATTAATTTTAAAAGTAGAAATTGATAATATTATCTATTTTATTATCTAATTCGTTTAGACATAAGTCTTTTGCTAAGAGCCAGCAAGATGTCTCTGAACAAGCTCTAGCGTTTGCACAGTCAGATTCATATTTTTTCTTAAACTCTTTTATTAAATCGTCGGTATTTACGATTACGGTTTTCTTTACAATTCTTTCGTTAGGTTTTAAAATTGATACCTCTCTTATTTTGTCCATTTTTTTTAACATCCTTTTTTTAGTTCGGTTTAATTTAATTTTTACAGTGGAAACATTTAACGTGAAATTTAGCTCGTTAGCAATTGCTTCTAAATAATCGAAATCTGTGATCTCTTTATTACATTTCGAACATCTTGTCTTATAAATATCAAAAGATTCTAGTTTAGAGAAACAATAAGGGCAATTACCCTTATTTGGAGGGAATAATGTTATTATCCTCCCCTTCAATATCTTTTCAATTTTATTTGCAATCTTTTCCATTTTTATTATCTTCTTCTATAATTTGGTTTTGCTTAATTTTTGTTAAAAATAAAAAAATATAGTTAGAGATTTATTGTTATTTCTAACGATTTATTTAACCGATTACCTTCCCAAAAGAACTCGTTTGACGATTTGAGTTTCAAAAATTCAAGGGATTTCTTGTATAAAGCTTCAGAAAAACCGGGTTCAAATTCTACTAAATCAATATCAAAAAAATCACCAAGTTTTAAATTAAGATCGATTCTACTACTACTTTTTTCGATGATTTCAAAGTCGCATTCTTCAATTAAAAAATCTGAAAACTGCTTCGCATCATTAACAATTTTACTTTTATAAGATTCTATGCAATCATCAAATAGACTCTCAAAATACTCAGAAAAATCGATGTAAAAAATTTTTGGATTCTCAAGATAAAATTGCTCTGCTTCCTCTTCTAAACAATGACCATCTCCTGCTTTCAGCCTTCCCCATTGAATCTCATTGGTATGAGGGAATAAGTTTGCAGGATTTTCTATTGTAGACGACGTGATAGGTCCTGAAACTGAAGCCTTAAACGATAATACATTTAAGTACAGCATATAATCGTTGCTTGTATCGCCAATAAATAATTCAATTTCTTCTTCTATGAAAGTTTTAAGACTTTCCCTTATTCTTTCATCATAACTTTTCATTTTTATCAATCTTTTTTTTATGATCGTTGTGTTCATAATCTATAAAATTCTATTTAACTTTTATGATCGATCCCATCATAGATTTTTAGAATTATTATAAAAATTTCTGGATCAGAAGCAAAAAATTTAAAGTTGCAGGTCAAATAAAGAGGCTGTCCAATTACATCGAGATTTTAATTAGGTGTAATTAAATTCAAATAATTTATCCTGGATTTTATTTTTTAATTCTTTTGATACATTATTTAAAACCTCGTCTGGTACATACTCTAAATACTCGTATAACTCGTTTTGAATTATTAGCCCTATTTCGCTCATTGATTTTTCAATTTTCTCGTGTTTCTTTAGAAAAAGGTTTTTAAAAGTTTGTATATAATCTTTATTTAATTTTTTAAACCACTTTTTTCCATTTCTTTCAATCACCCCAATAATTTTTCTTGAATTTGTTTCATTAAAATTAGTAAATTGATGTTCATACTTAACTAATTTCTCCTTTAAGTATTCAAGAATACGAGCTTTTTCTTGTGAATTTAAATTAGTATTCGTATTAAGAAATATGATAATCATATATTTTTCAAATAAAAAGTATATTTGAACTTTAATGTTGGAACCGTAGATTTCAAGGTGTGACAAGTTTTGTATGTTAGTTTGCCCCGCAAACATTTTAAACGAGCTTAAATACATCGAAATCAAATCAATTTCTAATAGTTTTTTTTCTCCTCCTGATAGATAAGATTCAATTGGTCTGTAATTATTTTCGTTATTAGAATCGTAATCGAAGACCATTATGGTGTTTCCATACTGATCTGCTGTAATAATGCCTATAATTGGTGGTATTTCGTTAAAATTATGCGAATGGTAGTTAATTTCAGTTAATTTATTTTCAACAAAATTATTGTGTTTTTGAACTTCTAGCACAAACAAAAATAAATTTTTTCGCTATAAATAGAAAAGAGACTGTTGGTTTTTTTTCCTTTATAAATATAATATTAATCAAAAAATATTTTATCAAATATTAAAAGAATCAGAAGGCCTTTCCCTTGGTTTTATCGACCCGTGATGATTTTGCATTTTATGTCATGTTTTGGTATCTTTTTTTTTAATTTGGTTTGGGTGTTTATCTTCAATATGTTGATCTAATCCTTCTTTTGATTTAACCTTTGTATGACAGTACGGACATTGTATTGTTCTTTTTAGGTGTACCACCGGATTATTTATGTGTTGTTGATACTGATGTTCCTCTTCGAAGTATTTTTTACAAGTTTTGCACTGGAACTTTGGTTTATGTTCGATTAAATTATAAACATTGCTTTTTTCATGATCTATTCTAAGACTTTTATGCTCCCATTTAATCGGTTCAAGACATTTAGGATCCCATCCCACGATTGATTTTAATAAGTTTAATGACTTAAAAGAGGTAATAACGTCTCTTTCGGCATATCTAATCATTCTATTATTTAACGCAAGCATTAAACGTCTACTATCGATTGGAATCTTATTCGGCAATAATGGAAACCTTATCTTTTTAAATTGGTATAACATAAGTCCAATTTTGGGACTTATTGGCATAAAAAAACCTTCGGGATATCCTAAGATAGGTATATGGACTTGAGTTATGTATTTATTAATTATAGAAATATGAGAGTTTGTAAGGATAGGATTGTCAGCGATAATGAATGGAACATTTGTATTGTTAATTAATAAAGTCCAATAATAGGGTTTTAATATGCGAGGAAATTTCGTTATTTGATAGACTTGCTGCTGTTGGAATTTTCTTAATGTTGTTTCATCAGTTACTAATTCATCTTGTTGAACTTTATAAAATAAACTTTCTAAGGTCTTTTTATAGATTTCATTAGGTATTTGCTTTAAGTGATTTATTTTCAATCGATCACTTCGCCTTCTTGCTTCAGTTCTTGCTATATATGAGAGAAATAAAACCAGAACATTTTCCCTCTTTTTTAGCGTAAGTTGACCGAAATCGTGATTTTTTATAATATCCTCTAAAGTGCAATTCATGGCATTATTATCAACTTTCTTTGCCAAATACATTTCAAAATATTGACTGAAGAAGTTCATTCTTCCACAAATATCTCCAATAGGTTTTAAATCTAAATTTAAAGTAGAGGGCTTTTCATAATGATAAGCTCTTAGGTTTCTTGGTTTAGCCTTTCTTTTTTTTTTAATATTAATATACTCAGGACTAAATTGTTTAAGATGAAAAACTCCAGTAAAATGTTGATATTGATCTGGTTCCGACATTTTAATTTACTACCAATATTACTAACATTAATGATATAATCACACAATTAATATAATATTAATTATGCCAGTATCAAGTAGTTAATAATATTTTGACGGTATTTTTACTTCATTAATTAATGGCGCAATACAATATTGATAGAAAATTAACAAGTGTATTGCCGACAAAATTGAAATCGCCAATAATTTTTGCGTCATTTTTATTATTTCGGAAATATTGCGTTAAAAAAGTCGGAGTTAAATCATATAATTTTATATTAATCCTTCATATAGAGAGGGGGTAGATTGAAGGAAAAAAGCCATAATTTTGCTAGGAGTTTATAAGAATTGGTTTAAAGAAGAAAGCGATGATTGTCAAAAATTTATTTGAGCTTATAAGTTCAGCTAATCTTTTTATGACCCCAATTCAATTTAATTTGTTAAAGACTCTAGGTCAAAATGGTCCATTAACTCGTAAGGATATATGTGAAAAACTAGATGCTCCTTGGACCACTGCTTTTGATAATCTTTTAAAGCTTGAGAAAAAGGAATATGTAAAAAGATTTTCCGTAGAGACTGGTCTTAGAGGTAGACCAAAAGTATTTTGGGACATCGATAAACTAGATCTTAAAAATAATACTTAAAAAAAGCTATAAATGGGTATTGCAGAATGGTTAGTTTTATAGATTTGTTTTTAGAAAGAATTAATAGGATTATAGAATTGTACTTAGGCTTTTTACTTTCTAATAAGGAACAACTCACAGAGGAAGGGAAAACATTAGCTTCTCGAATTGAAGTGGAATTGTATGAACTTAAGCAAAAAGCAGTAGATTTTGACAAAATCCGAGACAATCAGAAAAGGAATTATAAAAAACAAGGAGAGAAAAATAATGGATGTGCTATTTGAGATTGATTTAGAACAATATTATATTGAGAAGAACGCTTTCTACGAAAAGATAGTGGAATTAATTTCCAGAAATAATGGATGGGTCAACTTTAAGAAGGCCGTTTTTGATTCCGAAGTAGAAAGGGATTATGCTTTATTAGAGCTGGAACAAAGATTTGGGATTGAAGGAAATGAGATTAAATATTTTAAAAACGATGCGAAAGTGCTTTATGAAACTTTTAAACGACTAGCTCCTGACAGAGAATTTACAAAAGAAGAAAATAAAAAACTAAGAGGAGTATTCTTAGAGATTTTGCTACTTGAAGAATCGGAAATAATTGAATTATTAAAACACTCAGAATTATACGTTAAAGGACGACAAAAGTCAAAACAAATTAAACAGTTAACCGATTATTACGAGGAATTTGAAAATAAACCCCCCTACTTATATCAAAAATTCTTAAAACTAAAAAATATCGATAATAAAATAAACAAAATATTTTTCAAGAAGATCTAAATACCTTTTTATTTTTCAATATCTACTGCTAACATTTGTTCTTCTTTTAGATTGAGCAATTTTACGATTTGCCTCTTCATAGTAATTCCTTGAGTATTAGTGCCTACCTTAGAGACGATGGACGGCATAGGTATTGGGGGCTCAATCGGTATCATAATGCTCCCTTCCTTATAGATGCCGTAAATATTAACTTCTATCGTATCTCTAAACTGTATATCTAAACCTTCTCGTATAGCGCGAGAAATCACGAACCTTAACCCCTTACCTCTTTGGCTTGGCTTAAGCGTGATTATATCTTTCATTTTATTTAATTCCTCATCATTTCGTTATTATAATGTTACAATAATTATTATAAACATTATATTAATAAGTTTAGATATAATTTTAATTTGTTTTACTCCCAAAAGCACACTTTTTCATTACATATATACACTATTTCTTGAGTTTAATCCGATAAAATCCGACAGAAAATTCAAAATATTTATATAGTTTTTCTTACATCTATATTGTTGTATAATAATTTTCATTGTTATTTTGTTAACGATTTAGTCTTGAAAAATTAGACCAAGGTAATTGTGTTGGGAGCATTAAAAGTAGCAGGGGTTAGATTTTCGGGTCATTCAGAGATGCAGAGACTTAGTTATTTCTTAGAGATAGGCGACTATAATATGGGGGGTAGTTCACCCCCTCATATTTCAAATCGTTAAAAAAATACGCTTTAATTATAAATTCATAATAAAATAAATAAGTGAAAATATTCTGGGAAAGGACGTATATGAAGGTTGTGTGTTTGAAGAACTATTTGATAGTGTGTTAAAAAAGAAACCTTTGCTTAAAGAAGAGGGATCTCTTAGTGTTGATTTTCACCCTAAAATTTTACATAGAGACGAAGAACTGAGAGAATTGATGCTTTATTATATGGTTCTTATTACAAGTTGTGGTGAAAGAGCAGTAAATCTATTTATAGAGGGGGAACGAGGCGTGGGAAAAACCTCTACCATAAAATATTTCTGTAGTGGCTTAGAAAAATCAGCTCAGGAACGGGGAGTTAACTTGAAATATATTCATATCAATTGTAAGCTATCTAGAACAGAGTACAAAGTGTTAACGACGATTAATTCTGCTTTGAATAAAAAAATTCCACAAAGGGGATTTTCACCGCAAGATTTATTAGATTTTCTTAAAGAATTTATTGAAAAGGAGAATATTTTCCTTATATTAGTCTTAGACGAATTGGATTCGTTAGATGAAAAAGGAGCAGAGCTTTTATATTCGCTGGTTAGAATAAATGACGACACAATTAAATCTAAAGTTAAAAGATTGAACATTATTGGAATTATTAGAAATGTCGCTTTTTTAAGTAATCTTGTAAAGGATATACACCATTATTTTCTAAATCATCCTATAGTATTTGAAAAGTATACCAGAAAGCAAATATTTGATATTTTAAAGCAGAGAACATCTATCAGCTTTAATGAGAATGTGATTAGCGATGAAATTCTACAGTTTATAGCGGAGATAGTTTATGAAATTGGTGATGTAAGATGCGGACTTAACATGTTATGGTGTAGTACGAAGATTGCTGAAAATAAGGGATTAAATATAATTACGCTTGATTGTGTCAAACAAGCGTATCAAGATTTAGTTCCCTATCCCATTAAGGATATGCTTAACCATATGGCGGAACACAAACTGCTCTTGCTCTACACTATTACGGTAAGATTGCAAAAAAATGGAAACCTTGACATTTCTCTTACCGAAGCCATAGAAGATTATAAGAGAATTTGCAGGCTTTCTGGGATACCACCAAGAGCTTATTCCCAGTTATGGAATTACGTTCAAGAATGTAAAAAAGACGACATACTCAAAGTAGATATTGAAGGTAGTGGTATTATAGGGAGAAAGGCATTTATCAAAATGCCAGGTATACCTTTAAATAAATTTGTTCAGAATGTAACAAGTGTATTAGAATCAAAAGGAATAGTAGTATTAACAGCATGATGGCACCTAAACTAGAATCTGTAGAGGAAATACTTGGGTCGAGAGCAAGAGTTAAGATTTTTAGGTTTTTAGCTTTAAATGAAGAACTATCAATATCTCAAATAATAAAACTCACAAAGTTAAATCATTCTAATGTGACTCGTCATTTAGACTTTTTAATTAATCAGGACTTAGTTCAGCTAAAGACTTTTGGAAGAATTAAAATTTATAGGTTCAAAACGGAGAATCTAAGAGCAAAAAGTTTTAAAAGTTTTTTGAACATTTGGGAAAATATGTTTTAAAGAGGGTTTAATGAAGTATGTTAAGGGGGTTCCTGAAATTCACTGAAGGATTGTTTATAGAAATGGTATATGAATTCTTAAAGCAAATTCTTTTACTTAACTTCTATAAACATAATCCATATACTTTTACAGTATTTCAATATGTGTTCCGGGGGAAATTCTCTTAACCTTTAGGATTAAACCCAATATTTAAATATTTCAAGGCAGTGTGAAAAAAAATGAATAGCGGGAGAAATAAGAGAACCCATCTCTCTAATACCTCAGTTGTGTTCGATATAATATCGCCATTGTTTGCCATTTCGAAATTTATTATCTTATTCTTATTAAAAATATCGAATCCTTACAGATTTTTGTCTATTGGCGTTCTCTTACTCCAATCATCAAAATATAAAAATTTTCTTAAATAAAAAGGCTAAAATTATGAAAAACGGAAGCATGTATCGAAGTTATTTATTGCAAAACAATTTCTGGGCTAAGAAGAACTCTAATTTCCTGACTTTTATTCGACACGATAAATGTAATGGTGGAATCTATGCTACTATTAAATTTGACCCAAAGGGTGTTGATATAATTGTTAATGGTGAAACTTTTTTCTTCAATAATTTCGACAAACTTGATGGGTTTTTTGCTCAGTTAGAACATTCCCATAATGATTTTGAAAGGATTTTAAATAGGAAAACTATGAGTCGAAAGCTCAGAACCCTAAAAATATAGCAAAAAAAGAATATAAAATCGCTAAAAATGAAAATATCTTCAAAAAAAAGTGTGTTTTAATGAGGCTAAAAAGATATGAAACATAGATTATTTGAACGGGATATCTCCCTAACGAATTATTGGAGAAATGGGGAAACACCATTTTCTACTAATTTTTTCATTTTGATAGAGAATATATACCTTATTAGAACTAATTTCATTTCGTCCTTTGATATTCTATATTACTACATTTTTGTGTGTTGGTGTTTCTCTATTCTAAAATTAATTTCGAGGGTGATCTAATGAGTGCTTTAGATGAATTGAACACCTTAAAACGAATTAGGAACAATTATAAGAAACTCCTTGAAATTTTCCCAGATGACTTAGTTTTCAAGCAATACTTTAAGAATGTATCCAAAAGTATTGATAATTTAAAGAGAGAGGCTTTGAAAAAAATGATGGTCTGTAATAATTAATTTTTAATTACATTTTAGAAAAAAAATAATAGACAAAAACGAGGTGAAAAAAGATTAGCGAAGGTGAAGAAAAAAAGATGCTTTATAAGTGTGTGTGTGGATTTATATTCTTTCCCGAGGATATAATGAAACTTTTTAAAAAGACTAAAGTTGAGGGCGATATAGAAGAGGGAATAGTAGAATGCCCCGAATGTGGGTCGTTAATAACAATTAGAAGAGAAATTACCACATAAATAAAATCTAATGCAAGAAATGACGAATAAGAAGTATAAGCGTCGTGAAGATATAGAAGAAGTATATAAACAGAATTAGAGGATAAAAACATGACTATATATGATAATCAGGGGGCGGAGAAAATTCCCATCCCTGTGTTTAAAATTGACGACTTCAATAAATTCATAATCACTCTTGAGACAATAATCGTCGATTATCGGAATTTATTCAGACAGAGCCTAAGAACAAAATGTGAAAAGGAGATACCGAAATTAGTCGAGAAAATATATACAATCATTAAGATAATAACGCCCATAGAGAGGAAGATATATAAAAATAATTTTTCTTGGAAAGATATAAACATACATCTATTTAATATGGTTTATAATAACCATAGGCTTACGATTACCTTAGAAGATTATAATAGAAGGATTTTGAATAAAAAGGAAGGTATTAGCTGTACTAAAAATGAGAAATATCTATTATATTTTCAACTAGATCTCATAAATAAACTTCACGACGGCGAACAAGTTTTCATGGATGATTTAGCCCCCCTACAAGAAAAAGAATTTAAATCTTTAGATAATAGCTTTAAAGATTATTTTTACGATTGGGTTTTATTCGGTGTTGAGTATTCTGGGTTAACTTTTGAGGATTTAGAATTCATTTATCTTTTAATAGATGAGGCGTCGAAACTAAAAAAAGATAACGAATTAGAAGATGCACAGGATATTATAGTTGGTTTTTTTAAAGCATTTTACAGTCATATTGATTATATTATGGGTTGAATAATTATAGAAGGGCTGAAGGTTGTTTTTAATTTACCTTCTTTGAAGGGTTTTAAATAGCAATAAAAGTAATATTTAACTCAAAATTTCATTCTCTTTGAATACTAATTTTTCAAAAATGCTAAGGAGGTGAACTATCCCTTTCGCTCTTTTTCGTCTTTTAATATCCTTTTTATCTCCAATCTAATAAGTTCATTAAGATATTGGCTTACGCTGGAATAGCCTAATTCTTTATTGTTTTCTATATATTTTTTAACAACTTTATATAATTCATAAGGTATTTTAAGGTCGTATTTATTCGGATCTTTTCTGTTATCTTGGTTTTTCTTAGCCAACAGATTCACTTCCACTTTAGTTCAAAATGGTGTTCTATGCACACAGAGCTGTCTATAAACTTATTATTAGTTTAGCCTTTTAACCTTTATAAACTTCGTGGTTGTAGGGTATTAAATAGTATTCAATTATATGATAATCAGCCTGTCAATACCAACAAATAGTCGGTTTGACATGTTAGAGAAAATGAAAAAAGACATTTCCAGAAGGCTACTATGTTTTAAAAGCTAACCAATTTAAAAAGTTCTAAAATATAGATAAAGGAAGAGAAATAAATGTTCAAAGGCTTCAAGGGGAAAAATATAAAAAACCCCTTGAAGCCCCCAAATGATGGATGGAGACCAAGAAGGAAGAAAACTCCTTGAGGACATTGTATGAGTATGTAGTTCAAGGGGAAAAAACTTCCTTATCTTTTAATTTTTAACTATATTTTTAAAGTGCTATATTTTCAAGAGAAGAAAGGTAAGGAGTAAATGGGAGTTAAAAACTCCCTTATTATTGGGTATTCTGATGACAAATTACTCCTTTAAAATTAGATGACTCATGAGTAGCACTTTATATTTATAAAGCTCATTTTTAAACTACTTGAATTTTAGCTTTCTTTGATATTGGCCAGATTCTTTCTACGCCATTTTTTTAAGTAGTTACTAAAAGATGAGGGATTCACGCCTATAGAATTAAGCCTTGAATCATATATATCAGTAATTTTAGCTTGTTTTATTCGCTGATAAAACATTAATTGACGACTGAACTATACCAATTGGCTATTATTGTATGAATAACAGAGCCTATTATTATAGCAAAATATCATTTAGATATTTCATAATTAGTTTCAGTCAACTATTATCTAAAATTTCGGTATTTATATAATTTCTTTTTAATAATGAGTTAAATCATTAAAAATGAATGTATGATTTAAAATGGAAGCCACTTTTTATTTGGAAAAGATTATAGCAGAAACTGAATTAACCCAAGAAGAATTAGAACAACTAATTAAGGAGAGAAAGGAAGCTATTGGAAGGGATATTAAATATGAATTTCTCTTGTATATTATAGGTATAGAGTTGGGAGTAAACTTTGAAGATGAAGAAGAGGAGAATTGGAAGTTTACCGAGTATTTTAAGGATTATTTTTATGAAATCATAAAAAAAAATAAAAAACTAACTGATAACGAAATCCAAAACAAAATTAAAGAGATAAGAGAAGACCGTAATATTGGATCTGATACATGGGCTTTATATCGTATTCTTTTAGATCTGGAACTGCACGACTATTTGAGTGATGGTCCTAAAGGCGATGAATGGCAGGATCTATATTCACGAAGACTTATAAAGGGAATAATTAGGAAAGAGCTTATAACTATTAAACTTTTTAATTTAAACCAAGAAAAGAGAGATCTTTTATTAGGGTTTCTCGAGCAAAATTCTATTAAACACATTAGACACTATAAAGGAGGCAGAACATTAGGTTTATTTGCAGACGATTAATCTCCTTATTATATATGGGGGAAATCACTTGAACATTTTAAACTTTTAATCGTTTATGTAATGTTTATCTTCTCAACTTTAAAATCCGAACAAATTTAGACCTATTAATCTTGACTTCTCTGAAATGTTTAAACCTATTCCATAACTGATTTTCAGAGGGTTGAGCCTGAACGAGAGTTTCTCTAAAAACTTTTTTTCTCACTCGTCTTTCATTCTCATTTTTAGACTTCTTAATTGAATTCATCTGATTTTGCTTATGTTTTTCTTCTTCGCAAAAATTTGGAAAATGATTCAATTTAACCGTAAATCACAATTGAATTATGGATTGTAATAACATATATCTAAAGGTTGGACTAAAAGTGGAATCCGGTAATAATTAATCAAATTTTCTTGAATCTCATTTGAAAGTATTTTACAGACTTCCAAATAATGTATTAAATTTTCATAAGATTGTGGTTTTTTAAAAAGAAAATTAATTTTACTATTATAAATTTCAATGTGACTTAAGTTTTTAAACATTTTAATCTTAATTTCACCATATACTATAACTTTATTATTAATTTTGAACTTTTCAAGAAAAATTTTAAATTTTCCAGTATCTACAACTACTATTCCTAAATTTAAGATATCTAAATTCAATATTCCTAAATAATTCTCTATGGCGTCGCCATAGAAATCGTTATTAGAAAGTTTACTTAAATCGGTCTGAAATATTATAAACTTTTCCCTAATTTCCAATAATTCTAATTTTATTTGTTTTTTACTAACTCTGATGTGATTCCCACAAGAGTTACATTTGGTTCCTGGTGACTTGGCAATCTTATTATTTTTTAATTTAGGATAGTATTCTTGAATCTTCCCACATTTTTTACATAAAATTTTCATAGTAAATCTTAGTTAATTGTTGATTCTATAATTTATTATTAAGAGATAAATATCCTCTCGTAGTTATTATGAACATAAATGCATTTAAGACATGAATTTTAATGACCGGATACCTCAACTTCTATGAGTCTACTCATCAATTTCATAAATATAATCAAAATCACCAACGAAATTATTAAATTCCTTTAATTTTTCTTTTTTTATTATACATTGGACATGAAACTCTATAAAATGTATTTGGTCTTTATTCCATAATATTAATGGAAGAAATTGTTGAGCTATACTCGTATTACAAAATTTGCAGATTGATGGTTCTAGATGATGGCCTCTTATTAAATAATTATTCAAATTATTAAGTATAATTCTAGCTTCTGGTTTTAAATGACTTTTAAATGTTGTATGTTTATTCTGTGATTTAAATCCAGGAGATTCCTTTAGATGTTGTAAAATTTTTATGTGATTCTCTATTGCTTGAATGTCATTTTCGTGAAGTGGGTTACCACATATCGTACATTTACCTTTATTCACGGACACGCTTCCACCCTTGGATATATATGCGGTATCACATTTTGGACATTTAGAAGCCGTAATTTCATTTTCATAGTTTAACAATAATAACCCCTCCTTTTAGATTATTACCTGCCTTTTATATTGAATGTCTCGTTCTTGATGTCTGCTGTGAGGATAGTAGACTTAAATATTCATACATCTATTCCTGATCCTTCCTTCTTCTACTATTTAACTGGATTTAAATTTTGACATCGAAGCCAGTGATTTATCTTCTTCTTATTCTCCCCAGTCACTTTTTTACAATTCTCGTTTTTGTACGTATCAATATTTATTCTTTAAAAGATCGTGATTTTTCCTTCACATCTTCAAATTTGAATCTTGTCAGAACTGAAATCTGGATTTTTTATTATCTTAATTTCGTTATTGAATTACATTTTATTTTTATTATTTTTAATGATTTTGTCCTAGTAAATGTCCTAATGCAATAATTTTAAATTAAAGAGAATCAGTTTTAAATTGATGACAAAAATTAATTTTATCCCTCAAAAAATCCCAAATTTACTCTGGGAAAGAGACCAATACGAAGATATCATCCTTTATGTTTTAGGAGTTTATGGTCCAATGAAACGTGAGGAATTTATAAATAATAAAGAGAAGGGTATAAAAAACAGAATGAATAAAAACACATTTCATAAATGGGCTAAAAAATTAAAAAGTAATAATTATATAAGCGTTTCTCGGGAAAAAAAGCATAGTATTTATACAATCACTAATTTAGGGGTAAAAGAATTAGTTAAAAGATTAAAATCCTACAATCTAGATGTAAAAACTATCTTAAATTTGGAACGAAAAACTACATCTAAAACGGTTGCTCTAGATACTCAGTTTCTTAATAAATGTGAAATAGAAAATAAAGATATAATGATTGAGTTTCTCAAGCTTAAAAATGAAATAAATCGGGATAAATTAAGCCTCTTTTCTGAAGAAAAGTTTGATATCGCAGTCTTATATCTAACTTTAAACCATACTAGATTTTATGATTATTCTGGGAGCGTGAACATTTCAATTGATGATTTTATTGATAAATATTGTAACGACATTTTAACCAAAGATGAATTAAAATGGTTTCTACGCGAGCTTCGAATGAAAAAAATTACTACGATATCATTCTACAAATTAAAGTTAGCAAAGAGGGGGATCAATCTATATTTTAGGTCTAGTGACCAATATGGTTGCATTTTCGAAATAACTATTCAATCAATACTAAGAGATTATTATTATGAACAATATATTTACAATAATAAATTCCAGGAAATCATTTTTAATGAGATATGTGAAGCGGTAATAATTGTACTTATTAATAAGTATAACCTTTTTCATAAAACTCTTGAGGTCTCTTTATACGACACAGTAAAATATTATTTATTAACGCTTTTAAAGAATCTTAAAAGGAAAGCGTTTATAAAGAGCTTTGACTTGTACGAAATTCCTACTTTAATTTTAACATCTGAAATTTTCGATTTTGAAAGATTGGATTATTTGCAAAAAAGAACTTTATTCCATATCGAGGAAGCATATAATGCCCTATTACCTTTAGAATATCGGGAAAATATTAAATATACTACTGAATTTATACAAAAAGCTATGGATTGCGATGGATATAATTCTTATAATTATTGTCTGAAAGCACATATTTTACATATTACAGGCGACTATAATGGCGCAGTAGAAGCAATATGTAAAGCTATTACCTTAGATCCTCAAAAAGCGAATTTTTATTCAGATTATGCTTTTTTTTTAAGTTGGCAGAATAAATACGAGGAGGCTTTAAACGCAATAAATAGAGCCATTGAATTAGAACCCCAAGAAGGAATTTATTATTCTGACCTAGCAAGTGTTTTATTATCTTTAAACCAATATGAAGAAGCATTAGAAGTTTTTAATTTAGCTATAAAAAAGGACCCTCAGAATATTAGATATTATATAAGAAAAGCAAATTGTTTAGCATATGATTTACAAAGGTATAAATCAGCTTTGAAGGTAATAGAAAGAACTGTTAACAAAAATCCAAAAAAATTAGAACTCTTTGAACTTTATGAAACCAAAGCAGGAATTTTACTTAGTATGAAGAATCGTGAAGCTGCGCTCAATACGATTAGAAAAGCTAGACAATTATACCCCAGTAAAGAGATATTTCCTAATTTACATTAAAGTATTAAAGATTAAAAGGAGATTATTCTTCTAAACCCCTTTGAAAAATTACTTGAAGATTCTTTGCGAAATCAATATCTTTTTCTATTTTCATTTCATGCAGTTTTTGGAAGACTTTATTATTAAGAAATATTTCTAAAATCTCGCTTATTATTCCTGAAGTTGTTTTTCCTTCTTCATCTTCTAATTTAAGTAATTTTCTATACAACTCTTTACTTAACGACACAGAAAATCCTGGTACTTTAACCACCTTATCCTTATTTTTTGTTTGGATATTATATATTATTACCTCATAATAACATTTAAATTTTCATATTAACTAATAGTAATAATAACAAATATTATTACTATATGATATTATTATTAATAGTAATATTATCATAAAATAATAAAAAGTAAAATAATATTAATCGAATTTAGACAAAATAAGTTCCTAAAGTCCTTTTAGCTTATAAAAATATAATCAAAAATTCAATATAATGTTTAATCAAAAGGCTACATTCTCCGATACAAATACACAGTATATTTGCGAATTAAGAATTAATGGAAAAATAGAAGACAAAAAGAACACTAACGATTATGAAGCGTGGTATGATAATATAACAGATAAGGTTTACGAACTAAATGGATTCACGGAAATTAAAATTAAAATTCAAGTTAGCAACTCAAGAAAACGGCATTATAGATTTAAAAAGAATCACTAAGGAGCAAATTCAGATGATCGAGCAAAATGAAATTGAAAATTCGAATGTTTTAATCTTACCAGAAAATAAAATGAGATTTTCATTACGCTTTAGTAAAGAGATCATAAGAAAAATTCGGGTATTTTGCGAATCTTTTTTTATAGAATTAAACGAATTTGTTATAAATACTATTAGTTACGATTTGTACGATATTAGAGAGGATATAAAATCCAATAAATTTGATCTTATTGGTAGATATTACGATGTTTCAAAATTGGCTGGAATACAACCACCTGATATTCCTCACGAATTATCTGAGAAAAAAAGTATAATTAATGCAGAAATTCCTACATCGATCTCAAAAGCAGTTGAGGATTTATGCAATGAAATCCATTCGACCCCTGAAGAATTTATGGAAGATATAATGAAATGGTCTATAAAAGACATTGTAGGCCAAATTAAAAAGGGTGAATTTGAATTCCTTGACAAGTATAAGGACTTTTCAAAAATAGCTAAATCAATCGATCAAATATAGAAAATTGTATAAAGTCATGAAATAATGGATAAAAGAAAGAGAGAAAAAATAGAAAATCGAGGTTTTTTAGCGTTCTCTGTGTTAGTTTTATCGACGACGATCTTACTGATTTTATGGGCATTATTTTTTGTGGTGTCCTTCGCAAACGCTTTAGTAAAAATAGGTCCGGTTAAAAAAAATTTGGTAAAGGAAATTAAAAACTTGGTAAATCGAATAATGAGAAAAGGAGCAAATTAAAGTGATAGAACCTCCGGATATAAAAAAAATCCAAACGGGGGGCAAAAAGTCATGAGACATATTCATAAAATGTTATATATTAATAGGCACGACACTGAAATTGATGAGCAAATTTACGATCACATAAAGTGGTTTAACGAAAATGGGTATGAAACAGGAGAATCGTGTCAAGGGGGAAAGATTCGGCGGGGTGAGATATCTCCGTTGTATATTGTATTTATTCGCTTAAATAAAAAACAAAAACGCATTTTATCGAAAATATGTAATAAATTGAATATTGAGTTCCAACCTGCTTACTTATATATATTATATTATCCTCCTGGAATGAATAAACTTTTTATAATGAATAAATGTATTGGAATGAGGATTTCAATAGAGGGTGAAGAAAATCGAGTACAATTATTAAACAATGTAATTGCCCAGTTGGAGTATTTACAGTTGAATAATAGTTCTAATAAGTTTAAAACAATCAAAAAATTATAGAGGAAGAAAGTGAGGTTTTCAGAAATGAATGAACACCAGGATGAAAATGAGATTAATATTGATGGTTTAAATCTGGCACATTTTAGTCCATCTGTGAGTGATATCGTGCGATTTTTTAATGCTGTAATGAAAATTATAAAAGTTCATGCAGGAAAGCGAGATAATATGAATAAATATAGTTTCGAAAGCAAAATTAATCAAAAGAAAGGAATTATAGAGATTTCATATTTCCCGGATATGTGCCCCCATTGCAAAATAGGTGAATCTCTTGAGTTAGATAATGCCCCATGGGGATATGATGGTGAATTTCTTGATGTTTCCGCCATATGCGGGGAATGCGGTAAAAAAAGCAAAATAATTTATCGCGTCGAGTTTGAGCAAACCGAGGGGTGATAATAAATGGATTTTTTAAAATTAAAAATACAGAATCCGGAAGAAATGAAAGGTTATTTCCCCCAATTTTTAAAAGAATGGGGGAATTTTTATCCGGATCAACTTAAGACCCATGTAGATACTATTGCTTATTCTAAAAAAATATCAAAACTAGAAGCTATAAAACTGCTTGAAGGGGAGATTACAGAACAATTTAATAAATTGGTTGATATTTACCAATCATTTAGTGATCCTTTCAAAATTTATAGTTTTTGGGAGGCTCAAAAAAATATTGAAAAAGGGATAAGAGTTACAAGACCATATGATTCTGATGTATGGGTATGGTGCCTAGATTCTGAATATCCATTTGAGGTATTACCATTTGAGGAAAATAATCCCAAGACCATCTATCAAATAACAGGTTTAGCCTTTAAAAAAGATGTTGATTGGAAGGTAACTATACTTAAAAACTGCGAACTAACTATCGGATTTGATGAAAAAGAAATTGTGCTCTTCCGGGGTACAAAAATTAAAATCGTAGAAATTAAGGAAAATAATTTTTAAACAAATCTAAGAGGTAAAAGAAGTCTCGGATGTGAATTAAGTGAAAAATTTTGTCCATAAAAAAACCTTAAATGAAGGAAAAAGGGAGGGAATTACAATTGAATGAAAATGAGCAGGAAATTAGTAAAACAAATGGAATTAAAACTCAAGATAATTTAATAGGTGTTCCAGAGTTATGTCAACTCTGTGAATGTAAATCCAAAGACGAAAATGCCGAAAACGATTTGAATTTTTACTATTGTGAATTTTTAGAAGGAGATTTTAAGCCGAATATATTATGTTTCACGCCAAAAATTGATAAAGAATACCCTCAACTTAGAGATATTGCCCTCGATTTCTCGAATCAATTAGAAGAACTCACTCTTAGTTTAGACGAAGTGTTTTATAAAGATGTTAGAAAAATCGTTGAGTATACAGAAAAAATTACCCAATTGTGCAAGGATGTTATAGATCAATATACTCAGTCGGTTTTAGATTTCAAGCATTTTTTAAACGAGAATAATTTAAAAGTCAATGAAAAATATTTTTTCCCAGCATGAAAAGTTAAAAAAATTCGATTCCATAGAGAAAAGCATAAACTGGTATTGATATATGAGTAAAACAGAATTAAAATTGCCTAAAAAAGATTATAGGCTTGTATATGGTGATTTGATAGAAAGAATCATAAACTTTCGCAAACAACGATTAAGTTTGCGTGAAATATCTAAAAAAACAAATCTTTGTGTTCAAACGATATCGAAATTGTTGACAATGTTTTTTCCAGAATATAAAAATTTTGCTCCTTATCGCCCTATTGGACCACGGATGACTGAAGAAGAATATCTAGAAGAAAGGCGCGAATTATTCGAAAAAGCTGTTGAATTAAGGAAGAAACAAAAAACTTTGGACGATATTGCAGAAGAATTAGGTATTTCTACACTTATAGTGGTTAAAATGTTTAGAATCGGATTTAAAGAATATCTAAAATATACTAAACTTAAGAGGAAACCTAGAGTTGAGAAATCAGCTTTAGTAAATAAAAATAGAAGGTTACTTTCAAAACAAGAGAAGAAGTTATCAGAATTAAGAGAAAAAGTAGATCTTGATAATCTTACTCAAATAGAAGCTTGTATAATTTATGCTTGTAGAGAACATCGGATTATAGCATTACACTTGATAGAACAATTTAATTGGATAGATAAAGAAGAATTGCTAAAAAGTATTAAAATTGTTGAAAAATGTGTTTTTAAGATTAACAAGGCAGTTAGTCGAAGTAGCAGAATAGCGGTTGCTTTAAGGTTATGCGAACCTTCTATATCACTACGAGAGGCAAGTTATATGATGAAAAGTATTGGATATGGCGTTACTATAGCTACTATTCATAGTTTAGAAAGAAATATTCAGGAACTATTAGATGTAGCTAACTGATAATCTATGTTTAAAAAAGGCATCTCAAAATACCTGAATCGATTAATGAAATCTATAGCAAGAAGGAGTATAAGAGAAAATGAATAACTACCAAGAAGATAAAAAGGAAATCTCTGAGGTGAAACATGATAAATTAGAGGTGGTAGATAGCTCGTTTGAAAAGAAAGTATTGACGAACCTCTTGGAGTGTAATGATATTGATTTAAAATATATTGAGAACTTCATCATTAAGTTTGAGGAAAAGTACGGTTCTAATCTCTTCAATAATTTTATAGTAGATTTAAAGGAAAAAATATTCGAGATTCCTCGTGAAAACATCAATGGATTAATTCGATATTACTTAATCTGTAACGTCTTTTACGAGTTTGAAAAACAACACGACTATGATTTTGAGTCGTTTTTCGATAATATCGGCGATATCGATTATACAGATTCAAAGTTTCGTTTTCACCCCTCCTTTTTTAAGGAACTGAAATCGGAATTGAGTGAAGAACTTGTAATTAAATTAGTTGAGGATTTGAATTGTTTTTTAGAGAGGTAAGCGCTAAATGAAAAAAGAACAAGAAGTCTTTTTTGAAGTAAATGATTACATTACGCTGAGATTGGAAAATGGAAAAACAATTATTTATGTCAAGGGAAGATTATTTAATCAATGTAAGCGGGTAGTCTTCAATCTTCCAGTCAATAGATTAGAAGAATTAGATGAGATTAATCCTATTGACGAGACAATTAAAACATATCGCCGCTCCTTCCCGGTTTCAAGAATTTTTATAACTCCTGAGCAAGAATTTTGGGGCTATTGTTCCAATCTCCAGACATGGGTAGAACACAATTACGATACTCGTTTACTTCATTCTAATTTAGCGTTTCCACTATTAAATAGATTATCCCAAGCTGGTGATCCTCAAGCAAAAAAAGTGTTTAAAGAAGAAGTTGCCAGAAGGCTTGAAAGTGGGTATCTTCCAGTTCAATTATTTTTGCTTAACCAAGGATATTTGGATTTTTTTACTTTGGACGAATTACAAAGTCTGAATATCCCACATTTCATGTTGTTAAGTCGTAAGAATGATAGTTTTTTCAATTCAAATAACAGACATTTCTTGTTATTAAATCGTAAGAATGGCAAACGGTTCAATTCAAATAAACAAAATCTATTTAAAAGATTGAAAAGGAATAGCGATGAATTTCTAAGAATTAAAAATAATATAACGAAACATAAAATGTTAAATACTCTCAATTTTATATCTTTATTTCTTAACCTTAATAATAAGCTAACAAGCAATGCTGTTGAAAGTTATAAAAATATCGTTAAAGAAAATAAAGTCATAAATCACGTTTCTCTAATTGCTTCTTGTATATTTAATGCTACGAGTAAAGAAATTGGAAATACTTCTATATCTATATATGAAATTACTAAAGCATTCCAACATTTTGGACATCGAGTCCTTCCTAAGTGGATTTTAAGGGACGGGAGAAAGTTTAAAATGTTCCTTCCTGCTATAAAAAATACTTCCCATATATGAAAAGAACTTATTTTAAAAATTAGAAAGTTTTGGAGATAAAAGTGTGATTAAAACGGAATCCAATCAAAATAGTGAAAAAAATTTCACGACCTTAAATGCATCTTTAGGGATTCCAGAATTATCGAAACAATAGGTAGGATTATTGGAAGAGATATTGATGGTTTATGTTCACAAATCATTGTGACCAACTAAAATACTTTAATGAAAATCAAGAGTCCTTATTTACTATTATATGTGGGTTTATTATAAACAATATAAAGACTTAGAAGATAAAGAGGTGATAGAGAAGATATGGAGAAAAATTATATTTCAGTTTCTATTTCTAAAAAACTAATTGAAGAAATAGAGAAGTTGATAGATTCAGAACAATCAACTTATACTACTAAATCAGATTTTATAAAAGATGACATTAGACTAAGAGCTTTTGGCGCCAAAATTTGAATAATTATGATAAAAAAGGTACTAAAATGGGAAAACAGATTTTCTTTAAGGCTAAAAATACATTACATTGAGATTGGAAAATAGAAAGCCTAAGATTTACTCAGATTTTAAGAATAATAATCTGTACGGTATTATAAAATCAAAGCATTATGATATTTTTTAATAAATATTTCAATTTAAATAAAAGAACGAGTATATATTTGTAAAGATAAAACTTCATAAAAATGACGAAGCGACAAAAAAAAGATACTAATTCCCTCGAAGTTTGGTTAAATAGAAGATCTCCACCGAGAAAAGTTGATAATATCCGAGATTCTTTTAATGAAAAACAAAAAAACCCGTATAAAAAAATTGATTACAAGAGAGTGTTAAATCTTGAACAACAAAAAGTCGTATCCAATTTAACTGGTAATATGTTGGTAAAATCTGGAGCAGGAACAGGAAAGACCAGAGTTATAACTTATAGCGTAGCAAGACTACTTGAAATGGGAGCTGAACCATCAGAAATTATGTTAGTTACTTTCACGAATAAAGCCGCCAAAGAGATGATAAATCGTGTAAAAGAACTACTGGGCGTGATGCCTGTTGGAATCACGGCGGGGACATTCCATTCTATTGCTCATAGGGTATTTTTAAAACGATTTAAAAAAAAGATTAAATTCGAAAACTATACTATTATGAATACTTCACAGACTAACGATTTCATTGATATGTGCATAGATGATGCATGTAATAACGAGCTATTGACTAATGAAGCGTATGCCAACATAGATCCCGAGGAAGAAGATGAGATTTTCAAAGATATAAAAGATTCTTATCCTACTGCTAACGCTATTAGGCAAATCATATCTGCTAGGGTTAACTGTAACAAAACTCTAAAAAATGTTATTCAATGGAAGTTTCAAGAATATGGCGCTCAGTTTGACCAGATATATGAAATTGCAAATAGATACACTAATAAAAAAATGAAGAAATTTATGTTTGACTTTGATGATCTATTATTTTTTTGGAATCGGTTACTTGACGATGCGGATGTTAAAGAATTTGCTAAGAAATTCAAATATATTCTAGTTGATGAATATCAAGATACTAATTACATCCAAGACGAAATAATTCAAAAATTATCTAAACTGAATGAAGAACATTGCTTATTAGCAGTGGGGGATGATGCACAGAGCATTTACGCTTTTCGAGGTGCTGATTTCAGGAATTTTCTAAATTTTAAGGATAATTTTGAAAATGTTGAAGAATTCACGATCTCAATAAATTATAGAAGTTCACCAGAGATCCTTGCCCTTGCTAACGACTCGATAAATCACAATAAATTTCAGTTCCCTAAAGAAATGAAACCTAATAAACCAGGCTTACATAAACCACGGTTAATTATTGCGAAGAATAATTATAAACTAGTGGATTATTTGGTAGAGAAGGTCAAGAATGTTCATGCCAACGGCATTCCTTATGAAAAGATAGCGATATTATTTAGGGCTCTCAAAGGAGATAAGCCAGAAATTCAACATTACCATCGATTAATTTTCAATTTGACAAAAGAAGATATTCCTTATGAAGTTCGTGGCGGTCAGACTTTTTTTGAAAAAATGCACATAAGGGACATTTTGGCGTTCCTCCGTTTCCGATACGATCCTAAGGGTATGTTTGCTAAAAAATATTTTGCTCGTATTGCAACAAAATACATTGAAGGTCTTGGAAAGACCAATAGCGACAAGATTTATGACGAAATTATAATTAAATCGAAAGCCCCATTTGACGTTATTTCAAATCCCCTCTCTCTTACTCGTAAGATTGATTTATTAAAGCATAAAGGTGTGTTTAATAGGAGACCTCCAGTTCATAACATTGTTAGAATTATGAAAATTCTGTTATCACTAAAGGGAACAGTGGGAGATATGATAAAAGCCCTAATACAAAGGAAAGTGATTTATAATGTTTTCGAGGGTAAGTATAAAGAAAAAGAACAAGAACAAGATTTTGAAAAAAAAATCAATGATATCAAGTTATTAATCGAGATGACAACTCGATTTCGAACCCTTGGAGAGTTCCTCAATCATTTAAGCCTTAACGAAAGTGAATACGATCAAAATAGAACCATAAATGAAAAAGAATCAAGATTAGTGATATCAACGATTCATAGGGCGAAAGGATTGGAGTGGAATACTGTTTTTATGCCAATGTTAACTGATGGTTTCTTTCCAGATTATTTATCTCTTAAAAGACAAGAAGATTTAGAAGAAGAACGACGAATTTTTTATGTAGCAGTGACCAGGACAGAAGAAGACTTGTATTTAGCATCCGCTGAACTTGACGATGACGGGAATGAGAATGCATTATCGCAATTTGTTGACGAACTGAACAAAAAACTTTACGAAAAGATTTACATTGACGATTAGATTTTATTCCTATTCATGAGGAGGGGGCATCACGGGGACGGAAGATTATTAAAAGTTAGCTTACTGATATAATAAATAATTAATAGAATACCTCTTTATAAAATCAAGAATCTTTAGATAATCTCTAATTCTACAGAGGGTTTTGGAGTCAGTTCCTTCATACTCCTCGCCAATTAATTCAATGAGTTCATTTGATTCTAAAAGAACTAATGCAGCTTTAAAAAATCCTTTAAAATATAATGTTTCAGTAAAATATTCATCATTATTCTCAATTTTATATGAAAATG
>JAUVNS010000050.1 GCA_030599585.1 Promethearchaeota archaeon | reverse complement strand
TTTTAAATTTAAATAATGGAACAATTAATAAACGGTGTAGCGGGCTGATAAGTTGGAGCCTTGAAGTGCGCAACGATTTCTTACCGCCGGACCGTTGTAGCCAATTGAAGAAGTAGCTAATGAAAATCATTTTAACAGCAATAGGAACCCAAGGAGATATTGAACCTTTTTTAGCAGTTGGAAAAATTCTGAAAGAAAAAGGACATCAAGTCATTTGTGCATTTTCAGAACAATTTAGAGAATTGACAGAAAGTAATGAGCTTGAATTCGCTTCTCTGGGGAGCAAATTATTTGATTTACACAATAGTGATGCAGGTAAAATAGCTATGGGAGGAGGAAAGGGATTAAAAAAAACCTTCGCTTTCATCAAACTTGCCATGAAACAAACAGGCCCGAATAAAGAAAAAGAAACTAAGCTTTACGAACTTATTAAACAAGAAAGACCGGATAGAGTACTTTATAATTCAAAAACAATTTGTCCAATAATTTGGGAGTATAAAAATAGTGGAAAAACAACTTTTTTAAGTCCTTTCCCATATTTGCACTATGTAAAAGGACATTCATTACTTGTTTTTGGTAAAAATTACGGAGATTTTTTTAACAAACTTACATTCAAACTATATGATTTTGGGGCAGCTACTGCAGCCTTAACTACAAAAAAGTGGCTACATATACAGGATAAAATCAAACGAACAGAATTAAAGAAAATAGTTCGCAACAGAAAATTTATTTATACCATTTCGCCAAGGTTGTTCCCACGACCTGATTATTGGGAAAGTAACATTAAGGTTTTAGGTCATCATGCAGTAATGAAAGAAACAGATTGGAAACCCAAAAAAGAACTGACTGAATTCATAGATAAAAATGAGAAAATATTATTTATCACTTTTGGCTCAATGACTAATCCTGAGCCTGAACGAAAAACAAAAATAATTCTTGAAATTCTTGAAAGAAATAAAATAGCGACTATCATAAATACAGCATCAGGAGGCTTAGTTAAACCCGGTAATTTCAATTCAGAATTGATTTATTTTGTATCACAAATTCCTTATGATTGGGTTTTCCCAAAAATGTATGCCGTTATTCATCATGGTGGATCCGGAACAACACATTTAGCCCTAAAATATGGCTGTGCAACATTAATAATTCCACATTTTATTGACCAATTTATTTGGGATGAAATTATTTCGGAGTTGGGTCTTGGACCAAAAGGTATCAAAATAAGTAGAATAACCAATAAAAACCTCGAACCGAAAGTTCTAGAACTACTTAACAATAAAAGTTTCAAAGAGAGAAGTGAAAGAATTGGAAGTCAATTGAGTAAAGAAGATTACAAAGAAGAATTGTATAAAGCAATAATCGGATAACTGGCTACAACAATGTATATAAAAAATTGCCGAAATAGTTGTAATATCAAGCTTTGTAGTCCGTTTCAAGTTTGTTCTAAATTGTAAGATTCTAGCTTAGAAGTCGGCAACTTTTCATATACTCACCGTTAGTGAATCTACCCCGATAAACTGGACGGCAAGTTAAGCTACTAAAAGTAGTAAATTGCCA